>NZ_JAJNCV010000001.1:0-395550 GCF_021026215.1 Microbacterium sp. JC 701
GCACACCCCCACCCTTCTGACACACGCACCACCCCGCACCCACGCCTCCCTGCGCGCGCTCCTCCCCGCGCGCGCTCCTCCCTCCCCGCACGCCTCGAGCAGGCGCACCCGCATCGAACACACGCCCTCGCCTCGAGCAGGCGCACCCGCGCCCGCGCCGATGCGCTCGCCTCGAGCAGACGCGCCCGCGCCCGCGCCCGGCAGGCGCGCCTGCGCTGAGCAGCGGCACCCGCGGCCTCGCGCTCGCCTCGCCATCACACCCGCCAACGCCCGCCCGCATTCGTGCCCGGCAGCTGCGTCAGCGCTGGTGAGCGGCGCCCCCCGCGCTCGCCTCGCCATCGCCCTCGCTCCCCCACGCCCGCACCCGCCCGCACCCGCACCCGCACGCGCACGCGCACGCACCGTACGCTCGACGCATGCCTCTCGCCCTCGTCACCGGCGCCGCACGCGCGAACAGCATCGCGGCCGCGATCGTTCCGCGCCTCCGCGACGAGGGGTGGGATGTCGTCACGAGCGAGCTCGCCTCCGGCGACTACCCGTGCGACCTGGCCGATCCGGCGGCACCGACCGAGCTGATCGAGCGCATCGCCCGCGAGCGTGGCCCCCTGCACGCGCTGGTGCTGAGCCACGCCCACGACATCGAGAGCGGCATCCTCGACACCAGCGCCGAAAGCTTCGACACCCACGTCGCCGTGAACGCCCGGGCGTCTCTGCTGCTCATCGCCGCGTTCGCGCGGCAGGTCGACGAGACGGGCGGTGCCATCGTCGCCTTCACCAGCGACCACACCACCGGCAATCTGCCGTACGGCGCGTCGAAGGGCGCGCTCGATCGCATCGTGATCTCAGCGGCTCGAGAGCTCGGGCCTCGCGGCATCTCCGCGAACGTCGTCAACCCCGGCCCCATCGACACCGGCTGGATGGACGATGAGACCCGCGACGCCCTGACGCCCCATCACGCGCTCGGTCGCATGGGAACCCCGCGCGACATCGCCGGGATCACGGCGTTCCTGCTCTCCCCTCAGGGGCGCTGGATCAGCGGTCAGCTGCTCCACACCGACGGCGGGTTCTCGGCGCGGTTCTGAGGCCCGCGCCCGCTCCCGCGCGGGGCGGCGGTGGCCACGTCGCTCCGTTCCGGGGCGCAGCCGCCCCTGCCCCAGCACGTCCGACCCCTTCGGTATTCCTCACGTTCCGGCGCACGCGATCGCGGCCGCGGCCTTCGTGCTAGCGTCGCCCGCAGTGACACGGGGTGCCCGCCAGGGCTGAGAACACACCCGTCGAACCTGATCTAGTTCGTACTAGCGAAGGGATGTCGCGAATGGTCGTTCGCACGTCGTCGTCTCCGTCCACCCCCGCAGAGGCCCTCGAGGCCGTGCGCCGAGCCGCGCCGCTCACGCAGTGCATCACGAATGCGGTGGTGACGAACTTCACCGCCAACGCACTCCTGGCTCTCGGCGCGGCTCCCGCGATGTGCGACATCCCCGGCGAGGCCGGGATGTTCGCCGGGATCGCCGGGGGCGTGCTGGTGAACCTCGGCACCCCGACTGCCGAGCAGCGCGACGCGGCACGCGAGGCCGTCGTCGCCGGCACTCCCTGGGTGCTGGATCCGGTCGCCGTCGGAGCCCTCCCCGTGCGCACGGCGCTGGCGCACGAGTTGCTCGCGGCGCGACCGGCGATCATCCGCGGCAACGCCTCCGAGATCCTCGCCCTCGCGGGAACAGGGGCGGGCGGCCGCGGAGTCGACGCGACCGACTCCCCCAGCGACGCGCGTGACGCGGCCGTCGCCCTCGCAGGACGCACCGGCGCGACGGTCGCGGTGTCGGGAGAGATCGACCTGATCGTGGATGCCGATCGCGAGGCGCGGATCGTCGGGGGCAGCGCCCTGCTCACCCAGGTCACCGGAGGGGGATGCGCCCTCGGCGCGGCGATGGCCGCGTTCGCCGCCGTCACCGCACCGTTCGAGGCCGCCGTCGCTGCGAGCACCGTATGGGCGGCGGCGTCGGAACGCGCGGCCCGCTCCTCACGGGGGCCCGGCTCGTTCGCGGCGGCGTTCCTCGACGAACTCGCCGCCCTCAGCCCCGACGATCTCGAGGCACGTACCGGAGGCGGTCGATGATGCCCGACCTGCCGCTGCACCTCGTCACCGACCACCGCGTGCCTTTCCCCCGTCTGCGCGACATCGTCGATGCCGCGGTCTCTGCCGGAGTCACGGTCGTGCAGTTGCGCGACAAGATCGCGACGGGCGGCGAGCTCTTCGCCCGCACCCTCGACCTCGCCGACGTCATCGCCGGGCGCTGCGCCTTCGTCGTCGACGACCGCCTCGACGTGGTGCTCGCCGCACGCTCGCGCGGTGCGCAGGTCGACGGTGTCCACCTCGGCCAGAGCGACCTGCCCGTCGACGCCGCGCGAACCCTCCTGGGTCCCGCCGCCCTCATCGGCTGGACCGCCAACACCCCCGCGCACCTCTCGGTGGCACATTCCCTGCCCGCGCGGACCGTCGACTACCTCGGCGTCGGCGTGATCCGCGCCACGCAGACCAAGCCCGACCATCCCACTCCGCTCGGCATCGAGGGATTCGCCGAGATCGCGGCATCCACCCCTCTTCCCTGCGTCGCGATCGGCGGCATCGGCGAGGGCGACGTCGCGGCGCTGCGCGGGGCCGGAGCGGCGGGTGTGGCCGTCGTATCGGCCGTGTGCGCAGCAGACGACCCGGGATCGGTCGTCCGCGCCCTGCGCACCGCGTGGGCGGCCGACGCATGAGCGTGCGTGTGCTGAGCATCGCCGGCACAGACCCGACCGGCGGTGCCGGCGTGCAGGCCGACCTCAAGTCGATCGCCGCGTTCGGCGGATACGGCATGGCCGTGGTCACCGCTCTGGTCGCCCAGAACACCCGCGGCGTGCGTGCGGTGCACGTTCCTCCGACGGAGTTCCTCGAAGCGCAATTGCGAGCGGTGAGCGACGACGTCGAGATCGACGCCGTGAAGATCGGCATGCTCGGCTCGGCTCCGATCGTCGCGGTCGTCGATGCCTGGCTCGCGCAGGTCCGACCGCCCCTCGTCGTTCTCGACCCCGTGATGGTGGCCACCAGCGGCGACCGCCTGCTCGACACCGACGCCGAAGACGCCGTTCGGTCGCTCTGCCGTCGGGCCGATCTCGTCACCCCGAACCTCGCCGAATTGGCCGTGCTCGTGGGCGAGCCCCGCGCGACGACGTGGGACGCCGCCGTCGCTCAGGCCCGATCGTTGGCTGCGAGCGCGCAGACCCGCGTGCTGCTGAAGGGCGGCCATCTCGCGGGGGCCGAGAGTCCGGATGCCATCGTCGACGCGACCGGCGTGCACGAGGTCGCAGGGGTCCGCGTCGCCACCCGCCACACGCACGGCACCGGGTGCTCGCTGTCGTCGGCGATGGCCACTCTCGCCGCGTCCGGCCTGTCGTGGCCGGACGCGCTGACCCGCGCGAAGCGCTGGCTCACGGGTGCGCTCGAGAACGCCGAGCACCTGCACGTCGGACGCGGCAACGGCCCCATCGACCATCTGCACGAGCTGCGTCCGCACATCGACCTCGAGGTGTCGTTCAGCGCCGAGCGGTGGCGGGCGACGGCAGATGTGCGGACCGCTGTCGACGCGTGCGGATTCGTGCGCGGCTTGGCATCCGGATCCCTCGACCGAGACGCCTTCGCCTGGTACCTGGGTCAGGACCTTCTGTACCTGCGCGAGTACTCCCGCGTGCTGGCCCGGGTGGCGGCCCTCGCTCCCACCGTCGACGAACAGCGTTTCTGGGCGACCGCGTCGGTGTCCTGCCTCGACGAGGAGGCGGCACTGCATCAGGCGCATGTCGATCCGCGAGAACTGTCACCCGCGGCGTCGACCCTCGCGTACACCGATCACCTGCACACGGCCTCGACCACGGGCTCCTACGCCGTGCTGGTCGCCGCGATCCTGCCGTGCTTCGCGCTGTACACCGACATCGGGGCGCGCTGGCGCGGCACCTTCGACGCCGATCACGCCTACGCCGATTGGCTCACGGCCTACGGCGACGAGGAGTTCGCGGCCTCATCGGCGCGCGCGTCGACGCTCGTGGATGCCGCCGCACGGTGCGCCTCGCCGGCCGAGCGCGCGGCGATGGCCACGGCCTACGACCGCTCGATGGCGCTCGAGAGGGACTTCTTCGAGGCCCCGCTCTCGCGCGGGAGATGACGGAATCGGCATCCGCCCCCTCCCGCGCCGAGCGTGGTGCTCAGCCGCTCTTGCGTCGGAACTCGCGCTTGGTGACGGCTGCGTGCGTGCCCTGCACGGCCGAGTGGCCGTCGAGGTGCGCCTGACCCGACTGCTGGGCGCCGTTCTTCTTCGCGAGCGCCTCTTTGAACTTTCGCTTCATCTCGTCGGATGCCGAGGCACCCGAGGTCTCGTCGGTACTCATGCCCCCACCCTAGGCATGCCCACGGCGTCGGCGCACCGCCGGGGCCGGGTCGCGACGCTCAGACGTGCCGCACGCGCTGCTGCAGCCGGGTGCGGATGTCGAACAGCTCCGTGCCGCCGACCTCCCGCGCTCCGGTGATGCCGCGGCGCAACAGGGTCGTCAGGGCGCTGCGGGTGACCAGGGCGACGGGGGTGCCGCGCACCTTGCCGAGGTCGGTGACGGCGTCGAGCACGTCGTCGTCGGGCAGCACGATCATCGCCCCGCTGAACCGCACGCCGGCCGACCGGGCGATCACGCGTGCACGAGAGACGAGCTGGGTCACGGGCGAGCCGAACACGTTCGGACCGGTGATCTCGCCGCGACGCACGCCGACCGGGCCGCCGAAGTCCTCGCTCAGCATCGCGTAGAGGCCGCTCGGACCGAGCACGAGGTGGTCGAGCTTCTGCTCGGGATCGCGCCCGTCGCGATCCGCGAACACGTCGTGCCACACGGTGTAGCCCATGCCGAGCTCCGAGACGAGCCGCGCGGTCTCTTCCTCGGCGAGCGCATCGGCCAGGATGTGCCGGATCTCGGGGGGAGCCGAGCGCACGAGCGCGGGATCATACGGATCCGCGATGTCGACCCCGCGGCCCACCCATTCGCGGATCAGATCGAGGTAGCGCTCTCGTCGCCAGCCACCGGGCTGCCCGTGCGACCGCGCGCGCGGGCGGGTGTCGGCGGGGCGCGAGGGGGCGGATGCCGAGGAGCCGGCGCCCCATTCGGTCGCACCCGACCCTGAGCTCGATCCGCGTCCCCGGTCGTACGCATCGCGCGCCTCGGGGGTGCCGATGAGCTCCCAGGCGCGCTGCACCTGCACGAAGAGGGCGGCGTCTCCCCCGGTGTCGGGGTGGGTTTCGCGCAGACGCACCCGGTAGGCGCGGCGCAGTCCTTCGTCGTCGACGTCGGCGGCCACGCGGAGCACCTCGTATGCCGAAAGCGACATGGGGCTGTCGAACACTGGCGTCATCCGTCCTGCCGCACGGGCGCGGCATCCTTCAGGCTATCCCGCCGAGTCTGAGGGAGCCCCGACCGCCCGCCGAGAAGATGGAGTGCGCGACCCATCGCGCCGCCGCTCGCGCCGTCGCCGCCGCAGCCGTCGCGCGTACGCCGCCGCGTCGCGGCTCGACAGGGCGAGCAGCACGAGGATGTCGAGGCTCAGCGTGAGCAGGGTCGTGCGCACGGTGATGTCTTGCCCGAACTCCCACCAGCCGATGAACGACCCGATGATCGACAGCGTCGAGATGACCATGACGACGACGCGCGCGACGTTTCCACCCGCCAGCACGAACGAGCCGAAGACCACCTGCACCAACGCGACGAAGCCGAGCACGCCGAGGAACACCCCGGGCGTCGTGTCGAAGTCGGCGAGGGTGAGGGGGCTCGAGCCGTCGGACGCGTCTCCGGATGCCGCGGCCACCGCCTGCAGCCACGGCGGCAGTTCGAACGCGACGCCGAGCGCCCACAGCATGCCCGCGGCGGCACGCAGGAACACCAGCACCGCCCCGGCGACGGTGGCCGCGGGCCGGTGCATGTCGGAAGCACCCGTGACGGCCGGGGCGAGCGGCTCGAACGCGGCGCGCTTGTGCGGGGCCCGCCGGGCGCTCACGTGCCCGCCTCCGCCGCCGCGACGTCGACCGCCGAGACGCCGACCGCCGAAACATCGACGATCGGCAGATCCCCGTCGGTCGTGATGCTGTCGCCGCCGCCGTTGCGCGAGTGATAGCCGGTCGAGAAGTCGCGGATCACGTCGACCGTCACCCCCGGCACCGCGCGGACCGAGCCGACGATGTGGTCGCGCTCGATGTCGGTGTCGGCGTCGATGCGGTGGGTCACCTGCAGGGTGAACAACGACAGACCGACCGCACGGTCGAAGGTGCCGGCCGCGAGCCAGTCGACCCGACGCCCGCCCGGCAGCAGCCACCCGTCGGGGCACTTCCACAGCCGCACGTGATGGCGCTGGGCCGGCGACCCGGCGACCTCCTGCTGGTAGGCGAGATCCTGCATCCGCCCGAACAGGAACAACGGACTCACCGGAGCCCGCGGGTAACTGCGCCGACGAAGCGTCGACGTGATGATGCGCCACGACGAGCGCAGGCTGACGGGGTCGGCGGCGATCCACCCGGCGGCGGCCATCACCGCCTCGATCGCCTCCCGCTCGCCCTGGAACGCGAGGTTGACGGGATCGCCGAGCAGCCCGTCGGAGGTGCGGGTGCGCCCCATGAAGTAGTCGGGCACGTACACCGCGGTCAGGATGCGATGCAGCCGCGGCAGGACGAGATACGCCAGCAGCACCCAGAAGGCGATCACCATCGCGATCCCCGCCCAGCCGAGCGAGAACGACGCGGTGAAGCTCAGGTAGGCGAGCCAGATGGCGGCGAGGCCGGCGAAGACGAAGAAGAACCCGTCGAGGGCCCGACCGATCGACCAGCGTCGCCGCGCGGTCATGACCGCCCCGGCCTCACCACAGCTCCGGCTCCGGCTGGTACGCGAACGCCTCGGCGACGCGGTCGGCGGGAAGGTCCTCGTGCCGCGCAGGCGACCACGACGGCGAGCGGTCCTTGTCGACCACCTGCGCGCGGATGCCCTCGACGAGATCGGGCTGCGTGAACGCGAACCACAGCACGAGGCCGTACTCCTGAGCGAGCGCCGCGCGCAGCGACGGCAGGGCACGGGCCCGGCGCACCGCCTCGAGCGTGACGGCGAGGGCCGTGGGAGCCGAGGCCGCCAGCAGCTCGGCCGTCTCGTGCGCCTCGGTCTCGGGGCGGGCGCGCAGCCGCTCCACGATTCCCGCGACGTCGTCGGCGGCGAAGGCGTCGTCGATCCACTCGCGCGCGGTCTCGAAGCGCGACGGCTCGGGCGTCTCGTCGAACAGCAGCACGAGTTCGGTGGGGCTCGAGGGGTCGGCGCGATTCTCGAGCGCCTCGTACAGCGCCTCGAGGTGCGCGGTCGGGACCATGTGGTCGGCGAAGCCGGCGTAGAGGGCGTCGGAGGCATCCATCGTCCCCCCGGTGAGGGCGAGGTATTCGCCGAGTCGGCCGGGAGCCCGGGCCAGCAGCCACGATCCGCCTACGTCGGGGGTGAACCCGATGCGCGTCTCGGGCATGGCCAGTCGTGAACGCTCGGTCACGATGCGGATCGCCGCGTGACCGGCGAGACCGATGCCCCCGCCCATGCAGACGCCGTCGGCGATGGCGACCACGGGCTTGGCCGACGTGGCGATGCGGTGGTCGAGCGCGTACTCCTCGCGGAAGAACGCGTGCACCTCGTCGACCCGGCCGCCCACGACCATCTCGTGCAGCGCCCGCACGTCGCCGCCGGCACAGAAGCCCCGGTCACCGGCACCATCGAGCAGGATCACGTCGACGTCGGTGTCGCGCTCCCAGCGGTCCAGCGTCACGTTCAGCGCGCGGATCATGTCGAGATCGAGGGCGTTGATCGCGCGCGGCCGGTTGAGCGTGAGGTGACCGAGGCCGCCACGACCCCCCACGAGGACGCTGTCGTCGTCGGTTCGCTGTGCGTGCACGATGCCACGTTACACAGACCGATCTCGGCGGTCCCGACCCCCGATGACGGTTTTTCCGCCTCCGATCGGGGAAGATGGTCTGAACACCCGCGGAATGAAAGGTGCCGTATGCCCGACGGACAGGTCCTGGAGCTCGCCGGGCTCACCAAACGGTTCGGCGCGGTCTCGGCGGTCGACGACCTCACCGCGCGCATCGAGCCCGGCCAGGTCACCGGCTTCCTCGGCCCCAACGGCGCCGGCAAGACCACCTCGCTGCGCATGCTGCTCGGTCTCTTGCGCCCGACCTCGGGCACCGCGACCATCGGCGGCAAGCGCTACGTCGACCTTGAGAACCCCCTGCAGAGCGTGGGCGCGGCCCTCGAGGCCTCGAGCTTCCACCCCGGCCGTTCCGCCGCCAAGCACCTCACCGCCTACGCGCAGGCCGCCGGGCTCCCCCGCGCCCGCGTCGACGAGGTGCTGGGTCTGGTCGGACTCGCCGACGTCGCCGGGCGCCGCGTCGGCGGCTTCTCGCTCGGCATGCGTCAGCGCCTCGGGCTGGCGACCGCCCTCCTGGGCGACCCGGGCGTGCTCGTGCTCGACGAGCCCTCGAACGGACTCGACCCCGAGGGCATCCGCTGGATGCGCTCGCTGCTGCGCCACCTCGCCGAAGAGGGGCGCACGGTCCTGATCTCGTCGCACCTGCTCGCCGAGGTGCAGCAGACCGTCGACGCGCTGCTGATCATCTCGCGCGGCCGCCTGGTCTTCCAGGGCGGCATCGAAGACCTCGCCGACCCCGACGAGTTCTCGACCGTCGTCGACTCGACCGACCGCCCCGCGCTCTCGCGCGTGCTCGACGAACAGGGCATCGAGTACCAGCTGCTGCGCAACGGCTTCACGATCCGCCACCACGACCCCATCGGAATCGGCGCGCTGGCGGCGTCGAACGGCGTCGCCCTGTCGAACCTGCAGAGCAAGGGTGCGAGCCTCGAAGACATCTTCCTCGAGCTGGTCAGCGGGGTGCGCGTGCACGCGAGTGCCGGCGCACCGACCTCGCAGGACGAGGTTCCGGATGCCGCGACCCCGAACGACCCGTCGGCCGTCACGGAGCCGCCCGTCGCGCAGCCCGTGGTCGCCGAGTCCGCGGCATCCACCCCCTCGGACGACCCCGACGACGCCGACGACCCCCGTCCCTCCACCGCCCTCGTCGCCGTGATGGCCCCGCCGCGCGCGACGACCCGCGTGGCATCCGCGCCCGCTGCCGAGAGCCCCCGGCGCTCGTACGCGGTCGCCTCGACCGGCGTGATCGACATCGTCCCGCGACCCGACGCTCCGGCGCACGAGAACGAGGAGGGGCAGCGATGACGCTCCTGGCATCCACCCGCTCCGAGTACACGAAGCAGTTCTCCACCGCCGGATGGTGGGTGCTCGCGATCGTGCTCGTCGCGTACGTGGCCTTCACGGCGGGTGTGCTCGCCTTCGTCTTCGGCGGCGTCGCATCGGGACAGCTCGGCGGCGCGACCGGCCCGGCCCTCGCCGCCGCGGCCGTCCCGCGCCTCGTCTACAGCTCGGCGACCGCCGTGGGCTACGTCTTCCCCCTTCTCGTCGGCACGCTCATGGTGACCACCGAGTTCCGCCACAAGACGCTCACCCCCACGTTCCTGGCCACCCCTCGGCGCGGCGTCGTGCTCGGCGGCAAGTTCGCCGTGGGCATCGTCGTGGGCCTGCTCTACGGCATCCTGGGCGTCATCGCCTCGGTCGGCGCGGGCGCCGTCGTGCTGGGGATCTTCGGCATCGACACGCAGCTCGGCTCGTCCGACACCTGGGTGCTCGTGGGCCGCATGATCCTGGCGTTCATGCTGTGGGCCCTCGTGGGCATCGGGGTGGGCACGGTCGTGCGCAACCAGGTCGCCGCGATCGTGATCGTGCTGGCCGTGACGCTGTTCATCGAGCCGATCGTCCGCACCGTCGGCGGTGTCGTCGAGGGGTTCGGCGACATCGTCAAGTGGTTCCCGAGCGCGGCGAGCGACGCGTTGGTCGGCGAGACGATCTTCGCCACGATGTCGGCCGCCGGAACCGCGACGCTCGAGTGGTGGGTCGGCGGGCTCGCCCTGCTCGGCTACGCCGTGCTGTTCCTCGTGATCGGGCTCTTCACCACCTGGCGCCGCGACATCGACTGAACCCCGCAGGCTCGCGCCGGTCGAACGTCCGGCCGCGCCGCGCACCCGCATTTGGCAGGCCCGCCGGGGTCGGCGACAATCGAGCGTGCTCGATGGACCGGTGATCGCCGAGTGGCTCCCCGTTTCGGTCGGAGCCCTCGTGCTGCTGCTGGTCGCCGCCGGCGTCGCCGGCTGGGTAGACGCGGTCGTCGGCGGGGGCGGGCTCATCCAGCTCCCCGCACTGGTGATCGCGGTCCCCAAAGACGTTGCGACGCCCTTCATCCTCGGCACGAACAAGCTGTCGTCGTTCTTCGGCACCCTCTCGGCGAGCTGGGTGTACCTGCGCAAGATCAGGGTGCAGCTGGTGCTTCTCGCGCCCCTCGTGATCGGCGCCTTCGCCGGATCGACGGTGGGCGCGGCCCTCTCGCGCTACGTCCCGCGCGAGGTGCTGACACCGATCGTGCTCGTCGCCGTCGTCGCCGTGGGCCTCTACACGCTGTTCAAGCCGAAGATGGGCCTGCACCACGAACCACGCCACACGGCGGCGCGCGCCATCGCCTGGCGCGCCGCGGCCATCGGACTCGCGGTCGGGTTCTACGACGGCATCCTGGGCCCCGGCACCGGGTCGTTCTTCGTCATCCTCATCGTCGGCGTGCTCGGCTACGGCTTCCTGCAGGCGAGCGTCAACGCCAAGATCGCCAACCTCACCACGAACCTCGCCGCCCTCGCGGTGTACGGGGTGCACGGCGAGGTCATCCTCGTGCTGGGCCTCGCGATGGCCGTGCTCAACGTCACGGGCGGCTTCATCGGCGCCCACATGGCCACGCGTCGCGGCAGCGGCTTCGTGCGCATCGTGTTCCTGGTGACGCTGTCGCTGCTCATCGTCAAGCTCGCGTGGGACACGATCGCGCAGTTCACGTCGTAGCTTCCGGCCGGAGCCGGACGGAGGTCAGGCGACGATGTCGGCGACGTCTTCGGGCTCGGATGCCACGTCGAGACGCAGCGCCTTCAGCAGCGCCACGCCGTGCTTGGTGGTGAGTACCAGACGCTCGAATTCGTCGTGACCGACGAGGTCGACGACCACGCTGGGCTTGCGCCCGCGGATGATGACGAAGTCGTTGCCCCCGGCCGACTTCCACGTGCCCGCGCCCACGGCGACCGGCAGGTTGATCCCGGGGTTCGGCACGCCGCGGATCCACGTCCACGCGTCGTCGGTCAGCTGCACGCGGTCGATGCTCTCACGGGGCACGACGATGTTGCTCTTGCGGAAGGAGAGCGCTCGCTCGGTCGCCGACAGCACGACCTCGAGCTGCGTCGAATCGAGCAGCAGGGTCACCATGCATCCATCCTGCCAGCGGTGAGCGCGCCCCATCGGCGTGGCACCTCACAGGAGCACAACGATCACCCGCCCGCACCCCGCGACCCCGATGTCGGAGGTGCGGGATAGCCTTGACCAATGAGCACGGGCAGCGTTGCGCCGCGAGTCGCACCGGCCCGAGGCGCGTCGATCGACGATCTTCTGGCGGCGATCTCCACGGGGTATCGCCCCGATGTCGACGAGACCGAGGCGCTCCTCCACGCCCCGCTCCCCGCGCTCTTCCGCGTGGCCTCGGCACTGCGCGACGAGGGGCTCGAGAACGCCGGTCGTCCCCGCGTCATCACCTACTCGCGCAAGGTGTTCGTGCCGCTCACGACCCTCTGCCGCGACCGCTGCCACTACTGCGTCTTCGTCGACACCCCCGGCCAGCTCAACCTGCTGCGCAAGCCCGCGTACATGAGCCCCGAGCAGGTGCTCACCGTCGTGCGCCAGGGGCAGGCGATGGGCTGCAAAGAAGCACTGCTGACCCTCGGCGACCGCCCCGAAGAGCGCTGGCCCGAAGCCCGCGCGTGGCTCGACGAGCACGGCTTCGCCTCGACCATCGACTACGTCGCGCACATCGCCCGACTCATCACCGCCGAGACGGGCATGCTCGTGCACGCCAACCCCGGCGTCATGCACCCCGATGAGCTCGCCGCCCTGCGACCCGTCTCCCCGTCGATGGGCATGATGCTCGAGACCACCTCGCGCCGCCTGTTCGAAGAGCCCGGCCAGGTGCACTTCGGCTCGCCCGACAAAGACCCCGCACTGCGGCTAAAGGTCATCGACGACGCCGGGGCCGCCGGCATCCCGTTCACCACGGGCATCCTCGTCGGCATCGGCGAAACGGTGCGCGACCGCGCCGAGTCGCTGGTCGCCCTGCGCGAGAGCGACGACCGCCACGGCCACGTGCAAGAGGTCATCGTGCAGAACTTCCGCGCGAAGCCCCGCACCGCCATGCAGGGGGCTCCGGATGCCGACATGCACGACTATCTGGCAGCCGTCGCCGTCGCGCGACTCGTGTTCGGCGCCGACATGCGCATCCAGGTGCCGCCGAACCTCTCCGACCCGCGCGAACTGGGGCTGCTGATCGACGCGGGGATCGACGACTGGGGCGGGGTGTCACCCCTGACCGCCGACCACGTCAACCCCGAGCGCCCGTGGCCGCAGATCGACGACCTCGCCGCGCAGACCGCGGCGCAGGGATACGTCCTTCTCGAGCGCCTGACCGCGCACCCCGAGTACGTGGGCGACGCCGATCGCTGGATCGACCCGGCCCTGCACGCTCCGCTCCGCGCCCTGGCGGATGCCACGGGACTCGCGGCCGATGTGAAGCCCGCGGCCGCACCGGCTGCCGCGGGGGCGCCGGGCGCGAGTGTCGTCGACCCCGGCGTGAAGCGCCTGGCCGAGCGGGCGGCATCCGCCCCTCTCGACCTCGGCGACGACGACTGGGCCAGGCTGCTTCGCGCCACCGGCGCCGAGCTCGACGAGCTCACCGCCGCCGCCGACGACGCGCGCCGGTACACCGTCGGCGAGCCCATCACCCTCGTGCAGAACCGCAACCTCACCTCGAGCGGGTTCCGTCGCGCCGGCCGCACCGGCGCGGGAGAGTTCGACCTCGACGACGCCGCCGAGATCGCACGGGATGCCGCCGACCTCGGTGCGACCGAGATCTGCATCCAGGGGGCGCTCCGACCCGACGAAGACGCCTCGGGCTATCTCGACCTCGTGCGGGCGGTGAAGCGCGGGGCTCCCGGCATCCACGTGCACGCGTACCGACCACTCGACGTGCGCGACCTCGCCGACCGCGGCGGGCTCGGGCTCGACGGCGCGCTCGCAGCCATGCGCGAGGCCGGCGTCGACACCGTCCCCGGCACGGGCGTGAAGATCCTCAGCGAGCGCGTGCGCGCCCTCGTCGCCCCGGGCGACCTCGAGATCGAGCGCTGGGTCGAGGGCATCACCGCCGCCCACCGCGCCGGTTTCCGCTCGACCTCGGTGCTGTTCTACGGGCACGTCGAGACCGCCGCGGAGCGCATCGCGCACCTGCGCCGCCTGCGCGAGATCCAGGCCGAGACCCACGGCTTCGCGGAGTTCGTGCCGATCCCCCTGCCGGGTGGAGACGTCGCCCTCGTCGAGGGTCGCAGCCCCCTCGACGAGCATCGCGCGATGGTCGCCGTGTCGCGCCTCGCGCTGTCGGGGAGCATCTCCCACGTGCAGATCCCGTGGACCCGCGTCGGCCGCGAGGCCGCGGCCGTGCTGCTGCGCTCCGGCGGAGACGACCTCGGCGGCACCCTTTCCGACGGTCGCGTGCGGCCCGACACCGGCATCGAGCAGGGCCTCGAGCTGCCGGTCGCGGCAGCCGAACGCATCGCGCGGAGCCTCATGCGTCCCTTCCGCCTGCGGACCACCGACTACCAGGTCGCCCCCCGACCGGGCGACGGACATCCCGCATGAGGATCATCGACACGGTCGTGGTCGGGGCCGGGTTCGCGGGCCTCGCGATGGCCGGTGCCCTGCGACGATCGGGCCGCGACGACGTGATCGTGCTCGAGCGCGCGACCGACGTCGGCGGCACCTGGCGCGACAACACCTACCCCGGCGTGGCGTGCGACGTGCCCGCGCACCTGTACAGCCTCGCCGCGCACCCCAACGCGGGTTGGTCGCGCACCTTCGCGCCGGGTGGCGAGATCCAGGCCTACCTGCGCGACGTCGCCGCCCGCGAAGGGCTCGGCGACAAGCTGCGACTGCGCACGCCGATGCTCGGCGCCGCGTGGGACGCCGAGACGTCGGTCTGGCGCATCGACACCGGCAGCGAGGAGCTTCTCGCCCGCTCGCTCGTGCTCGCGTGCGGGCGCCTCACCGAGCCGTTCGTCCCCACGATCCCCGGGCTCGAGTCGTTCGCGGGGCCGCTGTTCCACTCCGCGCGGTACGACCACGACGTCGACCTCACGGGCAAGAGGGTCGCCGTCGTCGGCACCGGGGCCAGCGCCGTGCAGCTCGTGCCCGAGCTCGCGCGTCGCGCCGCGCACGTCACGCTCTTCCAGCGCACCCCCGCGTGGATCGTCCCCCGCGGCGGGGGCGACATCCCCCTCGCCGAGCGCGAACGCCTCGCCGACAACCCCGGCGCCCTGGCCCGCCTGCGGGCCGAGCTCTACGCCGAGGGCGAGCAGCGTTTCGCCTCGCGGTCGGGTGACGCCGTGGCATCCGCCGCCGCTCGCGACGCCGCCCTCGCGCACCTGCACGCGCAGGTCGCCGACCCTGCGCTGCGCGCCGCGCTCACCCCCGACTACGCCTTCGGCTGCAAGCGCGTGCTGCTCTCCGACGCGTTCTACCCGGCGGTGGCGTCGGATGCCGTGACCCTCGAACCCACGGAGCTCGCCTCCGTCGAGGGCTCGACGCTGACCGCCGCGAGCGGCGAGCGATACGAGGCCGACGTGCTCGTGCTCGCGACGGGGTTCGCCTCGGCCGAGCAGCCGTACGCCGACCTCGTGCGCGGCGACGACGAGACCCTCGCCGAACACTGGTCGGCGGGTATGACCTCGTTCGGCTCCACCGTCGTCTCCGGCTTCCCCAACCTCTTCGTGCTCAACGGCCCCAATGCGAGCCTCGGCCACAACTCCGCCGTGCTCATGGCCGAAGAGCAGGCCGCCTACGTGGTGCGCGCCCTCTCCGAACGCGATCGCCGCCCCGAGCGGGTGCTGCGCGTGCGCCCCGAGGCCGAAGCGGCCTACACCGTGGAGATCGATGCCGCCGCGGCATCCACTCCCTGGATGACCGGCGGATGCCGCAACTGGTACGTCGACGCCCGCTCGGGCCGGCTCACCCTGCTGTGGCCGGGCACCGTGCAGTCGTTCCGGGAGCGCCTCACCGGCGCCGACGGGTCGGAGTTCGAACCCGCGCACACCCCCGTGCGCAGCTGACCACCTCGCGCACGCCCGTGCGCGCGTCACGCAGAAGGAGACTCATGAGCGTTCCCCTAAGATTCGGCTACAAGGCCTCGAGCGAACAGTTCGGGCCCAACGAGCTGCTCGAGTTCGGCGTGCTGGCCGAGGAGGTCGGCTTCGACTCCGTCTTCCTCTCCGACCACCTGCAGCCGTGGATGCACGACGGCGGTCACGCCCCCAACGCCCTCCCCTGGCTCGGCGCCCTGGGCGCGCGCACCGAGCGCGTCATCATCGGCACGAGCGTTCTCACCCCGACCTTCCGCTACCACCCCGGCGTCATCGCGCAGGTGTTCGCGACCCTCGGCGTGATGTACCCCGGCCGCGTCGTGCTGGGCGTCGGCACCGGCGAGGCGCTCAACGAGGTGACCCTGGGTCTCGAGTGGCCCGAGCCGCCCGAGCGCTTCCAGCGCCTCAAAGAGGCCATCACGATCATCAACGAGCTGTGGGCCGGCGAGCGCGTCACCTACGAGGGCACGTACTACTCGGTCAAGGACGCCACGATCTACGATCGCCCCGAGCAGAAGGTGCCGATCTACATCGGCGCCTCGGGACCCGCGGCCACGCGTCTGGCCGGCCGCATCGCCGAGGGTTACATCACCACGAGCGGCAAAGACCCCGAGCTCTACACCGAGAAGCTGCTGCCCGCCCTCGACGACGGCCTGTCGAAGGCCGGCCGGTCGCGCGACGACGTCGACACCCTCATGGAGGTGAAGGTGTCGTACCACCCCGACCACGACACCGCGATGGAGAAGACCCGCTTCTGGGCCCCCCTCGCGCTCACCGCCGAAGAGAAGATGAGCGTGCACGACCCGATCGAGATGCAGCGCCTCGCGAACGAGCTGCCGATCGAGCGCGCGGCCTCGCGCTTCATCGTCTCGACCGACCCCGACGAGCACGTCGAGCGCATCGCGCGGTACGTCGACCTCGGCTTCCGCCACCTCGTGTTCCACGACCCCGGGCACGACCAGAAGGAGTTCCTGCACATGTACGGCGAGGAGATCCTGCCCCGCCTGCGCAAGCGGTTCGCGTGAGGCGCCGGGGTGGCGCGGGGCTGCACATTTCGCGGCACCCCGCCACCCCCGCACGCGAATGTCGGACGGTCGGCACACAATGGAGCCGATGAGCATTCCTGACACCTCCGGCTGGACGATCGTCGTGCCGGTGAAGCCCGCCGCGGTCGGCAAGACCCGACTCACCGACGTCGGCACCGACCGCGAGACCCTCGCGCGCGCCATCGCGCTCGACACCATCGTCGCCGCGGCCGCCGCCGATCTGGTGTCGCGCGTCATCGTCGTGACCGACGACGAGGGCGTCCGCTCCGAGTTCCGCCGCTCGCGCACCGTCGCCGTGGTGCCCGAGGGCGACACCCGCGGTCTCGACGCCGCCATCGCCCTCGGCGCCGAGGCGGCCGGGGTCGGCGTCCCGCGGGCCGCGCTACTCGGCGACGTCCCCGCCCTGCGCCCCGCTGATCTCGACGCCGCGCTCGAGCTCGCCGCATCCGTCGAACGGGGTCTGGTGACGGATGCCGAGGGCACGGGCTCCACGCTCGTCACCGCCCGCGCCGGGGCGGTGTGGGTCTCGGCCTTCGGCCCCGATTCCGCCGCCCGTCACCGGCTACTCGGCTGCACCGATCTGGCCGTGGAGCGCGACTCGACGCTGCACCGCGACGTCGATACGGCGGCCCAGCTGTCCGAGGCCGTGGCGCTCGGCGTGGGTCCGCGGACGTCGGCGGTGCTGTCTGCGGCTGCGGCCTGACCGGGCCGGAGCCTCAGGCCCCGAGCGCTGCCTCCGCGATCGCGGCCGAGGTCGCCTCGTCGCGCATCCACAGCGGGGTGACGACGGCGCGGATCCCCGCGGCCTCCACCTCGGGTGCCCCCGCCGCGTCCTCCTCAGCCAGCAGCCACGCGTCGAGCACGCCGTCCGCCGACCGCGCGCCGTAGTGCCGGGCGACGGCCGCGGCGGAGGTCTCGACCCCGATCGCGGTCAGGCAGACGTCGGCCATGCCGCGCACGACCCGCCCGCCGATGATCGGCGAGACGCCGACCACCTTCGCCGACGTCTGCCGCACGGCATCCCGGATCCCTGAAACCGCCAGGATCGGACCGATCGACACGACGGGGTTCGACGGTGCGATCAGGACGACATCGGCCGCCGCAATGGCCTCGGCGACGCCCGGCGCGGGCACGGCATCCGCGATCCCGGGGTTCTCGAAGGCACGGGGGGTGAGCTTCGCGCGGTGGCGCGTCCACCACTCCTGGAAGTGCAGGCGCCCGCCGTCGTCGAGCAGCACGTGGGTGTCGACCTCGCTGTCGGTCATGGGGAGCATCCGGATGCCGAGCGGCCACCGCTGCGCCATGCGCGCGAGCACCTCGGTCGGGGCGAGTCCGTCGCGCAGCCACCCCGTGCGCGCCAGGTGCGTGCCGAGGTCGAGATCGCCGAGCGTGAACCACGGCCAGCCCGCGCCCCACGCCTGGAGTTCTTCGTTGACGCGCTCGGTGTCGCCGGCCCGACCCCAGCCGCGCTCCGTGTCGTTGACGCCGGCCAGGGCGTACGTGATCGAATCGACGTCGGGCTGCAGACGCACACCAGACAGCCACAGGTCGTCGCCCGTGTTGACGACGACGGTGGCCTCGGGGGCGTTCAGCCGGCGGAGGGCCGCGCGGACGCCGAGGGTGAACTTCGCCCCCCCGACTCCACCGGCGAGGACGACGACACGGGGCTGGGGAGGAAGCATTGGTTCAGTCTTCCAGCCGCACGGAGGGCGATCGACCGGAACCGGTGTCGCTCAGCTCGACCGGGCATCGACCGCGGCACCACCACGCAGCGGCCGCCACGTCGCGCGACGCCGACGCGGGGCCATCGACGTCGGCCACCACGCCGCGAGCCGCGACAACAGCGACGAGAGGGCGGACGGTGCGGGAGGTGCGGGAAGCATGGTTCCAGCCTCGCCGCACGGCATCCGTCGCACATCATCGCAACGGACGAAACGGGTCCTCCTCGAGGATGATCCCGGCTACTGCGCGAGCAGCGTCGGATCCAGCGCCTCCGCGGCAGCCTTCGCCGCGACCGGCAGCGCCTCGAGCACGCGCTCGAGGGCGACCTCGTCGTGGGCGGCGGTGAGGAACCAGGCTTCGAACACGCTCGGGGGCAGCGAGACCCCGGCATCCAGCATCGCGTGGAAGAAGGGCGCGTACCGGTACGACTGCTGCGTGAGCGCCGTGGCGTAGTCGAGGGGCACCTCGGGCAGGAACGCGACCCCGAACAGCGAGCCCGCCCGCGGCACGGCGTGCACGACGCCCTCGGCCGTCAGCGCCGCGTTCAGCGCATCGGCGACCTGCGTGGCCGCGGCGTCGACCGCGGCGTAGACCTCGGGCGTCGCGAGCCGCAGCGTCGCGAGGCCGGCGGCCACCGACAGCGGGTTCCCCGACAGCGTGCCCGCCTGGTACACGGGGCCGAGGGGCGCGAGGTGGTCCATGATCTCGGCGCGACCGGCGAGGGCCGCCAGCGGCATGCCGCCGCCGATGACCTTGCCGTACGTGAGGATGTCGGGCAGGTAGCGCTCGCCCTGCGAGGCCTGCAGACCCCAGAAACCGGCCGGGTGAACGCGGAATCCGGTGAGCACCTCGTCCATGATCAGCAGGGATCCGTGGCTGTGCGCGATGTCGGCGAGGGCGGCGTTGAAGCCGGGGAGCGGCGGGACGACGCCCATGTTGGCCGAGGCGGCCTCGACGATGATCGCGGCGATGTTCTCGCCGTGCACCTCGAACACCTCGCGCACCGCATCGAGGTCGTTGTAGGGCAGCACGAGCGTCTGCGCGGCGATGGGCGCGGGAACACCGGCCGACCCGGGCAGGGCGAGGGTCGCGACGCCCGATCCGGCGGCGGCCAGCAGGCCGTCGGAGTGGCCGTGGTAGTGCCCGGCGAACTTGATCAGCAGGTCGCGACCGGTCACGCCGCGCGCGAGACGGATCGCCGTCATCGTCGCCTCGGTTCCGGTCGACACCAGACGCACCTTCTCGATCGGCTTCAGGTCTCCGACCTGCACGCGCTGCGCGACGAGATCGGCCAGTTCGACCTCGGCCCCCGTCGGAGCACCGAACGACAGACCGCGGGATGCCGCGGACTGCACCGCCCCGACCACCTCGGGGTGCGCGTGGCCGAGCAGGGCCGGACCCCACGAGGCGACGAGGTCGACGTACTCGCGACCCGCGGCATCCGTGATCCGAGGGCCGGACGCCGACTGCACGAACCGCGGCGTGCCGCCCACGGAGCCGTACGCGCGCACGGGCGAGTTGACTCCGCCCGGAATGACGTCCTTGGCGCGAGCGAACCACTGGTCGTTGAGATCGGTCATGGCATCCATTCTTCCGGGCGCCCCTGAGTGAGGGGTCGAAAAGTGTCGCTTCGACGCCGTCCAGGCGACGAGAAGGGACCCCTCACGTGTGAGAGGAGACAGCTCAGAGCTCGGCGCGGAGCCAGCGGGCGGCCTCGACCGCCCAGTACGTCAGGATCGCGTCGGCGCCGGCGCGACGGATGCCCAGCAGGCTCTCCATGATCGCGCCCTGGCGGTCGATCCAGCCGTGGGCCGCAGCCGCCTCGACCATCGCGTACTCGCCCGACACCTGGTACGCCCACACGGGCACGTCGACCGAGGCCTTCACGTCGGCGAGCACGTCGAGATACGGCAGCGCCGGCTTGACCATGACGACGTCGGCGCCCTCTTCGACGTCGAGCAGCGCTTCGCGGACGCCCTCGCGGCCGTTGCCGGGGTCGAGCTGGTACGAGCGGCGATCGCCCTTCAGCTGCGAGTCGACGGCCTCGCGGAACGGGCCGTAGAACGCCCCCGCGTACTTCGCCGAGTAGGCGAGGATCAACGTGTCGGTGAAGCCCTCGGCGTCGAGCGCCTCGCGCACCGCGCCGACCTGGCCGTCCATCATTCCCGACAGCCCCAGCATCGCCGAGCCCGCGCGCGCCTGGGCGAGGCCCATCGCGGTGTAGCGCTCGAGGGTCGCGTCGTTGTCGACGGCCCCGTCGTCACGGAGGACGCCGCAGTGCCCGTGATCGGTGAACTCGTCGAGGCACAGATCGGTCTGCACAACCACCGCATCGCCAACCTCGGCCACCACGGCCTCGGTGGCGCGGTTCAGGATGCCGTTCGGGTCGTCGGCGCCGGAGCCCACCGCGTCGCGCACCTCGGGCACGCCGAAGAGCATCACCCCGCCGATGCGCTGCTCGGCGGCCTCGGCGACCGCGCGGCGGAGGGAGTCCATCGAGTGCTGCACGATGCCGGGCATCGAACCGATCGGGCTCGGCTCGGTGATGCCCTCGCGCACGAACATCGGCAGCACGAGCTGCGAGGGCACGAGGTGGGTCTCGCGAGCGAGACGACGGACGGCGGGGGTGCGGCGCAGGCGCCGCGGGCGGTGCTCGGGGAAGCTCATGAGGTCGATTCGTCGGAGTGCAGGGGGAAGCGGGCGACGGCTTCGATGAGGGAGTCGACGGTCTGGGTCTCGGCCACCACGTCGACGCTCAGACCGGCGCGCTTGGCGTCTTTGGCGGTGCGGGGGCCGATGGCGGCGATGACGGTGGATGCCGGGATCTCGGGGAACTGGTCGACGACCTGCTCCGCGACCGAGCCACTGGTGACCAGGATGGCGTTGATGCGACCCGAGGTGACGTCGGCCGCGATCTTCTCGGTCACGGGCACGCCCACCGTGCGGTACGCGACGACGCTGCGCACGTTGTGCCCGGCCTCGATGAGCAGGCGCGTGAGCACGGGCTTGGCGATCTCGCTGCGGAGGGTCAGCACGTTGCGCGGCTCGGTCTCGATCGCGATCATCTGCTCGGCCATGCCCTGTGCGGAGTTGTCACGCTCGGGCACGAGGTCGACGTGGTAGCCGACGGCCTGCATCGCCGCGGCCGTGGTCTCGCCCACGACGGCGACCTTGGTCTGCGCGGGGATCACGGCCTTGTAGGCGTAGAGCACGTCGACGGTGGTGGCGCTGGTCAGCGTCAGCCAGTCGAAGGCGCCGTCGGCGAGGTCGGCGAGCGCCTGGTCGAGGGTGGCCTGGTCGTTCGTCGGCGCGAAGTTGATCAGCGGAGCGATGACCGGAACGGCTCCGAGCTGACGCAGGCTGGCGGCGACGCCGTCGCCCCAGGGGCCTCCGCGCGGCACGAGCACGCGTCGACCGGACAGAGGTTTGGGCACGCCGCCCGTCGAGGGGTTCGGCGTGTTCCAGTGGCCTTCATTCATGTGGTCGACTCTCGTGGTACCAGGTCGGCCGCCCCACGTTCGAGCAACCGACGCGCGGCTTCTCGGCCCGCTCGCGCCGCTCGCGCGATCGTTCCCCCGTCGTCGGCAGCATCCGCTCCATTGCCACTGCCCGTTTCCCCACCATACCCCGGCGAGAGACGCACGGTTCGGTCGATGCCGATCCGTTGCGTTCCATCGAGCGCGTAGACCACGGCCCGCAGCCGCAGATCACCCTCGGTGAGCGAGGCGTGCGTGCCGACGGGGGCGCTGCACCCGGCGTCGAGCGCCGAGAGCACCGTGCGTTCCGCGGTGATCGCGACCCGGGTGTCCTCGTCGTCGAGCTGCGCGAGGGCCGCGAGGATCTCGGGGTCGATGTCGGTGCGCGTCTCGACGGCGAGCGATCCCTGGCCGGGAGCCGTGGGCCACTCCGACAGGCCCAGGGCCTCGGCCTCGAGACCGCCGAGGTCTCCCCCGAGCCGCGACAAGCCGGCGGCGGCGAGGATCACGGCATCCAGTTCGCCGTCGCGCACGCGCGCGAGGCGCGAGTCGACGTTGCCGCGGATGTCGCGGATGTCGAGGCGCGGGTTGTGCCGCGAGGCCTGAGCGATGCGGCGGGGCGAACCCGTGCCCACCCGCGCGCCCGGGGCGAGAGAGCCCAGGGGAACACCGTCGCGCGTCACGACGACGTCGCGAGCGTCTTCACGCGTCGGGGTCGCGGCGATCACCAGGCCGTCGGGCTGCTGCGTCGGCAGGTCTTTCAGCGAGTGCACGAGGAAATCGCATCGATCGGCGGCGAGCGCCTCGCGCAGACCGTTGGCGAAGACGCCGCGCCCGCCCAGCTGAGACAGCGACGCGCGATTGACGTCGCCCTCCGACACGATCGGGACCAGTTCGACGGGGCGACCGGATGCCGCGGCCACGGCGTCGGCGACCATCTGCGACTGCGCCATCGCCAGGGTGCTGCGGCGGGTGCCGAGGCGCAGAGGCGCGCTCACTGGAGGATCTCGGGGATCTCGTCGAGGGAGACCAGACGGCCCGTGTAGAACGGCACCTCCTCGCGCACGTGACGACGGGCCTCGGTGTAGCGGAGGTCGCGCATCATGTCGACGAGGTCGGTGAGCACGTCGGCCTCCATCGGCAGGAGCCACTCGTAGTCGCCGAGGGCGAACGAGGCCACCGTGTTGGCGATGACGCCCTTGTAGGCGGAGCCCTTCTTGCCGTGCTCGATGAGCATCTCGCGGCGCTCCGCCTCGGGCAGCAGGTACCACTCGTAGCTGCGCACGAAGGGGTAGAGGCACAGCCACTGCTGCGCCTCGATGCCGCGGAGGAAGCCGGGCACGTGCGAGCGGTTGAACTCGGCGTCGCGGTGCACGCCCATCGCGTTCCACGTGGGCAGGAGGTTCTTCAGCAGCTCGGTGCGGCGCAGGCGGCGCAGATCGCGCTGCAGCGCCTGGGGGTCTTCGCCGTGCAGCCAGACCATGAGGTCGGCGTCGGCGCGCAGGCCGCTGACGTCGTAGAAGCCGCGGACGGCGACGCCGTCGGCCTCGATGAGCGAGACCAGGTCGGCCAGCTCGGTCGCCTCGGAGGCGACGACGGGGTTCTCGGGGTCGCGGCGGAACACGGCCCAGAGCGTGTAGACGGAAGAGCAGCTGTCATCGGACATGCTCCTAGTCTCGTCTCGTCGGGGCAGGGGTCCAAACCCGTTGACTCGGCGGTGAACCACCGCAGGACTCCCCGCGCGAACGCCGAAGCGGCCCGGTCCGGGAGGACACGGGCCGCTTCGAGACGGATCAGCGTGTGTAGGCGCGCACGAGACCCCAGACGGCGAGGCCGACGAGGGCCGCCGCACTGGCGACGGCCGCGATGGCCACCTCGGGGTTCTGCTGCGCCTTGGTGCGGAATTCCTGCACCTTGCGCTCGACGGCTTCGCTCGCGCGACGCGGGGCGTTGGCCTTCACTTCGATCGCTGCCAGGGCCGCGCGGAGTTCGGCGCGAGCCGACTTCACGGGGTCGGTGATGCCCAGCGGGACCGCGGTGCGGGGAACGGGGACGGGGCGATCAATACTCATCGCGGGCCTCCTTCACGATGCGGACGTCTTCGGAGATGGCCGTGCCGGGGTTCTCGCGGTTCGCGAGTTTCTTGAACCGCAGGTATCCGAGCAGAGCGAGGATCGCCGTAATCACGATCATCACCGCGAACACGACGAGCGCCGACAGCCACACCGGCCACCACGACGAGAGCCCGGCGATGACGAAGGCGAAGAACACCGGAATGGCCCAGAACACCACGATGAGGGCGCCCACGAACCAACCGGCGCCGATCCCGGCGTCCTTCGCCGTGCGCTGCGCCCAGGCCTTGGCACCGTTGATCTCGGCGACGACGAGGTTGCGCACGAGCTCAGGGATGTCCCCGATCAGCGTGAACAGGCTGTCGTCGGAACGATCGCGGAATCCGCGGGGAGTGGTCATGCGGTCAGCTCCCGGACGCGCCGGAACCACCCTGAGCGGCCTTGGCGCGCGTGGTGGCGGACTTCTCGGCGCGCTTGGCGTCGTCGACGGAGTCTTCGACCACGTCGGCGACCTCGTGGGCCGACTGCTTCGCGGCGCGACCGGCGCGCTCGGCGCGCTCCTGCACGGTGCCCGAGCCGCTGGCGGCACCGGTCACCGACTTCGCGCCCTTCCACACCACGCCGGGGACGGACTTGAGGGCCGAGACGCCGAACGCCTTGACCTTCTCCACCTGTCCCTGCACGACGGGCTGGTCCCAGACCTTGCCGGCCTGCGTCTTGATCTGCTCATACCGCTGGCGGCCGGCGCGTGCTCCGAGCACGTAGCCCGCCACGAGTCCGACGACGAGTGCTGCTTTGCCCCTCATGGGGTCTCCTCACGCTCGATCGAGTGCTGGTCGACTCTCACAGTAGTCACGTATGCCGCGTCCGGCATCCGCCCTTGACAGCACGACGCCCATGCACGAGGGCGCGGGCGCTCAGGTGCGCCAGAGAGCGGCGCTGCGCACGCGGTCGGCCTCGTCGCGCGCGTCGGGGATGACCTGCGCCAGCCCCGTGCCCGACACCCACGCACCCGTGACACCGAGGCCGTCCACGGCGCGGACCGCGGCGCGCGCGGCCGACGTCGCGGCGGCGCGCCCGATCGTGGCCGCGGGTTGCGACTGCACGTACCGCACCCGGTGGGAGTCGATGAGGGCGGATGCCGGCAGCTCCACCCCCAGCATCGCCGCGGCCTCGGTGCGCGCCAGGTCGGCGGCGGAGGCGTCGTCGAGTGCCGCCGTGGCGGGCTCCTCGCCCTGCGCGCCGAACGAGACGCGCACGACGTGCACGCCGGGCTCGGCCGCGTCGCGCACCCAGTCCCACTTGGCGCTGGAGTGCGTCATCGCCTTGGCGACGTGGCTGCCGGGCACCGTGAGCACTCCGGTTCCGCGCGGAGCGGTGTCGAGCACCGGAGCGTTCACCACCAGCGTCACCACCTCGACGACGGGAGCGATCGGGTCGCCGAGCTCGAGGCCCGTCACGACGGGGGCGAGCAGTTCGCGGGCCGGGCCCTCGGGGAGGGCGACGAGCACGGCGCGCGCCGCGAGCGGCTTCTCGTCGACCGAGGTGACGACCGCCCAGCCGTCGCTCGTGCGCTCGAGCTTCTCGGCGGCCACACCGCGGCGCAGCTCGACCCCGGCCTCTTCGAGCACCTCGACGAGCCGGTCGACCAGGCGCGACATGCCCCCGACGATCCCCTGCACGGCGCCGCCCGGCGCGGGAGCCTTGCCCGCCCCCGTCGCGACGGGCACGTCGGATGCCGGAGCATCGGCCGGGCGCGCGGCGGGGCGGCTCGCGCGGAGCTCGGCCACGGCACCGGTGAGCGACCCGACGCGCGTGAGCGCGGCGTTGAGGCCGGGAGCGGCGAGATCGACGTCGATGTCGTCGGGCCGCGCGGAGTAGACCCCACTGGTGACCGGCGCAACGAGACGGTCGAGCACCCGCGCGCCCAGGCGCGAGCCCACGAGCTTGCCGAGGCTGTGCGTGTGGCCGATCGTGAGCGGCGGACGCAGGCGATCGAGATAGGCGCGCCACGCACCCGGCCAGCCGATCACGCGTCGCACGTCGGGGGCGAAGGGATTGTCCGGGATGCCGAGCACCCCGCCCTTCGGGAGGGGCGCCGCCCCGACCCCGGGCACGCCCGCGACCCACGCACCGGCCGGGTTCGGCGAGACGACCTCGCCCGCGAGACCGAGCTCGTCGAGGAGCCCGCGCACGATCCCGCCGCGCGTCGCGAAGCTCTCGGCACCGACGTCGAGCGTCATTCCACCGACCTCGGCCGAGCGGACGACGCCGCCGAGCACGTCGGTCGCCTCGAGCACCGTCACGCGCAGCCCGACCTTCGCGCACTCGCGCGCGGCGACGAGGCCCGAGACGCCGCCGCCGATCACGACGACGTGCGTGTCGTGGGCCTGACGGACGAGCCGGTCGAGGGACTCGCTCACGCGTCTTCTCCGTGGGCCCGGGCGACGATGCGCGTCAGCACCGTGGGGTCGGTGTCGGGCGGGACGCCGTGACCGAGGTTGAGCACGTGGGCACGGGCCGCACGTCCGCGGGCGAGCACGTCGTCGACGTGGGCGGCCAGCACGGGCCACGGCGCCCCCAGGAGCGCGGGGTCGATGTTGCCCTGCAGCGTCACGTCGGGGCCGACGATCGCGGCCGCTTCGTCGAGCGGCATCCGCCAATCCACGCCGACGGCGTCGGCCAGGCCCCCCAGGCGCATGTCGTCGAGGAAGGCGCCCGTGCCGACGCCGAAGTGGATGCGCGGCACCTCGATGCCCTCGAGCGCCTCGGTGGAGTGCGGCGCGATGAACTCGCGGAAGGTCGCAGTCGAGAGGGATCCCGCCCACGAGTCGAACAGCTGCACCGCCTGGGCGCCGCCGTCGATCTGCGCGTCGAGGAACGCCCGCGACACCTTCGCCAGCCACCCCGCGAGACGGTGCCACGACTGCGGATCGGCGTGCATCATGCCGCGGGCCCGCAGATGCTCCTTCGAGGGACCGCCCTCGACGAGGTACGCGGCCAACGTGAACGGAGCGCCGGCGAAGCCGATGAGCGGCACCTGGTCGCTCAGCTCGGCCGTCACCCGGCGGGCGGCCTCGCGGATCGGGTCGGCCGCGGCGGCGACCTCGGCCGGATCGATCGAGGTGACGCGCTCGACGTCGGCGGCGGTGCGCACGGGATCGGCGAACACCGGACCGCGCCCCGGCTCGATGACCACGTCGACCCCGGCCAGTCGCAACGGCACCACGATGTCGCTGAAGAAGATCGCGGCATCCACGTCATGTCGACGGATCGGCTGCAGCGTGATCTCGGCGGCGAGGTCGGGCGTCAGGCACGCGTCGAGCATGCGCGTGCCCACCCGCAGCTCGCGGTACTCGGGAAGGGAGCGACCCGCCTGGCGCATGAACCACACGGGCTGGCGCTCGGGACGGTCGCCGCGGAGGGCACGGAGAAGGGGCGCGTCGGGTGTGGCCATGGCATCCATCCTCCCATCCGACCCCTGAGCGCGAGGGGGATGCCTTGACGTCGAGAGGCCACCCGGAATACCCCGAGGAGGCCGGGCGTAGAATATCCACGTGTTGTTGTGCGTCAGCGCGAGTCACAAGACCGCGCCCTTCGAGCTCCTCGAGCGGCTCAGCGTACCCAGCACCCCCGTCGCTCCCTTGATCGCCGCGCACGACGATCTCGTGCAGGGTGCGGTCGTCGTCGCGACCTGCAACCGTTTCGAGGCCTACGTCGACATGGACGAGCCCGTCACCGCGGCCGTCGCCCTCGGCATCGACGCCACCCTGAGCGCGATCGAAGCCGCCACCGGCGTGCCCGCGAGCGAGCTCGAGGGGTCATACACCGTGCTCGGTGGTGACGACGTGGCCGAGCACCTGTTCTCGGTGGCATCCGGTCTCGAATCCGTCGTCGTCGGCGAGGGCGAGATCGCCGGTCAGGTGCGTCGCGCACTCACCGAGTCACGTCAGCTCGGCACCACCTCCGCCGAACTCGAGCGCCTGTTCCAGCGCGCCTCCGAGGCGCAGCGCGGCGTGAAGAACCACACCGCGATCGGTCGCGCGGGCCGCTCGCTCGTGCGCCTGGGCCTCGAGCTCGCCGACAGCCGCATCGCCGACTGGTCGACCCTGCGCGTGCTGCTCGTGGGCACCGGCGCCTACGCCGCCGCCACCGTCGCCGCCCTGCGCGACCAGGGCGCCGAAGACATCTCGGTGCACTCCCCCTCGGGCCGCGCCGCGAAGTTCGCCGCGAAGCACGGGCTGCGCGCGATCTCGGCCGAGACCTTCCCCTCGGCCGTCGCGCACGCCGACCTCGTCATCACCTGCACCACGAGCGAGCACCACGTCGTGAGCGCCGCGACCTTCGCCGCCGGACGCGGGGCCTACGAGACCGCCGTCGACGACAGCACCGGCGTATGCCCCGTCGACCACACCGCGCGTCGCCTCGTGATCGACCTGGGCCTGCCCCGCAACGTCGACCCCGACGTGGCCACCGTGCCCGGTGTCGACCTGCTCGACCTCGAGACCATCCGCCTGCACGCCCCGCTCGAGGAGCTCCAGGCCACGGATGCCGCGCGCGACCTCGTTCGCGACGCCGCCCGCCGCTTCACCTCGGTCGGCGAGCGCAAGAACATCACCCCCGCCGTTGTCGCCCTGCGCGCCCACGTCTTCGGGGTGCTCGACACCGAGGTCGCCCGCGTGCGCGCCCGCGGCGACGAGAACGGCCAGACCGAGCAGGCGCTGCGCCACCTCGTCGGCGTGCTGCTGCACACCCCGACCACACGGGCGCACCAGCTCGCCGAGACCGGTCGCGCCGACGAGTACATCGACGCGCTGTCGGCCTTGTTCGGCATCGAGGTGGCCGAGCCCGCCGCTCCCGCGCGCGGCGAGATCGCCGACGCGGGCTGACTCCCCCCTCGGGCAGGATGGATGCCGTGAGCACTCCGGCATCCGAGGTCTACGTCGTCGCGGGCGAACCCCGCCGGGGCAACGCGCTGCGCTGGGTGGCGACGTTCGCCCTGGGCCTGCTGCACATCGAGGACGACGCGCCCTCGGTGACCGAGACGGTCATCCGCCGCGTCGACGGCTCGCTCGTGAAGCGGCTGAAGCCGGGGAGCGTCGCGCACTTCGAGGTGCAGATCAGCGAGGCGACCGAGGATCTGCTCGAGATGGATGCCGTGCCCTTCGCCCGCAAGTGGATCGCGGAACCCGCCTGAGCGCACAACCGGGGGCGCGGGGTGCCGGGTCACGGGAGCGCGAGGTCGCTCAGAGCGCGAGACTGCATTTCGCTGACATCTCCGCTGCAGGCTGACGCCCCCTTTGTCAGCGAGTTGCAGTCTCGGCGATTTCGGGCACAGTCGACTCCCCCCGAGCGCGCCGTCGAGCGCGCGAGCGCCCCGCGCGCTCGGGTGCGCGGGAGAATGAACGCATGAGCCTGCGCATCACCGACGACCCGGCCGCCGACGAGCTGCTGTCGACCAATCCGCTCGCCCTGCTGATCGGCATGCTGCTCGACCAGCAGGTCGCCATGGAGACGGCGTTCGCGGGCCCGCTGAAGATCCAGGAGCGCACGGGGTCGGTCGACGCAGGTGCGATCGCTCATCAGGATCCCGACGAGTTCGCCGCCGCGTTCTCGCAGTCGCCCGCCGTCCACCGCTACCCGGGATCGATGGCGGGGCGCGTGCAGGCGCTCTGCGCGGCGATCGAGCAGGACTGGGACGGCAAGGCCGAGAACCTCTGGACGCGCGACGACCCCGACGGAAAGACCGTCCTGAAGCGCCTGAAGGCCCTGCCGGGCTTCGGCGAGCAGAAGGCGAAGATCTTCCTCGCCCTGCTCGGCAAGCAGCGCGGCTTCGACGGCGCCGGGTGGCGCGAGGCCTCCGCGCCGTACGGCGAAGAAGGGTCGTTCCGCTCGGTGGCCGACATCGTGAGCCCGGAGTCACTGACGAAGGTGCGCGAGCACAAGCGCGCCGCGAAGGCCGCCGCGAAGGAAGCGAAGGGCTGATTCCCTCCCCAGGCGATGAAGCTGCGGTCGACCGATCCGGCTCATTCCTCGGCGGCCCGCCGGCTCAGCGCAGCGACCGGATCGCCAGAGCCACCGCCTTGAGCTCGCGGATGCGCCGTTCGTAAGTGGCCGCCACGAAGATGAGCACGGCTCCGGCGATGCCGATCCAGACCCACAGCAGGCCGGACGCGCTCACGTAGAGAGCCGAGATCCACGGCCACAGCTGCGCGACGGCATGCACGATGAGCACGATGCCGGCGAGCAGCACCGGCGCTTGCCACCGAAGACGCACCCCCGCCAACAGCACCGCGAGGGCCACGACGCCGAGGGCGATTGCGCGCCACAGCGCGTTGTCGGCCGTGAAGTCGAACAGCAACGAGGGCACCAGCAGCAGAACGAGCCCGGGGCCGAGGGCCGGCCAGGTGCGCAGGGCCGGACGGCTTCGAAGCGAACGGATGCCGTGGACGACCAGGGCGATCGCGAGCGGAGCGGTGGCCGTTTCGACGGGGTCGGCGGCACCGATCGCGAACGCCGCGACGGCGAGGACCGCGGCCACGCCGAAGGTCGCCCAGAAGACGAGCGTCGCCGAGGAAGCGCGCCAGCACAGCCCGACGGCGAGCACGGCGGCGAGGGTGACGACCAGCCGCAGCGAACCCTCTCCGGTCGCCGAGAGCCGGAGGACGGAGAGCACGACCGTGACCGCCGGAGCCGCGATGATCAGGGCGGTCGGCACCGTGCGCGTGACATCGGGGCGACGCAGCACGACCAGCACCGCGATTCCCACCAGGGGCACGGTGGCGACGAGCATCCAGACGTCGAAGAGAGGGGTGGTGAGCTCTCGCACGGAGCGCAGGGAGGCCGCGAGGGCGAGGGCGAGTGAACCGACCGCGACGACGGGCACGACGAGCGGCGCGAGAGCGCCGCGCAGCCGCAGCGCCGCGCCGAGAACCGCGACCGCCGCGACGACCACGATGAGGGTGCGCACCAGCGACGAGTCCGCCAGCGCGGCCGAGGGCAGGAGCCCGACGGCGAGGCCCGCCGCTGCCAGCCCGACGAGCACGGGCGGGAGCGGGCGGGAGCGCGACAGCAGCGCACCGGCGACCCACGCCAGGGCGAGGGGCACCGTCATCCACTCGATCGGCCGGACGTCGGCAGCGACGCCGACCAGGGCGACGAGGGCCGCTCCCCCCAGAGCCGCACCGGCGAGCGGAGCCCCCAGCACGGGGCGAGCGAGACGAAGGCAGACGACGCCGAGCGCACCCAGCAGCGCGACGGCACCGACGGCGCGGACGACCGCCCCCTCACCGGCCGCGACCAGCACGGTCTCACCGAGCGCGAAGACGATCACCGCCGTCACCGCTACGGCTCGCGCGAGCCTCGGCGCCCACGCCGACGCGCGGCGGGCGAGCCCCGCAGCGGCGGCCAGGATCGCCGCGGCCGTGACGAGCACGATGAGGTCGACGAGGCCGAGGTCCGGTCGAATCACGGCGTGCCCGATCTGCGAGACCGTGAGCAGCACGAGGGCGAGCGCCCCGGCGGCGCCGACCGCCACGGGGAGCTCGTCGGGAGTGCGCGGCAGCCGCAGCCAGGCTCCGAGCACCAGGACGGCGACCGAGACCAGGGCGATGACGACCGCGCGGGTCGGATCGGCCGGGTCGGCGAGAGCCGTGGGCACGAGGGCCAGCGTCGTACCCGACGCGGCGATGACCGCGGGGACGGCGGCCGAGCGCCCCGCGACGAGGCGCCGCGCGCGTTCGTGTCCCGCCGCGAGGGCGAGCAGCGCGAGGCCGACGGGAAGCGTGTAGAGCTCGACGGGTTCGGCGTCCGCCCAGAACAGGCGCGTCCACAGGGCGACGGCCCCGAAGACGAGCGCGAGCCAGACGAGGTGCCGACGCGCTCCGGGCGAGGTGAAGAGGCCGTCGGCATCCGTCGCCCACAGCACGGCGGTCACGGCGGCCAGCAGCAGCGGAATCCAGCGGACGCCGTCGGAGGGGACGCCGACGATCGAGAGGAGCACCACGATCGCGGTGCCCGCGTCGAGGAAGACGCGCACCGGCCGATCGTCGCGGAGGGCCCGCAGGGCCACCGCCGCCGCGATCACGGCGATCGCCCCCAGCACGACCGCCCGCGCGAGGGGATCCGCGTCGACGAGTCGGAGCACGGCGCCGGCGGCCGTCGCGACCAGCAACGGCACCAGCACGGCGGAGGCGGGGCGGGCCACGCGCCACGACCGATACGGCGGCGAGACCACCACCGCGCACGCCGCAGCCGCGACGGCGGCGGAGGCGAGCAGCCACACGTCGATCGCGCGGGCGGCGGGGACGATGCCGGCGAGATCGAGTCGCCAGTCGTCCGCCGCCGCGACGAAGCGCGTGAGCAGGGCGAGGGCACCCGCCACGACGACGACCGCGAGAGCGGTGAGCGCCCCCGCCTCGCGCTGGGCGGAGTCGAGACCGAGTCGGCGAGCGAGCGGGACCACCCCGATGAGCAGCGCGAGGGTGCCCACGGCGAGGGCGACCGTGAAGGGAGAGGCGCCCTCGATCACCACTCCGGTTCCGGAACGGAGCGCCGTCGGTGCGAACAGAGCGCTGACCGCGGCGAGCAGCACCACGGCGACGGTCGAGGGCACGCGCAGCGTCGGGTGCGCCCCCGCGACGGCGGCGAGCACTCCCAGGGCGACGACCGTTGCGAGGGCCCAGGCGAGAGGAGACGAGAACGACAGCAGCCACCCCGTGCCGAGAGCCAGGGTGCCGACCACTGCCGCGAGGCCGATGTCGCCGCGCCGACGCCGCAGCACGACGACAGCCGTGACCGCGATCGCGAGGTACCAGACCACGACGAGGAGCAGCACGCGCAGCTGCGGCCCCGCGAGCAGCGCGACGGTCGCGGCCATGCCGAGCACGAGGCCGCGACGCTCGGCCCAGCCCCCGAAGATCCGCCACACGAGGATCGCGAGGGCGACCAGCGCCACGAGGGCGATGACGGCGGCGGTCGACGTGGCATCCGGAGCATCGGCCTCGAGGGCGGATCGCCCGAAGATCGCGATGACCCACCGCAGCGGAGCCCCGAACGACAGCAGCGCCCAGCCGAGGGGCACGAGAGCGGCCAGGCCCGCGGCGACGGCGGCCGACAGAGCGGCCGAGTGCAGGGTCGTGCGACCCACACCGGCGGCGCTGCGCCGCGCGGCGACGTCGAGCACGAGCGCCACGGCGCCCGCGACGAGCACGGGCATGGTCGCCGCCAGCGTCGCATCGGCGGCGCGGGCGACGGTGCCGGCGATGCCCACGCCGAGGGCGAGCACGGCCGCGACCGCGGCCAGCGGCGCGAGCCGCGCGGCCCCCTGCCGTGCGAACGACCACGCGTGCACGGCGAGGGCGAGGGCCAGGGCACCCGCGAGGATCACGGGGGTCGCGGTGTTGGCGGGGTCGACGAGCAGCGACATCGCGAGGGCGACTATCGCGCCGAGGGCGGAGAGGCCGCGCACGATCGCCGTCTCGACCGTCAGCGCGATGCGAGGGCGGGCGAGCCGAGGGGCGAAGGGGGCCGCGAGAGCCACGACCACCAGCACCAGTCCCCAGGCCCACCAGCCGAACGCCGCGTCGCGGGTGAGCAGGCCCGCGGCCAGCATCGCAGGACCGACCGCGAGGGCGAAGACCGCGGCCGACAGCGGGGCGCGCAGGCGCGACCGACGCGCCCACCCCACGAACACGACGCCGGCGACCGTCGTCGTGGCGCCCCAGTAGACGGCGGCGTCGACGTCGGCCGTCGCCCCCAGGTCGTTCGCGCGCACGGCCCATACATCGAGCCCGACGAAGGCAATGCCGAGCAGCGCGATGCCCTCGGCGGTTGCGCCGAGTCCGCGCCGCCGCAGGATCGATGCCGTGGCGATCACGCCCGCCGTGACGAGCGCGATGACGATCGAGCGCAGCACGAGGCCGCCGTTGATCCACGCGACCGTCAGGAAGAACGCCGCGGCCACCGCAAGCAGCACGACGCCGACCGAGAGCAGGAACACCTGCACGCCCGAGCGGCGCGGCCGGGCGGGGTCGGAAACGGGGGGTGCCACGCCGGGCGGCGGCACGACCGGCGGTACAGCGGCGGACGGCGGCACGGACCCGGATGCCGCTGCGGCGGGCGCGGCAGCGACGGGCGGCGCGGCGGCGGGCGCAGCAGCGACGGGCGGCGCGGCGGCGGGCGCAGCAGCGACAGGCGGCGCGGAGCCGGGCGCGGCCTCGACAGGCGGCGCGGAGGCCGTGACGACGGTCGGCGGCTCCCACACCGCGGTGGCTGCCGCGGCGGGGAGCACAGGATGCAGCTCCTCCGGCGGCGCGGGCTCGGGCGCGGCCCCGGATGAAGGCCCCGCCCCGGGCGCAGGACCCGCCTCCGGCACCAGCGTGGACGCCGGCGCGAGCGGTATCGACGGGACCGGGGACTCTTCGTCCGCCGCACCCGCAGCAGCCACCGGAACCGCGTCGCGGTGGATCCGCAACAGGGCGTCGGCCCGCTCGTCGACCAGCTCGACGATGCGGCGCGACAGGTCGAGAACGCGCGCGGTGCGCGCATCGGTCAGGTCGAGCTCGCAGCGCGGGCACGGCGAGGTCGTGATGGGTGCGAAGCACGACGGGCAGCGCGAGGTGTCGACGAGCGCCCCCGGCTGCGTGGGCCAGGCGATGCCCGGCAATGCTCCCCCGTGATCGACTTCCGTCATCGTGCCCCCTCGGCGTCGGTCGTCGCCCCAGGCTAGCGAAGACCTCCGACCTGCCCGGGGGTTGTCCGCGGACCGCCATCCGCACCCACGGAAAGAGAAACCGGATGCCGCGACCTCGAGGTCACGGCATCCGGTACATGCTCCGCCGCGAAAGCGGCGTGAAACGGGCGATCAGGCTCCCCGCAGGCGCTCCGCCAGGTAGCCGTGCAGCGCGTCGAGGCCGATGCGCTCCTGGCCCATGGTGTCGCGGTCGCGCACCGTCACGGCGTTGTCGTCGAGCGAGTCGAAGTCGACGGTGACGCAGTAGGGCGTGCCGATCTCGTCCTGACGACGGTAGCGGCGGCCGATCGCACCGGCATCGTCGAAGTCGATGTTCCAGCCGGCCGCGCGCAGCGTGTCGGCGACCTCGCGGGCCAGCGGCGACAGGCGCTCGTTGCGCGAGAGCGGGAGCACGGCGACCTTGACCGGCGCGAGGCGCGGGTCGAGCTTGAGCACCGTGCGGGTGTCGGTGCCGCCCTTGGCGTTGGGCACCTCTTCTTCGCGGTACGCGTCGACGAGGAAGGCCATCATCGCGCGCGTCAGACCGAACGAGGGCTCGATGACGTAGGGCGTGTACTTCTCGCCCGAGGCCTGGTCGAAGAACGTGAGCGACTGGCCCGAGGCCTCGGAGTGGCTCTTCAGGTCGTAGTCGGTGCGGTTGGCGACGCCCATGAGCTCGCCCCACTCCTTGCCCGGGAAGCCGAAGCGGTACTCGACGTCGATCGTGCCGGCGGAGTAGTGCGCGCGGTCGTCTTCGGGCACGTCGAAGCGCTTCATGTTCTCGGGGTCGATGCCGAGCTCGATGAACCAGTTCCAGCACGCCTCGACCCAGTGCTCGAACCACTCGTTCGCCTCGGCCGGCGGGGTGAAATACTCGATCTCCATCTGCTCGAACTCGCGCGTGCGGAAGATGAAGTTTCCGGGGGTGATCTCGTTGCGGAACGCCTTACCGACCTGGCCGACGCCGAACGGGGGCTTGCGACGCGACGCCGTGAGCACGTTCGAGAAGTTCACGAAGATGCCCTGCGCGGTCTCGGGGCGCAGGAAGTACAGGCCCGACTCGTCGTCGACGACGCCGAGGTAGGTCTTCACCAGGCCCGAGAACGACTTGGGCTCGGTGTACTGGCCCTTGGTGCCGCAGTTGGGGCAGGGCACGTCGGCGAGGCCGTTCTCGGCCTTGCGTCCCTTGCGGGCCTCGAAGTCCTCGATGAGGGTGTCGGCGCGGAAGCGCTTGTGGCAGTGCAGGCACTCCACGAGCGGGTCGGTGAAGGTCGCGACGTGACCCGAGGCCTCCCACACCCGCTTGGGGAGGATGATGCTCGAGTCGAGGCCGACCATGTCGCCACGGCCGCGCACGAAGGTCTGCCACCACTGTCGGCGGATGTTCTCTTTGAGCTCGGTGCCGAGGGGGCCGTAGTCCCATGCGGAGCGCGAACCGCCGTAGATCTCACCGGCCTGGAAGACGAATCCGCGATGGCGGGCGAGGGCGATGACCTTGTCGAGGCGGGACTGTTCGGCCACGGTGGCTCCAATGGTCGGAAAAGGTGTGGGGATCGAGCGCGAGAGCGCAGGCACCAGTTTATCGAAGCGGCCCGCGCCCGCCTGGTCGCCCGCCGGGCGTCACCGCGTGATCCGCTCGCGGCGCACGGTGAACGCCTCCAGCGCGGCCTCGTCGATCTCGACACCGAGCCCCGCACCGGTCGGTACGCGCACGTGTCCGTCGTCGATCACCGCGGGCTCGGTCACGATGTCGCGGGTGTAGAAGCGGGCGGATGCCGAGATGTCGCCCGGCAGCGTGAAGCCGGGCAGGGCCGCGAGGGCGGCGTTGGCGGCGCGGCCGATGCCGGTCTCGAGCATGCCGCCGCACCACACGGGGACGCCCGCAGCGAGCGCGCGGTCGTGGATCGCGACGGCCTCGAGATACCCGCCCACCCGACCGGCCTTGATGTTGATGATCGCGGCGGAGCCGAGTGCCAGGGCGTCGGCGGCGGCCTTGTCGCTCACGATCGACTCGTCGAGGCAGACGGGCGTCGACAGGCGCTTCGCGAGGGTCGCGTGATCGACCAGGTCGTCTTCCTGCAGGGGTTGCTCGATGAGCAGCAGGTCGAAGCGGTCCAGTTCGGCGAGGGTGTCGGCATCCGCCAGCGTGTAGGCGGAGTTGGCGTCGACCTGCAGCGGGATGCCGCCGAAGGCCGCGCGCACGGCGGCCGTGTCGGCGATGTCGCGACCGGGCTTGATCTTGATCTTGATGCGCACGTAACCCTCGTCGAGGTAGCCGCTGACGGCTTCGACGAGAGCCTGCGGGTCACTCTGGATGCCGACCGAGACGCCCGAGGGCACCCGATCCTTCTCGGCACCGAGGTACTCGCTGAAGCTGCGGTTCTCGGCGCGCAGGGCCGCGTCGATCACCGCGAGCTCGAGACCGGCCTTGGCCATGCGGTGGCCGACGACGTGGTGCAGCGCTCCGGCGACCTCCTCGGGCGCGACGGTTCGACGCGCGAGCAGCGCCGGAGCGAGGAAGCGGGTGAGCACGTCCCACGCGCCTTGCGTGTACTCGCTGGAGTACGACGGTTCGGACTGCGTCACCACTTCGCCCCAGCCGCGGCCGTCGGGCGTCTCGGCGGTCACGACGATCACCTCGCGCACCGTCTCGGTGCCGAACGAGGTGGTGAAGGGCGACACGAGCGGCATGTGCAGCACGCGCAGTTCCACGGCATCGAGGGTCACGGGCGCGGCGGGGCGGATCAGCGGCATGACGGCAGGCTAGCGCCCGTCTGGGAGGAGGGTGCGGCGTGCACAACTCCGGAGAATCGGGGCCGCACGCTCGTGGACAGCGGAGAACGGGGACGGAATCGGGGCCATTTCCGGAGTTGTGCACGCGAGACGGGCAGCCGCGACCGTAACGCCCCGCTCCAGCCGTGGCAAGGCTGCGGGCCAGCGGGGGGCGCGCGCGTAGCGTCGCCCTCATGAGCGCCGACTTCACCCCCCGCCACGCGATCGTCACCGGCTCCGACTCCGGCATCGGCGCGGCCACCGCCCTCGCCCTCGCCTCCGCCGGCATCGACGTCGCCGTCACCTACCACTCCGACAAGGACGGCGCCGAAGAGACCGCCGCCGCCGTGCGCGAGCGCGGCGCGAAGGCGATCGTCGCGCAGTTCGACGCGACCGATTTCGACGCGGTCCCGGATGCCGTGAATGCCATGGCCGACGAACTCGGCGGCCTCGACGTGTTCGTCAACAACGCCGGAGGCGGCATCGGAGGAAGCTTCCTCGACCTCGACTTCGACACCTGGCGCACCGACATCTCTCTCAACCTCGACGGCGCGTTCCTCGCCCTGCACACCGCGGCCCGCCGCATGGTGACCGCGGGCAACGGCGGACGCCTCATCGTCGTGTCGAGCGTGCACGAGCACCAACCGCGCGTCGGATCGGCCCCCTACGTCGCCGCCAAGCACGGCGTCGGCGGCCTCATCAAGACGATGGCCCTCGAGCTCGGCCAGTACGGCATCACCGCGAACGCCGTCGCCCCGGGCGAGATCGCGACCCCCATCAACGACATGTCGGCCGAAGACGCCGAGCGCATCCACCGCCCCGGCATCCCGCTGGGTCGCCCCGGGAAGCCCGAGGAGGTCGCCGACGTCATCCGCTTCCTCGCGTCGCGCGAGAGCGCCTACGTCACGGGGGCCAGCTGGGTCGTCGACGGCGGAATGCTGCACATGGGCCCGCAGGCGGGCTCGCACATGGAGTCGGACGCGTGGCGTTCGGCCGGCGAGAAGGAGTGACCACCGTGAGCGATGAGAAGAGCTTCGAAGAGAACCGTCACGACCAGTTGACGAGCGCGCCCAAGGCGACCGAAGAAGACGCCGCGCCGCGCTTCGACGTCAGCGAGCACGACGGCGTCACCCGCATCGACGTGCGCGACGACGCCGCGGTGCGCCCGGGGCCGGGCCAGGGCGACCCCGCAGCCGAGAAGGACACCCCCATCTCGGAGCAGTGACCCCCGCGGCTCGATAGCCTTCTCGCGAAGGTCCCGCGAGTCGAGGAGGAGTCGTGGACGCAGACGTCATCGTCGTCGGGGCAGGGCTCGCGGGTCTCGTCGCGTGCGCCGAGCTCGTGCGCGCCGGCAAGAAGGTCGTGCTCCTCGATCAGGAGAACGCCGCCAACCTGGGCGGGCAGGCGTTCTGGTCGTTCGGCGGCATCTTCCTCGTCGACACCCCCATGCAGCGTCGGCTCGGCGTCAAGGACTCTCTCGACCTCGCGTGGCAGGACTGGCAGGGCTCGGCCGGCTGGGACCGCCTCGACGGCGATCACCCCGAAGACGAGTGGGCCGAGAAGTGGGGCCGCGCCTTCGTCGAGTTCGCCGCCGGCGAGGCCCGCCCGTGGCTGAACGAGCAGGGTGTGAGGTTCACCCCCGTCGTCGGGTGGGCCGAGCGCGGCGCCGGATCGGCCGCCGGACACGGCAACTCGGTCCCCCGCTTCCACGTGCCCTGGGGCACCGGCACCGGCATCTCCGAGCCGTTCGCCGACCGGGCGCGCGCGGCGGCGGACGTCCGCGGGCTGACGCTGCGCTTCCGGCACCGCGTCGACCGGCTGGAGTTCACCGACGGTCGTGTGACCGGCGTCTCAGGAGCCGTGCTCGCCCCCGACGAGGCCCCGCGGGGCGTCTCGTCGTCGCGCGATGAGGTCGGCTCCTTCACCCTCCAGGCCCAGGCCGTGGTGATCGCCACGGGTGGCATCGGCGGCGATCACGACCGAGTGCGCCGCTGGTGGCCCGAGCGACTGGGCACTCCGCCGAAGAAGATGGTCACCGGCGTCCCCGCGCACGTCGACGGGCGCATGCTCGACATCGCCGCCGAGCAGGGCGTGCGCCTGGTGAACCGCGACCGCATGTGGCACTACACCGAGGGGCTGCAGAACTGGGATCCCGTGTGGCCGGGGCACGGCATCCGGATCCTCCCCGGCCCCTCGTCGATGTGGCTCGACGCGCGCGGACGACGCCTGCCCGCGCCGGGGCTGCCGGGCTACGACACCCTCGGCACGCTGAAGATCCTGCGCACGACCCCCGACATCGCCGACTACGACTATTCGTGGTTCGTGCTCGACCAGACCATCGTGAAGAAGGAGTTCGCCCTCTCGGGCTCGGAGCAGAACCCCGACATCACGGACCGCGACCTCGGCCTGCTGCTGCGCACGCGCCTGGGCCGCTCCGCCCCCGGCCCCGTGGAAGCCTTCAAGGAGCACGGCGCCGACTTCGTGGTCGCCGACGACCTCGCCGAACTCGTGCGCGGCATGAACGCGCTGAGCGGAGACGACCTGCTCGACGAAGACGGCATCCGGGCCCAGATCGTCGCGCGCGACAACGAGCTCGCGAACCCGTACTCGAAGGACGCCCAGACCATCGGCATCCGCAACAGCCGCCGCTTCCTCGGCGACCGAATCTTCCGCACGGCCACCCCGCACGCCCTGCTCGACCCGAAGCACGGGCCGCTCATCGCGGTGCGCCTGTGGATCGTGACGCGCAAGACGCTCGGCGGCATCCAGACAGACCTGCAGGGCAGGGCGCTGGATGCCGAAGGGCAGCCGATCGAGGGGCTCTACGCCGCGGGCGAGGCGGCGGGCTTCGGCGGCGGCGGCGCGCACGGCTACAACGCGCTCGAGGGGACCTTCCTCGGGCAGTGCATCTTCACCGGCCGGACCGTCGGGCGGGCGCTCGCCGCCGCGCTCTGAGCGTCAGCGGACGAAGAGGTAGCCGCGTCGGTCGAAGCCGCCGATACGGAGTCCGGATGCCAGGTGCTCGCGCATCTCGTCGCGCACGCGCACGCGCCACTCGGCCCCGGCCGCGGGGTCGCTCGCACGCAGGGCCTCGATGTCGTCGGGCACGGCGACGACCGCGGCGACCTCGGCATCGGCCGGCGTCGGCACGGGCGGCTCAGCCAGCGCCCACGACACCATGAGCCGGTCGGACTCGTCGCCGCGATTGACCGCGTCGTCCATCTCGCCGTACTGGTTCACGAGGTAGTCGGTGACGCGCGCGCCGAGCACGGCGAGGTTGAAGTGGGCGTTGCGGCCGACCAGGGGGTCGAAGGTCCACGTGACGTGGCCCACCCCGCGCTGAAGCGCCCAGTCGCGCTGGTGGATCTTGAGCTGGCGTCCGAGACCGCGACCCTGATACTCCGGCAGCACGCCGGTGATGTGCGAGTGCATCGACCGCGCGGAGGGCGGGCCGAAGAACGCCGCCGAGGCGCCGATCATGCGCTCGCCGTCGTACAGGCCGACGACGTAGTTTCCCGCGTGCTCGAGCGCGCGCAGGATGTTCGCCGGCATCGTGCCCTTCTCGCCCCAGACCCGGTCGAGAACCCCGGCGGCCTCGTGGATCGCGTCGACGGTGTCGAGGGTGCGGATGTCGATCTCGCTCATGCCCTCGAGTCTCGCACCGCGGCGTCGCACCGTCGGTGAGGCGTCAGCGCGGCAGCGTGCCCGCGACGTGGCGGATGGTGCGCCCGCGCTCGACGACGATCGCGATGCCGCCGATGAGCCACAGCGGCACCTGCGTCAGGAAGGCGATGCGGAAGGCGTCGAGCGAATAGGTGTCGGGGCTGCCCGCCCCCTGCACGTCCATCGCGATGCCGATGAAGAGGATCGCCAGCAGGGCGGCGAGGAACCCGCCGCCGTTGACGATGCCGGTCGCCGTGCTGAGGCGGTGGCTGGGGGTGAACGTGCGCGCGTGATCGAACGCGATCATCGACGCCGGTCCCCCGGTCGACAGCGCGAACATCAGCACGACCAGCAGCCACACCGGCGCGGGGCCCGGCCACACGATCACGACGATCCACATGACCGCCTGGAACACCACGGTCGGCAGCACGAGCCAGCGCGAACGGCGGGTCGGATGCCGACTCGACAGCGCCCCGATCACGGGGCCGCTCAGAATGCTGAAGAGCACGAGCGAGGTCATCACGAGCGAGGCGGTGCCCGGAGACAGACCCTCGCCGGCGGTGAGGAAGGGGAAGCCCCACAGCAGCATGAACGCCGTACCCGCGAAGGGCGCGGCGAAGTGCGACCAGAAGCCGAGGCGCGTGCCGGGGTGCGCCCACGACTCGCGGAAACCGCGTCGCAGGTCGGGCGCCGACCGCACCACGCGCACGGCGCCGGTCTGCGTGTCGACGGAGGTGTCGACCGGATCGGATCGACGTTCGGGCGGACGGTTGCGGATCACGAGGAAGGTCAGGATCGCGAACAGCACGCCGAGTCCCGCGACGCTGCCGAACGTGACGCTCCAGCTCGTGGCGTGCAGCAGGGCCGCGAGCGGGACGACCGCGACGATCTGGCCGAGCTGGCCGATGATGCCCGTCAGCTGCACGAGCACCGGCGCGCGCTGGGCCGGGAACCACGTGGCGATTACGCGCAGCACGCTCGGGAAGATCGCGGCATCGCCCGCGCCGATCAGCACACGGGCCAGGATGCCGATGCCCACGGCATCCGCGAACGCCATGACGAGCTGGCCGAGCGCCATCAGCACCATGCCGATCGCGATCATGGGGCGAGCGCCGAACCGGTCGAGCAGCAGGCCCACGGGGATCTGCATCGCGCCGTAGACGAAGAGCTGGATGACGGCGAACATCGACAACGCCGAGGCGTCCGCGCCGAAGCGCACGGCGGCATCCACTCCCACCGCCGACAGCGAGGTGCGGTTGATGATCGACACGACGTAGGCGAGCACGCCGACGCCCCACAGCGTCCAGGTGCGCCACCCCGGACGGTCGAGGTGGAGGGCGCTTGTCACGTCTTCAAGGCTATCCCCGGTCACCGACATCGGCGGGCGGGGTGGCGTGGGGGCGCGTCAGGACAGGACGGCCGACATCTCGCGACGGACCCTCTCGAGATGATCCCGCAAGGGCGCGCCCGTGTCGTCGGCCGCCCATTGCTCGAGGGCCGTCTGCAGCAGTTCCACCGCGACCCCCGCGAGCACCCGAGCATGACGGGGCTCGACACCGCGAGCGCGATAGCCCTCGACCAGGGCCGCCCGCAGGTCGGCCTGCTTCTGCAGATCGCGTTCGCGCAGGGCGGGCTCCGACTCGATGAGCCCGCGGGCGGCCACGATCTCGTGCCGACGCGGTTCGAAGCGGTCGGCGGCGAGGGAGAGGAACCCCTCCCACGCGATCGCGAACGGCGGCATGTCGGCGGGCGCGGCGGCGAGCATCTCCGCGGCGAGCCGGGGGATCTCGTCGTCGCCGAAGAACACCTCGCGCTTGTCGCCGAAGTGGCGGAAGAACGTCCTGCGCGTGACCCCGGCGCGTTCGACGATGTCGGGCACGGTCGTCGCGTCGAAGCCACGCTCGGCGAAGAGTTGCATCGCCGCCGTGCGCAGGCGCTCTCGCGTGTCAGGTGCCCATCTGGCCATGCCGAGATCCTATGCGACGACACCCAGTGTCATCGGGTCTAGAGTGAAGACACTCCGTGTCATCACGTGAAAGGCCCCCCATGACATCGCACGCCGCCGCCCTGCTCTCCGCACCCCGTGCCGCGCTGACCCCCGGCACGCTCGACACCCCCGCGCCCGCCGACGACGAAGTGCTCGTGCGCGTGCGCGCGGTGGCGGTCAACCCCGTCGACTGGGTCGTCCAGGGCACCAGCCGCATCACCTACCGATGGCTGCGCACCCCCGCCGTGCTCGGCTCCGACGTCGCGGGCGAGGTGGTGGCGGTCGGCGCCGCCGTCACGCGCTTCCGTGTGGGTCAGCGCGTCTTGGGGCTCGCGACCGGCACCGACCGGGGCCGCGATCCCCTCCGCGAGGGAGCGTTCCAGGAGTACACGACCCTGCTCGAGCGCCTCACCGCCCCCACACCCGACAGCCTCTCCGACGAGGAGGCCGCCGTCTTCCCGCTGGGCCTGTCCACGGCGGCGTGCGCACTGTTCCAATCCCCACACCTCGGACTCCGGATGCCGGGTGACCCGGCGCCCGGCACCGCTCGAGGCGTCGTCGTGATCTGGGGCGGCTCCACGAGCGTGGGTATGAACGCCATCCAACTGGCCCGCGCCGCCGGCTACGACGTCGTGACCACGGCATCCGCCCGCAATGCGGCCACCGTGCGCGACCTCGGAGCAGATGCCGTCGTCGACCACCGTTCGCCCTCCGCCGTGGCGGAGCTCGTCGCGGCGGTCGGCGGACGCCCCGTGGTCGGCGCGGTGGCCCTCGGGGCCGGTTCGACCGACGCGTGCATCGACGTCCTCGCCCGCACCGGCGGAGACCGGCTGGCCATGGCGAGCACGCCGATCGCGCTGGACGCGCTGGTCGGCCGCCGCCGCCTGTTCCCCGCGATGCTGCCGGTCTTCGCGCGCATCGGGCTCGGCACGCTGCGCTCGACGCTGCACGCCCGCCGTCGCGGCATCCGCGCGAACTTCGTCTGGGGCAGCAGCCTGCGCGACGACGAGATGGGGCCCCGCTTGTGGGGCGAGGTCGTCCCGCGCCTGCTCGCCGAGGGCTCTCTGCGCCCCATGCCCGCCCCGCTCGTCGTCGGCGACAGCCTCGACGCCGTGCAGGGCGCCCTCGACCGGCAGCGCGCGGGCGTCTCGGCGCAGAAGATCGTCGTGCGCCTCTGATTCCGGCCGGAGTCGGGCGTCGGCGGGGCGGCAGAAGTGGCCCCGGCGCGACAGACATGGCCCCGGGGCCACGAACGACGCCCCGCAACGGCGCCGCGCGTGGTCGGCGACGCCACCCGCGCACGGAATAATGGTCCGATGGTCTCCGCGAGCCCCCACCTGCAGCCCGATCACGCCTGTCTCATCGTGCACGGCAGTGACACCCCCGGCATCATCGCCGCGGTCTCGGCGCTGATCGCGCGCCAGGGCGGCAACATCGTCGCCTTCGACCAGTACTCCGACGACCCGCGCGGCGGCGCGTACTTCCAGCGCGTGGTGTTCCACCGCCCCGACCTGTCGGCCGCGTTCCCCGAGATCGAAGCCGACCTGGCGAGCACCCTCGGCGACGGGTTCGAGCTCGAGTGGACCCTCACCGACCTCTCGACGCCCAAGCGCATGGCGATCCTCGCCTCGAAGCAGGACCACTGCCTGCTCGATCTGCTGTGGCGTCACCGTCGGGGCGACCTCCCCGTCAGCATCCCGATGGTCGTGTCGAACCACACCACGGCGGCTGAAGACGTGCGCTCGTTCGGCGTGCCCTTCTTCCACGTGCCGTCGACGCCGGGGCCCGACAAGTCGGCATCCGAGGCTCGAATCCTCGAGCTGCTGGTCGGCAACGTCGACTTCATCGTGCTCGCGCGCTACATGCAGATCCTCTCGCCGGAGTTCCTCGACAAGATCGGGGTGCCGGTGATCAACATCCACCACTCGTTCCTGCCGGCCTTCATCGGCGCCGAGCCCTACAAGAAGGCGAAGCAGCGCGGCGTGAAGCTCATCGGGGCGACCTCGCACTACGTCACGAGCGACCTCGACGAGGGTCCGATCATCGAGCAGGACACCGTGCGCGTGACCCACGCCGACTCCTCGGCCGAGCTCGCCCGTCGCGGTGCCGACGTCGAGCGCCAGGTGCTCTCGCGCGCCGTGCTCTGGCACGCCGAAGACCGCGTGATCCGCCACGGCAACCACACGATCGTCTTCTAGATCCCGGATGCCGGGACCCCGGCGGATCCGCGCGGCTCGACGCCGGCGCGGGCCGGTCATGCGCCCTCCGCACCGCGAGACTGCATCTCGCTGACATCCGCGTTGCAGGCTGCAACGGTTTCGTCAGCGAGATGCAGTCTCGGCGCCGAGAGGGCCGCAGGGCGACCCCTCACGTGCGCGTGATCACTCCGGGTCGGTCGCCCGACTGAGCGGGCCGGTACCGCCGCGCGGCGGCTGCTTGCGCTGATCCGACAGCTCGCCGCCCTGGCGGCCGCCGTAGGGGCGTCCGTGGTCGGCGAACTCCGCGCGGAAGTACGCCAGGCGCCAGTCGCCCAGCTCGATGCGCGCGCCGGTGCGCAGGATGCGACCTCCGCGGTCGCGGCCGGGGCCCTGCTCGCGCGCTCCCCCACCGCCGACCTGGTCGAAGCCGTAGAGCACGTACTCGTCGTCGCCCTCGTGCCGGATCTCGGCGTGCAGGGGCGCGAGCCCCGGCAGCTGCAGATCGACGTCGCTGCCCGAGCCGATGGTCGTCTTCGTCGGCAGCAGGTCGAACTCGCGCGGACGCGAGCCGTCCCAGGTCGAATCGCCCACCGCGAAGATGAGGCGCGGTCGCCCCGAGCCGGGCGTGTAGTGCGTCGTGGTGATGTGTCGACGCACCGTGCGGTTGATCGTGGGCACGAGCGGCAGCGGGGTCTCGGGCGGGATCGGGAAGGTCAGCGCCTGGCCCTTGTTGCGCCGGGTCATCAGCGGCGCCACTGCCGAGACCGACCCGAGCCGGATGTGCTTCGAGCCCGTGATGACCCGCTGCAGCGGATTGCTTTTGACCTCGCCGAGCTGCAGGATCGGGCCGTCGGGCCCCTCCAGCTGCACGGAGATGCCGCGGGATGCCAGCGCGTCGGCCACCGTCGACAGCTCGGCGAGCGTGCGTCGGCCGTTGCCGGGAAGACGCGAGGGATCGCTCACGACGATGCGGATCTCGCTCCCCGCGGCCGTGATCGTCCCCTCGAACGGCGGGATGTCGGCATCCGCCCCCTGCTCGGACTCGGAGAAGGCGAGGTCGATGTCGAGGCGCACCATGACGGCGCCGCCTCTCAGTTGCCGCGGTACGGGTCGGACCCGGCCGCGGTGTCGTCGCTCGTGGTGACGCGCAGCGTGCCGTTGAGCTTCCACGTGGCGCGGGGGGCGTCGGGACCGATGTCGCGCGGCACCTCGACGGTCATGTCGACGAACGAGTAGTTGACCGCGGCGCCGCGGCCGGTGAGGTACGACCACATCTCGCGACCGAGGTCGGTCCAGTCGGTGATCGAGTGGCCCTGAGGGCCGCTGTTGTCGGCGAACGGGTCGCTGGTGGGAGTGGTGTCGGACATGGCTTCGGTCCCTTTCTCGGTCAGAGGACCACCAGGGTCCCAGCGGCAAATGGTCGGAACGGAGGGATTGCGTTCCCGGGCCAGAAGGGGGAACATTTCGCCGACCCCCAAAGACTCGTTTGACGGTCGTCACCGGTCCGGGCCACGATGGCCGGATGTCGCGAATCGACGAGCTGCGCGCCACGGCGCACCCCTTGCGGCTCCGCCTGCTCTCCCTGCTCACGGGTGCCGCCCTCAGCGCCGCCGAGGCGGGACGCGAACTCGGCGTCTCGCAGGCGTCGGCGAGCTACCACCTGCGCGTGCTCGAGCGGGCGGGACTGGTCCGCGTCGTCGAGGTCGTGCGACTGCGGGGTGGGGAGGCGAAGCGCTACCGTCACGAATCATCGTCGCGGCGGTACGACCCCGACGCCGCCCTCGGCGAACGCGTGCCCGCGAGCGAGGAGGAGTACGTCGAGGCTCTGATCGACGAACTCCGTCGGCGCGCACGCGCGCGCATCGACGGCCCGGCGATCTCGACGGACGCCGAGCTGTGGGTCGACCCCGCGGTGTGGCGTCGCATCGTGCAGCACGTCGGCGAGGCGTCCGCGCTGTTGCACGCCGCGGCGCGCCCACCGCGCACGCCGGGCACGCAGCCCGTCTCGATGACGGCCGCCCTCTTCCCCGTGAAGCGGGCGCGATGAGGGGTCCGCTGTCGTTCGCTCCGTTCCGCTGGTTGCTGGCCGCCCGCACGACCGCCATCGTCGGCAACGCGGTCGCCCCCATCGCCCTGGCGTTCGCGGTGCTCGATCTCACCGGCTCGGCCGCCGACCTCGGACTCGTGGTGGCCGCCCGCTCGGTCGCGAACGTCGCGATGCTCCTGTTCGGCGGGGTGATCGCCGATCGACTGCCGCGCGGCGCGGTGCTCGTCGGCTCGTCGCTGGCGGCCGCGGCGACCCAGGGGACGATCGCCGCCCTCGTGCTCACGGGCACCGCCGGCATCCCAATCCTCGTGCTGCTCGGGATCGTGAACGGGGCCGTCTCGGCCGTGAGCCTGCCCGCAGCGGCGGCGCTCGTGCCCGACACCGTGCCCGCGACCGCGCTGCGCCCCGCCAACGCGCTGCTGCGCTTGGGGCTGAACGGCGGCAGCATCGTGGGCGCCTCGGTCGGCGCCGTCGTCGTCGCGGCGGTCGGGCCCGGGTGGGGCCTCGCGATCGACGCCGCCGCCTTCGCGGTCGCCGCGCTGCTGTTCGCGCGCCTTCGTCTTCCGGAGCGGGCGGATGCCGCCTCTCCCGGCGAGACTGCCTCGGTGTGGAGCGATCTACGCGTCGGGTGGCGGGAGTTCGCGAGCCGCCGCTGGATCTGGATCGTCGTGCTGCAGTTCGCCGTGCTGAACGCCGCCTTCGTCGGTGCGACGACCGTGCTCGGTCCCCTCGTCGCCGACGAGACCTTCGGGCGGGCCGGGTGGGGTCTCGTCATCGCGGCGCAGACCGCGGGCCTCGCGCTCGGCGCGCTGCTCGCCCTGCGGTGGCGGCCGCGGCGTGCCCTCGGCATCGGCGTCGCCGGCATGGCATCCGTCGGTCTTCCGGTGACCATGCTGGCGCTGCAGCCGACGCTGGCGGTGCTCGTCGTGGCGTTCGCGGTGGGCGGGCTCGCGATCGAGCTGTTCGCGATCGCGTGGGATCAGTCGCTGCAGACGCACGTTCCCCGCGAGACGTTGTCGCGGGTGTACTCGTACGACATGGTCGGCTCGTTCGTCGCGGTGCCGCTCGGCGAGGTGCTCGTGGGGCCGCTCGCGCACGCCGTCGGAACACCTCCCGTGCTGCTCGGATGCGCGGCGGTCATCGTGCTGGCCTCGATCGCCGCGTCGTGCTCGCGCAGCGTGTGGCGCGTGCGCACCACGTGAGCGTCAGTACACGTACTCCATGAGCTCGACTCCCAGCACGCGGAAGGCGTCGTGCGCGCGCAGGCGGTGCGCGATCGAGAGGTCGTCGAAGTTGACGATCAGGGCGTAGGCCACCCCGGCCCGCGGCCCGCCGAGCACCCCCGCCTCGGCGCGCACGCCCGGCGCGCGGCCCGTCTTGTTGACGAACAGCAGCCCGTGCTGGTCGTTCTCGTGCGCGAACGGATCGAGTCCGGTGGCGGATGCCACGAGCGAGAGGTCGTGATTCAGGCTCAGCCACTCGGCGACCTGGGCGCTCACCCCCGGCGAGACGATCGTCGAGTTCACGAGCCCCGCGAAGACCTGAGCCATCTCGCGCGCCGTCGACAGCGCGAGGTGCGGGGCGTCGTCGGGTCCTCGGTCGTCGCGGAAACGGTCGAGCAGCGCGGTGCGGCGCAGCCCCAGCTGCTCGACACGGGCCCGCACCGACTGCAACCCGACGCGGTGCAGCAGCGCGTTGACAGCGAGGGCATCGCCCGACGAGGCAGCGAGCATCGCCACGTCGGTCAGCGGCAGGGCGGGCGCCTTGAGGTGCTGCCACAGGCCTCCGTGCGCGGCCGGCTGCACCGCGGCGCGGTCGATGATCTCGAGGGCGTCGAGGCGCCCCGACTCGAAGGCGGCCGCCGTCTCGATGAGCAGCGGAACGACCCCGAGTCCCCCGACGGGAAGGGTGAGGAAGTCGTCGCCCGCCAGCACCTGCGCGCCGCCGTCGAGGTCGTCGATGCGCACCGACACTCGGGCTCCTGAGGAGGCCAGCTCGTCGAGCGAGCGCAGGGTCGCCGTGAACGACCGGCGCCCCGCGGCCGCGCGCCGCGGCAGACGCTTCGGCCCCTTGCGTCCGGCCCCGCGGAGGGCCGGGGCGTCGCGTCGAGACGACTCCACCGGCCCCCCGATGGGATCGGGCAGGGCGGGCTCGGGAACCGGGGGCATGCCCACGAGCGTGGCTCCTTCCGCGTCAGGAGAGCAACAAACGCGACCTCACCAGATGGTGACGCGCTGGTCGGCGTCGAGCCACAGGGCATCGCCCTCGGTGACGTCGAACGCCTCGTAGAACGCGTCGATGTTACGCACGATCTGGTTGCAGCGGAACTCGTTCGGCGAGTGCGGGTCGATCGTCAGCAGACGGATCGTCTCGGCGTCGCGGCCCTTCTGCTGCCAGATCTGCGCCCAGCTCAGCAGGAGTCGCTGGATGCCGGTGTAGCCGTCGACGACCGGGCCGTCGGGCTCGGTCTCGCCCGATTCCTGCAGGAACAGTCGGTATGCCGCGATCGCGATGCCCAGCCCGCCCAGGTCGCCGATGTTCTCGCCGATGGTCAGGGCGCCGTTGACGTGGTGCTCTTCCGAGAGCCCCTGCGGAACGAGCGCCTCGTACTGGGCGATCAGCGCCTTGGTGCGCTCTTCGAACGCCGAGCGGTCGGCATCCGTCCACCAGTCGCGCAGCGACCCGTCCGCGTCGAAGCGACTGCCCTGGTCGTCGAACCCATGACCGATCTCGTGCCCGATGACCGCGCCGATACCCCCGAAGTTGGCGGCGGCGTCGCGGTCGGCGTCGAAGAACGGGTACTGCAGGATCGCCGCGGGGAACACGATCTCGTTCATGAGCGGGTTGTAGTACGCGTTGACCGTCTGCGGGGTCATGTACCACTCGTCGCGGTCGATCGGCTGGCCGACCTTGGCGAGCTGACGGTCGTGCTCCCACACGTGCGCGCGGCGGACGTTGCCGACGAGGTCGTCGGAGGTGATCTCGAGGTCGGAGTAGTCCTTCCAGCGAACGGGGTAGCCGATCTTCGGCACGAAGGTGTCGAGCTTGGCGAGGGCGCGCTGACGCGTCTCATCGGTCATCCAGGTCAGCTCGCCGATCGAACGGCGGTACGCCTCGATCAGGTTCGCCACCAGGAGGTCCATGGCGTCCTTGGCGTCGGGACGGAAGTGGCGCTCGACGTAGACCTTGCCGATCGCCTCTCCCAGCGCGGCTTCGGCGAGGCTCACTCCGCGCTTCCAGCGCTCGCGGTTGACCGGCACGCCGGTGAGCTGCGTGCCGTAGAAGGCGAAGTTCTCGGCGACGAACGCCTCGGAGAGGAACGCCGCTCCCGCGTGCACGATTTTGAAGCGCAGCCACGCCTTCCAGGCGTCGAGACGCTCCTCGACGAGAAGGGCGCCGAGCGACTCGATGAAGCTCGGCTGGTAGACGACGACCTCGGCGAGCGCGTCCTCGTGCCCGGGCGCGACCCCCGCGCGCCACGGCTCGAGGTCGACGCCCGCGAGCGCGACCGTGTCGTCCCACGACTTCAGGTTGTACGTCTTGATCGAGTCGCGGCTGTCTTCGCGCGACCAGTGATGCGCCGCGAGGTCGGTCTCGAGGGCGAAGACGAGATCGGCGGATGCCGCGGCCTCCGCGACACCGGCGAGCTCGAGGATGCGCTCGATGTGCCCGCGGTACGCGGTGCGGGTGTCGTCGAAGTTGTCGAGGCGGTAGTAGCTCTCGTCGGGCAGCGAGATGCCGCCCTGGTAGACGACGGGCACGTAGCGCGTCGGGTCGCCCGGATCGGGCTCGACGAACAGCGTCACCAGGCCGCTGATACCGTCGCGCTCGAGCTCGCCGATGAGCCGGAGGAGCGAGGGGATGTCGGTCACGCCGTCGACGCGGTCGAGCTGCGGCTTCAGGGGGGCTGCGCCGTCGGCCTCGATGCGCTCGGTGTCCATGAAGCTCGCGAACAGGTCGCCGATCTTGCGTGCTTCGCTGCCCGCCTCGGCGTCCTGCGACTCCTCGACGATGGTGCGCACGTCGGCCTCGGCCTGCTCGGCGATGAGGTGGAACGAGCCCCAGCGGGCCTTGTCGTCGGGGATCTCGGTTCGCTCCAGCCAGCGGCCGTTCACGTGGCGGAACAGGTCGTCCTGCGGGCGGATCTCGTCGCTGAGCTCGTCGAGCGCGAGACCGGAACGGGGGGTGTCGGTCATGCACACAGGATAAGTGCCCCGCATCCATGGCGGCTCGTAACGCCCGCGGTGCGCGGCGGGTGAGGCGCAGCCGGCGGTGTCGGAGGCCCACCCTAGGCTCGGTGTGTGACCGCCCCCGCGCCCGAGACGCTCAATCGCAGCATCGTGCGCCTCGCCCTGCCCGCGCTGGGCGCGCTCGTGGCCGAGCCGCTCTTCCTCATCGTCGACGCGGCGATGGTGGGCCACCTCGGGGTCGCACCGCTGGCGGGCCTCGGCATCGCGAGCGCCGTACTGCAGACGATCGTCGGACTGATGATCTTCCTCGCGTACTCGACCACTCCCGCCGTCGCTCGACGCCTCGGGGCGGGCGAACCGGGGCGGGCGGTGTCGGCGGGTATCGACGGCATGTGGCTCGCGCTCGCCCTCGGCGCGGTGCTGGCCATCGCCGGGTCGCTGACGACCCCCGCCGTCGTCGACCTGTTCGGTGCGGCATCCGACGTCGCCGACAACGCCCGGATCTACCTGTCGATCTCGATGTGGGGTCTGCCGGCGATGCTCGTGGTGTTCGCCGCGACGGGCCTGCTGCGCGGCATGCAAGACACGGTCACGCCGCTCTGGATCGCCGGGCTCGGCTTCGGCGCGAACGCCCTGCTCAACGCCCTGTTCATCTACGGCTTCGGTTGGGGCATCGGCGGGTCGGCCTTCGGCACGGTGATGGCGCAGTGGGGCATGGTCGGCGCCTACGTCGTGGTCGCGCGCCGCCTCGCCCGACGCCATTCCGCGACGCTGCGCCCCCAGCGCGACGGCCTGGGCGGCACCGTGCGTTCGGGCGGGTGGTTGTTCCTGCGCACGGTGAGCCTGCGCATCGCGTTCCTCGCGACCGTCGCCGTCGCGACGGGTCTGGGCTCGGCCGAGCTCGCCGGTTGGCAGATCGCCTTCACGATCTTCTCGACGGCGGCCTTCGCCCTCGACGCCCTGGCGATCGCGGCGCAGGCGCTCATCGGTCGCTCGCTCGGCGCCCGTGACACCGAGACCGTGGGCCGCGTTCTGCGGCGCACGAGCGCCTGGGGCGTCTGGTTCGGGGTCATCGTCGGCGCCGTCGTGGCAGCCGCATCCGGGGTCATCGGGCTGCTCTTCACGGGCGACCCCGAGATCGCCGCGCTCATCCGACCGGCGCTGCTGGTGCTCGCCGTCGCGCAGCCGCTCGCGGGGTTCGTCTTCGTGCTCGACGGCGTGCTCATCGGCGCCGGCGACGCCCGCTATCTCGCGATCGCGGGGGTGCTCAACCTCGTGCCCTACATCCCCGCGCTGCTGCTGGTCGCCGCGCTCGCCGGTGGCGGGGCGTCGGGCCTGGCGTGGCTCGCGGCCGCGTTCTTCGGGGTCTACCTGCTCGCGCGGGCCCTCACGCTCGGCCTGCGCGTGCGCGGTCGGGCATGGATGACCGCGGGCGACTGACCGCGCCCGAGGGAGCAGTGCTCACGCCCAGCGGCGGCACCATTCGTACATGATGACCGCGGCGGCGGAGGCGGCGTTGATCGAGCGCGTCGAGCCGTACTGCGTGATCTCGACGACACCGGTGGCGGCGGCGATCGCCTCTGCCGACAGCCCCGGACCCTCCTGACCGAACAGCAGCACGCACCGCTCGGGCAGCTCGGCGCGATCGACCGGCACCGACCCTTCGACGTTGTCGACGGCGATCACCGGCAGACCCGCCTCGCTCGCCCACGCGGCGAAGGCGGCGACGTCTTCGTGGTGGCGCACGTGCTGGTAGCGGTCGGTCACCATGGCGCCGCGGCGGTTCCACCGGCGTTTGCCCACGATGTGCACCTCGGCGGCGAGGAAAGCATTGGCGCTGCGCACGATCGACCCGATGTTCAGGTCGTGCTGCCAGTTCTCGATCGCGACGTGGAACGGATGCCGCCGGGCATCCAGATCCGCCACGATCGCGTCCATGCTCCAGTAGCGGTACTCGTCGACCACGTTGCGGGTGTCGCCGCCCGCGAGCAGTTCGGGGTCGTAACGGGGGTCGTCGGGCCACTGATCGGGTCCGCCGGGCCACGGGCCGACACCGTGCGTCGGAGGAGCGTCCGCACGCGCCGCGTCGGCGGTGCCGTCAGCGGGCGCCGGCGTGGGCTCGTCGGCATCCGTCACTCCTCCAGGCTACCCGGGCGGGTGCGGCGCGCTCGCGGGCCGGCGACCCACTTTTCGGGCGCCCGAAATCTTGCTAGCTTTTCGGCATGCCGAAAAATTCCGCCGCGGCGACCGAGCGACGCGCGCCCGAACGCGCGCTGTGGCTGCTCGGTCCGGCGATGGTGGCCGGTGTGGCGTACCTCGACCCCGGCAACGTCGCCAGCAACATGACCGCCGGCGCCGCCTTCGGCTACCTGCTGGTGTGGGTCGTGGTGCTCGGCAACGTGATGGCATGGCTCATCCAGTACCTGTCCGCGAAGCTCGGCATCGTCACGGGCGAGAGCCTGCCGCAGGTGCTGGGCCGGCGGATCCAGCGGCCGTGGCTGCGTCGCGCGTACTGGCTGCAGGCCGAGCTCGTGGCGATGGCCACCGACGTGGCCGAGGTGATCGGCGGCGCCGTCGCCCTGCATCTGCTGTTCGGCATCCCGCTCGTCTGGGGAGGAGCGATCACCGGCGTCGTCTCGCTCGCGCTGCTGCTCGTCCAGACCCGACGCGGCGCCCGTGCCTTCGAGACCGTGCTCATCGGCCTGCTCGTCATCATCGCGATCGGCTTCTCGGCCGGGCTGTTCTTCGCCCCACCCGACGCCGCCCGGGTCGTCGGCGGACTCGTGCCGCGCTTCGAGGACTCGACCTCGGTGCTGCTGGCCGCCTCGATCCTCGGCGCCACGATCATGCCGCATGCGATCTACGCGCACTCCGCCCTCGCCCGCGATCGCTTCGCCCCGCCCGCCGCCGACGCTCCGCGCGCGAGGGCCGGGGTCTCGGCATCCGCCCGCCCCTCTTCGCCCCTGGCCCCCGCCGACCTCGAGACGGCCCGCGGCATCTCGACACCGCGCCTGCTGCGCGCCACGCGGTGGGACGTCACGATCGCCCTGGCCGTGGCCGGCACCGTGAACCTCGCGATCCTGCTGCTCGCAGCCGCCAACCTCGCGGGCGTCGACGGCACCGACAGCCTCGAGGGTGCCTACACCGCCCTGCGCGACGGACTCGGGCCACTCGTGGCGACCATGTTCGCGGTGGGCCTGCTCGCGAGCGGCCTCGCCTCCACCTCGGTCGGGGCGTACGCCGGAGCCGAGATCATGCACGGCCTGCTCCACGCCCGCGTGCCCCTCGTCGCGCGTCGTCTCGTCACGCTCGTGCCGGCGCTGGTGATCCTCGCGCTCGGCGTCGACCCCACGCTCGCGCTCGTGCTGAGCCAGGTGGTGCTGTCGTTCGGCATCCCGTTCGCTCTCGTGCCCCTGGTCGTCCTCACCCGGCGCGCCGACGTGCTCGGCGTCTACCGCAACCGCGCCCTCACCACGGCCGCCGGGGTCGCGGCATCCGTCTTCCTCATCGGGCTCAACACCGTGCTCCTGTGGCTGGTGTTCACCGGCGGATAGGCTGACGGCGTGGAATCGCCCGTGTCAGACGACTACCTCAAAGCGATCTACCACCACACCGAGTGGCAGGATTCGGCGATCACGCCGTCGCAGCTCGCTGCCGTGCTCGGCCTGGCCCCCTCGAGCGTGACCGAGATGGTGAAGAAGCTCGCCGCCCAGGGCCTCGTGACCCACCGCCCGTACGGGCCCGTGTCGCTCACCGCCGCGGGCCAGCGCCGCGCGGCCGCCGTGATCCGTCGCCACCGCCTGATCGAGACGTGGCTGGTGCGCGAGTTCGCCTACGCGTGGGACGAAGTGCACGACGAGGCCGAGGTGCTCGAGCACGCGCTGAGCGACCGACTGCTCGAGGGCATCGACGAGCGACTGGGGCGTCCGCGCTTCGATCCCCACGGAGACGCGATCCCGGATGCCGATGGCGCGGTGCACCGCGAGCCCTTCGTGCTGCTGGCCGAGGCGCCCGCCGGGCACGCCGGACGCGTGCTGCGCGTCAGCGACCGCGACCCCGAACTGCTGCGGGCCCTGGTCGAGCGGGGGATCGACGTGGGGCACGAGCTCGAGGTCGTCTCCGACACCGTGGTGCGTGCCGACGGCGTCGAGGTCTCGCTGCCGACCGATGCCGGCACGTCGGTCTGGCTCACGCGCTGACGCGCAGCGCGGCGGTCAGGATGCCGCGCGCCGAGCCCGATCGAAGGGCCACCGCACGTGCGTCGCGGTCTCGCACGCGCGCCACAGGTCGGCGCCGAGATCGCTCGCGCGCGTACGCCGCGCGGGCGTCGCCTTGCGCGGGAGGCCGCGAGCGACCATCGCGGGGCCGTACATCGAGCCGCCCTCGGCGAGGGGATCGACCAGCGCGCGCACCAGCGCCCACGCCCCCTGCTCCTTGGACTGCGTGATCGGCGCCTGCAGGTTGTCGACGAAGCGCGAGAGGCGCGTGGGCTCGTTGACCCCGCGGACGCCGCGCGTGCGTCCGCTCGTCGAGTAGCCGGGGTGCGCGACCAGGCTCTGCACCGGCACACCGTGCGCGCGCAGCAGCTTGTCGGCCTCGAGTGCGAGGGCCGTGGTCGCCGCCTTCGACTGCACGTACGCGCGCCACGGGGTGTACCCCTCGCGCAGCTCGGGGTCGGTGGGAACGTGCCGCCACAGCGAGGTCGACATGCTGCCCACCCACACCATGCGGCCGCGGCCCGTCGACAGGGGCTTGAGCAGTTCGCCGGCGAGTGCGAAGTGGCCCAGCACGTTCGTGGCGAAGACGAGCTCGTGCCCTCCGGCCGTCTCGCGCTGTTTCGGCGGGTGCACGATCCCCGCGTTCAGAAGCAGACCGTCGAGGCGGCCACGGGCGCGAGCCGTCGCGGCGGCGGCGCGCACCGAGCCCATGTTGCTGGTGTCGAGCAGGAGCGTCTCGACCGCGGCATCCGGATGCGACCGCAGGATCGCGGCCTTGGCCGTCGACAGCTTGTGCGGGCTGCGGCCGGTCAGCAGCACGTGGGCGCCCGCGACGGCGAGCTGCTCGCACGCGAAGAAGCCGAGACCGCGGGTCGCGCCGGTCACCAGATAGGTCTTCCCGGAGAGGTCGGGGAGGTTCTCGGGATCCCAGTCTGCGCGCGCCACCCTTCGACCCTAACGAGATCGAGCCCGCACGTCACGGGTGCATTCCGATCCCGGCATATCGACCTCGTCGAGTTTTTTCATGATCCGGCGTGACGAATCTCGACCCCGATACGTCTCCCCTGCGAGCATCCCGCTCCGTCGCGACGACAGACACCCGTCGCAGACGCCGACACAACGAGAAGGAGTCCGATCATGGGTCTCGACGACAAGATCAAGAACGCCGCTCAGGACATCGTGGGCAAGGCGAAGGAAGCCGTCGGCAACGCCACCGACAACGACCGTCTGGCCGCCGAGGGCAAGGCCGACCAGGTCAAGGCCGACGCGAAGAAGGCCGGCGAGAACGTCAAGGACACGTTCAAGTAAGTCGGCGTTCCGCGGACGGGCGGGCCCACGACCTCCGGGTCGGGCCCGCCCGCGCTTTTTTCCGGCGGCGTCGAAACCCGGGTCTAGGCTGGGCCGCATGCGGACGCGTGGCGACATCGAGTGCTGGCTGACCGACATGGACGGCGTTCTCGTCCACGAGAACACCCCCATTGCCGGAGCATCCGAGTTGCTCGCGCAATGGCGGGCCGAGGGCACGCCGTTCCTGGTGCTGACGAACAACTCGATCTACACGCCGCGCGATCTGAGCGCGCGACTGCGGGCCTCGGGGCTCGTGGTGCCCGAGTCGTCGATCTGGACCTCGGCTCTCGCGACCGCCGACTTCCTCAAGTCGCAGATGCCCGGCGGCTCCGCCTTCGTCATCGGCGAGGCGGGACTCACCACCGCCCTGCACGAGGCGGGCTTCATCCTGACCGAGACCGGCCCCGACTACGTCGTCGTGGGCGAGACGCGCAACTACTCGTTCGAGGCCATCACCAAGGCCATCCGCTTCATCAGCGGCGGCGCCCGGTTCATCGCGACGAATCCGGATGCCACGGGGCCCTCGACCGAGGGCGTGCTGCCCGCGACCGGGGCGATCGCCGCGCTGATCACCAAGGCCACGGGCAAAGAGCCCTACATCGTCGGCAAGCCCAACCCGATGATGTTCCGCTCGGCCCTGAACCGCATCGGCGCCCACAGTGAGAACACCGGCATGATCGGCGACCGCATGGACACCGACATCGTCGCCGGCATCGAGGCGGGCCTGCACACCGTGCTCGTGATGACCGGCATCAGCGACCAGCGCGAGATCGAGCGCTATCCGTTCCGCCCCGACGAGATCCTCGCGTCGGTCGCCGAGCTGGTGCGCGACGAACCGATCGAGAGCGACCTGGCCGACGGCGAAGACGGGCTCAGCGAAGGCTTGTGAACCTCAGGGAGACACACCGTGGATGACCGCACGCTCTGGCTGATCGTCGCTTTCTTCATCACCGCCGGCACGCTCGTGGCGTTCATCGTGCAGTGGCGGCGGTCCCGCCGCGGCAGCGGGCGGCGCGACCCCTTCGACGGCCCCGGCCCGGGTGACGACGCGCCCTGACCACGGCTGGTCGCACCGTTCGGGGCGGTGAGGGCTTGGCATCCGGCGCCTGCGCGTCACGAGAACAGGGCATGTCACCAGAACAGGGCGATTCCGGCGAAATCGGCCTGTTTTCGTCGCACCCGCCTGTTCTGGTGACGCGGCGGGCTTACTGCGGGGCGAGGCCCAGGTCGTCGAGGTCGATCGACCCGAGCCACTGCAGGCCCTCGGCCTCGATCGCGGCCTGAGCGCCGGTCTTGCGGTCGACGATCACGGCGACGGCGACGACGTCCGCGCCCTCGCGGCGCAGGGCCTCGACGGCCTTGAGCGCCGACTGGCCCGTGGTCGAGGTGTCTTCGACGACGACGACGCGCTTGCCCTTCACGTCGGCGCCCTCGATCTGGCGGCCGCGGCCGTGGTCCTTGGGCTCCTTGCGTACGACGAACGCATCGAGCGGGCGGCCGGCATGCACCGACTCGTGCATGACGGCGTTGGCGATGGGGTCGGCGCCGAGCGTGAGCCCGCCGACGGCGACGATGCCGTCGAGGTCTTTCACCAGGTCGAGCACGAGGCGGCCAATCGCGGGAGCGGCGCGGTGGTCGAGAGTGAGCTTGCGCATGTCGACGTAGTACGTCGCCTTCTTGCCGCTCGAGAGGGTGAAGTCGCCGTGGAACACCGCCTCGTCCTTGATGAGGCCGATGAGGGCCTGACGGTCGGCTTCGAGCTCGGGAGTGGAGGCGGTGGTCACGGCGTCGAGTTTAGTGCTCCATACGGATGACGCCGGAGTCGCTCTGGCCGCCGATGTCGGCGGCCGAAAGTAGGCTGGATGCCATGCGCCTGGCCACCTGGAACGTCAACTCCATCCGCGCCCGCGTCACCCGCACCGTCGAGTTCTGCGTGCGCGAGCACATCGACGTGCTGGCGATGCAGGAGATCAAGTGCAAGACGGAGCAGTTCCCGTACGCGGCGTTCGAAGAAGCCGGGTACCACGTGGCCGCGCACGGCCTGAACCAGTGGAACGGCGTCGCCATCGCGAGCCGTGAGCCCCTCGAAGACATCGAGATCGGGTTCCCCGGCATGCCCGGGTTCGAGAAGGGCAAAGAGGGTCCCGACCTGCCCCAGGAGGCCCGCGCGATCGGGGCGACCGTCAACGGCGTGCGCGTGTGGAGCCTGTACGTGCCCAACGGTCGCGGACTCGACGACCCGCACTACGTCTACAAGCTCGACTGGCTCGACAAGCTGCGCCAGTACACGGCCGACACCCTCGCGGCCCACCCCGATCTGCCGCTCGCCCTGACCGGCGACTTCAACATCGCGCCGACCGACGACGACAACGGCGACCCCACGGTCGTCGAGGGGGCGACCACCCACGTCTCCCCTCCCGAGCGCGAGGCCTTCCGCGCCTTCGAGGCCGCGGGTCTCACCGACGTCGTGCGCCCGCTGATCCCCACCGGGTACACCTACTGGGACTACAAGCAGCTGCGCTTCCCCCGCAACGAGGGCCTGCGCATCGACTTCATCCTCGGCTCGCAGGCCTTCGCCGACGCGGTGCACGGCGCCGAGATCCACCGCAACGAGCGCAAGGGCGAGGTTCCCAGCGACCACGTGCCCGTCGTCGCCGACCTCGACCTCTCGGGCGCCGACGACGATGACGACCTGCCGATGATCTTCGGCTGAACGCCGGCTCAGGCTCGCGCGAGCCGTCGCGACATCGGATCGCCTCGGGATCGGATGCCGCGGACTCTGCCGTCCGATTCCCGCGCGGCGGGCCGATTCCGGTGAGGCGCCCGCGCCGCGCGGAACCCGAGCCCACGGCATCCGGAATCTTTTCTCCCGCACCCTGTCGATTCCGCTCGGCGTCGTTCGACGCGATAGTAGGGGAACGGTTCCCCCGAGCACCGACGAGAGAAGACGACGATGAAGTACATGCTGATCATGCGCGGCACCGACGAGGCGTACGCGGCGTACAAGAAGATCCCGTTCGAGCAGGTCATCAACCAGATGGGCGCCTACAACGAGTCGATGATCAACGCGGGGGTGCTCGTCGCCGGCGATGGTCTCGCCGAAGACATGAGCAAGAACTTCGTGGTCGAGTTCGGCGGCGAGGAGCCGGTCGTCACCGACGGCCCCTATGGCGAGACGCACGAGCTGTTTAACGGCTTCTGGATCATCGAGGTGTCGAGCAAGGACGAGGCCGTGGAGTGGGCGCGCCGCGCTCCGCTGATCGCGGGCAACACGCTCGAGGTGCGCCGGGTCACCGACGAGACCGACTTCGCGGCCTTCGCCGACAACGAGTACATCCAGAAGGAAGAGGGCTGGCGCGAGGAGCAGGCCGCGCGCTGACCCCACGTGACCGACGACCTCTCGCGACGCGTCGCGGCGATCTGGCGCATCGAAGGCGCCCGCATCGTCGCGACGCTCGCGCGCGTGGTCGGCGACCTCCCCACCGCCGAAGACCTCGCGCACGACGCGCTGCTCGAGGCGCTGGCGCAGTGGCCGCGCGAGGGCGTGCCGCACAATCCCGGAGGGTGGCTCACCGCCGTCGCGAAGCGGCGCGCGATCGACGGCTGGCGTCGGGAGCGGGCGCGAGGCGAGAAGTACCGCCTACCTCATCTTCACCGAGGGCTACGCCGCGAGCGCCGGCGATACTGTGCTGCGCACCCGTGGACGCCCTCGCTGCGGCCGGGGCCCTGCGGGGATCGCACCTCATCCCGTCGGTGCGCGGGGAGCTGCTGTCGCGCCTCGGGCGATCGGCCGAGGCGCGCGCGGAGCTGCTCACCGCCGCCGGGCTCACGCGCAACGACCGCGAGGCCGCGCTGCTCAGGCGGAAGGCCGGGGCGTTGGGGAGCCGTCCCGGGGGAGAGACAGGGGGCTGAGCCACCGGGAACGCTGCGTCCGGTCCCTTCGACAGGCTCAGGGACCTGACTGAGACGGGGCCGGGGGCGAACCCCCGACCCCGTCGTGAAAGCGCGCCTCAGGCCGCGGGGACCTCGGCGGGAGCGGTGCGCTTCGCCAGGGTCACGAGCGCCTCGATGATCGAGCGCAGGAACGCGGCCGTGCCCTCGTCGGTGACGGTGCCGTCCTCTTCGAACAGACCGGGGGTCGACTGGATGTAGCCCTCGGGCTGGCCGAGCACCAGGGCGTTGTAGTGCAGGAGCACGGAGCGCAGGTGCTGCTGGCCGGCCGCGGTGGCGATGCCGCCCTGCGAGGTGCCGATGACGGCGGTGGGCTTGTCGTTGAACGACGCCTCGCCGTACGGGCGGGCCGACCAGTCGAGGGCGTTCTTGAGCACGCCGGGGATCGAGCGGCTGTACTCGGGGGTCACGATGAACATGGCGTCGGTGTCTTCGATCGCCTGCTTGAAGTCGCGCGCGACCGGGGGGAAGTCGCCGTCGTAGTCGGGCGAGTAGAAGGGGAGGTCCTTGATGGGGATCTCCTTGAGCGTCACGCCCTCGGGGGCGACCTTCTCGAGCGCCTTCGCCAGGCGCCGGTTGATGGAGGTGCTGGAGATACTGCCGACGATGTAGCCGATCTCGGTCACGGTGATCCTCTCGGAGAAGACGGGGGCGCCGGGCGCCCGGATTTATTCACGTGCAAGCATCACGACGCATCCTGTATTCCCGCCCCTCTTGACTCCACCCCACGGGGGATGCAGGTGTCGGAGCTCCCCCCTACCGTGGAGGGATGGCCCGGCTCACCCGCACGCAGCAACGCAACGACCTCGTGCTCGCCGCCGTGCTGTTCCTGGGCGGATTGACCAGCGCCGTGCTCTCGTCGGTCTCCGGCATCTACGGCGACCAGCAGGGGTCGCTCGCGGTCGCGCTGGGATACGTCGCCGTGCTCGCGATCCCGATCGCCTTCCGCCGGCGGTGGCCCTCGATCGCCGCGGTCATCGTCACGGTCGCGTACTTCCTCGCGGTGACCTTCCGCATCCCCGAGCTGTACGCCGGCAACATCGCGATGTTCATCGCGCTGTACACGGTGGGCGCGTGGGAGACCAACCGTCGCCGGGCGACGATCGTGCGCATCGCCCTCATCGTGGGCATGTTCGCGTGGCTGTTCGTCGTGATGTTCCAAGAGGCCACGCAGCCGGTCGACCCGAGCGTGGAAGGACCCTTCTCGCGCGCCGGGGCGTTCTCGCCGTTCGTCGCCTACCAACTGCTCAACATCCTCATCAACGCGCTGTACTTCGGCGGCGCGTACTACTTCGGCAACCGCTCGTACCAGCAGATGCGCGAGCGCGCCGCCCTCGAGGAGCGCACGGCCGAACTCGAGACCGAGCGCGAGGTGACCGCCGCCCAGGCCGTGGCCCTCGACCGCGTGCGCATCGCGCGCGAGCTGCACGACGTGGTCGCCCACCACGTATCGCTGATGGGCGTGCAGGCCGGGGTGGCGCGGTCGCTGCTGGATCGTGATCCGGATGCCGCGCGGCAGACCCTCGCGGGCATCGAGGGATCCGCCCGGTCGTCTCTGCACGAACTGCGCCAACTGCTCGAGACCCTGCGCACGCCCGACGGCGACGCCGCCCCCGACACCGCCCCCACCACGCACGGGCTCACCTCGATCGCGGGACTGGTCGACGAGGCGACCGCGGCGGGTCTTCCCACGACCCTCACCGTCATCGGCGAGGCCGCGAGCGATCCCCCGCCGCTCGTGCAGGTCAACCTGTACCGCATCGCGCAGGAGGCGCTCACGAACGCCCGGCGTCACGCCGGCCCCGATGCGTCGGCCGACGTGCGCCTCCGGTTCGATCCGGATGCCGTGGAGCTCGAGGTCGCGAACACCGGACGCCGCGGTTCGTCGACGCCGGGCCTCGGCCAGCTCGGCATGCGCGAGCGCGCGGCCGCGTCGGGCGGGACGATCGAGATCGGTCCCCGCGCGCGCGGCGGCTGGCTGGTGCGCGTGCGGGTGCCCCTGCTGACCCCGGAGGTGTCGCGTGTCTGAGCTGCGGGTGCTGCTGGTCGACGACCACGCCATGATGCGCGCGGGGTTCCGCACGATCCTGTCGCTCGAAGACGACATCACGGTCGTCGGCGAGGCGGCCTCGGGTCGCGCGGCCATCGACGCGGCGCGCGAGCTGCGCCCCGACGTGATCTGCATGGACGTACAGATGCCCGACATGGACGGGCTCGAGGCGACGCGCCTGCTGACGGCCGATCCCGCCTCCGACGCCGCGATCCTCATCGTGACCACCTTCGACCGCGACGACTACCTGTTCGCCGCGCTCGCGGCGGGAGCCAGCGGATTCCTGCTCAAGAACGCCGGCCCTGAAGAGCTCGTCTCGGCGGTGCGGATCGTCGGCGCGGGCGACGCGCTGCTCGCCCCCGAGGTCACCCGCCGGGTCATAGAACGCTTCGCCGCGCAGGGCGCCGGCGACGTGGCATCCGGGAGCTCCTTCGCGAGCCCCGCGCCGACCTCGACAATCACCGAGACCGCCGTCCGCCGCGCCGACACCCTGCACCTCAGCGAGCCGCTGACCGAGCGTGAGAGCGAGGTGCTCGCCCTCGTCGCCGAAGCCCTCAGCAACGCCGAGATCGCCGCGCGCCTGTTCATCGGCGAGGCGACCGTGAAGACGCACGTGTCGAACGTGCTGCAGAAGCTCGGCGCGCGCGACCGCGTGCAGGCCGTGGTGCTCGCGCACCGGCACGGGCTGGCCTGACGGGCGGGGTCCCGCGGGGCCCGGTCCCTTCGACAAGCTCAGGGACCTCGCGGTTCGGGGCCCGGGCCCTTCGACAGGCTCAGGGACCTCGCGGTTCGGGGCCCGGGCCCTTCGACAGGCTCAGGGACCCCCGTCGAGCCCCCTCCCCCTCACGGTGGAGCGCGGGAACCCTTCTCGGGGCGGAGGTGCCGCGGCATCCGCGTCTCTAGCGTGGAGGCATCGAGAGAAGGGATGCACCGTGCTCCAGTTGGACGGCATCACCAAGAGCTACGGCGGACGCCGCGTGCTCGACGAGGTGGGATTCACCGTCGCCCCCGGGCGACTGACCGGCTTCGTCGGCGGCAACGGCGCCGGCAAGACCACGACCATGCGCATCGCCCTCGGCGTGCTCGGGAAAGACGCGGGCAGCGTCGAGCTGAACGGCTCCCCTGTGACCACGGCGGATCGGCGGCGCTTCGGCTACATGCCCGAAGAGCGCGGGCTGTACCCGAAGATGAAGGTCGCCGAGCACATCGCCTACCTCGCGCGGCTGCACGGCTTCGGCAAGGCGGAGGCGAACCAGAAGGCCACCGCCCTGCTCGAGCGGCTCGGACTCGGCGAGCGCCTCGGCGACCTGGTCGAGACGCTCTCGCTCGGCAACCAGCAGCGCGCCCAGATCGCGGCCTCTCTCGTGCACGAGCCCGACGTGCTGATCCTCGACGAGCCGTTCTCGGGCCTCGACCCGCTCGCCGTCGACGTCGTCGCGGGCGTGCTGCAGGAGAAGGCGGCAGCGGGAGCTGCGGTGCTGTTCTCGTCGCACCAGCTCGACGTCGTCGAGCGGCTGTGCGATGACCTCGTGATCATCGCCGGGGGCACGATCCGCGCCGCCGGCACGCGCGACGACCTCCGCGCGCAGCACGCGACCCACCGCTACGAGCTCGTCTCGCGCGCGGATGCCGGGTGGCTGCGCGAAGAGCCCGGCGTGACGGTGCTCGACTTCGACGGCGGATACGCCCTCTTCGACGCCGCCGACGACACCATCGCGCAGCGGGTGCTCCGCGGCGCGGTGGAGCGCGGCGACGTCGCCAGCTTCTCTCCCCAGCGGCCGACCCTGGCCGAGATCTTCAAGGAGGTCATCCAGTGAGCACCTCGACTCCCACCCGCACGCCCTCGCCCGCGCCGACCACTGCGCGCCCCGCCCCCAGCGAGCTGCAGAGCATCTGGCTCGTCGCCGAACGCGAGATCGGCTCCAAGCTGCGGAGCAAGGCCTTCGTCATTTCGACCGCGATCCTGGTGCTCGCGGCCCTCGCCTCGGTGGTGTGGGGCGGCTTCGCCGCCAACAACGCCTCCGACAGCGGCACCCCCGTCGCCGTGACCTCTCAGACCGAGAGCGCTGTGTCGGGGCTCGAGGGTCTCGACGTCACCGTCGCCGACAGCGATGACGCCGCCCGCGCCCTCGTCGAAGACGGGACGGTGGATGCCGCCCTGGTCTCGGGATCGTCGGACGCCGCGTTCGACTACACCGTCGTGGTGAAAGACAGCGTGCCCTCGACGCTGCTGCAGAAGCTGAGCGAGACCCCGCCCGTCGACATGATCGACCCCGGCGCGGGCGCCGCCGATGCGCTGCGCTACCTGATCGCGCTCGGCTTCGGACTCGTCTTCCTCATCGCGGCATCGACCTTCGGCGGCACCATCGCGCAGAGCGTGGTCGAAGAGAAGCAGACGCGCGTGGTCGAGATCCTCATCTCGGCGATCCCCGTGCGGGTGCTGCTGGCCGGAAAGGTGCTCGGCAACACGATCCTCGCGATGGCGCAGATCGTGCTGCTGGCCGCGGTCGCCGTGGTGGGTCTCGCCGTGACCGGTCAGGCGGGCGTGCTCGACACCCTCGGTGCGCCGATCGCCTGGTTCGCGATCTTCTTCCTGTTCGGCTTCGTGCTTCTGGCGTCGCTGTTCGCCGCCGCGGCCGCGATGGTCTCGCGTCAGGAAGACATCGGTGCGACGACGACCCCGATCACGATGCTGATCATGGCGCCGTACTTCCTCGTCATCTTCTTCAACGACAACCCCGTCGTGCTGACGATCATGTCGTACGTGCCGTTCTCGGCCCCCGTCGGCATGCCCCTTCGCATGTACCTCGGCGACGCGCAGTGGTGGGAGCCGGTGCTGTCGCTGATCGTGCTGCTCGTCTCGTGCGTGCTCGCCATCGGCGTCGCCTCGCGCATCTACCGCAACTCGCTGCTGCGCATGGGTGCCCGTGTGAAGCTGGTCGAGGCGCTGAAGGGCTGACGGCCCCGGCGCGGTCTTTCGAGCGGGCGGATGCCGGAGTCTTCGGCATCCGTCCGCTTTCTCTGTGCGCGGGTCATTCCTCCAGCACGGCGAGCACGTTCCCGGCCGGATCGCGGAACCACGCGATGAGCGGTCCGCCCTCGCGCATGATGCCGCGGGAGTCGGTCGGGAAGTTCTCGTCGTCGTAGATCTTCGTGTCGACGCCGCGTGAGCGGAGATCGTCGACGGCCGCCTCGACATCGACGACGGGGAAGTTCAGCACCGTGAACGACGCCGGCTCGTGGTGGGGCTTGCCGTAGACGAGCACGCGCCCGCCGGAGGCGAGGTGCAGCATCAGGAAGCCCGAGCCCTCGAGCACCTCGACGCGGATGCCGAGCGTGTCGGCGTAGAAGCGGTGTGCGGCCTCGAGGTCGTCGACCGCGAGACCCGAGTACGCACCATCGGGGTGGAACATCGTCGTTCTCCTTCGTTCAGCGCGTCACGGGCATCGCGACGCGGGGCTACGGCGCCACGTAGGCCGTGACGCTGTCGGACAGGCGGAGGGGCTCGCCCGCCACCTGGTCGCCGCTGGGCTGACCGATCGCGACCGTGAGGCTCTGATCGATGCCGAAGACCGCGGCGCCGGTCTGCGCTCCGCTGGCGCACCCCGCCGACCACGGGCGGTTGTCGCTCGAGGTGAAGGCGACGATGCAGCGGCCGTCGCCGTCGTCGGGCCGGGCGAGATAGATGCGGAAGTCGTCGATCGTCGCGATGTAGCGCGTGCTCGCGGCGTCGATGCCGCTGTCGCGCATGATGTCGGCCGAGATGACGTCTTCCGTCGTCTGCGGGAACGCCATCTCGGGCAGGTCGGAGACGGCCGGATCAGCGGTCGCCGCGGGCATGGCCATGCTCGACCCGATCGCGATGCCCACGCCGACCAGAGCCGCCGCGCCGACCGCGGTGAGCGTCCAGCGCAGGATGCGGCGGGGCGGGCGGTCTGCGGGGCCGGCGAGCGGGGCGCCCTCGGTCTCGACGGATGGGTTACCCGTCTCGTCGCGGGGCGGGCTCGGCCGGGCGTCCGGTGCCGCGGCATCCGGCTTCGAGACCGGGGTGGACGGGTGCGGCGGGACGTCGTCGGCCGCGGCGGGGCCCCCCGACGGCATCCGGCGCGCATCATCTTCGAGTTCGACGAGACGCGCAATCATCTCGGGGGTCGCACTGCCCCCGTCTGCGCCGTAGACGCGCTCCCGGAGTCTTCCGAGCTCGCCGTCGTCGTCCATGCCGCGACTCTACGACCCGGACGCCCCGCCCGGGGCGGTCTTGTCGAGCGCATCGGCGGCGCCCACGAGGGCGAGGTGCGAGAGTGCCTGCGGGGTGTTGCCCGCCTGTCGACCGGTCACGGGGTCGTACTCCTCGGACAGCAGGCCCAGGTCGTTGGCCACCGAGGTCAGACGGTGCATGAGGGCTTCGGCGTCGTCGCGGCGGCCACTGTGCGCGTACTGACCCACCAGCCAGAACGAGCAGGCGAGGAACGGATGCTCGTCACCGACCAGCCCGTCGACGCCGGTGGTGCGGTACCGCAGCAGCCACCCGTGGGGCATGAGCGTCTCTTCCATGCGGGCCACTGTCGCGAGCATGCGCGGGTCGTCGTAGGCGCAGAAGCCCACCTGCGGCAGCACGAGCAGCGAGGCGTCGACCTCGTCGGTGTCGAAGTGCTGGGTGAACCAGCCGCCCTGGTGCACGCCGCGTGCGTCGATCTCGGCACGCACGCGGTCGCGCATCTGTCGCCACGTGTCGAGTTCGCCGTCGAGGCCCCCCTCTTCGACGGCCCGGATGCCGCGGTCGAAGGCCGCCCAGATCATGGCGCGGGAGTGCGTGAAGAAGTGCGGATCACCCCGCATCTCCCAGATGCCGAGGTCGGGTCGGTCGACCCATTGCACCAGCTGCGCGAGGAGAGCGCGCTGCAGCGCCCACGAGAACTTCGTCTCGGCGACCCCCGCGGTGCGCGCCGCATCGAGGGCGACCATCACCTCGCCGATGACGTCCGCCTGATACTGGTCGACCGCGCCGTTGCCGATACGAACCGGGGCGGCCCCGTCGTACCCGGGCAGGCTCGAGATCTCGCGCTCGGGCAGGTCGCGTTCTCCGGCGATGCCGTACATGATCTGCACGTCGGCCGGGTCGCCGGCGATCGCCCGCAGCAACCAGTCGCGCCAGCGGTGCGCGGCGTCGAGGTAGCCGTGCTCGATGTAGGCGCTGAGGGTGAGGGCGGCGTCGCGCAGCCACACGTAGCGGTAGTCCCAGTTGCGGGAGCCGCCGAAGGCCTCGGGCAGCGAGGTGGTGGCCGCCGCCACGATGCCGCCCGTCTCGGAGTGCGTGAGCGCGCGCAGCACCATGAGCGAACGCGTGACGAGCTCGGGATGGGTGCCGGCCGCCTGCACGCGATCGGCCCACGCCGCCCACCACTCGCGCGTGCGCTCGAGGGCGGCCTCGACGTTGAAGGGCGCCGGGGCCTTCTGCCACGACGGCCCCCACATGAGCACCGAGTCGTCGCTCTCGCCCGCCGCCGTCGTCCAGCGGCCGCGGTGTGCGGTGTCGGTCGCGATCAGGCGCGGGCCGCGGATGATCACGGCGTCGGGACCGGCGACCGCGAGGATCGCGTGCTCGCCGCCCTGGCCGACCTGCTGCACCCACGGGACCGCGCGGGCGTAGTCGAAGCGCAGGCGCACCTCGCTGACGAAGTCGACCGCGCCCGCCACCCCCACGACCCGGCGGACGACGGCCTCGACGCCCTCGTCGACGGGCATGGCGTCGTAGACGTCGGCGATCCCCGTCGACGTCTCCCATCGCGTGACGAGCACGAACGTGTCTCCGTCGTAGCGGCGCGTCGACCGGGCGTCGGGGTCGGCCGGCCGCAGCGACCAGGCGCCGTGCGACTCGTCGCCGAGCAACGCGCCGAACATCGACCCGCTGTCGTACCGCGGCAGGCACAACCAGTCGATACTGCCCTGCGACGAGACGAGGGCGGCGGATCGGCAGTTGCTGAGGAGTGCGTAATCCTCGATCGGAGTCGTCACCCTCGGATTGTGACAGCAACGACCGACATCGTGGCCGAGCGTCGCGCTAGTGGCATTCATGCACCTGCTGCAAGCACCCGGGCGGTGTCGGACGACAGCGCTACGGTGACGGCATGGCCGCGGACACGACTCTGATCATCCTGGGCGCCTCGGGCGACCTCACGTCTCGCCTGCTGCTGCCGGCCCTGGGCCAGCTGCTCACGCGCGAACCCGGCCGGTCGGTGCGCCTGCACGGCGCCGGCATGGACGACTGGACCGGCGAGCACTGGCGCGAGGCGGTGAAGAAGTCATTCGAGACGACGGATGCCGCGGCGGCCTTCGACCAGGTCTCGCAGACCACCTATTCGCAGGCCGACATCACCCAGGCCGCCGACCTGCAGAAGCTCCTCGACGACGCCGAGGGCCGCCCCGCCCTCTACTTCGCCGTTCCCCCGGCGATCGCCGAGAAGGCCTGCCTGGCGCTCAGCGACGTGAAGATCCCCGAGGGCACGGTGCTCGCGCTCGAGAAGCCCTTCGGCACCGACGAGGCGAGCGCGCACCGGCTCAACCAGCAGCTGGCGAAGCTCGTCCCCGAAGACCAGGTCTTCCGCATCGACCACTTCCTCGGTCGCTCGACCGTGCTCAACCTCCTCGGGGCCCGCTTCGCGAACCGCCTCCTCGAGAGCGTGTGGTCGGCCGACGACATCGGCTCCGTCGAGATCGACTATCCCGAACCCCTCGGTCTCGAGGGTCGCGCGGGCTACTACGACGGCGCGGGCGCGCTCGTCGACATGATCCAGAGCCACCTGCTGCAGGTCATGGCCTTCGTGACGATGGAGCCCCCGGCATCCCTCAATCAACTCGATCTGCGCGACGCCACCTCGGCGGTGCTGCGCGCCACCCACGTGCGAGACGACGACCCCGTGCACAACTCCCGTCGCGCCCGCTACACCGCCGGCGACGTCGGCGATCGCCACTTCCCCTCCTACGTCGACGAACCGGGGGTCGACGCGGCGCGCGGCACCGAGACGCTCGCCGAGATGACGGTCGAGGTGCGCAACGCCCGGTGGCAGGGCGTTCCGATCACGCTGCGTTCGGGCAAGGCGCTCAGCTCGGGCCACCGCGCCATCACCGTGACGTTCAAGCCGGTGCGGCACCTGCCCGGAGGCTTCGTCGGCGAGAGCGAGCCGTCGGAGTTGGTCTTCTCTCTCGGGCCCGACACGATGAGCCTCGGCCTGAACGTCAACGGTGCCGACGACCCGCTCGAGCTGGAGCGCGTGACGTTGGCGGCCGACCTCGGCGAGGGCGCACTCAAGGCCTACGGCGAGGTGCTCTCCGGCATACTCGACGGCGATGCGATGCTCGCGGTCCGCGGCGACGCGGCCGAGCAGTGCTGGCGCATCGTGCAGCCGGTCATCGACGCGTGGCGCGCGAACGAGGTGCCGCTCGACGAGTACCCCGCGGGCACCGCAGGTCCCGCGTCGTGGAGCCAGTGACGCGGATGCCGTGAGCCCCATCCGGGCGCTCCCTGCCGCGCGTGCGCGGACTCATCGGCGACGCATAACTTCACACGGGAACACTCGGCGGCCCGTGGGCGTTCACTGGTGCGGGTCAATGGAGTCCCGGCATCGTCCCCGTTCCTCAGGAGTACCCATGTCACTCGTTCTCGACCGCACCGCCCCCACCGACGCCCCGATCCTCGACGTGCTCGCCGAGCGCTGGAGCACCCGCGTCTTCGACGCCGAGACCCCGATCGACGAAGAAGCACTGCGTTCCGCCCTCGAGGCGGCCCGCTGGACCCCCACGGGCATGAACCACCAGCCCTGGCGCATGATCCTCGCCCGCCGCGGCGGCGAGGCCCACGCCAAGGTCGTCTCGGCCCTGATGGGCTTCAACCAGGCGTGGGCGCCCGCCGCCGGTGCGCTGCTGGTCGTGCTCGCCGAGAACGAGACCGCCGAAGGAGACGCTCGCCCCTGGGCTCTCTACGACGCCGGCCAGGCCGCCGCGCACTTCACCGTGCAGGCGCACGCCGAGGGCCTCGCCACCCACCAGATGGGCGGATTCGTCGCCGACGACCTGCGCGCGGCCTTCGACATCGACCCCCGCTTCACCCCCGTGACCGTGATCGCTGTCGGCGCGCTGGGCGACATCGACGCCGCCGAAGAGGGCCTGCGTCAGCGCGAGCTCGCTCCCCGCGAGCGCCGCACCGTCGCGGAGTCGCTGCTCGTCGACGCCTGAGTCCCGGCATCCGGCACGCCTCGCGCTGCGGACTCCGCACGTCACAGGCTCGCACGAACGAAGAGGGGGGATGCCGCCACGGCATCCCCCCTCTTCCGTCTTACTCGACGATCTCGGCCTCGATCACGTCGTCGTCGTTCGGCTCATCCTCGGCGGGGCCGGTGCTCACGAGCATGAGCGAGTCGCCGTCGCTGGCCACGTCGACCCGCACGACGTCTCCATCGCGCACGGTTCCGGCGAGGATCGCCATCGCCAGGCGGTTCTGGATCTCGGTCTGGATCAGACGCCGCAGCGGACGGGCGCCGTACACCGGGTCGTAGCCGCGCTCGGCCAGCCACGACCGGGCGTCGGGGGTGACCGCGAGGCTCAGCCGGCGCTCGCGGAGCCGCTTGTGCAGCGCGTCGACGGCGAGCTCGACGATCTGTGCGAGGTCGTCCTGGCTCAGCGCCTGGAAGATCACGATGTCGTCGAGACGGTTCACGAACTCGGGCTTGAATGCCTGTCGCACGAGCGCCTGCACCTGGTCGCGCTTGGTCTCCATCGACAGGGTGGGGTCGATGAGGATCGGCGAGCCGAGGTTCGAGGTGAGGACAAGGATGACGTTGGTGAAATCGACCGTGCGGCCCTGACCGTCGGTCAGGCGACCGTCGTCCATGACCTGCAGCAGCACGTCGAACACCTCGGGGTGCGCCTTCTCGACCTCGTCGAGCAACACGACCGAGTACGGCCGACGGCGCACGGCCTCGGTCAACTGACCGCCCTGCTCATAGCCGATGTAGCCCGGAGGGGCACCCACCAGGCGCGAGACGGAGTGCTTCTCGCCGTACTCCGACATGTCGATGCGCACCATGGCGTGCTCGTCGTCGAAGAGGAAGTCGGCGAGCGACTTCGCCAGCTCGGTCTTGCCGACACCGGTCGGACCGAGGAAGAGGAACGAACCGACCGGCCGGTGCGGGTCGCTGATGCCCGCGCGGGAGCGCCGCACGGCATCCGACACCGCCTTCACCGCATCGCGCTGGCCGATCAGGCGCTTGCCGAGCTCGCGCTCGAGGTTGAGCAGCTTCTCGGTCTCGCCCTGCAGCAGGCGTCCGACCGGAATGCCCGTCCACGCCGCGATGACGGCCGCGATGTCTTCGTCGGTCACCTGTTCATTGACCATTCGACTCCCACCGGTTGCTGAGCCTGTCGAAGCATCTTCGCGCTCGGCGGTCATCAACTCGCGCTCGAGAGCGGGGATCTCGGCGTAGAGGAGTCGCGACGCGCGCTCGAGGTTGCCCTCGCGCTGCGCGCGCTCGGCATCGACGCGGGCGGCGTCGAGGCGGGTCTTCAGGTCGCCCACGCGGTTGAGCGAGGCGCGCTCGCGCTCCCACCGGGCCTGCAGCTCGTCGAGCTTGGCCTGTTCGGCGCCGAGGGTCTCGCGCAGGGTGGCGAGGCGCTCCTTCGAGGCGGCGTCCTTCTCCTTCTTCAGCGCGAGCTCTTCGAGCTTGAGGCGGTCGACGTGGCGACGCAGTTCGTCGATCTCGAGGGGCGCCGAGTCGATCTCCATGCGCAGGCGCGAGGCCGCTTCGTCGATCAGGTCGATCGCCTTGTCGGGCAGCTGACGCGAGGGGATGTACCGGTTGGAGAGCGAGGCGGCAGCGACCAGCGCGGCATCCGCGATCGCGACCTTGTGGTGCGCCTCGTAGCGCTCCTTGAGGCCGCGCAGGATCGCGACCGTGTCTTCGACCGTGGGCTCGCCGACGTACACCTGCTGGAAGCGGCGCTCGAGCGCGGCGTCCTTCTCGATGAACTCGCGGTACTCGTCGAGCGTCGTGGCGCCGATGAGCCGCAGCTCGCCGCGGGCGAGCATGGGCTTGAGCATGTTCGAGGCCGCGACCGAGCCCTCGCCGCCGCCCGCGCCCATGAGCACGTGCAGCTCGTCGATGAACGTGATGATGCGTCCGTCGGACTCGGTGATCTCTTTGAGGACGCTCTTGAGGCGCTCTTCGAACTGGCCGCGGTACATCGCGCCGGCGACGAGCGCCGAGATGTCGAGCGAGACGAGTTCTTTGTTCTTGAGGCTCTCGGCGACGTCGCCCGCGACGATGCGCTGGGCGAGGCCCTCGACGACGGCGGTCTTGCCGACGCCGGGTTCGCCGATGAGCACGGGGTTGTTCTTGGTGCGCCGGGTGAGCACCTGGCTGACGCGGCGGATCTCGCCGTCGCGCCCGATCACGGGGTCGAGCTTGCCCTGGCGAGCCCGGTCGGTGAGGTTGATGCCGAATTGCTCGAGGGCGCTACGCGCGTCCTCCTGCCCCGGCTGTTGCGTGGCGTTCATGTGGTCTCCTGGAAGTCTGTTCGCAAACTTGAGTTGCGTTGACTCAAGTTTAGCAGTGCGGCGGGCGGAGGGCAATGGATGCCGGGATGACGCCGGATACGACGGAACAGCTGTCGCGCGCGACGCCGCGGCTGTGTGCGTTCCGTCAGGATCGCTGAACGCGCTCCGCTCGCGGTGCACGCTCGAGGGGTGGATGAATCCGACAGTCGCACTATCGCCGCCGCCACCTCCTTCGAGGGGGAGAGCGAGTCGAGCGTGATCCTCGGATACAACTGACGCCGGCGGGCCACCGCCTTTCCACCCCATGCAGAAGGGCGGTGGCCCGCCGGTCACGCGCGACATCCCTCCGCCCCGCTGCGCGCGCGGCGCGACTCAGGCCGGGACGGCTTCCGGCGACACCGCGCGTTCTTCACTGCACGAGAAGCGCGCCCGATAGGCGGTCGGGGTCAGGCCCATCGTCCGGGCGAAGTTCTGCCGCAGCACCGCCGCCGAACCGAAGCCGCACTCCGCCGCGATGCGGTCGAGACCGAGGTCGGTTTCTTCGAGCAGACGCTGCGCGTGCAGCAGGCGCTGGCGAGCGAGCCAGGCCGCCGGGGTCGCGCCGAGGTCGGCCTTGAACCGGCGCGCGAAGGTCCGCGGTGACATGTGGGCGCGAGCGGCGAGCCGGTCGACCGAGAGCTCGGCATCGAGGTTTTGCAGCATCCACTCGGTCACCGGGGCGAGCGAGAGAGACATGTCGATCGGGATGGGCGACGCGATGAACTGCGCCTGTCCCCCGTCGCGCTGGGGGGCGACGACCATGCGGCGGGCGATGCGGTTGGCGAGCTCGGAACCGAGCTCCTGCCGCAGCAGGTGCAGGCACGCGTCGAGGCCCGCGGCGGTGCCGGCGCTCGTGATGATGTTGCCGGACTGCACGTAGAGCACGTCGGGATCGACCTCGATCTCGGGATACATGCGCGCCATCGTGTCGGCGTAGCGCCAGTGCGTGGTGGCCCGTTTGCCATCGAGCACTCCGGATGCCGCGATCACGAACGATCCGCTGCACACGCTCAACAGCCACGAGCCGTGGGCGTGCGCGGCGCGCACCACCTCGATCACCCGCTCGTCGACGGCTTCCCATTGCGACCGCGGGATCGGCGCGAGGACGAGGATGTCGACACCCGCCGCCGCCTCGAGACCGTGCTCGACGTTGATCGAGAAGCCGATGTTCGAGGGCACGACGCCGGGGTCGGGTGCGACGATGCGGAAGTCGAAGTTCGGAATGCCGTCATCGCTGCGGTCGAGGCCGAACGCCTCGCAGGCGAGACCGAATTCGAACGGGGCGAACCCCGGCTGGACGACGACGGCGACCGAGCGCATGCGCACCTCCGGTGTGGCAGGAATCTTACGAACGGCGTCCATCATGCCACTCGCGGGCGCAATTCCTCTAGACGTAGCTTTTCTGCCATGGCATATCTCATCGCTCTCGGCATCCTGTCCCTCATCGGCATCGTCGCGACCGTGTGGGTCGTGCGAACCGACGGCTACGGCCGCATCCCCACCGACCCCTCACGCGCCTCCCGCGCGGAACGCCCCGCCCGCGCCGCGGACCCGGTCGCCTCGGAGCCCGCGGTGAAGCGCGCCGTGGCATCGCCGACCACGGCCCCGCTGCGCGTCGTGCGCGCCGACTGAGGCCCGACGGCATCCGCCATCGGTCCGACGCCCGGGCGCCGCGTGCGTCGGCGCGGGTCAGCGGCCGGCCGCGACCGCCCGCTCGTACACCGCGACCATCGCACCCGTACGCGACGACTGGCGGAAGCGCTCGGCGATCGACGGATTCGGCACGACGGGGGTGCCGGCGGTGATGTCGGACGCCGCGCGGGCCAGCGCCTCGGCGAGGGCCGCGGTCGTGGCATCCGCCACCGTCCACGTTCCCGACCCCAGCTCGGCGGCGATGTCGGGGTCGCTGACGACCGCCGGGGTTCCGAGCGAGGCCGCCTCGAAGACGGTCATCCCCTGCGTTTCGAAGCCGATCGAGGTCTGCACCACCGCATCGGCGGCGGCCAGGCGGGCGAGGGTCTCGGGGTACGACAGGCGCCCGGCGAAGGTCACGGTCGCCCGCGGCGCGGCGCGCTCGATGAGACGCGTCGCCTTGCCGAGTTCGGCACCCCCGCCGACGACCTCGACCTCGGCGTCGATGCCCGATGCCACGACCGCCTCGAGGAAGGGGAGCAGTCGCTTCTCGGGGCTCATGCGCCCGAGCCAGATGAAGCGCGGACGCCCCTCCGCGCGCACGGCGGGCCCGGCGGCGAGGGCGGCGTCGAGCACGTCGTCGTCGATGCCGTTCCAGATCACGTCGACGCGCGAGGCGACGCCGTGGCGCTCGAGACGGCGGGCGAAGTGGCCGGAGGGAGCGGTCACCGCTCGCGACAGGCGCGCGAGCTGGTGGAGGAACGCCCACCCGTCCGTCCGCGAGCGGGCCGAAGAGGTCGAATTCTGCGCTGTGCGCCCCGACGCCGCCCGCGGCAGGGCCCGTCGCGCCCAGGCGTTCAATGCGCGCAGCACGAGGCCGGGGAACGGAGCCGTCGCCTCGATCCCCACGTCGACGCGGTTGTGCATCGTGTGCACCACCGGCAGCGCGTGCCGCGCGGCGTACCGGTGCCCGATGAAGGCTCCCCAGAAGTCGGCCTGCACGTGGACGACGTCGACCGGCAGTCGCGCGCCCATCTCGGCATCCAGGAACCGATCGGTGCGGACACCCGGCCAGGCGAGCGCGTACTCGCGATCGGGAGTGATCGCGATCGAGGGGAGGTCGAGGTACGCGGGATCGTGCGCACCCGGGCGCGGAAGACGCGGGGCGACGACGGTGACGACGTGCCCGGCGCGCTCGAGGAAACGCTTCTGCAGGCGCATCGACACCTGCGCGCCGCCGAGCGACTCCAGGTGCTGGTCGGCGAACATGACGACGTGCACGGGCTTACTCCGGCAGGGGTCGACCGCGGTACAGCGCCTCGAAGGTGTCGAGCGTGCGGGTGATGTCGTGCACGGCGACCGCGTCGAGCGACGCCTGCTGCATGCGCGTGCGCTCGTCCGGGACGGCCGTGAGCACATCGGTCAGACGTGCGGCGAGCTCGTCGGCGTCGCCCGGCTCGAACAGGTAGCCGTTCTCCCCGTCGTGCACGAGGTGCGGAAGCGCCACGGCATTGGCCGCGACGATCGGCAGACCGGATGCCATGGCCTCCATGGTCGCGATCGACTGCAGTTCCGCGATCGAGGCGATGGCGAAGACGCTGGCACGCGAGTACAGCGCGCGCAGGTCTTCTTCGGACGCGTGGCCGTGGAACGTGACCCGCGATGCCACGCCGAGCTGCTGGGCGAGCGCCTCGAGCTTGGCGCGCTGGTCGCCGCCGCCGACGATGTCGAAGCTCGCGTCGAGCGCGGGGTCGAGCTGCGAGAGGGCCTTCAGCACGACGTCAATGTGCTTCTCGGTCGTCAAGCGGCCGACGAAGAGGACGCGGTTCGCATCGCGCGGCGTCAGGTCGGGCGAATAGTTCGAGCGATCGATGCCGCACGAGATGGGGATGACACCCGAGATGTCGATCGTCGACTCGAGGAAGTCGGCGGCCTTGCGCGTCGGAGTCGTCACGGCGCGTGTCATCTTGAAGGTGCGCTCGGCGTCGGCCCACGCGAGCTTGACGAAGATGCGGTCGAGGAAGTCGGGGAGAGTGGTGAAGTCGAGGATGTTCTCGGCCATCACGTGGTTCGTCGCGACGACGGGGATGCCGCGCTTGCGCGCCTCGCGGGCGAGACCACGGCCGATGATGATGTGCGACTGGATGTGCACGACGTCGGGCTTGACCTCGTCGAGCACGACGCGGGCGTAGTGCTTGCCGCGCCACGGCAGCACGAAGGTCAGCCAGTCGTGCGGAAGGAAGCGATAGGCCGGGAGACGGTGCATCACCATCTTCTCGCCCTCGATCACCTCGGTCGCGGTGCCGGCGTTGCCGTGCCCGACGCTCGGCGCGGAGACGTGCACGTCGTGACCGCGGGCCACGAGGCCGGCGGCGAGGCGCTCGGCGAAACGCGCTGCGCCGTTGACGTGCGGCGAGAAGGTGTCGGCACCGATGAGGATGCGCAGAGGACGATCGGCGGCGGGCGCGGGGGTGTCGGCGGGCGTCGCAGGAGTGGTCACGAGGGGTGAGGCCTATCTATGCGGCGGACGGGTCGCACGGTACGGGTGTTGCGCGGTCCACCCTACCGGAGCGGCTTTCGCACTCCCGGGGACCGTCCACAGGGTAGGTCGGCGGGGGCGGAGGTCGGAGCAGCGGGTCGGTGAAGGGGGCGGCGCGGGTCGGCGGGCGAGGCCGGAGTCGGGACCCAGCCCCGGTTTGGGGCGGATTCCGCCGTTCGGGGCGGACGATTCCCGCCCCAACGTGCAGATCCCGCCCCAAACCGAGACCGCGGCAACGCCGCAGCGCGGTGGGGCGCGGCGAAGACCTGCGTGGCCGCAGTGCGGCGGGGTGAGTCCAACCACGGTTTGGGGCGGATTCCGCCGTTCGGGGCGGACAATTCCCGCCCCAACGTGCAGATCCCGCCCCAAACCGAGACCGCGGCAACAGGGCGGCCCCCGCGGCACCGCGCGCCCGAGCACGACGACGCCCGCCCGGCGCGGGGCCGAGCGGGCGTGGTCGTGCTGTGCGGCGGGGCGGTCAGCCCTCGCCGTCGAGGCGTCGGTCGGGCAGGGGTGAGCCCTGTGCCGGGCGCGGCGGGCCGTCGACACCCGCGGCCGCCGGAACCTCGGATGCCGCGACCGCCATCGCCGACACCACCACGGCATCGTCGTTCGCCGGGGCGTGCTGCGGGTCGGCGGCGCGCTGCGCCTCGACCTCGACCTCATCGAGGTCGGATGCCGCCTGCTCGAACTGCGAGCGGTACAGGCGGTAGTACGCGCCCTCGACCGCGATGAGCTCGTCGTGCGTGCCCTTCTCGACGATGTCGCCGTGCTCCATCACGAGGATGAGGTCGGCGTCGCGGATCGTCGACAGGCGGTGCGCGATCACGAACGAGGTGCGTCCCTCGCGCAGCGCCGCCATCGCCTGCTGCAGCAGCAGCTCGGTGCGGGTGTCGACCGACGAGGTGGCCTCGTCGAGGATCAGCACCGAGGGCCGGGCGACGAACGCCCGCGCGATCGTGATCAACTGCTTCTCGCCCGCCGAGACGTTGGCGGCGTCTTCGTCGAGCACGGTGTCGTAGCCCTCGGGCAGCGAGTGCACGAACTGGTCGACGCGCGTGGCGACGGCGGCCTCGACGATCTCGTCGTCGGTCGCGCTCTCGCGCCCGTAGCGGATGTTGTCGCGGATGGACCCCGCGAACAGCCACGGGTCTTGCAGCACCATGCCGGTGCGCGAGCGCACGTCGTCGCGGCGCAGTTCGGCGATGTCCTGCCCGTCGAGCAGGATGCGCCCGCCGTCGAGCTCGTAGAACCGCATGATCAGGTTCACCAGCGTCGTCTTTCCGGCACCGGTGGGTCCCACGATCGCGACCGTCTGGCCGGGCTCGACGCGGAACGACAGGTCGGTGATCAGCGGGCGGTCGGGCGAGTACGAGAACCGCACGTTCTGGAACTCGATGACCCCGCGACCCTCGGTGTGGGTCGGGGCGTCATCGGCATCCGGTTCCTGCTCTTCGGCGTCGAGGAGTGCGAAGACCCGCTCGGCGGAGGCGGTGCCCGATTGGACCACCGCGGCCATGCCACCCAGCTGCGACAGCGGCTGCGTGAACTGCTGCGAGTACTGGATGAAGGCCTGCACGTCGCCGAGGCGGATCTGGCCACCGGCCACCATGAGACCACCGAGCACCGCGATGCCGACGTACGTGAGGTTTCCGACGAACATCATGCCGGGCATGATCATGCCGGAGAGGAACTGCGCCTTGAAGCTGGCCTGGTAGAGCTCCTCGTTCTCGGCCTCGAACTTCTCGCGCGCGTCCTTCTCGCGGCCGTAGACCTTGACCAGCGCGTGGCCCGAGAACGACTCCTCGACGCGGGCGTTGAGGCGGCCGACCTTCTTCCACTGCTCGCCGAACGCCTTCTGCGACTTCGGTCCGATGACGCCGAAGATCACCGCCATGAGCGGCAGCGAGACGAGGGCGACGAGAGCGAGCTGCCACGAGATCGTGAACATCATGATGAGCACACCGACGACGGTGAGCACCGACGTGAGCGCGCTGGAGAGCGACTGCTGCATCGTCTGCGTGATGTTGTCGATGTCGTTGGTGACCCGGGAGATCAGTTCTCCGCGCTGCACGCGGTCGAAGTACGACAGGGGCAGACGGTTGATCTTGGCCTCGACGTCTTCGCGCAGGCGCCACATGGTGCGGACCATGATGACGTTGATGACGTAGCCCTGGATCCACGACAGCAGCGACGAGCCGACGTAGATCGCGAGCACCGTCACGATCACGACGCGCAGGGCGTCGAAGTCGACGCCGGCGCCGACGGAGAAGTTGCCCATCGCGCCGACGATGTTGGCGATGTCGTTCTGCCCCGCGGCCTGCAGGGCGTCGACGACCTCGGCCTGCGAGGTGCCGGCGGGGAACTGCTGAGCGAGTCCCCTCGAGACCACGCCTTCGAAGATGATGTTGGTCGCGTCTCCGAGCACGCGAGGAGCGAGCACGGCGAGCACGACGCCGATCGCGCCGAGGATCGACACGAACACGAAAGCGGCGGCGTACGGCCGGAGGAGGCCGATGAGGCGCCGGAAGCTCGGCCCGAAGTTCGAGGCCTTGCCGGGCGCGACGCTGGCCCAGCTGCCGGAGTTCAGGCGCGCCTGCTCGGCGAGCTCGAGTTCGGCGCGTTCTTCTTCGGTGAGGGCGTCTGCGGTGCTCATGCCTCGACCCCCAGCTGCGACTCGACGATCTCGCGGTAGGTGGCGCTGGTGGCCAGCAGCTCGTCGTGCGTGCCGAGGCCGGCCATGCGGCCGTCTTCGAGCACCATGATGCGGTCGGCGCCCGTGATGGTCGACACGCGCTGCGCGACGACGATCTTCGTCACCTCGGGGAGCTCGCGCCACAGGGCTTGTCGCAATCGAGCGTCGGTGCTCAGGTCGAGCGCCGAGAACGAGTCGTCGAAGACCAGCACGGCCGGCCGGTGGACGATCGCCCGCGCGATGGCGAGGCGCTGGCGCTGGCCGCCCGAGACGTTCGTTCCGCCCTGGGCGATGCGCCCCTCGAGCTTTCCGTCCATCGCTTCGACGAAGTCGCGACCCTGCGCGATCTCGAGGGCGTGCCACAGCTCGTCGTCGGTGGCCTCTTCGCGACCGAAACGCAGGTTGGATGCCACCGTGCCGCTGAACAGGAACGGACGCTGCGGTACGAGACCGATGCTCTTCCACAGCACGTCGAGGTCGGCCTCGCGAACGTCGACTCCGCCGACGCGCACGGCGCCGGAGGTCACGTCGAACAGCCGCGGGATGAGCGAGACGAGGGTCGTCTTGCCGGCGCCGGTCGAGCCGACGATCGCGACGGTCTCGCCGGGGCGCGCCGTGAAGCTGATACCCGAGACGACCGGCGACTCGGCGCCCGGATAGGCGAAGGCGACGTCGTCGAACTCGACCGCACCCGGTTCGGGCAGGCGCTCGACGGGGTTCGCCGGACGCTCGAGAGTCGAGCGGCTGTCGAGCACCTCGCCGATGCGTTCGGCCGAGACCGCGGCGCGAGGAATCATCACCGTCATGAAGCTGGCCATCAGCACGCCGCCGAGGATCTGCGCGACGTACTGGATGAAGGCGAACAGGGTGCCGATCTCGACCCCGCCGGCGTCGACCTGGATGCCCCCGAACCAGATGACGCCCACCACGGTGACGTTGAGCACGAGCATCGCGAGGGGGAACAGCAGCACGAAGAGCGAGCCAACCTTGCGACCGACGACGAGGATGTCGGTGTTGGCCTCTCGGAAGCGCTCTTCTTCGATGCGCTCGCGCACGAAGGCGCGCACGACGCGCACGCCGGTGAGCTGCTCGCGCATGACGCGGTTCACGCCGTCGAGCTTGGTCTGGTAGCTGCGGAACAACGGGACCATGCGCGCGATGATGAGGCCGGCGGCGATGACCAGCACGGGCACGGCCACCGCGATGAGCCAGCTGAGTCCGACGTCTTGCTGCAGCGCCATGATGATGCCGCCGATGGCCAGCAGCGGGGCGCTGACGAGCATGGTGGCGCCCATCATCGCGAGCATCTGCACCTGCTGCACGTCGTTGGTGTTGCGGGTGATCAGCGACCCCGCGCCGAACTGCGACAGCTCGCGCTCGGAGAAGCCGCTGACGCGCTCGAAGACATCGAGGCGGATGTCGCGGCCGGCGGCCATCGCCGCCCGCGCGGCGAAATACGTGGCGATCACGGATGCCACGATCTGCCCGAGCGAGATGACGAGCATGAGCCCGCCGCGCGACCAGATGAAGCCGGTGTCGCCCTGGGCGACGCCGAGGTTGATGATGTCGGCGTTCAGACGCGGCAGGTACAGCGTCGCGACCGCGGACGCGGCCTGGAAGACGAGGATGGCGACCAGCAGCCAGCGATAGCGCGAGAGGTAACGGATGAGGAGTTTGCCGAGCACGAGGCCCTCCGAGAGATCGACGCGGTCGCGATGACCGCGGACTACAGCCTGGCACCGACCTCCGACATCGGCGACCCCTCCAGCCGTGGGAGCGTTCTCCCGTCGCGAACGCGGTCGATCGGCATCCGTCTCCCAGGCCCCGGATCGTAGGCTGAGCGCATGTCTCGACTGCAGGCCGACGCTCCCGCCGACCTCTGGGTGCCCGTGACCGGTTCCCTCGGATTCCGCGGCCGCCGCCACCGTAAGGCGGCGATCGGAATGCTGCTCAGCCAGGCCAATCAGGCCGCCGGCGCTGCGCCCCGCCCCGGCGGCGGGGCTTTCGCGTGGATCCTGAGCCAGGCGGCGCCGCTGCTCATGCGCCGCGCGGGCGGGCGCGTGCTTGTGTGGGTATGGAAGAGCGACCCCGAACTGCTCGTCGTCATGGCGCAGCTGCAGGAGGCCACACCGCAGCTGCGCACGGCGCGGGCGATGATGCCGATGGAGTACGACGACACCGAGTCGTTCCGCAATCCGCACCTCGGCGTCGGCGAGAAGCTCGCGATGCCCCTGCCGAGCGATCCGAAGACGCCGCCGTTCGCCACGTACACGTGGGACACCGGCTCGCACTTCGTGACCGTCACCGCCGTGTGCTCGGACCGCCAGCGCTTCGGCACGGTCATCGACGCGGTGGATGCCGTGGCACGCACGATCCGTGTGGTCGACGATCTTCAGCTAGGCGAGGCGCCGACCGTGCTGCGGATCGATCCGGCCTGACGCGAGAGACGTGGCTGAGCCCGTCGAAGCGCCGCGCGCCCGCGGCATCCGGGTCCCTTCGACAAGCTCAGGGACCTCTACGCGCTCAGGGACCTCTACGCGCTCAGGGACCTCGACCCGTTGAGGGACCTCCGCCGGGTCGGGTCAGTCGTCGTGCATGTCGCGCGGACGCCACAGCACGATGTCGGTGGCACGGCGCACGCGCGCCCCATGGCGCAGCGTGACGACCGAACCGGTGGCGCCGGCCGCGAAGACGCGGGCGCCGGGACGCGACTGGCGCTCGATCGTGAGCTGACGCTCGAGGTCGTTCACGCGGCGCGCGAGCTCGTGAACCCGCTCCTCGAGCGCCAGCAGACGTGCGATGGCGGGAAGGCTCATGCCCTCACCCGACAGGCGCGCGACCTCGCGCAGCTGCTGCACGTGACGGCTCGAGTAACGCCGCGAACCGCCCTGCGTGCGTGCGGGTACGACGAGGCCGAGCCTGTCGTATTGCCGCAGCGTCTGCGGGTGCATGTTCGACAGCTCGGCGGCTGCGGCGATGGCGAAGATCGGGGCGTCTTCGTCGATCTCTCTTTCGGACACGTCTTCACCTCTTCCGTCGTGCCGGGTGCGGTGCCGGGTTCTCGGCATCCTGTCGTATCGGATGCCGAGAACCTCGGCGACTCGCGTGTGTTTATCGCGCCTTCGACATCAGGTCGGCGCGGGGGTTCTCTTTCGGTTCGAGCTCATGGAAACGCTCGAGGGCTTCGCGCGCCGCGTCGTCGAGGTGGGCAGGCACCGCGACCTGGACCTCGGCGAGCAGGTCGCCGGTGCCCTTCGTGGTCGAGATTCCGCGACCCTTGACGCGGAGCACGCGCCCCGACGGGGTGCCGGGGGCCACGCGCAGACGCACGGGGTCTCCCCCGAGCGTCGGCACTTCGATCGTCGCACCCAGTGCCGCCTCGGTGAAGGTGACGGGCACGGTGATGCGCAGGTTGAGTCCGTCACGCGTGAAGACCGGGTGGGGACGCACGGCCACGGTCACGACGATGTCGCCGCTCTCGCCGCCGTCGGGCGACTTGCGCCCGCGGCCCCGCAGCCGGATCTTCTGCCCGTCGGACACACCGGCGGGGATCTTCACCTTGAAGGGCACGTTGTCTTCACCCGCGAGGGTGATGGTCTCTCCCTTTGCCGCGGTGACGAAGTCGATCGTCGTGCGCGCGGTGACGTCGGAGCCCTTCTGAGGCCCGCCGAAGCCGCGGAATCCGCCGGTCGTCTGACCGAACCGGCCGGAACCGAAGCCCCCGCCCTGCTGATCGAACATCGTGAAGAAGTCGTCGAAGCCGCCCGACGGCGCCTGCCGGCCCTGTCCGAACCGACTGAAGACGTCGTCGAAACCGCCACCCGCCCCGGCCCCGGGAGCCGAGAAGCGCGCCCCCGAGCCCATGGCCCGGATCTGGTCGTACTCCTCGCGCTGCTCGGGGTCGTTGAGCACCGAGTAGGCCTCGCTGATCTCCTTGAACTTCGCTTCGGCCTTCGCGTCTCCCGGGTTCGAGTCGGGGTGGTACTGGCGCGCGAGCTTGCGATACGTCTTCTTCAGATCGGCAGCGCTGACGCTCTTGTCGACACCGAGGACTTTGTAGAAGTCCTTGTCGAACCAGTCCTGACTCGCCATAGCTCCCCTTAGGTCCCTGAGCCTGTCGAAGGGTCGGCCGGCACGGCGACGACGACCTTGGCCGGTCGCAGTTCGACCGAACCGAGGCGGTAGCCGACCTCGACGACCTCGAGGATCGTGGTCTCGGTCACGCCGGGAGTCGGGGCCTGGAAGATTGCCTCGTGCTGCTGCGGGTCGAACACGTCGCCCACGGCGCCGTACGACACCACACCGAGGCGCTCGGCCACGGCGCGCACCTTGTCGCCGATCGCGGAGAGGGGGCTGCCCTCGACGAGGTCACCGTGCTTGGCGGCGCGGTCGAGGTCGTCCATGACGGGCAACAGGCCCTTCACGGCCTCGCCCTTGGCGCGCTCGATCTCGCGCTCGCGCTGCTCCTCGGTGCGCCGACGGTAGTTGGCGTACTCGGCCTGCAGACGCTTGAGGTCGATCAGCAGCGAGGCCTCCTTGTCGGAGGCTCCTTCTGCGGCCGCCTCGGGCGTCTGCTCGGCGCCGAGGATGTCGTCGATGGTCAAGCCATCGGCATCCGATTCCGAAGACTCAGGCTGGTCGCCCGACGGCGCGGGGCCGGAGGTGTTCTCCTCCGGCCCCGTCTCGTCAGGACCGGCGCCCGAGCCCGTGGGCTGTTCGTCGTCCTTGTGTGCCATGGTCTCCGCTTACTTCTTCTCGTCGGGGTTCTCGTCGTCGACGACCTCGGCGTCGATGACGTCTTCCTCGGGGTTCGGCGTCTCACCGTTGCCGGGCTGGCCCACGTTGGGGTCGGCGGGCTCGCCGGCGGCCTGCGAAGAGGCGTAGATGGCCTCGCCGAGCTTGCCCTGGCTGGCGTTCAGCTTGTCGAACGCGGTCTTGACCGCGTCGTCGTCGTCACCGGCGAGAGCCGTCTTGAGCGCGTCGACGTCGCCCTGCACCTCGGTCTTGACCTCGGCGGGGAGCTTGTCGTCGTTCTCCTTGATGAGCTTCTCGATCGAGTACGACAAGGTCTCGGCCTGGTTGCGGGTCTCGGCGGACTCGCGGCGCTTCTTGTCGTCGGCCGCGTTCTCTTCGGCCTCGCGCACCATGCGCTCGATGTCCTCCTTGGGCAGCGACGAGCCGCCCGTGATGGTCATCGACTGCTCCTTGCCGGTGCCCTTGTCCTTCGCCGAGACGTGCACGATGCCGTTGGCGTCGATGTCGAAGGTGACCTCCACCTGCGGGATGCCGCGGGGAGCCGGCGCGATGCCGGTGAGCTCGAAGGTGCCGAGCGGCTTGTTGTCGCGGGTGAACTCGCGCTCGCCCTGGAAGACCTGGATCGCGACCGACGGCTGGTTGTCGTCGGCGGTGGTGAAGGTCTCGCTGCGCTTGGTCGGGATGGCCGTGTTGCGCTCGATGAGCTTGGTCATGATGCCGCCCTTGGTCTCGATGCCGAGGCTCAGGGGGGTGACGTCGATGAGCAGGACGTCCTTGCGCTCACCCTTGAGGACACCGGCCTGCAGGGCTGCGCCCACGGCCACGACCTCGTCGGGGTTCACGCCCTTGTTGGCGTCCTTGCCGGTCTCCTTCTTGACCAGCTCGGCGACCGCGGGCATGCGGGTCGAGCCGCCGACGAGCACCACGTGGGCGATGTCGTCGACCTTGACGCCGGCCTCGCGGATGACGTCGGAGAAGGGCTTGCGGGTGCGGTCGAGGAGGTCTTTGGTGAGGTCCTCGAACTTGGCGCGCGTGAGGGTCTCGCTGAGCGAGACGGGGCCCGTGTCGGTGAGCGACAGGTACGGCAGGTTGATGCTGGTCGAGGTCGAGCTCGACAGCTCCTTCTTGGCCTGCTCGGCCGCTTCCTTCAGACGCTGCAGGGCGATCTTGTCGGCCGAGACGTCGACGCCGGTCGTGTCCTTGAACTGCTTGATGAGGTAGTCGACGACGCGCTGGTCCCAGTCGTCTCCACCGAGGCGGTTGTCACCCGAGGTGGCGCGCACCTGGATCGTGGAGAAGTCGTCGTCCTTGCCCACCTCGAGCAGCGAGACGTCGAAGGTTCCACCACCGAGGTCGAAGACGAGGATGAGCTCGTCTTCCTTGCCCTTGTCGAGGCCGTACGCGAGGGCCGCGGCGGTGGGCTCGTTGATGATGCGCAGCACGTTGAGGCCCGCGATCTCACCGGCCTCCTTGGTGGCCTGACGCTCGGCGTCGTTGAAGTACGCGGGGACGGTGATGACCGCGTCGGTCACGCTGTCGCCGAGGTACTCCTCGGCGTCGCGCTTGAGCTTCTGCAGGATGCGGGCCGAGATCTCCTGCGGCGTCCACTTCTTGCCGTCGACGTCGAAGCTCCAGGTGGTGCCCATGTGGCGCTTCACGCTGGAGATGGTGCGGTCGACGTTGGTGACGGCCTGGCGCTTGGCGGTCTCGCCGACGAGCACCTCGCCGTCCTTCGTGTACGCGACGACCGAGGGGGTCGTACGGAAACCCTCGGCGTTGGCGATGACCTTGGGCTCGCCACCCTCGAGCACGCTCACGACGGAGTTGGTCGTACCGAGGTCGATTCCCACTGCACGGGGCATATGTGTCTCCTTGCTTGTGAGCACGGCCGTTGCCGCACTCGGGGTTCTGGTGAAAGTCTCTGCGCGGGTTGAGCCGCGATGACTCAAGGTTATCCGACCCCCTCCGCGAGGTCAAGGCGACTTGATATGAATTGGCTCAACTTCCGGATGCCGATGGGCGCGGTCACCCTGCGCGTCCAGCCCCGCGCGGCCCAGGCGATCCCGGGCGGCCCCGCGCTGCCCCGGTGTTTCGGCATCCCTCCACCCATGTCCCGATCTGTGCAGACCATGTCCCGATCTACGCAAACCATGTCCCAAAAATGGCGGCCCGAGCGGCCCCCAGGCAGCCAAAAGTGGGACATGGTCGGAAAAGACCGGAGCGGTCACCCCCGCCCACCCATGTCCCCATCTGGGCAGACCACGTCCCAAAAATGGCGGCTCAGGCGGCCCCCAGGTAACCAAAAGTGGGACATGGCTCGCGCAAAACGCACCCGCCACCACACCCGCGCTCGCACCCCCACCACGCACGACGCCCCCGCACCCTCAACGGGGTACGGGGGCGTCGAACGGATGCTGTGACTCAGTCGCGGTTTCGACCGCGAACGTGACTCAGTCGCGGTCTCGACCGCGAACGCGGCTCAGTCGCGGTCGCGATCGCGGCGCTGCGGCCGGTCGCTGCGCTTGGCCGAGCGACCGCCGGCGTCGAGGCGCAGGTCGATGAGCTGGCCCGAGATGCGAGTGTCGGCGAGGCGGTCGATCGTGTCGTTCGACAGGTCGACGGGCAGTTCGACGAGCGAGAAGTCCTGACGGATCTGGATCGCACCGAAGTCGTTGCGACGCAGGCCGCCCTCGTTGGCGAGGGCGCCGACGATCTGACGGGGCTCGACGCGCTGACGACGACCCACCGCGATGCGGTACGTCGCGAAGCGACCGGAGGTGTCGCGGCGCGGGCCGGCGTCGCGGGATCCGCCGTCGCGCGAACCGCCGTCGCGGGCGGGACGCTCGGTGTCGAAGCGCTGCTGGCGGAAGGCCTCGGCCTCGAGCAGCAGCGGAGTGTCACCCTGCGCGACCACGGCGAGAGCTGCGGCCACGTCGGCCTCGGGCACGTCGTGGTGCGCCACGTAGTGCGCGACGACGTCGCGGAACGTCGCGATCGCGGCGGTGTCTTCGAGGGCCGTGGTGATGGCGTCGTCGAAGCGCGTCAGGCGCGTGGCGTTGACGTCGTCGACGCTCGGCAGCGACATCTCGGTCAGCGGCTGGCGCGTCGCCTTCTCGATCGCGGTGAGCATGCGGCGCTCGCGCGGGGTGACGAAGCTGATCGCGTCACCGGTGCGGCCGGCGCGGCCCGTGCGGCCGATGCGGTGCACGTACGACTCGGTGTCGATCGGCAGGTCGTAGTTGACGACGTGACTGATGCGGTCGACGTCGAGACCGCGCGCGGCCACGTCGGTGGCGACGAGGATGTCGAGCTTGCCGCTCTTGAGCTGGTTGACCGTGCGCTCGCGCTGCACCTGGGCGACATCGCCGTTGATCGCGGCGGCGGTGTAGCCGCGGGCGCGCAGCTTCTCGGCGACGGTCTCGGTCTCGTTCTTGGTGCGGGTGAAGACGATCATGCCCTCGAAGTTCTCGACCTCGAGGATGCGCGTGAGGGCGTCGATCTTCTGCTGGTACGACACGATCAGGTAGCGCTGGGTGATGTTCGTCGAAGTCGCGGTCTTGGTCTTGACCGTGATCTCTTCGGGGTTGTTCAGGTACTGCGCCGAGATGCGGCGGATCTGCGCCGGCATCGTGGCCGAGAACAGCGCGACCTGCTTCGTGGCGGGGGTGTCGGCGAGGATCGTCTCGACGTCTTCGGCGAAGCCCATCTTGAGCATCTCGTCGGCCTCGTCGAGCACGAGGTACTTCAGCTCGCTCAGGTCGAGGGTGCCCTTGTCGAGGTGGTCCATGATGCGACCGGGGGTACCGACGACGATGTCGACGCCGCGGCGCAGGGCCGACAGCTGCTGGCCGTAGCCCTGGCCGCCGTAGACGGGCAGCACCGAGACGCCCTTGATGTGCGCGGCGTACTTCTCGAACGCCTCGCACACCTGCAGCGCGAGCTCGCGGGTCGGCGCGAGCACAAGGGCCTGCGGGTTCTTGTGGCCGGTCTCCATCTGCGACAGCACCGGCAGCGCGAACGCCGCGGTCTTGCCGGTACCGGTCTGGGCGAGGCCGACGACGTCGCGGCCCTGCAGCAGCACGGGGATCGTGGCGGCCTGGATCGCGGACGGGGTCTCGTAGCCCACGTCCTTCAGGGCCTTGAGCACAGCGGCATCCAGTCCCAGGTCGGCGAAGGTGAGCTTTTCGGGAGTGGTCTCGGCCTCAGCGGAGTCGACGGGGGTTTCGGATGCCATGACTCCACGGTAGTCTCCTCCGCGCTCGCGCGCGGGCCGAGGTCTAGCCTGAGGGCGTGCGCCGACGATGGCGCGGCTGCCTCGCCCGCCGAACCGGGCGTTCACCGAAGGACCCCAGCGTGACCGACATGTCCTCCTCCGGCACCACCGGAGCCCCCACCACCCCTCGGCGACCGGTGATCGCCTGGGCCCTCTGGGACTGGGGTTCGGCGGCTTTCAACGCCGTGGTCACGACGTTCGTCTTCAGCACCTATCTCGCCAGTCAGCTGTTCGTCGACCCGGCGATCGTGGCGGCGGCGAACGGCGACGACAAGAACCCGGCCCTCGTGCGCGCTCTCGCCGACAACGCGACCCTGGTGGGCGTGGCGCTGATGATCGCCGGAATCGTGGTGGCCCTGGTGGCCCCGGTGCTCGGCCAGAGATCCGACGGCACCGGACGCCGCAAGCTCTGGCTCGGCATCAACACCGGCCTGGTCGTGCTCGCGATGGCGGCGATGGTGTTCGTCGAGGGGACGCCGTCGTTCCTTGTGCTGGGGGCTGCGCTCATCGCGGTCGGCAACGTCTTCTTCGAGTTCGCAAGCGTCAACTACTACGCGATGCTCACGCAGGTCTCCACTCGCGAGAACATCGGCCGGGTCTCGGGCTTCGGCTGGGGCATGGGTTACGTCGGCGGCATCGTGCTCTTGCTGCTGTTGCTCGTGCTGTTCATCCAGAGCTTCGGAGACCCCGGTGCCGGCGGGCTCCTGGCCGTGACAAAGGAGGGCGGGTGGAACATCCGCCTCGCCGTCTTGGCATCCGCCGTCTGGTTCGGCGCTTTCGCGATCCCGGTGCTGCTGCGCGTTCCGGAGATCCCCGCCCGCCGTCGCCAGGTGCGCGTGGGTTTCTTCCGCTCCTACGTGGTGCTGTGGGGAACACTGCGCGCGCTCTGGCGCGACAGCCGTCAGGTCCTGCTCTTCCTCGTGGCCAGCGCGGTCTTCCGCGACGGCCTCGCCGGGGTCTTCACCTTTGGCGCGATCATCGCCGCGCAGGTGTTCGGTTTCAGCTCCACCCTGGTGCTGTACTTCGCTGTGGCCGCGAACGTGGTCGCCGGCGTGAGCACCTTCATCGCCGGACGTTTCGACGACAGATTCGGCCCGAAGCGGGTCATCGTCGTCTCGCTGATCGGACTCATCGTGCTCGGCGGGGCCGTGCTGTTCATCGGAACGTCGCAGACCGCGTTCTGGATCACCGGCCTCGGCCTGTGCGCCTTCGTCGGCCCGGTGCAGTCGGCGAGCCGGTCCTTCCTGGCCCGTGTCGCCCCCGAGGGGCGCGAGGGCGAGATCTTCGGCCTCTACGCCACGACCGGTCGCGCCGTGTCGTTCCTCGCCCCCGGCCTGTTCGCCCTCTTCGTCGGCATCACGGGCGACACGCGGCTCGGCATCCTGGGCATCGTGCTGATCCTGGGTGCGGGATTGCTGCTGCTGCTCCCGGTGAAGGCGAAGCCCGCCGTCATCGTCTGAGCCGGCGGCATCCGGAACCGCCGGCCGCGGGTCCATCCGCCCCCTCGCCGTACACAACTCCGGCAGATCCGTCGGCCACACGGGGCGCGGCCCCGGAATCACGCGGATGCAGACCCCGGCGCGCACCGAATTTCAGGAGTTGTGCACGCGGGCCGAGACGCCCGGTGCGCGGCATCCGGATGCCGGGAACCCGGCCGGAGCTCCGGCGATCAGTCGCGCGGCCAGGCGTCGGCGAATTTCGCCAGCAGGCGGGCGAATTCGGTGCGCTCGGCGTCGGTGAACGACTCCAGGGCGGACCGCACCGCGTCACGGCGGCGCCCGCGGAATCCGGAGACGAGGCGCTCTCCCTGCGCGGTGAGGCGCACGCGGGTGCGGCGGGCGTCTTCGGGGTCGGGCTCGCGTTCGACGAGACCCATCTGCACGGCCTGCTGCACGAGGCGTGACGCGCGCGGCTGATCGACGCCGACCGCCTCGGCGATCTCGCTAACCGAGAGCGATCCGGATGCCGCGATGAGGGCGTCGAGCATGCGGAGCCGCGCGGGTCCGGCGAAGCGGCCCGCGGCGGCGTCTGCCCACGGCGGACCGCCGTGACCCCAGGGTCCGCCGCGTCCTCCGTGCCCTGCGCCGTGGCCCGCTCCGTGGTGGTGCGGCGCCTCGGGCGGGAACGGCGGACGTGGTCGGCGGCCGCGCAGTCGGGAGAGGGCGGCCGCGATCTCGTCGGCGGGGTCGGATGCCATGCCGCGATTTTACATGTCGCTTGACAAGTATCGGGAATACATGTCACAGTACATCCGTTGTCACATGACATGCATCGGCGGAACTCCCGCCCACGAAAGGACACCCTGATGAACACCTCCACACCTCTGGATCCCCGCAGCCTCGCCCATCGCCTCACGACGGTCGGTCACGCGCTGCATCACCGCTTGTTCGCGCAGCTGCGCGACAGCGACCTGCACCCCAAGACCGTCTTCCTCCTGCGGGCCATCGACGGCCGCATCGACGCCCCCTGGGTCGCCGAGCGCCTCGCCCGCGGAGGCAAGCGCGTCTCCGCCCTCGCCGATCGCGGATGGATCACCTCCACCGACGACGGCTGGGCGCTCACCGACGAGGGCCGCGCGGTCCTCGACCGGCTGGACGCCGACCGTTCGGCGCTGCTCGCCGACGTCCCGGCCGACGACCTCGAGCGTCTCGTCGCAGCCCTCGACACCATCGAAGGTGCACTGGGCCTCGACGCGGAGTCGGGTGACGACCGCGGGCCCCGTGGCTTCGGCCCCGGGTTCGGTCCGCGCGGCGGCTTCGGTCCGGCGTTCGGTCCCGGATTCGGCCCGCGCGGCGGCTTCGGACCCTTCGGTCCGGGCATGCGCCGCGGCTTCGACCCCGACGCGCGCGGTTTCGACCGCGATGCTGACGGCGAGGGCCGTCGCGGACACGGCGGACCCCGCGCGCACGACGGCGACGCCGAGCACGCCCGCGGCGAGCGCGGCCCCCGCTACGGCTACGGCTTCGGCCCCGACTTCGGTCACGGCCACGGGCGCGGGCACGGCGAGCGCGGTCACGGCTTCGGCCCCGACTTCGGTCACGGCCACGGGCGCGGGCACGGCGAGCGCGGTCACGGGTTCGGCCCGGGCTTCGGCCACGGTCGCGGACACGGCGACGGCGAGCGCGGTCACGGCCGCGGACACCGGGCGGCTCAGCGCGCCTACGAGCGCGGCTTCGACGCCGGGTTCAGCCGCGGGCGCGAGTCCACGGCATCCGGCACCCCCTCCGACACGGAGCGCGGCCCGGTCGCGGAGTGATCCGCGAGAAACCGCTCAGGCGGGTGAGACACGGCGAGAGAGGCCGGGTCTCACCCGCCTCGGCGCGTCTGGGGACGGATGCCGGCGCTCAGCGTCCCGCGGATCCGGCGTCGGTCGAGCCGACGTCGGTGCGGTGGAAGTTGAGCGCCGAGCGCGACGCGGTCGGACCGCGCTGACCCTGGTAGCGGTTGCCGTAGGGACCCGAGCCGTACGGGTTCTCGGCCGGCGAGGTGAGGCGGAAGTAGCAGACCTGGCCGATCTTCATTCCGGGCCACAGCTTGATCGGCAGGGTCGCGACGTTCGACAGCTCGAGGGTGACGTGTCCCGAGAAGCCGGGGTCGATGAAGCCCGCGGTCGAGTGGGTCAGAAGGCCCAGCCGCCCGAGCGACGACTTGCCCTCGAGGCGGGCGGCGATGTCGTCGGGCAGCGTCACGCGCTCGAAGGTCGATCCGAGTGCGAACTCCCCGGGGTGAAGGATGAACGGCTCGTCCGGGTCGACCTCGATCAGACGGGTGAGCTCGGGCTGATCCTCGGCCGGATCGATGAAGGGGTACTTGTGGTTGTCGAACAACCGGAAGTGGCGGTCGAGCCGTACGTCGACGCTCGAGGGCTGGACCATGGCCGGGTCGAAGGGCTCGAGGCCGAGGCGCTTCGCGTCGAGTTCGGTCCGGATGTCGCGATCGGAGAGCAGCACGCCCACAGCCTACGGGCGGGGCCCGCGCTCGCGCTGTCGGGTTTCACCCCGCTTGCGCCGCATCGACATGACCGGCATTCGTCTCGCGTGTGGCGCGCGAGGACGTATCCGTTCGCCGAGAACGCATGCCTTTGCACGCAAGGGAATGCGCGCTCGACGAACGGGTGCGGTTTCGCCGGCGGAGGCGGTTTCGGGGGCGGATGCCGAGGGATGCGACCACGACGCTGTTATGCTGGCCGGGCTGCCGCAAGGCGCACGGGGCTGTAGTTCAATGGCAGAACTTCTGCTTCCCAAGCAGATAGCGCGGGTTCGATTCCCGTCAGCCCCTCAGAAGGCCCGACTCACCGCCATCGGCGGTGTGGCGGGCCTTTCGCGTGGGTGCCGTAGGAACCGGAACCGCAGCGGGTGGGCCCACGCCGCCAGAGGCTCCGCGCGCTGCGCAGCGGCGCGTGGAGAGGCGGTGGGGACGATTCCCGTCAGCCCCTTCGAAGCCGTCACGCGAGACAGCGACGAGCGCGATTCGCGCCGATCCCTTGCCCCGGCATCTACGATCCGCCTATCTTTGGACATCTGACCTCTGATGTCAGTTCCCCAACGAAAGGCGTCGACGATGAAGCCCGCCCTCCTCCCCCTCCTTCGCACCCGCAGAGCCCTCTGCATCGGCGCCACGATCGGCGCGCTGCTGGCCGCAGCGTTCGTGGCGCCGGCGCACGCGGCATCCGGAAACCCGACCGACCCCACGGCGGCACCGGGGTCGTACAGCGCCCAGAACCTCGCCGCCGACCGCACCTCGGCGAACTTCTTCTACCGGATCCCCGCGCTCACGCACCTCGGGGACGGTGTCGTCCTCGCCGCGTGGGACGCGCGTCCGGGCAGCGCGGCGGACGCTCCGAACCCCAACTCGATCGTGCAGCGGCGCTCCACCGACAACGGCGCGACCTGGGGCCCGCAGACGGTCATCGCCGCGGGCAAGGCGGCAGACGCGTCAGGGCCGAAGTTCGGGTACTCCGACCCCAGCTACGTGACCGACCGCGAGACCGGCCGGGTCTTCGCGTTCTTCGTGTACTCGAAGGACGTGAGCTTCCAGAGCAGCGGCTACGGCAACAACGACAGCGACCGCAACATCCTGAGCTCCGCCGTCGCGCACTCCGACGACGGCGGGGTCACCTGGAGCGCCCCGCGACTCATCACGAACGTGACCAAGCCCGCGGTCGGCGGCTCCTCCAGCCCTGTCGCCGGTGACATCAAGGGCACGTTCGCGACCTCGGGCGAGGGCATCCAGCTGCGGTACGGGTCGCACGCGGGCCGCCTGATCCAGCAGTACGCCGGCACTGTGCTGCAGTCGAACGGATCGACCGCGATCCAGGCTTACTCGGTGTACTCCGACGACCACGGAGCGAGCTGGATCAAGGGCGCGAACGTCGGCACGGGCATGGACGAGAACAAGGTCGTCGAACTCTCGGACGGCCGCGTGATGCTCAACTCGCGCGACAGCGCGAACGGGCGCCTGCGCAAGACCGCGATCTCGACCGACGGCGGCGCCACGTTCGGTGCGGTGACGGCTGACGCCGAACTGCCCGACCCGACCAACAATGCCTCGATCATCCGGCTGCACCCCGACGCCCCGGCGGGTTCGGCCGACGCGAAGAAGCTCGTCTTCACGAACGCGAACAACGGCGCGAACGGAGACCGCGTGAACGGCGCGGTACGGGTGTCGTGCGACGACGGCCAGACGTGGCCCGGCCTGCGCAGCCTCACGACCGGGTTCTTCGCCTACTCGAGCGCCACGGTCCTCGACGCCGGACGACTCGGCGTGCTGTGGGAGCGCAGCTACACCAACGACATGCAGCTGTCGACGTTCGACGAGGCCTGGCTGAACTACGCGTGCGCTCCCCTGTCGGCACCCGCGCAGACGGTGCAGCCGGGGCAGACCCTGCAGGTACCGGTCACGGTGACGAACCAGGAGTCCACGGCGCTGTCGGGGACCGTGACCCTCACTCCGCCGAGCGGGTGGACGGCCGGCAGCACCGCCGTGTCGACCCTGGCCGCGGGCGCGTCGCGGACGGTGAACGTCAGCCTCACCGCGGCATCCGGCGCCGCGGGGGCGCAGAGCATCCCCGCCGTGTTCACCGCGAGCGACGGCCGGGTGAGCCAGACCGCCGTCTCCGTCACCGCCCCGGCCGCCGCGCTGACCGCCACGATCACGGGCGCCCGCGCCGACGGCTCGCGCAACCTCGCGACCTCGCCGTATCAGGTGGGCGAGCAGGTGCCCTACACGTTCCGCGTGCAGAACACGTCGTCGGCGACGATCACCGTCACCCCGACCAGCGGGGACTTCTCGCCGTTCCTGCCGCCGAACGCGGGCAACTGCCGCTGGACGAACCTCGCCGCGAACGCCGCCTACAGCTGCACCACCCCGCGGCACACCGTGACGCAAGCCGACCTCGACCGCGGCTACTTCGTCGCCGACACCGTCTGGTCGCTGTCGGCCTCGGGAGCGACCACGCGCTCGATCTCGGTGACGGGCGGACAGGTCGCCGTCCGCTGACGCGCATACGCGAATCGCCCCCGGCGCTGGTCGGGGGCGATTCGTCGTCTCGGAGTCAGGAGAGGCGGATGCCGTCGCGCCAGACGGCGACCGGCTCGAGGTCCTCGCTCCACAGCACGGCGTCGCCGCGGCATCCGGGCTGCAAGAGCCCCAGGTCGTCGCGCCCGATCGCGCCCGCGGGCACGCGGGTCGCCGCGGCGACGGCGTCGACGAGGGGGACGCCCGCTGCCACGACGCCACGCACCGCGCGGTCGAGGGTGAGGGTCGAACCGGCGATCGTGTCGGTGTCGCGCAGGCGCGCGATCCCGCCCGAGACGGTCACCGCGAGGTCGCCGAGCCGGTAGTCGCCGTCGGGGGAACCGGCGGCCGCCATGGCGTCGCTGACGAGGGCGATGCGGCCGGGGGCCGCGCGGAAGAGCGGGGCGAATAGCGACGGGTCGACGTGGGTGCCGTCGGCGATGAGCTCGAGGGTCATGGCCTCGTCGGCGAGGGCGGCACCCACCGGCCCCGGGGCGCGATGGTGCAACGGCGGCATGGCGTTGAACGCGTGCGTGAGCAGGGTCGCCCCGGCCGCGATCGCCCGGCGGGTCGTCGCGGTGTCGGCTCCCGTGTGCCCGACCGCGACGCGCACCCCCGCCGCGACGAACGCCCGGATGAGGTCGAGGGCGCCCGGAAGCTCGGGCGCGATCGTGATCTGCACGAGGGTCCCGGCGGCGGTCAGGCGCTCGACGTCGAGGGAGGCCGGATTCCGCAGCGCCCAGGGGGCGTGCGCGCCGCGGTGGTCGACGTCGAGACAGGGGCCCTCGAGATGGATGCCGAGGAGCCCGGGCCGGGCGGCGGCGCTCAGCCCACCGATGGTGTGCTCGAGGGCGAGCGGCGCTGCGCTCACGAGCGAGGCGACCACCCGCGTGACGCCGTGAGCCGCGTGCACCCCGAGGATGCGGTCGACCGCGGCCGCGGCATCCGGATCCTCGAAGGCGGAGCCGCCCCCACCGTGGGCGTGGATGTCGACGAGGCCGGGGGTCACGAGAGCCCCGGGACCGGCCACCTCTCGGGCGTCGACGACGTCGGCGGCTGCCGAGACCACCGCGGGCGGCGGATCCCCCGCCCCGGCCTCGTGTACGAGGCCGTCGGCGAGGTGCACCCAGCCACGGTCGATCTCGGCGGAGGCACCGGTGACGACGCGGGCGTCGCGCAGGAGCAGGCTCATGCCGCGGTCGGCGTGGGGGCGGATGCCGCGGTCCGGAGCATCGCGCCCAGGTTCGCCGCGACCGTGCCGAGCACGTCGACGGAATTGCGGTCGTCGGGGTGACGGCTCACCTTGAGGCCGAGGCGGTCGACCGCGCCGGCGGCGCCCAGGGCGTCGACCGCGGCGGGGCAGGTCAGCAGCGACCGCGAGGAGGGATCGACCTCAGCGAAGGGAAGGTGCGCGTCGGCCCAGGCGGCTCCGTACGGCCCGTCGACGGCTGCGGCTCCCGACAGGGAGAGCCCCGCCAGCAGGCCCGATGACTCCGCCCGCGCGATCTGCGCGCTGACCGCCGCGGGGTCGCGGGTCTCGATGAGCGACCGACCCCAGTTCATCCACACCCCGACGGGGGCGCCGCTCGCGCGGATCGCGTCGATCTCGGCATCCACCGACAAGAAGCCCTTCTCGAAGGGGTGCACCCCGGTGTCGGCGTCGCAGTGCTCGATCACGAGCCGGGCGCCCGCGAAATCCCACGCGGCGAGCTCGTCGAGCGCGGATCTCAGGGCCTCCACCGAGCCGCCCCCGCGCGGCGCGGAGTGGAGCATGACGGTGGTAACCCGCGCGCGGCTGCGCTCCGCGAGTCGATGGACGTCGCCGCGGACGCGCTGGAGGTCGTTGAGGGCAGCCCGCCGACCGGCGTCGTCGGGCGAGGCCAGACCGTACCCGGGCATGGCGGCGCAGCGGCCCATCACCCAGGGCAGGGGCGTGACCGCCAGCTCGATCGCCGGCAGCTCGCGCAGGAACCACTCCTCGTCGTGGGGATGGATGCCGCCGAGCCACGGCACCTCGAGACCGGAGACCTCGGGCAGGGCGCACAGCCCCGCCATGAGCTCGCCCTCGAGGTGCGGGTCCCACGCGCGGAACGCCGGGGATGCCGCGTAGGCGCTGACCAGGACGGGGGTCACTGGACCAGCGACCGGTGCGCGCGGGTGTCGCGGTAGTAGTCGGAGAGCTCGAGCTGCGATGCGGCCGCCTCGTCGACGAACACCGTCACGTCCGGGTGGTGCTGCAGCACGGTGCCTGGCCAGCGCGCCGACACGGCGCCCTCGACGAGCTGGGCGACGGCCGGCGCCTTCGCCTCTCCCGTCGCCACGAGCACGATGCGTCGCGCCTCGAGGATCGTGCCGAGTCCCTGCGTGAGGCAGTGGCGAGGCACGGCGTCGAGGTCGCCGTCGAAGAACCGCGCGTTGTCGAGACGCGTCTGCGCGGTGAGGGTCTTCACGCGGGTGCGCGAGGCGAGCGAGGATCCGGGCTCGTTGAAGGCGATGTGCCCGTCGGTGCCGATGCCGAGGATCTGCAGGTCGATGCCGCCGGCATCGCGCATCTCGTGCTCGTACCGCCGACACGCCGCGTCGAGGTCGTCGGCGTCGCCGTCGGGTCCGCGGACGGCCGCGGGGTCGATGTCGACGCGGGCGACGAATTCCTCGCGGATCACGGCGTCGTAGCGCGCCGGGTGTCCGGCGGGCAGGCCGACGTACTCGTCGAGGGTGAAGGCACGCGCTCGAGCGAGCGAGAGCTCGCCCGCGGAGACCCGGCGGCCCAGGGCTTCGTAGACCCGCAGGGGGCTCGAGCCGGTCGCGACACCGAGGACGGTCTCGGGGGCGGATGCCACGAGGGCGGCGATCTCGTCGGCGATGAGGTCGCCGATCTCGTCGGGGGTGGTGATGACGACTTCCATCAGTTCTTCTTCTCTCTCGCGGAGACATCGCGCTCGGAGACATCGCGCTCGGAGACATCGCGCACGGAGGTGTCGCGCGCCGGGGTCCCGCCCGCCGGGGCGCCGAGCGCCTGGACGAACCACGAGGTCAGGGTGGAGGGGTGGGTGATCGCGGTGCCGACGCACACGGCGAAGGCTCCGGCATGCTTCGCGCGGCGGGCGTCGGCCGGGGTGTGGATGCGCCCCTCGGCGACGACGGGTCGCGTGCAGGCGGCCACCACGGCGGCGATCAGGTCGATGTCGGGGCCCGCGGTCTTCGGACGCTCGCCCGTGTACCCCGACAGGGTGGTGCCGAGGAGGTCGGCTCCCGCAGCCTCCGCGGCGAGCGCGTCGTCGAGCGAGCCGCAGTCGGCCATCACGAGCACGTCGTGCGCGGCCTTGAGCTCGGCGATCGTCTCGGCCAGGGTGCGCCCGTCGGGCCGGGTGCGGCGCGTGCCGTCGATCGCGACGATGTGCGCTCCGGCCTCGGCGACGGCGCGCGCGTGAGCGAGGGTCGGGGTGATGAACACGTCGTCATCGCCGTCCTTCCACAGACCCACGACGGGCACGCCGACGTCGCTCGCCGCACGGATGTCGTCCAGGCCCTGCAGGCGCACGCCCGCGGCGCCGCCGACGACCGCCGCGCGGGCGATCTGCGCCATCGTGCGGGGGTCGCGCATCGGCTCGCCGGGGTAGGCCTGGCACGACACGATCAGCCCGTCGCGCAGGGTCTCGAGCAGGCCGGTCGTGCCGAGCTCGGCGCGCGAGCCGCCGCGCGGGTCGGTGCTGCGCGGGTCGGTGCCGCGGGAGTCGGTGCTGTGCGGGTCGGTGCTGCGCGGGCCCGTGGCGTGCGCTTCGGTGCCGGCGCTCATGCCGCCACCGCCACGTCGGCCCACGCGGAGGCCGCGGCCCCGCGCAGGGGAGCGTCGGCGCCCAGCGCGCCGGGGCGCACCGGAACGGCCGCGAGCGCGTCGATGACGCTCGCGCGGAACGCGGCCTCCATCGGGTGCCACCACACCGGACCGATGTCGGCGACCCCGCCAGTGACCACGATGACTTCGGGGTCGAGCAGGGTCGCCGCCCCCGCGAGAGCCCGGCCCACGGCCGCGGCCGCATCGGCGATCGCGCGACCTGCGGTGAGATCGTCGGCCGCACGGGCCGCGACCGCACGGGTGTCGGCGACGGCGGGGTCACCCCCGAGCCAGCGGTAGTGCCGCAGCAGGCCGAGGCCTCCGCCGATCGCCTCGAGGTGCCCCATCCGCCCGCAGGGGCAGCGCAGGTGCTCGGCTCCCGGGGTGGGCATGTGGGCGATCTCGCCCGCGACGTGGTGCGCGCCGTTCCAGGACCGGCCGTCGATGACGACTCCGCCGCCGACCCCGGTGCCCACGGCGACCGTCAGCAGGCTCGACGCCTCGCGGCCGGCGCCGAAACGGTACTCGCCCAGCGCGTGCGCATCGACGTCGTTCTGCACCGAGATGGGAGCCGACGCTTCGAGGTGATCGCCGAGGGCTGCGCGCAGGGCGGAGCGCAGCGGCATCCCGACCCATCCCCTCAGGGTGTCGGTGGCCGAGACGATCGTGCCGGTCGAGGTGTCGACCACGCCGGCCGTGCCCACGCCGACGCCGCGGAGCGAGGCGCCGTGCCGTTCGGCGAGAGACGTGGCCAAAGCCGCCACGAGGCCGACGATCGCCGCCCCGCCCACGCGGCCGGGGGTCGTCGCCGTCGCCCGGTCGACGATCTCGCCGCGGGGGTCGACGAGGGCGACGGTCGTCTTCGTTCCGCCGATGTCGACGGCGGCGACGGCGTCGGCCATCACGCGACCGCGACGGGGAGGACTCCGGCGCGTGAGAGCACCTCGCGCACGGATGCCACGGCGTCGGCGTCGAGGCTCTCGACGGTGTCGGCCATGAAGGCCTCGTCGATCAGCCCGCGCGCGGCCATCGCGGCCTTGAACGCGCCCACGCCGGTGGCGTCGCCCGAGAGCCCGCGCGGCTGGAACACGATGTCGAAGATGCGGTTGAGGCGCTCCTGCTCGGCACGGGCGGTGTCCCAGTCGCCGCGCTCGGCGGCATCCCACAGGCGTACGTATCCCTCCGCCTCGACGTTCGCCAGACCCGGCACGACGCCGTCGGCACCCGCGAGGGCCATCGCGTCGACGACCACCTCGTGGCCGGTGAGCAGCTGCAGGGGGCGACCGACCTCGGCGTTGGCGGCGACCAGGCGGCGGAAGCCCACGTCATCGCCCGAGGAGTCCTTCACACCGTGCACGACGCCGTCGGCGGCGAGCTCGAGCAGCAGGGCGAGGGGCAGCTTCGTGTGCACGCGCACGGGCACGTCGTAGGCCCACAGCGGCGCGTCGATCTTCGCGGCGATCGCGCGGAAGTGACCGGCGATCTCGGTCGGAGAGTTCAGCGTGTACAGCGGGGCGGTCGTGACGATCGCGTCGACGCCCTCGGCGGTGAGCCGGCGGGCGGTCTCGGTGATGCGCGGAGCGGTGAGCTCGATCGCGCCCGCGATGATCGGCACGCGACCGGCGGTGGCGCTGACGATCGTGCGGACGATCTCGACGCGCTGGTCGTCGGTGAAGTAGGCGGTCTCGCCCGTCGAGCCGAGGGCGAACAGGCCGCGGACGCCGGCGGAGATGAGGTGGTCGACGAGACGCTCGAGCGAGGCGTGGTCGATCGAGCGATCGGCGCGCAGGGGGGTGGCGACGGGAGGGACGACGCCGGAGAAGCGGGTCGTGGAGGACGAGTGGCTCATGAGGGGATCCGTGTTTCTGTGGTCAGGCGAGCAGCGAAGGCGCGGCGCCCAGCAGCGAGCGGGTGTAGGGGTCGGCGGGGGCGTCGAAGACGTCGGCGGCGGAGCCGAACTCGACGACGCGGCCCTTGTGCATGACGGCGATCTCGTCGGAGAGGTAGCGCACCGTCTGGATGTCGTGCGAGATGAAGACCATGCCCAGGCCCAGATCGCGCTTGAGGTCGGTGAGCAGGTTGAGGATCTGTGCGCGCACCGACACGTCGAGCGCCGAGGTGGGCTCGTCGGCGACGATCACCTGCGGGTTGAGGGCGAGGGCGCGGGCGATCGCGACGCGCTGGCGCTGACCGCCCGAGAGCTGGCCGGGCAGGGCGTCGAGCGCCGAGGTGGGCAGCCCGACCAGGCCGATCAGCTCCTTCACGCGCTTCTGCCGCTCGTTCGGGCTGCCGATGCGGTGCACCTGCATGGGATCGAGCAGCGCATCGCGCACGGTCATGCGGGCGTTCAAAGCCGTCGCCGGGTCTTGGAAGACCACCGACAGGATGCCGCCGAGCTCGCGCCGCACCCGGGTGGAGAAGTCGCGCACCGGTCGACCGGCGAACACCACCTCTCCCGAGGTCGGCTTCTCGAGGCCGATCAGCACCTTCGCGGCCGTGGACTTGCCCGAGCCCGACTCGCCGACGATGCCGAGGGTCGATCCGCGGTGCACCGCGAGGGAGACGCCGGCGAGGGCGTCGACGTAGCTCTTGCGGAACAGTCCCGACTGACGGGTCGAGAAGCGCACGTGCACGTCTCTCAGTTCGATGACGGGATCGGTCATCGCACACCTCCTACGGGGGCGACGGGCGCATCGTCGGGATGCGCGGCGTAGTAGTGGTCGGTACCGTCCACCCGGCGGCGCACGGGGCTGACGCCGCGACCGCGCTCCGGATTCGACGACCGCGGGGCGAAGCGGTCGCCCTTCGGGAAGTCGCGCGGCGAGGGCACGGTGCCCGGCACCTGGTGCAGACGGTCGGAGCCGGACTCGATCGAGAGCACCGATCCGAGCAGTCCCCGGGTGTACTCGTGCAGGGGCTGCACGAGCAGATCGTGCGTGGGCGCCTGCTCGACCACCTGGCCGGCGTACATGACGGTGATGCGGTGCGCGAGCTCGGCCACCAGGGCCAGGTCGTGCGAGACGAACACCATCGCGAAGCCGAGCTCTTCGCGCAGCCGGTTCAGCAGCTCGACGACCTGCGCCTGCACCGTGACGTCGAGCGCGGTGGTCGGCTCGTCGGCGATCACGAGGCGCGGGTTGCGGGTGAGCGCCATCGCGATGAGCACGCGCTGACGTTGACCGCCCGAGAGCTCGTGCGGGTACGACGCGAGCGTACGCTCGGGGTCGAGTCCCACCAGTCGCAGCAGGTCTTCGGCGCTGCGGGTGCCGCCGCGCGAGGTGAGCTGCTTCATCTGCGAGCGGATGAGCATCGCCGGGTTCAGCGAGCTGAGCGCGTCCTGGTAGATCATCGCGATGTCGTGGCCGCGTAGAGCGTTGCGCTCGCCCGGCGTCATCGTCAGCAGGTCCTTGCCGTCGAAGAGGATCTGACCCGCGATGCGCGCCTTCGGGTCGAGCAGACCCATGATCGCGAGCGAGGTGATCGACTTGCCGCAGCCCGACTCGCCCACCAGCGCCATCGTCTCTCCGGGGCGGACCGTGAACGACACGTCGTCGACGACGTTCACGTCGCCGTGACGGGGGAATCCGATCGAGAGGTTCCGCACCTCGAGCAGGGGCGCGGCGTCGGAGTGGTAGGGCATCCGCTCCCCGCGGGCGAGTTCGCGGTCGCGCAGGTCGTCGAGACGCTGAGCGAGCGATGCCGCCTGCGCCGCTCCTGCGGGCGCGAGCACGGCGTCGCGTTCGTACGCGGTGCCGTTGGCGATCCGCGCCGCGCTGTCGTTCTCGCCGGTGGGGACCTCCACCTTCTCGAGGTCGGTGGTCGCCTCGTCGGTCGAGGCGGCGTCGGCGGTGACCTTGCGGGCCTTCGGCGACACCATGGCATCCGTCAGCCCTTCGGACACGATGTTGAGGCACAGCACCGTCAGCATGATCAGGATGCCGGGGAAGAACGTCGCCCACCAGGCACCTGCCATCAGCAGGTTGCGGCCGGCCGCGATCACGTTGCCCCACGAGGGCTCGGGGTCGGGGACGCCCGCCTGCAGGAACGACAGAGAGGCCTCGAAGACGATCGCGTCGGCCACGAGGACGGTGGCGAACACCAGGACGGGGGCCAGTGTGTTGCGGGCGACGTGCTTGACGATGATGCGCGGGGTCGACGAGCCGATCACGCGGACGGCCGAGACGTAGTCCTCGCCGTACTGGTCGAGGATGTTGGCGCGCACGATGCGCGTCAGCTGCGGCACGTAGAGGAACGCGATTGTGAGGATCAGCACCGGCAGCGAGCGGCCGAACACGGCTACAAAGACCGCGGCGAGTGCGATGCCGGGGAACGACATGATGACGTCCATGACGCGCATGAGGGTCTCGGCGATGAGGCGCGGAGCGGTGGCGGCGATCGTGCCGAGCACCGCGGCGGCGATCAATGCCGCGATGGTGGCGCCGAGTCCGATCGAGAGCGAGTAGCGGGCGCCGTAGACGAGGCGCGAGAAGATGTCGCGGCCCTGGCGGTCGGTGCCGAACCAGTGCTCGGGTCCGGGAGGCTGCACCGCGGGACCCGAGGCGAGAGGGTCGTAGGGCGCGATGAGCGGGGCGAACACCGCCACCAGCGCGACGATCGCGATAAGGGCGAGGCAGATGGTGGTGCCGATCGGGAGGCGCCCGAACCGCAGCCCGGGGAGCGACAGGCGCTCGGTCAATGTGCGTCGCATGGGGTTACACCGCCCGGATTCGGGGATTGATGAGGACGTAGAGCAGGTCGACGACGATGTTGATGACGACGAACGCGAGGGCGACGGCCAGGGTCACGCCCTGGACGAGGTTCGGCTCGTTGTTGGTCACGCCGTTGAGGATGAGGGTTCCCATGCCGGGGATGGCGAAGATGACCTCGATCACCACGGCCCCGCCGAGCAGGTAGCCGATGCGGAGCCCGAGCACGGTCACGGGAGTGATGAGGGCGTTGCGCAGCACGTTCCGCGCGACCACAATGACGCGCGGGATGCCGGCGCCGAGCGCGGTGCGGACGTAGTCGCGGTCGAGCTCTTCGACCATCGAGGTGCGCACGACGCGCGACAGCTGTCCGATGACGGGGATAGCCAGAGCGACGGCGGGCAGGGTCATGCGGGCGACCCATCCCCCTGGATCGTCGAAGAAGTTCGGGAGGGGGCCGGATGCCGGCAGCAGACGCAGCTGCAGGGTGAACAGCTGGATCATGAGGATGGCCAGCCAGAAGGACGGCGTGGATAGGGCCGAGACGCTGATCACGCGGATGAGCTGGTCGGGCCACCGGTCGCGGTAGACGGCTGCGAGCACCCCGAGCACGAACGCCAGCACGACGGCGATGGCGAGTCCGAAGAAGGTCAGCGACAGCGTCACGGGGAAGGCACGGGCCACTTCGTCGCCCACGGGCAGCGAGCGCGCGGAGTACGTGCCGAGGTCGCCGCGCAGCAGGCCAAGGAGGAACGCGACGTAGCGCACGAACAACGGGTCGTTCAGGCCGTTCGCGTTCCGGTAGGCCTCGAGGGCCTCGGGCGAGGCGGTCTCTCCCAGCGCGTTGCGCGCAGGATCGACCGGGGAGAACGACATCACGAAGAACACCAGGAACGTGATGCCGAGGATCATCAGCGGCAGCTGCAGCAGCCGGCGGCCGACGAGGCGGAGCGTGTGCGACACGGACCGCTCCTTCCTGAGCGGATGGGATGGGGGCGCGCGGGCGGCGCGCCCCCACCGGGGTTACTGGGCGGCGACGCCCACGTCGAGGAACGACAGGCCGGTCGTGGGGACCGGCTCGAAGCCGACGAGCTGCTGACCGTTCCAGGCGGTGGGGAGCTTGCGGTGGAACAGCGGGTACAGCACGGCCTGGTCGGCGAGCAGGTCGAACGCCTTGTTCCACGTCTGCTGCTGCTCGTCGCCGGTCTGCTGCACGGCCTGGTCGAGAAGGCCCTGGAGCTCGGCGTATTCGGGCTGGTCGGCGAAGTGCGTGCGCTTCTGCGTCCAGACGTTGGCGCCGTACCACCAGTTCATGAGCAGGTCGGGGTCGTTGCCGAAGACCGAGGGGTCGCCGGGCGCGATCATGGCGGTGTACTCGCCGGCGTCGACCTTCGCGTACTGCGCGGAGGACTGACCGATGTCGAGCGTGACGTTCACGCCCACGGCATCCAGCGACTCCTTGATCAGGGGCGCGACCTCCTTGACCCAGCCGGTGTCGGTCGACAGCAGGGTGATCGAGAGGTTCTGAGCGCCGGCCTCGGCGAGCAGCTCCTTCGCTTTGTCGGGGTCGTAGGAGTAGACGGTCGAGGCCTCGTGGTAGTTCGCGTAGCCCTCGGGGAGGAACGACGTCGCCGCGGTGGCGTTGCCCAGCATGCCGGTCGAGATGATCTTGTCCATGTCGAGCGCGTAGTGGAACGCCTGGCGCACGCGGACGTCGTCGAACGGTGCCGCCTGGGTGTTGAACATCATGAACAGCAGGCCGAACGACTGGACGCTCTCGACGTCGGCGGTGGATGCGAGGCCGTCGGCGTCGATGTAGGGCACGTCCTCCATAGCCTGGATCGTGCCGGACGACATCGCCGTCACACGCGCGGCGGAGTCGGAGAGCAGGTTCCAGTTCATGCCGGCGGCCTTCGCGGGACGAGGGCCGTTGTAGGCGTCGTACTTCGCGAAGACGATCTTGTCTTCGGGCACGGCCGAGACGAGGGAGTAGGGGCCGGAGCCGACGGGGGTCTTGCCGAACGCCTCGGCACCCTCGCTCTCGACGAGCGCCTTGGGCACGATCTTGACGATGCCGAGACGTTCGTTCAGCAGCGAGAAGGGGTACTTCGTGGTGATCTCGACCGTGTCGGTGTCGACCGCGGTGACGGACTGGATGAAGTCGACGTACGAGGTGAACAGTGACCCGTTCGCCGGGTCGAGCACCCGCTGGTAGCTGAAGACGACGTCGTCGGCGGTCACGGGCTCGCCGTTCTGGAACGTCGCGCCCTCGCGCAGGTCGATGTCGTAGGTCGTGTCGTCCTTCTGCACCGGCAGGTCGGCCGCGAGCGCGGCGTACGGCTGCTTGGTGACCGGGTCGAGGTCGACGAGACCTTCGAAGATGTGCCAGTTGGCGGCGACCGTGACGGCGCCCGAGGCGACCATCGGGTCGAAACTGCCGTTGAGCGAGTACGAGATGCCCGCTTCGATCGTGGCGTTCGGGTCGATCGGGGCGTCGCTGGCGGGGTCGGAGGCGGTGGTGCCGCCCGCACCGCAACCGGCGAGCGCAACGCTCGCGACGAGGGCACCGGCGACGATCGCGGTGGCCCGGCGCGGGCGTCGGCGCAGGGGGTTTCGGAACATGGTCACTCCTGTGTGGATGATTCGGGCGTCGTGAGGACATCTGACGTCTGACGCACTATACTCACGAATGTCGGCGAAACACAAAGCCGAATCGCGAACCGCGCCGAGCGCGGATTTCAGGGGGATGGAGCACCGAATGGTCATGGCCGACCGACAGGCGTCGCGCATGCGACGATCCACGACAGCGGATCAGATCAAGCAACTGATCCTGACCCGAGACCTCAAGCCCGGCGATCTGCTGCCCACCGAGGCCGAGCTCTGCGAGACCCTCGGCGTCTCGCGCTCATCGGTCCGTGAGGCCATGCGCACGCTCGCGACACTCGACATCGTGGAGGTGCGCTACGGCCACGGCACCTTCGTCGGCGGGATGTCGCTCGACCCCATGGTCGAAGCGCTCGTCTTCCGCGGCGTGCTCTCGCCCGACGGGTCGATGGACGCCCTGCGGGAGGTCGTCGAGGTGCGAGTCGCCCTCGACCTCGCCCTCGCCGAGCTCGTGGTCGAACGCGCCCACGCGGGAGACGCGGATGCCGATGCACTCCGAGCCCTGGTCGCCGAGATGGTTCGCCGCGCCGAGCGTGGCGAGAGCTTCCTCGAAGCGGACCGCGCCTTCCATACGAAGCTGTTCGCCGCGACCGGGAACCGCCTCGCCGAGCAGTTGGTGGGGGCGTTCTGGGACGTGCACACGGCGGTCATCCCGCTGCTCGAGATCCCGATGCCCGATGACATCCGCCTGACCGCGGCCGCGCACGGCGAGATGCTCGACGCCGCCCTCGCGGGTGATGTGGAGGCCTACCGCCGCGCGGTCGTGGCCCACTACGAACCGCTGCAGCGCTCTCTCGCGGCGGAGGCCTCTCGGCGCTGAGCGACTCAGGCCGGGGCCGCGACGACGTCCGCGCTCGTCACGACCGTCGCCCCCGCGCCCGACAGCGCGGCGAGGAACGCCGCGTGCACGCTCGCCCCGTCGACGGCGGCTCCGCCGTATGACAGCTCCGGCGCGGCACACGCGTCGGCCACCACCGACACGTCGTGTCCGAGGTCGAGGGCGGCGCGGACGGTGGCGTCCACGCACGTGCTCGTCATCATGCCGACCACGAGCAGCGGACGCCGGCCCAGCTCCTGCAGCCGCTCGCGCAGGTCGGTGCCGACGAAGGAGTTCGGAGAGTGCTTGACGATCACGACCTCATCGCCGGCGGGGGCGACGCGGTCGTCGATCTCGGCGCCATCCGTTCCGACCTCGAGGAAGCCCCCACCCGCGGGGCTCTCGTGACGCACGTGGATCACCGGGCCACCCTGGGCACGCTGATGCGCGAGCACGGCCGAGGCCGCGTCCGCCGCGGCATCCGGATCCACGAGCGGATGCCGGCCGTCGGGGAAGTAATCGCGCTGGATGTCGATGATGACGAGCACGGGGTGCATGGGTCACGCCTCTCCGCGCCGTCGCGGCGCGAAATCCAGTCGATCACCCGGCACGGCGGGCGTCAATCCACCCGGGTCATGAGGGGAGCAGACCCGACAGCCGACCCCACAGATCACCGATGATCGGGCCGATGTCGGCGGCGCGGTCAGCCGAACCGACGGCGACGGCGACGATCGGGAAGACCGTCACCGCGAACGAGATCAGGACCGCCAGCACCGCCCACACCCAGGCGGCGGCGGGGCGACGGCGGGTGAGCGCGAGCAGCAGCGCACCCGCGACGAGCACGAGGCCGAGCAGCGTCACGCCGGTGACGCTCAGCACGGGGAACGGCACGAGTCCCGCCGTACTGGCGGTCGTCGCGGCCAGGAATCCGGTCAGCGGCAGGAACAGGCCCAGCGCGATCAGCACCACGATGACGAGGCCGACGCCCGTGGCGATGTAGACGCCGCGCGGGCGACGGACAAAAGCCCGACTCGACGTCTTCACGACAGGCCTCCTCGATGGCTCGCCTGGCGCACGGAGCGCGCGGGGCGCGCGGTCGCGGCATCCGGGATCAGAAGCGACGGGAAGGACGGGTCGATCATGTCGAGTCCTTTCGATCGGCGAGGTCGGTGGAGGGTGCGGAGCGCGCACCGCGAAGAGGGAGGGGGCGGATGCCGTGGCCGCACGGCCGCGCGGCGCTCCGCCCCCGAGGGGTCAGTGAACGCGCGACTCGTCGTCGTCGTGGTCGTCGTCACCCGGCACGTGCACGTCGTTCACATCGACATTCACCTCGACCACGTCGAGCCCCACGAAGCGCTCGATCGCGCCGGCGACGCGAGCGCGCACCTGGTCGGCGACCTCCTGGATCTGCGCGCCGTATTCGATGACGACCGTCACGTCGGCCGCGGCCTGCGTCTCGCCGACCTCGACCTTGACGCCCTGCGTCAGGTCGGTGGCGTTGATCGCGTCACGGATCGCGCCGAACGCGCGAGCGCCTCCGCCTCCCAGCGCGTACACCCCGGCGACCTCGCGGGCTGCGATGCCGGCGACCTTGGCGACCACGCCGTCGGCGATCGTCGTCTTGCCCTCGGCGTGCGCCTCGGGGCCGCGCCCTCCGAGAGGGCGGTTGATGCGGGATGCTGCCTGCGAGACATTTCGCGCAGCGGGAGTGTCGGTGGTGACGGGAGCGTTCTCAGCCATTTCGGTTCCTCTCGAGCGCGGTACCCGGTCGGTTCCGGGGCGGCGAATTCGCCTACACAGAACAGACGTACCGGGCGGCCGTTCCGTCACGCGGGGGTTGAAAAGCGCCGCGCGATATGTATGAGAACGCATAGGCTTACGCCGTATATCCCAGTGATCGCGGGCCGGTCAAGACCGCGCGCAGAGGGCGCGCGACGGCCATCGTGGTGTCGTGGCGGTCACCTGATCGAAGAAAGTCGCGCGTGACGAATGCGCCCGCGGCGACGTCCACATCGCGACGCCGGCACTTGGTCGGCCACGAAAGGAGCGCTCACCGCCATGGGGAAGAAGAAGAACGAAAAGCGCAATGAACCGGTCGCCGTGCAGGACTCGACGGTCGAACAGCAGGCCCAGAATGCGCCGCAGTGGTCATCGCTCGCGCGCTACGCGGCCGAGTTCTTCGGCACGTTCTTGCTCGTCCTGGGCGGCGTCGGAACCGCTCTCTTCGCTGCCAACTTCCCCAGCGCCGACGACAACCAGGCCGGTGTCGGGTTCCTCGGCGTCGCACTCGCGTTCGGGCTGACGCTCGTCGCCGGCATCGCCGCCGTCGGCCACGTCTCGGGCGGCCACTTCAACCCCGCGGTCACACTCGGTCTGCTCGCCGCCGGCCGCACCGACGCCCGCCACGTGCCGGGTTACCTGCTCGCGCAGATCCTCGGCGGCGTGGTCGCCACGAGCGTGCTCGCCCTGGTGCTGTCGGGCAAAGACGGAGCCCTGGCCGCCGCCGAATCGACCGGCTTCGCCTCGAACGGATTCGGCGAGGGCAGCCCCGGCGGGTTCGGTCTTGCCGCCGTGTTCGTCACCGAGGCGGTGCTCACCGGTGTCTTCATCGCCGTCATCCTCTCGATCACCGCGAAGAAGGAGTACGTCACCTTCACCCCCATCGGCATCGGCCTGACGCTCACGCTGATCCACCTCATCAGCATCCCGGCCTCGAACACCTCGGTGAACCCGGCGCGCTCGATCGCGACGGCCGTGTACGGCGGCGCGCTGCCCGTGTCGCAGCTGTGGGTGTTCATCGTCGCGCCGATCGTCGGTGCAGCGGTGGCAGGCCTCATCGTGCGCGTGCTCGGGCGACGGGTCGTCCAGGCCGCGTGAGCCGGATGACGACTCTGAACACGGCGGTAGGCTCGGGACTAGCCCACGGATGCGGCATCGCGCAAGCAGACCCGAGCCTGCCCCCTCGACGCGTCACCATGGACACCCACACCATCGGGAAGCCACATGATCCGCCACACACGAGATATCACCGACTCGGCCACGCCCCGGCTGAGCCGCGAGGCCATCATCGCGTGCGCTCTGGAGCGGATCGACGACGACGGCCTGGCCGGACTGTCGATGCGCAACCTCGCCAAAGCCTTGGACGTTGAAGCCATGTCGCTCTACCGCTACGTGAACGGGCGCGAAGATCTGCTCGAAGGCGTGGTCGACGTGCTCATGACGGGGCTCACGGCGGCGTTGCGCGACGCCCGGGGCGACAGCTGGCAGCGGTTCATGCAGGTGACCGCGCACGAGGTGCGCCGCGTCGCGGTCGAGCACCCGCGAGCCTTCCCGCTCATCGCGACGCGCCACCCCGCCGCGCCGTGGTTGCGTCCGCCGCTGCGCAGCGTCGAGGTGGTCGAGATCTTCCTCGCGTCGCTGATCGACTTCGGTTTCAGCGACCAGCAGGCCGTCGACGCCTACCGCGCGTTCAGCAGCTTCCTCCTGGGCCAGCTACTGCTCGAGGCGGCCGTGCGCGGTGCCGAGACCGGGCCGGTGGAAGAACCCCTGGACGAGGGTGGCGCCGACGTGCCGCAGAGCGACGGCGAGCGCGAGGTCGACGACCTGCCGCAGGTCATGCGCCTGCGTTCCCTGCTCAGCGAGGATCGCGCCGACGAGGAGTTCGAGGTCGCCCTCGAGTCCCTGCTGGACCGCCTCGATCGGGAGATGTCGCAGTAGCACTCACGTGCGCAGGTGCGACGCCCCGTTCAGGTCGAGGATCGCTCCTGACGCCCACTGCGACTGCGGCGAACTGAGGTAGACCACGGCATCCGCCACCTCTGCCGGCTCCGCAACGCGACCGAAGGGGCTCTGGGACCGGATGCCGTCGCCGACCTCCCCCGTCAGCTTCTGCTGCTGCCGGTCGGTGCCGACGAAGCCCGGCGCGACAGTGGTGACCGAAATGCCGTGAGGCGCGAGGGCGACCGCGAGCGATTGCCCCATCGCGTGCAATCCCGCCTTCGCCGCGCCGTACGCGGGGAACTCGGGTTCTCCGCGGAACGCTCCGCGCGAGCCGACGTTGACGATCGCGCCCTCGATGCCGCGGTCGATCATCGACCGCGCGACGAGGAAGGCAACGTTCGCCGGGGCCAGCAGGTCGACGGCCACCATCCGCTCCCACACGCGGTGCCAGGCCTCGTACGCGGTCGTGGCGATCGGGTGCGACGTCTCGGCGTTCGGCGCGATCGCGGCGTTGTTGACGAGCACGTCGATGCGCCCGAGCCCCGACAGTGCCTCGTCGACGACCCGCGCGGCCACCGCCGGGTCGGACAGGTCTCCGGTCACGAGCACGTGCCCCTCGCCGTGCAGTTGCGCGAGCGTCTCCTCGGCGGCGTCGCGGTCGCTGGCGTAGTGCACGGCCACGCGGTCGCCGCGCGTGCTGAGGGCGATGGCGATGGCGCGACCGATTCCGCGCGAGGCGCCGGTGACGAGGGAGTGCTGCATGGGTCCATCCTGACCGACGCGAACGTCGACCGGAGAGGGTGCGGGCCGGGTCAGGACGAGTAAGGTTTCAGGTCGGCGGGCGAGAAGTAGTTCTGCGTCACCCCGCCGAAGCGCACGAGGTACGTGCCGCGCTTCTCGTCGAGGTAGACGACAGTGCCGACGTTGCCGGACATGACGGGTCCGGAGATCTCGACGGTGTCTCCGATCGCGAACGCGTTCATGGGCGGCTTCCTGTCCGATCTCGAGCGAGCGTCCGGGCGGTACCGCGAAACGGCTGCACCACCCGGACTGTCCGGGGCTCCGCCGCCGGGACGATGAACCGGTCGCCTCCGACGTGGATGCCTCACGCTACGGCTGAGCCCGGCGCCCGAGGCGGGCTTGACGAGCTCCCCCGGCAGATGCGTGTCAGGCGCGGGTGAAGCCCTCGAGGTCGGGGTCCCAGAAGGCGTCGGGGTTCTCGTCCGCGTCGGGCTGTTCGACGGCGACGGCGGGCGCCTGGGGGAAGCGCTTGTGCTGGCGCAGCTCGTGCGCGGCCCACGAGAAGTCCGGCTCTTCGCCGTCCCAGGAGGCCGGAGCGCTGAGCACGTCGTTGCCGACGCCGATCACCAGCTCGGCTTCTTCGTGATCTCCGCGCGCGGTGACGATCGGGATGCTCACGGCCTCGGCCTGCCCCTCTGCGGCGATCGATGCGGTGAGCTGCACGAGCGCCTCCGCCACGTCGTCGGTCGTGGTCACGGTCTCGCCGGCATAGGTCACACATCGCATTCCCACATGCTCGTCGTTCCGGGGCGCGGCGGGGGGCCGGTTGCCCGGGCGACCGCACTCCGATAGGGCGATGTCGGAGGCGACCGCTAGTGTCCGACGAAGAGGCGCACGAAGGAGCGATCATGGCCGAGGCACCCGAGCTCACCGTCGACGACGCCGCCGCGTGGCGCGCGTGGCTCGACGCGCACGAGGGCACCAGCGACGGCGTGTGGCTCGTGCTCGCCAAGAAGGGCACCGTCGAGCCCACCACCCTGACCTACGCGCAGGCGCTCGACGAAGCCCTGTGCAGCGGCTGGATCGACGGGCGCAAGCAGTCCCGGGATGCCGCGACCTTCCGCCAGCACTTCACTCCCCGCCGCGCGCGGTCGATGTGGTCGAAGCGCAACGTCGACATCGTCGCCCGTTTGGCCGACGAAGGCCGCATGCGACCCCGCGGCGCCGACGAGATCGCCCGCGCGCAGGCCGACGGGCGATGGGACCGCGCGTACGCCGGCTCGGCCGACATCGAGGTGCCACCCGAGCTGCAACAGGCCCTCGACGCCTCCCCCGCGGCCGCCCGCGCGTTCGCCGCACTCACGAAGGCGGAGCGCTACTCGGTGCTGCACCCGGTCGTCACCGCCGCGACCGACACGACGCGGGCCGCGCGCATCGCGAAGCACGTGGCCGCACTCGAGGGCGGGGGCGGTCCGCAGCCGAGCTGAAAGGCCCCGCGGCCGTCGGCGCCGACGAGAATGGGCACATGCGCACCAGACTCCTGCGGAACGTCGCTCTGACGGCATCCGTCATGCTCGGTCTGGTCGCGTGCGCCCCCGCCGCGCCCTCCGCCGAGGTGCCGGCGTATACGACGCCCACCGACGGACCGGTCGTGTCGTTCTACGGCGACTCGTACACCCGCGGCACCGGCGCCACTTCATCGAACGAACGGTGGTCGACGATCATCTCCGTCGACCGGGGCTGGCGCGAGATCAACCACAGCGAGAACGGCCTCGGCTTCGTGAACCTCCGCGCGCGCCTGCGCAACGGTCTCGACGACGTCCCCGCGCTCGTGATCGCCGACCACCCCGACATCGTCTTCGTCACGATGGGCCTGAACGACAACTTCAGCTACGACGAGCGCGCCGACGAGATCCACGCCACCATCGACAGCGACCTGCATCGGCTGCGCGACGCCCTGCCCGCGGCACGCATCGTCGTCATCGAACCGTTCTGGTACACCGCCGACCGGCCGGCCTCGCTCGAGGTCATCTCGGGGTGGGTCGAAGACGCCGCCGCGCGCATCGGGGCCGATCACATCGACGGAGCCAGCCGATGGCTCGACGGCCACTACGCCGACGACCCCGACAGCTGGATGGCCGGCGACGGCCTGCACCCCAACGACACCGGCTACGCCCACATGGCGGAGCAGATGGATGCCGCGCTCCGCGCCCTCGACCCGCCGCTATGACGACAGCGGTCGCGACGATCCCCGCCGACCGAGCGCCCAGACGCCCGCCGCGGCGAGGAGCAGCAGCGTCAGGATGCCGCCCACGTGCAGGACGAGCGACGCGAGGCCGCGCTCGGGCAGAAGGAAGCCGTAGGGAACCCATCCGTCGGTGGCCCCTCGCACGACGACGACGGTGATCCACGCGAGCGGGTAGGGCAGAACCCACCAGAGCTGGCGCCACGCGAGCCGGGGCCGATCGGGAGCCGTCGCGACGTCGGCCACGACGAGCACGGGGAACACGACGTGCAGCGTCACGCTCACCCACGGCGGCGCCGAGCCCGTGCCCGGCACGAGCCCGTTGTAGACGACCGCGACGACCACGAGGCATGCCGCGCCGATCGCCCACGCCAGCGTCACGACCCGCGGAACGGAGCGGCGAGCGAGCCCCAGACCGCCCACGACGATCAGCACGAGAGCCGTCAGAGCGCTCGTCTGATTGGTGAAGTAGCCGAAGAAGTCGAAGGGGTTGCCGTCGTCGGCGACGATGCGCAGCGCGTACGAGTACGCCACCACGGCGACGACGAGAACGCCGACCACGATCCGGGCCAGGGCACGCGAGCGCCCTCCGCTGCGGGTGGTGTCGAGGCTCACCCCGCGACCATAACGCGAGAGAGAAGCTCAGGCCTCTTCGGTCGTCCGCGCTCGGAACCACACCGTCAGCTCGCGCACGGCGCGGATCGCGTCGTCTTCGTCGTCGGACTCGAGGTCGTCGAACGTGTCGCGGAAGCCCTCGGGCGCCGGGGTGGAGGGAACGCCGATCGGCTCGTAGCCCATTGTCCATTCCGAGAAGCGGCGCTCGTCGATCTCTTCGGACAGCAGCACCCGCACCTCGGCGTGCCGCGGGTCGCGACGGATCTTCGTCATGAGCTCGTCCACGGCATCCGTCGACCCTTCCAAAACCTGGAAGAAGCGGCCCCGGCGATACAGCAGCATGCCGGTCAGGTCGTGCTCGTGGTTCGAGCGGCGGCTCTGCGCGAGCAGCTCGGCCAGGCGGTCGTCGTCGAACGGTTCGGTCGCCGTGCTGACGTACGAGACGGAGACCAGTGGTTCGCTCATGCGTCACCCCCGCCATTGATGGATCGCGGCGCGGGCACGCGCACCTCGGACAGGGTGATTTCGGCGTCTTGGGGAGGTTGGCCATTCGTGACGGCGGCCATGGCGGCGGTGAGGGCGCGGAAGCTGCCGACGAGACGGGAGCGACCGTCGTAGGCGAGGAAGGTGCCGCCGGGCTGACGATCGATGTAGCCGAGGAAGACGCCCTTGCGGCTACCGACGTGGAAACCCTCTTCGACACGAGCCCACACGACTCCGGCGCCGGGGCGGTCTGGAGACCCCATGGTCACCGCTCCTTTCGCCCGAGGATGGAAACCGGGCACGAGCGACCGTACCTGGCACCTCGGACACTGAGCGGGCCTTGACAGATCGCTCATCCGACCCCTGTCGCGATGTGCGAATCGCTCACGAGATGGCGGCTCGAAGCTGCTCCGCGTCGTCGGTTCCGGTCGCCTCGACGATGAGTCCCCGCTCGACGCGGTACATCGCGAACGAGGCGAGGTTCACCCGCCGACGCGTGGCCGGCAGGTGCGCGAAGGTGCCCGTGTGCGTGCCGCCCGCGCGCAGGTGCACGGCGAGGCGGTCGTCTTCGACGATCAGCTGGATGCGCTTGGCCTGCCAGTCGGGAAACCCGTGCAGCAGTTCGGCGTAGTCGGCGATCCAGGCCTCGGCCCCCGCCGGCAGGTGAGCGCGGCGCACAGCCGGGTGGAGGAAGCCGCGCACGGCCTCGATGTCGTGACGGTTGTACGCGTCGAGGAAGTCGGCGAACCACTCGCGCGTCTCCCAGGCCTCCACCCCTCCATTATCGAGCGGATGCCGCGGTGTCGGCACTACAGAGCGCTCGAATACGACCCCTCGCTATCACAGGGCGTTTCAGAACGCCGCCCCCTCGGCCGCCCGGAATCCTCGTGGAACCGTGGGGACATGGCATCCCCCCTCGCCCTCTTCCGTGACGACTCCCTCTCGCTGCTGGTGCGCGGCTACGGCTTCGGTTCGCGCCTGTGGCGCCGCGCGGACCGCGGCGCGCGCGCCGTGCCGTTCCGTCTGCTCGGGCGCGAGGCGCTGTTCGTCCGAGGTGAGGAGGGCGTGGATCTTTTCTACGACGAGTCGCGCATCCGTCGCCACGGCGCCATGCCCGCCTTCATCCAGGAGTCGCTCTTCGGCCACGGCTCGGTGCACAGCCTCGACGGCACCGAGCACCGCCACCGCAAGGCGGCCTTCGTCGACGTGCTGTACGACGACGCCGAGGTGCAGCGGCTGCTTCCCGAGCTCGATCGGCAGTGGCAGGGGGAGCGCGAAGCCTGGATCGCCGGCGGCGAGCGGTCGGCGTACGACGCCGCCGTGGGAGCCCTCGGTCGCGCGATCATGCGCTGGGCGGGGATCCCCGGCACCGCTGCCGCGCAGACCCGCTGGGCGAAGCGGCAGGCGCAGATCGTCGACGGGTTCGGCGTCCCCTACTCGCCCGAGTTCGCGCTCGCGCTGCTGAACCGCCGCTGGTCGGACCGCCACGCCGCCGAGCTGATCGACGCGGTGCGTGCAGGCACCCTGCACCCCGCGGAGAACACGGCCCTGCACGCCTGGGCGCACCATCGCGACGAAGACGGCGAGCTCCTGCCCGCGAAGACCGCGGGGATCGAGCTGCAGAACAGCTTCCGCCCGATGATCGCGGTGTCGCGCTTCGTCGCCTTCGCTGCGAAAGAGCTGCACGACCGGCCCGAGTGGCGTGAGCGCATCGCCGCCGAGACGGCCGAACGCGGGACGCTCGTGGGCGGAGAGCTCGCGACGGCCTTCGCGCAGGAGATCCGTCGCACCGCCCCCTTCGTGCCGATGCTGCCCGCGTGGGCCGAGACCGACATCGAGCTCGACGGTCAGCGCGTGCCCGCCGGCGGGCGGGTCGTGCTCGACATCCTCGGCACCGACACCGACACCCGCGAGTGGGAGCGCCCCTCCGATTTCGCTCCCGAGCGCTTCGTCGGCGTCGACGACTACGAGGCGCTGAAGGCGTTCGTCCCCCACGGCGGTGCCGACGTGCGCACCGGTCACCGCTGCCCCGGCGAGAAGCTCGCGATCGCCGGGCTCGCAGCATCCATCGCCGTCCTCAGCGACCCGCGCCTGCGCATCAGCGGCCGCGGACTCGAGGTGAACAGGAGACGGATGCCGACCAAGCCGCGTTCCGGAGGTCGCGTGCGCCGCGCCGACGCGCCGTCGTCGTGCCCGTTCCACTTCGGACTGGGCTCGAAATGACACGCGTGTAGTTTCGAAGGTTGGTCCGTAGCGGCGGTTTTCCACAACCTGGATGCACAGAGAACCGGGCTTTCTCCACAACGATCCACAGAGTTATCCACAGGTAGGGACGATCACCTTCGTAAGCGCGTCCGTGCAGCGCGGGCGCTCGACAGTGGCGCCGGCGCCCCGCCGTCAGCGCTCGAGCACCACCGCGAGCCCCTGCCCCACACCGATGCAGATCGCCGCGACCGCGACGCCCCCGCCGCGGCGCTTCAGCTCGTGGGCCGCGCGCGCGATGATGCGGCCGCCCGAGGCGCCGAGGGGGTGACCGATCGCGATCGCTCCCCCGTTCTCGTTGAGACGGGCGGGGTCGAGCTCGGTCCACAGCTTCGCGCACGCCAGGGTCTGCGACGCGAACGCCTCGTTGAGCTCGACGAACGACACGTCGCCCCACGTCTTGCCGGCGCGGGCGAGAGCGCGGTTCGCCGCCTCGACGGGAGCGACGCCGAACACGTCGGGGTCGTTGCCGAACGCGGCCCGGCCGGCGATGCGGGCCAAGGGCTCGGCATCCAGTGCCCCCTCCGCGCCCAGCAGCACCGCCGACGCGCCGTCGTTGATGGGCGAGGAATTGCCCGCGGTGACCGACCCGCCCTGCCGGAAGGCCGAGCGCAGGCCCGCCAGCACCTCGGCGGTGGAGTCGTCGCGGATGCCTTCGTCGCGCGCGAGCGCGTGCCCCTCGACCTGCACGATCTCGTCGTCGAAGCGCCCCTCGGCCCACGCGGCCGCGGCGAGGCGGTGGCTGCGGGCGGCGAATTCGTCCTGCTCCTCGCGGGAGATGTCGTAGATCTCGGCGAGCTTCTCGGCGCTCTCGCCGTTGGAGATCGTCCAGTCCTTCCGCAGGCGCGGGTTCGTCATGCGCCAGCCGATCGAGGTGTTCCACATCGTCTGGTTGGCGGCGGGGAAGGGCCGCGGGCTCTTCTCGACCACGAACGGGGCCCGCGTCATCGACTCGACGCCGCCCGCGAGGATCACCTCGGCATCGCCCGCCTCGATCGCGCGCGAGCCCTGGATCACGGCATCCAGCGACGATCCGCACAGGCGGTTGATGGTCGTGCCGGGCACCGACGAGGGGAAGCCCGCGAGCAGCGCGCCGAAGCGCGCGACGTTGCGGTTGTCTTCGCCGGCTTGGTTCGCATCGCCGAAGATGACGTCTTCGATGCGCGCGGGGTCGAGGCCGGTGCGTTCGACGACGGATGCCATGACGGTGGCGGCCAGATCATCGGGGCGCACATCGGCGAAGGCCTTCGCGTGGCGGGCGAAGGGGGTGCGGACGGCGTCGTACACGAACGAAGCGGGCATGGTCAGCTCTCCGGGTCGAGAAGGGTCAGACCGAGGAGGTGCTCGATCTCGGCGTGGGTGTTGTCGCCGAACAGTTCGCGCACGCGGAAACCGTCGGGCGTGACGTCGAAGACGCCGTGGTCGGTGTAGACCCGCGAGACGCAGCCCACCCCGGTCAGCGGGTAGGTGCAGGCGGCGACGAGCTTGGGCTCGCCGCCCTTGGTGAGCAGATCGGTCATGACGTAGACGTCTTTCGCGCCGATCGCGAGGTCCATCGCCCCGCCGACGGCCGGGATCGCGCCGGGCTCGCCGGTCGACCAGTTGGCGAGGTCGCCGCCGGCCGACACCTGGAACGCACCGAGCACGCACACGTCGAGGTGCCCGCCGCGCATCATGGCGAACGAGTCGGCGTGGTGGAAGTAGGCGGCCCCCGCGAGCGCGGTGACGGGCTGCTTGCCCGCGTTGATGAGGTCGGGGTCGACCCGGCCGCACTTGGGGGCGGGGCCCATGCCGAGCATGCCGTTCTCGGTGTGCAGAACGATCTCGAGCCCCGCGGGCAGGTAGTCGGCGACGAGGGTCGGCGCTCCGATGCCGAGGTTGACGACGGCGCCCTCGGGGATGTCGGATGCCACGCGGGCGGCGAGATCGCGCCGCGAGATGCGGGTGGTCATGCTTCCTCCTCAGGGGCCAGGGCCCGGCCCTCGATGTCGACGCCGCCGACGAAGGCGCCGTCGCGCAGCCACGCCCGCTCGCCGACCGCGACGACGCGATCGACGTACAGGCCGGGGGTCACGACGGCCTCGGGGTCGAGGGAGCCGAGTGGCACGATCTCGTCGACCTGCACGACGGTGGTCGTGGCGGCGGCGGCCATGATGGGCCCGAAGTTGCGGGCGGTCTCGCGGTAGACGAGGTTGCCCCAGCGGTCGGCGGCGCGGGCGCTCACGAGCGCGACGTCGGCGTGGATGGGGTATTCGAGCACGTAGTCGCGGCCGTCGATACGCCGCGTCTCCTTGCCCTCGGCGAGCTGCGTCCCGAAGCCGGTGGGGGTGAAGAACCCGCCGATGCCGGCGCCCGCGGCGCGGATGCGCTCGGCGAGGTTGCCCTGCGGCACGAGCTCGAGTTCGACCTTGCCGTCGCGGTACAGGCCGTCGAACACCCACGAGTCGCTCTGGCGCGGGAACGAGCAGATCATCTTGCGCACCTGACCGGCGGCGAGCAGGGCCGCGAGTCCGGTGTCGCCGTTGCCGGCGTTGTTGTTGACGACGGTGAGGTCGCCGGCCCCGTGAGCGATCAGCGCGTCGATCAGCTCGACGGGCTGCCCGGCGCGACCGAAGCCGCCGATCATCACGGTGGCCCCGTCGGCGATGCCGGCGACGGCGGCCGCGACGTCGGGAACGGTCTTGTCGATCACGGCGCGGCCTCCTCGTTCGTCTCCGACGGAGCCGGTTCGGGCGTCGCGAAGACCTCCGACGCGATGCGGAAGGCCGAGTTGGCCGCCGGCACGCCGGAGTAGATCGCCGACTGCAGGATGACCTCGCGGATCTCCTCGACGCTCAGGCCGTTGCGCAGCGCCGCGCGCAGGTGCATCGCGAGCTCCTCATGGTGGCCGTGTGCGATGAGCGAGCTCAGCACCGCGATCGAGCGCGAGCGGCGGTCGAGGTCGGGCCGTGACCACACGTCTCCCCATGCGACGCGCGTGATGAAGTCCTGCCAGTCGGCGGTGAGGTCGGTGGTCGCGGCGATCGAGCGATCGACGTGCGCGTCGCTCAGCACGGCCCGGCGCACGGTCATGCCCTGGTCGTGGCGTTCCTGATCGGTGGGCATCAGGCGTCCTTTCGGGAAGACGAGGTCGTCGAGACGGAGGCGAAGAACGACCGCAGCAGAGCCGCGACGGCCTCGGGCTGTTCGGCCGGGGGAAGGTGGCCGGCGTCGTCGATGCGCGCGACGCTCCCGCGCTGCACGCCCTCGGCGATCTCGACGGCCTTGGATTCGGGGGCGACCTGGTCGAACGCTCCCCACGCGGCGAGCACGGGAACCGCCATCTCGCCCAGCGTGGAGCGCACGTCGTACGCGGCGAGCGCCTCGCAGCACCGGGCGTAGCTGTCGTCGTCGGCGTCCTGCAGCGCGTGCAGCAGGCGGCCGCTCAGCTCGGGGCGGCGGGCCATCGACTCGGGCGCGAACCAGCGCTGGGCCGAGCCGACGATGAGGCTCGAGGTGCTCTGCGACCGTGCCTGGGCGGCTCGCTCGGTCCACGATGCGGCATCTCCGAGCACGGCTCCGGATGCCACGATGGCGGCGCCCCGCAGCCGGGTGCCGTGACGCCGGGCGAGCTCGAGGCCCGTCGCCCCGCCGAGGGAGACCCCGGCGTAGAGGAACGTGTCATCAGGGATCGTGGCGGCCACGGCATCCGCGAGATCCGCGACCGTGAACGCCTCGCGCGCGATCGGGCCGGCCCCGTGGCCGGGGAGGTCCCACGCGGCGACGCGATAGTCGTCGGCGAGCAGGGGCACGACGTCGTCCCACAGGATGGTCGAGGTGCCGAGCGACGGCCCGAGCACGACGAGGGGTGCGTCGACCGGTCCGACGGGCTCGGTCAGGGCGATGAGGCTCATGCGTCGGCTCCTTCGTCGTGCGCGGTGCCTCCGCCGGCGTGGCCGGTGCCGCGGGCGAGGCGGGGCGCGAGGCCGACGTAGGCGGCCGGATCGAGTAGCGCGTCGATGTCGAGGTCGGCCGCCTCGGGCAGCGCCCGCAGGCGCGGGGCGAGGTCGTCGTCGCCGTCGAGCAGGGCCGCGAAACGCTCGGCGCCGATGAGCGGCACGAGCACGCCCCGCAGACGCTCGCTGACGAGGCGCCCGCCGGTCAGACCAGCGTTGGCCGTCGCGGCTCTGGCGTCGACGCGCAGGTGAGCGAGCAACGACGACCCGTGCGCCGCGGCGCCGACCGCCAGGCGCAGGAGCTCGCGCAGCGTCGGCCATTCGGCGTGCCAGGCGCCGTCGGGGCGCTCGTCGACCGCGAGGGCCGAGGCCAGGTGCAGGGTCGCGCCCAGCTGGGGGGCGCGCAGGGCGGCCGAGCGGATGAGCACCGCCTCGGCGGGGTTCTGCTTCTGGGGCATGGCCGACGATCCGCCGCCCACGCCCTCCGACACCTCGCCGATCTCGGTGCGGCTGAGGGTCGCGACGTCGGCGGCCGTCTTGCCGAGCGCATCGATGGCCTGCACGAGGGCGTCGCCGATCTCGGTCACGGGCCAGCGCGTCACGTGCCAAGGTGCGTCGGGGGCGTCGAGCTCGAGCGCCCGGGCGAAGGCCGCGGGCAGGGCGTCGGCGGCATCCGTCGATCCGGTGATCTCGACGAACGACGCGAGCGTTCCGCCCGCCCCCGCGAGCTGCGCGGGGAAGACCAGGGCGTCGAGCCGCACGACGGCCCGCTCGAGTCCGCGCGCCCAGGTCGCGGCGCGCGCCCCGACCGTGGTGGGCACCGCGTGCTGCGTGAGGGTGCGCGCTGCGGCGACCTCGTCGGCGTGCGCGGTGGCGAGCTGTCGGGCCCAGACGGCGGCGTTGGCGACCGAGCGGCGCGTCTGCTCGACCGCGCGGCGGGCGACCACCATGAGCGCGGTGTCGAGCACGTCTTGGCTCGTCGCCCCGCGGTGGATCCACCCGCGGTGCTCGGCCGGCACCTGGGCCTTGAGCGCACCCACGAGGGGGATCACGGGGTTTCCCCCGGCGACCGCGTCGCGCACGAGCGCATCGACGTCGAGAGCCCGCACGGGCGAGGCGTACTTCTCGTCGATTCCGAAGACGTGATCGATCTCCGCGCGCGCCTCACGCGGGGCGGCCCCCACCGCGACGTAGGCCGCGACCAGCGCGCACTCGACACGGATCATCGTGGTCAGCACGAACTCGTCGGACAGCAAGGCGTCGTGACCGACGCTCACGGGCGAGAGCAGCCCGAGGTCGATGCGCGGGAGAGGCTCAGAAGGCAAGGAACACCGTCTCGTTCTCGCCCTGCAACCGGATGTCGTGCGACAGGTACCCGTCGGGCGTCCGGGTCGCGACGAGGCTAGCGCGCTCCTGCGACGTCAGCGCGGACAGCAACGGATCGGCGGCGAGAGCGTCGTCGTCGGCGGGCGAGTAGATGCGCGTGTGCAGCTTGTCGGGGAGCCCGCGCGCGAACACGATGGCCGCGAAGAACCCCGCACGACCCCGGATGCCGCCCGGCTCGCGCGTCCAGAACGAGTAGCGCCCCTCGTCGTCGGTGAAGGCGCGTCCGAACCCGGTGAAGGTGTGGTCGTCACGGCGGAACGCGCCGCGCGCGCGGGGCACGGAGCCGTCGGCATCCGCCCCGAAGATCTCCACGAGGGCGTCGGGGATCGGCGCTCCCGCCCCGTCGTACACCGTGCCCGAGAGCACGATCGCGCCGGGCGAGTGCGGGAAGACGACCTCGTGCTGCTTCGGGAACTCCAGGCCGTAGGCGAAGAACGGCCCGACCGTCTGGCCGGGGGTGGCGCGGTGCGTCTTGGCGGGGATCACTCGTCGCCCTCCTGCTCGTCCTTCGACAGGCTCAGGAACCCCATCGACAGGCTCAGGGACCACGTCGTGCGTCGGTGTCGTCGTCATGTCACTCGTCCTCTGCCTCGAAGTAGGTCGCGTCCGGTCCGTCGACCACGATGTCGAAGCGGTACCCCGTCGCCCACTCGGGCGAGGTGAGGTCGTGGTCGTAGACGCCCACGAGGGCGTCGCGGTCCTTCTGGCGGTGGATGGAGTTGTAGATCGGGTCGAGCGCGAACAGCGGGTCGCCCGGGAAGTACATCTGCGTCACCAGCCGCTGCGTGAACGACGACCCGAACACCGAGAAGTGGATGTGCGCCGGACGCCACGCGTTGCGGTGGTTCTTCCAGGGGTAGGGGCCGGGCTTGATGGTCGTGAAGCGGTACTCACCGTTGTCGTTCGTGACCGCGCGGCCGGCGCCCGTGAAGTTCGGGTCGAGGGGCGCGGGGTGCTGGTCCCGCTGGTGGATGTAACGACCGGCCGAGTTCGCCTGCCAGATCTCGATGAGCTGGTTCGCCACCGGGCGCCCCCACGAATCGAGCAGCCGCCCCTGCACCGTCATGCGCTCGCCCAGCGGCTCCCCCGCGTGCTGCAGGGTGAGGTCCGACTCGATGGCCGCGACGTCGCGCTGGCCGAACGCGGGCGAGAACAGCTCGATGGTCTCGGGGTCGACGAGCTTCGGATTCTTGGTCGGATGCCGCAGCACGCTCGACCGGTAGGCCGGAAAGTCGTGCGCGGTCGCGGCGACGCGCTCGCCCGTGGCGTCGAGAGCGTCGAGCTGGGCATGGCGGGCCTGGATCTCGCGGACGATCTCGTCTTGCGTCGCCTGGTCGGGAGCGGCCAGCAGCGATTCGGGGGCCGCGGCGGGGGCGTTCGTCATGGGGTCTCCTTCGACCCCTCCATGCTCCGTCACCGCCCCGCATCGTGGCCAGGCGTTCCCGCTGAATGGGAGTCGTGCCAGGGTGGAGGCGTGGCGAACTCCCCCTCCGGCGATTCGGTGACCGATCGACTCGTGCGCATCCTCGAGACCTTCACCCCCACGCGCACCGCGCAGACCACGGCCGACATCGGTCGTCGGGCGGGCCTGCCGAGCTCGTCGGCGCACCGGATCGTGAACGAGCTGGTGGATGCCGGTCTGCTCGAGCGCGACGACGAACGTCGCGTGCGCGTGGGCATGCGGCTGTGGGAGCTGGCGACCCGCTCGTCGCACGCGCTGCGCCTGCGCCAGGCGGCCCTGCCCTATATGGAACGCGTGCAGCAGCGCGTGCGCGAGCACACTCAGCTCGCGATCCTCGAGCAGGATGAGGCGCTGTTCCTCGAACGACTGAGCGCTCCCGACTCCGGCGCGAACATCACCCGCGTCGCCGGGCGCCTTCCCCTGCACGCGTCGTCGTCGGGACTCGTCCTGCTCGCCTTCGCCCCGCACGACCTGCAGGAGCGCGTGCTCGCCGGCCCTCTCGCGCGGGTCACGGCCGACACGATCGTCGACCCCGCGGCGCTTCGCCGCACCCTCGCCGAGATCCGCACCCTCGGCCGGGTCGTCGCCCCCGGTTACGTCGACGAGGTCTCGACGGGCGTCGCGGTGCCCGTGCGCGATGAGACCGGGGCGGTCATCGCCGCCCTCTCGGCCGTGCTCCCGCGCGACGCCGAGACCCAGTTCGCCCTCGTCGAGCTGCACCGCGCGGCCCGTGACACCGAGCGCGCTCTGGGCTACCGCCGCTGACCCACCGCCTCCGCGCGCGCGCTCCACCTCCCCGTTGAGCGCCCAGGGAGGTGGACTCGCGACGTCCCGATGAATGGGAGTGATGGAGCGAGCCGACCCCTGCAGCGCGCACGATCGACACAGCCACCGTCGAAGGAGACGCCATGACCACCACCGTCCGCACCCGGGTCGCCATCATCGGCGCCGGCCCCGCGGGGCTCCTGCTCTCGCACCTTCTCGACGAGGCCGGCATCGCCTCGGTCGTGATCGACCAGCGCTCCCGCGACGAGATCGAGAGCACCATCCGCGCCGGAATCCTCGAGCAGGGCACCGTCGAACTGCTCGACACCCTCGGTGCGCACTCGCGCGCCCGCACCGTGGGCCACCGTCACGACGGCATCGAGCTGCGCTTCGAGGGAGAGGGCCACCGCATCGACTTCGCGGCATCCGTCGGCCGCGCCGTGTGGCTGTACCCGCAGCACGAGGTGCTGAAAGACCTGGTCGCCGCGCGCCTCGCGGCCGGTCAGGACCTGCGTTTCGGCGTCACCGCCGAGGGCATCGCGGATGCCGAGACCTCGAGCCCGCGCGTGATCGCCCGCGACGCCGACGGGCAGCCGTTCGAGATCGAGGCGGAGTTCGTCGTGGGCTCCGACGGGTCGCGGAGCATCGCCCGGGCCACCGTGTCGGGATCGAGCCAGGGCGGGTTCTTCCGCGAGTACCCGTTCGCGTGGTTCGGCATTCTGTGCGAAGCGCCGCCGAGCGCCGACGAGCTCATCTACAGCAACTCGCCCGACGGCTTCGCGCTGGTCAGCCAGCGCTCCGACACCGTGCAGCGCATGTACTTCCAGTGCGCCCCCGACACCGACACGGCGGCCTTCAGCGAGGAGCAGCTGTGGGACGAACTGCAGAAGCGCGTGCCCGGAACGACGCTGAAGCAGGGGCCGATCTTCCAGCGCGACGTGCTGCGCTTCCGTAGCTTCGTCGCGCACGAGCTGCGCCGCGGCCGCGTCACCCTCGTCGGAGACGCCGCGCACACCGTGCCGCCCACCGGCGCGAAGGGGATGAATCTCGCCATCGCCGACGTGCGCCTGCTCGCCGACGCCCTGCGGCGCCTGCTGCTCGAGGGCGATGAGCGGGGCCTCGACACCTACCCCGAGAAGGCCCTGCGGCGCATCTGGAAGGCCCAGCACTTCTCGTGGTGGATGACGAGCCTGCTGCACGTGGCTCCGGATGCCACCGACTTCGACCGCCGACGACAGGTCGGCGAACTGCGCACCGTCGTGGAGTCGGAGCACGGCCGCGCCTTCCTCGCCGAGGCCTACTGCGGCTGGCCCTTCACCGACTGACCCGCGCGCCGCCCCGGGCGCCCCACCACCCCCTGTTGAGGGTCCAAGAAACGCCGCAGAGCTCGAGCCCCGGCGGCGCGTTCTGGACACTCAACACACGCCTCACCCACGTGAGTGCGGCGCCCGAGCCGAAGTCCGAGCGCCGCACCGAGAACCCGCGGGCTCAGTCCTTTGTGTCGCGCGCCGTCGGGAAGGGGCTCGGCACCACCGGCACCGTGCCCGTGAAGCCCTCGCGCTCGGCGGCGAGCGCCGCGATGCGCTTGCGGCAGGCGAACCAGCCGATCGTGATGGCGATGCTCGCGAGCACCGCGACCAGCAGGGTCGGCGGGGAGTCGACGAACACCAGCACGAGCACGACCGCGAGGAACAGCAGGGTCGCGTATCCCGTGTACGGCGCCCAGAACAGCCGGAAGGCCGGGCGCACCAGCTCGCCGCGGTCGGTGAGGCGCTTGAACTTCATCTGGCAGAGCATGATGGTCGCCCAGGTGACCAGGATGCCCACGGCGGCGACGTTCAGCACCGTCTCGAACGCGTCGCTCGGTGCCACGAAGTTGATCACCACGCCGAACAGGGCGACGAACGCCGTGATCGCGATGCCGCCGTAGGGCACGCCCGCCTTGTTCATGCGCGCGGCGAACTTGGGGGCCGAGCCCGCGACCGCCATCGAGCGCAGGATGCGGCCGGTGGAGTACAGCCCCGCGTTCAGCGACGACAGCGCGGCCGTCAGCACGACGAGGTTCATGATCACGTCGACGCCCGGCACCCCGATCGAGCCGAAGAACGTCACGAACGGGCTCTCGTCCTTCGTGTACGCGGTGTACGGCAGCAGCAGGGCCAGCAGCAGCACCGAGCCGACGTAGAAGATCGCGACGCGGAAGATCACCGAGTTGATCGCGCGGGGCATGACCTTCTCGGGGTTCTTGGTCTCGCCGGCGGCGGTGCCGACCAGCTCGATCGAGGCGTACGCGAACACCACGCCCTGCATGAGGATGATCGCGGGCAGGATGCCGTTGGGGAAGAACCCGCCGTTGTCGGCGATCAGCGAGAACCCGGTGGGGGCGCCCGTGGGGGTGCCGAATACGACGAAGTAGATGCCCACGAGCAGGAACGCCACGAGGGCGGCGACCTTGATGAGCGCGAACCAGAACTCCAGCTCGCCGAACACCTTGACCGACACGAGGTTGACGGCCAGCACGGTGACGAGGGCGGCGAGGGCCCACACCCACTGCGGAACGGCCCCGATCCAGGGCACGTACTTGCCGAAGAAGTTCATGTAGAGCGCCGCGGCGGTGATGTCGACCATCGTCGTGGTCGCCCAGTTGATCCAGTAGAACCAGCCCGACACGAACGCTGCCTTCTCGCCGAAGAACTCGCGCGCGTACGAGACGAACGAGCCCGACGTCGGGCGGTGCAGCACCAGCTCGCCGAGCGCGCGGAGGATGAAGAACGCGAACAGTCCGCAGACCGCGTACGAGAGGACGATCGCGGGGCCGGCCTGCGCGAGGCGGCCGCCGGCGCCGAGGAACAGGCCCGTTCCGATGGCACCGCCGATGGCGATCATCTGCACCTGTCGCGACGTCAGGCGCTTGTGGTAGCCGCTGTCCTCGAGCTGCACGGTCGAGGTGGTCGTCGGCTCGACGGGGTCGCCGGGGCGCGAGGGGGTGTCGTTCATGCCACCCATCGAACCACTCGATTCGCGCAACGGGCTATCCGACAAGCGCGGGTCGGGCGATCAGAGCCAGTGCTTGCGCTTGAACGTGAGCCAGAGCCCGAACGAGGTCGCCGCCATCAGGGCGAGCGCCATCGGGTAGCCGAAGGTCCAGTCGAGCTCGGGCATGTTCTTGAAGTTCATGCCGTAGATCCCGCCCACCAGCGACGGACCGAACAGGATCGCCGCCCACCCCGAGATCTTCTTGACCTGTTCGTTCTGCTCGAGGGCGGTGTCGGTCTGGCGCTGCGTGACGAGCGTGGCGTTGACGGTGAGCGCGTTGTCGAGGATCGCGCGCAACGCCGTGAGCTTCTCGCACTGACGCAGCACGTGGTCGAGCACGTCGCGCAGCGAGCGCTGCAGCTCGATGTCGACGCCGTACTTGTCGGAGCCGCGCAGGAGCGCCTCGAGCATGTCGCGCAGCGGCTCGGTGGCCCGCTGGAAGTGGATGACCTCGCGGGCGAGCTGGTAGATGCGCTGCGTGAGGTCGGCGCCGCCCGAGCTGAACAGGCCGTCTTCGATCTCGTCGACGTCATTCTGCAGACCGCGCGCCACGGGGTCGTACTGGTCGACGACCTCGTCGAGGATCGCGTACAGCACCGCTTCGGGACCGCGTTTGAGCAGGTCGGGGTTGTGCTCGAGCCGCTTGCGCACCTGCGAGAGGTCGGGGACCTCGGCGTGACGCACCGTCACGACGTAGTCGGAGCCGATGAATACGTGCAGCTCGCCGAAGTCGATCGTCTCGGTCTCGTCGAGGTAGCGCGCGGGCCGCAGCACCGCGAAGAGGTTGCCGCCGTAGCGCTCGAGCTTGGCGCGCTGGTGCCCGGCGAGCGCGTCCTCGACGGCGAGCGGGTGCAGCGAAAATTCGGCCGCGACGCGCTCGAGCTCTTCGGGCGAGGGACGCAGCAGCCCGATCCAGGCCATGCCCCCGTGCGCCTCCATGTATTCGAAGGTCTGGTCGAGGCTCGCCGGGTTCTCGATGCGGTGACCGTCGACGTAGACGGCGCTGTCGATGATGGGCATGAGTCCGTTGTACCCCGGATGCCTATGCGCACGGCCCCCGTGGCGCCGGTCCTCACGATCTCCCTACGGCCTGCGCCGCGCTCACTTCTTCGGGTCGCTGCCCCAGTTCATGAGCGAGTACCGCCAGTCGGTGTCGGTGATGTCGCCGTCGGGCTTCTGCGCGCTGTGCCGTTTGACGTAGCCGACGACCTTGCGCATGTGCGCGTAGTCGTCGTCGGTGAGGTCGGCCTTCTTCTTCTCGAGGATGCGCACGATGTGCCGCCCGCTCTCGTGCCCGGTCGACTCCCCGCCGTTCTTCTTCTGCCCGACGGATTTCGATTCGTCGGTGTCGAGCCATCTCTTCAGCTCGCTCGCGGTCATGTTGACCGCCTCGTCGAAGTCCTTCTTCGTCTGGTCGTCGTCGTCGCTCATGGCGTCATCCTCGCCAGCCGGCCTCGACGCGAACGCCCCCTTGCGCGGGTCGCCCGGGGCGTGGCATCCGCTCAGCCGACGGGCTCGCTCAGCGGCTCATCGGCATCGGGTCCCGGATGCCGTGCCCCGGCGCTGCGGCGCGCGGCGGCGAGCACCGCGCCGATGCTGGCGACGATGACGAGGGCGATCCCGACGATCTCGAGCCACGACAGGTGCTGGCCGAGCAGCAGGAAGCCGGCGACCGAGGCCGTGGCGGGGCCGAGGCTCATGAGGATCGCGAAGGCGGATGCCGCGAGCCGGCGCAGCGCGATGAGCTCGAGGGCGTAGGGGATGGTCGACGACAGCAGCGCGACGGCCGCGCCGAGGGCGAGGATGTCGACGCGCAGCAGGGATGCGCCGGCCTGGACGATGCCGAACGGGAGCGCGATCAGCGCACCGACCGTCATCGCGATGGCCAGGCCGTCGAGGCGGGGGAACTGCCGGCCCACGCGGGCCGAGGCGAGGATGTACAGCGCCCAGCTGACGGCGGCCCCGAGGGCGAACACCACTCCGAGCGCGTCGAGCCGGTCCCACCCTCCGGCGCCGAGGGCGACCACGCCCGCCAGCGCGAGCCCCGCCCACAGCCAGCGCGCGGCGCCGGTGGCCGTGAGGATCGACAGGGTCAGCGGACCGAGCACCTCGATCGTGACGGTGACTCCGAGCGGCAGGCGTTCGAGCGCGAGGTAGAAGAGACCGTTCATGGCGGCGAGCACGACGCCGAAGCCGACGACCGAGCGCCAGGCGAATCCCGTGTGCCCGCGCCACCGCGGCCGGGCGATGAGCAGCAGCAGGAGCGCCGAGAACACCAGGCGCAGCATGACGATGCCGAGCGGCCCCGTGTCGGGGAACAGCATGACGGCGAAGGAGGCGCCGACCTCTTGGCAGGCGAGGCCCGCGAACACCAGCGCCGCGGCCGACCCCTGGCCGCCGCGTGCGGTCATGTCGAGGTCATCCGGCGGGAGGGGCGCAGATGGCGTTGCCGGCGATGTTGTCGCGCATCTGCTGCGCGGTCCACGGCAGGCCCGCCTCGGGGGCGGTCTGCCCCTGGGCCGCCGGGGCCTTCGAGGCGATCGCCGCGAGCTCCCACGCGAGCCAGGCACCGAAGTTCTTGCCACCGCCGGAGTTGTTCAGCACGACCGCGACCGACATTCCGGTCTTCGGGTCGGCGAAGGCTCCGACGATGTAGCCCGGGGTCGCGCCGTACTGTCCGATCAGCGAGCCGGCCTGGTAGGCGCCGCCGGCGGCGGTGAACCAGGTGGGGCTGTCGGGGGTGACGGCGTAGGGGGTGGCGAAGCGGTCGTCACCGGCCGGCAGGAGCGACCCTGCGGCGAGCGCCTGGGCGTAGCGCCCGAGATCGGTGATGTCGGTCACCGCGCCCGAGTTGGCTCCGCCGAAGCTCGACGACAGCACCGTGTAATCGGCCGGGTCGGTGCAGGTGAATGCGCCCTCGGCGTTGCGCTGCGACCAGTAGCCCTCGAGCGCGTTCGTCCCCGGTGCGGCAGGTGCGGGCGCGGGCAGACCGGTGGCGCTCAGCCCCAGCGGTCCGGTGACGCGCTCGGCGATGGCCTCCGTCAGCGACTGACCCGTCGCGCGCTCGACGGCGAGGCCGGCGAGGACGTAGTTGGTGTCGACGTCGGCGAACGTGGCGCCGGGCTCGTTCAGGCGCGGCCCGGCGATGCCGTAGGCCATCAGCTCGCGGGGGTTCCACACGCGATCGGGGTTGTTCGCGAGCAGGCCCTGCAGCACCGGCGTGTAGGCGTTCAGGCCCGACGTGCTGTCGCACAGCTGACGCAGGGTGATGTCTTCGTAGCCCGGAACGCCGCTCACCCACGTGGTGACCGGGTCGCTCATGTTCAGCGTGCCGTCGGCGGCGAGGCGGTAGAGCACGTCGCAGGTCATCGCGCGTGTGACGTCGGTGGCGCGGAACTCCATGTCGGAGGTCACCGCGGCACCGCCCGGCCCCTGCGTGCCCAGACCGGCGACCCAGGTGCCGCTCCACGGCGCCCACACGCCGACGATCGCGCCGGTGGAGCCGGTCGCGGTCATCGCGGCGTTCACCGCGTCTTGCAGTTCGGAGACCGTCGCGTCGGGCAGCGCGGCCTCGACCTGGGCGGGAACGTCGATCGACACGGATCCCTGCGCGGTGCAGCCGCTGAGCAGGGCGGCGAGCGCGCTCGCGCCCACGATCGCGATGGCCGCAGGACGACGCCATCCCCGCATGTGTACCCCCAGGACTTCCGCGCACGACGAAGCGCGTACTCCCTCGATTCAAACACACGGCACCTGGGCGAATCGGGCCCTTGCGCTCCTGGGCCGTCACGTCTGCATCACGAACGGGCCGTGACCGGGGCGACTCCCGGCGAAATCAGGGTTAGGCGAACCTAACCCTGTGCGTATGATGGCCGCATGAACGCCGTCGCCCCGTTCTCCGCCGCCCTGCGCGAGCGCTCCAGCGGCGCGCACTCCACCCGCGAGTGCGACGGATTCGTGACCGAGCTGCTCACCGGGTCGGGAACGCGCGACGACTACATCGCGCTGATCGCGCAGCACTGGTTCATCTACGCCGCGCTCGAAGAGGCCGCGATTCACCTGCGGACCGACCCTGTGGCATCCGTGTTCCTCACCGGGACCCACTCGCGACTGCCCGCGCTCGAGGCCGACCTGGCCTTCCTCCTCGGCCCCGACTGGCGCGACCGCATCGCCCCCTTGCCGACCACGCAGGCCTACGTCTCGCGCATCCGTCGCGTCGCGGCGACCTGGCCGGGCGGCTTCGTCGCGCACCACTACACGCGCTTCGTCGGCGACCTCTCGGGCGGGCCGTCGATCGGGCGTCTCATGCAGCGGCGGTTCGGGTTCGAGACCAACGGCATCGGCTTCCTGCTCTTCGGCGACATCGCCGATCCCAAGGCCTTCAAGAGCGTCTACCGGGAGCAGCTCGACGCGGCACCCTGGGACGACGACGAGAAGGAGCGCGTGATCGCCGAGGTGCTGGTCGCGTACCGCTTCACGACCGAGCTGTTCGCCGACCTCACGCGCGCGAAGCGCTCGCGCGTCGCCTGAGGCTCACGCCTTCGCGGCGTCCTGCCGCGCCAGCCACGCCTGCTTCATGAAGCGGCGCACGTCTTCGTCGACGCGGATGTCGCTCGGGCGCAGCGGGCGCGTGAGGTAGAGCCCCTCGAGCGAGGTCAGCCGGCTGAGCGCGACGTAGGTCTGCCCGGGCGCGAAGGCCCCCGCACCGAGATCGACGACGGCGCGGTCGTAGGTCTTGCCCTGCGACTTGTGGATGGTCACGGCCCAGGCCAGGCGCAGCGGGAACTGGGTGAACTCGGCGACGATCTCACGCGAGAGGTTCTTCGTTCCGGGGTCGTAGGCGTACCGGTACCTCTCCCACACGGCCGGTTCGACGTCGTGCTCGATGCCGTCGACCTCGACCCGCACGCTGTCGCCCGCGATGCGCGTGACCGTGCCGATCGTGCCGTTCACCCAGCGCGGCGCCTCGCCGAACTGCGCCGCGTCGTTGCGCAGGAACATCACCTGCGCGCCGACCTTGAGCGTCAGCTCCATCTCGGCCGGGTAGTTGGCCTCGCCCCGGCCGAAGTCGCCCGAGATCTCGGCGTTGGCGGTCTGCGTGCGGCCGATGAGCTCGTCGAGGTGCTTGCGGTTGATGGTGTTGACCCGGTCGTTGCGGGTCGCGAGCGTGATGATCGGGTGCTCGCCGTCGGCCGGATGCGGAGGGGTGCGGGCTCCGGCGGTGTTCAGGATGCCGGCCATCTCGGCCGTCACCCGCCCGTACCGCACGGCGTTGAGCAGCTGCTTGAACCCCGGGTCGGACTGCCGGTGGATCTCGACGAGCTCGTTGACGTGCAGGTCTGCGCCGTGCCGGCCGATGTCGATGAGGCCGTCGCTGGCCGACTCCCCCGACCACACCTTGGCGTCGAAGAACCAGAACGAGCGGTAGTGGTCCTGGATGTAGCGCATCTCGTCGCCCCGCGGCGGGACCGGGGCGAGCTGGTACGGGTCGCCGAACATGACGATCTGCGTGCCGCCGAACGGCTCGGCACGGCGCCCTCGCGCCTGCCGCAGCGAGCGGTCGATAGCGTCCATGAGGTCGGCGTTGACCATCGAGATCTCGTCGATCACGAGGGTGTCGATGGCGTTGAGGAGCTTGCGGGTCGCGTCGTTCTGGTCGATGTCGCCGTTGGCGATGAGCCCGATCGGCAGGCGGAACAGCGAGTGGATCGTCTGGCCCTCGACGTTGAGGGCGGCGACGCCGGTGGGCGCGCACACGGCGATCTGCTTCTTGGTGTTCCACGCCAGGTGCTGCAGCAGCGTCGACTTGCCCGTGCCCGCGCGGCCCGTGACGAAGACGTGCTCGCGCGTGTCCTCGATCAGCCGGAACAGCGCCTGCTGCTCGGCGGAGAGGGGCGGCGTGGTCACCGGTTCATGCTAGTTCGCGCGCGTCGCCTCGGTCGGCGGGCTGGGGATGGGCCCGCCCATCGGCTCGGTCGTGGCCAACAACCACCGGGCCTCGCCCGACAGCACGTCGGCGACGTGGCTGCGGAAGCGCGGGCACGCGGTGATGTCGTGCGCGCGGCAGCGCAGCGCGTGTTCGGTCATCGCGCGGGCCTGTGCGATGTCGGCGGCGCGGCGGTCGAGCTCGGCCACGTGCTCCTCGAGCACGCGGTGCCGGTCGTGCGCCCCCTCGTCGAGCAGCACGCGGATCTGCTCGAGCGACATGCCCGCCGCCTTGTTGCGCAAGATCACCGCCACGCGCACGCTGTCGTCGTCGCCGTAGCGCCGCCGGCCGGCCGCGTCGCGGACGGGACGGAGCAGCCCTTCGTCCTCCCAGTGCCGCAGCACGTGCGTCTCGAGGCCGAACCTCGCCGCCGTCTCTCCGATGGACTCGACCGCCGCGCTTGACTTCATGTCGACATGAAGTCACACGATGGAGGCGAACGCAAGCGGAAGGACTCCTCATGTACGACGCGATCATCATCGGCGGCGGCCCCGCCGGGCTGCAGGCGGCTCTCACCCTCGGCCGCATGCACCGGCGCACCCTGCTGCTCGACGCGGGCACGTACCGCAACTCCACCGTGCGCCACGCGCACAACCTCCTCACCAACGACGGACGCGACCCTGCCGAGCTCCGGCGCATCGCCCGCGCCGAGATCGCCGCGTACGACACGGTCGAGATCCGGGATGCCGCGGCCGCCGCCGTCGCGCGCGACGAGGGCTCCCTCACGGTCACCGTCGGCGACGAGCGTCTCCGTACGCACGCGGTGATCCTCGCCACGGGGGTGACCGACGAGCTCCCGCCGATCCCCGGTCTCGCGGAGCACTGGGGAGATACCGTCGCCAACTGCCCCTTCTGCCACGGCCACGAGTTCGCCGGGCGCCCGGTCGCGGTGATCAACGCGACGGCCCACGCGGGCATGCTGGCGCGCATGCTCGAGCCCGTGGCATCCGCGGTGCACGTCATCGATCCCGCCGAGGTGCGCGAGGTCGAGGGCTCCGACGACGGTCTCGTGCTGCACCTGACCGACCGTGCCCTCGAGGTCGCCGGCGCCTTCGTGGCCCCCGTATGGCGCTCGCGCAGCGACCTGCTCGATGCCCTGGGGGTCGAGCGACAAGAGTCGGGGGCGGCCCGTACCGATCCGTTCGGACGCACCAGCGTCGAGGGCGTGTACGCCGTGGGCGACATCGCGCACCCCGATCACCTGCCCGGTCCCCTGTTCTCGCTCGCCGCGGCCATTGCGGGCGGGCAGCTCGCCGCGGTCGCGGTGGTGCAGTCCCTCGTCATGGACTGACGCGCGGGGCACCTTCGCAGGAGGGCTTTCTACACTGGGACCGTGGACAACGCAGGCGGGGGCCCCGCGACGCCCGAGGGCGTTCGGGGTGCGCGCGTGCGCCATCGGCTCGAGATCCCCGCGATGGTCCTCATCGGCGTGCTGTTGGTCGCCGCCCTCGGGGCGGGAGCAGCGTCCCTGTACCGCGACTTCTACAGCCCCCGGGCGTTCGTGCTGCACTACCTCGAACTGCTGCAGGAGCACCGCACCCCCGAGGCGCTGGCCGTACCCGGCGTCGTGGTCGATTCCGCCGAGCTCGAGGCGGCGGGGCTTCCGGCCACGTCATCCGAGGCGCTGCTGCGCCCCGACGTGCTGACGACGTTGACGGATGCCGAGATCACCGGCGAAGAAGTCGACGGAGACGACACGCTCGTGACGGTGTCGTACTCCGCCGGCGGCTACACCGGTACGACCACCTTCACCGTCGCCCACGACACCGGATCGAGCCTCCTGCCGCGGTGGCGCTTCGCCCGCAGCCCCCTGTCGGTCATGAACCTGTCGGTGCAGGGGTCGATGCGCTTCTCGGTGAACGGCTTCGAGGTCGACAAGCGGCAGGTGTCGATCGACGGTGCCGACGCCGACCCCTCGGCATCCCTCCCCCTGCTCGTCTTCTCGCCGGGGCTGTACTCGGTCGCCGTCGACACCGCGATCTCGTCGACCCCGGGTGTCGCCGTGCTCGCCGACGCGCCGCTGGCCGGCATCCCGGTGTCGGTGCAGGCGCAGCCCACCGAACAGTTCATCGACGTGGTGCAGCAGCGGGTCGAAGACTTCCTCTCGGCCTGCACGCAGCAGCAGGTGCTGCAGCCCACCGGCTGCCCGTTCGGTTACACGGTGCGCAACCGCATCGACGACGCACCCACCTGGTCGATCGTGCAGCAGCCCGTCGTGACGGTCGTGCCCGACGGCGCGGGCTGGCGCATCCCCTCGGCCAAGGCAGTGGCGCACATCGACGTCGACGTGCGCTCGATCTTCGACGGCTCGGTGCGCACGGTCAGCGAAGACATCGCCTTCCGCGTCGACGGGCAGATCAGCGTGCTGCCCGACGGGTCGGCGTCGATCCTCGTCGGAGGCGGAACCGGGTCGGACTGACCCCGCTCAGCTGCCGCCGCGGGCGGCGACGCGGGCGTCGCGGGCGGCCAGCCGCGCGAGCTCCTCGTTGTACTGGTCGAGCTCGACGTCGCCCACGCGGTCGACGTGGCGGTCACGGCGCTTCTGGTGGCGCTCGTCGCTGCGGCTCCACTGGATCGCGACGGTGATCGCGAGGACGAGCGTGGGGATCTCGCCGACCGACCACGCGACTCCACCGCCGACGTATTGATCCTCCAGCGGTGTGGCGCCCCATGTGCGGCCCATCGCGCCGAACCACTCCGCGACCATGAGGCCGGAGTTCATCATGATCGCGATGCCGAAGAAGGCGTGCATCGCCATGATCGCGATGAGCACGAGCAGGCGCATCGGGTACGGCAGGCGGTACGGCACCGGGTCGATGCCGATCAGGCTCAGCACGAACAGGTATCCCGTGATGAGGAAGTGCGCGACCATCCAGATGTGGCCGACGTGGTCGTACAGCGACCAGCGGAAGAGGTCGGTGTAGTAGAAGCCCCACAGCGAGCCGATGAACAGGCCTGCGGCGACGTAGGGGTTGGTCAGCACCTTGGCGACCGGGTTGTGCACGGCCCAGAGGATCCACTCGCGACCGCCGCGGGATCCGTCGTCGCGCTTGCGGATCGCCCGCGCCGCGAGCGACACCGGGGCACCCGCCACGAGCATGAGCGGGATCGCCATCGACAGCAGCATGTGCCCGATCATGTGCATGCTGAACAGGTAGTCCTGGTACACGTTGATCGGACCCGAGGTCACCCAGAACACCGAGAGCATGCCCAGGCACCACAGCACCGTGCGGTGGATGGGCCAGCGGTCGCCGCGGCGCAGCAGACGCCAAACGCCGGCGAGGTAGAAGAACAGCGCGAACGCCACGACGAATGTCCACAGCAGATCGACGTTCCACGCCGTGAACCAGCGCTCGAGGGTCAGCTCGGGCGGCAGCGGGGCGCCGGTGAGCACCTCGGCGGGCGTCTGCCCGACCAGCGGCGCCTCGACCGGCGGGGGCGTGCGGGCGAGAGCGGCGGCCACACCGCTGGCGATGCCCATGAACACCAACTCGAGCGAGACGACGCCCCAGAAGCGGCGCGAGCCGTTCTCATCCGCCATGCGCGAGATCAGGCGGCGGCGGTACCAGGCGCCCAGCACGCCCATCGCGACGAGGGCGAAGACCTTCACCAGCACGAGCACGCCGTACGCCGACCAGAGATTCTGCAGCCCCAGCAGCCCGATCGAGGCGCGCACGGTGCCCGACACGGCGACCACGACGAAGGCGACCAGCGCGAGCGAGGAGTAGCGCAGCATCGTCGTCTGCAGCTGCGTGCGCGACATCGCGGGGCGAACGATCACGAGCAGCACCAGGCCACCGAGCCAGACGGCCGCGGCCATCAGGTGCAGCACGAGCGAGATGACGGCGGCGTCGTGGCTGGCCTCATCGCCCGCGTGGCCCTGCGTGCCCATCGGCACCAGCGCGGCGAGAGAGAGGATCGCGACCAGCAGGGTCGGAACCCACGACCGCACGGCGAAGGTCAGCACGGTCAGCACCGCGCCGGCGATCGTGGTGAGCAGCCACGCCTGCCCGAGCGGACTCTCGACCAGGAAGCGACCGAGCTGCTGCCCGAAGACGGCGTCGAGGGTGGGCTTGGCGTTGAGGACGTTGAGGAACGTCATGTAGCCCGTTGCGGCCGCGGCGACGGTGAAGACGGCGGCTCCGATGGATGCCGTGTCGAGGGCGATCTCGAACGGTCGCTCCCCCGCAGGCAGGGCGAAGAGCGCCAGCACGAGCGAGCCGACGAGTGTCGCGGCCGACAGATTGACCACGACGGTGGCAATGGGGAGCCCCCAGCGCACCACCGGACCCGGGTCGGCGAGTTGGGGTGCGGCGGCTCCACCGCCGTAGGCGAGTCCCGCGACGACGGCGATGAGCGAGACCGCGATCAGGATGACGGGTCCCGCGACACGGAGAAGCCGGGGATTCACCTGTCCAGCCTACGTCGCCCGGGGACGACGAAGGGGGGATGCCGTGTGGCATCCCCCCTCGACGACTCGCGGTCGAATTACTTGACGGCGGCCTTGAGCTTGGAGCCAGCGGTCACCTTGACGCGCTTGCCGGCGGGGATGGAGATCTCCTCACCCGTCTGCGGGTTGCGGCCGGTGCGCGCCGAGGTCGCGACCTGCTCGAAGGCGATCCAACCGGGGATCGAGACCTTGCTGCCCTTGGCGACCGCCTCGGAGACGGTGGAGAAGAGGGAGTCGAGCACGCCCGACACGGCGGACTGGCTCTGCCCGGTCGCGCTGGCGATGCTCGCGACGAGCTCGGTCTTGGTGATGGACTTGTCGGCCATGTGGTTTGTCCTCCAGACGACCACGCGGGTCGCCTCTCGTTACGCGGACGGGGAGGAAAACCTCCCCGTTGGTCGGGAGACCGCCTCGACAGTATCAACCGAACCGCGGAATTACGCGGAACTTGACGGATTTCACGCCATTCTCAACGGCGTGTCGCGGTGAGGGAGGGGCTGACGGGGCGCGAGAGGCCCGTGCGCGACGGCCTTTCCCCATCCCGCCACTCGCGAGAGGTGAAAGCCCAGGCGCCCGCGGGCGATCCGACGGGTGTCCTGTCGAGGTCGGAGCGCGCCGCGGGGGATGGGGCCGAAGCCGACCGAGAGCATGCGACATATGATTTCGGGCATCTCATCCGCGAGGAGACGACCGCGTAGCGACCCGACCCCGCGGGGGCTGATCCTTTGGAGTCGTCATGCCCGGAACCCCGTCTTCCGTCGACGCGCGCGCGGCGTTCCGCGCCGCGGCACTGTCGACCGCCCAGCGCCTGGCGCCGGGCCACGGCGTCCCCCTGTCGCGGCACCTCGCCCTGCTCGCCGAGGCGGACTTCCCCGAGCCCCCGCCGGTCTGGACCGACGAGCGCGCCCTGACCGTCGCCGCCCTCCTGTCGGCTCACGCGCGCCGCGACGCCCTCGCCGAGGGGACCACGGTGGTGCGCCGGTACTTCGACGACGTGCGCCTGCTGCGCCCCGCCGCCCTGTCATCGGGAGCCCGCGCCCTGCTGTACACCAGCGTCGGCGAATACTGCGCGGCGCTCGGCTGGCCCCAGGTCGCGACGCGCTTCGGCGCCGAGGCGCTGCTGTTCGCCGACGCTCCGGCGCTGCGCTACCGGGCGCTGACGGTGATGTCGCTCGGGCACGCCATCAACGGCGAGTTCGAGGCGGCGGAGTCGTCTCGACAGGCCGCCGATCGGCTCTTCGCCGAGCACGGCTGGCCGCGTCAGGAGCAGGCGTACATTCTGCTGCTGGCCGAGATCCTCACCTCGGCCGCGAGCCTCGACATCGAGCGGCTCGCGCGCATCCCGCGGGTGCTCGACGAGGCCTTCGCCGACAACCCGTACGCGGTCTACACCGCACGGGCGGCCGAGATCATGGTGCAGCTGCTTCGTCGCGACTTCGGCGGCGCACGCGCCGGAGCGCGGCAGCTGCTGCACTCGAGCGGCAGCCACGAGAGCCACCGCATGGTGCGGTCGTTCGTCGTCAGCATCCTGTCGGATATCTACGTCGCCCAGGGCGACCCCCTGCAGGCCCTCGCCATCCTCGAGCCGTACCGCAACCCGCAGGGCCACGGCGTCTGCTTCTCGATGCAGCGCTCCGCGGCCCTGCTGCAACTGGGTCGCGAGCGCGATCTGCTGCGCGAGACCGACGCCTGCGTGGCATCCGAGACCGATCACTGCCTGCGCACCCTCATGCCCGTGCTGCTGGGTCGGGCCCTCGCGTGGAACCGTCTCGGCGACGACCGTCGCGCGCGCCAGAGCGTCGAGGCGGCGCTGCTGATCATGGCGCAGACGGGCACCTGGGCGACGACGTTCTCGATGCTCCCGCGCGACGAGACGATGGAGTTGGTCGAGGCCGTGGCGGGGGCGCGGCCCGACCTCGCCGCGATGCTGCCGGAGCTCACGCGCACCATCGCACTCGTGGCGGCCCCCGGCGACGACGGCACCGACCGCCCCCTCGATCCGCCTCTGCGCCTGACCCCCACCGAGCGCGACCTGGTCTCGCAGTTGCACTCCTCGCTGAGCCTCGCCGAGATCGCGCACGCCAGAGGGGTGTCGGTGAACACCGTGAAGAGCCAGGTGCGCTCGATCTACCTCAAGCTCGGCGTGAGCGGACGCACCGAGGCGATCGAGCAGCTCTCGGGCGTCCGCGCCTGAGAACGCCGAAGGGCGGAGGCCCCTTTCGGGAACCCCCGCCCTTCGGACAGGTGTCTGGTGCTTACCAGGACGACTTGGTCACACCGGGCAGCTCGCCACGGTGGGCCATGTCACGGAAGCGGACGCGCGAGACGCCGAACTTCGTGAGGACGCCACGGGGGCGGCCGTCGATGACGTCGCGACTGCGCACGCGCGCGGGCGACGCGTTGCGGGGGAGCTTCTGCAGACCCACGCGGGCGGCCTCGCGGGCCTCGTCGGTCGCGTTGGGGTCGACCAGGGTCTTCTTCAGCTCGGCGCGCTTCGCGGCGTAGCGCTCGACGACGACCTTGCGCTGCTCGTTGCGCGCGATCTTGCTCTTCTTAGCCATGTGCTTAGCGCTCCTCTCGGAAGTCGACGTGCTTGCGGACCACGGGGTCGTACTTCTTGAGCACGATGCGGTCGGGGTTGTTGCGGCGGTTCTTGCGCGTCACGTAGGTGTACCCCGTGCCCGCGGTCGAACGCAGCTTGATGATCGGACGAACGTCCTGAGCCTTCTTCGCCATTACAGCTTCACGCCCTTCGCCTGCAGGTCACGGACGACGGACTCGATGCCGCGAGCGTCGATGACCTTGATGCCCTTCGCCGAAACGTTGAGCTTGATGTTGCGACCCAGCGACGGAACGAAGTAGGTCTTCTTCTGCACGTTCGGGTCGAAGCGGCGCTTCGTCCGGCGGTGCGAGTGCGAGATGTTGTGACCGAAGCCGGGAACCGCTCCAGTCACCTGGCACACTGCTGCCATGGTGATGTCTCCTTCTGTACCGTGACACCGGACGGTGCCACCCAAGATCCCTTGTCTGCACCCCGTCCGAGCACGGCGGAAGGCCGGGATCGGGAAGAGGGATGCGAACTGCGTGCTGGAGTGCGCGCAGACAAGGGGTCAGTCTAGCACGGGCGGTGTGCCCGCCCTGAGCCTGTCGAGGGACCGGGGGCTTCGACAAGCTCAGCCACCTCACCCCACCCGCCGAGGTCGCTGAGCGAACGCGAGGTCGCTGAGCGAACGCGAGGTCCCTGAGCGAACGCGAGGTCCCTGAGCGAACGCGAGGTCCCTGAGCCTGTCGAAGGGACCGGGGGCTTCGACACCCTCAGCCCCCTCACCCCCCACCCGCCTCCGCGGCGCCCCGGCCCCAGCGGAACGCCGAGACCGTGGCATCCCCCTCGATCCAGAAGCGCCACGGGAACGCCGCCGTCCCCGCGATGCCCGCCACACCGACCCGCGGGCCCGTCGCCACGCGGGCGATCGGCTCGACCGGAAGCAGCAGGCGCGATCGCGCTCCCGCGTGCTCCGCACCGGTCACCGCGTCGATCCCGTCGTGCACCGGATGCCGCAGGCCCACCGCGTCGCCGAGCCGGCCGGGTCCGCGGGCGAGGTCGCGCGCGCTGCGCACCGCACCGCGGCGTTCGAGTCGTCGACGCTCGGCCACCGCCTCGCCCTCGGTCACCTCGGCGCCGCGCAGGAGCACACCGCCGGCGACCCCCTCGGGTCCGCACACGACATTGACGCACGAGTGGATGCCGTGGCTCAGGTACACGTAGAGGTGGCCGGGCTCGCCCCACATCGTGGCGTTGCGCGCCGTCGGGCCCATGCGGGCGTGCGAGCCCGGGTCGGGCCGGTCGCCGGTGCCGAGCCCGTGGTAGGCCTCGACCTCGGTCAGACGCACGACCACCCGCTCGCCCGCGACCACCGTCTCGAGCAGCGCGCCGAGCAGCAGCGGGGCGACCTCGACGGGCAGGGCCGACAGCTCGTCGCGCGACGCGGGTCGGGTCGCGGCCGGGGTCACTGCGGCGGCACCTGGCACCACGACAGGTCGAAGCCCTGCAGGGCGACGACCTCCTGCCCCGTGTCGATTTCGACGAGGTGCGTGAGCAGGCGCTCGGGAAGCGGCAGCTGATACCGGTCGTAGGGGTTGTCGACCGCGCGCGGTGCCACGAGCACGGCGGCGTAGCGACCGCTGGGCGAGACGCACGTCTGCAGCACGGTGTCGGCGCCGGGCACCTCGACCAGCGGGTCGACGGTGCCGTCGGTGGCCACGTGGGCCACGATCGTCGAGCGCGAGACCCCGTCGGAGCTGATGTCGGCGAACGAGCGGATGGTGCCCGCGTCGGTCCCCGGCACCGGCGTCGCGCGACCCGCGAGCCCCGGCGGATCGACGGGCTCGACGAGCCCCTGCTCGGACCCGTCGGTGAGGTTGATCTCGCGGATGCCCTCGAGACGTTCCACTACCGCCACCGACGACCCGCGGGCGATGCCGTCGATCGACACGGCGCTGCCGAGCGGAGCCGCATTGCCGCCCTGGGCGTCGGTGAGCAGCAGACGCGAGTCGAAGGTGAGCACGAGCATGCTGTCGGTGTCGGGCACGAAGCGGTAGTCGGCGATGCGCACGTCGCCGCCGTTCAGCCCCACCTCGGTGGGCGGAGCATCGTCGGCGGCCGACGCCGTGAACAGACGGCTCTCGCGTCCTCCGGCGGCACTGAGGTCGGCATCCGAGAACGTGAATCCGATCCGCTCTCCGCGGTCGGCCGACTGCAGGTTCGAGACGAATCCCGGTCCCGGCAGGGCGATGTCGCGCTGGTTCTTGCCGTCGAGGTCGGTCACGATGACGCGGGCGGTCTCGCCGTCGCGCACCGAGATGACCAGGTGATTGGCGGTGGCGCGGAAGTCCTCGATGTGCGGGTGCACGAAGACGGGGAGCCCGGCCTCGCCCTTCAGGTCGGTGCGGAAGATCGTGTCGCCCTCGGGCGTGCCGCGCTGCATGAGGAAGGCCTGCAGCGGCGGCGTGCGGAAGCTCTCGGTGAGGGTCGACGAGGGTCCCGCGCCGAGGCCCTTCACGCCGTTGACGGTGATGCGGTAGTCGGTGTCGTCGCGCAGCGGCAGGGTGAAGCGCACGCCCACGCTGCGGCCGGCGGTGTCGACGGTGAAGGGAGCGGCGGGCTCGACCACGACCTGCGAGGGGTCGACCGTCTCGAGCGACTGCGTCGTGGTGAGGATCACGCGCGACCCCGATGCCGCCACCGCGGCCGCGGGGTCGACCTGCACGTCGGTCACGCGCGGGCCCTGGGCGACCGCCACGACACCGCCGAGACCGCCGATCACGACGAGGCCGACGAGCACCACGGCGAAGGCCATCGCGAAGCCGCGGCCGCGGCGCTTGCGCGAACGGGCACGCCGCGACGAACCGGCACCCGCGGCGCGGCGGCTGTCAGTACTCATACGGGTCCGCCGGCTCGTCGATCGAGGCCACCTGATCGGCGTGCACCTCGAGCTTGCCGTCGCCGCTGGAGCGCACCGTACCCGTGACCGTCACCCACTGCCCCGTCGAGGGGGCGTCGACGGTGGCGGCGATGGGCAGGCGGGCGGTCTGCGCATCGATCACGCAGTGCGTGATCACGAGGCGGGTCAGGTCGAAGGTCGAGCCGTCGGCGGCCGGCGTGATGAAGCCCGTGAGGGTGACGGGTTTGCCGTCGAAGGTCTCGGGGTTGGTGGCGTGCGCGAACACCGCCGACCAGTCGCCGATGCCGAAGGTCGAGGTGTCGCCCGAGGCGGCGAGCGTGATGACGTCGGACCCGGCGAACAGCGGCGGGGCCCCCACGTCGCGCGAGACGGCGAGCTCGGTCGACAGCGAGGCCGCCGGCGTCAGCAGCACCGCGATCACGGCGCCCGAGGCCAGCACTCCCCCGGTGAAGGCGGCGATGCCGCCGGGGGTCAGTCGCGGCCTCGCCGCCAGATGCTCGTGCGCCACGCGGTCGTGGTCGTCCATGGCGTCCGCGTGCTCGTGATCGGCGTGCGCGAACGCCTCGCGCCGGGCCGATGCCGAGGCCGGCGCGTGGCCGTGCTCGTGGTCATGGCCGTGATCGGCTTCGGCGCCGAGCGGCAGGGCGAACGACGCGATCGCGCCGATCAGCGCCACCACCGACATGCCGACCGCGAACCAGGCCGAGTCGGGGTTGATGTACAGCGACATGCGGCCGGTGAGCCATAGCGTGATCGTCGTGATCGACAGGCACGCGGTGAGCCCCACCCCGAGCCAGCGCGTGGCGAGTGCGGATGCCTTAGACAATCAGGTTCACCACCGTTCCGAGCGCGAAGGCGAACAACACCACGACGACCGTCATGCCCGCGAGCACGCGGGTGGTGAAGGTCGTGCGCAGCAGCGCCATCATCTTGAGGTCGATGATCGGGCCGACCACGAGGAAGGCGACGATCGAGCCGGGCGTGAAGGTCGACGCGAACGACAGGGCGAAGAACGCATCGACGTTGGAGCACAGCGACACCACGATCGCGAGCACCATCATCGCCGCGATCGACAGGGCCGGGTCGGAGCCGATCGCCAGCAGGGCGCTGCGCGGCACGAGCACCTGCACCGCGCCGGCCAGGAGCGATCCGATGATCAGCGCCGGCATGACCGAGCGCAGCTCGACCACCAGCTGGGCGAGGGTGCGCCGACCCCGGTCGCCGCGCTCCTGCACGACGATCTCGCACGTCTCGAGGAAGCGTTCGGTGAGCAGCTTGTCGGGATCGGGATGCCGGCTGTACAGCCACCCGAGCAGGTTCGCGACCAGGAAGCCGCCGATCAGGCGCGCCACGAGGATGCCGTCGCTGAAGCCGAACGCCGCGTGCGTGGAGATGATGACGATCGGGTTCACGATGGGCGCTGCGACCAGGAACGTCAGGGTGTCGCTCACCCCGAACCCGCGCATCATGAGCCCGCGCGCGAAGGGGACGTTGCCGCACTCGCAGACCGGGATGAACATGCCCAGCAGCGACAGCACGGCTCGGCGCGCCCACGGCGCGCGCGGCATCCACCGCTCGATCGCCCCCGGCGGCACCCACACCTGCACGAGGATCGACAGCACGACACCGAGCACCACGAACGGCAGCGATTCGATCAGCACGCTCAGGGCGAGCGTGAGTCCGTCCTGCGCGCGCGTGGGCAGCGGCTGGGCGAAGAAGGTCGGCGCGAAGGCGTCGACGAGGAACAGCGCGGTGACCACGAGCACACCCAGGCCGAGCGCGACGAGGGTGCGGGAGGACCCCGACCGCTGCGGCGCGGGGGCCGTGGTGCGACTACTCGTCGCCACGCTCGCGAGCCCGTGCGAGGGCGCAGTCGGTGCACAGGCCGAAGATGTCGACCACGTGCTCGGCTTCGATGAACCCGTTCTGGGCGGCGGTGCGCTGGGCCCACTCCTCGACGTCGGTCGCGGCGATCTCGACGGCCTTGCCGCACGAGCGGCAGATGAGGTGGTGGTGGTGACCGCGGCTCTCGCACGCGCGGAAGAGGTTCTCGCCCTCGGGGCTCTGCAGCGAGTCGGCGTCGCCGCGGGCGGCGAGACCGGCGAGCGTGCGATACACGGTCGCGAGGCCGATGCCGGTGTTCTCGTCGCGCAGGGTGGCGTGCAGCGACTGCGCGCTGACGAAGCCTCCCGCTCCGGAGAGGGCTTCGCGCACGCGCTCGCGCTGCCACGTGTTGCGCTGGACCATGGCCGGGAGTCTATCGACGGGTTCGGTGAATGCGCTGGGGGTTACCGCGCCGTGCCCGGCCCGCCTCTGCAGGATTCACAGAGCCCGCGTGGTGCGATCGCGCCGGGCGCCGATGAGGCGGCACACCAGGTAGATCGCGAACGAGATGGTCGTGATGTACGGGCTCACGGGCAGCGTTCCGGCCACCGCGAGCAGCACACCGCCCACCGCCGAGACGAAACCGAAGAGCGCGGCCAGCACGGGGACCGAGAGGGGTCCGGATGCCACGCGCATCGCGGCCGCGGCCGGGGTGACCAGCAGCGCCATCACCAGCAGCGCGCCGATGATGTGCACGGCCACGGCGACGATCAGGCCGAGCAGCAGCATGAACGCCAGCGAGACCGCCGTGGTGGGCACTCCGCGCGCGGCCGCCGACTGCGGGTCGAGGGAGTCGAAGCGCAGCGGGCGCCAGATGAGCAGCAGGGCGACGAGCACCACGACGCCGATCACGACGAGCCAGCCCAGCTGCCCGCTCTGCACCGACACGATCTGCCCGGTCAGCAGGCTGAAACGCGTGGCGCTGCGCCCGTTGTAGAGCGACAGGCACAGGATGCCGACGCCCAGGCCGAACGGCATGAGCACGCCGATGATCGAGTTGCGGTCGCGCGCACGGGCGCCGAGCACCCCGATGAGGGCGGCGGCGATGAGCGAGCCCACGATCGAGCCCGACACGACGTCGGCGCCGATGAGAAGGGCGACCGCGGCACCCGCGAACGACAGCTCGCTGATGCCGTGGACGGCGAAGGCCATGTCGCGCTGCATCACGAAGACGCCGATCAGACCGCCGACGAGCCCGAGCACCGCTCCGGCGTACACGGAGTTCTGCACCAGGTCGAGGATCGCGCCGTACTGGCTCACCCCGCCGAACAGCGCGTCGCCGACGTCGGACCAGTTCATTCGTCGTCCTCGCCGTGGTGATGGTGGTGGTGGTCCTCGGCATCCGGAGCACCGACGACGATCAGCTGGTCGCCCGCGCGCACGACGAAGACGGGGGCGCCGTACAGCGCCGACAGGGTCTCGGTCGTGAGCACCTCGTCGGGGGTGCCGAGGGTGAAGCGGCCGTTCGCGATGTAGAGGATGCGGTCGACGCGCGACAGCACGGGGTTGATGTCGTGGGTGACCAGCAGCACGGCGGCGTTGCGCTCGCGGCGATGGCGGTCGATCAGGCGCACGACAGCCTGCTGGTTGGCGAGGTCGAGGCTCGTCAGCGGCTCGTCGCACAGCAGCAGAGCGGGGTCGTCGGCGAGGGCCTGGCCCACGCGCAGGCGCTGCTGCTCGCCGCCCGAGAGCAGCCCCACCGGTCGGTCGCCGAACGCCGTCGCCCCGACCGCCTCGAGCAGCTCGTCGATGCGGGCGCGGTCTTTCTTGCGCGACAGCGGCAGACCGAGTCGGTGCCCGTCGACGCCGAGGCCGATGATGTCGCGCCCGCGCAGCGGGGTCTCGCGCGGAAGCGGACGCTGCTGGGGGATGTAGCCGATGCGGCGGTTTCCCGCCCGGCGCACCGGGGCGCCGAGGGCCTCGACGGAGCCGGCGCTGACCCGCTCGAGTCCGAGGATCGCGCGCAGCAGCGTCGTCTTGCCCGAGCCGCTGGGCCCGAGCACGGCGACGAGCTCGCCGGGCTGCACCTCGAGATCGAGCCCCGACCACAGTTCGCGACCGCCGCGTTCGAGCGCGGCGCCGCGGATGCGCAGCGGTACCGCCGCGCTCACGCCGCCAGCGCGTCGGTCAGCGCCGTGATGTTGCTCTGCATCCACGAGATGTAAGTCTGTCCCTCGGGGAGCGTTTCGGTGAATTCGATCACCGGGATGTTCTTCGCCTTGGCCTCGTCTTCGACCTGCGTCACCTCGGCGCCACCGGTCTGCGGGTTGACGATCATGACGCGGATGTCGCCCGAGTCGATCAGCTTCAGCGACTCCAGAAGCGTCGCGGGCGGCACGTCCTGGCCCTCCTCGACGGCCTCGCTGAACTCGTTCGGCGTCGCGTTGTCGAGCCCCGCGGCGGTGGTCAGGTACACGGGCACCGGCTCGGTCACGAACACCTTCGCACCGGCGTCCGTCGCCTCGATCTTCGCGAGCGAGTCCTCGAGTCCCGCGACCTGCTGCGTGAACGCGGCGGCATTGGCGTTGAAGTCGGCGACGTGGTCGGGGGCCAGTTCGCCCAGGTGCTCGGCGATGTCGCCGGCGAGGTCTTCGACCGTGTGCGGGTCGTACCAGACGTGCTCGTTGAAGCCCTCGATGTGGTCGTGTCCGTCGCCCTCGGCGTGGTCGTGGTCGTCGGTACTCTCGCCGGCCGCGGGCGTGGCCGCGTCGTCGTGCGACTCCGCACCGGGGTAGTCGTGGTTGAACTCCACGGCGGTGATCACCGGGGCGGTGGTGCCGCTGGCCTCGATGAGCGACTCCATGAAGGCGTCGTAGCCGGCGCCGTTCTCGATGACGAGGCCGGCGTTCTTGAGGGTGAGCTGGTCTTGCGCGCTCGCCTCGTACTCGTGCGGGTCCTGCGAAGGCGAGGTGATGATCGACTGCACGTCGACGAAGTCGCCGCCGACAGCCTCGGCGATCGAGCCGTAGACGTCGGTGGATGCCACGACCGTCACCTTGCCGTCGGCGTTCCCGGTCGCGCCTGTCGAGGTCGACGTGCCCGCGCATCCGGCGAGCGCGAGGACGGAGACGGCACCGAGGACGACGGGGGCGAGGATGCGATGGGTCATGCGTTCAGACTAACGCTGCTGATAATCGTTCTCAAACTCAGCAGGGCGTTCATCGGCTGCTCCCAGGCTCATCGCTGCCGTTCTGTCCCTCACCCTGGGAGCCGCGCGACGGATTGGCAGCGGCGCCGCGCGGGCGACGGCCCTTTACTGGGGGCATGACCGACCACGACCTCCCCGTCATTGCGCACTGGATCGACGGCGCCGAAAGCGCCCCGACGGGCGGACGCACCGCCCCCGTGTACAACCCCGCCACCGGCGCGGTGCAGGCGCACGTCGCCCTGGCCGACGAGGCCGACATCCAGGCCGCGATCGCCTCGGCCTCCCGCGGCTTCGCCGAGTGGAGCGGCTACTCCATCGCCAAGCGCCAGAGCGTGCTGTTCGCGTTCCGCGAGCTGCTCAACGCGCGCAAGGGCGAACTGGCCGCGATCCTCACCGCCGAGCACGGCAAGGTGCTCTCCGACGCGATGGGCGAGATCGCCCGCGGGCAGGAGGTCGTCGAGCTCGCGACCGGCTTCCCGCACCTCATCAAGGGCGCCTACAGCGAGAACGCCTCCAGCGGCGTCGACGTGTACTCGCTCAAGCAGCCGCTCGGCGTCGTCGGCATCATCAGCCCCTTCAACTTCCCCGCCATGGTGCCGATGTGGTTCTTCCCCATCGCCCTGGCCGCCGGCAACGCCGTCGTGCTCAAGCCGAGCGAGAAGGACCCCTCCGCCTCGCTCTGGCTCGCGCGCCTGTGGAAGGAGGCCGGTCTTCCCGCCGGCGCCTTCACGGTGCTGCAGGGCGACAAGGTCGCCGTCGACGGTCTGCTCGAGGCGCCCGAGGTGCAGTCGATCTCGTTCGTCGGCTCGACCCCCATCGCGCAGTACATCTACGAGACCGCGTCGAAGAACGGCAAGCGCGTGCAGGCCCTGGGCGGCGCGAAGAACCACATGCTGGTGCTCCCCGACGCCGACCTCGACCTCGTGGCCGACTCCGCCGTCAACGCCGGCTTCGGCGCCGCGGGCGAGCGCTGCATGGCCGTCTCGGTCGTGCTGGCCGTCGACCCCGTCGCCGACGAGCTGATCGCCAAGGTCACCGAGCGCATCGCGAAGCTCCGCATCGGAAACGGCGCGGATGCCAACGAGCCCGACATGGGCCCGCTCATCTCGGGCGCGCACCGCGACAAGGTGTCGTCGTACGTCGACATCGCCGAGGCCGACGGCGCGAGGATCGTCGTCGACGGCCGCGGCTTCTCGGTCGACGGGCACGAGGAGGGCTTCTTCTTCGGACCCACCCTGCTCGACGAGGTGCCGACCAGCTCGCGCGCCTACACCGAGGAGATCTTCGGCCCCGTGCTCTCGGTCGTGCGCGTGAAGACCTACGAAGAAGGCCTCGCCCTCATCAACAGCGGCGAGTTCGGCAACGGAACGGCGATCTTCACCAACGACGGCGGAGCCGCCCGCCGCTTCCAGCACGAGGTGCAGGTCGGCATGATCGGCATCAACGTGCCGATCCCCGTGCCCGTCGCCTACCACTCGTTCGGCGGGTGGAAGAAGAGCCTGTTCGGCGACGCCAAGGCCTACGGCGTGCACGGCTTCGACTTCTTCACCCGCGAGAAGGCCGTCACGAGCCGCTGGCTCGACCCCGCCACCCACGGCGGCATCAACCTCGGCTTCCCCCAGAACAGCTGAGTCGTCGGCACCGGATGCCGCGGCTCCGGGGCTTTTTGCAGCCTCGTGGTCGCGGCATCCGTCGTTCTTCCGCCGTCGCCCCGGTTGCCCGTGTCGTCGCCCGCCGTCGTGCGGACTCGAACCCCGACACACCGCCCCACGACCACCCGACACCGGCGCGTCGGGCCCACCATCCGCAGGACGGCGCCGCGGCACCACCCCGCCGTCGTGCGGACCCGAACCCCGACACACCGCCCCACGGCCACCCGGCACCGGCGCGTCGGGCCCACCATCCGCAGGACGGCGCCGCGGCGAGCGGATCGCGCGACGGACTCGTCAGCCGCCGAGCTCCAGCGCCGCCCACAGCTCGGCCCGCGCGGCGAAGCTCGACAGGTCGATCTCGAGCACCTGCTCCAGCTGCGCCATGCGCGCCCTCAGGGTGTGGCGGTGGATGCCGAGACTCCGCGCCGCGGGATCCCAGGCGCCGTTCGCGTCGAGCCAGACCCGCGCCGAGGCGAGCAGCCGCTCCCGCTCGACCGCCGGGAGGGCCTCGAGCGGGCGGAGGAGGGAGCGCGCGAGCACCTCGCCGCCGCGGTCGCGCAGCGCCCCCACCAGCCCGCGTCCCGCGAGCTCGTCATACGCGCGCACCGCGCCGGTCTCGGCATCGCGCGCAGCGTGCGACGCCCGCCGCAGATCCTCGGCGAGGTCGTCGCCCGCCTCGTGACGGGCGGTGCCGACGCACAGTCCCCGCCGCTCGGCGAGGGCGGCGAGCGCGGATGCCGCTCTGTCGGCCGCGAGCACGATGACATCGTCGCCACGCTCGGCCGAGAACATGCGCGTCGGATCGCTGGAGACGAGGTCGAGTTCGTCGAGCAGTCCGGGCAGCGCCCCGGCCCCGCGCACGACCCCGACGAGGTACGGCTCCACGGGCAGACCACCGAACGCCGACTCGGCCACCCGCCGCGCCGTGTCGCCGTGTCCGTCGACCAGCAGGTCGATGACGCCCGCGCGCACGCCGCGCAGGGCCGACTGCAGTCCGCGCTGCTGCTCCAGCGCGATGCTGGCGAGAGCCACGACGGAGGCGACGAGATCCCGACCCGCGGGGTCGAGCGGCTCGGGCCCGCCCACCGCGAGCACGCCGCGCAGCCGTCCGCTCTGCCCGATCGTCTGCACGAGCGCGTGACCGGCCGACGGCACGACGAGGCTCGCCGCGGTGCGTCGCTCGAGCAGGCGCCGCACGTCGCGGCCGACCTCCGCCTCGACCTCGGCCGGCGCCGCACGCAGGCCCGGCGACGACAGGCGGCCCCCGACGGCGTCGTACAGCTCGACCCACGCGTCGAGCAGGCGCGAGAGGGTCGCGAGGATCTCGCGCAGGCCGTCGTCGCGCACCGCGGCACGCGCCACCGCGCGCTGGGCGTCGAGCAGCCACGACAGGCGCGCGGCGCCTTCTGCGGCGATGATGTCGGCGACGAAGCGGATGATCCGGATGAACGGCGCGCGATCCGCGATCTCGACGATCGGCAGGTCGGCGGCCTCCCCCGCGCGCACCACGGCCTCGGGCACGCGGTCGTGGATGATGTCGGTCGCGAAGCCCAGGCCCGCGACCCCGAGCGCGCGCAAGCGGCGGCAGTAGGCCAGTGCCTCATCGGCATCCGGATCCGCAGAGAACTGCGCCCCGTTGGTCAGCAGCAGATTGCCCGCCTCGAGGTACGGCGTGGGGTCGAGCAGGTCGGAGCTGTGCACCCACGACAGGGGGCGGTCGAGTGCCTCGTCGTCGGGCCGCGTCAGCACGCGCAGGGGGAACGACTGGTCGTCGAGAAGGGTGCGGAGGGTCGCGGGCATGGCGGGCCAAACTGTCGATCGTCCGTCGAGATTACCGACAGATCGTCGCTCCCCGGCGCGGCGCGGCGCGCCCACACTGGTGGCATGTCGACTCCTCTCACCACGACCCGCAACGCCGAGATCAGCGAGCGCGACCGCACGAGCGTCTTCCACTCGTGGTCGGCCCAGCGCACCCTCGCCCCGCTCCCCCTCGCGGGCGGCTCGGGCGTCGAGGTGTGGGACGCCGACGGCCGCCGGTACCTCGACTTCTCGAGCCAGCTCGTCAACGTCAACATCGGCCACCAGCATCCGCGGGTCGTCGCCGCGATCCAGGAGCAGGCGGCACAGCTGACCACCGTCGCCCCCGCGCACGCCAACGAGACGCGCGCGCACGCGGCCGAACTGATCCTCGAGCGGACCCCCGAGGGGTTCTCGAAGGTCTTCTTCACCAATGGCGGGGCGGATGCCAACGAGAACGCCATCCGCATGGCCCGCCTGACCACGGGCCGCGACAAGGTCGTGTCGCACTACCGCTCGTACCACGGCAACACCGGGTCGGCGATCGTGGCGACCGGCGACTGGCGCCGCATTCCGAACGAGTACTCGCGCGGCCACGTGCACGTGTTCGGCCCCTACCTCTACCGGTCGGAGTTCTGGGCTGAGACCCCCGAGCAGGAGTGCGAGCGCGCTCTGCGCCACCTCGAGCGCACCGTGCAGGCCGAGGGTCCCGACACGATCGCGGCGTTCCTGTTCGAGACGATCCCCGGCACCGCCGGTGTGCTCGTGCCGCCGCCCGGATACCTCGAGGGCGTCCGCGCGATCGCCGACCGCTACGGCATCCTGCTCATCCTCGACGAGGTGATGGCCGGCTTCGCCCGCACGGGTGAGTGGTTCGCGTTCGACGCGTTCGACGTGCGGCCCGACCTGATCACCTTCGCGAAGGGCGTGAACTCGGGGTACGTCCCCGTGGGGGGAGTGGCGATCTCGGATGCCGTGGCCTCGACGTTCGACGACCGCGTGTTCCCCGGTGGCTTGACGTACTCGGGTCACCCGCTGGCTGCGGCCTCCATCGTCGCCGCCCAGCAGGCGATGGCCGACGAGGGCGTGATCGAGAACGCCCGCCGCATCGGCGAGGAGGTCATCGGCCCGCGCCTGCGGCAGCTCGCCGAAGACTCACCGCTGGTGGGCGAAGTGCGCGGCCGCGGCGTGTTCTGGGCCGTCGAGCTCGTCGCCGACCAGGCCACGCGCGAGCCGCTGCCCGCCGCGCGCATCGGGGCGATCAAGGCCGCGATGCTCGAGAAGGGCGTGCTCGGCTTCACCGCCGACAACCGCGTGCACGTCGTGCCGCCCGCCGTGATCGGCGATGCCGACGCCCACCGCGGCCTCGACGTGCTGGTCGAGGTGCTGCAGGCCGAGGCCGCGCGCGGCTGACGCCCCGCTCGGGCACCCGGCACGTCGCGCCGGGCCCGCGCACCCACACTGAGTGTCCAAAACACCCGGACGGATTCGAAAATCGTCCGGGTGTCTTGGCACTCGAGGGGGAAAGTGGGGCGCGGATCAGGCGGCGACCGCGGCGGGCTCCTCGCTGTAGTCGTAGAAACCGCGACCCGACTTCACGCCGAGGTTCCCGGCATCCACGTAGCCCTTCAACAGCTCGCGCGGACCCTCGGGCAGGTGCGGGTTCTCGTCGGCGTAGTGCTGCTCGATGTCGAGCACGACGTCGAGGCCGACCTGGTCCATCATCTGGAACGGGCCCGCCGGGGCGCCGGAGTTGACCCGCCACATCGCGTCGACGTCTTCGGGGGTCGAGACGCCGTCGGCGACGACAGCGAGGGCCTCGCGCTTGATGGCCGCCCAGATGCGGTTGAAGATGAAGCCGGTCGACTCCTGGCGGGCGACGAACGGGAAGACCCCGAAGTGCGGGAGCTGCTCCTGCAGGAAGGCGATGGCCTCCGGCGCGGTCTGGCCGTCGCTCATGAGGTCGACCGCGTTCTGCTGCGGCGGCATGTAGAAGTGCATGTTGAGCACGCGCTCGGGCGTCGAGACCCGGTCGATCATCAGGCGTGACGCGAACGACGACGAGTTGCTGGCGAGGATGGCATCCGCCGGCGCGAGGCGGTCGAGGTCGCCGAACACCGACGTCTTCAGCTCGATGCGCTCGGGTACGGCCTCGACGACGAGCCAGGCGTCGGAGACGGCGGATGCCAACTCATCGGCGCCCTGCACGGTGCCGGCGACGGCCCCCTTGCGGGCGGCCACCACCGAGGGCAGCGTCTCTTCGACGTAGGCGACGGCGGCGGAGCGCACGGCATCCGCGAGATCGAAGATGCGCACGTCGGCCCCTCCGCTGGCGAACATCAGCGCGATGCGACGACCGAGCGTGCCACCCCCGATCACGGTGACGGGTCGGGTGTCAATGTTCTGGGGCAGCTGGACGCTCATGTCGTTTCCTCTCGTGGAGCAGAGGGTCGCCTTGCGGATGCGAACCTCTCGATACACACTGTACTCAATACACTTCGTACTGAACAGGTGATGACCGATGAACCCCCTCGAGATGCTCCGCCGCGGCACCACGCCGCTGACCGCCCCCGTCTACCCGCTGCGGGTCACGCGCTTCATCGACCGCGAGTACTTCAACGTCGTCTATCGAACGGATGCCGACGCGTTGCGCGCCGTGGTTCCGGAGCCCCTCGAGATCGACGAGCCGCTCGTGCGCTTCGAGGTCATGAAGATGGGCGAGGTCGACGGCTACGGCCCGTACGTCGAGTCGGGTCAGGCGATCCCCGTCACCCTCGACGGAGAGCGCGGCGAGTACCTGCACGCGATGTACCTCGACAACTTCGCCGCCACCGTGTCGGGGCGTGAGCTCAGCGCCTACCCGAAGGTGACCGGCACCCCCGACCTGCGCGTCGACCAGGGCGCCCTCGTCGGCACCCTCGATCGCGGCAGCGAGCGCGTGGCTACGGCCACCATGGGCTACAAGTGGGAGCCGCTCGACCTCGACGAGGCGAAGGCGCAGATCACCGTGCCGACCTTCATGGTCAAGCTCGTGCCCGACGTCTTCACCCAGGGCATGCGCGCGGCCCACCTCGTGCGCACCGAGATCACCGACATCGTCGTGAAGGAGGCGTGGACCGGACCCGCCCGCCTGCAGCTGTTCGAGCACGCGCTCGCACCGATGGCCGACCTCCCCGTGCGCGAGATCGTCAGCGCCTCGCACATCGTCACCGACCTGACGCTCGCCCCCGTCCGCCCGGTCTTCGACTACCTCGACGAGGTGAACCGCGCCGCTGCTGCGTAACGTGGAGCCCGTGACGACCACCCCCGCTGAGGCGCCGAAGCCCGTGCGACGCCGCAGCAGCACCCGCAGGGCGCTGATCGCGGCCGCCGAGGCGATCTTCGACGAGACCGGCAGCACGTCGGTGAGCGTCGAGGCCATCACGCGGCGCGCGGGATACACCCGCGGGGCGTTCTACTCGAACTTCCGCTCGGTCGACGAGGTGTTCTTCGCGGTCTACGAGCAGCAGGCCGAGCTGGTCTTCGAGCTGCTCAGCGACATGCTCGGCGACGCCCGCAGCAGCGACGAGCCGACCCTCGACGACATCGTGCGCGGCGTCGTCGAGGGGCTCCCGCCCGAGGAGAAGTGGTACGCGATTCGCTCGGTGCTCATCACGCGGGCACGTCACGACGAGGAAGTCCGGATGCTGCTCACCGCGCACACCGACCACTTCCACGACACGCTGCAGCCGCTGCTGGTCGAGTGCCTCGCGCGGATCGGCCTGCACCCCGTGATCGACCCCGCGCTCTTCACACGCGCGGTCGTCGCCGCCCACGTCGGGGCGGTGAGCCAGAGCGTGCTGCACGCCGACACCCAGCGGGTGCGCGTCGCCGCGGTCGAGGGCTGCATCCTCGGGCTGACGCGCGCGGGCTGAGGGCCGGGCTCGCGCGGCCCGTCTCTGCGCGCGGGGCCGAGGTGTCGGCATCCGCCCGCCCTCTTGTCGAGTGTCCAGAACACGCCGCGTCCTTGCGGAGGGAGCGGCGTGTTCTGGACGCTCAACGGGCGAGCGGCGGGTGCGTCACTCGCAGGCGACTCCGTCGCCGTCGCGGTCGAGCTTGCGGCTGTAGCCGGGCTGACCCTCGTAGATCGGGTCGGCGCCTGCCGCGCGCACGGCCGTGCAGTTCTCGTAGTACACGTTCTCGACCGGAGCCGGAGCCGGCGCCTGCTCGACCGGCGCCGGAGCGGGTGCGGGCTCGGCGGGAGCGGGCTGCGCAGGAGCGGGGGCCGGCGCGGGCTCGACGGCGACCGGCTCGACGACCGGGGCGGGCTCGGGCGCCGCAACGGGTGCGGGCGCTGCGAAGGCCGAGGTGGGCACGACCTGGTCGGGGCAGCTCTCGAGCACGCGCTTCATGGCGTCGCGCTCGGCCTCGGTCACCCACAGGCCGTAGGTCGCCTTCACCGCGATCTGCGCCGCGACGTACGTGCAGCGGTACGACTTCTGGGCCGGGAGCCAGGTCGCGGCATCGCCGTCGCCCTTCTGCGCGTTGGCGGATCCGTCGACCGCGAGCAGGTTGAGCGGGTCGTTCGCGAAGCTCGCGCGCTGGTCGGCGGTGAGCTGCTGCGCCCCCTTCTGCCAGGCGTCCGACAGCGCCACGACGTGATCGATCTGCACGAGCTCGGAGGTTCCCTGACCCCGCACGAACGCGATGCTCGTGCCCGTGTACGGGTCGGCGAGGGTGCCGCCGGTCACGCGGCAGGCGCCGGAGCGCACGGCGTCGGTCAGGTCGCGGCCGAGGATGTCGTTGCGGGTGTCGCATCCGTTGCGGTCGACGTCGAGCCACCGCTGGCCGAACTGGTCGCGGTCGTAGCCGGTCTTGGGCGCGCGGCCCTTCACGGCGAGCGTATCGAGCACCGCGAGCGCGGCCTTGTCGGTGGTGGCCGAGGCGTCGGCGACGGTTCCCGCCTGCCCCGCGAACGCGGCGAGTGCGGCCTGGTCGTCGGCGAACGGGGTGGCGGATGCCGTGGGCGTGGCCGACGGCGACGGCTCCTGCGATGCCGCGGCGACGGGCTCCGCCTGGGCGACCGGGGTCGCGGCCTTGGGCGAGGTGGCCGTGGTGATGCCGCCCGCGACGGCGAAGGCGACGACGGCGGCGACGGTCCAGATCGCGGCGCTCGAGCGCGAACGGAAGCGCAGCCAGGTCGGGGTGTTGCGCGCGAGCGCGACGATGCCGGTGATGAGCACGACGAGGGCGACCATCGCGACGAAGGGGGCGAGCAGCCAGAGGGCCACGATCAGCACGACACCGGCGACGATCCAGCCCCACGTGGGGACGCGCGAGATCCAGCCGCGCGCTTCGCGTCGGGTCGCCGGCGGGGGCGTCGTGGTCACGGTGGGAGCGGGCGGCAGCGGCGTGAAATCGTTCGTCCACTGGCGGCCGTCCCACCAGCGCAGGCGACCGGGGGTCTCGGTGTCGGGGTACCAGCCCGGGGTCGCGTCGGTCATGCGGGCACCGCCGCGTTCGCGTGGATCATTGCGTTTCGGAATCGCATGGATTCCCCTTCCCCCGTTAAGACAACCTCGCGAGTCTATTCAGGGGAATGCAGGTCGCTCGGCACGCGCCGAATGCACCTGGACGGATTACGAATGCAGCATGCGTGGGCGGGAAATGTCGAGACGAAATCGATACCGGGCGCGCGCGGGAGGTGGGACGCGACTCAGCGGGCTCGACGTCGCGTGCGCCATGCCTTCCACGCTCCGGTCGACCAGAGCGCCCAGACGACCAGCAGGGGCTGGAAGAGCAGGCGGATGCCGCGCGCGAGGTCGGTGTCGAGGCCGAAGGCGTCGGTGCCCCGCACGAACTGCTCGATGTTGCCGGGGAAGATCGCGACGAAGAAGGCCGCGACGATCCAGCCGACGGCGACGCGCCAGCGGCCGAGGAAGAGGAGGGCGAGTCCCAGCGCGATCTCGACGACGCCGGATGCCACGACCGTGACGTCGACTGGAAGCGGAAGCCACGACGGCACCTGAGCGACGAAGTCGTCGCGGGCGAACGTCAGGTGCGCGGTGCCGGTGAAGACGAGTGCGGCACCGAGCAGCCAGCGGGCGAAGGTGCGGGGGAGGCTCATCCTCCGAGGGTAGGCGGGCTGCGGGGGCGCGCGGCCCGCCCGTGCCACCCCCGCTCGCGCCGCCGTCAGCGGCGCAGGATGCGGTGCGCCAGAGCGTTGCCGATCAGCTGGCCGACCTGCACGATGACGACGATGATGGCGACCGTCACCCACGTCGCCTGCTGGTTGAACTGCTGGTAGCCGTAGATGATCGCGAAGTTGCCGAGCCCGCCGCCGCCGATGTATCCGGCCATCGCCGACATGTCGACGACAGCGATGAACATGAACGTGTAGCCGAGGATCAGCGGGGCGAGCGCCTCGGGGATGACGACGCCGAACAGCACGCCGATGCGGCGCGCGCCCACGGCCCGTGCCGCTTCGACGGTTCCCGGGTCGACGGCCACGAGGTTCTGTTCGACGACGCGGGCGATCACGACCGTGGCCATGATCGTGATGGGCACGATCGCGGCATCCGTCCCCAGGGTCGATCCCGTCACGGCACGGGTGACCGGGGCGACCGCGGTGAGGAAGATGATGAACGGGATCGGCCGGATGAGGTTGATCACCAGGTTCGCGACGAAGAACACGGCGCGGTTGGCGAAGAGGTTGCCCGGCCGCGTGGCGTACAGCAGCGCCCCGATCGCGAGGCCCGCGACGCCGGAGATGGCCAGCGAGACGGCGACCATGTAGACGGTCTCGCCGATCGACTGCACCAGCACCGGGGTGAGGGTGTCCCACTTGTTCACGCGGTCACCTCCCGAACAGGCACGGTGACGTCGGTGTGCGCACGCAGCTCCGACACGACGGCCGGGAGGTCGTCGGTGTGCACGCGGTAGGTGAGAGTGCCGAGCTGCCGGCCCAGCACGTCGGTCACCCCGCCGTAGACGACCGAGTGGCGCACGCCGTGGCGGTGGAACACGGCGGAAACGTCTTCGCTGGAGAACTCGTTGATCTCGACGCTCACCAGGTCGCCGCCGCCCGCGGCGAGCGCCGTCAGCGCCTCGCCCGAGGGGACGCCCTGGGTGACGGCCGCCACGAATCGCTTCGTGAGCTCGGCGCGCGGGTGCGCGAACACGCGGTAGCTGTCGCCGCTGTCGACGACGCGGCCGCCGTCCATCACGACGACCTGATCGCACAGTTCGTGCACGATCGAGATCTGGTGCGTGATGACGACGATCGTGATGCCCAGGCGCCGGTTGATCTCGCGCAGCAGGTCGAGCACCTCGGCCGTGGTCTGCGGGTCGAGGGCACTGGTCGCCTCGTCGGCGAGCAGGATGCGCGGGTCGGTCGCGATCGCCCGCGCGATGCCCACGCGCTGCTTCTGCCCGCCCGACAGGCGCCGCGGGTACTGCTTGGCCTTGTCGCCGATCCCCACGAAGTCGAGCAGCTCGGCCACGCGCTTGTCGCGGTCGACCTTCTTCCACCCCGCCACCTTCAGCGGGTACGCAACGTTGGCCGCGACCGTGCGCGAGGTGAAGAGGTTGAACTGCTGGAAGATCATGCCCACGCGGCGCCGCAGGTCGCGCAGCGTCGACTCGCTGGCATCCCCCACATCCACGCCAAGCACCTCGACGGTGCCCGACGTCGGCTGCTCGAGCCCGTTGAGCAGCCGCACGAGCGTCGATTTGCCCGCCCCGGAGTACCCGATGATCCCGACGATCGACCCCTCCTCCACCGTCAGCGACACGTCGTCGACGGCGGTGGTGGAGGTGCGGCGATCGGTGCGGAAGCTTTTGGTGACCCCCCGCAGCTCGATGACCGCGGTCATCCGTTCTGCGCCTTGACGGCATCCTCGAGGCTGGTGAGCTCCTCGGTCAGCTGCGCGCCGGTCCACTCGGTCTTGAACTGCAGGTTGCCCTGGTTGAGCTCGGTGACCGCGGCCTCGACCTCGGGCGAGTGATACGCCTCGACGAGCTTCGCCCAGCGGGGGTCGTCCTTCTTGTCGCCGCGCGTGACGAAGGCGTTGATGTACGGGGCGAGCTGCGGGTTGTCGAGGTCTTCCTTGAAGATGATGAGCTCGTCGCCGAGCCCGCCCTTCTGCGCCTGCGTGTTGTTGACGATCGCGGCCTGGGCGCTGCCGTCCTTGAGCGCGGTCACCGTCTGATTCGTGTCGACGGGCAGCAGCTTCACCTTCGTCGACTCGATGTCGGCCGGGGTCGAGAGGGCATTGCCGCCGTCCTTGAGGGTGAGCAGCCCCGCCGTCTGCAGGTTGAGCAGGCCGCGCGCGAGATTGGTGGCGTTGTTGGGGATCGCCACGGTCGCGCCCTCGGGCAGGTCTTTCACGTCGCGGTACTGCTCCGAGTACAGCGCGAGCGGGTACACCGCGGTCGCGCCGACCGGCACGAGCGAGCCGTTGTTCTCGACGTTGAACTGCGACAGGTAGATGAGGTGCTGGAAGAGGTTCACGTCGAGCTCGCCGTCTTGCACGCCCTGGTTGAGCTGCACGCCGTCGTTGATGGTGCGCACCTCGAGGTCGATGCCCTCGTCGGCCAGCTTCTGCTTCAGCACGGTCCAGTGCGCCTCGGTGCCGTCGTCGGCTCCGAGCACGATGCGGGAGGAGTCGTCTCCGGATGCCGCTCCCCCGGCGCAACCGGTCAGGGTCAGCATGAGGGCGGCGGCGGAAGCACTGAGGATCGTGGCCAGGCGTGCGGTGCGGCGTGAAGTCATGAGACCACGTCAGCACGCGGCATCCGGGATCCGAATTCGACGCGTTACGGCCGGTAACGGGCTGTCACGCGGGGTAATCGATTGGGCGGATGCCGGCGCATCGGCGATGATCGCACGCCTTACCGAACCGCGGGCTCACAGCGAAGGCGTAGCCTGGACAGCGATGTCACGGGATGAAAACGCGCGTAAGAGATTGTCCCGGAACAGCCCCCAGGGTCTGGTCGTCGCGATCCTGGCCCTCGCCGGCCTGTGTTCGTCGTTCATGTTCACCCTCGTGGTGCCGATCCAGTCGCAGCTGCCGCAGCTGCTGAACGCCTCACGTGACGACACCGCCTGGGTCGTGACCTCGACGCTGCTGGCCGCGGCCGTCATCACCCCCATCGCGGGCCGCCTCGGCGACATGTACGGCAAGCGCCGCATCGTGCTCGTGCTGCTGGTCGTGATGATGCTCGGCTCAGTCGTGGCGGCTCTGTCGACCGGGATCATCGGCATGATCATCGGTCGCGCGCTGCAGGGCGCCGTGGTCGGCGTGGTGCCGCTGGGCATCTCGATCATGCGCGACGTGCTGCACGAGAACCGCGTCGACAGCGCGATCGCCCTCATGAGTGCGACGCTCGGCGTCGGCGGCGCCCTGGGGCTGCCGATCAGCGCGCTCGTGGCCGAGAACACCGACTGGCACTGGCTGTTCTGGATCGCCGGAGCCCTCGGCGCGATCGTCTTCGTCTTGATCCTCTGGATCGTCCCCGTCAGCGTGCTTCGCACCGCCGGGCGCTTCGACTACCTCGGTGCCGTCGGCCTCGCGATCGGTCTGATCGGCGTGCTCCTCGCCGTCTCGCGCGGCAACTCCTGGGGCTGGACGTCGCCGCTGACGCTCGGCCTCGCCATCGGCGGCATCCTCGTCCTGCTCGTGTGGGGCTGGTACGAGCTGCGCGTCGACAATCCGCTGCTCGACCTCCGCGTCGCCGCGCGCCGCCCGGTGCTGCTCACCAACCTGGCATCCGTCGCGATGGGCTTCGCCCTCTTCACCTCGAACGTCGCGTACCCGCAGATGCTCGAGCTGCCCGTCGCCACCGGCGTCGGCCTCGGCCTGTCGCTGTTGGCCGCGAGCCTCGTGGTCATGCCGTCGGGCCTGGTGATGATGGTGCTCTCGCCGATCTCGGGCACTCTCGCCCGCACGATCGGCCCGCGCGTGCTGCTGATCGCCGGCTCGATCTCGCTGATCCTCGCCTACGGCTTCAGCCTGATCTTCTCGACCGAGGTCTGGCACTTCGTCGTGGCGAACATCCTCATCGGTTTCGGCATCGGCTTCGGCTACGCCGCCATGCCCATGCTCATCATGCGCGCCGTTCCGCCGAGCGAGACCGGCGCCTCGAACGGCCTCAACGCCCTCGCCCGTTCGCTGGGCACGAGCACCGCCGCCGCGATCGTCGGCGTCGTGCTCGCGACGCTGACGACCGGTTCGGGTGACACGCGCGTCCCGACCTCGCAGGCATTCCAGGTGTCGTTCCTCATGGGCATCGGGGCTGCGGCGATCGCGCTGGTGCTGGCGTTGCTGATCCCCACGCGGTCGACGCCGGTCGAAAAGCACCCCTCGCTGCCCTGAGCCCTCCACCCCTCTTGCGGGGGAATGCACGCGGGATGATGATGTTCCCGTCTAGCAAAGGAGCTGACATGGCGGGCAAATTCGAGCTCTACAAATCCCCGAACGGCCAATTCCGGTTTCGCCTGAAAGCAACGAACGGCGAGATCATCGCGAGTTCCGAGGCCTATACGACCAAAGCGGCGGCGGCCAACGGCATTGAGTCGGTGAAGAAGAATGCGGATTCGGCGATCGTCGATCTGACCTGAGGCCCACACCTCGCGCGAGCAACCGCGCAAGCGCGCCTGATCGGCGTGGTTGAGCGCTGCCTCGATCCCTCTGTCGTACGCGCCGATCAGTAGTCGCGAAAGCCGTACAGAGTTCCCGGGTTGAGGAACTGCCTCCCCCAGAGCAGATGCCGCTCGCCCTCCGTCAGCAGTCCATGATCCGCCGCCTCCTCCCAGTTAGTCCGGATGGCGTCGTCGATCCGAGCGACGATCGCCTCGGCGTCGGACGCGGTGAGGTCGTAGAGGTGACGCGCGGCGAGGAGGTCTGTGAAGCTGTTCCGCTTCGATCCCGTGCGGTCGTAGGCGATCGCCTGCGACGCGGTCTCGCCGCTGCGACTCATCGGCGAGAGGTCGTACGCGGGGCTGAGGCGCGCGCTCACCCCGTCCCAGAGAGCCGCATGATTTCGCAGATGGTCGTCTGAGTTGGAGATGGCCATGTTGAAAGCGACTCGCGCGAAGAGCTCTTCAGCGGTGCCCGCCGGAGCCCCCCAGCGACGGAGGGCGTCGAGGAAGTCGACGTAGGTGCCACTACGAGCCTGGAGTTCGTCCAGCCCGGTCAGAGTCAGTGCGCTCGACGCGAGGATCCGACCGCCGACGGCGGTGCGATCGAAGCGCCCGACGAGGAGGACCGTCCGCCCGAGCGCGCGCACGACACGGGTCGATGCGACGTCCAGTCCGGCCTTCTTCGCGAGGAACATGCTCGTTGCTTCGGCACCGACGACGGGGAAGTGGTCATTGGATGCCGTGAACTTCGCGATGTACTGCCGTCCGCCCTCCTCGATCACGGTCTTGGGACGTGCGCCTCCCATCGCCGTTCCACTCAGCAGAGCGCGCTCGAGCTCGAACGGCAGCTCACCACCGCCCTCCACGATGTCGGCCGCGTCGAGGAGCTCGGAGAGAGACGCCGATGCCGCCTCCCGTGGGACGTACGCGCTCGACGACGCCTGGAAGTCGATGGCACCGAAGCGGTTTGACGCCGAGTGCAGCAGATACGTGCGCTCGTCCAGATCGCCGGTGTCGACCTGATCTCCCCGCTCACCCGTGACCTGGTACTGGACGACGCGTCTCCCCCAGGCGTCCGGCGAGGCGTCCCTCAGCGCCCCCGGCAATCCCATCGACCCGGTGGGGGCGAAACTCTCCGACGACAGAGGAAGGGTGGGCGCAAGCGAGACGGCCCGGTCACGTTCGAGGTAGCGGCGGCCGTAGTCGAACCAGAACTGCCCCGACTTCCGCTCTCGGAGCCGTCCGGCCGGCACCGGATCGGTCTCTCCCGGCAGCCATACCCAGACGAAGACGTCAGAAGTCGAGACCATCGTCATCGCCTTCTCGCGGCGGGGTCACGCGGCGCGGCAGCAGTGCGAGCCGTTCCTCTCCGCGGCGCCGAAGCGCCAGGAGCTCGCTCGGATCATCGACGCCGAAGAGGGGGACTCCGACGATCGACGCGACCTTGAAGACGTTGCCGATGCTTGCTGCGGCACTGCCGTTCTCGATCGCGGTCAGTGTCTTGCGCGAGACCCCGGCGGACCCCGCCAGGTGTTCCGCTGTCATCCCCCGCGCCAGACGAGCGAGACGGATCTGTTGCCCGAGCACGGCGACCGCGTCTTCCGCGACACGCGTCATGCCGATTTGTTGACGCCCCATGGGTAATACTCTACCCGAGGAGCATCCTTGCGGGTAAAGTATTGCCCTTTACCGCGTGGAGCGGGTCTGTCAGTCCAGCAGCAGCGCCGGCTCCTCGAGCACGGATGCCACGTCGGCGATGAACCGCGAGATCCCGTCGCCGTCGACCACGCGGTGATCGAACGAGCCCGACACCGTGGTCACCCAGCGGGGACGCACCTCGCCGTCGACGACCCACGGCTTCTGACGGATCGCGCCGAGCGCGATGATGCCGGCCTCACCCGGGTTGATGATCGGGGTGCCGGCATCCACTCCGAACACACCGATGTTCGTGATCGTGAACGTGCCGCCGGTCTGGTCGGCGGGGCTTGTCTTGCCCTCGCGCGCGGTGAGCGTGAGGTTCTCGAGCGCCTTGGCGAGCTCGCGCGTGTTCATCGACTGCGCGTCCTTGATGTTCGGCACGAGCAGGCCGCGGGGGGTCGCGGCGGCGATGCCGAGGTTGACGTAGTGGCGCACCGAGATCTGCGCGCCGTCTTCGGTGTCGACCCACGCGGCGTTGATCATCGGCGTGCGGCGCAGAGCCCAGATCACGGCGCGCGCCATGATCAGCAGCGGCGAGATCTTCACGTCGGCGAAGTCGGGCGAGGCCTTCAGGCGCTTGACGAGCTCCATCGTGCGCGAGGCGTCGACGTCGACCCACACCGACACGTGCGGCGCCGAGTACGCGCTCGAAGTCATCGCGTTGGCGGTCGCCTTGCGCACGCCGCGGACGGGGATCGACTCCTCGCGGGCATCGGCGGCCGGGGCGGGGGCGGATGCCGCGGGGGCGGGCGCTGCGGGAGCGGCCACCGCGATCGTCTCCTCGCGCACGGCGCCCCACTCGGGCGTCTCGATGTTGCGGAAAACGCTGGCCTGCTCGGCGTGCTTCACGACGTCGTCGCGGGTCACCTCACCGGCGGGTCCGCTGGGCGTGACGGCCGACAAGTCGACGCCGAGGTCGCGGGCGAGCTTGCGGATCGGGGGTTTGGCGACGACACCGACGGATGCCTTGACCGGGCGCTCGGCGGACGGTCCCTGAGCCTGTCGAAGGGTTCGACGCCGAGACGACACCGCTCCACCCGTGCCGTAGCCGACGAGCACGGCCCCGCCGGGGTCGCTGGGCTCGGGGACGCTCACCGGTTCTGCGGGGGCCGGGGTGCCGGCATCCGTCGATCCGATCGTGATGATCGGGGCGCCGACCTCGACGGTGGAACCCTCGGATGCCAGGAGCTCGCCGACCGTGCCCGAGTAGGGCGACGGCAGCTCGACGAGCGACTTTGCCGTCTCGATCTCGACGATCACGTCGTTGACGGCGACGGAGTCACCGGGCGCCACGCGCCACTGCACGATCTCGGCCTCGGTGAGGCCTTCTCCGACGTCGGGGAGAACGAAGGTCTGCTCGGTCACGGTGGTGTCCTTTGCTCGCGAGACTTCATCTCGCTGACGAAACGGTGACAGGCTGTCGCGGATTCGTCGGCGAATTGCAGTCTCGCGGTTCATGGCGGGGAGAGGAAGAGCGGGTCAGTACGCCAGAGACCGGTCGACGGCCTCGAGGATGCGGTCGGCGTCGGGCAGGTAGGTGCCTTCGAGCTTCGCGGGCGGGAAGGGCACGTCGAAGCCCGAGACCCGCAGCACGGGCGCCTCGAGCGCGAAGAAGGCCTTCTCCATGACGGTCGCGGCGATCTCGGAGCCGAGCGAGGTGAAGCCCGGCGCCTCCTGCGCGTAGACCATGCGGCCGGTGCGGCGCACCGAGTCGAGCAGGGGGCCGTAGTCGACCGGCGAGAGCGATCGCAGGTCGATGACCTCGCAGCTCGTCCCCTCGCTCTCGGCAAGGGCTGCCGCCTGCAGCAGGGTCGTCACCATCGCCCCGTGACCGACGAGCGTGACGTCGGTGCCGCGGCGCACGATGCGGCTCGCGTGCAGCGGCAGCGCGGGGGCCTCGAGGTCGACCTCGCCCTTCTGCCAGTACTTGGCCTTGGGCTCGAGGAAGACGATGGGGTCGGGCGAGGCGATCGCCTGCTGCATCATCCAGTAGGAGTCGTTCGCGTTCGAGGGGCTCACCACGCGCAGACCCGGGGTGTGCGTGAAATACGCCTCCGGGCTCTCCTGGTGGTGCTCGACCGCGCCGATGTGTCCGCCGTAGGGGATGCGGATGACGACGGGCATGCGCACCCCGCCCTCGTGGCGGTTCGTGATCTTCGCCAGCTGCGAGGTGATCTGGTCGAAGGCGGGGAAGACGAAGCCGTCGAACTGGATCTCGAGCACCGGCTTGAAGCCGCCCATCGCGAGACCGATCGCCGTGCCGACGATGCCCGACTCCGCGAGCGGGGAGTCGATGACCCGGCGCGGACCGAAGTCTTTCTGCAGGCCCTCGGTCACGCGGAAGACGCCGCCGAGCGGGCCGATGTCCTCTCCCATGAGCAGCACGCGGTCGTCGGTCTCGAGCGCACGACGGAGTCCGGCGTTCAACGCGCGGCTGATCGGCATGTTGTCGGTCACTGCGCGCCCCCTTCCATCGAGATCTCGTAGTCGTCGAGCCAGCGCTGCTCCTCGGCGATCACCGCGTGGGCCTCGGAGTAGACGCTCTCGAACATGTGCACGCGCGGAAGGCCGCCGAGCTCGTTCGTGCGCACGCGCACGTCGTCGGCGAGGGCCGCGCCCTCGGCATCCGCGTCGTCGAAGAACTGCTGCGGGGCGCCGCGTCCTTCGAGGTAGGCGCGCATGCGGGCGATCGGGTCGCGCTGCGCCCACGCCTTCTCTTCGTCAGAGGTGCGGTACTTGGTGGGGTCGTCGCTCGTGGTGTGCGCGCCCATGCGGTAGGTCATCGCCTCGATCGAGCGGGGACCGCCACCGGCGCGCGCCTCGTCGAGGGCGAGCTTCGACACGGCGTAGCTCGCGAGCACGTCGTTGCCGTCGACCTGCAGGCTCGGGATGCCGTAGCCCTCACCGCGCTTGTACAGCGGCGAGCGCGACTGCGTCGCGACCGGCACCGAGATGGCCCACTGGTTGTTCTGCAGGAAGAACACCTCAGGGGTCTGGAAGCTCGCGGCGAAGACCATGGCCTCGTGCACGTCGCCCTGGCTCGAGGCGCCGTCGCCGTAATAGACGATCACGGCCTCGTCGCGCTCGGGGTCTCCGCTGCCGCTCTTGCCGTCGAACACCAGGCCCATGGCCAGGCCCGTGGCGTGCAGCGTCTGCGCACCGAGCACGAGCGTGTAGATGTGCGTGTTGCCGTTCTTGGGGTCCGTCGGGTCCCACCCGCCGTGGGTGAGTCCGCGCATGAGGCGGATGATGTCGAGCGGGTCGACGCCGCGGATGCGGGTGACGACGTGCTCGCGGTACGAGGGGAAGACGTGGTCCTGCGCGCGGGCCGCGCGAGCGGAGCCGACCTGCGCTGCCTCTTGCCCGAAGGACGGCGGCCACAGGGCGAGCTGCCCCTGGCGCTGCAGGTTGGTGGCCTGCACGTCGAACGCGCGGATCGAGACCATGTCGCGATAGAAGGTCTCGAGTTCGGCATCGGTCAGGGCGTCGATGAGCGGCAGGTAGCGCTCGGCGGCGGGCGTGGGCGCCAGCGTGCCGTCGGCTGCCAGAACGCGCACGAGAGCGGGGTCGTCGAGCGGGGTCATGAACCCACGCTAACGCGCGACCCATGCGCGAGACCGCATGAGGTGCACAACGGATGCCGCGATTCGGCATTCGTTTTCGACAAAGAGACGCCGTGCTGTGTCGCCGAGGCGGGGCCCGGGCCCTTCGACAAGCTCAGGGACCTGCGCAGCGCCAGGTGGCTGAGCCTGTCGAAGCCACCGGGGCCACCGCGGGTCCCCGGCCCTTCGACAAGCTCAGGAACCTGTGCAGCGCCAGGTGGCTGAGCCTGTCGAAGCCACCGGGGCCACAGCTGGTCCCGGGCCCTTCGACAAGCTCAGGGACCTCGGAGCGCCAGGTGGCTGAGCCTGTCGAAGCCACCGGGACGCAGCAGGCCTCCGGCCCTTCGACAAGCTCAGGGACCTGTGCGGCGCGGGGCCGTCGCGGCGGCGACCTCGACCACGCGGTCGAGCGACTCTTCTTCGCCGATCGAGATGCGGATGCCGTCTCCCGCGAACGGGCGCACGATCAGGCCCGCCTCCTCGAACGCCGCGGCGACCTCGAGCGTGCGCTCGCCCGCCGCGAGCCAGACGAAGTTGCCCTGTGCGTCGGGGACGCCCCAGCCGCTCTCGCGCAGGCGGTCGACCAGTCGGTCGCGGCGCTCGGCGATGACCGAGACGCGGTGCAGCAGCTCGCTCTCGGCGTCGAGGCTGGCCAGCGCCGCCGCCTCGCCCGCCGCGGTGACCGACAGCGGAATGGCGGTGCTGCGCGCGGCGTCGAGCACGCGCGTGTGGCCGATCGCGTAGCCGACGCGCAGGCCCGCCAGCCCGTAGGCCTTCGAGAAGGTGCGGAGCATCACGATGTTGGGCCGGGCGAGCACCGCGCGCACGCGACCGCCTTCGACCGAGGCCGCGTCGGTGACGAACTCGGCGTACGCCTCGTCGAGCACGATCAACACGTCGCGCGGCACCGCGTCGACGAACGCGGCGAACTCGTCGTAGCCGACGGTCGGACCCGTGGGGTTGTTGGGGCTGCAGACGATCACCAGACGCGTGCGGTCGGTGATCGCGGCGGCCATCGCGGGAAGGTCGTGACGCGCGTCGGCGGTCAGCGGCACCTGCACGCTCGTCGCCCCCGACACCGCAACGAGCGAGGGATAGGCCTCGAACGAGCGCCAGGCGTAGACGACCTCGTCGCCGGGACCCGAGGTGGCCAGCAGCAGCTGGGCGAGGATCGACACGCTGCCGGCGGCGACGTGCACCTCGTCGGGCGAGACGCCGTACCGCGCGGCGAGACGCTCGCGAAGGCGCGAGGCCGTGGCATCCGGATACCGATTGAAGGCCCCCGTGGCCCGCACCGCGTCGAGAACGCCGGGGAGCGGTTCGAAGGGGTTCTCGTTGCTCGAGAGCTTGAACGCGTCGGGGCTCGCCTGGCGGCCCTGCCGGTACGCGGGCAGCGCGGCGATCTCGGGGCGGATGCGGGGCAGAACCGACTCTTCACTCACATCCGCGAGCCTAACCGGGCGGGGGCTGCCGATGTCAGGGGTGCGTGCCACGATGGGGCCATGCGCTTCGTCGTCCGCGTCGCCGTCAACGCCTTCGCCATCTGGATCGTCACGCTGCTGCCCGCCCTGCAGGTGCGGCTCATCCCGTTCGCCCCGGGCGAGTGGCTGCAGGTGCTGCTCACCCTGCTGCTGGTCGGGCTCATCTTCGCCCTGGTCAATACCATCGTCGGCACGGTGGTGAAGATCGTCGCGTTCCCGCTCTACATCCTCACGCTCGGGCTCATCTCGCTCGTCATCAACGGCTTCCTGCTGTGGCTGACGGCGATCATCACCGAGAACTGGGACTGGGGCCTGCGCACCGGGGAGTTCTGGCTCACGGTCGTCGCCGCGCTGCTGATCGGCATCATCAACGCGCTGCTGGGCGGCCTGTTCCGGCCGCGGCGCGAAGAGCGCGACCGCCGCTGATGCGCTGGGGGCGCATCCCCGCCATGATGGAGGGATGACTGCGAATCCCGACGCGCCCTTCCGCGTCGTGTTCGTCTGCAGCGGCAACATCTGCCGCTCCCCCATGGCCGAAGTCGTCTTCCGTCGGATCGCGGATGCCACGGGCCTCGGCTCGCACGTGGTCTCGAGCTCCGCGGGCACCGGCGACTGGCACGTGGGCGAGCGCGCCGACCATCGCACGCTCGCCGCCCTCGACCGCCTCGGGTACGACGGATCCGCGCACCGCGCGCGGCAGTTCCAGTACTCCGACTTCGAGCGCAACGACCTCGTCGTCGCCCTCGACCGCAGTCACGAACGCGTTCTGCGCGGGTGGGCGCGCGACGACGACGACGCCGACAAGATCGCTCTGCTGCAGTCGTTCCTCCCCGACGCCGAGACCCTCGACGTGCCCGACCCCTACTACGCCGGGCCGCCGATGTTCGACGAGGTGCTCGGTATGATCGAACGCGCCAGCAGGGCCCTGTTCCGGCAGCTCGAGCCCGCCATCCGTTCCGCGAGCTGACCGCTCGCGCGACCACCGGGAGACCCGTGTCCTCTCTGCCCCCGCAGCCCCTCAGCCCGCTCGACGGCCGCTACTTCGCCACCGTCGCAGAACTCGGCGACTACCTGTCGGAGGCCGGACTCAACCGCGCCCGCGTCGAGGTCGAGGTCGAGTGGCTGCTCGCCCTCACCGACCGCTCGCTCTTCGGCACCTCCCCCGTCTCCGACGCCGACCGTGCGCGCCTGCGCGCCCTGTACGAGGAGTTCGGCGCCGACGAGATCGCTTGGCTGAAAGAGAAAGAGGCGGTCACCCGCCACGACGTCAAGGCCGTCGAGTACCTCGTGCGCGACCGCCTCGACACCCTGGGCCTCACCGCCCTCGCCGAGCTGACCCACTTCGCCTGCACGAGCGAAGACATCAACTCCACCGCCTACGCCCTGACCGTGCAGCGCGCGGTCGAGCGCGTGTGGCTGCCGAAGCTCCGCTCGGTCACCGCCGCCCTCGCCGAGCTCGCGAAGCAGCACCGCGACGCCGCGATGCTCTCGCGCACGCACGGCCAGCCCGCCACGCCCACCACCATGGGCAAGGAGATCGGCGTGTTCGCGTGGCGCCTCGAGCGCGTCATGCGTCAGCTCGACGCCGGGGAGTACCTCGCGAAGTTCTCGGGTGCCACCGGCACCTGGTCGGCGCACGTCGCCGCCGAGCCCGACGTCGACTGGCCGGAACTGACGCGGACGTTCATCGAGTCGCTGGGCCTGGGCTTCAACCCGGTCACGACGCAGATCGAATCGCACGACTGGCAGGTCGAGCTGTACGACCGCGCGCGTCACGCCGGCGGCATCCTGCACAACCTCGCCACCGACATCTGGACCTACATCTCGCTCGGGTACTTCACCCAGATCCCCGTCGCGGGAGCCACCGGTTCGTCGACGATGCCGCACAAGATCAACCCGATCCGCTTCGAGAACGCCGAGGCGAATCTCGAGATCGCGGGCGGGTTGTTCGGCACCCTGGCATCCACCCTCGTCACCAGCCGCATGCAGCGCGACCTCACCGACTCGACGACCCAGCGCAACATCGGCGTCGCCTTCGGCCACTCGCTGCTCGCGCTCGACAACCTGCAGCGCGGCCTGACCGAGATCTCGCTCGCCGAAGAGGTGCTGCTGGCCGACCTCGACGTGAATTGGGAAGTGCTCGCCGAGGCGATCCAGACCGTCGTGCGCGCCGAGATCGCCGCGGGCCGCTCGCAGATCACCGACCCGTACGCGCTGCTGAAAGACCTCACGCGCGGACGCCGCGTCGGCGGGCCCGAGCTCGCGGAGTTCGTGCGCGGCCTCGACATCGGCGACGCCGCGAAAGAGCGCCTGCTCGCGCTGACCCCCGCCGCCTACGCGGGCCTGGCGTCGCAGGTGGTCGACGCGCTGTAATCCGCCCCTTGCGTGCCGGGCGCCAGGCCCTGTCGAGTGTTCACGACACGCCGCACGCTCGCGGGTGGTGCGGCGTGCCGTGGACATTCAACGGGTAACGGCGACCTGGCGCTCGCCTTCGCGCTGACAGCCTGTCGAGACGCACACCCGGGGCACGCGGATGCCGCGGAAGCGGACGCGGCAGAATGGATGCCGTGCGCGCGATGATCATGGACGCCCTGGCCGAACCGCTCGAGGTGCGGGAGGTCGAGGCCCCGACGGCGCCCGACGGCGGTGTCGTGGTCGAGGTGCACGCGACGGGCCTGTGCAAGAGCGACTGGCACGCCTGGGTCGGGCACGACGACGTGACCCTGCCCCACGTTCCGGGGCACGAACTGGCCGGACTGATCGTCGAGGTCGGCGCGGGCGTTCAGCGCTGGAGCGTCGGCGACCGTGTGACGGTGCCGTTCGTCATGGGGTGCGGGGCGTGCGAGTGGTGCCTGAGCGGCAACGCGCAGGTGTGCCCCGACCAGCAGCAACCCGGCTTCACGCAGTGGGGCAGCTTCGCCGAGCGCGTGGTGCTGCGCGCCGCCGACACGAACGTCGTGCGGATTCCGGATGACGTGTCGTTCGAGGCCGCCGCGGCCCTCGGCTGCCGCTTCGCCACGGCGTACCGCGCGCTGACCGGACGCGCGCGCGTGCAGGCCGGCGAGTGGATCACGGTGGTCGGCGCCGGCGGGGTGGGCCTCAGTGCCGTGATGATCGGCGTCGCGCTCGGCGCGCGCGTCATCGCCGTCGACCGCACGCCCGCGGCCCTCGAGGCTGCGAAACGACTTGGCGCAGAGCACGTCGTGGTGGCGGATGGCGCCGACATCCCCGCCGCCGTGCACGAGATCACCGGCGGCGGTGGCCACGTGTCAGTCGACGCGGTCGGCAGCGCCCAGACCGCGCGCGACGCCGTGCTGAGCCTGCGCCGCCGCGGCCGTCACGTGCAGATCGGCCTCCTGCCCACCGACGACGGAATGACCCGCATGCCGATGGCCCGCGTCATCGCGTGGGAGCTCGACCTGCTCGGCAGCCACGGCATGGCCGCCGCAGACTACCCCGAGATGCTGTCGCTCATCGAGAGCGGCGCCCTGCGCCCGCAGGAGCTCATCGAACGCGTCGTCGGACTCGGCGAAGCGGCCGACCTGCTGCCCACGATGGACTCGGCGTCGCCCGCGGGCATGACGATGATCGACCCGCGCCGCGCGTAGCGGCGGTCGGGGTCAGGCCTTCGGCGCCTCGGGGGTGCCGTCGGTCGTCGCGGTGGGCTTCGCCGGGGCCTCGGGCGTGGTGGAGGCGCCGGGTGCCGCGGCATCCGGAGCGTCCTTCGGAAGCAGCAGCGGACGATCGACCGTCGCGGTCACCTTCGAGGGGTCGACGGCGAGCAGCAGCAGCGCGAGCGAGACGAGCGTGATGATGAACGTCGCGCCGGCGGCGACGAGGCCGACGACGAGGGCGCGCTGGATCTCGTCGGCGGGACGCGTCTGGAAGAAGCCCATCGACATCAGCGTGACGAAACCCGCGAACAGCGCCGCGATGAAGGCGAGGCCGAGAAGCTGAACGGGCTTCATCAGGTCGCGACGGGTGGTGGGCTTGTCGGTCACGACGCTGCCTCCTCGGGGGATGCGGCCGGAACGGGTTCGGGGCGACGCGGCGAGAAGCCGGCGATCGCGAGGAACACGGCGACGACCGCCGCGTACCCGCCGAAGAGTCCTACGGCGATGGTGATGCCGGTCAGGGTGAACGACCCCGCGCCGGCGATGCTGTAGTCGAGTGCGTACTGCTGGAACGGCAGCAGAAGCGCCGCCCCCAGCACGAGGGTCACGATGCCGATGAGCACGCCGTCGCGCACGCCCGCGGTGCGGCCCGCCTTGCGGTCGCGGATCGCACCGATCAGTTCGATCAGCCCGGATAGCAGCGCCCAGGCGACCACGACACCGAAGAACAGGCCCGTCGACCGCCACGTGGTGACGCTGGCCACCAGGCCCGCGAGCACCGACACGACAGCGAGGAGCACGGGGGTGACGCGTTGCCCGGCCGGCGAGACGAGCCAGGCCGAGAGCCCGAAGACCAGGCCGGTCGCGAGCGCGAAGCCCGAGAAGACGCTCAGGCCGAGCGGCGCGGAGTGGTCTCCCGAGAACGTGATCATCGCCGCCGCGAGCGCCGCGAAAAGGGCGCGCGCCAATTGCACGTGTCGCGCGTCGAACGCGCGAGCGGAAGAAGGAGTGGTCACGGAGGGCCCCGAAGAGACGGTGTCGATGCCGCCCAGTCTATTCCTCGGCACCTGTGGCGATTATGTGGACGCTCGACGTCGAGATGCCTCGCCCCGGTCCTGCTAGCGTGCGGGGGTGAATCCAGATGCCACCGCCCCTCGCCGCATCAGAGTCTCGGCCGCGGTGATCACCGACGCCGACGGCCGTCTTCTGGTCGTGCGCAAGGCCGGCACCACGGCGTTCATGCAGCCCGGAGGCAAGCCCGAAGCGGGCGAAACGCCGGCCGAGACCCTCGCGCGCGAACTCGCCGAAGAGGTGGGACTGCGGGTGAGCCCCGACGCCCTCGAGGCGCTCGGAGAGTTCTCCGCCAGCGCCGCGAACGAGCCGGGCTTCGAGGTGGTCGCCGACGTGTTCCGGGTGGACATCGGCGATCAGGAGCCGGTTCCGGATGCCGAGATCGCCGAGCTCCGCTGGGTCACCGCCGCCACGGCATCCGGGATAGAGATCGCCCCGCTCGCCCGCGAGTTCTTCCTGCCGGCGTGATGCGTGGCGGAGCCGGGAGCAGTTGAGCCCATCGCGGCTCCCGGACCCTTCGACGAGCTCAGGGACCTCGCGCTCACACGGAGCTTCGGGGCCTGAGCCTCGCGCTCACCAGGAGCTCTTGCTGTAGTCCTTCAAGAAGATGCCGAACAGGTCTTCGCCGGCCTCGCCGCGCACGATCGGGTCGTACACGCGGGCCGCACCGTCGACGAGGTCGAGCGGAGCGTGGAAGCCCTCCTCGGCCAGGCGCACCTTGGTGAAGTGCGGGCGCTCGTCGGTGATCCAGCCGGTGTCGACGGCGGTCATCAGGATGCCGTCGGTCTCGAACATCTCGCGGGCGCTCGTGCGCGTCAGCATGTTCAGCGCGGCCTTGGCCATATTGGTGTGGGGGTGGCCGGGGCCCTTGTATCCGCGGCCGAACACGCCCTCCATCGCCGAGACGTTGACGATGTACTTCCGCTTCGCCGCGGATGCCGCCATCGCCGGCCGCAGGCGGCTGACGAGCAGGAACGGCGCGGTCATGTTGGCCAACTGCACCTCGAGCATCTCGAGGGGCTCGACCTGGTCGACGTGCTGCGTCCAGCTGTTGATGCGGTCTTCATCGGGGATGAGGCCGCCCGCGTCGATCGCGGTTCCGGTGAGCAGGCGCTCGAGCGAGGAGGATCCCGCGGCCATGGCCTCGGCGGTCAGTTCGTCGGCGGTGCGCGCGGCCGAGGCGAGGATCGGGTGCGCCGACACCGACTGCGCCAGCGCCAACGGGTGCGCATCGTTGGTGTGGCCGAAGGTGAGCAGCTCAGGCAGGGGGCCGTCGGGCAGCGGCGCGAGCTCGGCGTCGACGAGCGGCTTGTAGGCGCCGGGCGAGCGGCGCACGGTCTGCGCCGCGTTGTTGATGAGGATGTCGAGGGGGCCGTCGGCCTCCACCGACTCGGCGAGTCCGATCACCTGGGCGGGGTCGCGCAGGTCGATGCCGACGACCTTGAGGCGGTGCAGCCAGTCGGCGCTGTCGGGCAGCGACGAGAAGCGGCGCACCGCGTCGCGCGGGAAGCGCGTGGTGATGGTGGTGTGGGCGCCGTCGCGCAGCAGGCGCAGGGCGATGTACATGCCGATCTTGGCGCGGCCGCCGGTGAGCAGAGCGCGCTTACCGGTGAGGTCGGTACGCGCGTCGCGCTTCTCGTGGCTCATCGCCGCGCAGTCGGGGCAGAGCTGGTGGTAGAACGCGTCGACGAGCGTGTAGTCCTGCTTGCAGATGTAGCAGGCGCGGGCCTTGATCAGCTCGCCCGCGAACGGCATCTCCGTGCGGGCCTGCAGCGGGATGCCGCGGGTCTCGTCATCGATGCGGTCGGCGGCGCCGGTCGCGGTGGCGGCGACGACGGCACGGTCGGCATCCGCGATGCGCTGGCGCTTCTCTTTGCGTGACTGGCGCTTGACGTCTTTGTAGAGCTTGCCGGTCTGGCGGCGCAGCGCGATGTAGGCGGGGTCTTCGGGGTCGAGCGACGAGGCGGCGTCGATGACGCGCAGCGCGATCTCGAGCTCGTCGGGGTCGATCGCGGTCGACTGCGACGTCGCGGGCGACGTGTCGCGGTCGGGGTTCAGCGGTGTTTCGGGCACAGGGAAGTGTACCGAGGCCTTGCTGAACGGGCCATGGACCCGGGTGCGACGGGTCCATGGCCGTCCGTCTGTCACCAGGACAGGAGAAGTCACGAGAACAGGGCGATCCGTCGCGGATCGGCCTGTTCTCGTCGCGCTTCCTGTTCTCGTAACCGCCGCCGCCGTGGCGTCAGCGCTGCCCGCCCTCGACCCAGCGCGTGTGCGCCTTCAGCGCGTGCAGCACCGCGAGGCGCACCACGACGTACAGGGCAGCGCCGATCACGACGAGGCCGAGGCCCCACCAGAGCAGAAGGACGAGTGCGTGGGCGCCGTACATGCCGCGAGCCTAACGAACGGCCTCCGCCGCTCCAACCGAGGGGGCGTTCGCCCGCCGCGCCGGGTCGTACCGCAGCAGCCAGCGCTGCGCGGGGATCTCGACCCACTTGTGCATCGCGAACGCGAGCCCCAGCGCGATGCCGAACGCGGCGAGCGCGAGCGTCACGGCCTGGCGCCAGGGCAGTTCGGGGTGCCCGTCGGGCCACGCCGACGACACCGACGCGATCACCAGCAGGTGCACGAGGTAGAAGGCGAACGACACGCGGCCGAGCTCCTGCCACAGCGGGCGGGCGAGGAAGGTCGAGCGTCCCCGGGCGTCCGCGACGGCGAGCGAGGCGACCAGCAGGGCGTAGAAGCCGACGGTCGCGGCGAGCCCCGGGTGAACGTCGGTGCCGGGCACGGCGGGGGCCTCCGACAGGGCGTAGCCGACGACGGCCAGCGGCACGGTGTAGCGCAGCCGCAGCGGCATCCAGGCCCCGCTCTTCACGAGCAGCGCGAGGGTGACGCCGAGCACGAACTCGGGCAGGCGGAGCAGGGGGGTGGATGCCGACGACATCGGTACCGGCGACAGGGCCGCGATCTGCGGCGCCAGGGCGACGAGCGCGAGGGCCACGCCGACCGTGACGGCCTTGGCGCGGTTCGTCAGGCGCACGAGGGGGCGGATGAGGAACGGGAAGCTGAGGTAGAAGAACGCCTCGCACACCAGCGACCAGCTCGCGGGGTTGCCGGCCTGCCACCAGTCGGGCACCCAGCCGTTGACCAGCAGCAGGTTGGACGCGAGCGGGGCGGCGCCGTCGGTGCGGATCTCGGGCACGAGGGTCGCCGCGGCGATCAGCGCGAGCACGACGCCGACGACGTGCAGGGGGTAGATGCGGGCGAAGCGGTGCCACCAGAACGATCCGGCGCTCTGCTGCGGCTTGAACCCCCACGCCAGCACGAAGCCCGAGAGGATGAAGAAGAGCGTCACCCCGGTCTTGCCGGCCTCGAAGACGAAGGCCCACACCGTTCCCGCGGGTCCGCCGAAGTACTCGACCGCCATGAGGTGGTGCCCGAAGATGAGCATCGCCGTCGCCCAGCGGAGCCCCGTCAGCGACGGGAGGTTCCGCACGTGGGCGAAGGGGGCGGATGCCGCGACCCGAGCGGTCGACACAGGAGCGGTCATGGTGCTGATGGTCGTCGCCTCCGTGTCGTCTCTCGCGCCGACGATCGACGACCCGTGCGGGGCGCACGAGTCCACGCCGACCCGGGAGAAGTTACTCGTCGAGTGTCAAGAAATGCCTGAAAGGTCCGGGGCTTGACGTCGTCGACTTCCCCTCTCGTGGACGGGGATCGGGCCCCATCGGTAGCCTGACGATTCCGCGCCGATCCGCGCGGCACCGGGGGGGAAAGGACATGGCCACGCGTTCGACCTCCCCGATTCCGGCCGTGAAGCTCGCCCGCCGCGCGCGGGTCTTCGCGTTCGTGCTGGCGCCGATCTTCGCCGTCGTCGCCGTCATGTACCTGCGGATCGGTCAGGACCAGCGCCCCGCACTGACGACGCGTTCGACCACCCCGGAGCGGCGCTGACGGGGATCGCTCCCCGCCACCGCCGCATCCGCTCTACTCGGTGACCTCCGCGCGATCCACGCGGAACGTCTCGGCGCGGCCGTCGGGGGCGGTCACCGTGACCTCGGCCTGCCCGGAGCCGCCGGGGAACACCCGCAGCGTCAGCCCGTCGAGGTAGTCGTAGTCGGGGCGGTCCTCCCGCGCACCCCAGGGGATCACCGCTCCGGGCCGCACGTACAGCGGCAGCGAGTCGAATCCGTGCCGCTCGGTGCGCCACCCGCCGCCGACCACCCGCTCACCGGTCAGCAGGTGGGTCCACTCCCCCGCCGGCAGGTAGAACGAGACGTCTCCGGATGCCGAGAACACCGGCGCCACGAGCAGGTCGGGCCCGAGCATGTACTGGCGGTCGAGGTGCGCGGTGCCGGGATCGTCGGGGAACTCCATCAGCATCGGACGCATCAGCGGCGTCCCGCTGACCGTGGCTTCGCGCGCGGCGGCATAGAGGTACGGCATGAGCCGCAGCTTCAGCCGCGAGAACTGCCGCGTGACCTCGACCGCCTCGTCGTCGAACGCCCACGGCACTCGGTACGAGTCGGAGCCGTGGAAGCGGCTGTGCGACGACAGCATGCCGTAGGCGATCCACCGCTTGAACACCGCCGCGTCGGGCGTGCCCTCGAAGCCGCCGATGTCGTGGCTCCAGAACGCGAACCCGCTCCACGCGAGCGAGAGCCCTCCGCGCAGCGTCTCGGCCATCGACGCGAAGGTCGAGGAGTTGTCACCGCCCCAGTGCACGGGCATGGTCTGCCCGCCCGCGGTCGCCGAGCGGGCGAACAGCACGGCCTCACCCACGCCGCGCTCGGCGACGAGCACCTCGTGCACGGCCTGGTTGTACAGCTGCGCGTAGAGGTTGTGCATGCGCTCGGGGTCGGTGCCGTCGTGCCAGACGACGTTGGTGGGGATGCGCTCGCCGAAGTCGGTCTTGAAGCAGTCGACGCCCTGAGCGATCAGGCGGCGCAGGTACGACTGGTACCAGCGCACGGCCTCGGGGTTGGTGAAGTCGACGAGCGCCATGCCCGGCACCCACAGGTCCCACTGCCACGGCGACCCGTCGGGCCGGCGCACGAAGTATCCGCCCGCGACGCCCTCCTCGAACAGCGGCGAGCGCTGGGCGATGTAGGGGTTGATCCACACCGACACGCGCAGGTCGCGCTCGTGCAGGCGCTGGAGCATGGCATCCGGATCGGGGAACACCCGCTCGTCCCACGTGAAGTCGCACCAGGTGAACTCGCGCATCCAGAAGCAGTCGAAGTGGAACACCGACAGCGGCAGGTCGCGCTCGGCCATGCCCTCGATGAACGAGGTGACGGTCTGCTCGTCGTAGTCGGTGGTGAACGAGGTGGTCAGCCACGTGCCGAACGACCACGCGGGCACGACCGGCGGGCGGCCGGTGAGCGCGGTGTAGCGCGAGACGACGTCTTTCGGGGTGGGGCCGGCGATGACGAAGTACTCCAGCACCTCGCCCGAGACCGAGAACTGCACGCGCTCGACGTTCTCGGATGCGACCTCGAACGATACGTGGCCGGGGTCGTTCACGAGCACGCCGTAGCCGCCGGATGAGACGTAGAACGGCACGCTCTTGTAGGCCTGCTCGCTCGAGGTACCGCCGTCGGCGTTCCAGATGTCGACGGTCTGCCCGTTCTTCACCACCGGACCGAAGCGCTCGCCCAGGCCGTAGACGGTCTCGCCCACGCCGAGTTCGAGCTGCTCGTGCAGGTAGTGACGGGCCGCGGGCACGCCCGTGTCGGCGCTGGCGTTGCCGATCACGCCGGTCTCGACGTCGGCTCCCTCGGCGAGGCTCACGCGTCCGAGCGAACGGATGCCGCTTCCCGTGACGCGCTGTCCGTCGACCTCGAACGAGAGGTCCCACGGTGCCCCGGTGCTGACGCGGGCGACCAGGCCACCGGTGGTGAGCGTGGCCCCGGACGCGTCGATCGCGAGGGCGCCGGCATCCGGAACCGCCCCCGGCAGGGCGAATCCGCGGGGGCTGCCGGCTCCGTCGTGATGGGCCACGCGCACCCGCACGACCCCCTCGAGCGGAGACGACAGCGTCACCGTGAGCACCGCGCGGTTGAGCACGTCTCCGCGCTTGGCGATCACCCGCGTCGGCGCGAGCACGGTGAGGCCCGGGCCGTCGGCGGTGTCGGTCCGCTCGATGTCGTAGGCCTCGGCCGCGTAGTCGACGGAGACGCCCGGCCGCATGAGCCAGAAACCATCGGTGAACTTCATTACTTGACTGCTCCTGCCGTGATGCCGCGTGTCAGCGTGCGCTGGAAGATGAGGAAGAAGATGAGCGTGGGGATGATGCCCAGGAGGGCCGACGCGCTGATCGTGGTGACGTCCATGAGCCGGTCGCCCTGCAGCACGCTGATCGCCACGGGAACCGTCTGGTTGTCGTTCGAGGCGAGGAAGGTCAGCGGGATGAGGAACTCGTTCCACGTCCAGATGAAGAAGAAGATCACCAGCACCGACAGGGTCGGTCGGCTGATCGGGAAGACCACGCGCCACAGGATCTGCCAGCGGCTCGCGCCGTCGATCGCCGCGGCCTCGAGGATCTCGCGGGGGAACGTGCCGTACACCGACGACAGCAGGTAGGTGCCGAACGCGGCCTGGATCACCGTGAACACGATGATCACCGACAGCAGGTTGTCGTAGAGGCCGACCGATTTGAACATGTAGTACAGCGGGTACAGCAGGGCCTCCTGCGGCAGCAGGTTGGCCATGAGGAACAGCAGCACGATGCCCGTGCGCCCGCGGACGCGGCCGATGCCGATCGCGAAGGCGTTGAGCATCGAGATGCCCACGGCCAGCACCGCCACGACGCCCGAGATGAGCACCGAGTTGAGCACCTTGCGGGGGAAGTCGACGCGGTTCCAGAAGTCGACGATGCCGCCGAAGTCGAGAGCGCTCGGCAGGGCCAGCGGACCCGAGGTGGCGTAGTCGACCGGCGACTTGAACGAGTTGACGAGCACGAGGTAGAACGGCGCGAGCACGAGCAGCGCGCCGACCACGACGAGCGCGAGCAGCAGCCAGTCGACGCCGCGACGACGGGTCATGCCCCCGCGGGCTCCGCGCCGGCGGGGCGGGCGACCGCCGGTGGTGATGACGGCGGTGGTGGTGAGGGTGGATGCCGCGGTCACAGTCCGGCCCTTTCCTTGCGTTCGAGCGAGTTCTGCACGCGCACGAAGACGATCGAGACGATGACGACGAGGATCGTCAGCACCGTCGCGATGGTCGCGCCGTAGCCGACGTTGCGCTTGGTGAAGAACTCCAGATAGGCGTAATAGGCCGGCACGATCGTGGAACCGGCGGGGCCGCCCTGCGTGATGACGTAGACCGGGCCGAAGACCTTCAGGGCGGCGATCGTGCACGTGAGGGTGACCACGAAGATCTCGGGGCGGATGATGCTGACCGTGATCGCGGTGAAGCGCTGGAACCAGTTGGCGCCGTCGAGCTCGGCGGCCTCGTACAGCTCGGGGTCGACGCGCTGCAGGGCGGCCATGAACACCACGACCGGGTAGCCGATCTGCACCCACACCAGCACGACCATCAGCACGATGAGCGCCGAGGGCATCTGGCCGAGCCAGTCGTACGAGGGCAGTCCGAGACCGGCGAGGATCTGGTTCAGCGCCCCGGTCTCTCCCGGGCGGACGATCCAGCCGATCACGATGCCGGCCACCGCGATCGGCAGGATCTGCGGCAGGTAGTAGGTGGCGCGCAGGAAGCTGCCGACCTTGCCGCCGAACTTGCGGCCGACGACATCGAACAGCAGGGCGGCCACGGCCAGGCCGACCACGGTGGGCACGACCACCATGGCCACGACCATCCACACCGAGTTGACGAACGAGGTCCAGAAGTCTTCGTCGGCGAGCAGCTTGGTCCAGTTGTCGAGGCCGATGAACTCGGGGGCGCCGACACCGCGCCACTTGGTGAAGGTGAGCAGCACGTTCCACACCAGCGGCACGATCACGATGACCAGCAGCAGCACGAAGCCGGGCAGCAGGTAGAGCCAGTAGCCGCCGGTGCCCCCGCGGCGCTGCGGGATGGCCGGCTGGTCGGGTGGAAGGGCCACCCGCTCCGGACGGGTCAGAAGAGCCATGTGCGATCTCCAGATCGGATGGACGGGGCGGCCCTGGGGCCGCCCCGTCGCGGGGTCAGCGGAAGTCCGCCGTGCCCTCGTCGTACTTCTTGCCGAGATTGGCGTCGGTGGTCGCGGCATCCTGGCTGCCGGTCACGAGTCCCTGCAGCTCCTGCACGAGCACGTCGTAGAAGCCGGGCGCGGGCCAGTCGGGGTAGAACGACAGCCCGTCGTCGGCGAGCACGCCGTTGAAGGTGTCGATGAGCTGCTTGCTCTTGGCATCTGTGATGTCGGCGGTGTCGGCCGCGACCGGCACACCGCCGGAGTTGCCGATGATGGCCTGGATCTCGGGGCTCATCGTGACGTCGATGAACTCGTACGCGAGGTCTTTGTTCTTCGAGCGCTCGGGCACGACCCACAGGTTGCCCGAGGAGCCGGGCGACAGCTTCGATCCGGGGAACGCCGCGAGCGACCAGTCGAAACCGGCTTCCTCGGCGAAGCGGCCGTACCACCACGAGCCCGAGACGAAGATGGGCGAGGTGCCGTTGATGAACGACACACCCGCGTCTTCGGCCTTGACCGACGAGACGTCCTTGGCGATGTAGCCCTTGGACACGTAGTCGGAGAGCGTCTTCGAGGCGTAGTCGACCTCGGACCCGTTCCAGTCGACGGGGTTCTTGTACAGCTGGTAGTCGTCGACCCACGAGCGGTCGGCCTTGCTCAGCGCGAGCTGGTACCAGAGCTGGCCGAGCGGGTACTCGGCGCCGGCCTCGGCGAGCGGGGTGACGCCCTTCGCGACGAACGCGTCGAGCACCTTCACGAACTCGTCGTAGGTGGTCGGCACCTCCAAGCCCGCGGCCTTGAAGGCGTCGAGGTTGTAGTAGACGCCGACGAACTCGCCGTAGTTCGGCACGCCGTACCAGGTGTCGCCGCCCATGACGCCGTCGGAGGAGTACTTCGCCGTGGTCTGGAGCGAGGGGGCGAGCTTCGCGTCCCACCCGTACTGCGTGACGGCGTCGCTGATGTCGGCGATCAGGCCGGTGCTGGCGAGGAAGCCGGCCGTCGCGTTGCCCTTGTTGAACTCCATGAGGTCGGGGGCGGCGTCGGTGTCGAGCACCTGGCTGGCGGTCTTCTGGATCTGCTCGAAGGACTTCTCCTCGATCTTCACCGTCGCCCCGGTCTTTTCTTCGAAGATCGGCACGGCGGCGTTCCAGGCCTTCGCCATGGCGCTGTCGTCTCCCTCGTAGTGCCAGAGGGTGAGGGTCTTGCCTTCTCCGTCGGTGGAGCCGGCGTCGCCTCCTCCGCCGCCGCTGCACGCGGCGAGGGTGAGGGCGGCGACGGCGATCGAGCCGACGGCCGCGAGGGCTCGGGTCGCGCGTCGGTGGGAGGGGGTGCGTGCCATCGTCGGCACTCCTTTCACTGTGTCCGCTGGGTCATCGGTGTCCGCTAGCGGTGGCGGTGTCGCGCCCGGGTCGGAGTGCTGTCGAAATAGGGTCGAAGCGCTTCGATGATGGGCGGCGAAAGAGCGATATGCGGTTGTGGGTGTGGGTTACGGAAGCGGACGAACGGCCACGGAGCCGCGGTCCAGATAGGTCGGAGAGATGAGGTGCAGGCCGGATGCCACGGGGCGGCCGGCGACCAGCTCGATCGCCAGGTCGACGGCGCGCTCGCACGAGCTCTGCGGCACGAGCGGGATCGAGTCGATGGGCGTGGGAAGGGTGTCGGTGTCGAAGCTGCTGCCGACCGACACGATCGAGACGTCGTCGGGCATGCGCCGGCCGAGGGCCTCGAGTTCGACGAGCACGACCTGCGCCACCTCTTCGGGGGCGTGCAGCACGATGCCGGTGACCCCGTCGTCGACGAACCGGCGCACCGCCTGGCGCACGAGGGCGCGGTCGGTCACGATCTCGCCGGATGCCACGGCGGTGGCCGTCGCTCCCCGCTCGGCCGCCCGTGTCACGACGGTGTCGCGCACGCGGGGCGGGAAGTTCGATTTCTCGTACGCCCGCCGCGAGCCGCCGATGAGACCGATCCGCTCGTGGCCGGCGTCGACCAGACGGTCGACCGCCTGGGTCGCCGCGCTCTCGAAGTCGAGGTCGACGCACACGAGGTCGCCGTGGTCGTCGGGGATGCCGACGAACACCGTCGGCGTCGCGCTCGCGCGGGCGATGGCCACACGCGGGTCGTCGGGGGCGACGTCGAGCACGAGCACCGCGTCGACCAGGCCGCTCGCGGCGACGCGCTTCATGCCGGCCGAGGCGTCTTCATCGGTGAGCAGCAGCATGTCGTACTCGCGGCGACGCGCGGCCACGGTCATCGCGTGCATGAACGCCATGTGGCTGGGCGCGTGGCTGTCGGCGCGCAGCGGCTCCGACAGGGCGAAGATGTTCGTCTGGCTTCCGGCGAGCATGCGGGCGCCGGCGTTGGGGCTGTAGCCCAGTTCGCGCACCGCGAGCTCGATGCGCTGACGCGTCGCCGCCGACACCGGGCGCTTGCCGCTGAGGGCGTACGAGACGGTGCTGATCGATACGCCCGCGACGCGGGCGACCTCATCGATCTTGGCCATGGCGACTCCTTCGTCGTTGTCGAAGCGCATCCGGGAAGCGCTTCGACGATCGAAGGTAAGCCAAGGCGCGTCGAGAGCGCAAGAGGCAAGTTGGCCGCGGCAACAATTCGTCGACGGGGCACCGATGCCGCTGGCGGGGGCGTTGACCGGGGCCGGCTCGCGTCCCGCCTGGCGCCTACTCCGCGACCGGCAGCGCGCGCTGCGCGACGAGACGCCGGGCCTGGACGGCAGCCTCGGCGAAATCGGCATCCGGATCATCCATCACGATCGCGGTCGCCCGCGCGTGCGCACTGACCACGTCGTAGGGCGAGGCCGCGGCGCGCTCGACCGCCGACTCGGCCCGTGGTCCGATTGCCGCGAACGCGCGGCTCAGGCTGCGCTGGGTGTCGTGGTCGCCGCGGCCGAACTGGGTCGAGAGCTCGTCGGCGAGGGCCTCGTGCGCGTCGTCGGGAACGAGTCCGGATGCCGTGCGCCAGGCCGCCCGCGCCACCTCGGGGTGCCGATCGCGCAGCACGGCGGGGGTGATCGCGGCATAGGCCGCGGGGTCGCCGATCTTCGACAGCGTATGCAGCGACTGGCTCCGCGCCTGCGGGATCTCGGAGGTCACCTCGGGGAGCAGAGCCTCCACGACCCGCGCAGGGTCATGGCGGGTGAGCGCCCACGTGAGCATGTCGCGCACGAAGAAGTCCGACTCCACGGCGCAGCGGGCGACGAGCTCGGCGACGTAGCTGTCGTCGGGCCGGGTGCCGGCGGCGAGCGCAGTCTGCAGCCGGGCCGACGGGTCGGACAGTGCGAGGGCGGCGCGCAGGCGGTCGGCAGGCGTGGAGTCGGTCATTGTGGGCCCCCTTCGCATCCAGCGTTTCACGAGAGGGGACGATCAGGGCCGCCTGCCAGGGGTTGATCCGCCTCCGGTCGGGCCTTTAAGGTCGGGGGCGCGGTACTCGCCCCACTCTTTTCCCCCGGAAGAAGCGCAATGACGGACGACACGGAACGCCTGTACGAACTCCGCGACGGCATCGACGCCGACGCCCAACGCTTCGAAGCCGGAGCCGCCGCGGCGACCGCGCAGTCGGCCGGCGATGATTCGGGGAGCATCGAGGTCGAGGTCGTCGCCGACACGCCGACGATCACCGTGACCGACGGCTGGCGACGCTCCTACGAGCCGAACGCGCTCGGCCCCGCGATCATGCAGGTGCTGACCACTCTCGCGACCCGCCGGCTCGAGCAGTTCGCCGACGCCGCCGAGCAGGCCACTCCGCGCAACCGCCCCACCCCGCCGCTGGGGGACACCCCGGTCGGCCAGGCGCAGATCGAGCTCGAGCGCGCGGGCGACGACCTCGACGGCACAGCGATGCTCAACCGCTTGACGGCGATGCTCGACACGATGGTCGGCGGAATCGACGAGACCGTGCAGACCATCGCCGCGCGCAGCTCGGCCCCGCACTCCGGCACCAGCGTCCCCGAGCACGTGCGCGCGACCATGCGCGGGCGCACGCTGGTGGACCTCACGCTCGACGAGCGGTGGCTCGAGTACGCCGGGCCGAGCGAGATCTCGCGCGAGGTCAACGAGGCCATCTCCGCCGCCTCCGCGCAGGCCACCTCACTGCTGCCGACCAACCCCTTCCAGGGCACGCCGCTGGCGGGCATCGGACGTATGCTCGACGACCCGTCGGCGCTCGGCCGTTACCTGGCGGGCCACGACGACCCCTTCATCACCGATCCGCGAGGAGCGTGACCGTCATGAATGACCAGATCAACGTCGCCTACGAGGCGCTCGGGTCGGATGCGACCCGGTGGGACTCCATCGCCACGAGCATCAACGGCGCCCACACCAAGGTGGCCGGCATCGACATCTACCGCGGCGCGTTCTCGTTCGCGGGCCTCGACGCGGGTGACGTGTACCTCGAGGCGCACGCGAAGGTGCTGACACTGCTGGCGGATGCCGAGACGCAGGCCACCGGTACGGCGAACGCGCTGCGCGCCATCAAGAACGACTTCGAGACGAACGAGACCCAGACCCAGAGCGATCTCGCGGGCATCTGGGAAGAGAAGTAAGGGGAGAACGATGGATGCCGCTGCCGACATCAGCCAGCAGATCAACGACCTGCTCCGTCGCATGGAAGACGGAGTGCAGCGCCTCACCGACGCGGTGAACCGCGTGCTCTCGCACGTACCCGAGGTGTTCTCGTGGGTGGTGGACCGCGTGCAGACGCTGTGGAACCAATTCCTGGAGAAGATGCAGGAGTTCTGGAACTGGTTCACCGACAAGCTCTCGTACGTCGGCAACCCGTTCATGCTCGACGGGGCCGCGGGTGGCTGGCGCGAAGTGGGCGGCGTGATGATGAACCAGACGCGCGAGATCGACGACAGCGACCTGCGGGTCGACGACACCTGGGCGGGCTCGGGTGCCGACCAGTATCGACAGTCGATGCCGTCGCAGCGCGACGCCATGAAGTCGATCGACACCGACTACGCGAGCAACATCGCCGCGGCGTTGGTGACGATGCGCAACGCCATCGCGATCTTCTGGGGAGCCGTGGGCTTCGCGATCATCGCCGCCATCGCCGGTGTCGCTCTCGCCACCGGCGAGGCCATCTCGATCCTGGGCCTGCCGGCCGTTCCCCCCACCGCGATCGGTGCGATCGTCACGGGACTCGTCGCCATCGGGGCGGCCACCGTGAACCTGTACGCCCAGACGGCGAGCGCGCGCGACACCATGCAGAAGTCGTTCTCGGGAGTGCAGACGTGGCCCGAGATCGTCACGGGCTGAGCGTGTCGGCAGCCGGGGCCGCGCCCGTCGACCGCTCCGGCCGGGCGCGCGTGTTCGCGTACATCGTCATGCCGATCGTGGCGCTCCTGGGTATCGGTTTCCTGGTGCTCGGGGCCTCGACGGCGGTGTTCCTCGTCGCGGGCGCGACGCTCGTCGTCCTCGCGATCCTGGGGCTCATCGCGGCCCGGGGCGCGCGAGCGGGGCGCCTCGGGACCCTCGTCGTCGCGGCCGTCGGAATCGTGGTCACGCTGATCGTGGGGGCGTCGACCACGTCGGCGACCGGTGACACCGAGCTGATGAGCGCGGCGGCTCTCGCCTTCTCGATCGCCGCTGCCGCCCTTGCGGTGTTCTTGATCGGTCAGGCCGCGGCAACCCGTCGGGGCTGAGGGGGCGGATGCCGCCGGCGCGGCGATCGCGCGCGTGCGGGGGCGGCTGAGCTCGTCGAAGCCACCGGACCCTGCGAGGGTCCCGGTCCCTTCGACAGGCTCAGGGACCTGGGGCAGGCTCAGGGACCTGGAGCAGGCTCAGGGACCTGGGGCAGGCTCAGGGACCTGGGGCAGGCTCAGGGACCTGAGGCAGGCTCAGGGACCGGGGAACGGCCCCGTCGGTCAGTGCGACGCGAGCCGCAGCGCCGTACGCGCCGACTCCGCGCCGAACGCGGCGTCGAGGAACAGGCGCGAGGCGCCGAGGATGCCGCCGACGCGCGGGTGGCGGGGAACGGCGACCTCGAGGTTCTCGGTGGCCATGGGCAGGCAGTCGGCCCACAGCTTCGACTTGATCGCGGCGATGAACACGTCGGACGCACTGAGCGAGCCGCCGACCACGAGCCGGTCGGGGGTGAAGAAGTTGACGATCGTGGCGAGAACGCCGCCGGTCATGCTCCCGGCCTCGCGCAGCAGGCCCGTGGCGAGCGCGTCGCCGGTGCGGGCGAGGTCGATCACGGTCTCGACGTCCGACACGTCGCGCCCCGCGTCCTGCGCGGCGCGGGTGAGGGCCGACCCGCTGGCGACGGCGTCGAGGCAGCCGACGCGTCCGCACGAACACGGCACGGGGGCGGCCCCCGGCACGGTGACGTGGCTGATGTCGCCGGCGGCGCCGCTGCGGCCGGTGTAGAGCTGTCCGTCGGCGATCACGCCCGAACCGATGCCCGTGCCCGCCTTGATGAAGACCTGGTTGCGGGCGTCGGGGTCTCCCCCGACGAGCTCGCCGACGGCCATGCAGTTGGCGTCGTTGCCGGCGATCGCGGGAACACCGAGGGTGGCGGCGAGAAGCGCCGCGACGTCGGCGTCGTGCCACCCGGGCATGCGCGAGGGGGCGACGAGTCGGCCGGTCTCGGCCGACACCGGGCCGGGCAGAGCGATCGCGGCGCCCGTCAGAGGGGGCGTGCCCTTCGCCTGCACCAGCGCGGCGAGTTCGTCGGCGACGCGGCGGAGCACGGCATCCGGGCCCTCCGCCAGATCCAGGACGAGGTGGCGGTGCGCGAGAGCGGTGCCGGCGTAGTCGACGAGGCCGATCGTGCTGCGCTCGACGCCGAGGTCGATGCTGCCGACCGTGCCGAGTCCGCCGCGAACGGCCAGGCGGCGGGGGCGACGGCCGCCCCTCGAGTCGTCGGAGCCGTCTTCGACGACGACGCCCGCGGCGATGAGCGGGTCGATGCGCGCGGTCACGGTCGAGGGCGAGAGGCCGGTGTGCGCGGCGAGCTCGGCGCGCGAGCGGGCCGCTCCCGTGCGCAGGGGGGTCAGCACCGCGAGGGTCTGCGGGCTGAACGACGGCAGGGCGACGGGATGAGACTGCACACCCCCACCTTAGTCCAAAGTTGGAGTATCTGTGTCGAATTATCTCTGTAACATGGCCTCGTTAGTTTGATTTCACCAACGACGCGGAAATCACCTCCCCGCGTCGGCTGTACCGACATCGCGGCGAGTCCGCGGGAAGGATCCACGCCCGTGTCGACGCCCGCGTCCCCCGCAGCCCCCGTCTCCGCACCCCTCGTCGCGGTCCGCGAGGTGCAGAAGCACTTCGGCGACCACCACGTGCTCAAAGACATCGACCTCGACATCGCCCGCGGCGAGGTCGTCGTCATCGTCGGCCCCTCGGGCTCGGGCAAGTCCACGCTGTGCCGCTGCCTCAACCGCCTCGAGACCATCACCTCGGGCACCATCACCATCGACGGCGTCCCGCTGCCGAGCGAGGGTCGGGCCCTCGCGAACCTCCGCGCCGAGGTGGGAATGGTGTTCCAGTCGTTCAACCTCTTCGCGCACCGCACCGTGCTCGACAACGTCGCCCTCGCCCCGCGCATCGTGTCGAAGGTGTCGCAGAAGAAGGCTCGCGACGAGGGTCTCGCCCTGCTCGAGCGCGTCGGCATCGCCGACAAGGCCGACCGCTTCCCCGGCGAGCTCAGCGGCGGTCAGCAGCAGCGCGCCGCGATCGCCCGCGCGCTGGCGATGAAGCCCAAGCTCATGCTGTTCGACGAGCCGACCTCGGCCCTCGACCCCGAGATGGTCAGCGAGGTGCTCGACGTGATCACCGCGCTCGCCGAAGAGGGCATGACGATGGTCGTCGTCACGCACGAGATGGGCTTCGCCCGCCGCGCCGCCGACCGCGTCATCTTCATGGACGACGGCCGCATCGTCGAAGACACCACCCCCGAGCGCTTCTTCACCCACGCCGAGAGCGATCGCGCTCGGGCGTTCCTGTCGAAGATCCTCGCCCACTGACATCCTCCCCACCCCCGACGCGGCTCGTTCCGCACGCACCAGCAAACGAAAGGCAGTACCCGTGATCTCCTCTCGCTCGATCCTTCGCCGAGGCCTCGTCCTCTTGGCGTCCGCGGCCACGGTCGCATCCCTTGCCGCGTGCTCGTCCGGCACCGCAGCCGTCCCCGGTTCCGACCCGAGCGCCTCGGCCAACGCCAGCAGCCTCGACGAGGTCTACTCCAACGCGCCCGTCGCCGACGCCGCCGCCCTCATCCCCGACTCGACCATGGCGAAGATCAAGGAGCGCGGAAAGCTCATCGTCGCCGAGGCTCTCGACGCTCCGCTGCTCTCGCAGCAGGACCCGACCAACCCCGACGACGTCGAGGGCTTCGACGCCGACCTGGCCAAGATGCTCGCGATCTACATCCTCGGAAAGCCCAGCGTCGAGATCGTGCCGCCGGCCTCCGAGACCCGCGAGGCCCTCCTCGCCAACGGCACCGTCGACGTCGTGTTCAACACCTACACGATCACCGAGCAGCGCGCCGAGCAGGTCGACTTCGCCGGCCCCTACCTCGAGTCGGGTCTGGCCGTCGCCGTGCGCAGCGACAACACCGACATCAACGGCATCGACGACCTCGGCGGCAAGACCGTCATCGTCGGCGCGAACACCCCCGCGGTCACGGCCGTGCCCGAGAAGCAGCCGACCGCGAACATCGTGAGCTTCGCCACCGACCCGCAGGCCCTGCAGGCCCTCACCCAGGGCCGCGGCGACGCGTACGTGCAGGACTTCACGCTGCTGGCCAGCCACGCGATCGACGACAAGAGCATCAAGGTCGTCGGCCAGCCCTTCACCACCGAGGCCTACGGCATCGGCCTGAAGAAGGACGACGCGCAGTTCAAGTCGTTCATCAACGACTGGCTGACCAAGATCCAGGACGACGGCTCGTGGGCCAAGATCTGGGAGGCCACGCTCGGCGAGGCCGTCGAGTCGAACGCTCCGACTCCCCCCGCGATCGGCAGCGTCCCCGGCTCCTGAGCCGTTGACCGACCGGCGCTCGTCCCGCACATGGCGGGCGCCGGTCTCCTTCTCGTTCATCCGCTGACCCGAGGACCCCATGGACTTCTTCGCCTCCAGCGCCGGGCCGATCGCGCAAGCGCTCGGAACGACGATCCTGCTCGCCGTGTCGGCGGGTGTCGGGTCGATCGTGCTCGGCACGCTCGTCACCGCGGCGCGCATCAGCCCCGTGCCGGTGCTGCGCTGGGCGGCGTTCGCCTACGTGCAGTTCTTCGTCAACGTCCCGCTGCTGGTGCTGCTCGTGCTCGCCGTGTTCGCGTTGCCGGATGCCGGGTTCTTGCTGCCCCTGACGCCGACGGCGATCATCGTGCTCACGCTGTACGAAGCGGCGTACGTCGCCGAGGCCGTGCGCAGCGGGGTGAACACCGTGAGCCGGGGCGAGATCGAGGCCAGCCGGGCGCTGGGCTTCTCGCTTGGTCAGACCCTGCGCGTGCTGGTGATCCCCCAGTCGCTCCGCGCGGCGATCCAGCCGATCGGCAACGTCATGATCGCCCTCACCATGAACACCGCCCTCGCCGCGGCCGTCGGCGTGGTCGAGCTGACGAGCGCCGCGAACAAGCTCAATCTCGTGCAGGCCCAACCCATCCTGATCTTCACCGCGGCGGGTCTGATCTACATGGTGCTCGCCCTCGCGATCGGGCTCTCCGCCGGCCGTCTCGAGAAGAAGTTGAGGATCCGCCGATGACCGCCACCCTCTCGCTCTACGACGAGCCCGGGCCCCGCGCCCGGCGCCGCATCCTGCTCTGGTCGATTGTCAGCGCCGTCGTCATCGTGGGCCTGATCGTGCTCGCGCTGATGCAGTTCGCCTCGAAGGGCCAGCTCGACGGCGACCGCTGGGCGCCCTTCCTCGACGTCGCGATCTGGGAGTACCTCGGCGTCGGCCTGCTCGGCACGCTGCAGGCCGCGGCCCTGACGGCGGTGCTCGGCTTCGTGCTGGGTCTGCTGCTCGCGCTCGGCCGCCTCAGTCGCGTCGGCTGGGTCAGCTGGTTCTGCACCGCCTACATCGAGATCGCCCGCACGGTCCCCGTGCTGCTGCTGATCTACCTCATGCTCTTCGGCCTGCCTCAGCTCGGGCTCAACTTCCCGGTGCTGTGGAAGCTCGTCATCCCGCTGACCCTGGCCAACTCGGCCGCGTTCGCCGAGATCATCCGCGCCGGGGTGCTCGCCCTCCCCCGCGGCCAGGCCGAGGCCGGTCTCAGCCTCGGCATGACCCGCTGGCAGGTCGACCGCAAGGTCGTGCTGCCGCAGGCGCTGCGTTTCGTCGCGCCCTCGCTGGTCGTGCAGCTGGTGAGCCTGTTGAAGGACACTTCGCTCGGCTACATCGTCGCCTTCACCGAGCTGCTCTACCGCGGCCAGGTGCTGTCGACCTTCAACGGCCTGCTCATCCAGACGTTCGTGGTCGTCACCGCGATCTTCCTCGCCCTCAACGGCAGCCTGTCGGGTCTCGCGGCCCGCCTGCAGAAGCGCCCCGGTCGCCGCAGTCTCGCGGCTCCCGCCAAGGTCGCCCCCGCGGGGCTCACCACCCCGAACGCTCCCGTCGACCGCTGATCCGCCCGTTTCCACCCGGCACCGAAAGAACTCCCCGTGACTTCCCTTCCCCCCGTTCCCGCTCCGTTGGCCGACCTGGCCGTCGTCATCCGCTCGGGTGTCGTCGAGAGCCGTCACCTCGGCTCGATCGCGGCCCTGGCCGCCGACGGCTCCGTCGCGTGGCAGACCGGCAGCGGCGAGCAGATCCTGCCCCGCTCCACGGTCAAGCCGGTTCAGGCGCTCGCGTGCCTGATCGCCGGGGCCGACATCGACGGCGCCGAGCTCGCGATCGCCGCGGGCAGCCACACCGGCGAAGACGTGCACGTCGAGGTGGTGCGCGAGATGCTCACGCGCGCGGGTCTCGACGACGCGGCCCTCGGCTGCCCCGTCGACTGGCCCGAAGACGAGCCGACGCGCGAGCGTCTGATCCGCGACGGCGAGCAGCGCTCCCGCGTGCGCATGAACTGCTCGGGCAAGCACGCCGCGATGCTGCTGGCCTGCGCGGTCAACGGGTGGGACACCGCGACCTACCTCGACCCCGCCCATCCCCTGCAGCAGCTGGTGCGTGCGACGCTCGAGCGCCTGTCGGGCGAGACGGTCGCGCACGACGCGGTCGACGGCTGCGGCGCTCCGCTGTTCAGCGTCTCGCCCCTCGGGATCGCCCGCGTCTTCCGCGCCCTAGTCACGGCCGAGCCCGGCACGCCGGAGCGGAAGGTGGCGGATGCCATGCGCACCCACCCCCGCTTCGTCGGTGGCGATCATCACGCCAACACCGACGCGATGCTGCGGGTTCCGGGTCTGCTGTCGAAGGGCGGCGCCGAGGGCGTCATCGGCATGGCGACCGCCGACGGGGCGGCCGTGTCGATGAAGATCCTCGACGGAAACCCGCGTGCCACCACCCTCGTCGCCCTCACGGTGCTCGAGGCGCTCGGCGCCGACATCTCGAACGCGGGCGACCTGGTCGACCTGCCGATCCTCGGCGGCGGTGTCCCGGTCGGCTCGATCCAGGTGGGCGGCGACGTGCGCGCGTGGCTCGACGCCCCCGCCGCGAGCGCCGCACCGTGATCATGGCCGCCGAGTCGGCATCCGTCATCGAGAACACCCCGGCCGGGGCCCGCGCCCTTGTCGAGATCTGCGTCGACGACCTCGCCGGAGTCCTCGCCGCCGAGCGGGCGGGGGCCGATCGCGTCGAACTCTGCGCCGATCTGCTCGAGGGCGGAACGACGCCCAGCCTGGGAATGATCCAGGCGGTGCTCGCCTCGGTGCAGCGCGTGGGCGTGCAGATCATGGTGCGCTCGCGCGGCGGCGACTTCGTCTACTCGGCCGACGAGCTGCGCGTGATGGCTGCCGATGCCGCCGCCATCGCGGCCCTCGCCCGCGAGAGCAGCGTGCCGGTGGGCATCGTGTTCGGCGCCCTCACCGCCGACGGGCGCATCGACGAGCAGGCGCTCGATGCGATCCGCGCGGCCGCCGGCGACGTGCCGATCACCTTCCACAAGGCCTTCGACGACACCGCCGACCTGTTCGAGGCGTACGAGACGCTCGCCCACCACGGCGTCGTGCGCGTGCTGACCTCGGGTGGGGCGGCGACCGCGCGCGAGGGCGCCGACGTGCTGACGGCCCTGCGCGCCCGGTCGGAGGGGTCGCGGATGCCGACGGTGCTCGCCGGCGGCTCGGTCCGGGCCCACAACGTCGCGGCGCTGCTCGACAGCACGGGCGCCCGCGAGGTGCACCTGCGCGCGCAGGTCGCGACTGACCGCGGATTCCTCGAGACCGACGAGTCGCTGATCCGCGACACCGTCCGCGCCGTGGCCGACCGCTCGCGCGCGACGCTCCCCGCCGCGATCGCCGTCGACATCGGCGGTACCTCGGCCAAGGGCGCGCTCGTCGACGCCGACGGGCGGGTGCTGCACAGCTCGTCCGTCGCGACCGGCTCGGGCGCCGAGACCGTCTCGCGCATCGCCGACCTGCTGCGCGATCTCGTCGCCGCGGCTTCGGCCGAGGGCCGCGCGGTCGTGGGGGCGGGCGTCGTGAGCCCCGGCCTCATCGACACCGCCACCGGCACCGTCCACTACGCCTCGAGCCTCGGCTGGAGAGATGTTCCCCTCGCGCAGATCCTGTCCGACGCGGTCGGCATCCCCGTCGCCGTCGACCACGACGTGCGCGCGGCGGGAGCGGCCGAGTCGGCGTTCGGCGCCGCCGCCGGCTCGCGCGACGTCGTGTTCGCCGCGATCGGCACGGGGGTCGCTGCGGCGATGACCTCCGACGGCCGCGCCCTCGAGGGGGCCATCGCGGGAGCAGGCGAACTGGGCCACATCCCGGTCGTCCCCGGCGGCGAGCTCTGCACGTGCGGCCAGCGCGGATGCCTCGAGGTCTACTTCTCGGGAGCCGGCCTCGCCCGTCGCTACGCCGCAGCGAGCGCCGAGGTGGGCGACGAGATGCTCGTCGAGACCCCGGATGCCGCGGCCATCATCGCCCGCATCGACACCGACCCGATCGCCGCGCGCGTGTGGGCCGAGGGCCTGGACGCCCTCGCGACGGGCTTGGCGACCCTCACGCTGCTCGTCGATCCCGAGGTGATCGTGCTCGGTGGGGGCGTCGCGCAGGCCGGGGCCGCGTTCGTCGAGCCCCTGCGCGAGCGCCTCGCGGCCGCCCTCGTGTGGCGTCCGGTCCCGCGTCTCGAGACCGCCGCCCTCGGCACCCACGCCGGGCGCATCGGGGCCGCCATGCTCGCGTTCGACGCCGCGCAGCGCGCCGAGGTCACCCGTTCGTGGGTCGCGCCTGTCATCCTGGCTGAGCCCGCGGCATCCGGAACCGCCCCGACCGCAGAGGAGGCCCGTGCATGACCGAGATCGCGATCGTGAAGACGCAAGCCGAGGCCGGCCGAATCGCCGCCGACCTCATCGTCGCCGCGCTGGCGAAGCGCGACGAGCCGACGCTGGGCCTCGCGACCGGCTCGACCCCGCTGCCGGTCTGGTCGGCGCTGGCCGAGCGCTCGCTCGATCTGTCGGCGGTGCGCGGCTTCGCCCTCGACGAGTACGTGGGCCTGCCCGCCGGGCACCCCGAGAGCTATCGCGCCGTGGTCGATCGCGACATCGTCGCGCCCCTCGGCCTCGACCCTCAGCGCGTGCGCGTGCCCGGCGATGACGAGGGTCCGCTGGCCGAAGCCGGCGAGCGCTACGAGGCCGCGATCGCCGACGCCGGCGGGATCGACCTGCAGATCCTCGGCATCGGCCGCACCGGGCACATCGGCTTCAACGAGCCGGGCTCCTCGCTCGCCTCGCGCACGCGTCTCAAGGCGCTCACACCCGCGACCCGGGCCGACAACGCGCGGTTCTTCCCGGGCATCGACGACGTTCCCACGCACTGCCTCACGCAGGGGATCGGCACGATCCTCGACGCGCGGGTGCTCGTGCTGCTCGCGTTCGGCGAGACGAAGGCCCCCGCCGTCGCCGCGGCGGTCGAGGGTCCGCTGACCTCGTCGTGCCCGGCATCCGCCATTCAGCTGCACCGCCGGGCCGTGGTCATCGTCGACGAGGCCGCAGCCGCCCGGCTCGAGCACCGCGACTACTACCGCTTCGCCTGGAATCACCGCGAGATCGCGACGGCATGACCACCGACCTGCTGCTCACCGGCGCCCGGGTGGTCGACGCCCGGCGCGACCTGCCGGGTGCGTGGGTGCAGGTGCGCGACGGGCTGATCGCCGCGGTGGGCTCGGGGCGGGCCCCGCACGCCGAGGATCACATCGACCTCGCTGGGGCGACGCTCACCCCCGGCCTGATCGACCTGCACGTGCACGGCGGCGGCGGGCACGCCTTCGATGACGGGGCGGATGTCATCGCGGCCGGCGTCGCCGCCCACCGTCGCCACGGCACCACGGCCACGCTCGTGAGCCTCGTCTCGTCCCCCCTCGAGGTCCTGCGGCGTCAGCTCGACGGGGTCGAGGTCGCGCGCCGGTCCGATCCCGGCATCCTCGGCGCTCACCTCGAGGGCCCCTGCCTCTCGCCCGCGCGGCGCGGCGCGCACGACCCCGCCGCCCTCGCCCTGCCCGACGAGCGCTTCGTCGACCTCGTGCTCTCCGCCGAACCCGGCCTGATCCGCCAGGTCACGCTCGCACCCGAATTGCCCGGGGCGCTGGACGCGATCGCGGAGCTCGCCGCCCGCGGCATCCGCGTCGCCCTCGGCCACACCGAGGCCGATTTCGCCCTCACGAGCGAGGCGATCGCCCGCGGGGCGACCCTGCTCACGCACGCGCTGAACGCGATGCCCGGGATCGGCCACCGCCTGCCCGGTCCCGTGCCCGCCGCCCTGGCCGACGAGCGCGTCACGCTCGAGCTGATCCTCGACGGGGTGCACGTGCATCCCGCGGTCGCCCACATGCTGCTGACCGCGGCGCCGCAGCGGGTGGCGTTGATCACGGATGCCATGGCCGCCGCCGCCCACGCCGATGGCGACTACCGCCTGGGCGACCTCGACGTCCGGGTGGTCGGGGGCCGCGCGCTGCTCGACGACGGCGTCACGATCGCCGGCTCCACCCTCACGCTCGATCGCGCGGTCCGCGCGGCCGTCGTCGACCTGGGACTCAGCGCGTCAGATGCCGTGGGCGCGGCGACGGCCGTTCCCGCCGCCGCGTTGGGCGAGACGACCCGCGGGCTCCTCGAACCCGGAATGCGCGCCGACCTCGTCGCGTGGACCGCCGACTGGCAGCCGCAGCGAGTGTGGCTCAGCGCTTCGTGACGCGCCGCTCGAGCAGCTTCTTCGCGACGTCCATGAAGTTGGGGGCGTACTTTGCCCACTCCTGATCGAGCTTGCGCACGTCGATCTTGCCGGTGTGCAGCAGTTCGCAGATCTTCAGCCAGCTCTCGCCCGTCGCCGCCGTCAGGGCACCCGCGACAGCGGCGTTCACGACGATTCCCGCGCCGGGGATGAGCTTGAGGAAGCTCGTCGCGAGCGCTCGGCCCGCCACCTGCACGCCGAACTGCGCGAGCGCTCCCGCCGACAGCATCGTCTTGACCTCGAGGTCGTAGATCGCGGCGATGCGGCCCATCATCGTGAGCTGAATCGGCGCCAGAGTGAGCGCATCAGAGACGGGAAGCGGAACCGTCGCCGCTCCCGCGGCCGCTGCAGCCGCCGCGGCGATGATCGGCCGCGCCATCTCCCTCTTCCACGGGAGGTTGAGCCGCTGTGCGATGCGAAAGGCGTCCTTGTCGCGTTCGGGCGCGAGTTCGAGCGTCTCCGTGACAAGGTCACCGAGGCCGTGCCCCTTTCCCTTCCCGTTCTTGTCGCGGGTGGAGGTGAGGATGACCTGCCGGTACGGGATGCGCAGCCGCTCGCCGGTGTTCGGATCCACCGGGTCGTTGAGCCAGCCGACGAACGCCTCCAGGTCCTTCGCGACGCCCTGGTGACCGGTGATCGGGTTCTTGATCCAGTCGACCTTCGTGAGCACGAGGATCACCGGCAGCCCCCGCGCGTCGAGCTCGCGGATCATCGCGATGTCGGCCGGAGTCAGCCTGTCGTCGGCGGCCCGCACGCAGTACCAGACGACCGAGATCTGGTGGTCGCCGGGGTGAGCGGCGATGGCGTCGAGGTGGTTGCGCAGCTGCTGGTCGGGCGGGACCGGCGAGCCGATCTCGAACCCTTCGACGTCCCAGATGCCGAGCGAGTCGTCGCTGTAGAAGTGCACGCCGCGGGTGACCGGCAGGCCGCGCCCGACCTTCGCCCAGTCGCGGCCGAACACGGCGTTGACCAGCGACGACTTGCCCACGCCCGAGGCGCCGACGATCGCGAGGTTGAACCGGCCATACCGCGACTTGGCCGCGGAGCTCGCCTCGATGAACGCCTTGTCGTCGAGGTCGGGCCTGTCGGCGTTCTTCTTCGCCATGGTGTCGTCGTCTCCCCGCAGATGACTCAGCTCGCGACCCGCGGATGCGGATGGATCGAATCTACGTGCCGGGGCGGCGCGGGGCGCGTTCGGGCGTGGCCCTTGTGCGGGGGCGGATGCCGTGGGAGGAGGTCCGGCGAATCAGCCCCCCCCTCTCCCCGCGCCACCGCGAGCTGCTGCTCCCAATCCGCGGGCAGGCGCTCGGCCGGGCCAGGGACGCTCTGCTCCTCGGGGTGGGTCGTCGGCGGCGCCAGCGGGGGTCCGTGCACCTCGGTCGACGCCTCATAGTCCCACCACCACGTCTCGCCCGGTTCGAAGCTCTGGATGTACCGGTGCCCGCTCGAGCGGAAGTGCGCGGTCGCGTGACGGTTCAGCGACGAGTCGCAGCACCCGACGTACCCGCACGCGGCGCACCGGCGCAGGTGCACCCACCAGCTTCCCGTGGCGTCGCACTCCTGGCACCCGGTGCCGCTCGGGCCGACCGTCCGATCGATCTGCTCCTCCGTCGACATCAGGAGAGGTCGGCGATCGCGTCGGTGATGACCTTCGCGACCTCGGCGGGGTGGCTCTGCATCACCAGGTGCGGAGCGTCGAGCTCGATGATGGTGCGCAGTCCCGCCCGCTGGTAGCCGAAGCGCTCCACGTCGGGGTTGATGGTGTGGTCGGCGCTCGAGACGATGCCCCACGCCGGCTTCGTCTTCCAGGCGGCGACGGGCGCGTTCTCGCCGAATGCGAGGGCGGCAAGGGGCCGTTGCGACACCGCGAGCACCTCGGCCCGCTCGAGCGGAACCCCGTGCGCGAACACCTCGGGGAACGCCGCGATCTCGACCGAGACGTCGGTCCCGGGCTCTCCGCCCTCGACCGGGAACGGCGTGTAGACGAGGTGCTGGGCGAGGTCGGAGTCGGGGAAGCCGCCCTGCAGCTGCCCGAGGCTCTCGCCTTCTTCGAGCGCGTAGCCCGAGACGTAGACGAGTCCCACGACGTTGTCGGCGACGCCCGCGACGGTGATCACGGCACCGCCGTACGAGTGCCCGGCGAGCAGCACGGGTCCCTCAATCTGTCCGACGACCGAGCGGATGTAGGCCGCGTCGCCGAGCAGGCTGCGGTTCGGCACGGCGGGAACCCGCACCGTGTAGCCCTGGTCGAGCAGGGTGCGCGTGACGGGGGCCCAGCTCGCGGCGTCCGCGAAGGCGCCGTGCACGAGGACGATCGTGGGTGATTCGGACATCGGATGCCATCCCTCTCGGTCGCGACGACGGTCGCCGCTCATGGGGGCTCACGCTAGAGACGACGGATGCCGAGCGGCAGAAGCATCTGTCGAAATCTGCTCTCGACGAATGTCGAACCCGTTCCCCGGGTGAAGCGAAGGGTGACAGGCTGGCCACAACCACCTCGCTCGCGGAAAGGAGACCCATGTCGGAGCGCCGCCGCATCGGCATCCTGTTGTTCGACGGAGTCAAAGCCCTCGATTTCGTCGGCCCCGCCGAGGTGTTCTCCGAGACCAACCTCACGACCGACGCGTACGAGCTGCGGTTCTTCTCCCCCACCGGCGCCGACGTCACCGCGTTCATGGGGCTGCGCATCGGCGTCGACGGCGCGGCCGCCGACAGCGGACCCCTCGACACCGTGATCATCCCCGGCAGCGAGCTGGCGCCGAACGTGTTCGACGATCGAGCCGTGCGCGAGGCCATCACGACGCTGGCGAAACGGTCGCGCCGCATCGCGTCGATCTGCAGCGGGGCGTTCGGCCTCGCCGCGACAGGACTGCTCGACGGCCACCCCGCCACGACGCACTGGAAGTTCGCCGACGTGCTGGCCAGCCGCTACCCGGCGATCCGGGTGGACTCCGAGCGCATCTTCACCAAGCAGGGCGACATCTACACCTCGGCGGGGGTCGCGGCCGGCATCGACCTCGCGCTCTCGCTCGTCGAAGAAGACCTCGGGCCCGAGGTGGCCCGCAGCGTCGCCCAGCACCTCCTGGTCTACATGCGGCGCTCGGGCGGGCAGTCGCAGTTCTCGGCGGCGCTCAAGATGCCCGCGCCGCGCACGAGCATCGCGCGGGCCGTGGCGGAGTACGTCGGCGACGATCCCGCGCGTCCGACGAGCGTCGCCGAGCTCGCCGCGCACGTGAACGTCAGCCCCCGCCATCTCACGCGGGTCATCCGCGACGAGCTCGGCGTCACGCCGGCGGCCTATATCGCCTCGCTTCGACTGGAGTTGGCGGTCAACCTGCTCGAATCGGGCGAGACGGTGGCGCAGTCGGCATCCGGTGCGGGTTTCGCCTCTCCCGCCGCGCTGCGCCGCGCCTTCCTCGCGCGTTACCGTGTGACGCCCTCGGGGTATCAGGCCCGGTTCCGCTCCACGGCGTCGGAGCCCGCCGACGAGGCGACGGTGCTGTCGGCTTAGTCGCCCGTCTCGCGGGCGCGGCGCACGAGGTCGCGCAGCGCCGCCACCCCCGGGGTGTTCGGCTCGGCGAAGAAGAGGGTCATCGTGCAGCCTCGGGATGCCGGGATCGCCAGGGTCTCGCTGCGCAGCCCCACCCATCCGTGCGACTCGATGTGCACGAGGGGCCACGAACTGGAGTGCGGGCGCACCAGGCACTGCTGCCACAGCTCGACGAAACGCGGGTCGCTCTTCGAGAGGGTGTCGACGATGTGCCGCAGCCGGGGGCTGCGCGGGTCGGCGTAGTAGCGCAGCGAGGCGACGACGTTCTCGGCGGTGCGCCGCCAATGCGCCTCGGAGTGCGGCTCGGGGTAGTGCTCGAACACCGACAGCACGAGATTCAGACCCACCCGCAGGCCCCCGGGGGTGAGAAGGCGGCCCGGTTCGTTCACGCCGATGACGTCGAGCGTGCCGTTCGAGAGGTAGGCGGGTGTATCGGGATGCAGGTCGAGCAGGCTGCGCACCCCGTCAGGCACGTCGTCGCTCACCGCCGGCGCCTCGTGGCCCGCCGACAGACCGGCGACGCGGTGCAGGTGCTCGTCGCCGTACTCGTCGAGCTTCAGCGCCCGGCTCAGGGCCGACAGCACCTCGGCCGAGGGGCGATGCCCGCGGCCCTGCTCGATGCGCAGGTAGTAGTTGGCGCTGATGCCGGCGAGCTCGGCCACCTCGGTGCGTCGCAGGCCCCGCACCCGGCGTCGCGACGACGACGGCAGCCCCACCTGAGCGGGCGTCAGCGACTCGCGGCGGTCGCGGAGGAACTCCGCGAGCGGGCTGATCGAGGTCGTCACGCGCATCCCCCCGGGCGAGTAGTGGAACGGTGCCTCCAATTCTCCGGCGACGAGCGCAGACGGGTGATGCACAAACGGACACGATTGCGTGAGATGCGGACGCACCCGTTGAGGGGCCCGGGGGGTCACCGGATACGGTGCAGGGGTGGGTCGACCGAGGCGTTATGAAGAAGACACTCTGCTCGACGCTGCCCAGGAGCTGTTCTGGGCACGCGGCTACGACCGCACATCGATGGAAGACGTCGCCGGGGCATCCGGCGTCGGCACCAGCAGCCTGTACGCGGCGTACTCCAGCAAGCTCGGCCTCTTCCTCTGCGTGTTCCGCCGGTACTGCGAGGGGCGGGTCGAGTTCGTGAGCGAAGCGACGGCTGCGCCCAGCCCGGATCTCGAGGCGGCGGCGGCCCAGTTCCTGCAGCGCGTCGTCGACGAATGCGGCTCGGCCGAGGACCGTCGCGGATGCCTCATGCTCAACAGCATCGTCGAGCTGAGCGAGCGCTTTCCCGACGTGCTCGAGACCGCCACCGCGACCACCACCCGTATGGAAGACGTGCTCACCGCGAAGTTCGTCCGCACCGCGCGGGCCACCGGCATCGAGCTCGGCGAGCGCGATGCCCGCGAGCACGCCGAACGCACTGTTCTCGCCTCTCAGGGGCTCATCCAGCTGAGTCGCCTGCACGTCCCGCGCGAGCGCCTCGCACTGCTCGCCGAGCGGGCCGCGGTCGCCCGCGCCTCCTGACCCGTCAGGCCAGCAGCCGCTCCGGCTGACGCGTATGCCGCAGCGGGATCGGGTCCCCCTGCTCATCCCACAGTCGCAGCAGCTTCAGCGCGAGGTGCAGGGTGCTGCGCTGCAGGCCGTCGGCGAGCGCCGTGCGCACCGTCGGGGGCAGGTGGTCGAGTCGGTAGTACAGGGTCGTGCGGTGGATGTGCAGGCGCTCGCACGCCGCGGGCACCCGCCCGGCCGCGTCGAGATAGGCCTCGACGGTCTCGCGGGGCGTGGGGTCATCGCCGGCGATGAGGTCGAACGCGGCGGGACACGCCTGAGCGAGCAGGGCGCGCGAGCGCGGCAGGGTCTGCATGAGCGCCCACCCGCCCAGATCCTCGGCCCGCATCGACGCCACCTGGTCGGGCAGGGCCGCCCGCAGGCGCGCCGACGCGAGGGCGCCGTCCACGGCGTCGTCCAGCTCGAGCGCAGTGGGCGCGCACGCGGCCATCCCCACCCCCCGCGCGACCACCGCGTGCATCGCGGCCGTTCGGGCCACGGCATCCGTCAGCTCGTCCACATCGCGAACGGGGGCCGCCACGAACACGGCGGCTCCCTCACGGATGCCGATGACGTGCAGCGATCCGTGGGTGGTGACGGCGAGGTGTCGGGCGAAGGCGGTGATGGCGAGCGCGCGCGCGGGATCCAGAAGGATCACGAGCACGTCGAGGTCGTCCCCGCGTCCGTCGACCCATCCCCGCGCGCGCACCTCGGCCAGCGCTGAGCGTCGGGCCGGCCGCTCGGTGTGCAGCAGCCGCGACAACATGGTGTCGCGCGCCGTCGCGAGGCCCGCGCCCAGATCGAGCAGAAAGGCCGCCGCGTCGACCACGGCCCACTCGTAGGGGCCGAGGTCGCTCTGCACCGCATCGGCGATGCGCAGGGCTGCGGCATCCCGGTGGAACGGCACGTCGACGCAGCGGACGTCGCGATCGGCGGCGCTCGACGGCCGCTCTCGCACGCTCACCCGCCGGCCGAGAAGGGTCGACAGCTGGTCGATGATCTGGGGAGGATGCATCCCGACTCCTCGCGTGCAGTCCGGTGGGGATGCACACACGATAGGTCGGCACAGGGCTCGGCAGCGTGGCCCTCTCGCACACACGGTACCGCTCCCACGACAGGCGGAGGCGCACCCCGGCCACCCCGGAATGCGCCTCTCGTCAGGGGGTCACGACTGGATGAACGCGAGGATGTCGGGATTGATCACGTCGGCGTACGTGGTGAGCATGCCGTGCGGGTACCCCTCGTAGATCTTCAGCGTCGAGTTCGCCAGCAGCTCGTGCTGGCGCAGAGCCGCCGCCTTGTAGGGGACGACCTGGTCGTCGTCGCCCTGCAGCACCAGCACGGGAACGGTGATGGCCCTCAGGTCGTCGGTCTGGTCGGTCTCGGAGAACGCCTTGATGCCCTCGTAGTGCGCGACCGCGCTGCCGGTCATCCCCTGGCGCCACCAGTTGTCGATGACGGGCTGCGAGGGGGTGACGCCTTCGCGGTTGAAGCCGTAGAAGGGTCCGGATGCCACGGCCTCGAAGAACTCCGCACGGTTGGCGGCGAGCGCCTCGCGGAACCCGTCGAACACCGACAGCGGAGTGCCCTCGGGGTTGTCGTCGCGCTGGAGCATGATCGGCGGCACGGCCGCGACGAGCACGGCCTTCGCGACGCGCCCCTGCGGCTCGCCGTGCTTCGCGACGTAGCGCGCGACCTGGCCGCCGCCCGTCGAGTGGCCGATGTGGATCGCGTTGTGCAGATCGAGGTGCTCGACCACGGCGCTGACGTCGCTGGCGTAGTGGTCCATGTCGTGGCCGGTGCCGACCTGCGACGAGCGCCCGTGTCCGCGACGGTCGCTTGCGATCACGCGGAAGCCCTTACCCAGGAAGTAGAGCATCTGAGCGTCCCAGTCGTCGGACGACAGGGGCCAGCCGTGATGGAACACGATCGGCTGCGCGTCGGGGTTGCCCCAGTCCTTGTAGTAGATCTCTGCGCCATCTTCGGTGGTCACGAATGCCATGACGTCTCCCGTTTCCTTGTCTCGACGAGTGCCCGGCGCCACGATCGTGGCGAGGCTCGTCTCACTCAACCGCTGGGAGGGCGGTCGAGCATCAGACGTTCGTCGAGAACCGGGGGCGCTCTAACGCTCTCGCCGCATACGTCGTGGGTACGCAATCAGCGTCCGCCGAGACGAACTGATCGCGGGATTACTAGTCCGCTCGGCAGCCGCTCGAGTCCCTGGCGAAGGCGGGGATGGTGCGGGCGCCTCTGTCGGTGTACTTATCAGACAGAGCGGCGCTGCCTGGCGTCCGGGCGATCTTTGGACGAGCTCAGCTCAATTGCCCAACATGTGCACCGAGTGCTTGCCGACGTGTAGTCGACCCGTTGCTCGCGATTTTCGATACGTTCCGATGAATCCGAGTTGACGATTGAAGACATCTATCCGCCAGTTGCTCGGGGCTACCTCAGGGAGTTCAGACCATCGGTTCGTCAAGTCTTCGTAAAAGCCCTCTTCACCTGTGAGGAATACGCCGCGGCGTGTTCGAGAGTCCGTGATTGTCAGCACCGATTGATGGCCCGCGTCTCGGATGGACGTGGTTTCATCAAGCGCGCTGCCAAGATGAGGCGGGTTGCCCCCTCCCGTGAGCAACTCCAGGTCGCGACGGTCTTGGATACCGCGAGCCCAGCGCTGCCACACCTCCGACGGCGCCCGCGACGGTTTTCCCGGCTCGAGATTACTCACGTGCTCGTGATTGAGAGTTGCCCAAGCCAGGTAGATATCGAGAGTCTTGTCGGCACCCCATACAGACGAGATGAAGTCCAACGTCGGATCACCCTCGGGGCGCCCCTGGTCGTACCAGGCTCGCAAACCGCTGCCAGGGTCTTTCCACCCCAGCCGAGCGACAGCGAGGAAATGCAGCCCGTGCCAGTAGGCCAAGTACTGGCCATGATCAATCGACATCCCATCCGGTGTCGGCAAAACAGGTGCGCGACTTCCCGCTAGCGCCCGGAGAACGAGTTCGATCCCCCAGGAATCACCCGAGGTACCGGTCAACTGGGAATCAACAAGCCGAAACCGGTCCATCTTCCGTGGGTCGAAGAACGAAAGGCTCATTCACATCCTCATCAATGGGAGAGCAGGACTCGCGAGGTACTCGGCAGTGAAATATAACAGCTCACGTTGCCCCGATATCTTCACCGCAACGAGCCTGCCGCAGCCCGCATGAATGCGCCTCTCGGTGCTGCCGCACGGCTCCCGCACCGACCCGTGGACACAATCCCGGACGTGCAGCCCGACAGACTCCTTTGTCAGATCTCGATCTGGTGTGACTCGACCCGGTATCGGCTTCAGTGCGGCGAACTCAGCACCGGCTCGTCGCACGGACCAAGCGTCGCGTTAGCCCGCCGCCATGGTCTCCCGCGAGTACTTCGCCGCCCGCGCGACCTGCTCGGCCGTCGGCACGACGCCCGTGTAGGCGACGAACTGCCGCGCCGCCTGCAACGCGATGACGGCGCCGCCGCCGATCACCTCAGCACCTGCCTCGCGAGCCGCCGCCAGCAGCGGGGTCTCGGCGGGGAAGGCGACGACATCCATCACCACGGGAGCCGCCCGGATGTGATCGAGCGGAAAGGCGAGGGCGTCGGCGTGCGGCCCGTTCATGCCGATGGGCGTCGCGTTGATGAGCGTCGCTTCCGCGACAGCCGGCAGCTCGGATGCCGCGGCGAACCCGTACTGACGGGCGAGTGCCGACCCGGTGTCGACGTTGCGCGAGAGCACCGTGACCTGGTCGGCACCGCGAGCGTGCAGCACCGCGGCGATGGCCTTCGCCATGCCTCCCGAGCCGTGCAGGATGACGGGGCGCGTGAGGTCGACGTTGTGGTCGGCGATGAGCTCGTCGATCGCGAGGTAGTCGGTGTTCGACGCGGTCAGCACGCCGTCGTCGTTCACGATCGTGTTGACACTGCCGATCGCCGCGGCCGACGGTTCGAGGGTGTCGACGAGCGGAATGACGGTCTCTTTGTGAGGCATCGATACGGAGCATCCCCGGATGCCGAGGGCCCGCACCCCCGCGATGGAGCCGGCGATGTCGGTCGTGCGGAACGCCTTGTAGACGAAGTTCAGCCCGAGCTCGGCGAAGAGGTAGTTGTGGAAGCGGGTGCCGATGCTGGTGGGGCGGGCCGACACGGAGATGCAGACCGTGGTCTGTGCGTCGATGCGGTGGGGTGCGAGGTTCGTCTCGGTCATCGGCTTCTGCTTTCCAGTGCGCGGGCTCGTGCGTCCATCTTCTTATGGAGCGTGAGTACGTCGTGCCCCGGTCGACCGAGTCGATGACCAGCGCGATCAGAGCCAGCGCGGCTCAGCGCGCTGCGGTCGCCACCGGATCGAGCAGGAAAAGGCACGAGCTCTGTTCGTACTCGATGATCGTGGCCGTGATGCTGAGGTTCGTGCCGACGCCGATCGAGTCCGGGTCGTTCCCGTCCACTTGAGATCGTTGGTCGCGTTGACGTCACGAAACTGGAAAGCAGGTCCGGCATCCGACGTTTCCCTGAAGTCCCCGGCACCGATCAGGAAGTCATACCGAGTCTTCGCCGAGCCGTGGGGTGCCATCGCCCCGACATAACCGGGGAAAGCGACCGTCTCGCCGCGATGAGCCGCAGCGAATGCTGCAATGTCCGGCGAGCAGTAGTCGGTCAGCGCCACAAGAGATTCGAGTTCCGGGTTGGTCTCCGGGGTGAGCACGGCACTGCCAGGCTCGGACTCGGCAGGCGCCGCACTCTCTGTCGGTGCCGAGGAGGCCATCGTGGGGCGCGCCGAGGGCTGGGTGGGAGCCGGCGACGCCGCGCTGCTGGGCGCGCTTGTCGCTTTGGCACTCGCGGCTGTCTCCGCGTTCCGTTCGCTGATGGTGCCGATTGTGATGACGGTTGCAAGCAGGAGCGCCAGTGCGCTGCCGCCGATGATCCACAGCAGTCGGTGCGACTTGGGTTTCGGACGCCGGAAAGTCAGCTCAGTCTTCACGCGGCCCTGAGTCTGACCAACGAGTTTCCACCCGTCGGTTTCCCACTTCTTGATGGTTCGGGATTCCATCCCGCGAATAGTGCGGACGGTTTGCGTTTCGTACGCGACGTCAGCATCCGTCGTCACCATTCAGAACCCCCAGGCGCACGCCGGCGAATAGACCGGACACGCGAGCCTATCGAAGCGCAGAGCTGCAAGTGCTCATGCGTGTCCGGTGTCAACATCGCGGATAGGCCCGTCGCTCTGTCCTGAGGTGCCACCGCTTAGGACCGCTCCGTGGGTTGCACCGTCGCCGTCTACCTCGTCGCGCAAGCGCGGATGCGCCCGCTACTCGCTGCCGGCAAAAGCAGCCGCCTCCGCCGCCATTTCCCTTCTGGCCCGGGAGAGACGAGCAAGCTTCTTGGGATTCTTCGCGATGTTGAGTGGCGGCCCGAACTGCTGAATGACGAGCGTCTCGACCTGGTCAAGCAGAGCCGGCCTTCTTGCAGGCGCCACCCACACAGCGAGACTCAACCGCGAATGCATCCACGCGGTAAGACGTTCGTCGCCGTCGGCCGCGAGGCCGTAGTTAGCAAAACGCTCCGGCTTCGCGATGTTCCGCGGTACTGCGTGGAGGTCGAGTGAGAACCTAAGCAGGGCGGCGAAGGACCGACGCACGGTGGAACTCCCCGTGCGAGCCGAGTATCGCGGATCCGACGCGAAGTGCCCGCGGAGTTCGCGCGCGACGAGACTATCCTCAGCTTTGCCGATGTAGAGCGGACTTGAGCTGCTGAGTTCGAGGCCGAGATCGGTCAACGCTTCGTCATCGCCGTAGATAGCGTAAAGGCCGGGAAGCGCAGGCACGTGGTTCGGCGCCTCAACGATTCCCCATCGTGGTCCGGTCAACGCTGTCGCCGCGTCCGCGGCAAGTGCAGGCAGGGAATGCTGATGTGTTGTCACGCCGACCGCCCGCGCAAGTGAGCGCGAACGTCTTCAGCCTGCTCGGCAGTCAGTTCCCAACGCGCATTCTTGAGGTGATTGGGACAGCGCTTCCGAAGATACCGACGCACCGTGATTCCAGGGCGGTTCCCGTCGTTGTGACCGAACTTTTTGCCGAGCTGCACAGGGGTGATGAGATGCGAAATGTTGCTCATTCCGCAATCCTGCATCATGTCCTTTTTGACCGCATTCCCCCGAATGTTCGAGGATGTGCCGCGACGCGAAGGTTTCGCCGCTACTGGCCGGGCAGAACCGGCCGCCGATCTCGGCCCCCGTCGAATCCCATGCTTCGAGGCAAAGTCAGTCGTCAAGATCACCTTCGCCGAGCTCCACGTCTATGTCGTTGGCACTCAGAGTCATCGGAGTGGGCGCCCGGCGGGTCTGGGTGCCCAGCTTCTCCGCAATGCGCGTGACGAGCATTTTGCGGCGTTCCTCGTAGAAGCTCAGAAAGTCTGTGGGGCCGTGAGGCAAGGCACCGGGAAGAGCATTTGCTTTCAAGAACGACGCCTGTTCGTCGCTCCCCGGGTAGTGATCGATCACCCAAGCATCTGGGGCGGTGTCAGACTTGCCGATATTTTCCGGGCCCGGCAGCAGCTCCAAGTTTGGTAGCAGGTCGCGCTTCTCCTGGAGCTCCTGGATGAGCTCATCGCTATAGAGGCGAGTACCCTCCGGTGTCTTCGCGAGCTTAAGAGACCGCGCGTCGAGCTGGGCCTGGGGGAAGACGTGGTCAACGTGGTACTGCATACGCGTATCCACATGGTCGAAAAGGGTGGCCAGCACAGCCCATGTGCGGCCGCCCCCGTACCCGAGCGCGAGCAGATCCTCAACCAGCGCATCAGTGACCTCGAGGGACTTTCCTCGGCGAGCCATCACTTGCTCTACCACGCCCAGTGGGAAAGCCTCGGCACCATCGTTCCGAATCACCTCGCGCAGATCTCGCAAGAGGGTGTCGAGAGCAGAACCCCAGATGCCGCGGACGATGAGCGATCGCAACACCCATGAACGAAGCGCTGCACGATCCTCACGGTCCTTTTTTTTGTCCGACACCCGGTACGAGGGCTCGAGACCGCGACGGTGAACGTAATAGGCGACCGGGATCAGGACACTGTCCGCCGTCAGGGTGCCACCTGAGAGCCCGAAGTCGGCAAGCAACTCGGCAGCCACCCGAAGCGACTTGCTGATCCCGTCCCACTCCGACTCGAGCAGCGCCATGTTGGTGGTCGTGAAGTTCTTGACCTTGAAACCGACATCGCCCACGTCGGCAAGAACGAGCCCGGATTTGAGGACGGTGTCCTGTGAGAAATTGAAGCCCTGGCCCGTCGCATTGAGGGCGTCCACGAGTTCGTGGACAGCCGAGCGCGCATCCTTTTCCTTCCACTGAGCCGTCGCAATTGACATCAGTAGATCGCTGTACGACAGCACGGTGCCGCCCGAATTGACGCGGACGAAGATGTCGAGAACTCGTTCGATATCTTGATCAGTTTCTTCGTAAAAATGCAGGCTCTGATTATGATGAACCTCTTGCCAGAGCAGGCTGATCACCTCGACAGCTTTGGCGTCATTTCCGACCCCGTACTTCACAGGAATCTGCGCCATCTGGAATGCTTCGGGTGCGTCGAAGATCTCGCTGACGGGGAACCAAGTTTTTGAATCCTCCTCCTGAGACTGCGTCACCTGCTCCTTCGTCAGGAACGCAAGGTGATATTTGAGGCCCGCCTCGTTCTCGGGCGCCTCCTCGCGCAGGTTCAAGAAGAGTTTCCGCTCCGGGTACGACCAGGCCTTGTTGGCCCAGCCGCGAGGGTTACGGTACGCGTAAGTGCCACGAAGCCCGATGTTGAGCGACGTCAATCGCTGCTGGCCGTCCAGCACCGCTATGACCTCACGGTCGGTCGGGATGTCGACCACTGGATTGTGCTTCTTATCGAACCCGCTGTACTCCCTAAGGAACCCGTAAAACTTGAATGCCCCGACCGTTTCGGGCATGACCTTCCAGGACAGGAAACTCCCGACCGGGTACCCGCGCAGCACAGAGTCGAAGATCTTGACCACCTGGGATGGCTTCCACACGTACTCTCGTTGTATTGCCGGAAGGATTAGCTCGCTCTTCTGGATGAGCTTTAGCGCCGTCGCTATCGTCATCGGTTCCTTGTGCCCCATACCGGAACACTATCGGCGCAGTTCGCGATAGGGATGCGCCGGCGCTGAATCGCTAACCTTGCACCTATGCGAGAAGCGCTCGGATCAACGGCAGCCCTGGTGCTGATCATGCTACTGGCGGGGTGTGCGGGTTCAGAGGCATCCGCAAGCGGTGCTTCCGACACGCCAACCAGTGCGGCGGCGGTCGATGCGAATACAGCGGCGTGCGCGGAGGTGCGCGCACTTTGGGAGAACGTGAACGTTTGGGGGACGACCCCAGGGAACACGGACGCATCCGGTGCGCCCACCGCCGATGGTTACTCAGATGCTCCTAACTACCGGCTGATGCTGGATGAAATCCGCCAGCGGGCGGACGGATCGATAAGAACGGCGATGGACGAGTACTTCGACGCGGTTCCAACAGCGGGAGCATGGTGGTTCGCGAACGGCGCTCACGAGTACGGGCTTGCCCATGGTGTTGCCGACGCCTGCCAGAGCACGGGAAAGCCGATCAACACGTTCTGAGAAGCACAGACGCAGCCGCGCCGCTGTAAACAGGCAATCAAGAATCACCGAGCGGACGGCGCCCCCCCCCTGGCCGGATCAATCACGGCTGCCGCCGCATCCCCACCCACTCGTCCGCCGCGCCGTCCCGCGTGAACACGATCCGGTCGTGCAGCCGCGACGGACGCCCCTGCCAGAACTCGATCTCGCGCGGCTCGACCCGATACCCGCCCCAGTGCGGCGGCCTGGGCACGACCGCGTCGTCGGCGAAGCGCGCCGACACCTCGGCCATCTGCTCCTCGAGCTCTGCACGCGATGCCACGGGCTGCGACTGGTGGCTCGCCCAGGCCGACAGCTGCGATCCGCGCGGACGTGACGCGAAGTACGCGTCGTCGCGCTCGGGCGGCAGCGGTGTGGCCGTGCCGAGAACGATCACCTGACGCTGCAGCGCGTACCAGGGGAACAGGATCGACACCGCCGGATTCCCCGTCAGCGCCTGCCCCTTCCGCGAGTCCCGGTTGGTGAAGAACCAGAGCGCGCCGTCGTCGTCGACCCCGCGCAGCAGCACGGTGCGCGAGGTGGGCCGCCCTTCGCCGTCGACCGTCGACACGACCATCGCGTTCGGTTCCGGCAGGTCCGCGGCATCCGTCAACCACTGCTGCAGCAGCGCGCGGGGCGAAGCCGACAGGGCATCGTCGTCGAGCTCGGCGAGCGTGTAGTCGAGGCGGTGGGCGAGCGGGTTCTCGGTCATCGCGGTCCTCCGGTGGGTGGCTGGGCCACCAGCGTAGGGCGGTGAGCGCGCGGAGGGGCGGGGCTGGCATCCGGACCATTCGCGCACACTCCGCACCCGCTCGCGCCGTCCGACCCGCCCTGGTCGTGGATCCCGGATGCCACTGTGCGAGCCATATCGCATGAAGCGCGCCGCGAAGATCACCCTCGCCGTCTCGGCGGTCGCTGTTGCGGGCGTCTGCGTGCTCGCGATCTGGGGCTTCCCCCGATCCGAGGCGCCGCCCCTCATCGATCAGGCGGCGGCCCCGCTCTCCGCAGCGCCGACCCCCACCGCGACCCCGCCGATCACCGAGCTCCCCGCCTGGGCGCAGGAGTCCCGCCCGTGGATTATCTACCCCGAGGGCTTCCGCTGCCAGGGCACCGAGGGGTGTCCGAACAGCTTCCGCTCGGCCTTCGGCGAACCGGGCGACGTGCTGCCGGACGGCGTGGAGTACTACGACCCCGCGAAGCACGACTATGACCCCACTGACCGGACGAACAGGTTCATCGTGATGCCGGCCCCCGCAGACGGCGTGGACCTCGGCCGTCGGACCGGCGCGGAGGGAAACCCGTTCGTCTCCGGTGCCGACACCAGCCGCGTGTCGGCGTACATGGTGTGGTCCGGCGACTCGCTCGGCGCCATCGGCGAGCGCTTCACGGTCCATCCCGCCCAGCTGACGAAGAACGGCGAGCCGGTCATCCCCGGCGAGACGCAGATCGACCTGGGCGATCTTCTCGTCTTCCCGTGAACCCGCGCATCCCGGAATAGACCCACGCCCACGACCGTTGCGACCTCTCGGCCTATAAACGAACGAGAGGACCCCCTTCGTGAGCCTTTTCAGCCCCACCACCGTCGGCAGTGTCGGCGTCCGCAACCGTGTGTCGCTCGCCCCGATGACGCGCCTGCGCTCCGGCGCCGACGGCGTTCCCGGACCCATCGTCGCGAAGTACTACGAGCAGCGCGCCGGCATCGGACTCCTCGTCACCGAGGGCGTGTTCCCGAGTGCGGAGTCGAAGGCCTACCCCGGCCAGCCCGGAATCGTGACCGACGAGCAGGCCGCCGGATGGGCGAAGGTCGCGGATGCCGTTCACGCCGAGCGCGGCGTCGTCTTCATGCAGCTGATGAACGGTGGACGCGTCACCCACACCGACATCACCGGAACCGACCGCATCGTCGCTCCCTCCGCGATCGCGATCGAGGGCGACACGCGCCTGGCCGACGGCACGAAGGTCGCGTACCCCGTGCCGCACGCGCTCGAGACCGAGGAGCTCGCCACCGTCCGCGACGAGTTCGTCGCCGCCGCACGCAGGGCGGTGGATGCCGGCCTCGACGGCGTCGAGCTGCACTCCGCCAACGGATACCTCCTCCACGAGTTCCTCTCCCCCGCCTCCAACCAGCGCACCGACGGCTACGGCGGATCCCCCGAGGCCCGCGCCCGCTTCGTCATCGAGGTCGCCCGCGCCGTCGTCGCCGAGGTCGGGGCCGATCGCGTCGGCATCCGCATCTCGCCCGCCCACAACATCCAGGACGTCTGGGAGAAGGACGAAGCCGAGACCCGCGCCACCTACGAGGCGCTCGTGTCGGGCCTCGCTCCCCTGGGCCTTGCGTACCTGAGCGTGCTGCACGCCGACCCCGCGAGCGACCTGATCCAGGACCTCCGTCGCACCTTCGGCGGCACGTTCATCGTCAACTCCGGCTTCTCGCGCATGACCACGCGCGACGAGGCCGTCACCGCCGTCGACGAGAACATCGCCGACCTGGTCGCCGTCGGTCGCCCCGCGATCGCGAACCCCGACCTCGTCACCCGCTGGCAGAAGGGCGCCGACGAGAACGAGGTCGACCAGGCCTCTGTCTACGGCGGCGGCGAGACCGGATACACCGACTACCCGTTCCTCCAGGACTGAGTTCCGGATGCCAGGGCCTCGCGCGACCAGTTCGCGCGGGGCCCTTTCCTTTGCGACGGGCCGGTAGCGCTGCACGATCGCGCCCGAGCGGAAGGCACGCTGCTCGACCAGCTCGAGGTGGATCTGATCCCGGATGCCATCGAACTCGGGAAGCATGCCTCCCCAGCACACTCAGTGAACTACTTGCGTCGGCGGCCCGCGGCTGATTGATCTATGTGGACGTCCGAATAGTCCTTTAGCGCATACGCAGCGTCTAATCCCATTTCCAGGATCTCCTGAGTAATCTCGACGTGCATCGATTCCATACGCTGCCGGAGCGTGCGCAAGTGCCGCCGGCACAGCTGTCGAAACCCTTCAGCAGAGTGCCGATCCATCCGACTCAGCGCGTTGTGAACGTGACCAATTCCGGCTATTGCAGGCTTTGAGAAGGACGAGGCTGTCAAAAACGCAACGACATCGACGCTCTCAAATCCATTGACTGAATGCGCAAGGTACTTGTTTCGAACGTCGAGCACATATTCGTGCATCCTTTCCTCATCTGGGGACGCATCCTTGAGTTCGGGCTTAGCGGTGTGGCGGACACCATTCGCGAAGGCACGAGCGTAAAAAATCACGGCGGTCATCCACATCGCATCGAGGGGCGACGAGTATCGCTCGTCACCTTCGATGTCACCCGCAAGATAGTGGTCGAGATACGCCTCCGCGAGCTCAAAATCTCGGGCCAGGCTCGCGAGATCTCGCAGTTGTTTCGCGGACTCCGTTGTCACAACCACCGCTCGCTCGCCCGGTCGCGCGTACGGGCCGCTCCGTCTCCCTCGCGCGGTCCCTTCCGACGTTTCGCTGCTCACTCGCCAAAAGTAGCGCGATCGGCGGAAAGTAGATCGTGCTTCAGCCCCCGGCACACCGACGACCTGTTTCTCCCGCACCAAACGGCTCGCTCGCCCGTGGAGCTCTCCTAGACGACGAGCCGGTAGCGCTGCACCACCACGCCCGAACGGAACACGCACTGCTCGACAAGCTGAAGGTGGATCTGATCCTGGATGCCATCTAGCAGCCGCGGTCCGCGCCCTGCGACGACCGGATGCACCACGAAGGTGTACTCGTCGATGAGACCATGCGCCGCGAGCGTCGCGGGGAGCTTCACGCCACCCATCGCGATGCCTCGGCCCGAGTGCTCCTTGAGTCGTCGGACGGCGTCGACGAGGTCACCCCGGATGAGTTCGGCGTTCCAGTCGACGGCGTCGAGGGTCCCGGATGCCACGACCTTCCGCATCGGATCCATCACCTCCGAGAACGCGACCTCACTGTCGTCCATCCAGTCGGGCCAATCCCCCGACTCCGGCCGGCGCCACGCGGCTTCCATCAGCTCGTAGGTGACGCGGCCGTAAAGCAGGGTGTCGGAGCGGCGGAGTTCGTCGGTCCAGAACGCCATGGACTCGGCGTCGGGCGGGAGGCCCGCTTCGTGGTGGCAGCAGCCGTCGAGGGTGGTGTTGATCGCGTAGCGGAGGGGCTGGGTCATGCTCATTCACCCTTTCAGTAACCCTCAGGATCCCGCATGCACTCACCATTGCGAACTACCAATCGGAAGTCCGCTCTACCGGCAACGTTGATGGCGCACGTGGCCGAGGATGCGGCACAGTGAATGCATGAGTTCCCCCGGCGAATCCGCATCATCGGCCGTTCCAATCTGGCCTGCACTTGTCATCCCTGTGCTGCAGGCACTGAAGGACGGCGATGTCCTTCACCGAAAAGACATCGCGGATCGAGCTGCGGAGCTCGCGTCCGTTAGGCCGGAGGCACGGTCGGAAACGCTGCTTTCCGGGGGGAAAAGATACGAGCAACGCTTCGGCTGGGCTCTCAGCAATCTCACCAAGGCCTCCTGGGTCGACAGGGCTTCGCGCGGCCACTATCGGATAAACGAGAGGGGTCTCGCTGCCCTGGCCGAACATAACGGGGGCTTCACCTACGCGCAGGCGCGCGAAACCTTTGCGCCCTTCTGGCCTGATTCATCCGCCGGGAACTCGGGCAGCAAAGACGACCTCGGAGCCAGCGCACTGGAGCAGGAAGTTGAGGTCATCGACCCGATCGAACAGATCGAGGACGGTATCCGCCGCATAGATGCAGAGGTAGGGGGAGAGCTCCTAGACCGACTTCGTGAAAGCCACCCCGACTTCTTCGAACAAGCAGTCGTCAACCTGCTGCTAGCGATGGGATACGGCGGAGTGGAGCAACGCGGGCGGCGCATCGGGGGCACCGGCGACGAAGGAATCGACGGCATTATCGACCAGGACGCTCTCGGCCTCGACCAGGTCTATGTACAGGCCAAGCGATACAAAGCGGGCAACAACATTGGAAGGGAAACAATTCAAGCGTTCGTTGGGGCGTTACATGGCTTCGGCGCGAGCCGCGGGGTCTTTCTTACGACATCGGCGTTCACGTCGGGTGCCACCACCTACGCGAACAATGTCCCCTCGCGCGTCGTACTCATCGACGGCGACCGACTTGTGAGCTTGATGATCAAGTACCGCGTCGGGGTTCAGGTTCGAGAAACCTATGCCGCCGTGGAGATCGACGCCGACTTCTTCGACTGACACGAGACCTCCGGAGCACAAGGACAGTCGCGCGCGACCCTCCGAGCGTCGAAGGGTCGGCCCTGCATAGCGAAGTACAGCTCCTCGCCATGCCGCAGCGAAGCCCTCCGCCTGCGCCGCGAACGCTTCCGCCGCCTTCCCGGGGCGACCGCCTCCACCGCGCCCTCAAACCGCTCGTACGACGCCGCGAGCGAAAGCCGCGAACATGAACCAAGTACAAGCTAGGTCAGTCGCTCACCGCGTCTCGGAGTGCGCCTCCTGCGACGACGCCACGCCTCGCCCGAACGCCTGCCCCTGCAGAATCGCACCCAGGTCCACGCCCGTCGCCGACTTCACGCTGTCGAACGTCGCAGCCAGACCCGCAGCCTGCTCGCGAGCGATGTGCGTGCCCGCGGTATCGCCACCGACGAGGGTGACGTTGCCGACGTTCTGGTACCCCTTGGCGAACTCCGCCATCAGCGCAGGCAACTGCCCGATAAGTTCGCGACCCAGGATGGCCTCCTGGTTCTCGCGAAGCGCCTCCGCCTCGGCCTGGATGGCCGCGGCACTCGCCTCACCTTTCGCGCGGATGGCCTCTGCCTCAGCGTTGGCCTGGGCGCGCAGCGCCTCCGCCTCGGCGCTGGACTTCGCGCGGAGTGCCTCGGCTTCCGCCTCAGCACGCGCGCGCACGGCGGCGGCTTCCGCCGCGGCCGACGCCTGCCGGGCCTCGGCCTGCCGCTGCACTGCGTAAGCCTCGGCGTCCGATTCCTGCTGCGCGACCTGGCGGTCAGTCTCGGCCTTCTTCTGGCGCCCGTACGCCTCCGCGTCCGCTTCTGTCTGCTTGCGGTACTTCTCCGCGTCTGCGACGCGCTTGACGTCGGCGTCGAGCTCGGCCTGACGGTTCTCAGCACGCTGCACGAGCACGGCCTGTTCACGCTCCGCGCGAGCGAGGTTTTCGGCCTGCTCCGCCTCGGCGTTGGCGCGGCCGACCTCCGACTTCGATGCCGCAGTGTTCTTATCGAACGCGGTCTGCTCGATGAGGTTCGCTTCCTCCGTAGACAGCTGACGCGCCTTGACCTCGCGCGCCGCTTCGATGCGAGCGACCTCGGCCTCGCGCTTGACGCGCTCGACCTCCTGCGCTCCTAGAGCCTCGATGTAGCCGTTGCGGTCGGTGACGCCCTGAATGGCGAACGAGTCGAGAACGAGACCCTGGGCGAGCAGGTCGCCCTTGATGCCCTCCGCGATCTCGTCACCCAGCTTCTGCCGGTCCTGCATGACCTCTTCGACGTTCAGCTTCGCGACGACACCACGCAGGGCACCCTCGAGCTGCTCGGTGGTGAAGACGTCGATTGCCTGGTCCTGCGAGGCGAAGCGCTCGGCGGCGGCGCGCACTTGGTCGGGCAATGATGCAATCTTCACGAGCGCGACGCCGGCCAGGTGAATGGTCACGCCGTTCTTCGTCTGTGCGACGGGCTCCATCTTGATCTGCCGCGAACGAAGCGAGATGCGATCCGAACGCTGCGTCAGCTTGTTCACGAATGCACCGCCGCCGGTGATGACCGTCATGTTCGACGTCAGGCCGTCTTCCCCGCGCTGCTTCTTACCGACGATGACGATCGCCTCATCCGCCTGCGGCACCTGATACCAGGCGCGGAAGATGAAGAATCCGATCAACAGAATCAGTAGCACCGCCCCCACAGCCAGCGCTATACCGATAATCCAAAACAGGTCACTATTCACGACAGGCCCCCCGGGCTCCGAATTGACGGATTCTGTGCCCACGCTACCGGTGGGAATCTGTAGAGCTCCGCTGGACACCACTCACTCGGCCGTCAGGGTAACACTGCCTCGTTGATAATCCCGAACGGTACGTGCACGCTTGGAACCTCATCCGCAGCGACCTCCAGATGCTTGAGTTGGTCGTCGAAGAAAATGTGGGGCCTGAGAATACGGAGAACTTTCGCTTTCTCGATACCGCCGAGGAAGAATGCGTCGTTGACCCGGACTCCCCACGACTGGAGTGTTCGAATCACACGCTCGTGCGACGGGGCATTTCTAGCGGTGACGATCGCCACGTGAACGCGCCGATTGTACGCGGCATCCACAGCGGACCGTCGCTCTTCAATGTCCTGGATACGATTTACGCCTCGCAAGAATTCCGACAGCTTGCCTTCGGGCAACGGTTCCTCGAGGTGCTCAGTCTCGTGCGCGTGGAACGCTGGCAGTCCGTCAGACTGCATGACGCGTTCGGACGAGTCATCCGCCAGCACGCCGTCGAAGTCGAAAGCAATACGCAAGTCGGAGCCATTCGGATCCGCGGCCGGGGAGCCGACCACCTGGCCTGCAGCGAACCCCATCTCCAGGGCGACCCGCACGTCGCGTTCATTCTGGGACAGAAAGAGCGACATGTTCAGCGCACCCATGTACGCATAGGGCGACCGCCCCTGCATGAAGATTGCCCTCGAGATGCCCAGCCCATGGTGCGCGATAGATCTCATGACTCGTAGACCCGTTTCCGGGTCATTCCGCGACAGCACAATCACCTCAACTAAAGGCGTACCGTCTTCAGACAGGTCGTTGAGCGAAAGAAGGCGTTGGATGAATGCGAAGGCTACGCCCGGTTCAAGCGGATCAGCGATGTGCTCCTCTTGATACTCGCGATAACGACCCTCGCCGTCCTTCTTGAAAACCGCGTCCGCGGCCGTGAGATCGAAGAGTGCGCTCGAAGCGACCCCTACAACCAGCATCTTCTCAAGGTCATACCCTGCCACGCTTATCCCCCATATCTCTTCAACACGGTCGCCGCAAGAAGAATCGGTTGAGCTACTAACCAGACCGTCCGGTCGGCCAACTGCTTCCGATGGGAAGGGCAGCTGCGGTTCGCCCGTACACGTTGCGCATAATCGAGTAAGGCACGATCCCAGAGCCGAGTCAGTAGGCCTCGGGAGCGTTCCGCTCCTGGCGCTCATCCGCGTACCGCGACGCCATCGACTCCATCTGATCCATAACCAGCTTGATCGCCTCCGGCTGCTTGTCCGGCGGGTACTTGTACTTCACCAGCAGCCGCTTGATCGACGAGCGCAGCTTGGCCCGAACGTCGTCGCGCACCGTCCAATCCGTCCGCACGTCCCGTCGCATCACTGCGACCAATTCGCGCGCGATCTGCGCGAGCACATCCTCGCCCTGAACATCGACGGCGGACTCGTTTGTCGAGACGGCGTCGTAGAACGCGAGCTCGTCGCTCGACAGCGGCGGCGTGAAGTTCTCTCCTCGAGCGGCTTCAGCCGCGACGTCTTTGGCCATCGCAATAAGTTCGGCGATCACCTCAGCGGCGGTCAGCTGCTGGTTCGTGTACCGGTTCATGATCTCGGCTATGCGCTCCGAGAAGGCGCGCTGACGGACGAGGTTGCCACGCGTCGCGCTCGCTCCGGCATCTACCAACGAGGCGCGTAGCGCCTCTATGGCGAGATGGGGATTCGGGGCCGCCTGCGCCCGAGCGAGGAACTCCGGCCCGAGGTTGTCGAGCGACAGTCGGGGCAAGCCCGCGGCGTCGTAGATGTTGAGCACCTCACCGGGGGCGATCGCCTCGGCGACCAGCCCGCTGAGCAGCCGCGAGATCTCCTCCGGGATCGGTTCGTCGCGTGCCTGCCGGTCCCTTGCGTCGAACTTCGCCATCCAGACCCGCACTTCTTCGTAGAAGGCGATCTCTTGGTGGAGCTCGGCGAGTCCTTCGTGACCGGATGCCAGAGCCCACGCTCGCGCCAGCTGACCCGTCGCGCTGCGGTAACGGACCGAAAGCCGCTCATTCTCGAGGTCAGGAGCGTTCAGGGGGTTCGCGGAGTCGCGCAGGTAATTCGTCGTCGTCGTGGCGGCGGTCCGCCATGCACGAGGACCGCCGTTCGCCACAATCGCACGCCAGTCGCAGCCGACGAGCATTTCCTGAATATGTGCCACCAGTTCGGTCGCGATCGTCACGGCCTCTTCGATGCCGCGACCGATGGGCCGATTCTCCTGATCGGAGCTGGTGTACTCCGCGAGGGCATTCGCGAGGTTCTCGGCGAGCGGCGCGTACGCCACCAAGAGGCCATCCTCCTTGCCACGGAACGTCCGATTCACGCGTGCGAGGGTCTGCATCAGCAGGGCGCCCTTCAGCGGACGGTCGAGGTAGAGGGTGTGCAGCGGGGGCGCGTCGAAACCCGTGAGCATCATGTCCTTGACGATTACCAGCTCGAGTTCGTCGTCAGCATCCTTCAGACGGGCCTTGATGGCCTTGTTCTCGGACTCGCGCCGCACGTGGTCGCTTACCGGAGGCTGGTCGGTCGCCGAACCCGAGTACACGACCTTGATGCGCCCGGAGTCAAGGGCGGACGAGTGCCAGTCCGGGCGCAGCGCGACGATCGCCGAGTAGAGGCGGGCGCAGATCTCGCGCGTACCGCCGACGATCATCGCCTTTCCCGGCGACTCGATGAAAGGCTTCATCCGTTGACGGCGCTCTTCCCAGTGCTGCACGATGTCGGCCGCGAGGGTGTCGATCCGCTCGGGCGCGCCATACACGGCGTTGACGACCGCGACGGATGCCTCGAGCCGGGCGCGTTCGGTGTCGTCCAGGCCGACCGTGTATTCGTCCGCGGCCCGGTCGATGTCATCCTGGCTGGCACCTTCGGCGAAAGCAACTTTCACCAGTCGGGGCTCGAAGTAGACGGGGACGGTCGCGCCGTCGTCAACGGCGCGGGACAGGTCGTAGATGTCGATGTAGTCGCCGAACACCGCTCGGGTGTCGCGCTCGGAGGAGGAGATCGGCGTTCCCGTGAACGCGATGAGCGTCGCGTGCGGAAGGGCGTCGCGCAGGTGGCGGGCGTAGCCGTCGAGGTCGTCGTAGTGACTGCGGTGGGCCTCGTCGACGACCACGATGACGTTGCGGCGATCCGTCAGGAGCGGGTGCGCGGTACCCGAGACCTTCTCGGCTTCGGTGAGTCCGAACTTCTGCAGCGTCGTGAAGTAGATGCCGCCCGTGTTGCGGTTGCGCAGTTCGTCGCGTAGCTGAGCGCGCTCGCGCACCTGAATGGGCTTCTCGGCGAGCAGCAGGCTCTGATCGAACGTTTGGAAGAGCTGGCCGTCGAGCTCGGTGCGGTCGGTGACGACAATGACGGTGGGATTGCGGAGCTTCCAGTGCCGCGACACCAGGTTGGCGTAGAGCTCCATTTCCATCGACTTGCCCGAGCCCTGCGTGTGCCAGACGACGCCAGCCTTGCCGTTCGTCTCGACCGCCTGCACCGTCCGGCCCACGGCCTTGGTCACGGCGAAGTACTGGTGCGGCTTGGCAATGCGCTTGGCCAAGCCGTCGGCGTTCTCATCGAAAGCCGTGAAGTTCCGGACGAGCTGCAGAAACCGCTCCTGGTTGAACAGTCCGTCGAGTGCGTCGTCGATCGGCTCGACGGAGGCGCCGTTCTCGATCCGCGGTTGGGACAACGGGTTGCCGTCGTCATCGACGTTCCACGGCGCGAAGTGGTTCAGCGGGGTGAAGGGGGTGCCGTACTTGGCATCCAGTCCGTCGCTGGCGAGCGTGAGCACGCAAAAGCGGAAGGCCATCGGGAACTCGCGCAGGTACGTCCGCAGCTGGTCGTGCGCGTCCGCGACTCCGGCGGACTCGGCGCCCGCGCGCTTGAGCTCGATGATGCTCAGCGGCATCCCGTTGACGTACAGCACGATGTCGAAACGGCGATGTGCGTCGCCCTGCCGCACGGTGACCTGGTTGACCGCGAGCCAGTCGTTGTCCGACGGCTCGGAGCCCAGCAGACGGAGGCGTGGGTTCTGCTCGCGACCATCCGTGTCGATGTAGCTGAGCGGGTATCCGCCCACCAGGTACTGGTGGATTCGGTAGTTCTCCGTCAGCGCGTCCTGCGATTTCGGGGACGCGATCTCGGCGACCGCCTGACGGAGGTATTCGGCCGGGATGCCAGGATTCAAGCGTTGCAGCGCGTCCAGCAGGCGCGGGCGGATGAGGGGGTCGTCCCACGTGTCGCGCTCGCCGCTTCCGGGCGCGATCAATTCCCCGCGCATCGGCCGCCAGCCCAGCGGCTCGGAGAGCCGCTCGATGGCGTCCTGCTCCCAGGTGGATTCGGCGAGGAGTTTCATTGCTCGGGACCTTCCTCCGTGTGTGATCCGGGCGCGTCCGCGTGGTCCCCGGAGCGCTGCAGGCGGTGCGCGATTCTCTCGGCGAGACGGCCGGTGGATTGCCGAGCGTTCTCGATCGTGTCGCCGCTGAAACGCCCGAGCGTCTCGAGACCTCCCTTGCCCGCATCGAGGACGTCGTCGCGGACATCGGCGACAGCCGCAGACCACCGCCGCGCTTCCAGAGCCGTCTGCTGATTGCTGAGGCCCAGAGTGGCGTGGAGGTCGGTCACGTCGGAGGCGACGGTGTTGCGTGCGCCGACGACGACCTTGGTCGACTTCGGGTTGAGCAGCACCTTCGCGTTGGCTCGTATCGCGGCCGCATCCATCCGGGCGACGAGATGAGCGGTCGTCGATCCGATGAGGTCTCGTCTGCGCTGACGCGCTGTCTGGAGTGCAGTCCGGTGACGATCGAGCTCCTCTGCGGACGAGTCCAACACCCTGTCGAGCTCCAGGACGCTCATCCCCTCCTGAAGCTGGAAACACCGCGCGAGGACGGCGAGCCATTCGCCGACCTCGGTCTGCGCCGCCTTGGAGAGATCGGCCAGTTCGCCGATCTTCGCTTCGCGTTCGAGCTTGTCCGCCAGACTCTGGAGCTGACGGAGGGCATACGCCTGGGTCCGCGCGACCGTGGCGGCCGACCCCTGGATCTTCGACCACGTGACCTCGGACACACGCCCGACCTCGGCGCGGACGACCATCGCCTCATCGAGCATCATCTCGACGCCGATCATGTCGGCGAGGACCGCGTCCTTCTGAGAGCGAAGAACATCGTCGACCTTGGCGTCGATCTTCGCCAGGTAGTCGGTAATCTCCTCCATCTGCTTCTGCATCGCGTATTGCGCCATCAGTCCGCCGACGCCGGCGAGCACAGCTGGGTTGGTGAGCATCGCGCCGGGCTTGGCGACGAACTGCAGATTCTTCGTGAACTGTCCGTTCGCGCCGCGGGTGGTGGCCTGGATGAATGCCCCGCCGGAGCGCTGTACGAACGTTGCACCGTGGGCCGCGCGAGCGGACTCTTCAGTGAGTTTCATCCAGCGCCCCGCATTCGCGGAGACCCCGGACGCGACCTGCAGTGCGCTTCCCGCGCCCGCTGCCAGCCGGTCGAAGTCCAGGGGGATGGAGGTCACACCCGCCGACAGTGTGAACTCCGCGACGGCCGCGGGCGCGCCCAGGACGACCAGACCCTCCCCATCGGTGATCAGCTCGATGTCTTCACCGGCGGCCCCAGGGAGCATCTCACCTGATGGGCTGGAGGTGTCTTCAGCAGTGGATTCGGCGTCCGAGGTCATGGTGTGTCGCTTCCGTGGGATGGGTGGGTCAGCCGGCGAACTCGAACGTGAGTTCCGCGTCGGGGTCGATGCTGCGGGCGAGTTTGGTGAAGTGGAACTCGGCCTGGTTCCGGAGCGCTTCGGCGTTGTTCTCGAGGTACTTCGTCTTCAGGTCGTCATCGACGATTCCGTTGAGCTGCTCCGACTCCGTCTTCTGCTCGGTGAACGCGCTGAGGACCCCGTCATCGCCGATGACGCGCTCGATCTTCCGGTCGGCCTCGCCGATCCAGATGAACGGCGGGACCTTCACAACGAACTCATGGTCGCCCGTGCCGTCGATGGTCACGGCATCGACGCCGAGCTCCGCTTTCAGGCTGTACTGCACGAGCCGGACCTTCTGCACGAGCGGAAAATTCCGCAGTACGGCCGGGGGTATTCCCTCGGCGTCGGATACACCTCCGACGCCGAGCGTGAGGAGCACCGTCTGCTCCTCCTTCGTGATGAAGGTGACGACCTGCTCGTTGCGGACGACGCTCTGCGATCCGAGCGCGGAAGCCAGCCACGGCGGGGTCAGCAATCCCGCAGCGACGCCGACCGCCAGGACGCCGAGCACGAGCACGACGACGCCGAAAGTGGCCAGGTGAGACCACAACGGCACCGGGCGACGAAGGAACCTCACGACGCCCCCTCGACGGTGAGCTGCGGAAGCATGGGCGTGGCAGTCATGCGGCGAATCCCCCCAGATTCGTGCGGCGGTGCAATGGTGCGAACATACCGGCTCTCCGTTCCTCAGGCTCCGGCGTCCGCGGCGATGGCCTCGGCGTCGCGCACGCGGAGCTTCCCCGACATGAGCTGGGGGAGGAGCGCGTCGCGGGTCGCGGCGAGGGTGCGGTTTTCCTCGCGCGCGGCATCTGCCCGATTGACGAGAGCATCGATCGCGAGACCCAGCGACCGCGCCTTGTCAGCATTGGGGATACGAACTTGGGCTTGACCGAGTTGGATACGGCTAAGTTCTGTCTGCCCCGTACTTCCTTCGCCCAACGCCTCGATATCTGCCTCTATCGCCAGGATTGCCTGGCCGATGACGGAGGTTGGGGACACCATCGGGTTCGGACGAACGATCGTGATGTGCGAGTCGACGGTTGCTGTCTCAGTACTGGACCATCGAGCAACCCGGCCCAAGGTGCCCTGCCCGGTTGAGTTGACGAGGACGTCGTCGCGACGCAGCAGCTTCTCTGGTCGGACTCGTGGTGGGCTCGTCCATCGTGACGGTTCGAGGTTCACTGATTGGTCGCGGATGCATTTCTGGTTGAGCACGCGCGTGCCCTCATTCGGCTCCACATACTGCGGGGAAATTCCTCGGGCGACAAGGGTCGCGGCCTCGGCGATCGTCACCACGACATGGCCGTCGCGTAGCGATCCTGCCATCTCCCACCTCGCCGCACTCGAAAGCGACGCCGCGAGCGCCGTGTTCGCTGCGATCTTTTCGTCGAGTGCCCCCAGCACCTCCGCGGAGGCCCACTGTTCAGCGACGGGGGGCAGATCTATCTGCCATCGATTACAGAAGAGCTCGAACTGAAAATTCGATATCCCGGTGGACTGATTCTGGAACTCCCAGGTGCCACCTCTTTCATATAGGTCTTGGAGCGCGTAGAAGACGTACCAGGGAGATGCCTTGGACCGGTCTACCCGAACGAGCCGGCAAAAGCTCGCGGGGATAGAGTCCTCCGAAACTGACGAAAGCAAGGCGTCAGAAACGTATATGGTGCGGCCTGTCGGTCGGTCTTTCGTTCCTCCCGAAACTTCGAGCAGTATGTCTCCGTCGCGCAGTATGCGCTTCGCCGCCTTTCCTTCAAGTTCAAAACGAAGAGGCGCAGAGGAGATGTTCCGCTGAAGCGCTGCGGGGAAATCTGCCCCCCGGATGACGCGAACGGGGATGGTGCCAGGCGCTTGATTTTCTTTGCCCCATCCTCCGCCAATTGCAAAGTCAAGAATGTCGCCGAATCGTGTGCTCACGACACACGTCCCAACTGCTCGCGCACGACCTCCGCCAGCCGCGCCGACTCCGCGAACTGAGCCTCCAGCTCCGCGCGCAGCCGGGCAAGCTTCTCCCCGATCGGCTCGCCGTCGTCCTCGAGTTCCGCGGCGCCGACGTAGCGGCCGGGGGTCAGGGCGTAGTCGGCGGCCTTAATCTCGGCGAGCGTCGCCGAGCAGCAGAAACCCGGCACGTTCTCGTACTCGTCGAGAGCGGCATCCGAATCGATTCCGCGCCAGGCGTGGAAGGTGCCGGCGATTCTCGCGATGTCGTCGTCACTCAGGGCGCGTTCGGCGCGGTCGACCATGTGACCGAGGTTGCGTGCGTCGATGAAGAGCACCTCGCCGGCGCGTGCGCCCTTGTCCTTCGCGAAGAACCAGACACACACCGGGATGCCGGTCGAGCGGAAAAGCTGCGTCGGCAGGGCGACCATGCACGACACCAGGTCGGCCTCGACGATCTCGGCGCGGATGCGTCCCTCGCCGCCGGAGTTCGACGACATCGACCCGTTCGCCATCACGACGCCGGCCTGGCCGCGGGGAGCGAGCTTCGACAGGATGTGCTGGATCCACGCGTAGTTCGCGTTGCCCGCGGGCGGCACGCCGTAGCGCCAGCGCGGGTCGTCTTCGCTGCGCGACCAGTCCTTGATGTTGAAGGGCGGGTTGGCCATGACGAAGTCGGCCTCGAGGTCGGGGTGCAGATCGCGTGCGAACGTGTCGCCCCAGCGCGACCCCAGCTGGCCCGTGAGTCCGTGGATCGCGAGGTTCATCTTCGCCATGCGCCACGTGCGCTCGTTCAGCTCCTGCCCGTAGACCGAGATGTCGCTGCCCTCGCCGTGGTGCGCGTCGATGAACTTCTCAGCCTGCACGAACATGCCGCCCGAACCGCAGCACGGGTCGTACACGCGACCGCGCGTCGGCTGCAGCAGCTCGACCAGCACGCGCACGACGCCGGCCGGGGTGTAGAACTCGCCGCCGCGCTTGCCCTCCGCGGCGGCGAACTTCTCGAGGAAGTACTCGTACACCTCGCCCAGCAGGTCACGTGCGCGGCGGCCGTCGGAGCCACCCTGGCCCTGGGCGGCGAAACGCGCCGAGTTGAAGAGGTCGACGAGCTCGCCGAGGCGCCGCTGGTCGACGCTGTCGCGATTGAAGATGCGCGGAAGGGTGCCGTTGAGCTGCGGGTTCGCCTGCATCACGGCATCCATCGCCTCATCGATCAACGCGCCGATCGACTTCTCAGGGGCATTCATCGACGGCCCAGAGCCCTTAGCTCGCTCGGCGAGAAAGCCCCATCGAGCATTGGTGGGTACCCAGAACACGCCACGGCCCGTGTACTCATCCGTGTCGTCGATCAGCCCAGCGATCTGCTCCTCGTCGTATGACTCAGCGAGGAGCTCGGCGCGGATGGCCGCGCGGCGCTCGTCGAAGGCATCCGACACGTACTTCAGGAAGACCAGGCCGAGGATCACGTCCTTGTACTGCGAGGCATCCATCGATCCGCGCAGTTTGTCCGCGGCTTTCCAGAGCGTGTCCTTCAGCTCTTTCATCGTCGACGGCATCTGGGGCGCGGCTTTCGGGGTGCGGGGCATGCGAGTCCAATCTTCTTCGTTCAGGGGTTTTCGTCATCCGGGGCGTCGACCAGGGCGACCGCCCCGGACGTTGCGGCGGTTACGAGCAGGGCGGCGTACTCATTGAGGCGCGCAGAGCGAGCCTCGAGATTGGCGCGGGCTTCGGCGATGGTGTTGAGAGCCCGAGCAAGGGGAGCTGCGCTCCGATGGTCGACGCGACGGAAGGTCCATCGCTTCCACGCCCCGGGACCGGTCATCGCATCGAAGATGTCCGCGGCAACCACTTCGGAAACGAGCCCTCCGGGATCCTTCTTGTTGATGCGAAGGACTCGAGCGGGGTATGCGACGACCTTTGAGCCATCCCTATCGACCCACGCAGCGGCAGTCGGGCTCGTACGGAACACGATGTCACCCGGTTGAGTAAGCGAAGCCCGGGAATGCTCGGAGGCGAAGGTGAGTTGATCGATTCGCGCACCGCCAATGGTCGACGGATCATCAAGGTCGGACACGCACACGACCACCAGGCCATCTGAACCGAACAGCTCGCTCCTCACGCGTGTTCCTGAGACAACCCGCAGGTGCCTATTGCGGATGAGGTCGGATACCGGCGCAGGCCGCGGGACATCGTGGGGCGACGGGTCGATCTCGACCGGAACGAAATCAGCGCGGATGGAGTCGCCCGCAATGTCTAGGCGCGCGGCGACCTCGGCCCCAGTCGAGGGGCTCCTCTTCACTCTGCGCGCGGAAGAAGTCACGAGAGACTCGCTTCGTGCCTGCAGAGACGTGGTCGGCACTAGTCCCGCAAATCGAAACTGGCGCGCTTGCACATCGCGCGCGGCACCCATCGCGGCCGCGATATCGGAGACCATGTCGAAACGGGCCGCGGGGGTGAGCGAGACCGCGGACAAATCCGCCGTCGCCGTGAACCTGTCGGCAATCGCGGGAGCGCCCGCAGGGTTGCCCAGAACCCACAGGGAGAGCGACTCGCGTGAGGCGCTGGGCACCAACCCCTCGCCCAGCCGCACGATGCCCCGAACCCATCCCGACCGCAGAATGTCGGCGCGTTCGCGCTCCTCGGACCGCGGAAGCTCGTCCACGAGCGCGCGGGAGGGCCCGACCACCACAGCGGAGTCCGCGGCCCGCAAGGACAGGGCGACTTCCTCGGCGATGTGAAGCATCGAAGAGACATCGGCACCTCGCGTCGCGGGTACGCGCGTAACGATCACCGCCGGCAATGTCGCATCGTCGATGAGCGTATGTCCGTCAACAAGCAGGCGGCGCTTCAGCCGCCGGGCGGGTACGTCGGGCGGGAGGGAAAGACTTACGCCGTCGCCGAGCTTCTGGGCAAGCATCGACGAGAGGGACGCATCGTGAGGGTCCAGCCTCACAACACTGTCTTCATGCGCAAGCATCCGCACCATCTCAACGACAAGGGCCTTCGCCTCCGGGGCGAGTGCTCCCGCCGATGCGGTCGCGCGGCCCACGGATGACGAACGACCGGCAATCAACTGAATCGCCGCCGACGGCGAGTAGACGGAGTCGGTAAGGCTGAGGGCGTATTCAACCCACGGTGAACCTCGACGAGCGTGCTCTTCGATCTCGCGGCGCAGGAAGTCGTCTGAAGAGTCGACTTCGCGAGCAAACCGTGCGATGTCTGCGCCCGTGCTTCCATCAAGCCCTTCCGTGAAATGGGACAGCGCAACGAGCGCTTCCAACTCGGCCACGGCCTGCGCGTCTGAGAACGAGAGACCTCGGGGAGCAGCCACGCTCGCAACATCAGCGGCAGCGTGCGGGTTCTTGCCGTGGTCGGTGCGCGCCAGCCACTCAGCCACGTCGGGAGCTGAGAATTGCGGACGCCCTTCCTCTTCGAAGACTGGTGCCGGAAACGCGTCGGGCCCGTCATTGAACCGCGTTCGCCACATCGATGCGACGGATCGCCGCACGCCTGCCAGGCGAGAGACGCCTGCCAGATCGATGAACAGCGGCAAAGGTGGGGACACCTTCCGAGGCTATCGCTCCTGGCCCTTGTGACCTGTAGGTAACTGATAAGAGGGCTTATCACTGGCAAAGGTTTTGCTACAACGAACCCGCCGCACTATCGGATTGGCAGCGCAATCCGCGGCCAACCGCAGGGCGATGACGCGCCCTCGACCCTCAAGGAGACAGAAATGACCAGCACGACAAGCAAGCCCGCCACCTCTGAGATCAAGTGCCCGCACTGCGGCACCCTGTTCGCCATCGACGGCGCGCAGTACGCCAGCATCAGCGGACAGGTGCGCAACGCAGAGTTTGAATCCGAACTGCATGCACGCCTCGCTCAAGCCGAAACGGTCAAGGCGGCCGAGATCGCCCGGGCCGTCTCGGACACAGCCCTCAAGGCGCAGCAGCAAGCTACTGCAAAGGACGCGGAGATCGAGAAGCTCCGCGCCGAAGCAAAGGCGGCCGACACGGTTCGCGACCTGGCCGTCGCCACGGCGATGTCCGAGGCTCAGCAGAACCTCAGTGCCGCGAACGCCAAGCTCGCGCTCCAGAGCGCCGAGCAGAAGGCGAAGGACGCGGCCATTCGCGAATCGCACGCCAAAGAGCTCGCGCTCAAGGACGATCTCATCGAGCGATACAAAGATATGAAGGCTCGCCTCTCAGTCAAGCTGCTCGGCGAGACGCTGGAACAACACTGCGAGACCGAGTTCAACCGCATGCGGTCGCTCGCCTTCCCCGACGCGCTCTTCGGGAAGGACAGCGACGCAGCCAGCGGAACGAAGGGCGACTACGTCTTCCGTGACTTCAGCGACGGGGTGGAGTACGTGTCTGTCATGTTCGAGATGAAGAACGAGTCCGATGTCTCGGCGACCAAGAAGAGGAACGTCGACTTCCTGGCGAAGCTCGACAAGGACCGACGAGAGAAGGGATGTGAGTATGCCGTCCTCATCTCAATGCTCGAAGAGGACTCCGACCTCTACACGGGCATCACGGACGTCTCACACCTGTACCCCAAGATGTTCGTCGTCCGCCCGCAGTTCTTCCTGGCAATCATTGCGCTCCTTCGTAATGCCGCACAGGACACCATCACGGTCCGAGCCGAGCTGGAGCAGATCAAGAAGCAGAACATCGACATCACCGACTTCGAGTCCGACCTCGAGGAGTTCAAGTCGGCGTTCGGCCGCAACTACGACCTCGCCAAGCGCAAGTTCGACGCAGCGATCAAGGAGATCGACGTAGCAATCGATCGACTCCAAAAGGTTAAAGAGGGTCTGCTCGGGTCCGAGAACAACCTGCGCCTTGCGAACGACAAGGCGACGGCACTCACCCTCAAGAAGCTGACCAAGGGCAACCCCACAATGGCTGCCAAGTTCGACGAGGCTCGGAGTCAGGCCGACGACGAGGCGGCCTGAAATAGGACCCGCCTGATCTGAGAAGGGAAGATAAGCATGGATGCGACTGTCGACCCGATAGCGCATCTCGTTGATCGGGCGATTAAGGGCCTCGCAGCGCTGCCCGGTCCTTGATCCTCGGAAACTCAGCCCTGGCACGAAGTCATGCGCCGCAGCAGGGTGGACCGTGATGCACCTCGAGAAGATTGCTCAGGCGACAGCTCGAGGTGTTTGCCCCGAAAATTTTGCATGATTCCTGGACCGGTTTCCGAATGTGGGCCCGGGGCAGCGATACGAACCAGTTATGAGAGTCTGTACGCGAGGAGCGTTTTACGTATCGCGGGCATGCAGCCCAGCTGGGGGGTAGGGGCCAGTGTGCGTTGGACGACAGGCTGAAGTTTTCCGGGGGGTTTCGCGTGGTCGTGAAGTTGGACGTGAAGAGAACACAGTGGGCGGTGGGGAATGGGTTCTTCCACAGCGGTCAAGTCGCAACGCCGGCCACCGCAATCAATTATGTTTACGACTGCGGCGCCCTCGACCGAACGGCAAATCAAGCCTCACTGCGACGAGAGGTGTTGGTCAGCACCGAGCGGGAGAATAGTATCCAGCTGCTATTTATCTCGCATTTCGACTTCGACCATGTTTCTGGGCTGCCAACCTTAGCCGCCACCGCCACTATCGACCGCTTCTTCATTCCTCTGGTCCCCGCGGGGGAACGGTTACTGTCTTTCGCAGCCAACCTGACTGCTGGCAACGGAGATGCCTCACCAGTGATCGAGAGCTTCTACGAAGATCTCATCATCGACCCCGCACAGGCCCTAGCCAACCTAACTGCGAATCAGGCAGAGCGCGCGGCCATCGTGACCGTAGAGCCCACCACATCAGCAGACGTCCCCCTCAAGGACAGGGTGACAGACGCCCCGGAGGGACTGACACGAGATGAGGTTGCCGGAGCTCAGATCGATGCGGGCCTCGGGCTTGATTTCGAGCCCATTCGAGTGACTGCGTCGGCACAAGGGGCGGTTGTTTGGGAGTGGGTGACATTCGTCTCACAGCGGGCCCTCGATGCCGTTCCCGCGTTCGTCAACGCGCTCATCCGTCGCAAGCTCATCGCGGGCGCGGATGATCTAGGCAAGCCCGCGAAAGTCGAAGATCTCGTCCGAAATCACCAGCGGCTACTCACGGACGCTTATGACGAGGCTGTTCGAACCGTCGGCTCCTCGTTCAACAAGAACCTGACATCTTTGATGCTGTACTCGGGACCCCCGCCCTCTTCTCGACTACGGGCCTACAGGGCGAAGGCCAGTCCCGCCGAACGTCCGGAAATTGGTGCCTGGGGACCCCGACCAGGATGGCTCGGGTTGGGAGACGCGGACCTGCGCTCACAGGCTCGATTGGATGAGGTCAACAACGCCTTCAACAGCCGTAAACCCTTCGTGGGTACGTTCGCGCCGTCGCACCACGGCTCACGTCATGACTGGAACACTGACCTGCTTCGGGGGTTCTACCCTGAATGTTCGCGCCTTCCGACCCATGTATTTGCAGCCTCCGGTGCATATGGGCACCCGCACGGAAAGGTGATCCGCGACATCAACGAAGCCGGCGCAACGTCGGTGGTGGCGGGGCTGTCAGAGTCCTCCCGATGGACGGAGGCGCTCAGCGTGTTTGTCGACGGATGATGCCTCTCCGGGTTGGGTAAGGCCCTTTCGGTCCGCCGGTTGCTCAGGCAGGGCCGCCTGCAGTCCACGACGTGGGGCTGTCGAGGCCTCGCGTTGGAGTGGGTTACGCACGCCCCCCCCCGGCCCCTTCTCGTCTGCGCTCCGGCGGTACGCGGGAGAGAAACGGCTTTGAGCGATCCCCCCAAGCCGAGCTCGATCACATAAGACGTCGGCATGGCTCCGCGCCTGCATCGCGGCGCCACTCAGGACGACGGCCACCCAGTCCCTCGCGCTGCTTCGGCGAACGCTACTGATCCAGGATTTCGACGAAGATCAAGTCCGGGACGGCATCGGCGCGAGGGGGTCTGGCCCATATCCGACCCCGGGAGTACCCTCCCCCCCATGAGCCCCGCCACTCTCTTCCTCCACGCCGACGCCGCACTCCGCGAGGTCGTCGATCAGCTCGATCCGGCTGACTTCTCGGCATCCGTGCCGAAGGAGTGGAGCCAGCTCGAGTCGCCCACGTTGCTCGGCATCCTGAGTCGCCATGCCTACGACGAAGCGTGGATGCCCGACGTGATCGTCGGGCGCGCGGCCGCCGACGGTGATCCGTTCGCCGATGCCGACCTGCTGGGCGATGATCCGATCGCCTCGTACGACGCCCTCAACGACAAGGCCACGGCCGCGGTACGGGCGGGCGACTTCGCCGACACCTTCCACTTCACCTACGGCGACTACCCGGCTGACGAGGGCTTCGCGCACCTCGCGACGTATCGCGCGTTCCAGGCGTGGTCGATTGCGAAGGAGTTCGGCATCCCGTTCCACCTTTCCCCCGAGCTCATCGAGGGGATGAACGAGCACGTCACCCCGCACGCCGATGAGTGGCGTCAGTTCGGGGTGTTCCCGCCGGCCATCGAGCCGCCCGCCGACGCCGACGACGAGACCCGTCTGCTGTGCACACTCGGGTTCTGGGAGCCGTAAGCCTCCTCGCTACATCCCCGGCGCCATATCCGCGAACCGCGAGTAGTGCCCCTGGAACGCCACCGTGATCGTGTCGGTCGGCCCATTACGGTGCTTCGCGACGATCAGGTCGGCCTCACCGGCACGCGGGGAGTCCTTCTCGTACGCGGCCTCGCGATGCAGCAGCACCACCATGTCGGCATCCTGCTCGATCGAGCCCGACTCACGCAGGTCGCTGAGCGCCGGCTTCTTGTCGGCGCGCTGCTCGGCACCACGGTTCAGCTGCGACAGCGCGATGACCGGAACCTGCAGCTCCTTCGCCATCAGCTTCAGCGCGCGCGAGAACTCACTGACCTCCTGCTGACGCGACTCGACGCGCTTACCGCTGGTGAGCAGCTGCAGGTAGTCGATGACGACCATCTTCAGACCCTCGCGCTGCTTCAGGCGACGGCACTTGGCGCGGATCTCGACCAGCGTCATGTTGGGGCTGTCGTCGATGTAGAGGGGCGCGTCGTTGATGCGACCGCGGGTCGCGGCGACGGTGGTCCAGTCGCGCGAGTCGAGGGTTCCCTTGCGCATGCTCTGCAGGGGGATCTGACCCTCGGCGCTGAGCAGACGCATCGCGATCTCGCTGCGACCCATCTCGAGCGAGAAGAAGATGCAGGGGGCGTTCGACTTGATCGCGGCGGCGCGGGCGAAGTCGAGCGCGAGCGTCGACTTACCCATGGCGGGGCGGGCGGCCAGCACGATCATCTGGCCCGGGTGCAGACCGTTGGTCAGCTGGTCGAGCCCGGCGAAGCCGGTGGGAATGCCCGTCATCGACCCGTCGCGACCGCGAGCGGCCTCGATCTCTTCGACAGCGGCATCCACCGCCGTCGTCAGGGGGATGTAGTCCTCGGCGCTGTCGTCGCCCGACACGTTGTAGATCTCGGCCTGCGCGCTGTTGACGAGCTCGGTCGGGTCGCCCTCACCCGCGTACCCCATCTGCACGATGCGCGTGCCGGCCTCGACCAGACGGCGCAGCAGCGCGCGCTCGGCGACGATCGACGCGTAGTAGCCGGCGTTGGCGGCGGTCGGCACGATCGAGGTGAGCGTGTGGAGGTAGTCCGCTCCTCCGGCGCGCTGCAGCTCGCCGGTCTTGATGAGCTCGTCGGTCACGGCGACGACGTCGGTCGGCTCGCCGTGCGAGTAGAGCGTGAGGATCGCCTCGAAGATCAGCTCGTGCTTCGGCACGTAGAAGTCCGGACCGCGGAGCGTCTCGATGACATCGGCGACCGCGTCTTTCGACAGCAGCATGCCGCCCAGCGCGCTCTGCTCGGCGAGGATGTCGTGCGGCGGCGTGCGCTCGGGACGAGGTGCTTTACCGAGACGTTCTTCGGCGATGTCGGCGATCGACACGGACTCTCCTTCTGCTCTCGGGCTGCCCCGCCGCCCTCCTCGCGCGCGCGAACGGCTTCGGCGGAGAGAGGTGGAACGGCCTCGGGAGCACGAAAACACGAAGTTCCGACATCGGAGCGTGCACGGGTGGTGAAGCGCTGTCCGAGGGGGCTGCACCCACGCTAGATACGCGACTCTCCCCACGCAAACAGGCCTGTGGATAACTCTGTGGACAGTTTGCGGGAAACGCCGCCATGTCTGTGCACAAGTGCTGTGGAGAACTCGGTGGATGGATGTGAATTCGGCACCCGATACGTCCTTTGAGCAGGTGTTTATCTCTCCACAGGCTTTCTGGGCAAAACCCGTGTGAAGTGTCGGTTGAAGGTTGTCTGCTAGGGCCTCCACATGTGTACAACCCGGGGGATAACTCGCCGGACGCCTATCCATCCCGGGGCCTCGCTGTCAAATCTTTTTTCCCGTCCGGCGTGTCGCTGGCCACCCGCTGATTCCCGCTGGACTACCGGAAATTCACCGGACCCCTTTTGCTGGGGTGAAACCGGGCGTATCGTCGCCGCCCAGGAATCACCTTGGATTCACCTATGGGGGGCGAATCGTGGATGACACGTTGAAGAGTGGGGTGCCGCGCACACTGCGCATCGCCCTCTTCGGCGTGCTCGCCGCCCTCGCGCTGGCGCTCGTCTCGCTCTTCATCTCGACCTCGTCCGCCTCGGCCGACGACGGCTCGGGTCTGCTCGGATCCATCGGATCGACCGTCGACGACGTCACCGACACTGCCGGAAAGGTCGTCGACGACACCGCGAAGAAGGCCGCCGACACCACCGAGAAGGTCACCGAGAAGGTCGAGAAGGCCGCTCCCGCCCCGGTCGCCGAGGTCGTCGAGAAGGCTCCCGCCGCCATTGTCGAAGCCGTCCCCGCACCCGTCGCCGAGCCCGTGCAGCAGGTGGTGTCGGCGGTTCCGGATGCCGTGGCCGACGTGAACGACGCCGTCACCGACACCGTGAACGACGCCGGCTCCACCGTGAACGAGGTCGTCGACACCGTCGCCGACGCGGATGTCGTCGGAACGGTCGTCGAGCCCGTGGTCGACCCGATCGTCGAGGTCGTCGAACCGCTGCCCGTCGTCGGCGGAATCGTCGCTCCCGTGGTCGACGAGGTCGTCGACACCGTGGGTGGCGCGGTCGATGAGACCGTGCCCGAGGTCGTCGGCGAGCTGCCCACGATCGACCCGGTGCTTCCGACCGTCCCCGCACTCCCCTCGACTCCCGTGGTCGGCGTCGAGCCCGGTGGAGAAGTCGTCGTGCCGAGCCCCGTGGGCTCGCTGCCATCGCTTCCCGCCGTCGAGCCCACCGCCACGGCTCCCGAGCCCGCCGAGGCCCCTGTGGCCCTGCCCGAGGCTCCCACGCCCCTGCCCGAGGCTCCGACGACCCTGCCCGCGGTCGCCCAGCCAGTATCGGCCGCCCCGACCTCCGGCATCCGGTCGCTCGGGGCCCAGACGGCCGACCTCGCCGTCGCGTTCGACGAGGTCGCGGGCCATCTGGCCACGGCATCCGTCGCCCTTCCCTCGTCCGACGAAGACGCCCCGGCACAGCCCCACTCGCTGATGCTGCCGGGCGCTAGCGCCGGTTCGGCGTCGACGGCCTCCCCCGGCTCCGGAGCGGGTGGCACCACCCCCGCGACCGCCGGCGATGCTGCGAACCAGCCCGCGATCGTCCTTCTCGCACGCGGAGGCGACGTCGACGACGATCTGCCTTCCGTCCCCGTCTACGACACCGACGTCTCTCCTGACTGAGGCCGGTCTCGCCGTGTTCGACACGGCTGACGACCCCGCGCACACGCGCACCCTCACTCATCTACAGGAGAAACTCTCATGCGCAAGATCTACTCGCGCGTCCTCATGGGCGCGCTCGTCGGAGGCGGCTTGGCCGTCGCCGGATGCGGCATCGCCAATGCCGCGGACACCTCGGGAGCAGACGGACTGCTCTCGGGCGACCAGGCGGCGATCTCGGTGGACGCACCGGTCACGGTCGGCGGCAACGCCGTCTCGGTGATCGGCGACAGCCACAGCGAGAACGCCGACACCTCGGCACCGAAATCAGCCCCCGCCCCCGAGGCGACCACCGACGGTGGCGACAGCCTGCTCGGCGGCAACCAGGGCCTGGTGTCGGTGAACGTTCCCGTGACGGTCGGCGGCAACGCCGTGTCGGTCGTCGGAGACAGCGACACCGCGGATGCCGACACCTCCGCCCCCGCAGAACCGACCCCCGCGCCGGCTCCGACCGCCCCGGCTCCGGCTCCGGCCGCGCCTGCCCCGGCCCCCGTGGCCGACACCACCACCGACGGCAGCGACAGCGTCGGCGGCGGAAACCAGGCCATCGTGCCGGTCGAGGTGCCCGTAACCGTCGGCGGCAACGCCGTCTCGGTCGTGGGCGACAGCCACAGCGAAGATGCCAGCACGTCGGGCGGCTCGGACTCGGGCTCGAGCGCCGGTGACACCACCACCGACGGCACCGACAGCGTGCTCGGCGGCAACCAGGTCGGCCTGCCCGTCGAGGGACCCGTCACCATCGGCGGCAACGCCGTGTCGGTGGTCGGCGACAGCCACTCCGAAGACGCCACCACCACCGGCGGCGGCACGACAGACGGCGCGAGCTCCGGTGACACGACGACCGACGGCACCGACTCGATCGGCGGGGGCAACCAGGTTCTCGCCCCGATCGAGCTGCCCGTCACGATCGGCGGAAACGCCGTCTCGGGTGTCGGAGACAGCACCACCTCGGATGCCGATGTGACCGGCGGATCGACCGGCTCGGGCTCCGGCTCGGGTGACGTCGTCAGCGACGGCACCGACTCGATCGGCGGCGGCAACCAGGTTCTCACTCCCGTCGAACTGCCGGTCGTCGTCGGTGGAAACGCCGTCTCGGGTGTCGGCGACAGCACGACCGAGGGCGCCGGTACCACCGGCGGATCGACCGGCTCGGGCTCCGGCTCGGGTGACGTCGTAACTGACGGCAGCGACAGCGCCGCCGGCGGCAACCAGGTTCTCGCTCTCATCGGCCTGCCGATCACCGTCGGCGGAAACGCCGTTTCGGGTGTGGGCGACAGCACCACGGAGAACGCCGACACCACCGGCGGATCGACCACCGGCACCGGCGCAGGCGACATCGTCACCGACGGCACCGACTCGATCGGCGGAGGCAACCAGGTTCTCGCCCCGATCGCACTGCCCATCACCGTCGGCGGAAACGCCGTCTCGGGCATCGGCGACAGCCACTCCGAAGACGCCACCACCACCGGCGGCTCCACCGGCGGCATCGGTGACGTGATCACCGACGGTTCCGGCAGCATCGGCGGGGGCAACCAGGTGCTCATTCCGATCAACCTGCCCGTCACCATCGGCGGAAACGCCGTCTCGGTGATCGGCGACAGCGACACGGACGGCTCGAACACCGGAACGCCGGGTGAGCCCGGAACGCCTGGTACCCCGGGAACGCCTGGAACGCCCGGTGAGCCCGGTACCCCCGGCACCCCGGGAACGCCCGGTGAGCCCGGAACACCTGGTGAGCCCGGAACACCTGGTGAGCCCGGAACACCTGGTGAGCCCGGAACGCCTGGAACCCCGGGAACCCCCGGCGAGCCCGGAACGCCCGGAACGCCCGGCGAGCCCGGCACCCCCGGTGAGCCCGGCATTCCCGGAACCCCCGGCCTGCCCGGCCTGCCCGGCCTCCCGGGTCAGCCCGGCACGCCCGGAACCCCCGGCCAGCCCGGCACCCCCGGAACCCCCGGAAACCCCGGCACCTCCGGCACTCCCACGGTGATCGGCTCCGTCGCCTCCTCGGCGTCGGCTCCCCTCGCCGCCACGGGCACCGCGAAGGCCGGTTCGTCGCTCGCCATGACCGGATCCGACGGCTCGTCGGCCGCCGGCCTCGGCGTCGCGGGTCTGCTGGCTCTGATGCTCGGGGGCGCGCTGCTCGTGCTGCGTCGTCGCCGCGCAACCGTCTGAGTCACGTTCGACGGGCGCCGGATGCCAACTGTTGGGGGTGGCATCCGGTGTCGCGGCGTGCCCGGGCCGGGCTTACTCGGCGAGACGCCAGTCGTCGAAGCTGAAGCCGGGCGACACCAGACAGCTGACCACGACCTCGGAGTCACCGGCCGGCCGCGCGGCCTGCCAGACACCCGCGGGAACCGTGTGCTGCAGCACGTTGCCGGCGGCGAGATCGGGCCCCAGGGTCACGGTCTGCGCCTCGCCCGGCGTCTCGCCGTCTCCGCCCAGCGACAGCTCGAGAGAGCCCGGGCCATGCCACAGCCACACCTCGTCGCTGGTGACGACGTGCCACGCGCTGCGCTCGTCGGGCGTCAACAGGTAGTGGATGCACGTCGCCGCCGGCCGCGCCCCCGCGGGGGTGTCGACGGCGTAGCCGCCCGTCCACATGCGGCGGAACCACCCTCCCTCGGGATGCGCCTCGAGATCGAGCAGGCGAGCGGTGGCGGGGCGGTCGTCGGTCATGCGCGCACTCCGGTCTGGTCGGTGAAAGCGGCGGATGCCCAACGCACCTCGCCGTCGATGAAGGTCGCCGCGGCGCGTCCGGCTCCGCCGACGACCAGATGCTCGATGGTGTCATCGACCCCCGACATCGCGCCCGCAGAGGTCGGAGGGCCCGCGATGTCGAAGAAGGAGAGGTCGGCCACGGCGCCCACGGCGAGGTATCCGGTGCGGGCAGGGCCGGTGTCGAGGCCCATCGCGTGTGCTCCCCCGAGGGTCGCCGCCCGCAACAGCAGGGCCGACAGGTCGCGATTCGCGTATCCCTGCGCCCGCGCGAGGCGGTGCAACTCGGCGACGTCGGCGAGCAGGTCGAGAGAGGGGCTGGATGCCAAGGAGTCGGTCCCCACCGCGATCGCGTTGCCCTCGACGAGATAGGCGGCGATCGGTGGCTCATCCAACCCGATCACGGCGTTCGACCGCGGGCAGAGCGCCACCGTCGTACCGCGGGAGCGCAGCGTCGCGCGATCGCGCGCGGTCATGTAGACGCCATGGGCGATATGACAGTCGGGACCCAGCACGCCGAGCTCGTCGACGAACTCCGTCGCGCCCGTGCCGATGCCCTCGTCGCGCAACGCCATGAAACTCGCCGGACGCCTCTCCTGCCACGGCACCGCCTCGCCATGCTCGCGCTCGAAGGCCGCCTCGCCCAGGTGCAGGTGCAGGCGACTCCCCCGCTCGCGCACGATGTCGGGGATCTCGAGCAGCGGCTCAACGTCGAGCGAGTAGGGCGCGTGCGGGGAGAGCCCGGTCCCAGGGGGCGCCGGCAGCGCATCGAGGCGCGCCTCGACCTCCGCGCGTCCGCGTTCGGCCCACGCCTCGTTCGTCCAGCTCATCACCTCCCAGTAGGTGATGCCGTGCAGCCGCGCGTCGTGCAGCGCCGACGCGGCCTCGACGTCGGTGACGATGTCGGCGACGGCGGTCGTTCCGGCGGCGATCATGGCGCGGGCTCCGGCCGCGGCATCCGCCCCCCAATCCAGACCCCGTTCGTACACCGGCTGGAACGCGTGCGCCCACTCCTCGAAGCCCGCGTAACGCCCCTGCCCCACCTCGGCCATGCCGGTGTACTGCAGGTGCGAGTGCGCGTTGACGAGGCCGGGGGTGAGCACGCCGTTCCAGTGCACCTCGTCGAAGGCGAGTCCGCGGGTGTGCAGCTCGTGCAGCACCCACGCCCGGTCGCCCACGTGGCGGATACGCCCCGCGGCCACCGCGATCGCGCCGTTGCGGATCGGCGGGGCGGTGATCGGCAGCACCACGGATGCCGAGAACACCACCACACGCCCGGATCGCTCTTGCACGGCGTCAGCCTAGGCAGGCGGTGTGTCGGTCATGTGTCGTGCGCCGCGCGCCCGGTGGCTGAGCCCACGCCCGGCGGCTGAGCCCGCGCCCGGCGGCTGAGCCTGCGCCCGGTGGCTGAGCCCGCGCACGGTGGCTGAGCCTGTCGAAGCCACCCCCGGACCGGTTTGGGGCGCATTCCGCACTTCGGGGCGGACAATTCACGCCCCGAACGCAAAAACCCGCCCCAAACCGGGCAGGTCCCACCCGCGGTGCCCCGGACCCTTCGACAAGCTCAGGGACCTCCCTTCGACAAGCTCAGGGACCGCCCTTCGACAAGCTCAGGGACCTCGCGCCTCGCGACGGTTGGGCCCACACAAGGTGGCTGAGCCTGTCGAAGCCACCCCCGGCCCTTCGACAAGCTCAGGGACCTCACGCCTCGCGACACTCAAGCCCGCGCACGGTGGCTGAGCCTGTCGAAGCCACCCCCGGACCCTTCGACAAGCTCAGGGACCTCACGCCTCACAACGCGGAACGGCCCCGCCCTGCCGGAGCAGGAACGGGGCCGTTCTCGAGAGTGCAGCGAATTACTTCGCGGCGACCACCTGGAGGGTGATCACGGCGGTGACGTCGTCACGCAGGCGAACGGTCGCCTCGTGCTCGCCGACCGACTTGATCGAAGAGGTGATCTGGATCTTGCGCTTGTCGAGCTCGCCCAGACCGGCGGCCTTGACGGCGTCGGCGACATCGGCGGGCTTGACCGAACCGAAGAGGCGTCCCTCGTTGCCGGCCTTGACGGCCAGCTTGACGGTGTTCGACTCAAGCGTGTTCTTCAGCGACACGGCCTCTTCGTGGTCGTGGATCGCACGGGTCTCGCGAGCGGCGCGGATCGACGCGACCTGCTTCTCGCCACCACGGCTCCACGACACGGCGAAGCCCTGCGGGATGAGGTAGTTACGGGCGTACCCGTTCTTGACCTCGACAACATCACCGGCGCTACCGAGCCCGGTGACCTCATTCGTGAGAATCAGCTTTGCCATCGGGTGCTCCTTAGCGGCCGGCGCCGGCGTAGGGCAGAAGAGCCATCTCGCGCGCGTTCTTGATGGCGCGGGCGATCAGACGCTGCTCCTGCACGGAGACACCGGTGATACGACGGGCGCGGATCTTGCCGCGCTCCGAGATGAACTTGCGGAGGGTGGGGACGTCCTTGTAGTCGATGACGCCGACGCGGATCGCCTTCGCGGGGGCTGCGTTCTTGGCGCCCTTCCGCGGCTTGCGGCGGTCGCCAGTGGCCTTTCCAGCCATGCTTCCTTCTTTCGTGTGGTTCGGACGCCGAGTCGGTCACGCGGACCGGGACATGGCATCCGGAATTTCAGGGGTCGTCTCGCTCGAGAGCGGGGCGAAGTTTAGAACGGGGTGTCGTCTCCGTAAGAACCAGGAGTGCTCCACGCGTCTGCGCCGCTGTTGTTGCCGCCGCCGTTGTTCGAACCGGGCGTCGACCACGGCTCGTCGTTCGACTGCTGCACCTGCGGGCGCTGACCGCCACCGCCGCCGCCACCATTGCCGCCACCGGCGGCACGGGTGACCTGGGCGGTCGCGTAGCGGAGCGAGGGACCGATCTCATCGACTTCGAGTTCGATGGAGGTGCGGTTGTTTCCCTCGCGGTCCTGGTACGAACGCTGCTTGAGGCGACCGGTCGCGATGACACGGCTGCCCTTCGTCAGCGAACCGGCGACGTGCTCGGCGAATTCGCGCCACACCGAGGCACGCAGGAAGAGCGCCTCGCCGTCCTTCCACTCGTTCGCCTGACGGTCGAACGTGCGGGGGGTCGACGCGATGGTGAAGTTCGCGACCGGGAGCCCGTTCTGCGTGTACCGCAGCTCGGGGTCGGCCGTGAGGTTACCCACGACGGTGATGACGGTTTCGCCGGCCATCGTCGTTACTTCGCAGCCTTCTCGGCGGACTCGACCTTGCGGGGAGCGGCGGCCTTGCGGGCGGCCTTCTCCTCGGAGCGCTTGGCCTCGGCGGCGACCTGGGCGATCGCTTCTTCGGCGCGCAGGACCTTGGTGCGCATGATCTGCTCGTTCAGCTTCAGCTGACGGTCGAGCTCGTTCGTGGCCTCGCTGGTCGCGACGAAGTTGACGACGGCGTAGATGCCCTCGTTCTTCTTGCGGATCTCGTAGGCGAGACGACGGCGGCCCCAGATGTCGATCTTGTCGATGGTTCCTCCATCGGCCGTGATGACCTTGAGGAATCCGTCGAGCTTCGGAGCGACCTGGCGCTCGTCGACCTCGGGATCGAAGATGACCATGAGTTCGTACTGGTGCGTCACTAACCCACCTCCTTCGGACTAGAACGGCTGACGGGCATTTCCCGGCAGCAGGAGGGTGTGTTGCACGTCATCACGGGCTCACACGCGCATGGGCGTCGCCGGACAACCTTCGTAGTCTAACGGATGCCGCTGGCAGCGGGGAATCGGTCATCGGTAGCGTGGACGTTCCACCGACGGCGAGGGGGGCCGCATGGCAGGGATCCGACCGTTCGACGCGCGAGCACTGCAGGTCGCGCCCGACCGCGCGGCGGCGAAGGCGTTCACGAAACGGCTGCGCGACGAGGGCCGTCTGCCCGGCAACACCACCGCGACGATCGTCGGCTGGGTGTGCGCGTTCGTCTTCCTCGGCGGGATCGGCATCGCGCTGGTGGTGCTGCTCATCGTGCTGTCGACGTGGCTGCGCGAGGGGACCCTCGTGGTGGGCCTGCTCTTCGCCCTGCCGCTGCTGATCGGCGTCGGCGGACTGATCGCCGCCCTGCTGGTGGGCCTGCGCGGGCAGCGCATCGTCGAGGACCGCCGGTGGCGCCTCGCGGGGTTCGCGCGCGACGTGGGCATGGAGTACGTGCCGGCCGTGCAGAACCCTCCGCTCCCGGGCGTGATCTTCGGCATCGGCAGCTCCCGCACGGCATCCGACATCGTCCGCGGGCGCCGCCCGCGCTTCGTCGAGGTCGGAAACCACGCCTACACGGTGAGCGACGGCAAGAACACGACGACCGTGCGCTGGAGCTACATCGCGATCAAACTCGACGTGCCGCTCCCCCACATCGTGCTCGATGCCACGGCGAACAACGGCATGTTCGGCTCGAACCTGCCCGCCTCGTGGGGTCGTGGCCAGCGCCTGAGCCTCGAGGGCGACTTCGACAAGCACTTCACGTTGTACTGCCCGCACGGCTACGAACGCGACGCCCTCTACCTCTTCACCCCCGACGTCATGGCGCGCTTCATCGACAGCGCGTCGGTGCTCGACGCCGAGATCGTCGACGACTGGCTGTTCCTCTACTCCCGCGACGAGCTGTCGACGATCGACCCGGCGCGCTGGGCATGGGTGTTCTCGGTGATCTCGGTGCTGCTCGACAAGCTCGACCAGTGGGGTCGATGGAGAGACGACCGGATGCCGGTGGCCCTGCCTCCCGCGTCGGTTCCGGCCGCTGCCGGCCCCGGTGGAGCCCCGTCGTCCGCGGGTGCGCCGACGGTCGCCGCCGCGCAGGCCGCCCTGCTCGCCCGCCCGCCCGCGGGGGTCGCCGTGCCCGGTCGACGGCTGCGGCGCGCGAACCCCTGGATCGTCGTGGCGATCGTGCTGGGGGTGTTCGGGCTCGGCGGACTGGTGCTGGCCGTGGCTCCGCTGCTGCTGCTGATGGTCGCGCGATGACCCCGGGCGCCGCCCCGACGATGTCGGACACCACCGCTACGGTCGAACGAGGGGGCACGACATGAACGCACAGACCCGGCTCGACACCGCGCCGCTGACCGAGCCCGTCGACCGCGCCCAGGTACGCGCGTTCACGAAAGAGCTGCGGCAGCAGGGCAAGCTCAGCAGCAACGTGGCCGGCATCATCGTTTTCGCGGTGGTCGGCGTGGTCTTCTTCTTCATCATCGGCCCGGTGTTCGTGGGCGTCATCTCTTCCGTCGTCGGCAGGAGCTCACTGAGCCTGGTGGCCGCCGCTCCCCTGCTCGTGTTCGCCGCGGTCATCGTGGTGATCGTCGTGGGGCTGATCCGCGGCGTCGGCGGCGCGGGTGTGCGCCGATTCCGCCTCGACCGCTTCGCGCGGGCCAACGGCATGACGTGGGAGCCGGGGTTCGCGAAGCCGCAGCTGCCGGGCATGATCTTCAGCCTCGGCGGCGATCGCAAGAACTCCGACCTGCTGCGGAGCACGTCTCCGCGCTTCATCGAGGTCGCGAACTACACGTACGAGACGGGGTCGGGCAAGAGCAGGCAGACGCACCGCTGGGGCTACGTCGCGCTCAAGCTCGAGACGCCGCTCCCCCACATCGTGCTGGATGCCGTGGGCAACAACGGCCTGTTCGGCTCGAACCTGCCGGTCACCTTCGGGCGCGACCAGCGGCTCAGCCTCGAGGGCGATTTCGACCAGCACTTCGCGCTGTACTGCCCCGAGGGCTACGAGCGCGACGCGCTGTACCTCTTCACTCCCGACGTGATGGCGCGCTTCGTCGACAACGCCGCAGCGCTAGATGTCGAGATCATCGACGACTGGCTGTTCCTCTACGCCAAGCGCGACCTGTCGACGCTCGATCCGGCCACCTGGCAGTGGCTGTTCACGACGATCGACGCGATCGACGAGAAGTTCGCGCAGTGGGCGCGGTGGCGCGACGACCGTCTCGCCGCAGAGGTCGCCGCGAGCAGGAACGCCGGCACCGCGGCATCCGGAGCCCCCGCCCCGAGCGTGCCGTTGCTCACCCCGCCCCCGGCGGGCGTGGCCGCGCAGGGTCGGCGACTCAAGCGCGGGTTCCCGGTGTGGACGGTCGTGGTGGGCGTCGCCGTCGTCGGCTGGTGGATCCTCACGACGGTGTTCGGGCGCTGACGCGGCGGGGCTCTGTCGGCGGGTGCCGCGCAAACTCCGCGATCGGCACAACCTCAGCCAGGATCCGCCGCATCGCACCGAGAATGTGCGAATCACTGACCCTGCGCAACGCGCCGCGCGATCGCCGCTCCGCGCACACTCCGCGATCGGCACAACCTCAGCCAGGATCCGCCGCATCGCACTGAGAATGCGCGAATCACTGACCCTGCGCAACGCGCGCCCACACGACGCGGGGCCCCCACGCTGCGCGCGTGAGGGCCCCGAGGTCGTCAGCCGTCAGACTCCGCGGGTGGTGCGCCACAGCTCGCGGCGCGCCTCCTGCTCGACGGGATCGGGCACGGGCAGCGACACCAGCAGTCGCTTGGTGTATTCGTCGCGCGGCTCGGTGAGCACCTGCACGGTCGTCCCCTGCTCGCGGATCACGCCCTGCTGCAGCACGACCACGCGGTCGGCCACCTCGTCGACGACGGCGAGGTCGTGGCTGATGAACAGGCACGCGAAGCCGAACTCCGCCTGCAGCTGCGCGAACAGCTGCAGCACGCGCGCCTGCACCGACACGTCGAGCGCCGAGGTCGGCTCGTCGGCGATGAGCAGCTTCGGGTCGAGCGCGAGGGCGCGCGCGAGCGAGGCGCGCTGACGCTGACCGCCCGACAGCTCGTGCGGGTACCGGTCGCCGAACGCGGTCGGCAGCTGCACCGCGTCGAGCAGTTCGTTCACGCGCTGGCGCGCGGCCCGGGCACCCGAGGCGCGCTTGTGCACGATCAGCGGCTCGGCGATACACTCCGCGATCGTAAGGAGCGGGTTGAAGCTCGTCGCCGGATCCTGAAAGACGAACCCGATGTCGGGCCGCGTCTTGGCCAGCTGCCGCGGCTTGGCGCCGTTCATCTCGGTGCCGAGCACCTTGAGCGATCCGCCGACGACCGAGGTGAGTCCGACCATCGCGCGACCGATCGTGGTCTTACCCGAGCCCGACTCCCCCACCAGGCCGAGCACTTCGCCGGGTCCGATCCAGAAGTCCACGCCCTTCACCGCGACGACGCCCGGCGAGCCGAAGCGTCCGGGATACCCGATCTCGACCTTCTCGGCCACGACGAGGCTCCCCGCCGGTGGCGAGGTGGGCGCGGCATCCGCGAGCGACTGCTGCGAGCTCTTGCCGCGACCCACGTGCGGCACCGCGGCGAGCAGTTCGCGCGTGTACTCCTCGCGCGGGGCGGCGAACAGCTCGCGCACCGGAGCCTGCTCGACGATGTCGCCGCGGTACATCACGATCACGCGATCGGCGAGGTCGGCGACGACGCCCATGTTGTGCGTGATGAGCACGATCGTCGCGCCGAACTCGTCGCGGCACGTGCGCAGCAGGTCGAGGATCTCGGCCTGCACCGTGACATCGAGCGCCGTGGTCGGCTCGTCGGCGATGATCAGCCCGGCGTTCAGCACAAGCGCCATCGCGATGACGACGCGCTGCTTCTGACCGCCCGAGAACTGGTGCGGGTAGTCGTCGACGCGCTTCTCGGGGTCGGGGATGCCGACGCGCCGGAGGATGTCGATCGCCTTGGACTTGGCATCCGCGTTCGACATCTTCTCGTGCGCGCGCAGACCCTCCGCGATCTGCCACCCCACGGTGTACACGGGGTTGAGGGCGGTCGAGGGCTCCTGGAACACCATCGCCGCGTCGCGCCCGCGCATCTCGCGCAGCTGCGCCGAGGTCGCGTGCACGATGTCGGTCTGCTCGCCGTCGCGCCCGCGCACGATGACCGCACCCGAGAGCGTGGCGGTCTCGGGCAGCAGCCCGAGCAGGGTGTTGGCGGTCACGGTCTTGCCCGAGCCCGACTCGCCGACGATCGCGAGCACCTCGCCGGCGTGCGCCTCGAGCGAGATCCCGTTGATCGCGGCGACCGGCTCGCCGTCGGTGGCGAAGGCGACGCGCAGGTCGTCGATGCGGGCGACGGCTTCGGTGGTGCCGGTCATGAGGGGCTCCCGTCGGAGGGGGCGGATGCCGGAGGCCCGGCCGGGGACGCGGTGGCCGACGCCTCGGCCGGAGCCGTCGACGGATCGATCGCCGTGACGGGCGCGGGTGCCCGGCCCGCGCGGCGGCGCGTGCGCAGACGCGGGTCGCTCAGGTCGTTGAGGCTCTCACCCACGAGGGTGATGCCGAGCACGGCGAGCACGATCGCGACGCCCGGCGGGATCGCCGTCCACCAGATGCCACTGGTCACATCGCTCACCGAGCGGTTGAGGTCGTAGCCCCACTCGGCGGCGGCGGTGGCCTCGATGCCGAAGCCGAGGAAGCCGAGGCCGGCCAGGGTCAGCAGCGCCTCGGAGGCGTTGAGGGTGACGACCACCGGCAGCGAGCGCGTCGAGTTGCGCAGCACGTGACGCAGCAGGATGCGGCCGGTGGGAACGCCGATCACGCGGGCCGACTCGACGAACGGCTCGGCCTTCACCCGCACCACCTCGGCGCGGATCACGCGGAAGTACTGCGGCACGAACACCACGGTGATCGAGATCGCAGTGGCGAGGATTCCGCCCCACAGCGTCGACTGGCCGCGTGTGATCGCGATCGACATCACGATCGCGAGCAGCAGCGACGGGAAGGCGTAGATCGCATCGCACAGCACGACGAGGATGCGGTCGAGCCAGCCGCCGAAGTAGCCGCCGACCAGGCCGAGGAAGATGCCGAGGAAGATCGAGAACGCGATCGCGCACACGATCACGAGCAGCGCCGTCTGGCCGCCCCAGATCACGCGCGAGAGCACGTCGTAGCCGCCGACGGTCGTGCCGAGCAGGTTCATCGCGCTCGGCGCCTGCTGCGTGCCGAACTTGACGCCGTCGGCCTCCTGCTGCGCGAAGCCGTAGGGCGCGAGCAGCGGGGCGAAGATCGCCGTCAGCAGGAACACCGAGGTGATGACGAGTCCGAGCACCAGCATGGTGCGCTGCAGACCGACGCTGCGGCGCAGGTGCGAGATGACCGGCAGGCGGTCGCGCAGGGGGACCTTGCGCACCGTCACGGCATCGGGGGTCGTGGGGGTCGTGGCATCCGACATGTCAGTACCTCACTCGCGGGTCGATGATCGCCGCGATGACGTCGACGAGGAAGTTGGTGAAGGCCACCAGCACGGCGATGATCACGACGATGCCCTGCACGGCCACGAAGTCGCGGGCCTTGAGGTACTCGCTGAGCATGAAGCCGAGGCCCTTCCACTCGAAGGTGGTCTCGGTCAGCACCGCGCCCGAGAGCAGCAGGGCGATCTGCAGACCGATGACCGTGATGATCGGGATGAGCGCGGGGCGATAGGCGTGCTTGGTGACGAGGCGGTACTCTCCCACGCCGCGCGAACGCGCCGAGGTGACGTACTGCGCGCCGAGCGTGCCGATGACGTTGGTGCGCACCAGGCGCAGGAAGATGCCCGCGGTCAGGATGCCGAGGGCCACCCCGGGAAGGATCGCGTGGATCAGCACGTCGCTGATCGCGTTGCCGTCGCCGAGGCGGATGGCGTCGAGCAGGTAGATGCCGCTGGGGTTGTCGAGCGTCTGCAGCTTCAGCTCGGTGCGGGTGCCCGCGCGTCCCGCGACCGGCAGCACGCCCAGCCACACCGAGAAGACGAGCTTCAGCAGCAGGCCGACGAAGAAGATCGGGGTCGCGTAGCCCAGGATCGCGCCGATGCGCAGCGTGGCGTCATGCCAGCGGTCGCGCTTGTACGCGGCGATCAGACCGAACGGGATGCCGATGAGCAAGGCCACGATGAGCGCGTAGATCGCGAGCTCGAGGGTGGCCGAGCCGTACTGCAGCAGGATCTCGATCACCGGACGGTTGTCGGTGAGCGTCGTGCCGAAGTCACCGCGCAGGATGCCGCCGATGTACTCGAAGTACTGCACGATCAGCGGGCGGTCGTAGCCGGCGGCGGCGATGCGCGCCTCGAGCTGATCGGGTGGGAGGCGGCCGCCGAGCGCGGCGGTGATGGGGTCACCGGTGATGCGCATGAGCACGAACACCACGGTGACGAGGATGAAGACCGTCGGGATGATCAGCAGGAGGCGGACCAGGATGTAGCGCCAGAGTCCTCCCCCCTTGGGGGCGACGGGTTTGGCGATGTCGGCGGCGTCGACGGCGGTGACCATACGGAAAAGAGACCTCACTCGATGGGGAACGGCGCCTCGTCGCTCCGCTCTCACCCGACGACCGAGGGTACGTGACCCCCGGTCGTCGGGCGAACGGAACGCGACGAGACGCCGTGTGGGTGTTACTTGTGCAGCGGCGCGTAGCGGAACTTGAACGAGCCGTCGAGGACGGCACCGTCGACGCTCGAGCCCACGATCGCCACCTGCTTGCCCTGGAGCAGCGGCAGGGTCGACAGGTCGGCGGCCACCTTGTCCTGGATCTCGCCGATCTCCGACTCACGCGTGGACTTGTCGGTCTGCGTCGCCTGGTCGACGAGCAGCTTCTGCACGTCGGCGTTGTCGTAGTGGTTCAGCAGGAAGTTGTCCTTCGAGAAGAACGGGGTGAGGTAGTTGTCGGCATCCGAGTAGTCGGGGAACCAGCCGAGCTGGTACGCGGGGTACGCGTCGGCCTTGCGGTCCTTCGTGTACTGCACCCACTCGGTCTGAGCGAGGTTGACGGTGAAGAGGCCGTCCTTCTCGAGTTGCGCCTTGACCGCGGCGTACTCGTCACCCGACGAGGGGCCGTAGTGGTCGCCGTTGTACTGCAGGTTCAGCGTGACGGGCGTCGACAGACCGGCCGCCTCGAGGGTCGCCTTGGCCTTGGCGGCGTCGGGGGCTCCGCTGCCGTCGCCGTACATGTCCTTGAGCGCCTCGTTGGCACCGGCGAGACCCTGCGGCACGTAGGAGTACAGGGGCGAGTAGGTGTCCTTGTACACGTCGGTGGCGATGGCCTGGCGGTCGACGAGGTCGGCCGCGGCCTGACGGATCGCGAGCGACTTGGCCGGGTCGGCCTCGGCCGTCTTGGTGCCGTACGGCATGGTGTCGAAGTTGAAGACGATGTAGCGGATCTCGCCGCCGGGGCCGTCGATGACCTTGACAGCGTCGTCCTTCTGCAGGTCGGCGACGTCGGTCGCGCTCAGGCTGCGGTAGGCCACGTCGATCGCACCCGACTGCACGTCGAGCTTGAGGTTCGAGGAGTCGGCGTAGTACTTCGCCGAGATCCCGCCGTTGGCGGCCTTGGGCAGCGAGCCCTGGTAGGCGTCGTTGACCTTGTACGAGATGAGCTCGTTGACCTTGTACGAATCGATCGTGTACTGGCCGGCGAACGCCTTGCCCTCGACAATCGTGTCGTCGGGCGTCACGGCATCCGCCGAGAAGACCTCTTCGTCGACGATCGGAGCGGCCGGGCTCGACAGGATCTGCGGCCAGACCTGGTCGTTGCCGTTCTTCAGCGTGAAGACGACGGTGGTGTCGTCGGGAGCGGCGACGCTGTCGAGGTTGCCCAGCAGCGATGCGGGGCCGTTCGGGTCGTTGATGGCGACCTGGCGGTCGAACGAGAACTTGACGTCGGACGACGTGAGGTCGTGGCCGTTCGCGAATTTGAGACCCGACTTGAGCGTGACCGTGTACTCGGTCGGCGAGGTGAACTCGGCCGACTCGGCGATGTCGGGGGTGACCTCCGACGTGCCGTACTGGCTGCTCATGAGGAACGGGTAGACCTGCGTCATGACGGCGAACGAGCCGTTGTCGTACGAGCCCGCGGGGTCGATCGAGGTGATCTTGTCGGTCGTGCCGACGATCAGGGGGTCGGTCGATCCGCCGCCGTCACCCGACGAGGCGTTGTTGTCGCCGCCGGAGCAACCCGCGAGAAGAAGGGCCGAAGCGCCGAGGGCGGCGCCGATGACGAGGCCGAAACGGCCGCGTCCACTGGTGTGCAGTGTCATGAATTACCTCTGCTGTGAAGTGTCGACTGCGACAAGCGCCGTAGTCCCTCGGACATCCTTGACCGGGGAAGTGTCCACCGTAAAGCACTCCCGCGCATATTTACGAGACCGAAACCCGCCGGAGACCCCGCTGGGACCCTCATCTCACCGGATCCCTTCCGGCATTCACCCGCTGTGTGTCGTAAATCGTCCTGCCGTGGGCGATGACGACGAGAGCGGCCCCCGCGAGGCCCGACCCCGTCAGTGCGCCGACCAGCCGCCGTCCATGAGGTAGCTCGAGCCGGTGACCATCGCGGCGTCGGGACCGGCGAGCCAGAGCGCGAGCGAGGCGACCTCCGCGGGCTCTACGAGCCGCTTGATCGCGGCATCCTTCAGCAGGATCGTCTCGAGCACCTGCTCCTCGGCGATGCCGTGGGTGCGGGCCTGGTCGGCGATCTGCTTCTCGACCAGCGGCGAGCGCACGTAGCCGGGGTCGATGCACACGCTCGTCACCCCGCGTGGGCCGCCCTCGAGGGCCGTGGTCTTCGACAGTCCCTCGAGGCCGTGCTTGGCCGTGACGTAGGCCGACTTGTACTCCGAGGCGCGGATGCCGTGCACGCTCGACATGTTCAGCACCCGCCCGAACCCGCGCTCGTACATGCCCGGCAGGGCGGCCCGGATCAGCAGGAACGGCGCCTCGAGCATGAGCCGCAACATGAACGAGAAGCGCTCGGGGTCGAACTCCTCGATGGGGCTGACGTGCTGGATGCCGGCGTTGTTGACGAGGATGTCGACGTCGAGGTGCAGCTCGCGCAAGGCCGCCGTGTCGGAGAGGTCGACGGCCCACGCCTCTCCCCCGACCTCGGCCGCCACGCGCTCCGCCTGCTCGCCGTTGACGTCGGCGACGGTGACGTGTGCTCCGGCACTCGCGAAGGCGCGGGCGATGGCTTCGCCGATCCCGCTCGCTCCCCCGGTGACGAGGGCGCGGCGGCCGGTCAGGTCGGTGCTCATCGGACTCCCTTCGCCCCCGTCGTGGCGGGGCCTGCCGCCGTGCGCGCGGCGTCGGCGGCGTCGATGTCGCGCAGCGAGATGCCGCGCGTCTCCTGCAACGACAGCACAGCGATCGAGGTGACGATGCACGCCACGACGATGTAGATCGCGATCGGCAGCCACGAGCCGAAGTCGCGCAGCCACTGGGTCGCGAGGATCGGGGCGAGCGAGCCCGCCAGGATCGCCGTGACCTGCGCACCGAGCGAGACGCCCGAGTAGCGCATGCGGGTCGGGAACAGCTCGGCCATGACCGCCGGCTGCGGGGCGTACATGCCGGCGTGGAAGACCAGGCCGATCGTCACCGCGAGCACGATCATCACGGGGTTGAGCGTGTCGAACATCGGGAAGGCGAAGAACGCCCACGTGGCGCTGAGGATCGCACCGGCGAGGTACACCGGGCGGCGTCCGATGCGGTCGGACAGGCGGCCGAGCGGCGGAATCACGGCGAAGTGCACGATGTGGGCGATCAGCAGGGCGAGCAGCAGCTGGCTGGTGTCGTACGAGTGCACGATCTTCAGGTAGACGATCGAGAAGCTGACGACGATGTAATAGACGATGTTCTCGGCGAAGCGCACGCCCATCGCCTGCACGACACCCTTCGGGTAGCGGCGCAGCACCTCGACGACGCCGAACGAGGTCGCCTTCTCTTTCTCGACCTGCGCCTTGGCCTCGAGGAAGATCGGGGCCTCCTCGACGTGTCGCCGGATCCAGAAGCCGACCAGCACGATCACGGCCGACAGCCAGAACGCGATGCGCCAGCCCCAGTCGAGGAACGCGGCGGGGCTCAGCACGAACGAGGTGATCAGCAGCACGAGGGTCGCCAGCAGGTTGCCGACCGGAACGGCGGCCTGCGGCCAGCTCGACCAGAACGCGCGGCGGCGATCGGGGCTCTGCTCGGCGACGAGCAGCACGGCGCCGCCCCACTCCCCACCGACCGCGAAGCCCTGGATGAAGCGCAGCGCGACGAGCATCGCGGGGGCCCAGTAGCCGACGCTCGCGAAGCCGGGCAAGCAGCCCATGAGGAAGGTCGCGACGCCGACGATGATGATCGTCGCCTGGAGCGTGGGCTTGCGGCCGAAGCGGTCGCCGATCTGGCCGAACACGATGCCGCCCAGCGGACGCGCGACGAAGCCGACCGCGTAGGTGACGAAGGCGGCGATGATGCCGTCGAGGGGCGACCCCGACGAGGGGAAGAAGAACGTGCCGAAGACCAGGCTCGCGGCGGTGGCGTAAAGGAAGAACTCGTACCACTCGACGACCGTGCCGGCCATGGAGGCGGCGACGACGCGGCGGATGCGTCTGGTGGCGTTGCCGTTCGGGGTGGCGTCTGCGCTGTGTCGCGACGCGGCGGTGGGGGGTTGCATGGTGCTCCTTCGGTGTCGACGGTGACGACCGCGCCTCAGTCTGAGGTGGTCTGCGGCGCGCGACAATGCCCAGTACCGCTCCCCCGCTGTGCAGAATTGCACACATGGATGCCGGGAACGTACGCGCCGATGACTTGCTGATGCTGCTGGCCGTGGCCCGCACGGGTCGATACACCGCCGCCGCCCAGCTGCGCGGGGTCGACCACACCACCGTCGCGCGACGCATCACCGCCCTCGAGGAGGCCCTCGGCGGACGCCTCGTGGCGCAGTCCGGCCGCGGGTGGGAACTCACGACGCTCGGCGCGCACGCCGCCGAGACCGCCGGACGCATCGAGGCGGCCATGTCGCAGCTCGCCGCCGGGGGAGCGGAGCCCGATCCCGTCTCAGGAGTCGTGCGCATGTCGGCCACCGACGGGTTCAGCGCCTACATCGCCGCCCCCGCCATCGCGGGCCTGCGTGAACGGCATCCGGACCTCGTCGTCGAAGTCGTCGCCGCCCAGCGGCGCGCGGCCCTGCACCGCCCCGGTCTCGACCTCGAGGTAGTCGTGGGTGAACCGCAGACCTCGCGCGGCACGACCGTCGAACTCGGCTCGTACGCCCTCGGCATGTACGCCTCACGCGCGTACCTCGAACGGCACGGCCGCCCGCGCGACCTCGACGAGCTGCAGCGCCACGGACTCGTCTACTTCGTCGACGCGATGCTGCAGGTCGAAGCCCTCGACCTGCCCCGCCGCGTCGTGCCGCAGATGCGCGACGGCGTCACCTCGACGAACGTGCTCGTGCAGGTCGAGGCGACGCGCGCCGGCGCGGGAATCGGAATGCTGCCGTGCTTCGTCGCCGACCGCCACGCCGACCTCGAGCGACTGCTCCCCGAGACGATGACCGAGCGGTTGCCGTACTGGATGATCGTGCGCGCCGACTCGATGCGCATCCCCGCTGTCGCCGCCCTCGCCGATGCTCTTCGCGAGCAGACGGCGCGGTCGAAGGCGATGCTCGACGGCGTGGGGTGAGGGCCCCTCAGGCCACGGCGCCGATCGCGCGCAGTTCATCGGCAGCCTCGGCACCCGTGCGGAGCCCGAGCTGAGGGGCGACCTCGGTCGCCAGCAGCTCGATCGACCGGAGGGTCACCTCGTGAACCGAGTCGACCGAGTGCACCTGGAAGGCGACGTCGGTCGCGAGCTCGAGGGTGCGATCCGCTCGGAGCGAGGCGACCACGTCATCGGCGGTGCCCAGGTGGGTATTGGTGACGTCCGCCAATTCCCGCAGGTCGCCATCTGCATTCCGCTGAAGGAATGTGCGCGCGAGGCGCCGGATGCCGGCATCCGCCCCCGCCCACACCTCGTCGAGGCGGTCGGCGTCGACGACCACGGCGGTGCGCGACGCGAGGATGCGCGGAGCGACGCCGCGAGGGAGGGCGGCCAGGTAGGCCTCGACGATGGGCACCTGCACCTCGTGCAGATCTTGACCCTCGGCACGCGGCTGCGTTCGCGAGAGCAGCAGTCCGTCACCGGCGGATCCGGCTCGTCGACCGCCGTCGATGGAGAATGTCGCCTGCCACAGCCGACCGCCGAGGTGCGGCGCCGCGGGGTTCAGGCGCAGATCGGTGTTCCGAATGCCGCGCCCAGCGAAGGCGTCACGCAGGACGTCGAGGTGCGCGGCGTGGATCGCCCGGCGATCGTCGGAGGACCGCTCGAAGGCCGCGAACGACGAGGGCGTGCCGCCCGTGCCGATGCCGAGCTGTACGCGACCGCCGCTCAGGGCGTCGACGAAGGCGGCGTCCTCCGCCACGCGCACGGGGTCGTCGATCGGAAGGGTCACGATGCCCGTTCCCAGCGCGATCCGTTCAGTCTGCACGGCCGCCGCGGCCAGGAACGGGAACGGCGACGGCAGGCCTCCCTCGTCACGGTCGAAGTGATGCTGAGCGACCCAGAGGGATGCGAAACCGTGCTCGTCGGCGGCACGGACCTGTGCGAGCGCCTTGCCGTATCGGTCACCGTCGGTACCGGCATCCAGCACCCGTGTGAAGAATCCGAGGCGTGCGCCGCTCATCGAACCGAGTCCCTTCGGGGCCACGCGGCCCGATATCGCTGTATGCGCGGAGTGGAATACACCCGCGCACACCAGGCTAGGCCCGTGTCGTCGAGCTGGAGGCCTCTCTCGGGAACCTGTGACGGGATGCTCAGCCGGCCGCCACCCCGATCGGATCACCCGTGCGCGCGAGATCCGCCTCGAGCTCGCGCACGATCGGGATCACCGTCTCACCGAAGTGCTCCAGCTCCTCCTGGAAGTGCAGGAAGCCGAGCAGGAACAGGTCGACGCCGCGCTTCTTGTACTCGATGATGCGCTCGGCGATTTGCTGCGCGTCGCCGAAGAGCTGCGTGCGGAACCCGTCGTTGTACTGCACGAGATCCTCGAGCGACGAGTCGGCCCACATCCCCTTCTTGTCGGACGTCGCGTTGCCCGCCTCCTGCACGCTCTTGCGGAACCCCTCGACGGCGCCCGAGTCGGCGTGGGCGATGATCTCGCGCAACTGGGCCTCCGCCTCAGCGCGGCTGTCGCGCTGGATGACGAACCCGTTGAGGCCGAATCGCGTGCGCCGACCGTGCTCGGCCGCGATGCGCGTCACGTCGTCGTACTGCTCGGTGAAGCCGTCGAAGTCCTTGCCGTTCGAGAAGTACCAGTCCGAGAACGCGCCGCCGTTGAAGCGCGCGGCCGTGGAGTTGCCGCCCTGGAAGATGTCGGGGTGGGCTCGCCCCGGCACCTCGTACGGGAAGGGGCGCAGCGTGAAGTCGGTGATGTCGTAGTACTTCCCGTGGAAAGAGAACTTCTCCTGCGTCCACAGGCCCCGCAGCACCTGGATGAACTCCGCCGCACGCTCGTAGCGATCGTCGTGCTCGAGCCATTCGAGACCCAGGTCGGTGTACTCGTCTTTGAACCAGCCGCTGACGACGTTGACCGCCGCGCGCCCGTGCGAGAACTGGTCCGCCGTGTTGATGAACTTCGCCAGGACGGCCGGATGCCAGATGCCGGGATGGATGGCGGCGATGACCTTCAGCTTCTCGGTGGCCAGCAGCAGCGCGAGGCTGATCGAGGTGGACTCGTGCTGCTGCGCGGCGCCGTAGCTGGAGGCGTACCGCACCTGGCTCAAGGCGTATTCGAACCCGACGCGCTCGGCCGTGCGGGCGAGCTTCACGTTGTAGTCGTAGTCCCAGTCGGTGCGCTGCTCGATCGAACTGATCACGAGCCCACCGCTGACGTTCGGCACCCAGTAGGCGAACTTCAGCGGCTCGTGGGTGGGGGTGGAATCGGTCATGGAATCCTCCTCGCGGATCGGAATCCGGCCAACCTCCCACCGCGTCGAGCATCGGTCAACGACATGTGACGGACCGTTTCGTCCCGTGACGCCGGCCGACATGAGGCGGGTGAGGATGGAGCCATGACCTCCCCCCAGCGCGTGCGTTTCGGCTACTGGACCCCCATCTTCGGCGGATGGCTGCGCAACGTCGACGACGAGCAGACGCCCGTGTCGTTCGCCCATATCGCCGCGATCGCTCGCGCTGCGGAAGAAGGCGGCTTCGACCTCACGCTCATCCCCGAGCTGAACCTGAACGACATCAAGGGCGTCGAGGCGCCGTCGCTCGACGCGTGGGCGGTGACGGCGGGGCTCGCCGCCGTCACCTCGAAGCTCGAGCTGCTCGCGGCCGTGCGCCCGGGCTTCCACAACCCGTTCCACACCGCCAAGCAGGCGGCGACCATCGACGAGATCAGCGGAGGGCGCTTCACCCTCAACGTCGTCTCGGCGTGGTGGGCCGAGGAGGCCAAGCAGTACGACGGCCTCTTCAGCGCCCACGACGACCGGTACGCGCGCACGATCGAGTGGGTCGAGGTGCTGCGCGGCCTGTGGTCCGAGACGCCGTTCGCGTACGAGGGGGAGTACTACCGCACCGAGGGCACCTATCTGGAGCCCAAGCCCCAGGTGCTGCCGCGCCTGTACGCCGGTGGCGAGAGCGAGGCCGGGCGCAACGCGATCACGCGCTTCGCCGACGCGTACCTGACGCACGGCGGCACACTCGAGGAGCTCGGGACGAAGGTCGCCGACATGCGCCGGCGCCGCGCCGAAGCCGGGGCGACGCCGTTCGAAGCGTTCGGCATGGCCGCCTACGCCGTCGTCCGCGACACCGAAGAAGAGGCTCAGGCCGAGATCGACCGCATCACCGACGTGCGCGGGGGAGCGGCCTACGGTTCGTACCAGGACTTCGTGAGCAAGTCGAAGCTCGACACCCAGATCGACCTCAAGGAGTACTCGGTGTCGAACCGCGGCCTCCGCCCCGACCTCGTCGGAACCCCCGACCAGGTGGCAGAACGCATCGTCGCCTTCGCGAACGTCGGCGTCTCGACCCTGCTGCTGCAGTTCTCGCCGCACCTGCCCGAGTTGCAGCGGTTCGCCGCCGAGGTGATCCCGCGCGTGCGCCGCCTGGAGGCCCAGCGCGACGCCTGACCGCGCTTCGCGCCGCGGGGCGTACCCCCCGTTGAGTGGGGGCGCGTCCGGGCTGGGGCTCGGGGCGCCGCTCTCCGGTGCTGAGTGTCCAAAACACCCGGACGGAAGCGAAAACCGTCCGGCTGTTTTGGACACCGAGGTGGGTTCGAAGGCTCCGGATGCCAGGAACCCGGGCCTGCACCGACGGCGGGTCCCGTGGGCGCCGGAGCGTGGGACCAAAGCGCCGGGAAACCGCCGGGACGGGAGCGCTAGGACGCGGCGCGGAGGGCCTGATCGAGGTCGGCGATGAGGTCTTCGGCGTCTTCGAGGCCGATCGACAGCCGGATGAGGCCGTCGCCGATGCCGAGGCGGTCGCGTGTGTCTTGCGTGAAGCCGAGGTGGGTCGTCGTCGCGGGGTGCAGGGCCATCGACCGCGTGTCGCCGATGTTGGTCATGCGGCTGAACAGACGCAGAGCGTCGAAGAAACGCTCCGCGGCGGGGCGACCTCCGCGCACGGTGAACGAGAAGACGGAGCCCGACAGCCCGTCGTAGTCGCGGACGGCGAGCGCGTGCTGCGGGTGCGACGGCAGACCCGCGTAGTCGACGCTCTCGACCGCGGCGTGCTGCTCGAGCCACTCGGCGATCGTGCGCGCCGTAGCGAGGTGCTGGCGCATGCGCACCGACAGCGTCTCCATGCCTTGCAGCAGCAGGAATCCGTTGAGCGGTGACAGGGCGGGGCCGGTGTCGTTCGCGATGCCGAACCGCAGCGACAGCTCGAACGCGCGCGGGCCGAACGCCTCGACGAACGAGGAGTGTCCCGAGATCGGCGTGTCGGTGATCGCGGGATAGGAGCGATCGGATGCCATCCAGTCGAACGTCCCGCCGTCGACCACCGCACCCGCGAGGTTCGCGCCGTGTCCCGAGAGGAACTTCGTCGCCGAGTGCACGACGATGTCGGCTCCGTGCTCGATCGGTCGGATCAAGAACGGCGTCGCGATGGTGTTGTCGACGACGAGCGGGATGCCGTGCCGTCGCGCCACGCGAGCGACGACGTCGATGTCGACGACGTCGTTCTTGGGGTTCGGGAGCGTCTCGGTGAAGATCGCCTTCGTCTCGGGGCGGATGAGGGCGTCCCACTCCGCCTCGTCCGCCGGATCCCAGACGTACTCGACGGTGACGCCCATGCGGGCGAAGGTGCGGTCGAACAGCACCCGCGTGCCGCTGTAGATGCTGGCGGTCGAGACGATGTGCTCACCGCTGGCGGCGAGTCCGAGAAGCGCGATCGTGATCGCCGCCTGACCCGATCCGACGACGATCGCTCCCGATCCACCCTCGAGGGAGGCCAACCGAGCCTCGGCAACCTGATTGGTGGGGTTCGCGTTGCGGGAGTACAGGTGACCCAGATCTGCGCCGGCGAACCGATCGGTCGCCTCTTGGAACGAATCGAATCGGTACGCGGCAGACAGGTGCACCGGGGTGATGCGCGAGCCGTGGGTGAGGTCTTCGATCTCGCCCGCATGGACCTGGCGCGTGGCGAAGCCGAAGCCCTGCCAGTCGAAGTGCGGGGGAGCGGGCTCAGCCACGCAGACCCACCGCTTCTTGGGGGAGCAGCGTGCCGAGCCAGCGGGCGATCTCGCGGGGTCCGGAGCGCGGTGCGGTGGCTTCGACGTCGGGGTTGTAGTTGGTGTTCGTGTTGACGTCGTACGTGACGGTGCGCCCGTCGCGGGTCTCGATGAACTCGATACCCGCGATGCCGACCCCCTCGGCCGCGAGGAACGCGAGGTACCGGTCGATGAGCGCCGAATCGACGTCGTCACGCAGGCGGAACAGGGGTTCGGGCTCGACCCCGTCCGCCCCCGGAACGGCGCAGGCTTCGGCGGGGCAGAGCTCGAAGCTGCCGGCACTGGTGTCGACCCGCACGGCGTACACGAAGTCGCCGGCGACGAACTCGGACCGCGTGATGAAGGGCGTCTTGGCGACGAGCAACTCCTGCAACAGCGTGATGCCATCGGGGGAGGGCTCGAAGTCGGGACTCTTCACCCAGGCGGCGAACTCGTCGACGGTGTCCCAGCGCCGTACCCCGAGGCCCTTGCCGCCTTGGTTGTGCTTGCTGATGAAGGGGGCGCCGAACTCCTCGGCCTTCGCCGCGAGGTCGTCGACGCCGAACACGGCGACCGTGCGCGGAACCTCGATGCCCGCGTGCCGCAGAGCCGCGTGCTGCGCGACCTTGCTGACCTCGAGTTCGAGCACGTCGGCCCCGTTGATCACCGTGCGACCCCACGACGCGAGCCAGCGCAGCACGGCGCGGCCAAATTCTTTGCTGTAGGCGTGGTCGCGGGTGTGGGCTGAGGCGCTCAGCCGCGACCAGAAGATGCCCTCGGGCGGCTCGACGGCCAGGTCGATCGACCCGTCGGTCAGCATCCACTCTTCGAACGGCACACCCTCGGCTTCGAACGCCGCCGCGAACGGCGGGATCCATTGAGGGTTCTCGTGGATGACATAGACCTTGCCCGACATGCCGCCAGGCTAACCCGGACCTCCGACATCGGGTCGACCGTGCGTCACCTGACGACACCGGGCCGCCGGCATCCGCCCCCTAGGCTCGGATGCCGGAAAGGGATGCCATGACCTCGGACTACATCGATGCCAACCGCGCCAACTGGGACGAGCGCGCGACTCTGCACGCCGCGCGAGACGGTTCGGGGTACGGCGTACAGCGCTATGTGGAGGATTCCGCGGCGTTGTCGGACGTCGTGCGGTTCGATCTGCCGCTGTTGGGCGACATTGCGGGCAAGCGGGCGGTGCACCTGCAGTGCCACATCGGCACCGACACCCTTTCGCTCGCCCGGCTGGGCGCGCGGGTGACGGGACTCGACTTCTCGGAGAACGCCGTCGCAGAGGCGCGACGCCTCGCCGACGAAGCCGGGGTGCAGGTCGATTTCGTCAGATCGGATGTTCGGCGCGCGGCGGAGGCGCTCCCGCGCGGCGAGTTCGACCTCGTCTACACGGGGATCGGCGCGCTGTGCTGGCTCCCGTCGATCACAGAATGGGCCGGGGTGGTCACCGAGCTGCTCGCGCCCGGCGGCACGCTTCACATCCGCGAGGGGCATCCCGTGCTGTGGGCGATGAACGAGGACCTGCCCGGGCTGACCCTCGCGTTCCCGTACTTCGAGCAGACGGCACCCCTGGAGTGGGATGACGACAGCACCTACGTCGCGGTGTCGGCTCCGCTGACGTCGACGAAGACGTACGAGTGGAACCACGGCCTCGGCGAGATCGTCACGGCCCTGCTGGAGCGCGGCCTGCGTCTCGACACTCTCGTCGAGCACGACAGCGTTCCGTGGGAGGCCCTGCCCGGCCGCATGACGGAGCGCCCGAACGGCGAGTTCGCGCTGACCGAGCAGCCGTCGGTGATGCCGCTGAGCTACACGATCAGGGCGACGAAGGTGGCGTGACGGTCGGAGCGCAACCGTTTCCTTCGTGTGCGTCCGTGCCGTGCGCTTTACCCCTGTGGAGACTCAAGATCCGCAACGCGGCCCGGAACGCATCTTGACTTCGCGCGGAAAAGCACGACCTCCGGACTGATTGAAAGCTGAGTGAACCCGCCGTCGTCGCGCAAACCCTCTAGGGATGGTGGGTCTGACACCAGATAGCTTGATTCAGTCGGTAGTGAGTCCGGTCCTGCAGCGGGACTCAAGCCGCGCTCGGTCCACTGGGCGGCGACTTTGTCGCCATAATCCCGCGTTTCACCCGCGAGTGCCACAAACTTTTGCGCGGCAAATGTCCACTGCACCTCGTCTTCCCTGCCTGGAACCTCGCACGGTCCCCAGAAGGTCCGGGGCGCCCAGCCACCTGTACCGATAACTTCCTCCGCGTCGGCAAAGAGCGCCTTCACCTCAGCTTTGGCCTCGTCCGGACTCATCGTCTCTCCTCCATTTACCTGGGGGGTGGCTCCGCATGCACTCAGAGTGAGCGCGAGGAACACGAAGACCGCCGACTTCCCAAACTTCCTCACCTGTATCGCTCCTCCTCTGCCTCGACGAGCTTGCGCTGGTCGCGCTCCTCGGGGTTTCCCCATTCCGGTATTTCAGGTCCGCGGCCCATCGCGATCATTGCCGTATATTGCTGAGCCGACGCATTCGGGTCCAGGTAACTCAGCGTTGAGGCACCGTCGCCGAAGGGTCCGTGTTGCCCAACTGCGGGGTGGGTCTTCCCATCGATAACCGAGGCCTCCGAACTGAAGACATGGGCATTGAACGAGTCTGCCGTCGGGTCGACCCGACCTGAGAAGTACTGCCCAATGGGAGCCCACCCATCGCGAGTCGACTGCGTGGCATAGACCTCGCCGGCGGGCACTTGTAACGCCGCCGCGTCCGACACTTCATCCGCCACCCCAGCGGAACCAAGAAGCGCGACGTGATCAACTCCGGTGGATTGCAAAGCGAGCGTGAGAACGTCCGTGCCGTATGAGTGGCCGATCGCAGTGAGGGAGAAAGTGGGCGCTTCCGCTCGGACCTCACGCAGCGCCTCAAGATCGATAGCCAACGCATTAGCGCCGGATCTCGCTCTTTCATTCTCGAACACTTCGAGTGGCGCGGCATTTGTGGGTGGGTGGTAACCGAGCCAGGCCAGGACAGCGATGTCGCTAGTCGCCACCCCACTGACGTAGCTCTGAGCGAATCGCATATCTTCTGCTGCCACGGCGTAGGACTGCACCCCATTCACGACCGAAGTATTCATCCCCGGAACAATCACGCTTACGTAAGAAGCCGAGTCAAGGTCACCCACCGCGACCTGCGCTAAAGGCGGCCTATCGAGAATCACGGAAGCCAGCGTCCGCCCTCGGCTAGCCGTCTCCAGCGCCTCCAACGCCGCCACCTGCTCCGACTGGTCCCACGGGCTGTTCCGCGCCTCTTCGAGCGCCTGGGCGAGCACGATGCGGTTCGCGCGGTCGCGCGCGGCGTAGGCGACGCCGCCGAGGTTGCCGATGATCCCGGGGGCGCAGGCGATCAGTGCATCCTGCTGCGCCGAGCTCAGGCCGCGCCACCACGGTGCGACATCAGCCGGGTTGCTCTGCGCCAGACGCTCCAGCAGGTCGGGTCGTGCCCCGAGCAGGTCGGTGAGCGTGTCGGCGTCGAGGGTGCGCATCATCGCGAGCACGCGTCCGGGCGGAAGCGCTGCGACTCCGAGACCCTCACCGACCCTCGCCCATGCCTCCCCGCGGGCGCGCACGGCCTCGATCGCACGCCGCACGGCGGCTGTCGCGACATCGCCCGCCGCTTTCACGTCGGCGCACGCGTCAGCCACCATCGCCTCGGCCCGCGCTCGCGCCTCGCCGGCGGTCGTCGGAGCCGGCCCGCGGTGGCGGGGATCCGACACCAGCACGGGCCACCCCCGCGAGAACGACGAGAACCCGGCGGGCGTCCCCGGCGTCTCAGGCAGCGTCGACGCGAAAGCCCACGCCTCGATCGCCTGCGCGGCCAGCCCCTGCGCCGAACTCAACGCCCGGGCGTACGTCTGCAGCGGGCCGATGACCGCGGAGAGTCCGTCGCCGATCTCGGACCAGCGTCGCGCAACCGATGCCACGCGATTCGCGTACGCCTCGGCCGCCTGCCCGGTCCATCCGTCGATCTCGCGCATGCGCAGCAGTCGGTCGACCAGATCCGAGGCGACGCGTTCTCGCTCGGCGGCGAGATGCGCGACCTCGTACGCGGCCTCCACCGATCCCGGAACGAGCCCGGTCGCGTGTGACGAGTGCCCCAGAGCGGTCACAGCAGCGCCTGCAACGCCTTGAGCGTGACGTCAGCGTCATCGTCCACGCGTTCGTACATCGCCGCCACTTCTCGCAGACCGGATGCCACGTCGTCGACGCTCGCGACCGCCTCGGTCCAGCCGCCGGCCAAGGCTCCTGCGAAGTCGTCGACGGCCTCGCAGAGCGCCTCGTGACCGAGGGTGCGGGTCCACGGCATCCGGAACTGAGATTCGGCGGGCCGGATGACGTTGTCGAAGATCAGGGCGGTGCGGCGGAGCTCGTCGGGGATCACGGTGAATGCACGCATGCGGGGAAGGTACTGAGAATCGCGGCGACCCCGAGCGAGTTATCCACAGGGAAAAGCCCGGTCCAGGGCATATTCACCCGTCGATTGGCCAAGTTCACCCGAGAGACCCATGACGAACGTCACCCCTGAATGGTGACGGCCGGCTGATGTGCCCTCCCGGCCCCACGGCCAGCATGAACACATGACCTCCTCCACCCCCACCCCCGCCGCGATCGACGCGCGGGGCGTCGTCAAGAGCTTCGGCTCCGTCCACGCCGTCCGCGGCGTCGACCTCACCGTCCGACCAGGCGAGATCGTGGCCTTCCTCGGCCCGAACGGCGCGGGCAAGACCACCACGATCGACATGATCCTGGGCCTGACCACCCCCGACGCCGGCAGCATCGAGGTGTTCGGCCACAGCGCTCGCGGAGCCGTCGCCCGCGGCCTCGTCTCGGCCGTGCTTCAGTCGGGCGGACTGCTGAAAGACCTGACCGTGCGCGAAACGGTCGAGCTGACGGCGAGCCTCTTCGCCGAAAAGCGTCCCGTCGACGAGGCCCTCGAGCGTGCCGGCATCCGGAATCTCGCCCGTCGCAAGGTGGGCCTGTGCTCGGGCGGGGAGCAGCAGCGACTGCGCTTCGCGATGGCGCTCGTCAGCGACCCCGCGCTGCTGATCCTCGACGAGCCCACCACCGGCATGGACGTCGAGGCGCGCCGCTCGTTCTGGAACGCGATCCGGGCGGATGCCGCGCGCGGACGCACTGTGATGTTCGCCACGCACTACCTCGACGAGGCCGACGAGTACGCCGACCGCATCGTGCTCATGCGCGGCGGACAGATCGTGGCCGACGGCAGCACCACCGAGATCAAGAACCTCGTCTCGGGGCGGGTCGTTCAGATGACGCTCCCGGATGCCGACCTCACGGCCCTCGCGTCCGTTCCGGGCGTCGATTCGGTCGAGGCCGCCGGCGAGCGCATCACCGTGCACACGCGCGATTCCGACGCTCTCGCGCGTCACCTTCTCACCGCCACCGCGGCGCGGGATCTCGAGATCACCGCCCAGAACCTCGAGAGCGTGTTCCTGACGCTCACCGCCGAGCCCTCGGCATCCGACCTCGTCTCGAATGGATCACTCCGATGACCGCCATCGCCCTCGACCGCCCGGTTCCCGCCTTCGGCGGCTTCACACTGACCTATCTGCGCATCGAACTGGTGCGCAAGCTGCGCAATCCGCGCAGCATCGTGTTCACCGTCGCGTTCCCCGTGCTGATGTTCTTCATCGTCGGGTTCCAGACGCTCGACGTGCCGCTGACGGATACTCCCCTGGCATCCGGGGGAGTGTCGGTGGCCGCGTACATCATGGTCTCGATGGCGATGTACGGAACCATGATGTCGGCGACCCAGACCGGGGCGTCGGTCGCGGTCGAGCGCGCACAGGGCTGGTCGCGACAGCTGCGGCTCACCCCCCTCAACCCGATCTCGAACGTCGTGGTCAAGATGCTCGCGGGCATGATGTTCGGCCTGATCGCGGTCATCGCGACCTACGCCGTCGCCGCCGGAGCCGGCGTACAGCTCGCCCCGGTGCAGTGGATCGTCACGGGTCTCGCAGCCTGGGTACTCGCGGGAGCCGTCTTCACCACCCTCGGCCTGATGGTCGGCTATATGGTGCCGGGCGAGAACGCGGCGCAGATCACGAGCCTCGCGGTGGTGCTGCTGTCGTTCCTCGGCGGGCTGTTCTTCCCCCTGTCGTCGATGCCCGACTTCCTGCAGGTGATCGGCAAGCTGACGCCCGTCTACGGCATCGGCGAACTCGCCCGGTCGCCCCTCACCGGCGACGGTTTCGACCTCGGCGCCCTCGTCAACGCGGTGGTCTGGCTCGCGGTGTTCATCGCCGGCACCGTGTACTTCTTCCGTCGCGACACGCGTCGCGGCTGACACGCCTAGGGTGAACCACGTGAGCACGACGACCGGCCCGGAGCGCACCCGCGTTCCGGGCCGCCGTCCGTTCCGCCGTGGCTGGTTCATCGGCGCGTCGATCTCGCTGATCTGGACCTATCCGGTGCTGGTCGAGCTGTGGCAGGGCCCGAGCGTGACGGGTCACCTGGCCGGCACCGCGATCATCATCGTGTTCGCCGCCGTGTTCATGGCGACCGTTCCCTACGCCCGCGTCACCCCGTCGCGCATCCGCAGGCTGCTGCCGACGGTGGTGCTCTTCGCGCTGAGCCTCACGCTGCTGCCCTGGCTCGGCACCGACATCCGCTGGATGTGGACCTTCGTCGGCGTCGCGTTCGCCGTCTCGGCTATGGGCCGGAGGACCACCTGGCTCTTCGTCCCGGCCCTCAGCGCCGTGTCGTTCATCGTCGGCGACGCGATGGGGGCCGACGCGTTCTCGAACGTCGTGAATTCGGCGATCATCCTGTCGATCTCGATCATGATGTTCAGCTTCGTCGAGAACATCTCGACCCTCGAGCGCCTGCGCGCGGCTCAGGAGCAGATCGCCGAACTCGCCGCCGAACGAGAGCGCGGCCGCGTCGCCCGCGATGTGCACGACATCCTCGGACACTCGCTCACGGTGATCACCGTCAAGGCCGAATTGGCAGGACGACTGATGGATGCCGGCTCCCCGGCTGCCCGCGACGAGATCGCCCAGATCGAAGGCCTCTCCCGCGGGGCGCTGGCCGACGTGCGCGCGACCGTGCACGGGTATCGCGGCGTGAGCATCAGCGGCGAGCTGGCCGCGGCCCGCGCGGCGCTCGAGAGCGCCGGCGTCTCCGCCGACCTCCCCGGCTCCACCGACCAGGTGCCCGCCGATCGCCGAGAACTCGCCGGGTGGGTCGTGCGGGAGGCCGTCACCAACGTGGTGCGCCACTCCGGCGCGAGCGCCTGCCGCGTGCGACTCGACAACCGCTCGATCGAGGTCGCCGACGACGGGTGCGGCCCGGCGTCCACGGCATCCACCGGCTCAGGACTCACGGGACTCCGCGAACGCGTCGAGACCTCGGGAGCGCGGTTGACCATCGGTCGCAGCGACCTCGGCGGCTTCAAAGTGAAGGTGGCGTGGTGATCCGACTGCTCATCGCCGACGATCAGGCCCTCGTGCGCGGCGCCCTGGCCGCCCTGCTCGGGCTCGAGGCCGACATCGAGGTCGTCGCTCAGGTCGGACGCGGAGACGAGGTGGTCGAGGCGGCACGCACGTCGGAGGCCACTGTCGCCCTGCTCGACATCGAGATGCCGGGCATCGACGGGATCGCCGCCGCCGCGCAGTTGCGCGCGGAGGTTCCCGGATGCCGCGCCCTCATCGTCACGACCTTCGGACGCCCCGGCTACCTGGCGCGGGCGATGCAGGCCGGCGCGTCGGGCTTCGTCGTCAAGGACACCCCCGCGACCGAGCTCGCGGCTGCCGTGCGGCGGGTGTCCCAGGGACTCCGCGTTGTCGACCCGCAACTCGCCGCCGAGTCGCTCGCGCAGGGCGACTCGCCGCTGACCGAGCGGGAGACCGACGTGCTCGCCGCGGCACGCGACGGCGGCACGATCGCCGACATCGCGCGGACCGTCCACCTCTCGGAGGGCACGGTGAAGAACCATCTTTCGAGCGCGATCGGCAAGACCGGCGGGCGGAATCGGGCGGATGCCGTGCGGGTCGCTGTGGAGCGTGGGTGGCTCTAGCGGTCGGCACCCACCCCGAACGCCTCCGCCTCCTCCTCCGTCAGCATCCGGGAGCGGATGAGGAAGCGCATGCCCGTCGGCCCCTCGACCGAGAAGCCCGCGCCACGACCGGGGACGACGTCGATCGTCAGGTGCGTGAACTTCCAGTACTCGAACTGCGACTCCGACATGTAGACCTGAATGGGGTCGTCGAGACCGACCTCGATATCGCCGAGGTGCACGTCGCTGGGACCCGTGATGAACATCCCCACGGGGTAACACATGGGGGAGCTGCCATCGCAGCATCCGCCGGACTGGTGGAACATCAGCGGCCCGTGCTTGACAGTGAGCTCGCGCAGCAGCGCAGCCGCGGCATCCGTCACGTCGACGCGGGAAAGCTCGGCCATGTCCCGTTCCTTTCGAACGATGTCCCACTTTCGGTCGCCTGAAGGGTCCTCAGGAGACCAAAAGTGGGACATGGGGATGCGGCGCCGGGAAAGCCCCGGCGCCGCTGCGACTCAGAAGAAGCCCATCGCCCCGTCGGCGTACGACACGAGCAGGTTCTTCGTCTGCTGGTAGTGGTCGAGCATCTTGAGGTGGTTCTCGCGACCGATGCCCGACTGCTTGTATCCGCCGAACGCCGCGTGCGCGGGGTACTGGTGGTACGTGTTCGTCCAGACGCGGCCCGCCTCGATCGCGCGTCCGGCGCGGTAAGCGGTGTCTCCGCTGCGTGCCCAGACGCCCGCGCCCAGGCCGTAGAGGGTGTCGTTGGCGATCGAGATGGCGTCGTCGAAGTCGTCGAACGACGTCACCGACAGCACGGGGCCGAAGATCTCCTCCTGGAAGATGCGCATGTCGTTCGTGCCCTCGAACACCGTCGGAGCCACGTAGTAGCCACCCGAGAGGTCGCCGCCGAGGTCGACGCGCTCACCGCCGGTGAGCAGCTTCGCCCCACCCTGCTTTCCGATGTCGATGTACGACAGGATCTTCTCGAGCTGGTCGTTCGAGGCCTGCGCGCCGATCATCGTCTCGGGGTCGAGCGGGTTGCCCTGGCGCACCTTCTTCACACGCTCGAGGCCATCGCCGAGGAACTGGTCGTAGATCGACCGCTGGATCAGCGAGCGCGAGGGGCACGTGCAGACCTCGCCCTGGTTCAGCGCGAACATCGTGAAGCCCTCGAGCGCCTTGTCGTAGTAGGCGTCGTCGGTGTGCAGAGCGACGTCTTCGAAGAAGACGTTGGGGCTCTTGCCACCGAGCTCGAGCGTCACGGGGATGAGGTTCTGCGAGGCGTACTGCATGATCAGGCGGCCGGTCGTGGTCTCACCCGTGAAGGCGATCTTGCGGATCCGCTTGTGCTGCGCGAGCGGAGCGCCCGCCTCGATGCCGAACCCGTTGACGATGTTCACCACGCCCGCGGGGAGCAGGTCGCCGATGATGTCGAACAGGAAGAGCAGCGATGCCGGCGTCTGCTCGGCCGGCTTGATCACGACGCAGTTGCCCGCGGCGAGCGCCGGCGCTAGCTTCCACGCGGCCATGAGGATCGGGAAGTTCCACGGGATGATCTGACCCACCACACCGAGCGGCTCGTTGAAGTGGTATGCCACTGTGTTCTCGTCGAGCTGGCTGAGCGAGCCCTCCTGCGCCCGCAGCACGCCCGCGAAGTAGCGGAAGTGGTCGACCGTGAGCGGAATGTCGGCGGCGAGCGTCTCGCGCACCGGCTTGCCGTTCTCCCACGTCTCGGCGACGGCGATCTTCTCCAGGTTCTCTTCGATGCGGTCGGCGATCTTGTTCAGGATGACGCTGCGCTCAGCGGGAGTGGTCTTCTTCCACGACGCGAACGCCTTCCACCCGGCCTCGACGGCGCGGTCGATGTCGTGCGCGTCGCCGCGGCCGACCTCGCAGAACGGCTTGCCGGTGACGGGGGTGATGTTCTCGAAGTACTCCCCGCTGTGCGGCTCGACCCATTCGCCGCCGATGTAGTGCCCGTACCGCGAGCGGTACTCGGCGACGGCCCCGCGGGTTCCGGGAGCGGCGTAGACGCTCGAGACGCCTTCTTCGACGATGGTCATGCGTGTCTCCTTCGACGGTCATGAGTCGCCGCGTCGGCTTCGGGCGGCGATGCGCCGACGGTACGCCGCAGGAGGTTGCATCGGGTTGCGCGGGCGAGCGTGCGTGCGCTCAGGACGCATTCGTTCGACGAGACCGCACGAGATCGACGCCAAACAGGTGCGTCGTCGACGAACGAATGCGGCTTCGACGCACACGCGGGCGGGACGCCCGGACAGAACGACGGATGCCGCGACCCTCGGGCCACGGCATCCGTTCGAGTGAACGCGGTCTAGGCGTCGGCGTCGGCGAGCACCGAGCGCAGCGGGGGCACGTTGACCTCGTGCAGGTCGACGTCGTCGAGGCGCTCGATGCTCTGCACGCGCGGCGCGATCGCGCGGTCGTCGGCGACGATCCAGCTGCCGACGAGCAGGAAGCGGTCGTTGCCCGCGGTGATCGGCCCCGTGAGGGCAAACGTCTGGTGCGTGGGCGTGAGGAAGGTCACGCGCACGGGCGTGCCGTGGGGGAGGGTCGAAGGATCGACGACGTCGGCCTCGAGCTCGGGCTGAGGCGCCTCGATGCCCAGGTCGATGCGCTGGATCTCGGAGCTCGTCGCGAGGATGACGTCGCCGACGAGCGGCTGCCCGCCCACGCCGATGCGCACGGTGCCCTCGAGCGCGTACAGGCCGTAGCGCGGTGAACGGACGATGACGCGGGCGACATCGCCCGCCTTGACCTCGGCCAGTGCCTCGCGGATACGCCCCACGTCGCGACGGGCGCGGGCTGCCGAGAAGATGTCGAGCGCTTTTTCGTCCATATGTTCAGAGTAACGAGGGCCTCCGACATCGGGCTCCGAACCCGCGGGGTCGGGTGCGGGCCTCAGTCGCGATCGAGCCTCTCGATGCGGGCGACGAGTCCCGCGCGCTTGGGAGATCGAGCCGGGAGCATCGACAGGCACAGCCGCAGCACCTCGCCGTCGTCCCGCCCGTCGAGGGTGTCGGCGTAGGCCAGCAGCACATCGACCCCCGCCTCGGCGATGAGGGCCTCGCGCAACGCCGAGCGCACCGATTCGCGCACCTCGACCACCCCGGGCGCGTCGGAATCGGGCAGCACCGGGCCCGGATATGCAGCCAGTGCGACCCTGTGCGCCCCGCGGTCCAGCAGTGACAGCACGTGCTGCGCGTCGGTCTCGAGGCCATCAACCAAGCGGTACGGCCGCGATTGCGGCACCAGCTGCGGAGCCGTCGGCACCAGCGCGCGGCGCAGACGCACCATCTCGGGCCGCAGCGTCTCGACGGCCGGGTGCCCGTACACGGCTTCGCTGAGCGCCTCGGCCGAGAGTCCCTCGCGGTGCATCGCCAGCAGCAGCAGGATCTCGGCGTGCCGCGCGCTCAGTTCGAGGGTCGACCCTCCGGCCTCCAGCAGCGCGCGATCCCGTCCGAGGATGCGCAGGAGGGCCCGCGAGGGCGCCGACCGGCGCGGGGGAGGAGCCTGCTGCGCACGCAGTCGTGCGACGAGGATCTCGCTCTCGATCGCCCGGGCCGTGGCATCCACCAGCAATTGCGCTTGAGGGGTCACGGCCTCGACTCCGCCCGTGACGTCGATCACGCCGAGCAGTCGCCGGGTCTCGGGATCGTGCACGGGCGCGGCGGTGCACGACCACGGCTGCACGAGGCGGTTGAAGTGCTCCGCGCCGCGGATCTGCACCGAGCGGTCGAGGGTCAGGGCTGTTCCGGGGGCCGAGGTGCCGACGGCGTCTTCCGACCAGTTGGCTCCGGCGACGAAGCCCATGTCGCCCGTCAGCGCGCGGATGTGCCGGTCGCCCTCGACCCACAGCAGGCGTCCGGCGGCGTCTCCGACCGCGACGACCACGCCGGATTCCTCGGCCGTGCCGGGCAGCAGCAGCGAGCGGATCATGTCCATCACCCCGGCCAGCGGATGGCCCTGCCGGTACGCCTCGAGCTCGTCGGTCGTCAGATCGAGCGGGGGCAGTCCCTCGGGACCGACGAGCGAGGCGAGCGAGCGCCGCCACGACTCCTGCACGAGGGGGCGGACGTCGTTCAGCCGGCGGTCCTCGTTGCCGGCGATGAGTTCCTCGTGAGCGCGCGCGATGAGCAATCCCGAGGTCTCGGGGGAAACGGCCGGTCGCGACCATGGAGAGGACACACGACTCCCATCGGCGGTGACGGAGGTGGGTCCAGTGTAGGTCGGGCGGCACGCGGGCGGGAGGGTCAGCCTCCACGGGGTGCTTCCGCGGAAACGCCGTCAACCCCGGTTGCCGCCAGTGGGCGAGAAGAGCACGGTGGAAGGACCGACAGAAAGGAACGCCATGAAGGCTGTGCAGTACCGCGAAATCGGCAAGGGACCCGAGGTCCTCGAGATCGAGGAGCCCCACGCGGGCCCGGGCCAGGTGCGTCTGAAGGTGACCGCGGCGGGCCTCTGCCACTCCGACTGGTTCGTGATGGACCTCCCCGAAGACCAGTACACCTACGGCCTGCCGCTGACGCTCGGCCACGAGGGCGCGGGCATCGTCGACGAACTCGGCGAGGGCGTCGAGGGCGTGAAGATCGGCGCGGCCTACGCGATCTACGGCCCGTGGGGCTGCGGGCGCTGCCACGCGTGCGCGCAGGGCGCCGAGAACTACTGCCCCTACGCGTCCGAGATGGGCATCACCCCTCCGGGTCTGGGCAGCCCGGGCGCCATGGCCGAGTACGTCATCGTCGACGACCCGCGGCACCTCGCCCCGCTCGGCGACCTCGATCCGGTCGAGACGGTGTCGCTGACCGATGCCGGACTCACGCCGTACCACGCGATCGTCTCCGCGAAAGAGAAGCTGTACCCCGGTGCGACCGCCGTGGTCATCGGCGTCGGGGGGCTCGGGCACGTCGGCGTGCAGATCCTCCGCGCGATCACCCAGGCCACCGTCATCGCCGTCGACCTCGGCGAAGACAAGCTGGCCCTCGCCCGCGAAGTCGGCGCGCACCACACGGTGAACTCCGACGAGCATGCGGCGGAGCGCATCCGCGAGCTCACGGACGGACTCGGCGCCACGGCGGTGTTCGACTTCGTCGGCGTGCAGCCCACGATCGACCTTGCGCGCGCGGTTGCCGGAATCGACAGCTTCATCCACATCGTCGGAATCGGCGGTGGCATCATGCCTGCCGGCTTCTTCTCCACGCCGATGGGCGCGGCGGTCCGCGCTCCGTACTGGGGCACGCGCAGCGAGCTCATCGAGGTGCTCGATCTCGCCCGCAGCGGCGCGGTCGGCGTCCACGTCGAGCGCTACGGCTTCGACGGTGCCGTCGAGGCGTACGCGAAGCTGCACAAGGGGCAGGTGCGCGGGCGCGCCGTCGTCGTGCCCTGACGCGAACCTCGAGGGGGTGGCATCCGGATCATGGATGCCACCCCCTCGGTGTGTCCGCCGGGTGAGCGGGGCGAGAAGTAACGGTTTCGCACTACGCACTACTGCGCACTGCGTGGTACTGTCCGTGGCAGACAAGCGAAGGGGGCCGCGTGGATACGACGCAGCTGTTGAAGGGGGTGCTGGACGCCGCGGTGCTCGCCGTCGTGCAGCACGACGACGGGTACGGGTACGACATCGTGCGGCGCCTACGCGAGGCGGGGCTCGGTGAGGTCGGCGACGCATCGGTGTACGGCACGCTCCGCCGCCTGTACTCCGCGGGCGCACTGTCGAGCTACGTCGTGCCGTCGGAGGGCGGGCCGCACCGCAAGTACTACGCGATCAATCCGCAGGGCCGTGAGCTGCTCGATGCGCAGCGCACCAGCTGGACGCACTTCGCATCGGCCATGACGAGCCTGCTCGACGACACCACTCCCGCCCCGAAGCTGCGCACGATCGGAGACGCACGATGATCACCACGACCGTCCACGACGACATCCGCGCCTTCGCCGCGGCCGTCCGCTCGCATCTCGACGACCTTCCTCTCGACGAGGTCGACGACCTGCTCGACGGTCTCGAAGCCGACCTCGCCGACCAGGCGAGTGAGGCCGGAGAGGAGTTCACGCTTCCGGATGCCGCGACCTACGCCGCCGAACTACGCGCGGCCGCGGGGCTTCCGGAACGCGGATCCGCGGACACCCCGAAGAAGCGTTTCGCCCTCGTCAATGACGTGCGCCGCGGCTGGACGGAGTTGCACGACCGGGTCCGCGCCACCGCGGTCGGCGCCTGGCTGCTCGACCTGCTCGTTTCGCTCCGGCCCGCGTGGTGGGTGCTGCGCGGCGTCGTGTTCTACCTGTGGTTCTTCCTCGCCTTCATGCCGCGGCCCGGCACGGGCGGCATCCTGGACGCGATCCTCACGCTGAGCTACAACCCCGTCTCGTGGACGATCCTGCTGGCCTGCCTGCTCGTCAGCGTGCAGTGGGGAAGGGGTCGCTGGGCGCCATTCGCGTGGCTGCGGGTGGTGCGCACCACGCTGACCGTCATCGCCGTAATCGCGGTGCCGATGTTCGCGAGCTCGTTCTCGACGGCTCTCACGCAACTCTTCGTCGGCTGGGTGGACGCTCCGCAGGCGGCGGACGCGACGCCCGGACTGGCCGTCGACGGACAGCGGATCCGCAACATCTACGCTTACGACGCCGCCGGCAACCCCATCACGGGAGTGCAGCTGTTCGACCAGGACGGCAATCCGCTGCGCACGATCGGCGGCGTGGGATCGTCCGAGCCCTACGACGCCTACTTCGCCGGGGGCGGCGGCCCCGTTCCCGTCGCCGACTCGTACCCGGGCGCCGCGCCGCTGTGGAACGTCTACCCGCTGCGTGAGGTCCCGGCCGACGACTGGGCCTGGGACGCCATGACCGACCTGGCGACCGCGACGATTCCCGCGTTCCCGTTCGACCGCGTGCAGCCTCTGCCGCAGGGCGACCGCTCCGCATCCGCGGCCCCGACCCCCGGGCCGACGCCCAGTACAGAAGCGACCCCCGCGGCGCAGCCCACGCAGGCGGTGACCCCGTGACCGATCAGCCGCTCATCATCAGCATCGACCTGACGCACCTCGTGCTCGAGGCCCTCGGCCAGGCCAACGACGATGGTGATCGGCCTCAGTGAGACGGGCGCCCGGGACGGATCTTCGGGGGAGTGGGGGCTCCCGAATGCCGTGCCGGGCGCCGCTGCAGCGGCTTATGCCGGATCGGGCATGTACCGTCGTGCGGATCAGACCGGTGACACGCCGTCAGCCGTCGTCCACCGCCGGCGTGTCACCCACGAGATCCGCATAACGGTCGCGCCGACGACCACCGACCGGTGAAGGAACGGGCTCAGCCCCGCGCCGCCCACCACTCGCGCAGGCGCTTCTCGGCCTCGTCCTCACCGAGCACGCCCTCGTCGAGCCGCAGCTCGAGCAAAAAGCGGTAGGCCTCGCCGACCTCGCGACCGGGCGTGAGTCCGAGGACCTCCTGGATGCGGTTGCCGTCGAGCTCGGGGCGGATCGAGTCGATCTCCTCCTGCTCGCGCAGTGCGGCGATGCGGGCTTCGATGTCGTCGTACGCGGATGCCAGGCGCTGGGCCTTGCGCTTGTTGCGCGTGGTCACGTCGGCCCGGGTCAGGATGTGCAGGCGCTCGAGCTCGTCGCCGGCGTCGCGCACGTATCGCCTGACCGCGGCATCCGTCCATGCCCCCTCGGCGTAGCCGAAGAAGCGCAGGTGCAGCTCGACCAGTCGCGTGACGACGGTGGTCGTGGCCGCGTCGAACCGCAGAGCCTGCAGCCGCTTGCGCGCCAGACGCGCACCCTTGATGTCATGGTGGTGGAAGGTCACCCCTCCACCCGCCTCGAGGCGCCGGGTCGCGGGCTTGCCGATGTCGTGCAGCAGGGCGGCCAGGCGCAGGGGCACGTCGGGAGCGGCATCCGGATGCCGTTTCTTCTCCAGAGCGATCGCCTGGCGCAGCACGATGAGCGAGTGCTCGTAGACGTCCTTGTGGTGGTGGTGCTCGTCGACCTCGAGGCGCAGAGCGGGCACCTCGGGCAGGAACTCCTCGATCAGACCGGTCTCGACGAGAACCCGGATGCCGCGGACGGGATCATCCGTCTGCAGAAGTCGCACGAGCTCGGCCTGGATGCGTTCGGGGCTCACGATCTCGAGCGAGCCGCGCAGCTCGGCGATGGCGTCGAGAGTGTCCGGATCAACCGCGAACTCGAGCTGCGAGGCGAAGCGTGCCGCGCGGAGCATACGGAGGGGGTCGTCGCCGAAGCTCACGGCGGGGTCGATCGGGGTGCGCAGGCGACCGGCCAGCAGGTCCTCGACGCCTCCGGTGGGATCGACCAGCGTCCGTGCGGGAACGCGCAGCGCCATCGCGTTGACGGTGAAGTCGCGGCGGCTGAGGTCGGCCTCGAGCGTGTCGCCGAACTCCACGGTGGGCTTGCGGGTGACGCCGTCGTAGCTGTCGGCACGGTAGGTCGTGATCTCGACCTGCTCGCCCTTCACCTTCGCGCCGATGGTGCCGAAGTCGCGGCCCACATCCCACTGCACGCTCGACACGGGCTTGACCAGAGCGAGGATCTCGTCGGGACGCGCGTCGGTGGTGAAGTCGAAATCGTGCGTCGTACGACCCAGCAGCGCGTCACGCACCGGACCGCCCACGATCGCCAGATCGCGCCCGGCGTCGGCGAACACGCGAGCGAGCGTCGCGACCACGGGGTGGGCGGCGAGCTCCTCGAGGCGCGCGAGGCTCTCGACCATGTTCAGCATGCCTTCGAGCCTAACCGGGGCGCCTCACGGCCACGGGCTGCTGCTCACGCGTCGGCGAACGACACGAAGCCGGTCACGAGCAACTCGCGCACGCGCGGCAGCACGTCGGCGCGCAGCTCGACGGCATCCACTTCCAACAACTGCGCGATGGCGTCGACGAGCACGCCCACGGCGAGGTCTCCGTCGCACGCGCCGACGAGGGCCGCGAGAGCGGGGTCGACCTCGATCGTCCGCGCGAACCCGCCGCCCTGGCGCAGCTCGATGACCGAGGGATCCTCCTCGCCCGGACGGTGATGGCGCGCCTCGGTGACGTCGGGCGACACCTTCAGCACCGCCGAGGCGAGGTCGTCGTCGTCCATGAGAGCCGCGCGGTCGTGCGCGGCGAGGCAGGCGGCCAGGTGCGGACCGAAGGCCGCCTCGCCCCCGCCCGCGACGCGCTCGTAGCGCGCGAGGGTCGGCGCGCCCGCGAGCGGCCGGCGCAGCAACACATAGCCGAATCCGACACCGGTGACGCCCCGACGTGCGAAGTCGTCGAGCCACGCGTCGATGAGGGCGGCGTAGGCCGGGGTTCCGGGAACGGTGCCGCCGTCGCGCACCCACAGCTCGGCGTAGGCGAGCGGATCGAGCACCTCGCGCTCGATCACCCACGCGTCCATCTCCGAGCCGACCCACCCGCGCACGCGGTCGAGGCCCGTCTGGCCCCAGCGGTACTCCCAGTTGCCGAGCGACTGCGCGACCCCACCGGGCGAGAGGTTCTCACCCACCCCCGTGATGACCGCGGCCACCAGGGCATCGCCCTCCATGCCGCCGTCGCGGTATTCGTACGAGGGAACACCCTCGACCCGTGGCGTGATGACGAACGGGGGATTGGATGCCACGCGGTCGAACGTCTCGCCCGCCACGGGCTCGAACAGCGACCCCCGCCGCGTCTCGATGCCGTCGACACCGTTCAGAAGGGCGTTCAGGCGGGTGAAGCGGAGGGCGCGCTCGGAGATGTCGGTGGCCACGACGTGGTCGACGAGCCGCCGAAGGCGGAGGGCTTGGATGCCGCAACCCGTGCCGAGATCGAGGGCGGTGCCCCCGCGTCGGGTCAGCTGCAGGCGGGCGAGGGTCTGAGAGGCTCCGCCGACGCCCAGCACGTGGTCTTCGGGCAGGGGACCCTCGAGCGCGGCCTCATCCAGGTCACTGGCGATCCACCACTCGACCTCTCCCTCGTCGTCGGCGAAGGCCTGCGGCCGCACCAGAACGGCGGGAGCGACCTCGTCGCCCTCGGCGCGGACGAGACCCAGAGCCGCGGCCCCGTCGACCCCGAGCGAGGGGAGCGCGGTCTCGGCATCCGCTCGGTCGACGGCGAAACCGAGTCCCCACAGGCGCCCGAGCACGGCCAGCGCGTCGGTGCGCTCACCGAGCGCGCGCTGGGCCGGACGCCGCAGGCCCCGCGCGACCGCGTCGTCGGCCTGAGCGCCCCACACGTCGCGCAGGGCGGCGCTGGCGTAACCCGCCTCACGGAGGTCGTCGGCGAGGGCCTGGCACAGCTGGGGATCGGGTTCGGGGAGCACCGGTCCATTCAACCGTCTGCGCGAGGCTATCGGGGGGCTCGAAGGGAGGCGGGCCTAGACTCGCAGGCGGTACGAGGCCCCCTCGTTCCACCGACGATCGTATGACCGTGACCTCCCAGCCCTCGGGCTCCCCCGTGCCGCGGCGCTCCCTCACGCGCCGGCTGCTGGCGACCCTCGCGGCAGGCGCTCTCGCGGTCGGAATGGCCGTTCCGGCCTCTGCGGCCGCGGCCGCGACGCCGACCCCGTCTCCCTCGGCATCCGCCAGCCCGGCGACGATCGCCGCGGCTCCGGCCGGCAACGGCGTGCTTCGGGCGGGTGAAGCGCTCTCCGTGGTGGTCACCGTCACGGCCGGCTCATCCGACACCTCCGTCGCCCCGCTCGTGCTGTCGCTCGGTCGCACGCCGCTCGGCGATGACGCCTCCCTCGACCGCTGGCTCGGCGGCGACACCTCCGGCGCCGGCGTGCAGCAGGTGGCGATCGGATCGATGGATGCCGCGTCCTCCGGCTCGCAGGCCACGACCACCCTGTCGGTCGCTGCCACCGACCCCGCCCTGGCCGGTCTCGCCGCGGGCGTGTACCCCCTGCTCGTCACCACGGGCTCGCTCACGGCGACGAGCGTCGTCGTGATCCCCGCCGACGGTGCGCCCGCGACCCCCATCGCCCTCGTCGTGCCGATCACGGCGGCTCCGATGACGCGCGGCCTGCTCACCGCCAACGAGCTCGCCGAGCTGACCGCCGTCGACGGAGCCCTCTCGGCCCAGCTCGACGCGGTCGACGGCACCACCGCCGCCCTCGCGATCGATCCCGCGATCCCGGCCGCCATCCGCGTGCTCGGTTCGGCGGCTCCGCCCACCGCCGTGTCGTGGCTGCAGCGTCTGCTGCAGCTGCCGAACGACCGCTTCGCCCTGCAGTTCGGCGATTCCGACGTGGCGGCGCAGCTGCGGGCCGGCCTGTCGGCTCCTCTCGAGCCGACGTCGCTGCTCGGCTACATGGCGGCCGCCGATTTCACTCAGCCCGCTCCCGCCGTCTCGGCCGTCTCGACGCCCGATCCCTCGCCCAGCTCGACCCCGGGCCAGCCCTCGTACCCCTCGCTGTCGACCTTGCTCGACATCGGCACCGCGACGTCGGGCGTGTACTGGCCGGTGACGGGCTCCGCAGGAGCGGACACCGTCGCCGCGCTCGGAGCTCTGGGCACCGCGGAGCAGCCCTCGCACGTGCTCGTGCCCTCGTCGAGCGTGATCGGCGGCGCCCGCCAGGCGGCCGCGAGCGTCGGTGGAGTGTCGACGCCCGTCTACGACGCCGAGGTGTCGCGGGCCCTGGCCGCCGCCGCCGGGCAGAACGACACCACGAGCCGCAGCGCCTCCCTCGCCGCCGCCCAGGGCTACCTCTTCGTCGCGCGGGCGACCACGGGCGGTCAGCCCGTCCTCGCCGTGCTGGACCGCGGCACCGACCGCTCGCGCGTGAGCCTGCGCGCCACCCTGGGTCTCGCGACCTCCGCCCCGGGGTTCGCGGCCTCGACCCTCCGCGAGGTGTCGTCGCTCCCGGCATCCGAGATCTCACTCGGCGCTCCCACCGTCGACGCCGCGCGGGTCACCGACATCGCCGACCTGGTCGGTGATGAGCAGACGATCGACCGGTTCGCGACGATCCTCGACCAGCCCGAATTACTGACCGGACGCGAGCGCGCCGAGGTGCTGCAGGTCACGAGCTCCTCGTGGACCGGCGACGCCGCGCGCCAGGCCGTGGCCGACCACCGCGCCGCGACCAACACGACGCTCGACTCGGTCGGCATCCTGTCGTCGGACTTCCGTCTCGTCTCCTCCAGCGCCCCGCTTCGACCGTGGGTGCGCAACGATCTGCCATGGCCGGTGACCGTCGTGCTGGCGGTCCGCACCAACGACGCCCGTCTGCGCGTGCAGGAGCGCACCACCGTCGACGCGCAGGCGTCGGCCAACACGCGCGTCGAGGTGCCCGTCGAGGCCCGCATCGCCAACGGCGAGGTCAGCGTCGACTTCCAGCTGTACAGCCCCACCGGAGAACCCGTGGGCGCCCCTCAGGCGGTCGACGTCGAGGTGCGCGCCGAGTGGGAGAGCATCGGGCTGATCGTCATCATCCTGCTCATCGTCAGCTTCCTGACCCTCGGCGTCGTGCGCACGGTCGCGCGACGCCGGCGAACCCGTTCCGAAGAGCAGTCCGGTGCGGGCGACCTCGATGACGACGCTCCGGTCGATGGGATCGGGGCGAAGGACCCGGATGCCGACGGCCGCAGTCCCGCCGAAGACGCCGACCACGATCTCGACCCACCCACCCCCGCGCAGAACCCCACCGAGCAGGAGACCCACCCGTGAGCAGTATCGGACGGGCGAGCGTTCTGATCGGAGCGGGCACGATCGTGTCCCGCGTCAGCGGCCTGCTGCGCATCGTCGTGCTCGTCGCGATCGTCGGCTCGGTCGGCAGCGCCGCGGGCGACGCGTTCGGGCTCGCCAATCAGCTGCCGAACAACATCTACACGGTCATCTCGACGGGCGTGCTGACGGCCGTGATCGTGCCGCAGATCGTCAAGGCCGCAGCCCACGCCGACGGCGGTCGCGCCTTCGTTTCGAAGCTCTTCACCCTCGGAACGGTGATCCTGCTCGCGGCGACCGCGATCGCGATGGTCGCCGCGCCCTTCATCGTCACGGTCTACATCGACCCGTCGAAGGTCGAGCCCGACCAGATCGCCCTCGCCACGGCGTTCGCGTACTGGTGCCTCCCGCAGATCTTCTTCTACGGCCTGTACGCGCTGCTCGGCGAGATCCTGAACGCGCGGAAGGTCTTCGGGCCCTACACGTGGGCCCCGATCGTCAACAACCTCGTCTCGATCGCCGGCTTTGGCCTCTTCCTCGTGCTGTTCGGGGGGCCGAGCCCCGACGTGGTCCAGTGGACCCCCACGATGATCGGCCTGCTCGGCGGGGTCGCCACCGGCGGCATCGTGCTGCAGACCGTCGTGCTGCTGGTGTTCTGGCGTCGGGCCGGACTGCAGCTGCGTCCCGACTTCCACTGGCGCGGCGTCGGCCTGCGCCACATCGGCCGTCTCGCCGGTTGGACCTTCCTGATGGTCATCGTCGGCCAGCTCGCGGGCATCGTGCAGACACGAGTGCTCTCGGGCGCCTCGGGAACGGGCCCGGCCATCCTCGCGTCGCAGAACGCGTGGCTCGTCTTCATGCTCCCGTACTCGATCATCGTGCTCTCGATCGGGACGCCGTACTTCACGCAGCTGAGCGAGCATGCCGCGGCCGGACGCGACGGCGACGTCAAGACCGACATCGTCCGCAGCATCCGGGTACTGGGTCTCTTCATCGTCGTCGCGACGGCCGCCCTCGCTGTCGCGTCCGTCCCCGCCACGCGGATCTTCACCAACAGTTCGGCCGAAGCCCTCGCCGCCGCTCCCGTGCTGCTGTGCTTCTTGGTCTGTCTGCTGCCGCTGGCGGTGCTGTTCGTCGTCCAGCGCACGTTCTACGCCTACAACGACACGCGGACGCCGTTCTTCTTCACGCTCGTGCAGGGGGGCCTGGTCGCCCTCAGCGCCCTCGCCGCGGGCGGGGCCGTGTCGGCGGGCCTCGTGCCCCTGTCGCAGCTCGCGGCCACCGTCGCGCTCGGTCAGGCGCTGTCGAGCCTCGTCCAGGTGGTCATCGCGACGATCATCCTGCACCGTCGTCTCGGAGGGATCAGGATCGGCGAATGGATGCCACCCCTCCTGCGCTTCATCGGTGCGGCGATCCCCGCCGCGGGCGCCGGCTGGGGAGTGCTGCTGCTGTGCGGCGGTCCCACCGGCTGGGTGTCGGACTCGATCTACACGGGCGCGCTGGGAGCGGCGCTCGTAGGCTCGGTCGTGCTGGCCGTGTACATCGGCATCCTGGCGATCTTCCGCACCCCCGAACTCGCACCGGCGCTCGCTCTCGGTCGGCGCTTCCTGCCCAAGCGCTGAGCCTTCCGCGCCACCCCGAGGACGCGGAATACCACGGGGCTAGCATGGGTTTCATCGGGCGGAATCAACGAAGGGAACGCGCTACCGTGCGTCACGTCATCATCATCGGATCCGGCCCCGCCGGCTACACGGCCGCCATCTACGCGGCCCGAGCCAACCTCGAGCCCCTCGTGGTCGCGAGCTCCGTCGAGGCCGGCGGCGACCTCATGAACACCACCGAGGTCGAGAACTTCCCCGGCTTCCCCGACGGCATCCAGGGCCCTGACCTCATGGCCAAGATGCAGGCCCAGGCCGAACGCTTCGGTGCCCAGGTGCTCTACGACGACGTCGTCTCGCTCGAGCTCGACGGCCCCGTCAAGAAGATCACGCTCGGCAGCGGAAAGGTGGAAGAGGCCGTCTCGGTCATCTACGCGACCGGCTCCGCCTACCGCAAGCTCGGTCTCGAGGGTGAAGAGCGCCTCTCGGGCCGCGGTGTGTCGTGGTGCGCCACCTGCGACGGATTCTTCTTCCGCGACCGCACGATCGCCGTGGTCGGCGGCGGCGACTCCGCGATGGAAGAGGCCAACTTCCTCACGAAGTTCGCGTCGAAGGTCTACATCATCCACCGCAAGGATTCGCTGCGCGCCTCGAAGATCATGCAGGAGCGTGCCTTCGCGAACCCCAAAATCGAGTTCATCTGGAACAGCGCCGTCGACGAGATCCTCGGCGACGAGGCCGTCAACGGCGTGCGCCTGCGTTCGACCGTCGACGACACCACGCGCGAGCTGCCCCTCGACGGGCTGTTCGTCGCGATCGGCAACGACCCGCGCACGCACCTCGTGCACGACAAGCTGCAGCTGACCGACCAGGGCACGATCTGGGTCGACGGCCGCTCGTCGCGCACGTCGGTCGAGGGTGTCTTCGCCGCCGGTGACGTGATCGACCCCACCTACCGCCAGGCCATCACGGCCGCCGGCAGCGGCACGGTCGCGGCTCTCGATGTGGAGCACTTCCTCGCCGCGCGCGGTGAGGCCGGTGAGCCCGCCGTCGCCGAGAGCCCGATCGAGGGCCTCCCCGACGCCGCCGTGGTCTGAGGAACAAAAACGCGTTCACCTGCGTTTTCACACACTGACATCTCATTTAAGGAGAAATCACATGACCGCCAAGGCGACGACCTCCGCGACCTTCGAGCAGGACGTCCTGCAGGCCGACGGACCCGTTCTCGTGGACTTCTGGGCTGAGTGGTGCGGACCGTGTCGCATGGTCGCACCCGTGCTCGACGAAATCCAGAGCGAGAACTCGGGCAAGATCACCGTCCTCAAGCTCAACGTCGACGAGAACCCCGATCTCGCCATGAAGTACCAGATCACCTCCATCCCCGCGATGAAGGTCTTCCAGGGCGGTGAGGTCAAGACGACCATCATCGGCGCCAAGCCGAAGTACGCCCTCGAGCAGGACCTCGCAGCCTTCCTCGGCTGACCTGCTTTCCTCGAATCCCCCGGTGCCTTTCGGTGCCGGGGGATTCGTCGTTTCAGCCGCCTGCGGGAGAGGTTCCGGATGCCGGGAACCCCGCGCATCGCGCGGCGCGGCGCTGTGGGCCTCTACGACGCGTCGAGGCGCACGCTGGCGTCCCAACGCCGGTGCGGCTCTTCGTCGCCCAGAATGCGCCACACAGCGCGTGTGAGGGGTGGATAGTCGAGGGAGATCTGCCGGAGCACACGATAGTTGCGCGAGCGATTGGGGCGGACCCCGCCGTTCTCGGCGATGTTCTCGGCGCGGAGGGTCAGAACGACGAGTTCGTCGACGCTCGGCAGGTCTTCCATGAAATCCCACGGATCTTCGCCGCCGCGAAGACGCTCGTGGATCAGTACGGCCAGCTCGTCCGACGCTTCCGCGCGCAGAAGTTCGAGGCTGGCGCGACGGCGCAGGTTGTCATCGTTCGCTGTCACTCATCCAGCGTACGTCGACCCACCGACATCGCGGGCCGGGGTGCGTTCACCCGCCGCGTGACGCCGGGCTGCGATGAGGCCCTCAGCCCGTGTATCCCTCTTCGCCGAGCACGCCGAGGATGCGGTTCAGATCCTGGATGCTCGCGAAATCGATGCTGATCTGGCCTTTTTTGGCGTTCAGTGACACTCGGACTTTGGTGTCGAACCGGTCGCCGAGTCGCTCGGCGACCTGATCGAGGCCGGCGCGACGCGTTCCTGCCTGCGGCTTCTGACGAACGGGGGCGACACCCGGCATCTTCGCCGCCGCCTCCGCGGCCCGCACCGACAGATCTTCGTTGACGATCTTGTCGGCGAGCTTCTGCATCTCTTTGGCGTCGTCGAGCGAGAGGATGGCACGCGCGTGCCCGGCGCTCAGGACGCCGGCGGCCACACGCTGCTGCACGGGGACGGGCAGCTTCAGCAAGCGGATCGTGTTGCTGATCTGAGGGCGCGATCGGCCGATGCGCGTCGCGAGCTCCTCCTGGGTGATCCCGAAGTCTTCGAGCAGCTGCTGGTACGCCGACGCCTCTTCGAGAGGGTTCAGCTGCGACCGGTGGAGGTTCTCGAGCAGCGCGTCACGGAGGAGGTACTCGTCGTCGGTGTCTCGGACGACCGCGGGGATCGTCTCGAGACCCGCCTCCCTCGACGCTCGCGTACGACGCTCACCCATGATGAGCTCGTAGGTCCCGTCCTTCTTGTCGCGCACGACGACGGGCTGGAGCACACCGAATTCGCGAACGGAGTGCACCAGTTCCGCGAGATCATCGGCATCGAAGTGGGTGCGCGGCTGTCGTGGGTTGGGGACGATCGTCTTGGGATCGATGTGCACCAGACGCGCACCGGGAACCGTGACGAGATCGTCGGCCGGGGAGTCACCTGCGGGGGAGGCCTCTGACGATTCCTTCGTCGTCGTGCTCGCTCCGGGGAAGAACACGTCGACGGGTCGGGACTCCGACGGTTCCGCCGTGGGGATGAGAGCGCCGATACCGCGGCCCAGTCCGGTCCTCTTCGCCATCAGGAATCCTTCTTTTCAGTGTCGCGGGCGACGATCTCGACCGCCGCTTCGCGGTAGGCAATGGCGCCCGCTGACTGGCCATCGTACGCGATGACCGTCTGCCCGAAGCTCGGCGCCTCAGAGACGCGTACAGAACGGGGGATGACGGTGTTGAGAACCTCGTGGCTGAAGTGCGATCGCACCTCTTCTGCCACCTGCTGCGCGAGTCGGGTGCGTCCGTCGTACATCGTGAGCAGGATCGTCGACACGTGCAGACCCGGGTTCAGGTGCTTCTGGATCATCTGGACACTACCGAGCAGCTGGCTCAAGCCCTCGAGCGCGTAGTACTCGCACTGGATCGGGATCATAACCTCATCAGCAGCGGTGAAGGCGTTGATCGTCAGAAGACCCAGGGACGGCGGGCAGTCGATGATGACGAAGTCGAGGTGATTGTCTTCGATCGCCAGGTAGTCGCGGAGCGCGCCGCGCAGACGATGCTCGCGCGCGACCTGCGACACCAGCTCGATCTCGGCCCCGGCGAGGTGGATCGTGCTGGGGGCGCACAGCAGGTTCGGCGACTCGGGGCTCACCTGCACGATGTCAGCGAGCGGGAACTCGTCGATCAACACGTCGTAGACGCTCGGCGTCTCGGCGTTGTGGGCGACCCCAAGGGCAGTGGACGCGTTTCCCTGCGGGTCGAGGTCGATCACCAGAACGCGAGCGCCGACCGAGACGAGAGCCGCCGCGATGTTAACAGCGGTGGTCGTCTTGCCGACGCCACCCTTCTGATTCGACACCGTGAACACACGGGTCCGACCCGACAGCTCGACCTTGGACGTTGCCTCTTCGAGTGCCCGACGTCGCGCAGAGAGATTCGCAATCTCGCGGGCGATAGGGGAGTCCTCGAAAGATGACGGCGTGGCTGCCTCATCGGACTGTTTCACGTGAAACACACCTTCCCATCGCCAACTTGGTCAGTCTACCCGCGGGCGCCGACATTGCCGTGGTTGCGGTGGCATTGACGGCCGAACCTCGGGCTTCGGGCGGTTTGCGGCGCCGGGGTGGTGCGTCCACGAGGACCCTCAATCGGAGAACGTCGTTGATGTTTCACGTGAAACGTAGCTCCGATCTGCTTCGTCCTCAGCATCAGAGCTACCTGAGTATCCCCACCTGACTCCAAGTCAGTTCATCAGGGGTGGTGGGTACCAGCCTTTCGGATTCCGGTGTAGCGCAGCCCACTGTCGACGCGTTGTCTCAGAAGTACGTTGCCCGCGGAGATGGCAGGGCACATCAAGAGAGGACGCAATCCGCACCTCCGGCCGGCGGGTGCTCCGTCGTGTACGACCGACATTAGGTGCAAGGAGCGCTCACGGGCCTGGGCGATCTCGGGCGATCTATCGGGCTCGGGCGCCATGCCCCCAGCGTCGCTTGCGCATAGCTCGGAAGCTGGCCGTCCATGCTACCGCGGCTACGGCTCGTTGCCCTTACGCTGACACCGGCTGTACGTGTCGACCGGTCGGTTGCGAGCCGCTGCCAGAGCCACCGTGGGGGAGAGACTGATTTGAGTTTGCCCGGTGCAATTCCTTCGAACTGTCAGACGAGCCCGACTGACCCGTCCACACCAAGGGGATCGGAAGCAACGACGCCACCTTGCAGGGATCGTCGCGTACCGATCATCCGAGCACCGATGGGCGCCTGGTGTTTCACGTGAAACATCCGCACTCGGGGATGTCGCGAACCTGCGCTGACACAGCGCACGAGGCAATGTGCCCCACACGTCCGGACGCCACGTCCGCACGCACTGACGGCGATCCGCGATCTCGGGTTTGTCTGGTCAGTACGCGCGTGTGACGAGCTTCTTCGCAAAGCACCGAATGCGGAGTGCCGCTCGGAGAGAACCATGTCCCCGACGCTCGGCTTCGTGGACCGTGGGGGAGAGACCATTAGACATCACACTCAGTGCGCGTGAGTGTCGTCGCGCGGGATGTTCGTAGGCGGACGTGTCCGATCTTCATCTCTCGGGTTGACCGGGCCTACGCGTGCTCGTCACGCACCCGACACGAGTGCGGAATGCCTGGCGCACCCAATGCGCCACCCTTCCCGGTGCCGGATGCCCATCACCCGCCAGACACTCCCGGCCCGTGCGAGCTGCGCATTCTGACGCCCGCCGCTGTACGAGCCTGCGTCACAGCCATCCAAAGCGGACTCTACGGCCAGGCGAGGTGAGTACGCGCCTCGTGGAGCACCCCACCGAAGTCCCACACCAATTGTCCGACCGCTGACTGGACGGACCGAGGTCGAGGTTCCTAGTTGAGGCGTGATGCGACACACCGGTCCTGGATGTTTCACGTGGAACGCCCTCATCCGGTCTGCACTAGGATCGCGGTCGATTGATGGCAACGTGCTGCCGTCGCGACGCGCGAAACTGGCACCGACGCTCCCCAGCGAGCGGGGCCTCACCCCGCGGAACCGCTGACGAGGGGAGTGGTTTCCGGTACCAGCAGCAGGCTGCTGACTCCCTTCGTCTGTTCAGTTCCCTGCGCTGACGTTTCACGTGAAACACGTCTCCGATGTCTCCCGCGGCACGGCGCACGTGAGGCGGAAGTCGACTGATCACGAATCCCTGCCACGAGTCTTCGAACCCGCTCCAGCGGGACGCGGATTCCGGCGCAGCGGTGGGGGTGGCTTTAGCGCGATGCCGCTCACAACATCGCCGCGCGCGACCGCTCCGGTGCTGGACGACTGCTGACTGTCGCAGACGGATGTTTCACGTGAAACAGGCTGATCGAGGCGCCGGCTTCGATACCCCCCACGCGACGGCAAACTGTGTGCCTCGTGGCGGGATATCGTCCGCGCGACCGGCTGGCGTTCTAACGACCTCACCGGACTGGGGCACGCCGTGCGGAAGGCCACGGGGTGCATCCTTCGAAAGGGGCGTGTGAACTGTTTCACGCGTTGTCATTCAGGCGGGTATGCGGTCCGACCAATTCGAGTGCCCCTCGTTCGGACGCGTTTCTCCTCGGCGATCAGGACAGGGGAACTGCCCCAACTGACGGATCCACGGACTGGCGCGCGCCCGGCTTGGCGTGTATCGATCTAAGACCATGCCGGATCGGCGACCCGCGGCTCGAGACCGTTCGAGTGCCTCCCAGCCCGCTCGAAACGGCCCATCCACGAGGCGAGCTTGTCAGGTCGCGCCATGCAACCCTGCTGTGATGAGACCTCACCCAAGACTCGATCTGCGAGGTGTGGCCGACACCGTGCCTCAAGCCAACGGCCTCCAGACCTCAGGTCCGCGCTGTCCCACGTCACCAGGGAATGGCGTTCACGTGATCGCCGAATCAGCACCCGCGCGTCAATCCTGCCGCTGCCACCGCCGCGGGGCGCGGTAACGAGTGTTTCACGTGAAACAGATGGACTCACCAGGTCGACGCATTAGGCAGCGTTCTAAACAGCGCAGCACCCGTCGACGCTCCCACCCATCTGCGAAACGCACGCACCTCATCCATGCCATGCTCATCCCGGCTCGGGCAGGGATGCTGCTGAGCAGAGCGGGGGAGGACCTCGCAGCCCTGCTCACTATGGGCGACCAGGGCGGCGACCTCGAGCGAGGCGACGATGAGGTGTCTCGACAAGCCCCCCCCCGTCGCCGGAGGCCCCCGGTAGTGGCACATCGAGTGGCCACGACCATGGGCTGCGACCGGCCATCAGAAGCGGCACCCGGCAGGTGCCTGAATAGCGACGCAGACCATCCACGTTGGGGGAGGAGCGGCGCCGACGTCGGATGAGCGCGGATCGCACGCACGCATCACGGACAGACTCTGCAAACCTGGCGTAGGGACGGACGCACTCCGTCGGCATCCCCAGCGCGCACAGGTCAATCAGTCGGATTCACGGGCAAGACTGCCTCGGCGTAGGTGGTCTCGATCGGGAGGTCTCAAACCTCTTACGCGCTTCGTGGGGCACGAGGTTTCACGTGAAACGGAGCTGCTCCGGCGCAGCCCGAGACACGGGGCCTTTGGAAAGCGCCTCACGCTCGTCACGTCCTCCTTGCGGCTCGCCGCGGGCCTGTTTCGACGTGGCCTCCCCATCGAGCGATTGTCGCGTCGGAACGCGGCGCGTCCCGCCGGTACCGCCCCGAGGGGTGAGCGGATCGGTCAGACCTCTCCGCAGGACCTGGCTACATACCTGGATGCGTTCCGGCCCCGCCACAGACGAATGCCGGGGAGCCCACGCCGCACCATCCCGCGCGCGTCGCCCCGTCGTTGGAAGGCAGCGGACTGCGAGGAGAATCGACTCGACGCACCCGCCAGCACCTCGAGTAACACGTCGTGCCCCGTGTACTCCATAAGCGACTGATCTTCGCACCTGTCGAGTGCCCTTGCCTCACCTGCCACCGTGCCCCTGGCAGAGTCCGTCGCGCGACGCTCGCCGATCCCCATTCGCGAAGAAGTGAACACCTCCACCACAGCACGAATCGTGGAGATGACTCCCGGCCTCCGCGCATGACGGGCCCACCTGAAGAGCTTCCGACGACCTGTTCGTCGTCGAGCCGGTAACGCCGTGAACGAAGAGTGTGGGCGCTCACCGTCAGCGCATCGATCGGTCCGCGCTGGTTCGCCACACAACTCCAAGCGGTCGCGTCCGTTGTGACTCTGCGCGCTCCTGCACGGGAACGGGGTTCGATCGCCGCCGCCCTTCTCCACCGCATCCCAGCGCTCGGCAATACACACAACGCGAATCACACCCGCGTGCACCCTCGCGCGCTGGAATAGACGTACTGACCATTACATGAAACTATCGACACGTGGGACGACCGAAGCAACCCGACATCTCGGAACACCTTCTCGACAGGTGCACCGACCACGCCCTGGAGCACGGCCTGCCGGACCGTCTGCAGCCATTCGTCGACGCGACGGGAACATCGGCGCGGATGTTGCTGTACCACTTCAGCACCCGCGACGAGCTCCTGCGTGCCGTTCTTCGCCGGGCACGTCAACGCCACCTCGAGTACTTCGCAGCGTTGTTCAGCGTTGTTCCGGGGGAGTCGTACGCCTCCACGCTCGCGCGCGCGTGGGTGGCCATGACCGGCCCCCGGGCGCAGCCGTTTCTGCGGATGTTCGGCCAACTGACCGAGCAGCACGACACCTCGCTGTGGCCGGGCTTTCGCGCCAAGGCCACGACCGACTGGCTGCCGCCGCTCGAAGCCGGCCTCGCCACAATCGATCGAGCCGAGTCGGCGACGCTCGTGCTCGCCGTCATCCGGGGTTTGATCCTCGACATCGACGCCACGGCAGACGTGGACCGCGCAGACGAGGCGTTCGGTCTGCTCCTCAAGAGCCTCGATCCGAGCGCTCCGCCCATCTCACGCGGCGAGAGGACGGTGAGTCGCCCCGCGTCAGCGTGAGACCGTGGCCAGGAACACGCGCGTGGGCTCGTCGAGCAGACCTTCGCCCACGATCTCGACCGTCACGTCCTGCAGGCCGAATTTGCGCACCTGCTTGGCCGCAGCCTCGACCTCGGCACCGACGTTGGCGCCCTTCAGGAAGACGAGCCGACCGCCCGGGCGTACGAGGGGAGCGGTGAACGGCAGGAGCGTCCGCAGAGCGCTCACGGCGCGCGCCGTCGCGACATCGAAGACCCGGCCCTCCGCCCACTCCTCGCCCCGCATGCGGGCGACAGAAACGTTCGACAGTCCCAACTCCGACACCTGCTCCGTCAGCCACGCCGTGCGACGCTCCATCGGCTCGATGAGCGTCCACTCGACGTCGGGTCGTGCGATGGCCAGAACGAGCCCGGGCAAGCCGGCGCCTGAACCCACATCGACCGCGCGACCCGAGAAGAACGGAGCCGCGATCGCACTGTTCAGAATGTGGCGCGTCCACAGCCGAGGAACCTCGAGCGGACCGATGAGGCCACGCTCCTCACCATGGACGGCAAGGTTCTCGGCGAACCGCCGCGCGAGGTCGATCCGGTCGCCGAACAGCGTCGCCGCGGCATCCGGCTCCGTCTCGAGTTGCTCCGCCATCCCCGCTCAGCCGCGTCGCAGCACAGTGTGCCGGTCGGCACCCTCGCCGAACGACTCGGAGGAGTACCCCCGGTCGGCCGCGATGTCGTGCACCAGCTTGCGCTCGTAGCTCGACATCGCCGGCAGCGATGCCTGGGAGGCTCCCTCTTCGAGGCGCGTGATCGCCCGCTCGACGAGCGTCTCGAGCTGACGCTGGCGTGCGTCGCGGGAGCCGCCGATGTCGAGGATCAAGCGCGAGAAGCGTCCGGTCGAGCTCTGCACCGCGAGGCGCGTCAGCTCCTGCAACGCCTGCACGGTGTCGGGGTGCGAGAGCGCCGAGAGCGCCGACACGTCGTCGGCTTCGACCGACACGTAGGCACGGCCGGCGCGCACGTCGAGCGCCAGGTCGCCGTCGATGTCGGCGATGTCGAGCAGGCCCTCGAGGTAGTCGGCGGCGATGTCGCCTTCCTGCTCGAGCTGCTCCTCGGTGGCGGCGGTCTGGTCGGGGGCGATCTGATCGGACGTCGTCATCGTGATCTCCGTGGGTCAGGCGGGGGAGGAGGAGCCCGACGCACCACCGGTGCCGGGATTCTTGGCGGACTGCTGCTTCTTGGCGCGCTGCTTGCCCACCGGCTGCTGGCGCTTCGGCTGGGTGGCGCGGGCCTTCTCGGCCTCTTCGAACAGACGCTGCTGCTCGGCCTCGTACTTCTCGATCGGCACGACCTTGCCCGACGAGTCGATCGCCTTGCCCTTGCGTGCGAGACGCTCCTCGCGGGCCTTGGCGGCGTCGGAGCCGGGAGTGGGCATCTCGCGGATGACGACGAACTGCTGCACCATCGTCCACAGGTTGCTGACGAACCAGTAGATGACGACTCCGAGCGGGAAGAAGACACCCGAGAAGATGAAGGCCAGCGGCAGGATGTAGAGCATGATCTTCTGCATCTGGTACGCCTGACCGGTCTTGGCCTCGGGCGACAGGTTCTTCGAAATGATCTGCAGCTGCGTGAAGAACTGCGACGCGATCATGAGCACGACGAGCGTCAGCAGGATCGCCACGGTGACTTGTCCATCGGACTGACCCCACGCGGTGACGAGGTTCACGTGCATGGATGCCACGTCGAACAGGCGGGCGTCGTAGAATTCCGTCGTCAGCTCGGGCGTGAGCAGACCCACACCACCCTGACCGACGGCGGCGTGCTTGGAGACGTCGTTCAGCACGCTGAACAGCGCGAAGAAGATGGGCATCTGCACGAGCAGCGGGAGGCAGCTCGAGACGGGCGTCGTGCCGTGCTTCTTGTACAGGGCCATCGTCTCGCGGCTCATCGCCTCGCGAGAGAGCTGGTCGCGCTTGCCCTTGTACTTCTCCTGCACCTTGCGCAGCTCAGGAGCGATCTCCATCATTTTGCGCTGGCTCTTGATCTGCTTCACGAAGAGCGGGATGAGGGCGGCACGCACGATGAGCACGAGTCCGACGATGGACAGCACCCACGTGAGGCCGGCGGCGGGAGCGAGCCCGACCGCGGTGAAGAGCGCGTGCCAGCCCACCAGCACGAGCTCGACCATCCATTTCAGTGGCCAGAGGATGGTCCCAATGAGATCGAATTGCACGATCAGTCCTTTCGGGCGGGCACGACGAAACCGTGCCGAGTGAGTTCGTGGCGGAAGGCCCGATGAGGACGGACGTCGTCGATGCCACCCTGAGCCCAGGGATGACAGCGTGCGAGACGGGCCGCGGTGAACGCGATGCCCTTCACGAGTCCGTGCTGCTGCACGGCGCCCACCGAATAGGCGGAGCAGGACGGGTAGTACTTGCACACATCGCCGTAGACGTGCGAGATCGTCGCTCGATATGCATGGAGCAGGGCGAGCCCTGCGTTACGGGGGAGGAGGGGGATGGATGCCACGACCCCGTCACCGGTCAGGTGGGCCGCCCCGGTCGCCGAGGTCGGCAGTGTCGAAGCGCTCATGCCGATGCTTTTCGTTCGAGACACCGCACCACGTCGGCTCGGAGCGTCGCATAATCAGCGGTCGCGGCCGACGGAAGTGCTCGGATGACGATCGAGGCGCCCCCGCGGATGGACGGGAGCGCCTCGGCGCACACCGCTTTGAGGCGGCGGCGAATGGTGTTGCGGGTGACCGCGGAGCCGACCTGTCGGCTCACGATGAAGCCGAAGCGGGGCGAATCGGTCTCAGCCGACGTTCCGACGTAGGTCACGGTGTGCGCTCCGGCACACCGAGAGCCCCGTCGGACTGTGGCTTTGTAGTCCGATCCGCGGGTGAGTCGGTTCGGCTTCGCGAGCACCGGGTCTATCAGGCCGAGAGCTCGGTACGGCCCTTGGCGCGGCGGGCCGCGAGGATGCCGCGGCCGGCACGCGTACGCATGCGGGCACGGAAGCCGTGCTTCTTGGCGCGGCGGCGGTTGTTGGGCTGGAAGGTGCGCTTGCTCATGGGTCACTCCGGAGGTGGTGTCGCCCGATGCTCTTCTGCCGGGGACGGGGTCGGGACTGCCGTATAGGCATAAGTCAACCGACTAAGGCTACGTCGCGCGCGGTGTTAACTCAAACCGGGAAGCCGACCGCTCATTATCCCCAAGCGTTGTCCACAACCGTGGCAAAGACACGCGACCGGCCTCTACAGTGGATTTTGCTCCGCGAGAGCCGCGAACTAGCGTGGCCCCGGAAGTTATCCACAGGTTCGACGCGACACGTCGATCACCCGTCGCGTCAAGATCCCGGAGGGGACATGTCTCTGCACGAGCTCCCGGATGTACCTGTCTGGTCGACCGTGCTGGACCATCTTCTCACCGACGACCGCGTCACCCCGCAGCTCCACGGCTTCCTCAATCTGGCCGTACCGCAGGGAGTGATGGGCGGCACCCTGTACCTGGACGTCCCGAACGATCTCACCGCGGCGCAGTTCAACAAGCGCATGCGCGCGCCGATCCTCGAAGCCCTCGCGCAGGTGCAGGGGACCGATCCCGAGGTCAGCACCTTCCGCGTCGTGGTGAACCCCGACATCGGAGACTCGCACCACAGTTCCCCCTCGTCGCCCGCGCCGGCCGAGACACGGGCGTCCGCGACGGCCCCCACCGCCGGGCATTCCCCCGTGATCGATCAGGCGCCCGAGCCGATCGTCCCGGCCTCGCGCAACGACACCCGGCTCAACCCGAAATACACCTTCGACAACTTCGTGATCGGTCAGTCCAACCGTTTTGCGCATGCGGCAGCCGTCGCCGTGGCCGAGGCGCCGGCGAAGGCGTACAACCCGCTCTTCATCTACGGCGACTCGGGCCTGGGCAAAACCCACCTGCTTCACGCCATCGGCGACTACGCCGCGAGTATGTACGCCGGCATTCGGGTCCGATACGTCTCGAGCGAAGAGTTCACGAACGACTTCATCAACTCGATCGCGAACAACCGCGGCTCGGCGTTCCAGGCGCGATACCGCGACGTCGACATCCTGCTGATCGACGACATCCAGTTCCTCCAGGGTCGCGCCGAGACGCAGGAAGCCTTCTTCCATACGTTCAACACGCTGCACGATCACGACAAGCAGGTCGTCATCACGAGCGATCTGCCGCCGAAGCAGCTGACGGGCTTCGAAGACCGCATGCGCAGCCGCTTCGAGTGGGGTCTGATCACCGACGTGCAGGCGCCCGACCTCGAGACGCGCATCGCGATCCTCCGCAAGAAGGCGCAGAGCGAACGGCTGCTCATCCCCGACGACGTCCTCGAGTACATCGCCACCGTGGTGTCGTCGAACATCCGCGAGCTCGAGGGCGCACTGATCCGCGTCTCGGCGTTCGCGAGCCTGAACCGCTCGACCCTCGACATGTCGCTCGCCCAGACCGTGCTGCGCGACATCATCGACCAGGACGACGCCAACGTCATCTCGCCGACCGACATCATCACGGCCACGGCGCAGTACTTCAAACTGTCGGTCGACGACCTGTACGGCTCGAGTCGTTCGCAGGCCGTGGCGACGGCTCGACAGATCGCCATGTACCTGTGCCGCGAACGCACGAGCCTGTCGCTGCCCAAGATCGGCCAGCTCTTCGGCAACCGCGATCACACCACCGTGATGTACGCCTACAAGAAGATCAGCGACCTCATGAAGGAGCGTCGATCGATCTTCAACCAGGTCTCGGAGATCACAAGCCAGCTCGGCCGTATGCGCTGAGCGCCTCTCTCCCGTGAAGGGTCCGTCCGCATCCGCGGCGGACCCTTTTCGCGTTTTCCCGCGTGATTCCGGGGCTGAACGCCCCTCGGCGGCACTTTTCGACACGGTTCTACACAGTGTGGAAAACCTGTGGATAACTCCCGATTGCTGCGGATGAGATGTGTAGGACGCGCCGAGAGGCTGTGGACGGGCGTCAGGAGCCGGCATCCGGGATCGTGTTAACAACACAGGCGGTCCGCAGCGAGTCCACAGTTAACAACCGCCGCGATCCCTGCTGTTAACAAGCGTGTCGGAAGTTATCCACACTCTCCACAGCCGTTAACAAGATGAAGACTCCATCTCTTCGTTAAGGGTCATTCGATGACCTCGTGGTGCGGTCGGGCCTCGATGGCTCGATGCGAGTGGGGCACTAGCATGGGTAAGCCATACCCGCCGTCAAGGGAGCGTCCGTGAAGTTCCACGTCAATCGCGATGTGTTCAGCGAAGCCGTCTCGTTCGTGGTCAAGCTCCTGCCTCAGCGCAATCCGCAGCCGATCCTGGCCGGTGTGCTCATCGAGGCCGGCGAGCAGGGGCTCACCCTCGCGGCCTTCGACTACGAAGCATCCGCACGCACGACGATCGAGGCCACGGTCGACGAGCCGGGCACGATCCTCGTTCACGGCCGCCTCCTCAGCGACATCGCGAGCCGTCTGCCGAACGCCCCGATCCAGATCGCGGTCGACGACGACGGCGGCATCCTGCTGACGTGCGGTTCCGCGCGGTTCACGCTCGCGTCGATGCCCGTGCAGGAGTACCCGGCCATCCCCGAGGTCTCCGGCGAGTCCGGCCTCGTGCCGGCCGACGAGTTCGCCACGGCCATCGCGCAGGTCGCGTTCGCCGCGTCGCGCGACGACGTCACCCCGGTCCTCACCGGCGTGCAGCTCGAGGTCACCGGCACGCGTCTGAGCCTGGTCGCCACCGACCGCTACCGCGTCGCGCTGCGCGAGATCCCCTGGGACGGCGGCGCCACGGCATCCGACGAGCCCACCTCCGCCCTCGTGCCGGCCCGCACCCTGCAGGAGGTCGGCAAGACCTTCGCGCACGGCGGCGACATCTCCATCGCGTTCTCGGGCTCGGGCGACCGCGAGATCATCGCGTTCTCGTCGGGCAACAAGACGGTGACCTCGCTGCTGATCAAGGGCAACTTCCCGCCCGTGCGTCGCCTGTTCCCCGCGCAGACCGAACACCACAGCGTCGTCAACACCGCTGAGCTCCAAGAGGCCGTGCGTCGCGTCGCCCTCGTGCTCGACCGGTCGGCGCCGCTGCGCTTCACCTTCGGACCCGACGGAGTGTCGATGGACGCCTCGGGCACCGAGCAGGCGCGTGCGACCGAGTCGGTCGACGCCACGCTCGTCGGCGACGAGGTGACCCTCGGACTCAACCCGCAGTACCTGCTCGAGTCGCTCGGAGCGGTGCGCAGCGAGTTCACGCGCATCACGTTCACCTCGAGCGACAACGCGAACAAGCTCAGCCCCGTGCTGGTCACCCCGCAGACCTCGGTCGACAAGGGCGGCGAGGGCTCGTTCAAGTACCTGCTGCAGCCGAACCTGCTGCTGCGCTGAGCCGCGAACGCCACGACCCCGGCGGTGTCGGAGGTGACGGGTAGTCTGACTCGGTGATCGTGGAGCAGCTCGGACTGAAGGACTTCCGCAATTACGCGGAAGCCGATGTCTCGCTCTCGCCCGGCGCGAACGTCTTCATCGGGCGCAACGGTCAAGGAAAGACGAACCTCGTCGAGGCCGTGGCCTATCTCGCCACGCTGGGTTCGCACCGCGTATCGAACGACGCCCCGATGGTGCGTGACGGGGCGGATGCCGCGATCGTGCGCGCCCGACTCGCCCACGGTGAGCGCAGCGTGCTGCTCGAGCTCCAGCTCAACCGCCAAGGGGCGAACAAGGCCCGCGTCAACGGGGTCAACGTGCGCACCACCGAACTGCCGCGCTACGCCCAGGTCGTGCTCTTCGCCCCCGAAGACCTGCAGATCGTGCGCGGCGACCCGTCTGCCCGACGCCGTTTCGCCGATCAGCTGATCGTGCAGCGGTCTCCTCGCATGTCGGCCGTGCTCGCCGACTACGACCGCGTGCTCCGCCAGCGCAGCGCTCTGTTGAAGTCGGCCAGGGCCCGTGGCATCCGCGGCGACGCCCTCAGCACGCTCGACGTGTGGGACGACAAGCTCGTCTCGCTCGGCACCGAGGTGATCGAGGCGCGGCTGGCGCTGGCATCCGATCTCTCCGCCCCTCTGGCCCGCGCCTACGCGGCGATCGCCGGCGCCGATCACGACCCCCGTCTGTCGTGGGCGCTGTCGGTGGGCGGCGGCGACCCCGAAGAAGGCGACGCCGTCGACGCGGGCGGATCATCGGCTCCTCTCGCCGACCAGTTCCGCGCCGCCCTCGCCGCCCGTCGCTCCGCCGAGCTCGAGCGCGGTCTCACGCTCGTCGGTCCCCACCGCGACGACCTCGTGCTGCAGGTGCGGGGTCTGCCGGTGAAGGGGTACGCCTCGCACGGAGAGTCGTGGTCGGTCGCGCTGTCGCTGCGACTGGCCTCCGCCGAACTCCTGCGCGCCGAGTCGCGCCTGGGCGACCCCGTGCTGATCCTCGACGACGTCTTCGCCGAACTCGACGCGGGCCGGCGCACGCGCCTGGCCGAGCTGGCCGGCGGCTACGAGCAGGTCATCGTCACCTCCGCGGTCGAAGAAGACGTGCCCGATGCGCTGCGTGCGCACGTCGTGCGCGTCGAGGCCGGCGAGATCCAGGAGCAGGATCATGTCTGACGAGGCGGAGCTCCCCGAGACGATGGCGACCTATCTTCGCTTGCGTGGTCTCGAGCCGTCTCCGTATCGCAAGAAGAAGAAGCGCCGTCGTTCCGACGACGGGGAGAACGCTCCTTTCACTCCCGGGCGCGACCCCCGCGGCCTCGGCGATGTGCTCTCGGCGCTGACGCAGTCCGCCGGCTGGGAGCCGCAGCTCTCGCGCGAAGACCTCGTGCGCACCTGGGACGAGGTCGCCGGTGCCGACACTGCCGCGCACACCCGCCCGGTCGCGCTCGACAACGGCACCCTCACGGTCCAGGCCGACTCCACCGCATGGGCGAAACAGCTCCAGCTCATGCGCGCGCACATCCTGTCGGAGATCATTCGGCGCTACCCCGAGGCGGGTGTCGAGGCGATCCGCTTCGTAGGGCCCGACGTCCCCTCGTGGAAATGGGGGCCCAGAGCCGTTCCAGGCCGCGGTCCGCGCGATACCTACGGTTGAGCCATGGTCGATCCCGGCTCGGCGCGATTTATCGCCGCGTAGGGGCGTACAAGCCATTTCGAGGGCCCTTCCGCGATAGGATGGAGATTCCGACGAATCGATCTGGAGCGCGCGTACCCATGACGTCCGAAAACCCCGACAGCGTTTCCGAGGAACCCGAAGCGACCAGCAAGAAGGTTCCCAACGAGTACGGGGCAGACGCCATCCAGGTGCTCGAAGGTCTCGAGGCGGTCCGCAAGCGTCCCGGCATGTACATCGGTTCCACCGGTGAGCGCGGCCTGCACCACCTCGTGCAGGAGATCGTCGACAACTCGGTCGATGAGGCCCTCGCCGGGTACTGCGACACGATCGATGTGACGATCCTCGCCGACGGCGCCGTCCGCGTGGTCGACAACGGCCGCGGCATCCCGGTCGACATGCACCGCACCGAGGGCAAGTCGACCGTCGAGGTCGTGCTCACCGTCCTCCACGCCGGCGGCAAGTTCGGCGGCGGCGGCTACGCGGTCTCGGGCGGTCTGCACGGCGTCGGCTCGTCGGTCGTCAACGCGCTCTCGACGCGCCTCGAGGTCGAGGTCAAGCGTCAGGGTCACGTCTGGCGTCAGTCGTTCCGCGACGGCGGTGTGCCCCTCGCCCCCCTCGCGCAGGGAGAAGAGAGCGACGCGACCGGCACGACGATCACGTTCTGGCCGGATGCCACGATCTTCGACACCGTCGACTTCGACTATGACACGCTGCGTACGCGCTTCCAGCAGATGGCGTTCCTCAACAAGGGGCTGCGCATCAGCCTGCGCGACGAGCGTCCGCAGTCGGTGATCACCGAGGGCGAACCCGGTGAAGAGGTCACCGGCGCGCGCTACGACTCGTTCCTCTACGAGCGCGGTCTCGTCGACTACGTCGAGCACCTCAACCGCGTGCGCAAGGCCGACGTGGTCAACGACGAGATCATCGAGGTCGAGTCCGAGGACACCGAGCGCAAGATTGCGCTCGAGCTGGCGATGCAGTGGACGACGGCGTACACCGAGAACGTCTTCACCTACGCGAACACCATCAACACGCACGAGGGTGGCACGCACGAAGAGGGCTTCCGCGCGGCGCTGACGACGCTCGTCAACCGCTACGCGCGCGCGAACAACCTGCTCAAGGAGAAGGACGACAACCTCACCGGCGACGACATCCGCGAGGGTCTCACCGCCGTCATCTCGGTCAAGCTGTCGGAGCCGCAGTTCGAGGGTCAGACCAAGACCAAGCTCGGCAACACCGAGGCCCGCGCCTACGTGCAGAAGGTCGTCGGCGACAAGCTCGGCGACTGGTTCGACCGCAACCCCGCGCAGGCGAAGAACATCATCCGCAAGGCGATCGACGCCGCGACCGCTCGTCTGGCCGCCCGCAAGGCGCGCGAGACCGCGCGTCGCAAGAGCGTCTTCGAGTCGGCCGCGATGCCCGACAAGCTCAAGGACTGCACCTCGAAAGACCCCTCGATCAGCGAGATCTTCCTCGTCGAGGGTGACTCCGCCGGCGGCTCGGCCGTGCAGGGGCGCGACCCGCACACGCAGGCGATCCTGGCGCTGCGCGGCAAGATCCTCAACGTCGAACGCGCGCGCCTCGACCGCGCCCTGGGCAACAAAGAGGTCCAGGCGATGATCCAGGCCTTCGGCACGGGCATCGGCGAAGACTTCGACATGGCCAAGGCGCGGTACCACAAGATCGTGCTGATGGCCGATGCCGACGTCGACGGCCAGCACATCACCACGCTCCTGCTGACCCTGCTCTTCCGCTACATGCGCGGTCTCATCGAGGCGGGCTTCGTCTATCTCGCGCAGCCCCCGCTGTACCGCCTGAAGTGGTCGAACCACCCGCACGAGTACGCCTACAGCGACCGCGAGCGCGACGCGATGCTCGTCGACGGTCAGGCCTCCGGACGCCGCATCCCCAAAGACAACGGCATCCAGCGTTACAAGGGTCTCGGCGAGATGAACGACCACGAGCTGTGGGAGACCACGATGGACCCCGAGACCCGCACGCTGAAGCAGGTGACCATCGACGACGCCGCCTCGGCGGACGAGATCTTCTCGGTGCTCATGGGAGAAGACGTCGAGTCGCGACGCAGCTTCATCCAGCGCAACGCCAAAGACGTCCGCTTCCTCGACATCTGATCCGCACGACAGATCTCGCTCCGACGTATTCACGAAACTGAGAAGACATGGCTGACGACACCACTCCCGAGCCCGCCGAAGCGCGCGAAGAAGGCGCCCACAACCACGGCAAGATCGACCAGGTCGACCTGCAGCTCGAGATGCAGCGGAGTTACCTCGACTACGCGATGAGCGTCATCGTCGGGCGCGCCCTGCCCGACGTGCGCGACGGCCTCAAGCCCGTGCACCGCCGTGTGATCTACGGCATGTACGACGGCGGCTTCCGCCCCGACAAGTCGTTCTCGAAGTGCGCCCGTGTCGTGGGCGAGGTCATGGGGCACTACCACCCGCACGGTGACGCCCCGATCTACGACGCCCTCGTGCGTCTCGTGCAGCCCTGGTCGCTGCGCTACCCGCTGGCCCTCGGTCAGGGCAACTTCGGCTCTCCCGGAAACCAGGGCGCCGCCGCCCCGCGTTACACCGAGACCAAGATGGCCCCGCTCGCGCTCGAGATGGTGCGCGACATCGAAGAAGAGACCGTCGACTTCGAGGACAACTACGACGGCCAGACGCAGGAGCCCACGGTCCTGCCGGCGCGCTTCCCGAACCTGCTGGTCAACGGTTCGGTGGGCATCGCCGTCGGTATGGCGACGAACATCCCGCCGCACAACCTGCGTGAGGTCTCGAGCGGTGCCCTGTGGGCTCTCGAGAACCCGGATGCCACGCGCGAAGAGCTGCTCGAGGCGCTCATGGAGCGCATCCCCGGCCCCGACTTCCCCACGCGCGCCCAGATCCTGGGCACGCGCGGCATCAAGGACGCGTACCGCACCGGTCGCGGCTCGATCACGATGCGCGCGGTGGTCAACATCGAGGAGATCCAGGGCCGCACGTGCCTCGTGATCACCGAGCTGCCGTACCAGGTCAACCCCGACAACGTCGCGGTCAAGATCGGCGACCTCGCCCGCGAGGGCAAGATCACCGGTGTCGCCGACATTCGCGACGAGAGCTCGGGCCGTACCGGTCAGCGCCTGGTCGTCGTGCTCAAGCGCGATGCGGTCGCCAAGGTCGTGCTGAACAACCTCTACAAGCACACGCAGCTGCAGGAGAACTTCGGCGCCAACATGCTGGCGATCGTCGACGGCGTGCCGCGCACGCTCTCGCTCGACGGCTTCATCAGCCTGTGGATCGACCACCAGGTCGAGGTCATCGTCCGGCGCACGCGCTACCGCCTTCGCAAGGCCGAAGAGCGCATGCACATCCTGCGCGGCTACCTGAAGGCGCTCGACGCGCTCGACGAGGTCATCGCGCTCATCCGTCGCTCGCCGACGGCTCAGGATGCCAACGAGGGTCTGCAGAAGCTCCTCGATATCGACGACATCCAGGCGCAGGCGATCCTCGACATGCAGCTGCGTCGTCTCGCTGCCCTCGAGCGCCAGAAGATCGTCGACGAGGCCACCGAGCTCGAGGCCCGCATCGCGGACTACAACGACATCCTCGCCACCCCCGCCCGCCAGCGCACGATCATCCGCGACGAGCTCACGGCGATCGTCGACCGCTTCGGCGACGACCGTCGCACCGAGATCCTGCACGGGTTCGACGGCGACGTCTCGATCGAAGACCTCATCGCCGAAGAGGAGATGGTCGTCACCGTCACCCGCGACGGCTACATCAAGCGCACGCGCAGCGACAACTACCGCTCGCAGCACCGCGGCGGCAAGGGCGTGAAGGGTGCGCAGCTGCGCGCCGACGACGTGGTCGAGCACTTCTTCGTCACCACGACGCACCACTGGCTGCTGTTCTTCACGAACAAGGGGCGCGTGTACCGCTCCAAGGCGTACGAGGTGCCCGAGGCCGGGCGCGACGCCAAGGGTCAGCACGTCGCCAACCTGCTGGCGCTCCAGCCCGACGAGGAGATCGCGCAGATCCTCGACATCCGCGACTACCAGGTCGCGACCTACCTCGTGCTCGCGACGCGGGGCGGTCTGGTCAAGAAGACCCGCCTCGAGGAGTACGACACCAACCGTCAGGGCGGCGTCATCGCCATCAAGCTGCGAGGTCAGACCTCCGACGAGGGCGACGACGCCGAGCAGGGCGGCGCCGACGAGCTCGTCAGCGCCATGCTCGTCGACGAGGGCGACGACATCCTCCTCATCAGCCGCCTCGGCATGTCGCTGCGATTCTCCGCCACCGACAACGCGCTGCGCCCCATGGGTCGGTCGACCTCGGGCGTGAAGGGGATGGACTTCCGCGAGGGCGACAGCCTGCTCTCGGCATCCGTCGCCAAGGACGACGAATTCGTCTTCGTGGTGACCGAAGGCGGCTACGCCAAGCGCACCGCGGTCACCGAATACCGCATGCAGAACCGCGGTGGTCTGGGCATCAAGGTGGCCCGTCTGACCGACGATCGCGGGGTGCTCGCGGGCGGAATGATGGTGTCCGAGGGCGACGAGGTCCTTGTGGTTCTTGCCAGCGGCAAGGTGGTACGCTCCAGCGTGGCCGAGGTGCCCGCCAAGGGACGCGACACCATGGGTGTCGTCTTCGCTCGCGCCGGAGGCGATGACAAGATCATCGCGATCGCGCGCAACGCCGAGCGGAACCTCGCCGAGACGACGGAGACGACCACTGAGCCCGCCGCTTCACCCGCGGACGAGGCCAGCGCCTCCCCTTCCGACACCCCCGAGGAAAGTACTGACGCATGAGCACGGTAGCCGACAAGCTCGCCAAAAAGTCGACTCACAAGACCCCTGCGAAGCAGGTGCGTCTGCGCCTGGTCTACATCGACTTCTGGTCGGCGGTGAAGCTGTCGTTCCTGGTGGCGGTCGCCCTGGCCATCGTCACGGTGGTCTCGTACTTCCTCATCTACCTGGTCGTCTCGGCGACGCTGCTGTCGAAGCTCGATGAGTTCTTCACCAGCTTCACCGACGGTGGGGCGACGCTCTCGCAGTACATCGGTCTGCCCCAGGTCATGGCGTTCGCCGCGATCGTGGCGATCCTCAACCTGGTCGTGGTGACGGTGCTCGGCGCCGTCATGGCAGGCATCTACAACCTCGCGGTGAAGGTGACCGGCGGCCTGCTCGTCGGCTTCACCTCCAACTGACGTCGATTCGTCAAAACCTCGCGAATCCGGTAAAGTCTTCGAGGTTGACATCACGTCAGCGAGACGGGGCTATAGCTCAGGCGGTTAGAGCGCTTCACTGATAATGAAGAGGTCCCAGGTTCAAGTCCTGGTAGCCCCACCCCTTCCCTCGCGGGGCCTTAGCTCAGCTGGTAGAGCGCCTGCTTTGCAAGCAGGATGTCAGGAGTTCGAATCTCCTAGGCTCCACAACCGCGAAACGAAAGCCGGCCTTCGGGCCGGCTTTCGTCTTTGCCCCGCGACATTCGTGCCCCGGCGCTCGCTAGAGTCACGTCATGGACATGCGGGTCGCCGCGTACGCCGTCGTGACCGACGCCGACGGCCGTGTACTGCTCGCGCACTGGATCGACGGTAGACGGCCCGCGTGGACGCTCCCCGGAGGCGGTCTCGAGCCCGGCGAGGATCCCGCCCGGGCCGTTCGCCGGGAGGTCCGCGAAGAGACGGGGTTCCGCGTCGCGATCGACGAGCTGCTCGGCATTCATTCCCGGGTCATCCCGGCCGAGGCACGGTTGGCCCACGATTCCGAGGGGCCGCTGCACGCCTTGCGGATCGTCTATCGAACGCACGTCGTCGGTGGTCGCCTGAGGGACGAGACCGACGGCTCGACCGATCGCGCGGAGTGGTTCACCCTCGCGGAGGCCCGCAAGCTCCGTCGCGTTCAGCTGGTCGACGTGGCGCTGCGCATGGCGGGGCTTCTGCCCACCTGATCGTCAGGCGCGGTCGACCGTGATGTCGGCGACGGTCGCGCCGTAGGCGGCGATGAGGTCGTCGGCGTCGACGAACAGGCTGTAGCCGTGCGCGCCGGCACCCATGGCGATGCGGGTGCCGACGATGCGCTCATCGGCGTAGACGGGCCATGCCGTGGTGCTGCCGATGGGCACGATCGTGCCGCGCTCGTAGCCGGTCGCCGCCAGGGCGAGCTCGGGTTCGGGCAGGCGGAGTTTGTTGACCCCCACCACGGCGCGGAGCTTCGCCCACGAGATCGCCCGGTCACCGGGCACCAGGGCGAACAGGTACGTGTCGTCGGAGCGCTTCACCACGAGCGTCTTGACGATCGATGCCGAAGGGATGCCGAGGAGCTCGGCGGCCTCGTCGAGGCTCGAGGCGGCGGGGCGCTCGCGCACATCGACAGAGAGGCCGCGCGCGAGCGCGGCCTCTCTGACTCTGATGGTGGGGTCGCTCACGCGTCCGGCGCGCGCAGCGGGTCGTCGGCAACCCACAGCTCGTCGTCGGCGCGCAGCGTCTGCCACGCGGCGTACGCGACGCCCGCGGCGGCGACGAGACCGAGGATGATGGCGATCACGCCACCGGCACCGATGCCGTCGTGCTGCGAGGGAAGCTTCTTCGACAGGCGCTTGGACGCCTGCTTGCCGTACTTCTCGGCACGCTTGGCGTACTTGTGGGTGTCGAGCTCGAAGCCCTTGCCCTTGGCGATGCGGTCACGGGTGTCGCCCGCGGCGTCCCACACCGACATCGCTCCGCCGACCACAGCACCGGCCGCGGGAACGACCTTGTGGCTGAGGAAGCGGTTCGTGCCCTTGACGGTCTTGTCCACGTACGGAGCGGCGTACTTGCCGTAGCCGTCCTGCACGGCGGGGACGAGGTCTTCACGGCTGAAGCGACCGAGCTGGTGGCCGGCTTCGCGAGCGACCTTCCCACTCTCGCCCAGCAGCACCTGCTGCGACTCCCACACCTTGGCGGCGTGCTTCTGGAGCTTGCGCAGTTCCTTCTTGCTCTTGCGGCTGAGGCCCACGGCTCATCCTCCCTGTCGATGGGATGTACGTTCGTTCATCTTGCCAGAACGGGCCGCCGGCACCGCCGACCCTTGCAGATAACTCTGAGAGAATGTACCCATGGCCAACCACACCGCCGTCGCGACCCTGCACACCAACCACGGCGACATCGTCGTCAACCTGTTCGGCGACCACGCGCCGCGCACCGTCCGCAACTTCATCGGGCTCTCCGATGGTTCGCAGGAGTGGACGAACCCGGCGACCGGGGCGAAGGGCGAAGGTCCCCTCTACAAGGACGTCGTCTTCCACCGCATCATCCCCAACTTCATGATCCAGGGCGGCGACCCGCTCGGTCAGGGCATCGGCGGCCCGGGATACAACTTCAACGACGAGATCCACCCCGAGCTCGACTTCACGCAGCCCTACAAGCTGGCCATGGCCAACGCCGGTCTGCGCCGCAACGCCATCACCGGTCAGGCCGAGGGCACCAACGGCTCGCAGTTCTTCATCACGACCGACCCCACTCCGTGGCTGCAGGGCAAGCACACCATCTTCGGCGAGGTCGCCGACGAGGCTTCCAAGGCCGTCGTCGACGAGATCGCCGCAGTTCCCACCGGCGCGCAGGACCGGCCGAAGGCAGACGTCGTGCTGCACTCGGTCGACGTCGTCGCCGTCTGACGCTCGGACGACGGCGGGTGTCCACGACCGACGAGTTCCGTCGCAACAGCGACAACTTCTGTTACCGGCATCCGGACCGGCAGAGCTTCGTGCTGTGCCAGCGGTGCATGCGCACCGTGTGCTCGGAATGTCGGACACCCGCCGCCGTCGGCGTCATCTGCCCGGAGTGCATGGCCGAGCAGCGCGCTCAGCAGACCCCCGCGCAGAAGAAAGCGCAGCGTCGATGGGCGTCTCGCCCCGCGATGGCGCTCTCGACCGATCGCCCCCGTATGACGCTCGGGATCATCGCGATCACGGGATTGACCTACATCATCGGGTTGATCCCCGGGGTGGGCTCGATCCTCACGCAGTTCCTCGCGTTCAACAGCGTCTTCCTCATTCCCGAGCTGGGCGTCATCCAGCCGTGGCGACTGCTCACGGTCTCTCTCGTGCACAGCGGCTTCTTCCACATCGCCCTCAACATGCTCGCGCTGTGGTTCATCGGCCGCAGCCTCGAGCCGATGCTCGGACGCGCCCGGTTCCTGGCCCTCTACCTGATCGGCACGATCGGCGGATCCGTCGCCGTGGCGCTGCTCGCGCCCGGCGTGTGGACGGTCGGAGCGTCGGGTGCGATCTTCGCCCTGTTCGGGGCGCTGCTGGTGATCGGGCGCCACATCGGCGCCGACATCCGCGTGATCGCGATCCTCATCGCGATCAACTTCGCCTGGCCGTTCGTGGTGGCGGGGATCGACGCGATCGGCTCGGGCAGCTTCCCGGCGTCGCTGGCTGCCGTGGGCATCTCGTGGCAGGCGCACCTGGGTGGTCTCATCGCCGGGGCCCTGGTCGGCCTCATCTACTCGCGCACGCGCGCACCGCGTCAGCGCGGGGTGCAGATCGGTCTGCTGGTGACGCTCAGCGTCGTTCTTCTCGCCCTGCTGGTGATCCCGGCCCTGGCGTACGTCTGAGAGTTATCCACAGTCCCATCCACAGGTGGGGATGAATTACACGCGTGTAAGTCAGCGCCACTTCGTGGTCATGAGGAAGCCGACGAAGGCGATTCCGAAACCGATGACCAGGTTCCACGGGCCGATGCCCGGGATGGGGAACTGCGAGTTGCTGAGGTAGAACACCAGCACCCACACGAGGCCGATGAGCATGAGGCCGATCATGATGGGCAGGAACCACACGGGGTTCGGTGCCGATCCACCGTCGTTGCGCTCAGCGATCGGGTCTTCGCCTTTGCCAGTTCGAGCCATGCCGGACAGTCTAACGGTCAGGAATGCGCGAATTCATGGAACTAGACTCGCCTCGTGCAGACCGTGCAGGAGCCGCAGACCCGTCGTACGCGACGGCGCGGCCGCGCTCCTCAGCGCGGCGTCTCGGTCGTCGGAGTCATCGGCGACCTGCTCGTGACGGCGGGTGTGGTCGTGCTGCTGTTCGTGGTCTGGCAGCTGTGGATCGGCGACGCGATCATCGGAGCGCAGTTCAAGGACCAAGGTCAGGAGCTCAGCGACTCGTGGGCCCTCGAGCCCTCGGCCCCCGCGCCCGCCGCATCTTCGCCGGCAACCTCGGCGCCCACCGGTCCGCCGACGGCTGATCCTCCCGCCCTCCCGCAGCCGGGCGATGCCGAGCGCTTCGCCGTCGTGCGCATCCCGCGGCTCGGGCCCGACTACTCGTTCCCGCTCGCCGGCGGGGTCAGCTCGTCGCGCACGCTCGACCCGATCGGCCTCGGGCACTATCCCGATACGGCCATGCCGGGTCAAGTCGGCAACTTCGCCATCGCCGGCCACCGCGGCAGCCACGGCGCCCCGTTCGCCGACCTCCCCTCGCTGCACATCGGCGACGCGGTCGTCGTCGAGACGGAGCAGGGCTGGTACACCTACCGCTTCCGCAACATCGAGTACGTGCGCCCGAACGGCGTCGACGTGCTGCTCCCGCTGCCGCAGCAGCCGCAGGTGGAGGCCACCGACCGCATCATCACGATGACGACCTGCAGCCCGCGGTACGGGTTCTCCGAGCGCGCCATCGCGTACGGCGTCTTCGAGTCGTACACCCCGCGCACCGAAGCGGGCCCTCCCACGTCCCTGACCTCTGGAGCCGCGTGATGTACGGAGCTCTCTGGCGCGTTCTGCCCGGTCCCTGGTGGGTCCGCCTGCTCATCCTCTTGGTGCTTCTGGCGGCCGTGCTCTACGGCCTGTTCTTCTACGTCTTCCCCTGGGTGAGCGACCTGGTGTACCCCTCGGAGGTCACGGTCGAGTGACCGGTCTGCGGGTCGTCGTCGTCGACAACCGCGACAGCTTCGTCCACACCCTCGCCGGGTATCTCCGCGACATCGGTGCGGAGACGACGATGGTCGACGCCCATGATCCCGCCGTCGTCGACACCGTGCGTCGTCACGACGCCGTGCTCGTGTCTCCGGGGCCCGGTCATCCCGTCGACGCGGGACGATCGGTCGAGGTGGTCCGCGCGGCCGCGGACGCCGGCATCCCGTTGCTCGGGGTCTGTCTCGGCCACCAGGCGCTGGCGACAGCCTTCGATGCACGGGTGACGCAGGCTCCCGAACTGCTGCACGGCATCACGAGCGTCATCCGCCACCACGGCGACGGGGTGTTCGCCGGTCTCGACGACGGGTTCGTCGCGACCCGCTATCACTCCCTCGCCGTCGACGAGTCGAGCCTGCCGGCGGAGCTCGAGGTCACGGCGCGCACCGACGGGGGCGTCGTCATGGGGCTCCGCCACCGCTCCGCGCCGCTGGAGGGCGTGCAGTTCCACCCCGAGAGCGTGCTGACCGAGGGCGGCCATCGGCTGCTCGGCCGGTGGCTCGAGAACGCCGGTCTGGCCGGCGCCGTGGAGCGCGCGAGCGCGCTTCATCCCCGACGGGTCAGGACCCCGAGCACACCGTCAGCGTGATCTCGCTGTGCACGGGCACTTCACCCGGGGCCAGCGACTGCGTCGTGACCGTCGCGGGAGTGGTTGCCTTGCAGCCGGGGTCGTCCTTGGTCAGAACGGTGAGCTGCTTGTCGTCGGACTCGAGCTCGCGCTTCGCCCCGTCGAGGGTGTAACCGGCGTAGTCGTTGATGACGACCTTGCCGCTGGCGACCACGAGGTTGACCGTCGTCCCCTTCGCGACCTCGGTGCCCGCCTCGGCCGTCGCGGAGATCACGGTGCCGGCGGCGAGGGCGGCGTCGTTCTGCCGACGGATGGATCCCACGACCAGGCCGGCGTTGGTGAGTGCCGTGCGCGCCTCGGTCTCGTTGATGCCGTCGAGAGTCGGCACCATCGCGGTGTCGGGGCCCGTCGAGACGTAAAGGGTCACCTGCTGGCCGGCCGTGACGTTTGTGCCGGCCGAGGGAGTGGAGCTGATGACGTTGCCCGCGGCGATCTGCTCGTCGGGCTGGTTCACGCGACTCGCGGTGAGCTGCTCGGCCTGAAGTGCCTCGACGGCGCGGTCGTACGACATGTCGACCACGTTGGGAACGGTCAGGGCGTTGGTGGGCACGTTCGAGGCGGGCTGGATCTGCATGACCCACACCAGCACGGCGACGAGCAGAACGGCGAGCACCGTCACGCCGGCCCAGATCCAAGCGACCGGGGGTCCGGGCTGCGTGCGGCGCATCGTCGTGTCGGTGCTGAGCTGGCGGAGCGAGCGCGCGGTCTCGGCGGCCTGACGCGGGTTCGGCCCGTACAGCTCGTTCGACAGGGCGGACATCTGCCGCTTGCTCGGAGCTTTGCCGTCGGCCGTCTCGTCGAGCGCTTCGCGGAAGCTCGCGGCGTCCTGCGGGCGCTGGAAGGGATCCTTCGCCAGCGCGCGCAGAACGATCGCGTCGAGTGCCCGCGGGATCGACTCGTCGATCTCGCTCGGCGGGACCGGCGCCTCACTGACGTGCTGGTAGGCGACGGCCACGGGGGTCTCGCCGCGGAACGGAGGGCGTCCGGTGAGCAGCTCGTACAGCACGACGCCCGTGGAGTACAGGTCGGCGCGCGCGTCGACCGACTCGCCCTTGGCCTGCTCGGGGGAGAAGTAGGCGGCGGTTCCCACGATGGCCGTCGTCTCGGCGACGGTGGAGGAGGAGTCCGACACGGCGCGGGCGATGCCGAAGTCCATGACCTTCACGCGACCGGAGTCGGTGATCATGACGTTGCCCGGCTTGATGTCGCGGTGGACCACGCCGGCGCGGTGCGAGTACTCGAGGGCTTCCAGGATGCCGTCGACGTAGCGCAGCGCCTCGTCGGTGGGCACCTTGCCTTCGGCGATGATCTCCTTCAGCAAACGCCCGTGGACGAGCTCCATCACGATGTAGGGCACGGGGCGCTCGACCCCGTCGACGCCGGTCTCGGCGTCTTCGCCCGCGTCGAACACGCGCACGATCGTCGCGTGCGCCATGCGCGACGCCGCCTGCGCCTCGAGGCGGAACCGCGTGCGGAACGCCGCGTCTCCGGCGAGGTCGGAGCGCAGGATCTTGATCGCCACCGTGCGCCCGAGAGTCTGGTCGTACCCGCGGTACACGCTCGCCATCCCGCCGCGACCGATGAGGTCGTCGACGCGATAGCGCCCGGACAGGACGCGCGTCTCAGTGGTCACGAAGGAACTCCTGGCGTGGGGGGATCGAGGGTGAGTCAGTTCTTCTTGCCGGGGGTGGCGCTCGCTCCCGCGCCGTTGCCTGTCGTGCTCGGGCTCGGCGTGTTGCCACCGGTGATGGTGGCGGACGCCTCGCCCGAGGGGCCGGCGGTGCGGTCGGTGCCCGAGCAGCTAACCGTGTACGTGATGCGGAGCGAGTCACCCACGGCGTTGCTCACCTTGAGCTGCGCGTTGCGCGAGTCGGGCGGGAACGACGACGACGACTGACCGTTGTTGTCGAACGTGCCGTTGGTGGCGGTCAGGTTGTACGACACCACGTTGCCGGTACCGGAGGGGCAGGTGTACTGACCCCACGACACGCGCACGTCGCTGCCCGCGGCCACGGAGGTGCCGGGGAGCGTCGGAGCGGCCGGCTCGGTGAGGGGCGTCTCTTCGCCGAACACGCGGAGCACGATGATCGTGCCCTCGGGCACGCTGCCGGTCGGGTTCACCGAGTCGACGATGCCCACCTGATCGGGAGTGGAGGCGGGGTTTCCCGTCTCGCACTGCGCGCCCAGCTTGTTGTCGCTGAGGATCTGGCTCGCCTCGTCGCAGGTCTTGCCCGGCAGGTCGAGAGCGTTCACGTTGATGAGCGACGATGTCGCGGTCGGCGAGGACGACGGGGTCGGCGCGCTCGGAGTCGGCGCGGACTGCGTGGGCGCGGACTCGGTGGGCGCGGCATCCGGTTCGTTCTGGTTCGACAGCAGGCCGAACAGCGTCACTCCGAGGATCAGGGCCAGCAGTGCGATGAGGGCGACCAGAGGCCACGTCCAGCGACTGCGCTTCTTCTTCTCGGGGACCGGGGTCTCTTCGACGTGCTCTTCGGTCAGAAGCGACGTCGCGGCACCCGCGGCCGGCATGAGCCGCGTGGTCGCGGAGGTCTGTCCGGCGGGCGTCAGCAGCTGCGTCATCTCGTCGGCGATCGCCGCACCGGCGGCGACGGCGGGCACGGCGGCCGCAGCTGCCGTGAGGTCGCCGCGGCGCAGGGCGGTGGCCGCACGCGAGACCGCCGCCGAGGAGGCGGGACGCTCTTCGGGCTTTTTGGCGATCATCGCCATGACGAGGTTCTGCACCGGCTGCGCCACGGTGGGCGGCAGGGGGGCGGGCTGCTCGTTGATCTGCGCCATGGCGATCGCCACCTGCGACTCGCCCGTGAAGGGGCGCTTGCCCGCCAGGGACTCGTACGCGACGATGCCCAGCGAGTAGGTGTCGGTCGCGGGCGACGCCGGGTGACCCGACGCCTGCTCGGGCGAAAGGTACTGCACCGTTCCCATGACCTGACCGGTCGCGGTCAGCGGAACCTGGTCGGCGATGCGGGCGATGCCGAAGTCGGTGATCTTCACGCGCCCGTCGGGCGTGATCAGCAGGTTGCCGGGCTTGATGTCGCGGTGCACGAGACCCGCGGCGTGCGCGGCCTGCAGTGCCGCCGCGGTCTGCGCGACGATGTCGAGGGTCTTGTCGGTCGACAGCGAGCCCTCGCGCTCGAGGATCGTCGACAGCGCCTCACCGGGCACCAGCTCCATGACGAGGAAGGCACTGCCGTCTTCTTCGCCGTAGTCGAACACGCTGGCGATGCCCTCGTGATTCACGAGCGCGGCGTGGCGGGCCTCGGCGCGGAAGCGCTCGAGGAAGCCCGGGTCGCCCATGTACTCGTCTTTGAGGATCTTGATGGCGACGGTTCGTCCGATGACGTGATCCGTCGCCTCCCAGACCTCGCCCATACCGCCGATCGCTATGCGCGATTCGAGCTCGTAGCGTCCTCCGAAGGTCACACCCTGCGTCGGTCTCATTTACCCAGCACCGCCTCCATGACCTTCTTCGCTATCGGGGCGGCGATCTCGTTGCCGCTCCCGCTCTGCCCTCGGCCACCACCGTTTTCGACCACCACGGCGACGGCGACCTGAGGGTCGTCCGCCGGTGCGAAACCGGTGAACCAGAGCGTGTAGGGACGGGAGTCGTTCTCCGCAGTGCCGGTCTTACCCGCCACCTGAACCCCGTCTATTCTTGCATTCGATGCCGCGCCGTCCTGGACGTTCGCCGTCATCATCGAAACCATCTGCGCGTTGACGTCGGGCTCGAGCGCCCGACCGAACTCGCTGTCGGAGCCCTGGTCGCTCACCGACAGGTCGGTGTTGATCACCCGATCGATCATGCGCGGGTTCATCACGACGCCGTCGTTCGCGATGCCCGCCGACACCATCGCCATCTGCAGGGGCGTGGCGCGCACGTCGCCCTGTCCGAAGCCGCTCAGGGCGGTCTGCGGGGCGTTGGGGTTCGAGGGGTACGTCGAGGCCGTGGACTCCAGCGGCATCGAGAAGGTCGAGTTGAAGCCGTACTTCTCGGCCTCGGCGCGGATCGCGTCGGCGCCGAGCTCCACGGCGAGTTCGGCCATCGGAATGTTGCAGCTCAACCGCAGGGCCGTGGCGATGGTGACCGTGTCGCCCTCGCCGCACGCGCCGCCACCGGCGTTGCTGACCACGTTCGTGGAGTCGGGGAGCGTGTACGCCGCCACGTTGGGGAACGCCGAGTCGGGCGTGTACTTTCCGGATGCCAAGGCAGCCGACGCCACGACGAGCTTGAAGGTCGATCCCGGAGGGTTGAGGTCGCCCGCGATCGCGCGGTTGTCGAGCGGCTTCGACGGGTCGGCCACGAGCTGGTCGTAGGCCGCGTTCACGGCATCCGTGTCATGCGAGGCCAGAGTGTTCGTGTCGAAGCTGGGCTTGGAGACCATCGCGAGGATGCGCCCGGTCGACGGCTCGATCGCGACGACGGCTCCCTGCAGATCGCCCATGGCGTCCCACGCGGCCTTCTGCACGGTGGCGTCGACCGAGACCTCGACATTGGAGCCGCGGGGCGCCTTGCCGGTGATCGCGCGATCGATGCGCGAGAAGAACTGGTTCGAGTCCTGCCCGCTCAGCACGCTGTTCTCGGCCTGCTCGAGACCGGTGCGGGCATCGAGCACCGGGTTCACGTACCCGGTCACGGGGGCCCACATCGCGGCATCCGGATACTCCCGCTGCCAGCTGTAGACGTCGTCCGACGGTACGGAGGAGGCGATGGCGGCGCCGCTGGCGACGATCGACCCGCGCTGCACTTCGTAGGAGTCGTAGAGCGCACGGGTGTTGCCCGAGGTGTTGGTGAGGGCGTTGGCCTGCACCACCTGGATGATGCTCGTCGAGGCGAACAGCGCGAGGAACATCGCCAGCATGACGATGCTGAGGCGTCGGAGTTCTTTCGTCACGGTGCCTCCTCCGGGATCGGGGCGTGGGCGGGGATGGACGAAGGGGTCATCAGCCGATCACCACCCGGGGACGGGAGCGCACCGCGTCGGAGATGCGCAGCAGGAACGCCACGATGATCCAGTTCGCGATGAGCGACGAGCCACCGGCCGCCAGGAAGGGCGTGGTCAGACCGGTGAGGGGGATCACCCGCGTGACACCGCCGACCATGATGAACACCTGCAGCGCGATCGTGAACGAGAAGCCGGTCGCGAGGAGCTTGCCGAAGTCGTCCTGACCGGCGAGGCCGATCCGGATGCCGCGGCTGGCGAACACCATGTAGAGCGCGAGGATCGCGAACAGGCCCACCAGACCCAGCTCTTCGCCGAGGCTGGGAATGATGTAGTCGCTCTGCGCGAGCGGAGTGATCGACGGGCGCCCCTGGCCGAGGCCGGTGCCGAAGAGACCGCCGTGCGCGAGGCCGAAGATGCCCTGCACGAGCTGGTAGCTGCCGCCCTCGCGGTTGACGACGTCGGGGTCGAAGGCGTTGAGCCAGTTGGCGAAGCGACCGTTGACGTAGGGCAGCACCTGCGAGGCGAGGAACGCCCCGCTCGCGACGAGCACCAGACCGATGAGCACCCAGCTGGTCTTGCCGGTGGCGACGTAGAGCATCGCGACGAACATGCCGAAGATCAGCAGGCCGGTGCCGAGGTCGCGCTGCAGCACGATGATGCCCAGTGAGACGAGCCAGATGACGAGCACCGGACCGAGCTCGCGGGCACGGGGCCACGTCATGAAGAGGAAGCGCGTGCCCGTGGAGGTGAGGCTCTCGCGCGTGCGCACCAGGTAGCCGGCGAAGAAGATCGCGAGGCAGATCTTTGCCAGCTCGCCCGGCTGGAACGACACGAAGCCGAGCGAGACCCACACGTCGGCGTTCTGATCGGTGCCCAGGCCCGGGACGAAGGGCAGGAGCAGCAGCAGGATGCCGGCGAGGCCGAACAGGTAGGTGTAGCGGAACAGCACGCGGTAGTTGCTCACGAAGATGAGCACCACCAGCGCCAGCACCATCGCGATCGCGGCCCATGCGATCTGGCGGTGGCCGGTGGCATCCCAGCCGGAGGCGCCGTCGGCGAGGTCGATGCGATAGATCATCGCGATGCCGAGGCCCGTGAGCACGGTCGCGATGGGCAGCACGAAGGGGTCGGCGTCGCGGGCGCGCAGGCGCAGCGCCACGTGCGTGATCAGGGCGAGCACCGCGGGGATCGCCGCGAGAGTGAGGAACCCGGGGTCGACGGTGCCGTTCACGCCGAGTTGCACGAGGGTGACGGCTCCGCCGTACACGGCGATGGCGAACAGCAGCAGGCCGAGCTCGCGGTTGCGCTGCTTGGCGGGGGTGCGGATCTTCTTCAGGGCCCGCATCACGGCGGTGTCGGTGGACACGGCATCCGGGGTGCGGGTCAGCTTCTGGTCGGTCATCCGCTTCCCTCCTCTGCGGGGCGCAGGCGATCGACGATGAGCTCGGCGTCGGAGAGAGATCGGGCCGAGATCGTGGCCTCGACGGTCTCGCGGTCGAACTCAGAGAGGTCGGCGAGCACGATGTTGGTGTCTTCGTAGACGGTCGACAGCGAGATCGGTCCGATGGACTGCTGGATGCCGCGGTAGATCACGACCGAGTTGTCGTCGGCGCCGACGTAGTACCGCGTCTGCGTCCAGTTGTATCCCGCCCACAGGCCCAGGCCGATCGCGGCGAGCACCACGAGCAGGGCGGCGAGCCAGCCGAGGCGACGACGACGTGCGCGACGACGGTCTTCTTCGATGAGCTCCTCGAGGAACTCGGCGGCGGGCTCGAAGTGCGTGGGCTCGTTGGCGACCTGGCGCGCGTGGTGCAGCCAGTTCGAGCGGCCCGGACGTGCGGCGGGCACCACCACACCGCTGGGGTTCGAGGCCGAGCCGACGATGGTCGGCGTGCCGATGAACACGGGGTGCTGTCCGCCCACGTCGACCAGCACGACCGTGACGTTGTCGGGGGCGCCGCCGTCGAGCGCCTGCTTGAGCAGGGCGTCGGCGGTGCGCGCCGGGGGCATGCCGAGCGCGAGCGTCTTGGCGGTGTGCGTGTCGTCGACGACGCCCGAGAGGCCGTCGGAGCACAGCAGCCAGCGGTCGCCGTCCTGCGTCGGCATGATGAAGCTGTCGACCTCGGGGTCGGGATCCATGTCGCCGAGCACGCGCATGAGCACCGAGCGCCGCGGGTGGTACCGCGCCTCTTCGGGGGTGATGCGACCGGAGTCGACCAGGCGCTGCACGAAGGTGTGGTCGGCCGTGATCTGGGTGAGGGTGTCGTCGCGGTAGAGGTAGATGCGCGAGTCGCCGATGTGGCCGATCACCGCGTAGTCGTCGACCATGACGAGAGCGCTGACGGTCGTGCCCATGCCCGCGAGCTCGGGACGGCGGGCGACGGTGTCGATCAGCTCCGCCGCGGTGTCGGCGAGGGCGTCGCGGATGGCGTGCTCGGCTTCGGACGGCGTGCGGAACGGCTGGTCGAGCTCGGTGAGTCGACCGATGGCGATGCTCGACGCGACGTCACCGCCCGCGTGGCCGCCCATGCCGTCGGCGACCACGAAGAGATTGGACCCGGCGTAACCGGAATCCTGGTTGTTGGAGCGCACCTTTCCCGTGTGGGAGATGGCGGCGCTCGAGCCCTGGAAGACCATGGGGGAGGGTTACTTCCTCAACTCGAACGTCGTCGCGCCGACCTTGATGGGCGCTCCCACCTTCACCTGCACGGGTGAGGCGACGCGCACGCCGTCGTGGGACGTGCCGTTCGTGGAGTCGAGGTCTTGCAGCATCCACTGGTCTCCCCACAGCACGAGACGGGCGTGGTGGCTGGAGGTGTAGTCGTCGCGGATGACCAGGCCCGACTCGCTCGAGCGACCGATCGTGAGCGGCTCGGTGCCCAGCGGCAGCTCGAGGCCGGCCTTGGGGCCGCTCGTGATGACGATGCGCGACACCGCCGAGGTGGTGGCCAGGCCGCCGACCGGCGCCGGGGCGGGAGCCGCCGGGCGCTTGACCTGCGTGGTGACCGCGTCGGGCGCCGCCGTGGGAGCGGGGGCTGCGGGGGCGGATGCCACGGGCTCGGGGAGCTTGCGCACCTTGACCCCGAACAGGTCGGCGCGCAACGAATAGACCACGCCGAACACGAAGAACCACAGCAGGACGAGGAAGCCGCCCTGCAGAAGAAGAAGAGTCAACGGACTCATGACAGGGGTCCTCGTTCCCGGACGTCGAAGATGCGCGTGGCGTCGGAGGCCGACGCGCGTCGCGGCGGCTGCGCCTGAGCGACCACACGGAACACGATATTGGTACGGCCGATCGAGATCGTGGAATCGGGGGGCAAGGCCGCCTCCGACACCTTGCGGCCGTTGAGAGTGGTGCCGTTGGTCGAGCCGAGGTCGCGGACCATGGCCCGCTCGCCGTCCCAGAGGATTTCGACGTGCTTGCGGCTGGTGCCGGCGTCGGGGATCGTGATGTCGGCGTCGCTTCCGCGGCCGATCACCGTGCGGGCGCCGGTGAGCGGATGCCGCTTGCCGTCGATGTCGACGACGCCGCGCCACGCGACCTGGCCCTCGGTGGTCTGCGAGTCGACCCGCAGCGTTCCGGTGGACAGGCTGGAGTCGCGCTCGATCGTGATGGCGACCGGGCCGGCGAACGAGTACCCCTGGGTGCGCGCGTGCTTCTTCACCAGGGTGTCGAGCTCGTGCACGAGGGTCGAACCGAGGGCGCTCATCTTCTCGTCATCGGCCGGCGACAGGCGCACCGAGAACGTGTTGGGCGCGAGGATGCGATCACGCGTGACGACCACAGCCTTCTTGTCGAGCTCGCTGCGCAGAGCGGATGCGATCTCCACCGGCTGGATGCCGCTGCGGAAGGTCTTCGCGAACGCACCGTTGACGGCGCGTTCGAGACCCTTCTCGAAACTGTCGAGTAGCCCCACGAGACTCCTTCAGGCAGGCAGACCAGTAGGCACATCGTAGTCAGCACGGCTGGGCAGGTCATGGAAGCGGTCATCGGGGCCCGCGATTCGTGACGGAGTCGGGGCCGTGATATTCTCGGGAAGTTGAGTTCGCGGCATCCGTGCCGCATCTCGCGCGAGTGGCGGAATAGGTAGACGCGCTGGCTTCAGGTGCCAGTGCCCGCAAGGGCGTGGGGGTTCAAGTCCCCCCTCGCGCACAGAACGAAGAAGGCCCCGGGTTCATCCCGGGGCCTTCTTCGTTTCGTGCGCGAGGGGGAGGGCTATGGACCCGTGAGGGTTGGGCCCCTGGCGCCCGAGAGGCTCCGCGCGCCGCGTAGCGGCGGGTGGAGGGGCACCAGGGAAAGTCCCCCCTCGCGCACAGATGAGAAAAGACCCCCGGGTAGGTCCCGGGGGTCTTTTCTCATTTCTGCGACAGGGACGAGATTGGGGCCACGCGGGAAGGGCCTCTCATCTTTCTGAAACGGGGCCGGTGACGAAGCACCCGCTGGTGGATTCGACACTTAGAACATGCGCGAATGTGTCGACACCGACCGTCACCTTGGTTTCGGGATCCCCGCGCCTAGGCGTGAGGAAGCGATGGGTTCCGTCACCGGGAAGGACTTCGTCCGCATCGTCACCGAAGACGGCCCAGTCGCCGCGTGACGTGAAGGCGTCGTCGATGGCGTCCAGGATCGACTGCTCCGTTCCTGGAGCCACCGGGGTCTCGACGCTCATCCGCCACGTGTCCCAGGTGTTCCACGAGTAATCGACCGACGAGCAGCCGGAGGGCGCAACCTCGATGGGGCCAGGTGTCGCGAGAGATGCAGCGCTGAGAACATCGTTCAGATTGGTGAGAGCAGTCGCCTTGGCGTGTTCGGAATCAGCGTCCACTTCGGCCTGGGTGACGTTTGATGGCAAGCACCCCGTCAGCGCAACAGCCAAAGCGAGGCACATTGCGACGGCGGCGGGTCCCCGAGACCTCGCGCGGGCTGCTGCAGTCATCGGAGACAGCGAAGCACACGCGCATTCGTCACCGGAAGGCCCGGTGACCGCCGATGTCCCGTAACCGCGTTCAGGATCTGGTGCCGGCACCGACGATGCCGAGGATCGAGCCGGGGTGATGCGCCGCTCAGCCCGCGATGCCCTCGTACGAGAACGACCGCAGCACCGCCGGTCGACCCGTGCCGGGCATGGGCTCGATGCCGACGACCCGGCCCGTGAAGCCGCCGGCGACCTCCGTCGAGACGTATCGACCGTCCATGCGGGCGATCTCGACGAACCCGTCGTCGGTGACGATGCCGAACTGCAGGTCGTCGGCGACGGGCGTACCGCCGTGTGGTCCGGGGGTGGGCAGAGTGGAGCGCAGCGCGAGCGTCGCGGGCCTCGTCGCCGGGAGCGGGATCGCGCCGAGGTCTTGCGTGAAGGGTCCGACGGTGGCGTGGGCGACCGCGTGGCCGTCCCGACACTCGACGGCGACCCAGTGGTCCTCGTCCATGCGCAGAACGAGGCGCGCGTCGCCGGGTTCGACGTCTGCTCGCGCTTCCCACTGCTGATCGCGCACTCGCGTCGCGAGAAGGGAGCGATACCGATCGTCGGACGGTTGATCGATGACGACTCCGCGCGGTGACGCGCTCGTGAAGTCGCCGGGGTGGCGTCCGGGGGCGATCCAGCGCAGGTCCAGACGATCGGCGGAGAAGTCGTCGGTGAACGAGGTCGACACCGGGGCGATGTCGAGGTTCTCGTCGACGACGGGCCAGTCGTCCTCCCACGACACCTTCGCGAGGAAGGTCTCGCGGCCGTTGAGGTGGAAGCCCGGGCCGGGTCCGACGGGTCGCACTCCGAGGTAGACGATGTTCCATCCATCCGCCGTCTCGACGAGGTCGGCGTGGCCGGTGTTCTGCACGGGGTCGGTCGAGCTGCGGTGGCTGAGGATCGGATCGCCCGGATGGAACACGAATGGTCCGGTCGCGGCGCGGGAGCGAGCGACGGTCACCGCGTGCCCCCGCTCCGTTCCGCCTTCGGCGAGGAGCAGGTAGTACCAGTCGCCGCGGCGCAGGAGGTGCGGTCCCTCGGGGTGCGCGAGGCCGCTCCCGGTGGAGAGGAGAGCGGGCTCGGAGAGCAGATCGCCGGTCTCGAGGTCGACCGACGCCTGCATGATCGGCGCGTCGGCACGGCCCGTGGCCCAGGTGACGTAGCAGGTGCCGTCGGCATCCCAGAAGAGGTCGGGGTCGATGCCGATGGCGCCGGGCACGCGAAGCGGTGGACCCCAGGGCCCCTCGGGGGAAGCGGCGGAGGTCAGCAGCTGCCCGTCGCCGACGGTGTTGATGTCGGTCGTGATCACCCAGAATCGGCCGTCGTGGTGGCGGATCGTCGGGGCGAAGATGCCGGCGCTCCCCGCCGACGAGGGAAAGGAGAGGTGGTCGCGGTCGGCGAAGACGTGCCCGATCACGCTCCACGACGCCAGGTCACGGCTGTGGTGGACCGGAACACCCGGGAGGTACTCGAAGGTCGAGGTGATCAGGTAGAAGTCGTCGCCGACGCGGCAGATCGAGGGGTCTGGATGGAAGCCGGGGAGGATCGGCGTGGCGCTGATGACGGTCTCCTTCGACGTCGCGGTTCGATCGGTGGGGGCGACCTACCGAAAAGAGTTCATATGCAAGGTTTTCGTGTCGCGCGCGCTCGCATCAAGTGACGCGTCGTACTCCTCGCACCATACGAGCTTCAGCGTGGCAGAAGAGGCCGTGCCGGCGGCATCCAATCTGCGCGCGGAATCACGCAGAGCCGACGGCTCGATGAGCCAGGTCGAGGCGTCGTGCAGGCGCCACTGGTCGCGCACGCGGCGGGCGTAGGGGCGGGCGCGCCAGGTCATCCACACCCAGGGCGCGAGCCACACGATCGCACCGATGGCCGTGCTCACCTCGACGGATGCGACGTGATGGGCGGCGACGGCGGCCGCGATGCCGAGGAAGAAGCCGACGTACGGCCAGATGCCCGACAGGTGCCACGCGAGGCGCGAGCGATCATCGCCGTCCGGAGGAAGGATGCGGAGGTGCTCGGCGACCAGTCCGTGGCCGCTGAACCGCCGCTCGTAGGAGCCCCACGGTCCGTTCACGCGCAGCGGGAAGTCCCGATCGTTGAAACGCATGCGCTCATCGTCTGTCGCCGGGATCACGCGCGCGTCGATCCTCGCGAGAGCCATACGCGCGGCTGCCCGGCCCGGTGGATCACAGGGTCTCGCCGTCAGCAGACCGTCAGCGAACCGGGGTCGACCGTAGGGATTCCGTGAGGACGCGAGCGTTCCGTCCCGGGCTCGCGTAGGACAGGAGGATGAGCGCACTGACCCTCATCACCCGTTTCACCTCCGGAGTGCGCGTCGAAGGCGACCGTGGCGGTCTCGCGTGGGACGGAATCGACGCGGGCATCGGGACGGCGCCGTCGACCCTGCTGTACGGGATCGATCTGCGTTCCACTCATCGCGGGCGCCATCTGCGGCACGCGGCGCACGGGCGGCTTGCTCTTCTCGACGAGCGGCTCAGTTCGGGTCCGGACTACCGCCGGGTGCTGGTCGTGGTGTCGGTGGCGTGCGCGCGCGACGCGGAGTACGCACGCCCCCGACTCGAAGCGGCTGCCGAGACGGTGCTGCAGAGTGCGGAGCGCCGGCGAGGGCACTCGATCGCGCTCGCCGTGGTCGTCTGCCCCGTCTCTCTCGACGCCGCGACCGTCCGATCCCACCTGTGCGACGCCGCGACGGGCATTCCGGATGGAGCGTGCGCGGCCCTATGGGACGACGTGCGCGCCGAAGGGTTGCGCCGTGCCCTGGTGCGTCAGCACCTGTGACGAGCCGATTGTCGGGCGAGATGCCCTGTCCTCAGATGGCCGCGCGGGTCGTCGTGCGCACGCGATACAGGCTCGTCGTCGCCGTGATGAAGAGGTCGGTGCCGTCGTCGCCCCCGAAGCAGAGGTTGGCGACGGGTTCGGGGACAGGCAGGAACAGCAGCTCCGCGGCATCCGGATCGAAGACGTGCACTCCGTCGCCCGCAGACGACCAGACCCGGCCCCGTTCGTCGACCGCGATGCCGTCGGGCATGCCGTCATCGATGGTGGCGAAATGTCGGCCGTTCTCGGCCCCCGCTCCGGCGTCGACCACGTCGTAGGCGCGGATCCAGTGCCCCGGCCCGTCGTCGAGGCCGATGGCGGTGTCAGTGACGTACACGGTCGATCCGTCGGGTGAGAACGCCAGACCGTTCGGCTGCACGATGTCGGTGATGACGGGGCGGATGCCGTCGGCCGCAGACCACCGGAAGACAAAGCGACCGTCGTACTCGCGCTCGCCGAGGTGGCCCTCGTGCGCCTGACGGATGCCGTAGTCGGGGTCGCTGAACCAGTACGAGCCGTCGGGGGCGATCGCGACGTCGTTGGGGGAGTTGAGCCTCTTGCCCTCCCACTGCGCGACGATCTCTTCGAGAGAGCCATCGGGGAGCTCGCGTTCGAGGCGGCGGCGCCCGTGCGAGCACTGCACGACGGTGCCGTCGGCGTCGAGGACGCGTCCGTTGGTGAACTCGACGCCCTCGCGGTGGACGATCGTGGTGTCACTCGCGGAGTCCCACTCGAGGATGCGGTCACCCGGGATGTCGCTCCACCGAAGGCGGCGGGTGGTCGGGATCCACAGCGGTCCCTCGCTCCAGGTCGCGCTGGTCCACAGTCTGTCGACGCGGCCGTCGTCCTGCACCAGGTCGGCACGGGTCATGGGATCGGTCCCTTCTCTGAGGTGGTGGGGAGCCCGGACGGGCATCGTATCCGGCGGGATTCCGCAGCCGCCGTGGGGAGGTCCGTGGGCGCGGGGTGGGGGAGTCGGCATCCAGTCCCGCCTCCGGAAGAAGAAGCCCGTCGCAGGCCGCGCCGCGCACCCGTAAGGCATGAATCACGGATTGCGGCGAGAGGCAACCCACCCTGCTTACGGTGTATCTGGGAGGAAGCTGAGTACTACGAGAGCTTCGCCTTGAGCGGGCATCGGTTCACACTCGCGAAAGGAACACATCATGGGATTCTTCGGATTTCTTCTCCTCGGCCTCATCGCCGGCGCCATCGCCAAGCTCATCCTGCCCGGCAAGCAGGGCGGCGGCTGGCTCATCACGCTCCTGCTCGGCGTCGTCGGCGCTCTGCTGGGCGGGTTCCTGGGTGGCCTGCTCTTCAACGCCCCGCTGCAGGACTTCTTCTCGATCCAGACGTGGCTCCTCGCGATCGGTGGGTCGATCATCGTCCTGCTCATCTACGGCCTCATCGTGGGACGCCGCACCGCGCGCTGACCAACACGCGAAAGGCCCGGGGCGGTGGACCGTGCCCCGGGCCTTTCCGCGTCCGCGGGGTGACCCGCGCAGGACGGCGGCCGTGCGGGGCCGCCCCCGATCCCAGCCCCGCACGGACGAGACGGCGAAACGAGCCAGTCGCCGTGGCAGCAGTCTCGTCCGCGTCACGACCCCGGTCATCGGGGGAGTGCGCGGGATCACGGCCGGCCCGCCGACTCGAAGCGGGCGTTTTCGTCCGATCGGACTACTTCTCGCGCCGGATCAGGCCGTTTCGCGCCCCCCAGAGCGCCAACTGCGTGCGGTCGTCGAGATCGAGCTTCCGGAGCGCGGAAGCCGTCTGGCTGCGAACCGTGTTCACCGACACGGTGAGATGCCGGGCGATCTCGTCGTTCGAGGTGAGCCCGCTGCTCAGCAGCGATACGACCCGCAGTTCGGCGGCCGTCAACAGAGCCACCTGCTCGGGCTCGGCCGGCTGTGGCTTGGCCGCGCGCAGCTCACGGATGAGGCGCGGCGCCACCCGGGGTGAGATGGTTGCCGTTCCCGCGGCCGCGCCACGGATGACGGGCAGCAGCTGATCGCTGTCGTGGCCCTTGAGCAGGTAGCCGCTCGCGCCCGCCTCCAGCGCCTCGACGACGAAGGCGTCGGACACCTCGCTCGTCAGGAGCACCACGCGGCAGGTCTCGTTCGCCTCGCTCGTGATGAGGCGCGTGGCCTCGATGCCGCTCATCCCCGGCATGTGCAGATCCATGAGCACGACGTCGGCCCGCTCCGCCCGCGCGAGAACGGCGGCGTCGCGCCCGTTCGAGGCCTCTCCGGCCACGCGGATGCCGGCGGCGTTCTCGAGCCGCAGACGGATGCCGCGACGGACGGTGCGGTTGTCGTCGACGATCAAGACGCGGATGTCGGTGTCGCTCACGGCGTCGGCACCGGGGTCTGAGTGGCGTGCACGCTCAGCGGGGCCTCCGTGACGACCGCCCATCCGCCGGAGGCGACGGGGCCCGCGGCGAAGGTGCCGTGCAGCAGGTCGACGCGTTCGGCCATTCCCGCCACACCCCATCCGAGTCCGTCGGGCGTCGCGTCCGCCTCGGAAGCCGGGGCCTCGGCATTGGCCACCACCACTCGGATCGAGGAGTCGGTGACGCGGACCTCGACGGTGACGGCGGCGCCGGCCGCGTGCTTGCAGGCGTTCGTGAGGGCCTCCTGCACCACTCGGTACGCGGTCGTCGACACCATCGCGGGCAGGTCGTCGACCGCTCCGTCGACCTCGCGCGTGACATCCATGCCGCGCGACGCCCAGTACTGCACGAGCTCGTCGAGCGAGCGCAGGTCGAGGGTCGGTTCGGCGCGGGCGTCGTTCTCGGCGCGCAGGTCGCGCAGGGCGGCGTAGAGGCTGGCCGAGGCGAAGCGCCCCTCGGCGCGCATCTCGGCGATGAGGGCCGACGCCTGCTCGGCGTCGAGGACCTCGATGTCGACGGCGGCATCGGCCAGCGACAGCAGCCCCGCGAGGTGCTGGCCGGCGACGTCGTGCAGTTCTTGCGCGATGCGCGCGCGCTCGAGGGTCTTCGCGTGCTCGAGCTCGGTCTCGTGGCGGGCCGCGGCGGCGGAGACCGCGGCGCGGGCGCGATGCAGACCGCGCATGCGTCGAGCCCACCAGACGCCGAGCGCGGCGGCGCCGACCACGGGGGCGGCGAAGGCGAGTCCGGTGCTGAGTACGAAGCTGCCGGTCACCCCGAGGGGAGCACCCGTCGACAGCGACCACAGCGAGAGGACGCCGACCGTCGCGCCGATCGTGACCGCGCTCCAGGCCGTGGCGACCGCCGGACGCCGGCTCGCGGCGAGGAAGAACACCGCCACAGCGACGACGGGGGGAAGCCCTCCGAGCCAGCGCGGAACCTCGAGCCCGACGACGAGTACGAGGTAGCAGGCTGTGGTGCCGACGACCGCGACCAGGGGGAGGCGGGTCGCGAGGAGCAGGAAGCCGCTCTGCACGGCGCAGCCGAGCACGACGAGAGCCGTCACGACGCCGAGGGGGATCGGGTAATCCCACACGACGTCGCCCTGCATCGCCCCCGCGAGCGGATCGGAGATCGACTGCAGCGTGGTGACGACGAAGACGATGAAGGCGAAGACGACCATTGCCCGAGGGCGACTCAGGATGCTGGTGAACCCCGCGGTGTCGGCCGCGGTCTCGACCGCCCCCCGGTCGTGATGGTCGTCTGTCGTCCCCACCGCGTCACTCTAACGTCGGCGGAAGGACGTACACCACGTCGGCCCCGTCGCGCCCGTGCTCGACGAACCCGAGCCGTGCGAGCACGTCGTGGCTCGGTTCGTCGTCGGCCGCGACGCACGCGTAGAGCGGTCGCTCGGCCTCGTGCACCGTGACCATGCGCAGCGCTTCGGTCGGCGCCTCGGGGTCGGCGTCCGGACGGACGGCGAGCAGGACCTCGCGATCGCCGTCGACGTCCATGGCGGCGGCGACGCCCACCACACTGTCGTCCTGCACGATGGCGTGCGCGGACACGGCGTCATCGGCCAGCCAGGCGTCGAACGCCGCACGGTCGTCGAACCGCGCGCGCGACCACGCCGACGAGCTCGAGCGGACGGCCTGGAAAGCCGCGTCGGTGGTGTCGGGGGCGAGGTCGCGCAACTCGATGTGGGGCATGCGCGTCACGCTATCGCGAGGGTCCGGCGGGTCCGAGGCGTCTTGCGTGCTCAGGCGAATCCGTGCAGAGACAGGAAGGTCCACGTCGCGCCGTTGGTGTCGCGGCGCGCGACCTGATCGCGCAGGTGTTCGAACAGGACCGACCGCGTCTCGGTCGAGGTGTACCAGCCCTCGAGGTTGCGGCGGAGCACCAGATCGGTCTGCTCGAGCTGCTTGCGGAAGACGACGTTGCGCGAAACGGCTACGAGGTGGGTGTGCAGGGCGAGCGCGGCCAGGACGTACGAGGGGGAGTCCTCCGCGTCGCGCAGCCCGTCGACGTGCGAGACGATGCTCTGCACCTCTTCGTCGCTGCAGCGGGGGAGCGCGATGTGCATGACGGCCGCGATCGTGTGCGCGGCGTACTCGCGCATGTCTCCGCGCGCTCGCTCGCTCACCTCCGACACCCGGGTGTACCGGTTGGCGGCGACCTCGACCATGCCGATGCGCTCGAGTTTCTGCAGGGCCTCGCGCACGGGGGTGCGGGAGATCCCCATCAATGCGGCCAGTTCGACGTCGCGCAGACGGTCTCCCGGCTGGAGGCGACCGTCGACGATCGCCTCGCCGAGGGCTCGGTAAGCCTCGTCGACGAGGGCGGAAGCACGCCGACGATCGTCCATCAGGCGAATTTTACGACCCTCGGTTATCACAGAACACGGCAATAACTCGCTGATTCTTCGTTTTCGTGTCGCGAACGGGCTCCGGCGCCGGTATTGTCATCACCGTCACGCCTCGCGTGACATATCCGGGGGGATCCGTCGACGCCCGGGCTTCGAGCTCTGCTCAGCCCGGGCGTCGTATGGGCTCAGGGCTCTTTCGGCCCGCCGGGGTCTCCCGGAGACGTCCCGCAACGTTTATGTCACGGACCTGTGCGCCGATGCGGCCCGGCCGTTACTTTGGGCTCACTGACCGGCGCGCTCGGCGCCGGCTGAAGCGGAAAACGGCAACACGATGAGCACGCAGGGCACGGTCAAGTGGTTCAACTCGGAGAAGGGCTTCGGTTTCATCGCTCCCGATGACGGGGGTCAGGATGTCTTCGCGCACTACAGCGCGATCCAGTCGGGCGGTTACCGCTCGCTCGAAGAGAACCAGCGCGTCGAGTTCGAGGTCGCGCAGGGCCCCAAGGGTCTGCAGGCGGAGAACATCCGCCCCCTCTGATCCGTGTCCGGCCCTCGGCCGGATCCGCCCCGACCGTGCGCCTCGCGCCGGTCGGGGCATCTCACGGTTCCGGATGCCATGGCATCCGGGATTCGTCAGTGCTCCTGTCGCACGAGGTCGACGCCGGCGGCCGCGAACTGTCGCAGCGTCGCGTGCGGCAGGAACGCGCGCGTGAGGGCGGCGCCGATGCGCGTGAGATCGGCCTCGTCGCGGTAGAGCAGGTACATCGTCTCGTAGCGCGGGTGGAACTTCTGCTTGAAGCGGTGCAGTGACGCGAAGCCGTAGACGGGCTCGAGCATCGCAGCCATGCGCTCCTGCAGGTCGGCGATGACGCCGGCATCCGCGGGGTACTCGTGCGCGAGCGGAGCCCCGGACAGCGACATGACGGCCGCGCCCTCGTTCGAGAACTGCTGCGCCGACGCGCCGATCAGGTACTCCATCACGGGGCCGAAGCCGCCCTCGCGGCGACGCATGAGATCGAGCGTCCAGCCCCTGATCGCGCCCTCGCCGTAGACCGGCAGCCACGAGAGGAACCCGTCGACGTCGCCCGCCGGTGAGACCGCGAGGGCGAGGCGCACCTCGGGATCGGCGGCCTCGTGCAGGGTTCCGAGCGTGAAGCCCATCTCGGGCAGGCCCTTCTCGCCGACCCAGCTGTCGGAGATCGCGCTCAGCTGCTGCCGGACGCCCCAGCTCTCGTCGGACAGGCGCGACAGGCGGAACGTCATGCCTTCGCGCTGCGCACGGTTGAGCGAGGTGCGCACCGCCGACCACGCCTTGCCGGTGAACTGCAGCCCGGGGAGGTCGACCACGGTGTCGTCGGCGACGACGATGCTGCGCCACCCGTCGGGGACGGCGGCGTGCGTGGCCTCTCCGGCGCTGAAGAAGCAGGGGGCGAGTCCCGCGGCCTCGGCGGCCTCGATGAACGCCCGCACGGTCTGCGCGCGCTCCGCTTCGGGGCCGATCGGGTCGGCCAGGGCCAGGGCGACGCCGGAGCGGCGTTGGTAGGCGACGATCCCGCTGCCGAACCGGGCGTACGACATGCCCTCCCACGTCGTCATCCACGACAGGGTGCCGCCCCCGTCGGCGTGCAGCGCGGTCTTCACCTCTTGCGCCGTGGGCGCAGGAGAGGCGCCGAGCTGGGCCCGCGGCCGGGCGCGGAACGCGCCCCGCACGAGCACGAAGTACGCCCCCGCCACGATCCACAGCGCCGACGAGGCCAGCACGCTCGTGACGTCGGCGCCGAGGTCGGCCTCGACGCCCGGGAGCCCCGCCAGCAGCAGCACCATGATCAGCAGCAGCACCAGCACGGCGTTCAGCGCCACGTAGACGATCACGATGATCCACGCCCACCGACGACCGCGCCGCAGCGCGGTGGCCACGACGAGCACGATCACGGTGTTGACGGCCACGTCGATCCACGACCCCGACGTCGCGGCCGAGAAGCCGAAGGGGCCGGTCATCGGGGCGAGGTAGCCGAGGATCTCGATCGCGCCGAGCGCGCACAGCACGACGAAGGCGAGAAGCCGCTGCTCGCGCACGTTCACCCGCTGCGGGCGCAGCGACCTCGTCACCGCGAGCACGAGCCCCACCGCGAGCAGTCGCTCGAGGTCGGGGAGCGAGCCGTAGTAGAAGAGAGCGACCGCGAGACAGGCGAGCAGCACCGTCCACGCGCGCAGGCGCCAGGGCGAGGGCAGCAGGGCGACGGCGGCGGCGATGCACGCGAAGAGTCCGGCCGACGGGCCGACCGAGAGCACATCCGCCTGCTGCTGCGCCCACGTCCACGGCAGCAGAGAGCCGCCCCACAGCAGCAGCGCCGCCGCGAGCACGGCGAAGAGCTGCCCCACGGCGAAGGTCGCGGCGGCGACGCGGCTGCCGCGGCGGTACTCGAGGAAGCCGATCCCGGCGAGGGCGGGGAAGCCGGCGAGGAACAGCCAGGGCGAGCCGACGAAGAACGTGCCCGTGACCGGAGTCCACCAGCGCCCGGCCCCGAGCGCCGGCAGTCCGTAGGCGACGGAGGGGAAGAGATCGGATGCCGTGAACGGCTGCCAGAGGCTCCCGGTGAGAAGGCCGATGACCAGCACAGCGGCGGCGAACCCCAGGGTCACCGGGATGCGCCTCGCTGCTCCCAGAGCACGGCTCGGCGTCGTGTTCTTCCCCATGCCGCTCACGATAGGGCACTCGTGAGCGGCGGTCGGGGATCAGTTCTGCGGGGGCGGGACCGCATGCCAGGCGGCTCGAGCGTCGGCCAGAGCCCGACCCGCATCGGTGGCCGCGCGCGAGGCGGCGAGCTCGCGGCGCGCGCGTTCGAGCCGCAGACGATCGGCGATCGGACGCACCTCGTCGCGGGTGTCGGCCTGAGCCAGGGCGGCCCGCGCGCACGCGAGGGTGCCCGGCAGGGCGGCACGCGCCGCCTCGAGCCGCAGACGCGGGCTGACCGCGTCGCCGATCATCTCATCGCGCAGTTCGCGCGCGCGAGCGACGGCGACGATCGCCTCGCGCGGCCGGCCACCAGCCTCGGCGGCCGCGCGCTCGAGGTCTTGCCGCGCCGCACGGAGGCGATCGAGCGCATCGGGCGCGCACTGCCCGCCGCGGGTCGTGGCGATCTGCACGGCGTCGTCGAGCTCCGCGCGCGCCGCGGCCAGCTCGGCCTCGGCGTTCTCGGCAGCCTGGAAGGCGATGCGATGGGCGTCTTCGACCGCCCGCAGGTGACGCGCCGCCCGGCGGATCTCCCGCGCCGCGCGTAGTAGCGCCTCGTCGTCGGGCGCTGCGGAGAGGGCCTCGTCCGCCTCGGAAAGCGCTGCCGATGCCGCCGCGGCCGACGCCTCGGCCTCGGCCCAGTCGGAGCGATCGAAGCGGTGCCGGAGCGCATCGAGCAGCGGTTCGGGGTCGCCCGCCGCCGCCACGACCGCTTCGCGACGCTCGCGCGCCGCCGCCGCCAACCGGTCGGTCGAACGGTGTGCGCGGACCCACTCCGCGAGCCGCGCGCGCGTGTCGGACGTGCGGGCGAGCTGTCCCTCGAGACCGGTCCGGGTGCGACGGGCGAGATCGCGCCGCGTCGCGGGGATCAGGGACGCATCGTCGAGATCCGAGACGTCGACGAAACCGCGGTCACGGGCGCGGTGCGCCGACGTACGCGCGCGGCGCAGTTCGGTGGGCGCATCGCCGGAGTCATCGGCATCCGCCGCCTCGAAGGCCGCGTCGAGTTCGACGACGGCGTCATCGAGACGCAGCAAGGCGTCGGCGGCCTCGGCGACCGCCGCATCGGCCGCCGCGCGGGTCTTCGCCGACCCACGGATCGTCCGCACGACGAAGACGACGATCGCCACGGCCACGGCCGCGAGGATCAGCGCGACGAGCGCGGGCACCGCCCCGTCGATGTCAGACACCGGCGTCGTCGTCGACGAGGAGCAGGGCGCGCAGCTGGTCGACGTCGTCGACGGCCGCCTGAGCACCGTCGGCCTCGTGGGGCCAGCTGAAGCCCCACCGCACGAAGATGACCGGCACCCCGGCATCCGCCCCGCCCTCGACGTCGTGATGCCGATCGCCGATGAGCACGGGACGCGAGATGTCGGCACCGGCGGCCTCGAGGCGGCGCAACGCCTCGCGCACGATGTCGGACTTGGCGCTCAAGGCGCGCTCGTCGAGACTCGCACCCACCATGGCCTCGAGGTCGGGGGCGAGGCCGAAGTGGTCCATCAGGGCGACCACCTGCACCTCGGGTTTCGAGCTCGCCGTCGACTGCGGAACCCCCGCCGCATGCACGTCGTGCACGAGCTCGGCGACACCGGGATACAGCTGGGCGCTGCCCGTGTAGCCCTCGCTCTTGTTGAGCGCGCGGTAGAACACCACGGCCTCATCCGCCTGCTCAAGGGTCATGCCGGTGTTGACCTGGAACGACTCCCGCATGGGCGGACCGATCCACTTCGACAGCTCGCCGCGCGTCGGCGGCGTGCGACCGAAGTGATCGAGCGTGGTGGTCAATCGGCGGAGGATGCCCTCCGAAGCGTCGACGAGCGTGCCGTCGACGTCCCACAGGACGCAGGAGAAGGGAGAGCGTGCAGACATGCGTCCACGCTACCGGCGCGGCATCCGCCCGGCTCGATGCGGCGCGGTCAGAACAGACGCGGGGCGCCCGACTGCACACCCTTCATCTCGTCGTAGTCGAGGGTGAGGCACCGGATGCCGCGATCGGTGGCGAGCACGCGCGCTTGCGGCTTGATCTCCTGAGCCGCGAACACCCCGGTCACCGGAGCCAGGAGCGGGTCGCGGTTGAGCAGCTCGAGGTAGCGGGTGAGCTGCTCGACGCCGTCGATGTCGCCGCGGCGCTTGACCTCGATCGCGACGGTGCCCGTGCCGTCGTCGTTGCGCAGCAGCAGGTCGACGGGGCCGATCGCGGTCGGGTACTCCCGGCGGACGAGCGTGAGGTTCTCGCCCACGACCGACACCTGCTCGGCCAGGAGCCGCTGCAGGTCGGCCTCGACACCGTCCTTGATGAGCCCGGGATCGACACCCAGCTCGTGGGCGGTGTCGTGGATGATCTCGTGGATGCGCACGAGCAGGGCGTCACCGGTTTTGGCGTGCAGGACGCGCCAGCGCTCGATCACCCCGTCTTCGACGTCGACCTCGTCGGGCTGCTCGAGGGTCAGGCTGCACGGCGGGCTCATCCAGTTGAGCGGCTTGTACGAGCCGCCGTCGGAGTGCACCAGCAGGCTGCCGTCGTTCTTGTGCACGAGCAGCCGGGTGGCGAGGGGGAGATGCGCGTTGAGGCGGCCGGTGTAGTCGACGGAGCAACGGGCGATGACGAGACGCACCCGACGAGCCTAATCGCGTCGCGCGGGCTCGGCCTCCGCCTTCTCGGCGACGACGAGCGGCTTCGCGGCGCCGGAGAAGAGACCGGATGCCACGATCAGGCCGACGACGATGAGCAGTGTGTTGAGCAGGCCGATGTGGTCGCCGATCCAGCCGAGGATCGGAGGGCCGCACAGGAACGCGACGTACCCGATCGTGGCGGCGGCGGCAACGCGCGATGCGGCCTTGGCGGGGTCGTCGGCGGCCGCCGACATGCCGATCGGGAAGCCGAGCGAGGCGCCGAGGCCCCACAGTGCCGCACCGATGAAGACGAGGGGTCCGTAGGGCGCCAGGATGAACAGCAGCAGTCCCGCGGCGGCGGTGCCGGCGAGCACCCGCAGCACGAGCACGCGACCGAGGCGGTCGACGACGGGACCGCCCGCGATGCGGCCGACCGTCATCGCCACGGAGAACACCGCGAGCACTGCCGGGCCGGCCTCCTCAGGAGCACCGTGGCCGTAGACCACCGCGGACGGCAGCCAGTCGTTCGCGCTGCCCTCGGCGAAGGCCATGCCCAGCATGATCACGCCGAGCGTGTAGGTGCGCGGCTCGCGCCAGGCTTGCAGCGACACCGCGAGGCGCTCGCGCCAGTGCGCGCGCTCCTCGTCGGCCGGGGCGTCCATCGCGACTTCAGCGCGCGGCACGTTGGCCACCGCGACGAACGCGACGACGATGATCACCACGCCCATCGCCACGCTGTGCGCGATGACGGGGATGCCGAGGCTCACCGCGACGAAGCCGAGACCGGCGCCGATGACGGTGCCGAAGCTGAAGAAGGCGTGCAGCAGCGGCATGATCGTGCGGCCGGTGGCCTTCTCGAGAGCTGCGCCCTCGACGTTCATCATCACGTCGACGGCGCCGTTGCCGAAGCCGAACAACGCCAGGCCCACCAGGGCGACGCCGAAGAGCTGGAGGGAGTCGGCGCCGAAGCCGATGATCATCAGGCCGACGCCGACGAGGAGCAGGGCCACGAGCATGCCGCTGCGGGCGCCGATGCGGGCCATGACGGCCGGAGCGATCGACAGGCCGATGATGGATGCCACTCCCATCCCCAGCAGCAGCAGCCCGACGCCGGAGTTCTCGATGCCGAGGGATTCTCGGATGGCCGGCACCCGCGAAGCCCAGGTCGAGATGCTCAACCCGCTCGCGAGGAAGATGGCGCAGATCGCGATGTGCCAGCGGACGAGCTGGGACCGGGTGAGCGTCGAGTGCATGGGAGAACCCTATCGAATCGATTCGGCGCCGCGGGATCGCGCAGGTTACGATCGGGCGGTGAGCACCAGACGCGCGACGATCAGCGATGTCGCCCGCGAGGCGGGAGTCTCCGCATCGACGGCGTCCGTCGTGTTCAGCGGGAAGACCCCCACCTCCGAGGCGACGAGGGCCCGCGTGATCGCCGCCGCCGAGTCGCTCGGATACACCGGCCCCGACCCGCGAGCGGCCTCGCTGCGACGCGGGCGCTCCGGGATCGTCGGCGTGGTCTTCGACCAGCACCTCGGCACTGCGTTCCTCGACCCGGTCACCACGCACATGATGGACGGGCTCGCCGACGGGGTCTCGCGCCTCGGAGCGGCCCTCCTGCTGCTGCGCGACGACGGGGTCACGGTGAGCGAGCCGTCGCTGCACACCGCGCCCATCGACGCCGCCGTGCTGATCGGCTGCAGCCCGCGCATGCGCGACTCGCTCGAGATCGTCCGAGGCCGAGGCATCCCGGTCGTGGTCGTCGAGGGAGATGCGGGCGAGGGGATCCCCCAGGTTCTGCTCGACAACGCCGAGGCCCAGCGCGAAGCGGCTCTGCACGTCTCCGCCCTCGGCCACCGCGACGTCGTGATCGTCACCCTCCCCACCGACACCGCCCGCCGACGCGGGTGGATCGCCGACGGCGCCGAGGTGCGCGTCGACGTCACCGCCGACCGCCTGGCGGGAGCGCGGCAGGTCTTCCCCGACGCCCCGGCGCTCGCCGCGGCGACCAGCTCGATCGACGAGGGGGCGATCGCGGGGCGCACGATCTTCGCCGATCCCGCCCGACGACCGACCGCCGTCATCGCGCAGAGCGACCTGCTGGCCGCCGGCGTCATCCGGGCGGCCGAGGAGGCCGGGTTGCGGGTGCCGCACGACGTCAGCGTCACCGGCTTCGACGGCGTCGTGGTCGACGGTCTCGCGCCGCACGTGCTCACGACCCTCGTGCAGCCCGCGACCGCGAAAGGTCGGGCCGCCGGGGAGGCGGTCGCAGCGATGCTCGAAGACGCCGAGCCCTCGGGACTCGCCCTATCGTGCACGTTCCGCGAGGGCACGACGACCGCCCCGCCGCCTACCAGATGATCGCCGGCGGCGCGGAAAGTCTCATGCGCCGCATAGAATAGGTCCGACACCCCGAGAGCCCGGGCACCCGCCCGTCGAACCCGAGGAGGCCCGACCATGCTGATCTTCCTCGGCGCCTTCGCGGCCGTCCCCCTGCTCCTGCCGTGGCTCGTCTCGCGCATCGGCGCTCGCGCGTTCTACGTCGCCGCCGCTCTCCCCGCTCTGGCGTTCGCCCACGCCATCGTCGCCGCTCCTTCTGTTTTCGGTGGTGACATTCCGTTCGAGGAATACCGCTGGATCCCGGCGATCAACGTGTCGCTGTCGATGCGCATGGACGTGCTCGGATGGCTCCTCACGCTCGTCGTGACGGGTGTCGGTGCCCTGGTGATGCTCTACTGCCGCTGGTACTTCCGGGGCAAGACCGCGGGCGTCGGGCAGTTCTCCGCCGTGCTGCTGGGCTTCGCCGGTGCCATGTACGGGCTCGTGCTCACCGATGACATCGTGGTGCTCGTCATGCTGTGGGAAGTCACGAGCGTGCTGTCGTACCTGCTCATCGGGTACTACCACGGTCGTGCCTCGAGTCGCCGCGCCGCCCTGCAGGCCCTGCTGGTGACGACCCTGGGCGGGCTGGTCATGCTGATCGGCGTCGTGCTCATGGTCGTGCAGGCGGGCACCTCGAGCCTGTCGGCGATCCTCGCCGACCCGCCGGTGGGAACCGTCGTCGACATCGCCGTGCTGCTGCTGCTCATCGGCGCGCTGAGCAAGTCGGCGATCTTCCCCTTCCACTTCTGGCTCCCCGGTGCCATGGCGGCCCCCACTCCGGTCAGCGCGTATCTGCACGCGGCCGCGATGGTGAAGGCGGGCATCTACCTCATCGCGCGCCTCGCCCCCGGGTTCGCCGAGACGCCGTTCTGGCGCCCCACGCTCATCGCCCTCGGCGTCTTCACGATGCTGCTGGGCGGGTTCCAGGCTCTGCGCGAGCGCGACCTCAAGCGCATCCTCGCCTTCGGCACGGTGAGCCAGCTCGGCTTCCTCACCGTGATGCTCGGCTACGGCACTCGCGACGCCGCCCTGGCCGGGGTCGCCCTGCTGCTGAGTCACGCCCTGTTCAAGTCGTGCCTCTTCCTCGTCGTCGGCGTGATCGACCGCCAGCTCAACACCCGTGACATCGGCCAGCTCTCGGGCCTCGGCCGACAGGCGCCGGTCATGGCGACGGCATCGTTCATCGCGATCTTCTCGATGGCGGGCGTCATCCCCACCCTCGGGTTCGTCGCGAAAGAGACGGCGCTGACGCCCCTGCTGCACGAGGCCGAGGCCGGTGCTCCGTGGGGTCTCGTCGCGCTCTTCGGCGTGGTGCTGGGCTCCGCGCTCACGGCGGCGTACGGCATCCGCTTCCTCTGGGGTGCCTACTGGACCAAGCGCGATGTCGAGACCACCGACTGGCCCGACCCGCCCATCGGCTTCCTGTCGGCTCCCGTGCTGCTCGCGGCGGCCTCGCTCACCCTCGGCTTCCTCGCGCCGATCGTCGACCACTGGCTTGCGCCCTATGCCGACGGTCTGCCCGAGGCGACGGCGGGGGTCGAGGCTCCCGAATACCCGTACCACCTCGCGCTCTGGCACGGTCTCGAGCCGGCGCTGTTCATCTCCCTCGGCACGCTGGCCCTCGGCGCCGGGATCTTCTGGCTGGTGCGCAAGACGCAGCTGCACAAGCGCCCCCGCGTGCTGCCGTTCACCGCGAACGACGTCTACAACGCCACACTGCGCGGCGTGGACTTCACCTCCGAGTGGGTCACCGCCCGCTTCCAGCGCGGCTCGCTGCCCTTCTACGTCGGCACGATCTTCATCGTGCTGGTCGTCGCCGAGGGCACGGCCCTCTTCGCCTCTGCGGAATGGCGTGCGCAGCTCGACGCCTGGCACACCCCGACGCAGCTGATCGCCGCCCCCCTGATGATCGCGGCAGGAATCCTGGCGGTGCGCGCCCGCAAGCGCTACACCGGCGTCGCTCTCGTCTCGGTCACCGGCCTCGGTCTCGTCGTGCTCTTCGCCACCAGCGGGGCCCCCGACCTGGCGCTCACGCAGATCCTGGTCGAGACGGTCACCCTCGTGGTGTTCGCCCTCGTGCTGCGACGACTGCCGGCGCGCATGGGCGAGCAGAACGCCTCCGTGGCCCCGCTCGCCCGGGCCGTGCTCGGCGCGGGTGTCGGTCTCACGATGGCCCTGGTGGCGATCGTGGCCACCGGTGCCCGCCAGGACGCCCCCATCTCGCTCGAGTGGCCGCCCCTCGCCTACGCGATCGGCCACGGTCGCAACGTGGTGAACGTCGCGCTTGTCGACCTGCGCGGCTGGGACACGATGGGCGAGCTGTCGGTGCTCGTCCTGGCGGCCACGGGCGTGGCATCCCTCGTCTTCATCACCGACCGCAGTGACAACCTCGCGCGCCGCTCGGGCACCGCTCGCGCGCGCGTGGGCCTCGGCCGGCGTCGCCCCCTGGTCGAGACCGACAGCGGCGTACGCGCGCAGCGCGTGGGTGAGACCGACGCCCCGCGCGCCTGGCTGGTGTCGGGCGCGAAGGTGCAGCCCGAGAACCGGTCGATCCTTCTCGAGATCATCATCCGGGTGCTCTTCCACTCGGTGATGGTCGTGTCGCTCTACCTCCTGTTCGCCGGCCACAACCTGCCCGGCGGTGGATTCGCGGGCGGCCTGGTCGCCGGTCTCGGCCTCGTCATGCGCTACATCGCGGGCGGCCGCTGGGAGCTGGGCGCCGCCGCACCGACCGACGCCGGCCGTCTGCTCGGGGCGGGCATGGCGATCGCGGTGTTGTGCGCCATGGTGCCGATGTTCTTCGGGTTCGCGCCCCTGCAGAGCTTCACCTTCGAGGGCGAGCTGCCCCTCATCGGTCACTGGGAGTTCGTCACCAGCACGATCTTCGACGTCGGGGTCTACCTCGTCGTGATCGGCCTGGTGCTCGACGTGCTCCGCAGCCTCGGCGCCGAGGTCGACCGCCAGTCGCAGCTCCCCGAGGACGCGGAGGTGAAGACGCCGTGAGCATCTCCCTCGTCCTCGTCATCGTCATGGCCGTGCTCTTCGCGTGCGGCGTCTACGCCATGCTCGAGCGCAGCCTCACCCGCGTGCTGATCGGCTTCCTGCTGCTGGGCAACGCCGCCAACCTGCTGCTGCTGATCGTCATGGGCCGCCCGGCCCTCGCTCCCTTCTACGACGGTGAGACGGATGCCGCGGACATGTCCGACGCGCTCCCTCAGGCCCTCATGCTCACGGCGATCGTCATCACGTTCGCCATCTCCGCGTTCCTGCTCGCGCTGATCTACCGCTCGTGGCAGCTCGGCCAGGCCGACACCCTCGTCGACGACGCCGACGACATCGCGCTGCGCACGCGCGTCGCGAACGAGCCGGAAGACGCGATGGACGAAGAGTCGCGGTCCGACGACGACGACGTCACCACCGACTTCGTCGGCGACGTCGCCTCGCCCATCCGCGTGCTGCACCAGGGCGACCTCTCCCAGCTCGTCGACGACGCCCCCGTCGACCGCGTCGCCGTGCGCCGCGATCGAGCGGGCCGTCCGACCGAGCCGCTCGCCCGAGAGGGCGATGAAACGGTCGAGGTCGACGAGAGCGACGCCCCCCGCGACCCCCAGGACGGTGATCGCTCATGAGCGCCCTCGTGCCCCTGCTCGTCGGCATCCCCCTCATCGGCGCCGCGATCAACCTCATCTTCGGCCGCCGCAAGAGGACGCAGATCGTGGTCTCGGTGGCCTCGCTCACCGCGGTGCTCATCCTGGGCGCGATCCTGCTGGTCGCGGTCGACACGAACGGACCGATCGCCGTCGCGATCGCCGCGTGGCAGATCCCGCTCGGCATCGTGCTCTACGTCGACGTGCTCGCGGCGCTGCTCGTGGTGGTGACGAGCATCGTGCTGCTCGCGGTGCTGCTGTTCTCGATCGGTCAGGGCGCGGCCGACAACGACGAGGACACCCCGGTCTCGATCTTCTACCCGGCGTATCTGATCCTGGGCGCGGGCATCTTCAACGCGTTCATCGCCGGCGACCTGTTCAACCTCTACGTGGGCTTCGAGATCCTGCTGGTCGCCTCGTACGTGCTGATCACCCTCGGCGGCACCGAGTCGCGCATCCGCACCGGCGTCGTCTACATCGTGGTGTCGCTGGTGTCGTCGATCCTGTTCCTCGCGGCGATCGCCATGGTCTACGGCGCCCTCGGCACGGTCAACATGGTGCAGATCAGCGAGCGCATGGCGCTGTTGCCGCAGGACACGCAGACGATCCTGCACCTGATGCTGCTGCTCGCCTTCGCGATCAAGGCGGCGGTGTTCCCGCTGTCGTTCTGGTTGCCGGACTCGTATCCGACGGCGCCCGCGCCCGTCACGGCGGTCTTCGCGGGCTTGCTGACGAAGGTCGGCGTCTACGCGATCATCCGCACCGAGACCCAGCTCTTCGTCGACAACGACATCAACTTCCTGCTGATGATGGTGGCGCTCGCGACGATGATCGTCGGCATCCTGGGTGCCGTCGCGCAGGCAGAGCTCAAGCGCATCCTGTCGTTCACGCTCGTGAGCCACATCGGCTACATGATCTTCGGCCTGGCGATCAACACCCCGCTCGCGGTGGGCGCGACGATCTACTACATCGTCCACCACATCATCGTGCAGACGACCCTCTTCCTCGCCGTGGGGCTCATCGAGCGCCGCGCGGGCAGCACCTCGATCCTCAAGGTGAAGGGCCTGATGCGCGCGGCGCCGTTGCTCGCCGTGCTCTACTTCATTCCGGCGATCAACCTGGGCGGTCTGCCGCCGTTCTCGGGGTTCATCGGCAAGTACGCCCTCTTCGACGCCGCAGCCCAAGTCGGGACGCCCGTGATGATGGTGCTCATCGTCGGCGGCATCGTCACCTCGATCCTCACGCTCTACGCCCTCATGCGGGCCTGGAACCTCTCGTTCTGGCGCGAAGACGACGACTCCGCCGAGACGACGGAGCGCATCGCGTACCTCGGCAACGCCCCCGCGGCCGCCATCTCGACCGAGCGGCGCACGATCCCGAAGATCATGACCATGGCGACGGCGGGCATGGTGATCGTGACGATCTCGCTGACGGTGTTCGCCGGGCCCCTTCTCGATGCCTGCCTCCGCGCGGGTGAGCGGATCTACAGCGGGGTCACCCTCGTTCAGCTGCAGGATGCGGAGGGCGAATGATGAGCCCGACGCGTCGCGCGCAGATGTCGCTCTTTCTGCACCAGTTGCCGCTGCTGGTGTGGCTCGTCGCGCTCTGGATGCTGCTGTGGGGGCAGTTCACCTGGCTCGCCCTCATCACCGGGCTCGTCATGGCGGTCTTCGTCACGCGCGTCTACCGCCTGCCCCCGGTCGAGCTCTCCGGCCGGATCAACCTCTGGTACGGCCTGATCTTCGTGCTCACCTTCATCGGAGCGGTCGTGAAGGGGTCGCTCATCGTCGCCTGGCAGGTGCTCGACTTCCGGCGTCCGCCCGGGGCGGCGATCATCGCCGTGCCGCTGCGCGTCGACGACGACGTGATCATGGCCCACACCGCGGTCACCGCCTCGCTCATCCCCGGGTCGTTGATCGTCGACGTCGATCGCGAGAACCGCACGCTCTTCCTGCACACGATCGGCGTGCGCGACGAGAACGACCTCGAGCACCAGCGCCGTGTCGTGCTCGGGTGGGAGGCCCGCATCACGCGAGCCGTCGGCTCGAAGGAAGAGATGCAGGAGCTGCGCGCGAAGATCGCCGAATCCGAGGCCGACGCCCGTCACGGCGTCGAGACGCCGCGCGACGGGAGGACCCTGACGTGAACGCACTCGTGGTGGTCATCCTCATCGTCTTCGCGGTCGCGGCCGTGCTGGCGCTCATCCGCCTGGTGATCGGCCCGTCCATCCTCGACCGCGCGGTCGCCGCCGACGTGCTGCTGACCGAGGTGCTCTGCATCCTGGGTGCCGACATGGTGATCAACCACCACACCCGGTCGCTCCCGGCGATGCTCGTCATCGCCGCGATCGGCGTGTTCGGATCCATCGCCGTCGCCCGCTTCGTGGCGCGGAAGGAGAACCCGCGATGACCATCGAGTCCGTCCTCGACACGGTCGCGCTCATCCTCGTGCTGATCGGCGCGCTGCTCTGCCTGACCGCGACCATCGGCCTGCTGCGCTGGCCCGACGTCCCCTCGCGCCTGCACGCCGCGACGAAGCCCCAGGTGCTCGGCGTGCTGCTGATCGTGGTCGCCATCGCGCTGTCGCAGCGCACGTGGGAAGCGGTGGCCTTCGGCATCCCGATCATCCTCATCCAGTTCGCGACCGCGCCTCTCGCCGCGCACATGGTCGGCCGCGCGGCCTACCGCAACCGCACCACCGACGAGAAGAACCTCTACGTCGACGAGCTGCAGCACCGGACCGAGCAGCCGGGGTCGACCGGAGCCCAGTCGCGTCCCGAGAGCTGACGACCGCTCAGACGTCGGCCTGCTGCACGTCGCGCTGCGCGCCCGGCGACGGTGTGCCCTCGACCGGGTCGGGCGTCGTCGTGCGGTGATCGAGCTCACACGCCTCGCGCTCTTCGCGCCGCCCCTCGGCGAGGAAGGCCAACCGGTTCAGGCACTCGTGATTGCGGGCGATGAGCAACGGCTTCCACAGCAGCGAGGGGAGGACCGCGGCCGCTCCCGACACCGGCTCCTCGACGATCGTGACGGCGGTGCCGAACTCGTGCGGGCGGGCGTCGATGCGGATCACGCCACGCCCCAGGATGCCGGCCTCGGGCCGCAAACGTATCCGGCGCGGCGGATCCCACTCGACGATCTCGGTCTCGTCGTGGATCATCACGGGCCAGACCCCCAGGGAGTGGTGGATCTGCGACCCCTCCTGGGGCCACTCCTCGTCGACGTCGCGCATGCGCGCCGCCCCCACCACCCAGACGGGATAGAGCCAGCCGTCGGAGAGCACGGCGAACAGGTCGTCGGGCGTGCAGCGCATGAGGCGGGTGTTGCGGGCGGCCATGGCATCCCTCCGGTCGGCGTGGTTCGACTGTAGGGGGCGGGCGTCGAACGCGGCGAACCCCTTGACCGGGGGGCGGGTGGGGGCCGGTCCCTTCGACAGGCTCAGGGACCTCGGGTGAGGCTCAGGGGCCTCGGGTAAGGCTCAGGGACCAGGGGGGAGAGGTCGCTGAGCCTGTCGAAGCGGCCGGACCGGGGCAGGACGGGGAAGACCCGGGGCCCCGCGCAGGGGGGAGGCGGAGCCCCGGGTCGGTCTGATCAGGCGCGTGTGATATCGGTCACGACACCCCTGTCGAGGCGCAGACGCCGGCGGGCGCGGCGGGCCACGGCCGAGTCGTGGGTGACCACGATCAGGGTCAGCCCCTCCGCGTTCAGCGCCTCGAGCACGTCGAGGATCTCGTCGCGCATCGCCTCGTCGAGGTTGCCGGTCGGTTCGTCGGCGAGCAGCACCCGGGGCTGCTTGGCGGTGGCGCGGGCGATCGCGACGCGCTGCTGCTGCCCGCCCGAGAGCTCGCCGGGGCGGTGGTCGGCCCGATCGGCGAGACCCACCCGCGTCAGGGCCTCGGTCACCCGGCGCCGGCGTTCTGCCCGGTCGAGTCCGAGCGGTTCGAGGCCCATGTCGACGTTCTCGGCCGCGGTGAGGGTGGGAATGAGGTTGAACCCCTGGAACACGAAGCCGATCTCCTCGGCACGCAGACGGGAGAGCTGCGTGTTCGAGGCGCGGGCGATGTCGATCTCGCCGAGCACGACGGCGCCGCTCGAGGGACGGTCGAGCGCGCCGAGCATCTGCAGCAGGGTCGACTTGCCGCCGCCGGTCGGCCCCTGGATCGTGACGAAGTTTCCGGCGTCGATCTCGAGGTCGACCCCCGCGAGGGCCTGAACGGTGCGCTCGCGCTGACGGTAGGTGCGCGTGACGCCCTCGAGGCGGTAGGCGGTGGCGGTGCGGGTGGGAACGGTGAGGCTCATGGTCTGTCTCCTTCGAAGGGGGTGGATGCCGCTCACGCGACCGAACGCAGGGCTGCGGCAGGGCTGAGGCGAGCGGCTCGCCACCCGCCGAACGCTCCCGCGAGCACGCCGCCGAGCACCGCGATGCCGACCGCGGCGAGCACGACCGCGGGGGTGATCGGGGCGTTCAGCACGACCTCGGTGGCCTGCGCCGCCGCCTGTCCGAATCCGCCGCCGGCCCCGCCGCCCGGGCCTCCCGCGCCGCGGCCCGGCCCGCTCGTCGTGCTCGCGGCGACCGAGAGGGTCGGCGAGATCACGTTCACCAGCAGGATGCCGCCGAGCCCGAGGATCAGACCCGCGACCCCGCCGAGCAGGCCCTGCGCGAGCGACTCGCCCGCGACCTGGCGCACGATCCGGGCGTTCGACCATCCGATGGCCTTCAGCGTGCCGAACTCGCGGGTGCGACGCGCGACGCCCGAGATGGTGAAGAGCACGGCCAGCGCCAGCGCGACCAGCAGCACGACCAGAGAGAGCCACGTACCCAGGTTCGAGATCATCGACGACGCGCTCGAGAGCGAGCCCGAGACGGTGGAGGCGAGCTGGGACTCCGAGCTGACGGTGGCCTCGGGGAGTGCGGCCGCGATCCGGCTCTGCACCGCGTCGATGGCATCCGACGACTCCGCCTGCACGTACACGGTCGACACCACGTCGCCCACGCCCGCGAGCGACTGGGCGATGTCGAGGGGGAGGTAGACGTTCGCGGCGGTGTCGGCGTCGGCCGAGGCCGAGGCGACGATCCCGACGACCTGCACGGCGGTGCCGGCGACCTCGACGGTGTCACCGACGGCGAGGCCCGCGCTCGCCGCGTAGGTCGCATCGACGACCGCGACGTCGCTGCCCACGTCGTCGCCGGTCAGGGCGCGGCCCTCGCTCACGGTGACCGCCGACAAGGGCCCGACGGATGCCGCGGGGTCGACGCCGAGCACGCTGAACGAGTCGACGCCGAAGCTGCCGCCGCCCTGTCCGTCTGCCGGGGGTTGCCCGCCGCCGTCGGTCGGGGCGGATCCTGTCGTTCCCGTCTCGGTGCCGCGCTGCGGGATCTCGCCCGAGAAGGTCATGTTGGTCAGCGACAGGGCACCGGTCGCCGCCGAGACGCCGTCGATGTCGGCGACGGAGGTCACGGTCGGGGCGTCGAGGGGCGCGCGCTGGCGCTCGGCGACGAGACGTGACTGGTCGAGGGTCGTCGTGCCGTCGGTGGTGGTGCCGTCTTGAGCGCCGAAGTCGAAGCGGGCTCCGCCACCCTCGCCCGGTTGCGTCTGCGCACCGGTGACGGTGAGATCGGTGCCCACGCCGTAGACCGACGACAGCGCCTGCGTCTGCGCGTCGCGCACTCCCGCCGAGAGGGCGTTCACGACGATGACGAGCGCGATGGCGATCGCGAGTCCGACCGCGACGATCACGGTCTGCTTGGTGCGGCCGGCGAGTTCGCGCCGGAGGTACGTGCCGTACATGGGTCTCCTTCCGGACGCGGGGTGCGGCCGTCGGAGCGAAAGTAGGAACGCGACCCTCACCGCCCCCTCACGGTTTCTATGAAGGACGTATGACGCGGTGGCACCGCGTCGCGGGAGCGTGCATGCTGGCATCCGTGACCTCCCGCCCTGCCCCCCTCGCCCGCCCCGACGGCTCGCCGATCCGCGCGCTCGTCGTCGACGACGAGGCGAACCTCAGCGAGCTGCTGCGCATGGCGCTGCAGAACGAGGGCTGGGACACCCGCACGGCAGCGAGCGGTCAGGAGGCGTTGAACGTCATCCGCGACTTCGAGCCCGACCTGATGGTGCTCGACGTCATGATGCCGGGGCTCGACGGAATGGGTCTGCTCGCACGCGTGCGAGCCGCCGGCAACGACGCCCCCGTGCTGTTCCTCACGGCGAAGGATGCCGTGGAGGACCGGATCGCGGGCATCTCGGCCGGCGCCGACGACTACGTCACGAAGCCCTTCAACCTCGAAGAGGTGGTCGTGCGCCTCCGCGGCATGGCCCGCCGGCACGTGGCGGCCGTCGCCGACGCCGACCCGCGGCTGCGCGTGGGCGATCTGAGCCTCGACGAAGACGCGTACGAGGTCGAGCGCGGCGGCATCCCGATCAAACTCACCGCGCGGGAGTTCGAGCTGCTGCGCTACCTGATGCAGAACCCGCGCCGGGTGCTCAGCAAGGCGCAAATTCTCGACGAGGTGTGGAGCTACGACTTCGGCGGCGACGGAAGCGTCGTCGAGATCTACATCTCGTACCTGCGCAAGAAGATCGACACCCTCGGCGACCCGCTGATCCACACGGTTCGCGGCGTCGGCTACACGATCAAAGCCTCATGACCGTCGCGCCCCGCACCGCGCGCCCGCGCCGGTGGACGCTGCGGCGCACGCTCGTCGTCGGCACGAGCGTGCTCGTCGCGCTCGCCTTCGTCATCATGAGCGTCGCCACGATCGTGGCACTACGCTCGTTCGCTTTCGACCGACTCGACCAGCAGGTGCGCGAGAGCCTGTCGTTCGTGGCGGGCTCGTCGCGGTTCGACGCGGGATCGCGGCCGCCCGCGGGCGGGTCGGGCGGACCCGCGCCGCGCATCGGGTCACTGCAGGCCGTCGTCGCCGCCGACGGCACCGTCGAGCGGTCGGGCTACACGCGATCGGACGGCACCGAGGTCGCCCTCACCGACGATCAGGTCGCCCGTCTGACCACCGCGATCGCGACCGACCGGCAGCCCTCGAGCGTCGATCTCGGCGGCGACCTCGGCACCTTTCGCGTCGCGGGAGCGCAACGCGACGGCACGACGGTGTTCGCCGGGGAGTCCGAGGCCGACGTCAGCGCGACCACCTCGGCGTTGACGGTGATCCTCGCGGCGGTCGGGGCCGTCGTGCTCGTCGCCGCGATCCTGGGCCTGTCGCTCTTCGTGCGTCGCAGCCTGCGGCCCCTCGAGCGGGTTGCCGATGTCGCCCAGCGGGTCTCGACGCTTTCGCTCGACGCGGGAAGCGTCGACATCGCCGACCGCGTCGAACCGCCCGACACCGACCCCGCCACCGAGGTGGGCCGGGTGGGGGCGTCGCTGAACGACCTGCTCGCGCACGTGCAGCGCTCGCTCGACGCACGCCAGTACAGCGAGGAGCAGCTGCGCCGCTTCATCGCGGATGCCAGTCACGAACTGCGCACGCCCCTGGCCAGCATCCGCGGGTACGCCCAGCTCTCCCTCGGTGAGGACGCGCCGATGACGCCGACCCAGGCGCGGTCGTTCGACCGGATCGAGTCGGAGGCGCAGCGCATGGCCTCGCTCGTCGACGATCTGCTGCTGTTGGCGCGATTGGATGCCGGACAGCCCCTGCGCCGCGACGAGGTCGAGCTGACACTGCTCGCCGTCGACGCCGTGAGCGATGCGCAGGCGTCGGCGACGACGCACGAGTGGCGGCTCGACGTGAGCGAGGACCTCATCGAGGTGACCGGTGACGAGAACCGCCTGCGGCAGGTGGTGGCGAACCTGCTGCGCAACGCCCAGACGCATACCCCGGCCGGCACGCGGGTGACCCTGTCACTCGCTCGCGACGGCGCCGACGCGGTGCTGAGCGTGACTGACACCGGACCCGGGATCGACCCCGCCGTCGCGGAGCGCCTGTTCGACCGCTTCGCCCGCGCCGACGACGCACGCAATCGCGACGAGGGCAGCACGGGCCTCGGCCTCTCGATCGCGCAGGCGATTGTGACCGCCCATGGCGGGTCGATCACGGTCGACAGCGTGCCTGGTCGGACGGTGTTCGAGGTGCGTCTGCCCGCGTGAGGCGGGCCGGGCGCGGGAGGCGAGGTGGCTGAGCTTGTCGAAGCCACCGGGGTGCCGCGCGGGGCGGGGGACAGGTGGCTGAGCCTGTCGAAGCCACCGGGACCACGCGGGGCCGGTCCCTTCGACAGGCTCAGGGACCTCGGTGGGCTCAGGGACCTCGGTGGGCTCAGGGACCTCGGTGGGCTCAGGGACCTCGGTGCACGAGGTCCCGCCCCGCGCCTCAGCCGATCAGGCTCGGCTGCAGGTCGCGCAGCGTGCGGTGATGTGTCATGCGCGTCACGCCGATCGCCGCCAGCAGCACGCCGCCGACCATCCACGCGCCCAGCACCAGCAGGTCGGGGCCGACCCGCGTGAGGTCTCCGCCGTACATGACCTGCCGCATGGCATCCACCACGTACCCCATCGGCAGCACGTGGTGCAGCGCCGCGAGGGGCGCGGGCAGCGTCTGCCAGGGGAACGTGCCGCCGGCCGTGACGAGCTGCAGCACCATGAGCACGAGTCCGAGGAACTGACCGACCGAACCGAGCCACACGTTCAGCGCGAGCACGATCGCCGCGTACGTCGCCGAGGCGAACAGCAGGATGCCGAGGGCCGCCCACGGATTCGCGAACGAGAACTGCAGCGCGATTGCGAGCACGGTGAACAGGCCGACCATCTGCAGGGCCCCGAGGCCCGCGGGCGTGAGCCAGCCCGCGAGCGTCACGCGGATGGGGGAGCGCAGAGCGGTGATCGCGCGCTTCGACACCGGCTTGACGATGAGGAATAGCGCGTAGATGCCGATCCAGCCGGCCAGGGCCGCGAAGAACGGCGCCAGACCGGCGCCGTAGTTCTGCGCCTTGGTGACCGAGCTCGTGCCGACCGCGACCGGGTCGGAGATCGCTGCGGCCTGCGCTTGGCGCGTCGCGTCGTCGGAGTCGGGGATCTGGTCGACACCGGCGGCGAGCCCGTCGCGCAACTGCGTGGCTCCGGTGGAGAGCTGTCCGATGCCGTCGTCGAGCTGGGTCGCGCCGTCGCGAAGCTGGGCGGATCCGTCGCGCAGCTGAGAGGCTCCGGATGCCGCGGACGCCGCGCCATCGGCGAGAGCCGAGGCCCCGTCGGCGGCGCTGGCGGCTCCGGCGGCCACGGTGGCGCTTCCGGATGCCACCTGGCGCGCGCCGTCGTCGAGCTGGTTGATCTGCGCGACGGTGTCCTGCACCCGCGTGTTGGCGCTCTGCAGGCGGTCGCCGACGGGGTCGAGGCGCGAGAGGATCTCGTTGACGCGGGCCTTGTCGAGCCCGGCGTCGGTCAGGGCCTTCGCGATGTCGGAGCGCGCCTGCGGAAGCTGGGCCGCGGCGTCGCCCGCGATCGAGCCGACCTGGCGGGCGGCGGCGTCGATGCGGTCCACACCGCCGGCGACCTGCTGGGCGCCGTCGGCGACGCGGGCGGATCCGTCGCGCAGCTGCGCGGTGCCGTCCTTCAGCTGGGCGGCGCCGGCCGACAACTGTGCGGTTCCGTCGGCGAGCTGGGCGGATCCGTCGGCGAGCTGCGTCGAGCCGCTCACGAGCTGCGATGATCCGTTCTTCGCGGTGCCGAGACCGTCGACCAGTTGCGTCGCGCCGGTCGTGGCGTCGACGAGCTGCACGCGGATGGTGTGCAGAGCGTCGAGCAGGGTGAGGCCGGCCTCGTCGACGACCTTCTGCGCGACGGAGGCCTGAATGCGCGCCACGGCCTGGGTGCCGATCGTCGACGCGAGGTAATTGTTGGCGTCGTTGGTGCGCAGCTCGATGTCGGCCTGGCGCGGGCTGTCGCTCGAGAGCGAGGCGACGGCATCGGTGAAGTCGGAGGGGAGCGTCACCACGAAGTCGAAGTCGCCGCGCTGCAGGCCCTGGTCGGCCTGCTCGGTCGAGACGCGATGCCATTCGAAGGTGTCGCTGTCGAGCAGCTGGTCGGCCGCTTCGTCGCCGAGGTTGCGCTCGGCTCCGTTGACCTGTGCGCCCTGGTCGTTCACCACGAGGGCGACCGGCACGCTCGAGAGATTGCCGTACGGGTCCTGGTTGGCCCACAGGTAGAGCCCGCCGTAGAGGATGGGCACGGCCAACAGCGCGATGAGCGCGATGACCGACATGCGGGTGGAGGTGAGCCGTCGCAGTTCGGCCGTGATCATCTGGGGGATCTTCATCGCGCGGCCTCCGCGGTCTCGTCGAGGGCGTCGATCGCTGTGCGCGAGGCGTGCCCGGCCACCACGAGCACGGCGTACCCGCGCTCGGCGAACTCCTGTGCGATGCGCCACCAGTCCAGCGGCTCGCCGCCGTGGCGGTCGGGGGCGACCAGTACGAACCCTTCGACGTCGGTGCGGAGCGCGGCGAGCTCGAGCAGCAGGCGCACACGGGCCGCGGGCTCGACGTTGCCGATCGGAAGACCCGCGATCGCGTCGAGGCCGATGCCCTCGAGCCACCGCGCCGCGGCGAAGGGGGTGGGCGCGTGCCCCGCGAACATCAGCTCCTCGGCGACGACGCCGGTGACGGTGACGTTCGCCTCGGGCTCCGACACGATGGGGGCGTCGACCAGGGCGACGCGGCGGCGGAGGGCGCCGGCATCCGCTCGTCCGTCGATCGTGACGGAGCCGCTGTCGATCTTCATGCGGCCGGATGCCACGAGGCCCAGCACCGTGGGGCGCTGCTCGGTCTCGGCGACGACGAGCGTGGCCGAGCCGGTCTCGAAGGCGGTGGTGGTCTCGGGCAGCACGCTCTGCGCGCGGCCCTTCGCCACGGCGGTCAGGACGATTCTCACTGCGCCTCCATATCGGGGTGCTGCTCCAGCAGAGCGCGCGCTTCGGTCCACGAGAGCCCGGCGATGCCGAGCACGGCGCACACCGCGATCGAGCGGGCCGTCGAGGAGCCGGCGTCCACCCGGGCGACGACCATGCGGCCGGTCTCTTCGAGCAGGCGCGCGAGGGTGGGCGCGGGAAGATCCGTGCGCAGTTCGCCGGCGTCCTGCCCGCGGCGCACGATCGCGACGATGCGACGGCGGAGCGGGGCGAGTGCGGCGGAGGTCTCGGCGAGGTGCGCGTCGTCGAGCGCGAGGGCGGCGGCGGCCTGCACGTGGGCGGCTTCGCGCCAGAGCTCGGATGCCAGGCGGGCGAGCGCGACGCGGGAGTCGGCGTCGTCGATCTCGTCGGCGATGGCGTTGAAGCGGGCGGCTCCTGCGGCGATGACCTCGCGCACGATCGCGTTGCGGTCGTCGAAGTGGCCGTAGAGGGCGCGGCGCGAGAGGCCGGCGCGGCGGGCGATCGTGTCGATCGAGGCGCGCGGGTCGTGGCCGATGGCCGCGGTGGCGGCGCTGAGGATGCCGGCGCGGTTCTCGACGGCGTCACGGCGGGTGGGGGTGCTCACGGATGACCAGTGTACGCCGAAAGTGCACGCGGGTGTGCAACTTATCCGCGGAAGTGGCTGAGCTTGTCGAAGCCCCCGGGCGGATGGTGGGGGATCGGGCGGAGGTGGATGAGCTAGTCGAAGTCACCGGGCGGCTGCAGTGGGGCCCGGTCCCTTCGACAGGCTCAGGGACCTCGGTGCTCGCGGGTGCGGGGGTCCGGTCCCTTCGACAGGCTCAGGGACCTGGGTGCGCGGCTCAGGGACCTCGGTGAGCAGTGGGGCAGAGGTGGCTGAGCCTGTCGAAGCCACCGGGCCGATGCGGGCGCCGCGGGCTCTCGTCGAAAGGTGTCGTCAGTCGGTGCCGGAGTCGAACGCGGCGCCTTCGCCCGCGGCATCCGTCGCGTCGGCGAGGCGCTCGCCGGCCGCGTCCAGCGGCGCGGCCGACTCGGTGATCTCCTGCGCGCCACCCGCGGTGACGTCGCCCACGAGCTCGCCAGTGGGTCCGCCGAGCAGGCCCATGGCGGCGTACTGCTCGAGACGCGCGCGCGAGTCGGCGATGTCGAGGTTGCGCATGGTGAGCTGGCCGATGCGGTCGACCGGGCCGAACGCCGCGTCGCCGACGCGCTCCATCGAGAGCTTCTCGGGCGAGTACGACATTCCGGATGCCACGGTGTTCAGGATCGTGTAGTCCTCACCGCGGCGCAGGCGCACGGTGACCGACCCGGTGATGGTCGACCCGACCCACTTCTGGATCGACTCGCGCAGCATGAGCGACTGCGGCTCGAGCCAGCGGCCCTCGTACATGAGGCGACCGAGGCGGCGACCCTGCTCGTGGTAGGTCGCGAGGGTGTCTTCGTTCAGGATGCTGTTGACCAGACGCTCGTAGGTCAGGAACAGCAGGGCCATGCCCGGGGCCTCGTAGACGCCGCGCGACTTGGCCTCGATGATGCGGTTCTCGATCTGGTCGCTCATGCCCAGGCCGTGGCGGCCGCCGATGGTGTTGGCCTCGCGCACGAGTTCGACGGGGTCGGCGAAGCGCGTGCCGTTGATGGCGACGGGGCGACCGGCCTCGAACTCGACGGTGACGTCTTCGGTCTCGATCTCGACCTCGGGGTCCCAGAAGCGCACGCCCATGATGGGCTCGACGATCTCGAGCGAGACGTCGAGGTGCTCGAGGGTCTTGGCCTCGTGCGTGGCGCCCCAGATGTTGGCATCCGTCGAGTACGCCTTCTCGACGCTGTCGCGGTAGGGGAAGTCGTGCGCGACGAGCCACTCGCTCATCTCTTTGCGCCCGCCCAGCTCGGTGACGAAGTCGGCGTCGAGCCAGGGCTTGTAGATGCGCAGCGCGGGGTTGGCGAGCAGGCCGTAGCGGTAGAACCGCTCGATGTCGTTGCCCTTGTACGTGGAGCCGTCGCCCCAGATGTCGACGCCGTCTTCTTTCATCGCGCGCACGAGCAGGGTGCCGGTGACGGCACGGCCCAGCGGCGTGGTGTTGAAGTAGGTGCGTCCGCCCGAGCGGATGTGGAACGCGCCGCACGCGAGGGCGACGAAGCCCTCTTCGACCAGCGCGGTCTTGCAGTCGACCAGGCGCGAGACCTCGGCGCCGTACTGGGTGGCGCGGCCCGGGATCGAGGCGATGTCGTCTTCGTCGTACTGCCCGAGGTCGCCCGTGTAGGTGCAGGGCACGGCGCCCTTGTCGCGCATCCACGCGACGGCCACCGAAGTATCGAGACCACCCGAGAAGGCGATGCCGACGCGCTCGCCGACGGGAAGGGACTGCAAGACCTTGGACATGCCCTCGATTCTAGAGCGGAGGGATGCCGAGCCCCGACTCCGGGGGAGGATCGGGCGCCCCGAAGCGATGGGGAGGAGCGTCAGCCGATCGTCACGGCGCTGATCGTCACCGGGGTGGCGGGGGCACCGTCGGGCGAGCCGCCGGCCGCACCCGCGGCCGCGATGTTCTTCACGACCTGCAGACCCTCGGGCGACATCGTGCCGAACACCGTGTAGTCCGGGGGCAGCTTGGAGTCGGAGTAGACCAGGAAGAACTGGGAGCCGTTCGTGCCGGGGCCCGCGTTCGCCATCGCGACCGTGCCCGCGGGGTAGGTCTCGCTGCCGTCGAGCTCGTCGGAGAAGCGGTAGCCGGGGCCGCCACGGCCGGTGCCGGTCGGGTCTCCGCACTGCAGGACGAAGATGCCCTGGGTGGTGAGGCGGTGGCACTCGGTGTTGCTGAAGTACTGCTGCTGGGCCAGCGAGACAAAGCTCTCGACCGTGCAGGGGGTGCGCTCGCCGTCGAGGGTCATCGGGATCGCCCCGGCCGAGGTCTCGAGCGTCGCGTCGACCGTGCCCGTGGGGCGCTCGGTGCCCGCCGCGGGCGGAGTCACGTCGACGGACGGCTGTCCCGAGGCGGGGTAGGAGCACTCGCCCGAGGCCGTGCTCGCGCTGGACGCGCTCGCCGCGGGTGCGGGGGCGGACGACGTGCCACCGGCGCAGCCGGCGAGCAGGAGCAGGGCGGAAGCGGCGAGGGCCGCAGACATCAGTCGAGTGCGCACGGGTTCCAGGGTAGGACGTCGACCCCGACTCATCAGGGCCGCGCGCGCGTCGCGGGCGTCGGGTCGATCGGCATCCGGATGCCACGTGCCCGACCGATCGCGACGACACCGACCGCGAGGGCGATGATGGCCACGGCGATGACGACGATGTAGACCGCGACGCTGCCCCATCCGCCGGTGTTCGGATCGAGGAAGGGGTACGGGTACCAGAAAGGCGCCCCGGTCGTCGGATTCGTGATCAGGGGCGCGCGCAGGAGCGTGTAGACGATCCACACGATGGGGAAGATCGCCGCGGCGAACGCCGCCGACCAGGCCAAGCGGCGCCGCGTCGGCCCGAGCAGCACGTCGAGCAGCAGGAAGAGCGGACCCCAGACGTGCATGACCTCGTTCGACCAGGGCACGGTCTCGGGCTGGAGGGGGATGCCGCGCAGCAGCAGGTTGTAGACGATGCCGGTCACGATCATGTACGTGGAAACGAAGGCGAGAGCGGTCGCGAGGGCCGGCGTATCGACCTCGACCCGCCGTCCGCGCGCGAAGAACCGCACGCCCAGGAGCGCCAACACGACGGCCGACGAGACGTTGGACAGGATCGTGAAGAAGCTGAAGAAGTTCGCGGTCACGGTCGCCACGTCGCGGTCGCGCGCCACCGCCTCGGTCACCGAGGACGAGAACTGCGCCCCCACCGCGACGAGGATGAGCACCGCGATCGCCACGCGTGCCGCGTTCCACCCGGTCGCCCATCCGCGCGATCTCTGCATCGCCCCAGGGTAGTGAGCGAGCGAACGCGGGGGCAGGGGTTGCGGCGGTCGGCTCAGCGCTCGACGGGGTCCGCTCCGCCCAGCAGCGCCAGATCGGCTCGTCGGGGCAGGCTCTCCCAATCGCCCGGCCCGAGGCACGCGAAAGCGCCGCAGCGTACGCCCAGCGACACGCGTTCGGCGAGAGGAGAGCCGTCGAGGAGGGCCGCGAGGTACCCCGCGACGAAGGCATCGCCCGCGCCGACGGTGTCGACGGGATCGATCCGCACGGCGGGAGAGTGCGCGACCGTCTCGCCCTCCCGGGCGAGAGCGCCGGCGGCTCCACTCTTGACCACCACCTGCGAGGGCCCGAGCGCGAGCAGCTCGGCGGAGAGCGCCAGGGCGTCCCGCTCGTCGTTTCCGAGCAGGAGTCGTGCTTCGTCGTCTCCGGCGAAGACGAGATCACTCGCTCGAGCGAGGTCGAGGTACAGCGCGCGCGGGTCGCGTCCGGCCCATAGGGACGGTCGGTGGTTCACGTCGAAGGCCACGGTGACACCGTTCGCCCTCGCGCGGGCGACCACCGACAGGGCGGCCGCACGGGCCGAGTCCGAGAGCGACGCCGTCACGCCGTTCACCAGCACGACCGAGGCCGTCGCGATCTCGTCATCGCCCACGTCGCTCGGGGCGAGGGCGCTGCCGGCACTTCCGCCACGGTAGAACGTGACGCGGCTGTGCGCGGGTGTCCGTCGTTCTTTGAGCATGAGGCCCGTGGCCCGGGTGCCGTCGACGATGGCCCGGGTGCACACACCCTCGCCACGGATCTCACGCTCGATGCGCCGCCCGAGCGCATCATCGCCGACGCGTCCGATCCACGTCACGTCGACCCCGAGCCGCCGCAGACCGATCGCCACGTTGCTGTCGGCGCCCCCGATGCCCACACGCGCCCGCGAGACGGTCTCCCACCCGCCGAGGTCGTCGCCACGGATCAACCCCATGGTCTCGCCGAATGTCAGTACGGATGCCATCTCACTCCCTCGTGATCGTCGTTGCACGTTCGTGATGTTCTCGTCTTGCTTAAACGTATGACGTATGTTCTATGCTAGCGTACGGTCACCCGACCTCGTCGAAGAAGACAGGAGCTTTGCAATGCCGCAGCACTTCCCCGGCGCTCGCCGCCGCCTCGCCCTCGCCGGCGGTCTCGCCGTCGTTTCCGCCCTCGCGCTCAGCGCGTGCAGCCCGGCCTCGAGTGGGGGCGACGCCGACACGCAGTACGGCTTCACCGCCGCCGAGCAGGACCCGTCCAGCGCCATCACGGTCTGGGTGGATTCTTCCCGTGAGCCCATCGCGAAGGCCTTCGAAACGGCGAATCCCGACGTCAAGCTCAACATCGAGACCTACGACGGAGGCTCGGGCGGCTCCGGATCGTTCCAGCAGAAGGTCGCTCTGTTCGACCAGTCGGGCGAGGGGTGGCCCGACGTGGTCTTCTCGAGCCAGCAGAACGACACGTCCTGGGCTTCGAAGGAGAACAACGGCGTCCAAGCGTTCGCCGCTCCCCTCAACAAGGGGCTGATGGACCAGAGCTTCCTCGACGGTTTCACCAAGGGCGCACTCGGCCCGATGACGGTCGACGACACCGTCTACGGCGTGCGCAACGACCTCGCCCCGGTGGTGTTCTGGTACAACAAGGCCCTGTTCGACCAGTTCGGCTACACCATCCCCACCACGTGGGAGGACTACAAGACGCTCAGCGACAAGGTCGCCGCCGAGCACCCCGGCTACATCCTCGGCTCGGTGGGCGATTCGTTTCAAGCGCCCTACGTCTACTACTGGGGTGGCGAGGCTCCGATCTTCGAGGCCTCCGGCGACACCTTCACGTCGAACTTCTCCGACCCGAACTCCGAGAAGGTCACCGACCTCATCGACCACATGCTCGCAAACAAGACCCTGGTCACCGACAGCGTCTTCGGCACCGACTTCGTCACGAAGTACAAGGACAAGCTGCTCGGCATCCCCGGCCCGGCCTGGTACTCGGGTGCGCTGTTCCAGAACGACAAGAGCCTGAACTACACGGCCGGTACCGTCGGCGTGGGACAGGCTCTCAGCTGGTCGGACGGTGACAAGGTCACCGGCAACGTCGGTGGTGGTGTGTGGTACGGCTCGAGCCACTCGAAGAACCTCGACGCCGTCAAGAAGTTCCTCACCTTCGTGACCAGCTCCGACGACGCGGTGAAGCTGGCGGCAGGTCTGCCGGCCTATCAGTCCGCAGCCGACGCGTGGCTGAAGGAGCAGGCGGCGAGCAACTTCTACGTCGGCGACTTCCAGAAGAACATCTCCGGGGCGGCATCGTCGGTGTGGCAGGGCTGGGGCTACCCGAGCTTCAGCATCGAGGCCGCCTTCTCCAAGGTCGTTCTTCCGGCCATCACCGCGGGTAAGACGGTCGCGAGCGTGACCGACGCCTGGCAGACGGAAATGGACAATCAGGCGCAGGTGCAGGGCTACACGGTCGCCAAGTAAGCGCCCTCCTCCCTCGGGCTGGCCGCAGCCGAACCGCGCTGCGGCCAGCCCTCACCCGAACGGAAGTGACCATGCTCTCCCTACGTCGAGCCCAATCGACGTTCGCCTACCTGATGATCGGTGGCTACGTCCTCCTGCTCCTGGCGTTCGGGGTCTTCCCGACCCTGTACGCCGCCTTCCTCGCCTTCACCCGCGACGGCGCGTTCGTGTGGTTCGAGAACTTCCAGCGCGTCGTCGCCGACTACCGCTTCCTCCCCGCGGTCGGACATGTCGCCGCGTTCGTGGCCATCTGGCTCACCAGCCTCGTGATCATCGTCGTGATCCTCGCGGTCATCGTGCACGCGATCCGCGTCCGCTGGCTCTCGTCCGCCGCTCGGTTCATCTTCTACATCCCCGGCGCGCTCGCCGGAGCGTCGAGCGTGCTCCTGTGGTTGTTCATGCTCGATCCGACGGTCAGCCCGGTCAGCGGCTTGCTCCGCGCCCTCGGGTTCAACACCTTCGTCGACGTGGTCGGCAACGAGGGGAACCTCCCCGTCGTGTTCACCGTGATCGCCTTCTGGGCGGGCGCCGGCGGCTGGATCGTCATCATGTACGGAGCGCTGAACAACATCAGCGTCGAGGTCATGGAAGCCGCGCGGATCGACGGCGCCGGACCGATCGCCACCGCGTGGCACATCCAGATCCCGCTCCTGCGCAAGTGGATCTCCTACATGGCCGTCATGTCACTCGCGGCGGGCACCCAACTCTTCGTCGAGCCGCGGGTGCTGTCTCAGGCCAGCAAGGGGGTCGTCGGCCTCGACTACTCCCTGAACCAGGTGGCGTACCTCTACGCCTTCCGCCAGAACGACTTCAACGGCTCGGCCGCCATCTCGCTGCTCCTGCTCGTCGTCGCGGCCGGTCTCGCCGCCTTCTTCGTCTTCCGAGGAGGACTCTTTGAACGCGACTAAGCGCGCCGTGACCCCCGCCCGTTTCCTGGGCCGGTCGCTGGTCACCGTCGTCATTCTGTTCTTCGCGGTGGTCTTCGGCCTGCCGATCGTGTGGCTGCTGCTGGCCCCGACCAAATCCTCCACCGAACTGACGGGCCAGCCGCCCTTCAGCTTCGGCTCGTTCGCCACGATCGCCGACAACTGGGCGCGGCTCGCCGAGTTCCAGAACGGCGTCATCTGGCAGTGGACCGGCAATGCCGCGTTGTACACGGGAGTGGCGCTCGTGCTCACCCTCGTGGTGACGATTCCCGCCGGCTACGCCCTCGCCATGACGAAGTTCCGCGGGCGCGGGGTTCTGCTCGTCGTGACGCTCGTTGTCATGCTCATCCCGAACACCGCTCTCGTCCTCCCGGTCTTCCTCGAGATGAGCGCCCTCAAGCTCGTCGGCACGCCGTGGGCCGTCATCCTGCCCTTCTCGTTCTTCCCGTTCGGGGTGTACCTCACGTACATCTACTTCACGACGAGCGTGTCGAAGGATCTGCTCAACGCGGCGCGTATCGACGGCGCCAGCGAACTGCGCGTGTTCCGGTCCGTGGCGCTCCCGCTCGCGACGCCCGTGATCGCGCTCGTGGGGTTCTTCAACCTCGTCGGCAACTGGAACAACTACTTCCTGCCGTTCGTGATGGAGCCCGGCCGCAAAGCGCCCATCCAGGTGGGTCTCGCGGAGCTGCTGTCGAACGTGCCCCTGTTCAATCCGACCTCCGCCGCCTCGGTCACGCTCGACCTGCCCGTCATGGCGCTGGCGACCCTCGTTTCGGTCGCGCCCATCCTCATCGTGTTCCTCTTCTCGCAGAGGTTCCTCGTCGAGGGCATGACGGCCGGCGGAACCAAAGAATGACCCCGCAGCGCGGGATGAAAGAAGCACAGCCATGAAGATCACCGGCTACCGGCTCATCAACACCACCCTCGACTGGGGTCGCCCGGTCGGCGACGTCAACGGCTTCATCGAGTCCGGTCGGACGGCTCTGCCGATCGTCGTCGTCGAGACCGACGAAGGCATCGAGGGCATCGGAATGGGTATGCACGACGGCATCCCCCAGCTCTTCGAGGCCGTCGAGGGCGAAGATCCTCGTGCGACGTCGTCGCTGTACGACCGGATGATCTCGCGCATGTTCAAGAACGGTCACGGTGGGGCGGTCTTCGGCGGTATCGGCGCGCTCGACTCGGCCTTCTGGGACATCAAGGCGAAGGCGGCCGGCCAGCCTCTCTGGCGTCTGTTGGGCGGGCGCGACCGTTTCGTTCCGGGGTACGCCTCGGGGCTGGACATCGCCCTGAACGCAGAGGGGCTCGACGCCTACTACCTCGACATGAGCGAGCGCGGCTTCACGTCCGCGAAGCTCAAAGGCGGGCGCGATGTCGCGCACGACGCCGACCGTCTCGCCCTCGTGCGCGACATCCTGGGGCGAACGACCGATGAGCCGCTGCTCATGCTCGACGCGAACGAGTCGTGGAACCTGCCGCAGGCCGTGCGGTACATCCGGCACCTCGAAGAGACCGTCGAGCTCTCGTGGATCGAGGAGCCGTTGCGTCGGTGGGATGCCCAGGGCCTGCGTCGTCTGCGCGACACCATCGCCCCGGCGGTGGCGACCGGCGAGAATCTCACCGGGCTCGAGCAGTATCGGCAGCTCTTCGACGCGCAGGCGGTCGACATCGTCCAGTCCTCCGCGGTGTGGGGCGTCACGCACGCACTGCGTGTGGCGATCGCCGCCCACGCGCGTGATCTGCCGGTGAGCCCCATCGGGATGACGTCCAACTACGCGGTGGCGAACGTCGCGACGGCTCTGCCGAACCATCTCCTCACCGAGGTGACGTCGCCGCGGGTTCCGGACGGCGTGAGCGTCGACTTCGAGATCGCCGAGGGCGGTCTGGTCCTGGGGGACCAGCCCGGTGGCGGTGTCGTGCTGGACTCGTCGGTCCTCGACGGGACGACGAATTTCGTGTGGGGCGGGGCCGGTGGGCCGCACGTGCGCAGCAGTCGAGCGGGGCTGGAACTGGGTGTGCGCCTCCCGCCCCGGGAGACGGCGCCGGAGTAAAGTGCTCATCATGCCCTCCGCCCCCTTCGATGCGCAGCTCGCGAATCCGAAGCGGGGCCAGATCGACCGCATCGGCGTGCGTGTGCTCGAAGAGATGGTCGAGATGATCGTCACTGGCACGGTGGCGGTGGGCGAGTTCCTTCCCCCCGAGCAAGCGCTCTGCGACGAATTCGGCGTCAGCCGCACGGTCATCCGCGAGTGCATCAAGCGCATTCAGGAGAAGGGGCTGGTCGTCGTGGCTCAGGGTCGCGGCACCCAGGTGCGTCACTTCAACGACTGGAACGTCCTCGACCCCGATGTTTTCGACGCGCTGGTGCGGCACGACGAATCCCTGGGCGTGCTCGACGAGGTGAGCGTGGTGCGGGCGGCCCTCGAGGGCGTGATGGCGAGCGAAGTCGCCAGCAGCGGGAACGCGGATTCCCTGCTCGTGATCCGCGGTCACCTCGAAGACATGCGTCGGTTGCAGGACGACAACCCGGCTTTCCTCGAGGCCGACAAGGACTTCCATCTCGCCACGATGTCCGCCAGCCGGAACCGCATCGCGGCGACCATCGCGCGTTCGTTCTTCGTGCGGCCCCGGCAGTCGCTCCGCTGGGAGGGGAACAACCCCGAGGATGCCGTCGAGCGCACGCTGACGGAGCACGAGCGGGTCTTCGCCGCCATGGAGGCGGGAGACGCCACCGCCGCTCGAGTCGCGATGGAGGAGCACATCCTCGGCTCGTGGCGTCGCCGCCGACTGCCCGACGGCGATCACCACCTCCACCCCTGAGTCAGTCGAGGTGGAAGACCTCGGGTACCGGAAGCCACGCTCGAGGCCGCGCTCCGTCGACGGGAACCTGGAGCGTCGCCATCAGGTCGTTCCAGCGCACGCACGCGGGAACCCGATCGATCGCCGCGAGGTCGCCCTCGTAATTGTCTCCCTCGTATTCCCAGTACGAGAACAGCAGGGTGCCGTATCGGTAGATGGAGTAGTTCCGGATGCCGGCGGCCGAGATCGCGGCGAGGACCTCGGGCCACACCTCTCGGTGATGCCTTTCGTACTCCTCGATCGCCGACTCGCGAAGACCGATCACCGAACCGCTGCGCTGCACCTTTGCCATAACAGACATACTACGTATGATTTTATCGAACAAGGGAGTTTCCATGACCGCGACCCGTCTCTCGCGCCTGCCTTTGACCCCTCTCGGCGTGGGGGGAGCGCAGTTCGGCAACCTCTTCCGCGAGACCACCGACGAAGAGACGGTCGCAGCCGTCGACGCGGCGTGGGAGCGCGGCATCCGGTACTTCGACACCGCTCCGCACTATGGGCTGGGGCTCTCGGAGAGACGTATGGGCGCCGCCCTGCGGAACCGGCCCCGCGACGAGTACGTCTTGTCGACCAAGGCCGGTCGGCTGCTGGTCGACAACCCCGCCAGGCGGGGCGAGCTCGACGATGACGGCTTCATCGTCCCCGCGGCGACGAAGCGCGTGTGGGACTTCAGCCGCGACGGAATCCGGCGATCGATCGACGAGAGTCTCGAGCGGCTCGGTGTCGACCGGATCGACATCGCCTACCTCCACGACCCCGACCAGCACTGGGAGTCCGCGTCCACCACGGGCATCGAGGCCCTCCGGGAACTGCGCGACGAGGGCGTCGTCGGTGCGATCGGTGTCGGGATGAACCAGGCCGAGATGCCCGCCGCATTCATCCGGCAGTGTGACATCGACATCGTGATGATCGCGGGGCGCTACACGCTTCTCGACCGCACCGCGGAACGCGAGCTTCTCCCGTTGGCTCTGGAGCACGACGTCGCCGTGGTGGCCGCCGGCGTGTACAACTCCGGCCTGCTCAGCTCCGCGGTCGTCCCGGAGGACGCGCGCTTCAACTACGCGCAGGCGCCGCAGGCGCTCATCGACGGAGCGCGCGACATGGCGGACCTGTGCCGCGAGTACGGCGTCACCCTCCCCGACGCGGCCGTGCAGTTCGCGCTGCGCCACCCCGCCGTGCGCTCCGTCGTCCTCGGGGCCAGGACCGTCGATCACATCGTCAGCGGGGTCGACCGGGTCGAGGCCGAGATCCCCGGGGAACTCTGGGAGCGCTTGGACGCACGGGCCGCCGCGCTCGCCGCTGCGACCGAGGCCGCCGAACGATGATCATCGACTCCCACGTCCACGTCTGGGATCTCGAACGCGTCCCCTACGACTGGCCGGATGCCTCGGTGCCGCAGATCCATCGCACGATGGCGGTCGCGGACCTGGGGCCGACCCTCGATGCGCACGGCATCGGCGGCGTCGTGCTCGTCCAAGCCGCCGACACGGCGGCCGACACCGACAACATGCTCGACCAGGCGCGCCGCGACTCGCGCGTGCGCGGAGTCGTGGGGTGGGCCGACCTGGGGGCTCGGCCGGACGCCTTCGCCGAGCAGCTCGGGGCATTGCGCCGGCAGCCCGCGATCGTGGGCCTGCGCAACCTCATGCACGTGAAGGGCACACGCGGGTGGATCCTCGGCGATCACCAGGTCGAGAACGTCGCACAGGTCGCGCGCGCGGGTCTGGCCCTCGACGTCGTCACGTCGGCGCACGACGAGATCTCCGACATCGTCCGGCTCCGTGATCGTGTCGCGGACCTCCGGATCGTGCTCGACCACCTCGGCAAGCCGCCGGTGGGTGGGTGCGCCCAGGAGCGACGGGAGTGGCGGGCGGCCCTCGCTGATGTCGCCGCCGACGAGCGGAGCGTCGCCAAGCTCTCGGGTCTGTCGTCGTCGGTGGGGCCGCTCGATGCATGGACACCCGCCCAGGTGGCGCCGTTCATCGACGACGCGCTCGATGTCTTCGGCCCGAACCGGCTGATGTACGGCGGGGACTGGCCGGTCGTCATCCTCGCGGGCGGCTACGAGCGCGCCTGGAGCGCGATCGCCGACGCGATCTCTTCGCTCGGCGAAGACGAGCGCGCCGCCGTGCTCGGTGCAACGGCGGCGCGCGTCTACGGACTCTGAGCCCTACCCGGCGCGGCGCGGCGCAGTGATCTCCGTCGCCACGAGCGCGGAGACGGCGGCGGACGCGGCCTTCTCGATCGCCCCCGCGTCTTCCGCGGCCACCGCCAACGGGGGAGCGACCCACGAACCGCTGACGGCGGCGATGGAGGGATGCCGGAGGTACTCCGCCGCATTGCCGTCGCCGATTCCACCGCTGGGGACGAATCGCACGCGGGGGAAGGGGGCCGCGAGGGCGCGAATCGTGTCGAGGCCGCCCAGACGATCGGCCGGGAAGAACTTGACGGTGTCGATTCCCATTCGCAGCGCTCGCTGGAGCTCGGTGGCCGTGGCGACCCCGGGCAGCGATGCCAGGCCCGCCGCCCTCGTCGCTTCGACGACCTCCTCGTCGAGCCCGGGGCTCACCACGAAACGCGCTCCCGCGGCCGACACCGCAGCAACCTCCGCGGCAGTGAGCACCGTGCCCGCGCCGACGATCAGACCGGTCTCGCGGGACAGGGCGGCGACGGCATCCCTTCCCGCATCCGTGCGGAGAGTGACCTCGACGCAGGTGATCCCCGCGCGCTCGAGGGCGTGCCCGGCGACGAGCGCGGCCGAGACGGAGGGGGCGGTGAGGACCGTGACGATCTGCACACCGTCGAGCACCGACGTCATCGAGCGAGCCATCCGCCGTCGACGGCGAGGACGATGCCCGACACGTAGGCCGCCGCGGCCGACGCGAGGAAGACCGTGGCCCCGCCCAGGTCGTCGGCACGACCCCACCGCCCGGCCGGGATGCGCTCGAGGATGCTGCGCGAACGGTCGGGGTCGTCCTGCAGCGCCTGCGTGTTGTCGGTGGCGATGTAGCCCGGCGCGATGGCGTTCACGGTGACCCCGCGACCGACCCACTCGTTGCTCAGCGCGCGCGTGAGGCCGGCGATGCCCGACTTCGCGGCCGCGTACCCGGGGACGGTGATGCCGCCCTGGAAGCTCAGCAGGCTCGCGGTGAAGATGACACGCCCGTCGCCGCGGTCGAGCATGGGGCCTGCGAGCTTCTGCGTGAGCGCGAAGTGGCTGGTGAGGTCGACGTCGATGACACGTCGCCACGCGTCGAGAGGATGTTCGGCCGCCGCGGCGCGTTCGATCGTGCCGGCGTTGTTCACGAGGATGTCGATGTCGAGACCGGAGAGCTCCTCGCCGAGGGCGACCACGGCGTCGACGTCCGAGAAGTCGGCGTGGCGGGCCGTGAAGCGGCGGCCGTGCGCGGTGACGGCCTGCTCGACGGCGCTGCCCTCGGGCAGGGGGCGGGATGCGACGGCGATCACGTCGGCCCCGGCCGCGGCCAGGGCGTCGGCCATGCCCAGGCCGATGCCCCGGGAAGCGCCGGTGACGACGGCGGTGCGACCCGACAGGTCGAACGGCGAGGCGCTCATGCGTCGGCCTGCACGTCGATGAGGACCTTCAGGGCGCGCCCGCTCTGCAACTCGGCCAGGGCGTCGGTGACACCGGTCAACGGGTACACCGAGGTGATGACCGCCTCGGCGTCGATGGCATCCGAGTCCAGGAGTTCGATGGCGCGCTCGAAGTCGATGCGCTGATAGACGCGCGCGCCGAGGAGGCGGAGCTCGCGCCAGAAGACGCGCTGCAGGTCGATTTCGCGCGGCGTCGGGTGGATCGCCACGATGACGATCGTGCCGCGCACGCGCGCGAAGGTGGTCGCCGAGCGCACCGCGGCGGCGGCCCCCGACACCTCGAAGACGACGTCGGCCCCGGCGCCGCCGGTCCATTCCTCGACCCATGCCGTGGCGTCCGTGGCGCTCGGGTCGACCGTGGTGAAGCCCAGCTGTTCGATCATCAGGCGACGGGCGGGATCCAGCTCGAGCACCACGATCTCGGCCCCGGCCTGGCGGGCGACCGAGGCGATGAGCACGCCGATCGGACCCCCGCCGATGATGACCGCGCGATCGCCCGCACGCAGCTCGGAGCGGCGCACGTCGTGCACGGCCACGGCGACGGGCTCGATGATGGCCGCGGTGCGCAGCGACAGGCTCGCCGGAAGCGGGACGAGAGTGGATGCCGGCACGGTCCAGGTCTGCTGGAGGGCGCCGGGGGAGTCGATGCCGATGAAGTCCAGGTTCTGGCAGATGTGCTGGTTGCCGTTGCGGCACGCGGGGCAGGTGCCGTCCCAGTCCAGGGGCATCACGGTCACGCTGTCGCCGACGTTCCACCCCGTGACGTCGGTCCCGAGCGCGCGGATCGTGCCGCTCATCTCGTGACCGAAGACGAGCGGTCGCGAGACGCGGGCGTCCATCGAGCCGTGGATGATGTGCAGATCGGTGCCGCACACCCCCACATAGGCGACGTCGATGACGACGTCGTCGGGTCCGGGATCGGTCGGGGTGGCGTCGGTGACGGAGACGACTCCGTCTCCGGTGTACGCGGCTGCGCGCATGGCTTCTCCTTGGGTTGTCAGATGAAAAGGACTCGGGTCCGGTGGGGGCGGCATCATCACGACGATGTCGCCGCGGCGAGCGTCGCCGGAGCGTGCGCGACCCCGCGACAAGGCCGTCGATGTGGGCGCCCGGTCCGCTCGAGCAGCCGGGACGCGAGAGGAAAGACGATTGCCTCGATGCCACCGCGGTCGTCGCGCGTGGTCTCGAGCGGAGCGCGCGTCGGTGTGACGGCGTCGGTACGGGGGAGGTCGGTCGGCCGCGTCATCGGGGTCCTCCTTCGTCCTGCGCGGAAAGCGCGAGCGGTGGATCGGCAAAATCATACTACGTATGATGCTTAAGTCTTACGATCTCCTCGGGTCTACCGCGAGCGACCGCGCGCACAGGCCGTGTCGGACCCGCTCGATAGGATGGGGTGTACCGCCGGAATCAGACGCGAGGAGCGCACATGCCCGGAATCGTGATCGTCGGCGTCCAGTGGGGCGACGAAGGCAAGGGCAAGGCCACCGACCTGCTCGGTGAGCGCACCGACTGGGTGGTGAAGTTCAACGGCGGCAACAACGCCGGGCACACCGTCGTCATCGGCGACGAGAAGTATGCGCTCCACCTGCTGCCCAGCGGCATCCTGTCTCCGGGCGTCAACCCCGTGATCGGCAACGGCGTCGTCGTCGACCTCGAGGTGCTCTTCAACGAGCTCGAGGCGCTCAATGCGCGCGGCCTCGACACGAGCCGCCTGAAGATCAGCGCCAACGCGCACATCATCACGCAGTACCACCGCACGCTCGACAAGGTCACCGAGCGCTTCCTCGGCAAGCGCATGATCGGCACCACCGGTCGCGGCATCGGTCCGGCCTACGCCGACAAGATCAACCGCGTCGGCATCCGCGTGCAAGACCTCTTCGACGAGAACATCCTTCGTCAAAAGGTCGAGGGCGCCCTCGACCAGAAGAACCACCTGCTGGTGAAGATCTTCAACCGCCGCTCGATCACGGCCGACGAGGTCGTCGACGACCTGCTCTCGTACGCCGAGCGCGTGCGCCCCATGGTCGCCGACACGTCGCTGCTGCTCAACGACGCGCTCGAGGCGGGCGACGTGGTGGTGTTCGAGGGCGGCCAGGCCACCATGCTCGACATCGACCACGGCACCTACCCGTTCGTGACCTCGTCGTCGGCGACCGCCGGTGGCGCCTCGACAGGCTCGGGCGTCGGCCCGAACCGCCTCGACCGCATCGTGGGCATCGTCAAGGCCTACACGACGCGTGTCGGCTCCGGCCCCTTCCCGACCGAGCTGTTCGACGAGAGCGGCGACTGGCTGCGCTCGCGCGGGTTCGAGTTCGGCACGACCACCGGGCGCCCGCGCCGCGTCGGCTGGTATGACGCGCCCATCACGCGCTACGCGACGCGCATCAACGGCATCACCGACCTCGTGCTGACCAAGCTCGACATCCTCGGCGGTCTCGAGCAGATCCCCGTGTGCGTGGCCTACGACGTCGACGGCGTTCGGTACGACGACCTCCCGGTCAACCAGACCGACTTCCATCACGCGAAGCCGATCCTCGAGAACTTCCCCGGCTGGAGCGAAGACATCTCGTCGGCCCGCACGTTCGAAGACCTGCCGCAGACCGCTCAGGACTACGTGCTGGCGCTCGAGAAGATGAGCGGTACCCGCATCTCGGTCATCGGCGTGGGCCCCGCCCGCGACCAGGTGATCGTGCGCCACGACCTCATCGACTGATGCGTTTCTGGGTCGGCGCGTACGCCTCCGACGCGGGCTCGGCCGAGGGCATCGGCATCCTGCAGGCGGGCGAGGCCGACGCGCAGAGTGCCGGTGGCCCGCTGGGCATGGTCAGCACGGCCGTGGCCGCGCCCGGCTCGCCGTCGTGGATCGTGACGCACCCGACGCACGACCTTCTCTATGCGGCCCTCGAGTCCGACGGCACGGTGCAGGCCTACCGGCGGACGTCCGAGACGCGGCTCGCGGCGGTCGGCGCGCCCGTCGACGCGGGTGCCGCGGTGTGTCACGTCGCCGTCTCTCCCGACGCGTCATTGCTGATCGCGAGCTGCTGGGGCGACGGACGCATCGTGCGCATCGACCTCGACCCCGCCGGGCGACCGTCCCGCCCGCAGATCGCCGCCGAGGCGGTCGACCCGTACGGCTCGTCGACCGAGGGGCCGACCCTCTCGACGGGCGCACGTGTCTCGGGCGCGGTCGTGCCCGATCTGGCCGCGGCCGCGCGCGCGGTGCGCGAAGCGGTCGGCGAGGAGTTCTCGCACCTCGTGCCCGGCTACGACGACGCGCCCGAGACGGATGCCGAGTCGGAAGAGGCTCTCGCGGGGGAGCGCGTCTCGCGGGCCCACCAGGCCACGTTCCTGCCGGGCGGCCTCATCGCCACCACCGACATGGGTCTCGACCTCGTGCGGTTCTGGCGCTCCGGCGCCCAGGGCCTGCGTCTGGTGCAAGAGGTCGTGCTGCCGAAAGGCAGCGGACCACGACACGGTCTGTGGCATCCGTCGGGCTTTTTCTACGTCGTGACCGAGCTGAGCCGCGAGGTCTTCGTGCTGGGTGCCGACCGCGAGGGACGCTGGAGCGTCGTGTCGGGGGAGCCGCTGCTCGGTTCGCTCGAGACCGACACCGCCGCGGAGCTCAGCATGGGCCGCGACGGAACGACGCTCTACGCCGGTGTGCGCGGCAGCGACACCGTCGGCGTCCTGTCGGTGCGCGGCGGCGGCGAGGCCCTGCAGCTGCTCGCGCTCGCCGAAACCGGCACGCACTGGCCCCGACACCACGTGGTCGTCGACGACATGCTGCTCGTCGCGGGTCAGCTCGCCGACGAGATCGTCTCGCTCCCGCTCGACGCCCGCACCGGGGTGCCCGGTCGCGTGCGCCACCGCACGCCGTCGCCGTCGCCGACGCGGCTGCTGCCCCGGCGCTGAGCCGTCGCGCGCGGGCTACTTCTTCGCGTCCTGGCGGGGGATGACGATCTGCTTGATGATCAGCAGAACCGAGGCCGTCACCGGGATCGCGACGAGGGCACCGAGCAGGCCGAGTAGCGTGCCTCCGACGAGTGCGCCGATGACGACGAGCGCGCCGGGGATCGAGATCGTGCGGTTCATCACGCGGGGCGTGAGGATGTATGCCTCAACCTGCATGTACGCGAGATAGATGACCGCGAACCACAGACCGGCCGTCGGGCTCACCAGCAGGGTGAACAGCGTCGCCGTCGCCCAGAAGAGCACGGAGCCGACGAGGGGGATCAGCGTGATGCCGAAGGCGAGCGCTGCGAGCAGGGCGGCGAACGGCTGCTGCAGGATCGTCAACACGATGAACGCGAACACCGCGTTGCACAGGGCCAGCACGACCATGCCGGCGAGGTAGCCACCGACCGAGTCGGTGATCTGCCCCGTCATGTCGGCGACGGTCTCGCGGCTTCGAGCGGGGCTGAGGCGCACGAGGCTGTTCTTCATCTTCGGCAGCGAGGCGAGGAAGTACAGGCTCAGGACCAGCACGATGATCGCGCCCGAGATGAACTCGCCGATCCCGATGCCGACCTGCAGGAGGCCGCCGCCGATCGCGGCGATGTTCGACGGGTTCGTGGCGAAGTTCTGGATCTCTTTGAGGATGTCGCCGAGGCTGTCGCCGAAGTTGGTCTCGACCCAGCGCACGGCCTCGCTGTCGATCAGGTCGTTCACGAACGAGGGGATGTCACCGACGAACTGCTCGACCTGCCGCACGACCGGCGGGATCAGCAGCCAGAGCGCCCCCGCGAGGATGACGGCCAGGCCGCCGAACACGATGACGATCGACCACGCGCGCGAGAGCCCGCGGCGCACGAGGAGGCGCACCAGGGGGTCGAGCGCGAGGGCCACGAACAGCGCGATCGCGATATAGATCAGCACCGTCGAGAGCTTGCCCAGAGCCAGGGCGAGAAGAAGGGCGGTCAGACCGCCGAGCGTGAGGAAGAACCCCGCCGCATAGGGCCGTGACAGCGCCGACCACATCGGTCGGTCGCGCGAGGTGGACGCCCCGGCGTCCGCGCCTTCGGCGGTGGGGTCGGGGCGCGTCGATCGGCTCATGGTGCCACTGTAGGACTCCCTGGGAGCCGCGCTCGGGGGCGCGCGCGGCGCGGTAGGGTCGGAGCGATCTGGGAGGCCACATGACCGACGCCGACGCTTCGACCATCCTGCAGGGGCTGCGGGGCAGCATCGACAACATCGACGCCGCGTTGATCTTCTTGCTGGCCGAGCGCTTCCGCTGCACCAAGCAGGTCGGGGTGCTCAAGGCGAAGCACGGCATGCCGGCATCCGACCCCGCCCGCGAAGAGCAGCAGATCGCTCGGCTGATGCGTCTGGCCGAAGACGCCGACCTCGATCCGGTCTTCGCCGAGAAGTGGTTCAACTTCGTCGTCGCCGAGGTCATCCGCCACCACCGCTCGGCCGCGGAGCAGCCCGCCGCCGACTGACGCCCCGCCCGGTTTGGCCCTGCCGCCGGGCGCGGAAGGTTCCGGATGCCACATCCCCGAGCCTTCGCGCAAGAGGCGTCGCGACACGCCCGGGCCTCGAGCAGCGACGGTCGACCCCCACCACCGGACCGCACCGATTCACACGTGCGCGCGTGCCACACGGCATCCGGGATCTCAAGCCGACCGGCGATTTGCCAGGCGATCCATGGGCGTGAAACCTTGGTGGAGGCCCTTGACGGGGCCGCCCACCCGACCAGTCCGCGGTCGCCGGTGACGACTCGGGGGAGTCGAACCGGTGAGCGTACGGTCGGCGGCCTGGGCGCCGGATCCGATGTCCGGCGCTGACGCGCTCCTCCCCCCGGAGAGCGCAGACGGCTGCCACCCGGGCGTGACCGCTGCGGCCACCCGAAGGCCGCTGAGGTGCACACAGTGACCCACCCGCCTGCCCTATCGACACCCGCCCTTGCGGCGAAGAACCTGTTCAAGGTCTTCGGCCGCGCTCCTCAGGCCGCCGTCGAGAAACTTCGCGCCGGTTCCTCGCGCAGCGAGGTCTCCGAGCAGGGGACCGCCGCCGTGATCGACGCGAGCTTCGAGGTCCAGCCCGGCGAGATCTTCGTCATCATGGGCCTGTCCGGCTCCGGCAAGTCCACGATCATCCGCATGCTGAACGGCCTGCACGAGGCCACCGCGGGAACCGTCGAGGTGCAGGGCGACGCCCTCACCGGCGTGAGCTCGTCGCGTCTGCGCTCGCTGCGCCGCGACCGTCTCGCGATGGTCTTCCAGCACTTCGCGCTCCTCCCGCACCGGACGGTCGCGGCCAACGTCGCCTACCCGCTCGAACTGCGCGGCGTCGACAAGGCCGAGCGGCTCGCGAAGGCGAACGAGATCCTCGCCCTCGTGGGCCTCGAGGGCTGGGGCGACAAGCTCCCCTCGGCGCTGTCGGGCGGAATGCAGCAGCGCGTCGGCATCGCCCGCGCCCTCGCCGCCGACACCGACGTGCTCCTGATGGACGAGGCGTTCAGCGCCCTCGACCCCCTGATCCGTCGCGAGATGCAGGAGCAGTTGCTCGAGCTGCAGCGCACGCTGAAGAAGACGATCGTCTTCATCACCCACGACCTCAACGAGGCCATGTTCCTCGGCGACCGCATCGCCGTCATGCGCGACGGGCGCATCGTGCAGATCGGCACGCCCGAAGACATCCTCACCGACCCCGCCAATGACTACGTCGAGCAGTTCGTGCAAGACGTCGACCGTGCCCGCGTGCTCACCGCGGGCAACGTCATGGAGCGTCCGCGTCCGCGCGTCGAGGCCTCGGCCGGCCCGCGCACGGCGCTGCGCCAGATGCGCGACGCCTACATGTCGGCCGTCTACGTCACCGACCGCGACCGCAAGCCGCTCGGCATCATCACCGACCGCGACGCCATGAAGCTCGTGCGTGCCGGCGAGAGCTCGCTGCTGTCGAAGCTCAAGCCGCTGCCGCAGAGCGTGCACGAAGACGAGGTGCTGATGAACCTGTTCGTCCCCTCGGTCGAGTCGCCGCTCCCGCTGGCCGTGCTCGACACCGAGGGCCGTCTGAGCGGCGTCATCCCGCGCGTGACGCTGCTCGCCGCGCTCGGCCCCGGACCCACCTCGACCGAGGAGCTCACCGTGCTGCCCCAGCCCCTGCCCTCCGCCGAGATCGACGCGGTGCTCGATGCGCCGGATGCCACGTCGCTCGAGAACCAGGAGGTCGCCCGATGAACGGCTTCCGCATTCCCGTCGGCGTCTGGGTCGACTCCGGAGTCGACTGGCTCCGCGACAACCTCTCCGGCCTGTTCGACGTGATCGCCCTCGTGGTGCGCTTCCTCGTCGGCGGTCTCAGCGACATGCTGCTCGCCGCCCCCATCGTCGTCGTCATCGTCGTGGCGGCTCTGCTCGCCTGGCTTCTGCGCTCGTGGAAGCTCGCGCTCGGCACCGTGATCGGCTTCGCGCTGATCCTCGCGATGGGCCAGTGGGTCACCGCGATGCAGACCCTCGCCCTCGTGCTCGTCGCGACGGTCGTCGCCGTGGCGATCTCGGTGCCGCTCGGCATTTGGTCGGCGCGAAACTCCACGGTGCGGGCAGTGCTGAAGCCGATCCTCGACTTCATGCAGACGATGCCCGCCTTCGTCTACCTCATCCCCGCCATCACGTTCTTCAGCATCGGCGTCGTGCCCGGCGTCGTGTCGACGGTGATCTTCGCGCTGCCCCCGGGCGTGCGTCTGACCGAGCTCGGCATCCGGGGCGTCGACTCCGAGACCGTCGAGGCCGGTCACGCGTTCGGTGCGACACCGGGCCAGATCCTGCGCGGCATCCAGCTGCCGCTCGCGATGCCCACGATCATGGCCGGCATCAACCAGGTCATCATGCTCGCGCTGTCGATGGCGGTCGTCGCCGGCATCGTCGGAGCCGACGGCCTCGGCAAGGAAGTCGTCGAGTCGATTTCGACGGTCAACCTGCCCAAGGGCGTCGAAGCCGGCCTCAGCGTCGTCGTGCTCGCGGTCTACCTCGACCGCCTCACCGCCGCGCTCGGCAACCGCGCCGACAACACCGGATCGCTGCTCGGCGTGCTGGGCCGTCGCCGTGCCGCGCGCGCGGCTGACGCGACGTCCGCGGCCTCGACTCCGGATGCCGCTGACTCCATCGAGCGCGACCAGACGCCGACCCGCCGCACCCCGGTGTCGGCCGGGCGCTGAGCTCCGGCATCCGCCCCCTTCTTCTCCGCGCGAGGGGTCATCTTCTGTCGCTTCGGCACGCGATAGGCGACAGGAATCGACCCCTCACGCGGGAAGGCACCCACGGAATCACATACGAAACGGAAGAGAACACAGCAATGAACACGCGACACCTCACCTCAGCCCTCGCCCTCGGCGCCGTGGGCGCCCTCGCCCTCGCAGGCTGCGCCAGCGGAAACCAGGCCGAAGGCGGCACCGGCGGCGGCGGCGAGAAGGGCACGATCACGCTCGGCTTCCTGCCCTCGTGGACCGACGGTCTGAGCACGGCGTACCTGCTCGAGGACCAGCTCGGCAAGCTCGGCTACGACGTCGAGATGCAGACGCTCACCGAGGCCGGCCCCCTGTACACCGGTCTCGCCCAGGGCGACGTCGACATCTACCCCTCGGCGTGGCCCGAGCTCACGCACACGTCGTACATGGACCGCTACGGCGACAAGATCGAAGACCTCGGCGCGTACTACGACAACGCAAAGCTCACGATCGCGGTGCCCAGCTACGTCGACATCGACTCGATCGAGGAGCTCAAGGCCAACGCGGCCCGCTTCGACGGCCGCATCTACGGCATCGAGCCGGGCGCGGGCCTGACGAAGCAGACGCAGGAGACCATGCTGCCCGGCTATGGCCTCGACGGCGATTTCGAACTCGTCACCTCGTCGACCGCGGCGATGCTCACCGAGCTCGACAACGCCATCTCGGCGCAGAACGACATCGCCGTCACGCTGTGGCGTCCGTTCTGGGCCAACGACGCCTACGACGTGAAAGACCTCGAAGACCCCCAGGGCCTGATGGGCGACCCCGAGGCGCTGCACTTCCTCGGCACGTCGGGCTTCGCGGAGAAGTACCCGGATGCCGCTGAGCTCATCGAGGGCATCCAGCTCGACGACGAGCAGTACGGCGCGCTCGAAGACCTCGTGGTGAACGAGTACGGCGAGGGCCGTGAGGCCGAGGCCGTCGACGCCTGGCTCGAGAAGTACCCCGAGGCGTTCTCGACGCAGCGCGACTGACGCGTTCCGCCCGAAGCGCGATGGCCCCCTCCTGACACGGAGGGGGCCATCGGCGTCAACCGGTGTTCACTCGACGAGGACGGCGTCGTCGGAGAACGTGCCTTCGAACTGCGCAGCGGCGACGTAGCTCGTCAGGTGGACGCAGATCACGGCCCCGACGACGACGATGACGGCCGCCGCGATCACACGCGTCGTTCGATCGCGAGCGACGCAGAGGGCCACGACAGCGAGGACGACGGCCGCCATTTGGAGAAGACCGTTCCAGCCGGTGGGCAGTGGAGCAACCAGTGCGACCATCGCGACGGCAGTCAGGCCTACTGGCCACCAGCGCAAACGGGTCACGCTAGCGCGGCTCTGTGCTGTCATGCCGTGTAGATTCTGCCGTCGACCCGGGCGGGATTGCCGGCTTGCGTGGTGACCGAGTGCACCTTGGTGAACTGGAAGGGCACCCCCTTCACGAAGACGCTCGCCTTCGTGCGAATCTCGCATGTTCCTCGGCCTTGCGAGATCCAAGTCGAAGGAGAGGACGATGCGCTGATCACGCCTGAGGCCGCTCCGTTGCACGCGATGTTTCTTGTGACAGAGCCACCGCGCGCCTCGTAGGTGTAGCTCAGACTGAATGTGATCAGCGTGACGCCGGCGATCTCGACGTCCTGCCGGTTGATCACCTGGAGAGTTCGGACAGCCGGGCCCGAGAACAGGGAAACCCGATGCTCGTCCGAGGACGTAGTCGAGACTTGGCTCACAGTCGAGCTCGGCTCCGGGTAGGTGAAGAGTGTCGAGGGGTCTGCTGCTGCTGCTTCCTGCGTTGCCTTGGGCAGGGACGCGAAATAGTTCTCAATCTCCTCTTTCCCGGCGGGGGCAAGCGCGAGGTCGTCAACGAACTCGTTGAAGGTCTCCTGCGGAGTTGACGATGCGGTTTCAGCGGCAAGGGCGGGATGAGGGGCGAAGGCGACGAACGCCAGAGCGACGACGATCCCGAGTGTTGTGTGCTTGAGGGTGGGCATGACATTCCTTCCATATCAGGGGAGTGTCAGCGCCTGTAGTCGCTGTTTCTTCCATCTCGAACGTATACATCCCGTCACTGGGGTGGGTAGATGAAGTTGACCCGCAGGCGGGTGAAAGACTTTTGCCAGTCCTCGCCTCAGGCGATCGCGTGCGCCCCCGTGAAACGCGTGATGAAACCGGGGTGGCCGGCGGGCATGGCCAGCACCGAGTCGGGCGTGCGTCCCGCCAGCTGGGGGAAGCCGGAGTCGGCGACGAGGTCGTCGTCGAGCGCCTCGAGCTCGGCGGTCACGAGCGGCCAGGGCTCGTGCGCGTTGGCCGCCCAGATCGTGCGGCCGAGGTGTCGCTCGTGGAACCCCCACCGCGCGGTGAGGAAGCGCGACAGCGGGGTGTCGACCGTCTCGGTGCCGAGAGTCGCCCGCACCCGGGTCGACGGATGCCGACCCCCGTGGCGCCGCGAGCGGTACTCGATCCGCGCGCCGTCGGCGCGCACCCCCGCGCGCGCCCAGCGGTAGGGCAGGCCGAACAATGCCTGCGCCGCGAGCACCGGGGCGAGGTGCTCGGCCTCGAGCGTGCGGAACACGACCCCGCGACGGCCCTCGTCGTCGACGGCATAGGTGCGCACGTTGATCTCGGTGAACGAGCCCACGAACGGCACCGGGGGCAGCGGGAGGAACCGGAACTCGCTCAGCACGAAGGGGACGAGCCCGACCCAGGCGGAACCGTCGTGCACATCGGGACGCGTCCCCGGGGGCAGCAGGGGGGCGACCTCCGCCGGATCGATGCGCCAGTGCACGAAGATCGCGCGGTTCCAGCGCTGCGCGATGACGGCGCGTCCGGGCAGGTCGGGGGCGTGGCGCTCGGTGATCACCGGGACAGTCTGGCCCCGGCCCCTTTTCGCGGGGGGACACTGGACACATGGCCTCGTCATCTGCTGCGGATCCCCGCCTCGTGGCATCCATCCGCGAACTGCTCGCCGCGCGCGACGCCGACAAGACCATCTGCCCCTCCGAGGCGGCGCGAGCGGTCGGCGGCGACGACTGGCGCGACCTCATGCAGTCCGCGCGCGACGCCGCGCGATCGCTGGTCGAGCTCGGCGAGGTCGAGGTCACGCAGAAGGGCGAGGTGGTCGACGTGACCACGGCTCGGGGGCCGGTGCGCATTCGTCGGGCGCGCTGACAGGGACTGTCTCCGCGCCGATTCACCTGGTAAATCAGGGCCCGCATGCCCGCGTGTGCGCCCATGGGGTGCCGGGGAACCGACGGTCCGATTCTGTGGCGGTTCTCCGGTCCCGATGAGGCCCCGTGCGGCGGTCGCTCAGGCGACGGAGCCGGGCGCGGCCTCGGCCGAGGGTCCGGATGCCGGGGGCGTCGAGCGCTCGCGGGGGAGCTCGAGCGCGACCTTCTTCTCGAGCACGTCGACGGCGTCGTCGGACAGCAGGATGAGGCCGTCGAGCTCTTCGCGCACGCGGCGGTAGGCGAGCTGTCGCTCGTTGCGGGTCGCGGCTTGGTCGGTGGCGACCGTGAGCAGCTTCTTCGCGGTGTCGAGGCGTTTGCGCTCATCGGCGGTGAAGGCGGCATCCTTCACGCGGCGGGCGTCGCGCTCGGCCACCTCGAAGGCGACCTCGTAGTCGGTGACGGCGTCGCGGTACTCCTTGAGTTGCTCGGGCGAAAGGATCTCGCCGTCGGCGGGACGCAGGTTGTCGGCGACCTTCTTCGCGCGCAGGAAGGCGGCCGTGAGCGGCTGGCGCCCGTCGCTCATCGCGGGGTAGCTGATGAGCTTGGCGGCGTCGAGTTCGTACTCCAGCCACCGGTGGGTCACCTGGTCTTGCGCGGCGACGACGCGCTTCTGGGTGCTTTCGCTGGAGGCGACGGATGCCGCACCGATCGGCGCGGCCGCACCGGCACCGCCGGCGGCCGAGACGGCCATCGCTCCGCCCTGGGCCTTCAGCAGTTCGAGCTGCTCGCGGTGGCGGCGTCGAGCCGTGACCTCGCGATGCTTCACGCGCGCGTTGATGGCGCCCATCGTCATCCCGAAGACGGGGAACACGAGCCACCAGTAGTGCCCGGCGAAGGTCCAGAACTCATTCACGGCGCCATGCTACGCCGCTGTTCTCGGCCCCTCTCAGGAAGCGGGCGGACGCGGCCGGTCTCGTGCGGGAGGCGGCCAGACCGAGCCGTCTTGCGGCCGGGGGGCCTCGGCATCCGGAGTCTTCTTCTGCGCGCGCTTGGCGCCGCGCTCGCTCCAGCTGCGAGCGGCTGCCCGACCGACCGACTCCATCGACCGTGCGAGAGCGCGCTGCGCGGTCTCGGCGAGGTCGGATGCCATGCGGCCCCACGCGTCGTCGGCCTCGAGCCGCGGCTGCTCTCCGCCACGGCGCGCGGCACGCTCGGCGCGATCGAAGGCGTGGGCGGTGCGGCGCACGGCGTCGCGATAAGCGAGGAAGTCGGCGGGAGCCAGGCGCGTTTGCACCGAGGCCGGCCGGAGCCACTGCGCCCGCTCGTGCGCGCGCAGGAACTCGGCGAGCAGGGGAGAGCGGGAGTCGCTCATCTGGGGGTAGTCGATCGCGAGGGCCGGGTCGGTCTCGTAGGTCATCCAGCGCATCAGGATCGCGTCGTGCTCGGCGAGCAAGCGCGCGACAGGCAGGGGCGCGCTGCCCGAGCGGATCGCCGGGAGCATCGCCTTCGCCGCCTTCACGCCCGCGCGCCGCGCCCGCACCTCGGCCATCGCCGCGCGCAGGTCGCGCTGCGCGTCGGCGAGTCGTGCCCGGGCGGCAGCCACCTGGTCGTTCGAGACGCGCGATGCCGCGCGCTCGGCCTGCGCGCGCACGACCTCGGCGTCGGCGACCTTGATCTCGGCGCGGCCGCGCATGACCGCCGTGCGGGCGGTCTGCAGGTCGAGCATCGCCGCGTCGAGCTCGAGACGGCGGGCGGCCGACTTGCCCAGCGGACGCGAGGCCCACGCACGGGCGGCGCGATCGGTGGTGGTCGTGGTGCCGGCGGGAAGCGCGCGCTGGCGTGAGCGGCGCACGCCGATCCAGCCGACGGTGCCCGCACCGGCCGCCGCGGGGCCGATCCACCACCAGTCGACCAACAGGGCCATCAGCGGTTCCACGTGCCCATGCTACGACGGGCCTCCGACACCACGCTGGGCGTCAGGCCGGAATCCGCAAGCCACCCGCAACGCCGCAACGCGTGAGGGGTCATCTTCTGTCGCCGAGGCGCTCGCCAGGCGACAGCAGATGACCCCTCACGCGGGGATCGCGGGGCTCAGCCCAGGATCAGCGAGATGACCGTCGCGCCGCCGCCGGTGAGCACGAGCGCGCCGATCACGACCCACGCGGTGATCTTGACGCGCTTCTGACGCTTGTCGCTGAACACGGTCATGTCGTCGTCTTCATCGGTCATCGCGCGTCTCCTCTCGTCGTTGCGGGGGTGCGGGGCAGGGCCGGGGCCCGGGGCTCAGGCCACCGGCTCCGACACGGTGGGCCCGAAGACCGCGGGGAGCGTCTCGTTCGAGAGGCGGCGCAGCTCCGAGACGGGAACGGTGAGGACGTCCTGGATCTCGAGGGTGGCCTCGGTGCCGGGCTCGACGTCGGTCACGCCGATGCGCAGCACCGGGTAGCCGCGGCCGTCGCAGAGTCCGCGGAACTTCACGTCTTCTTCGCGGGGCACGCTGACCAGCACGCGGCCGGTCGACTCGCTGAACAGGGCGGCCGTGGCATCCACCCCGTCGCGCTCCATGAGCTCGGTGATCCAGACGCGGGCACCGACGCCGAAGCGCATGACGCCCTCGGCGAGGGTCTGCGCAAGACCGCCCGACGACAGGTCGTGCGCGCTCGAGACCAGCGACTGGGATCCTGCGGCCTGCAGCAGCTCGGCGAGCTTGCGCTCCATGGCGAGGTCGACCTTCGGCGGGCGTCCGCCGAGGTGATCGTGGATCGTGCCCGCCCACTGCGAGCCGTCGAGCTCGTCGGCGGTGACGCCGAGCAGGTACAGGTTCTCGCCGGCGTCCTGCCATCCGCTGGGGATGCGGGCCGCGACGTCGTCGATGATGCCCAGGACGCCCACGACGGGGGTCGGGTGGATCGGCTGGTCACCGGTCTGGTTGTAGAACGAGACGTTGCCGCCGGTGACCGGGATGCCGAGTTCGAGGCAGCCGTCGCTCAGGCCCTCGACGGCCTGGCTGAACTGCCACATGACCTCGGGGTTCTCGGGACTGCCGAAGTTGAGGCAGTCGGTGACGGCCGTGGGCACGGCACCCGTGACGGCGACATTGCGGTACGCCTCGGCGAGGGCGAGCTTCGCGCCGTTGTAGGGGTCGAGCTGGTTGTAGCGGCCGTTGCAGTCGGTCGCGATCGCGAAGCCGAGACCGGTCTCCTCGTCGACGCGGATCATGCCGGCGTCGTCGGGGAAGCTCAGCGCCGTGTTGCCGAGCACGTAGTAGTCGTACTGGTTCGTGATCCACGAGGTGTCGGCGAGGTTGGGGCTCGCGACGAGGGTCGTGAACTGGTCGCGGAGGGTGTCGGCATCCGTCGCCCGTTCCAGCTTCGCGGCGCTGTCGTCGTTGAGCGCGTCGATCCACGTGGGGTACGCGACCGGGCGCTCGTAGACGGGGCCGTCGACCGCGACGGTCGAGGGGTCGACGTCGACGATGCGCTCGCCGTACCAGTCGATGACGAGGCGGCCGTCTCCGGTGACCTCGCCGAGCACGCTGGTCTCGACGTCCCACTTGCCGACGACGGCGAGGAACGCGTCGAGCTTCTCGGGCGCGACGATCGCCATCATGCGCTCCTGCGACTCCGACATGAGGATCTCTTCGGGCGTCAGCGAGGGGTCGCGCAGCAGCACCTTCGACAGCTCGACCTTCATGCCGCTGTCGCCGTTGGCGGCGAGCTCGCTCGTGGCGCACGAGATGCCCGCGGCGCCGAGGTCTTGGATCGCCTCGACCAGGTCGTCGCGGTACAGCTCGAGGCAGCACTCGATGAGCACCTTCTCGGCGAACGGGTCGCCCACCTGCACCGCGGGGCGCTTGGTGGGTCCGCCGTCGGCGAAGGTGTCGGATGCCAGGATGCTCGCGCCGCCGATGCCGTCGCCACCCGTGCGGGCGCCGAACAGCACGACCTTGTTGCCCACGCCGGTGGCGTTGGCGAGCTTGATGTCTTCGTGGCGCATGACGCCCACCGCGAGGGCGTTGACGAGCGGGTTGCCCTGGTAGACCGCGTCGAACACGGTCTCGCCGCCGATGTTCGGCAGGCCCAGGCAGTTGCCGTAGAACGAGATGCCGCTGGTCACGCCGTGCACGACGCGCGGGGTGTCGGGGTGGTCGATCGCGCCGAAGCGCAGCTGGTCCATGACCGCGACCGGGCGCGCGCCCATCGAGATGATGTCGCGCACGATGCCGCCGACGCCGGTGGCCGCGCCCTGGAAGGGCTCGATGTAGCTGGGGTGGTTGTGCGACTCGACCTTGAAGGTGACCGCCCAGCCGTCGCCCACGTCGACGACGCCGGCGTTCTGACCCATGCCCACCATGAGGCGGGTCTTCATCTCGTCGCTGACCTTCTGGCCGAACTGACGGAGGTAGATCTTGCTCGACTTGTAGGAGCAGTGCTCGCTCCACATGACCGAGTACATCGCGAGCTCGCCGCTGGTGGGGCGGCGGCCCAGGATCTCGCGGATCTTCGCGTACTCGTCGCTCTTGAGACCGAGGGCGCCGTAGGGCTGCTCTTTCTCGGGCGTGGCGATCGCGTTGTCGACGGTGTCCGCAAGAGCGGTACGGGCGGCGGGGTTCGGGGTGGTCACGCGGCTGAGCTCCAAGATCGCAGGGGCCGGACGCCAGTCAGTCTAGTTGGGACCGCCGACATGCCCGGGGTCTCCCGCAGCGTCGGAGCGCTACCTCAGCGATCTGCAGAGAATCGGTCGGGTTCGCGGCCTCCGGGCTGACGATGTGCGGATCGCTGAGCCTGCGCGACAGCTCGGGGCAAGATGGACGGGGCTGCGCCGTCAGCAGTCCGCTGAGAGGACGCCCATGCGCATCGTCATCGCCCCCGACAAGTTCAAGGGCACGCTGACCGCGCGAGAGGCGGCGGATGCCATGGCCCGGGCCGTGCGCGACCGATGGCCCGGCGCGGAGATCGCGATCGTGCCGATGGCCGACGGCGGAGACGGAACGCTCGACGCCCTCGGCGGGGCCAACGTCCACGACGAGGTGACCGGACCGCTCGGCGAACCCGTGCACGCGGCCTGGCGCCTCGACGGTCGAGCCGCCGTGATCGAGTCGGCAGCGGCATCCGGACTCGTCCTCGCCGGAGGAGCGGAGGCCAATGACCCCTGGGGTGCGACGACGCGGGGTGTCGGCGAGCTCATCGGGCTCGCGCTCGACTCGGGGTCGATCCGCATCGTGGTGGGCACGGGCGGCGTCGCGGCGACCGACGGCGGCCGCGGGGCGATCGAGGCGCTCGGCGACCACGTGCCGTTCGCCCCCGGCCAGGTGACGGTACTCACCGACACGACCACCACGTTCGTGCACGCGGCCGAGGTGTTCGGCCCCCAGAAGGGCGCCGACGCCGAACTCGTCGAGCGCCTGACGGAAAGATTGCGGGCGGATGCCGCGGACTGGGCCGAGCGCTTCGGGCTCGACGTCTCGGTCGTGCCGAGGTCGGGCGCCGCGGGCGGTCTCTCCGGCGCGTTGCTCGCGGCCGGCGCCGAGGTGGTCGACGGCGCGGCCTGCGTCGCGCAGGCGCTCGAGCTGGGCGAGGCGCTCGCCGAGTCGGACCTCGCCCTCACCGGGGAAGGGGCCTTCGATGCCACGAGCATCGCGGGCAAGGGGCCGGGGCACGTGCTCTCGGTCGCCGCTCGCCACCGGGTGCTGGCGGTCGTCATCGCCGGGGCCGTCGGCGCGGACGCCGTCGGATCGCGCGTCTTCTCGATGAGCGAGGTCGTGGGCGCGGAGCGCGCGCTCGCCGACGCCGCCGACGCGCTGCGCGTCACGACGACCCAGGCGCTCTGGCAGCTCGATCTCTGAGGGGTCGCAGGCTCCGCGGGTCTCGACCCCTCCCGGCGTCAGGCCGTCTTCGCGATGCGCACTCGGATGTCCTTCATCAGCGGCTGGTCGCTCTGACGGCTGTAGTCGTCGGGGCCGAGCAGCACGTTCATCTCGGGGAAGTACCCGGCGGCGCTGCCGCGCGGGGTGTCGTACTCCAGTGCGCGGAACGCCGTGACGCTGCGCACCGAGCCGTCGCGCGAAGTGGCGACGATGTCGACGAGGTCGCCCTCGGCGATGCCGCGCTCCTTCATGTCGCGCCGGTTCATGAAGACGAGCTCGCGGATGTTGCGCACGCCGCGGTAGCGGTCGTCGGCCGAGTAGATGGTGGTGTTCCACTGGTCGTGCGAGCGCATGGTCTGCAGCACCAGCACGTCGGCCTCTTCGGGGATGACGTTCGGCAGCTCGGCGTGCGAGAACTCGGCCTTGCCCGACGGCGTCTGGAAGTCGCGCTCGCGCGCGGGCTGCGGGATGCGGAAGCCGTAGGGCTGGCGCACCAGCTGGTTGAAGCCCTCGAAGCCGGGCAGCGCCTTGGCCATCGTGTCGCGGATGCGGTCGTAGTCGCCGACGTACCACTCCCACGGCGTCGCCGACTCGGGCATGGTCGCGCGGGCGATGCGCGCGATGATCTCGGGCTCGCTCAGCAGGTGCGGGGAGGCGGGCTTGCGAGAGCCGAGCGAGAGCATGACGGAGCTCATGGCATCCTCGGTCGAGATCGACTGGGGCCCCGACTCCTGCTCGTCGCGCTCGGTGCGGCCGAGGCACGGGAGAATAAGCGCCGCCTTGCCGTGGGTGAGGTGGCTGCGGTTGAGCTTCGTGCTCACGTGCGCGGTCAGCTCGCAGCGTCCCATGCCCTCGGCGGTGAGCTTGGTGTCGGGAGCGGCCCGCACGAAGTTGCCGCCCATGCCGAGGAAGACCTTGAGGTCGCCGCGGTGCAGCGCCGCGACCGTGTGCACGGTGTCGAGGCCGGGCTCGCGGGGCGAGGTGATGCCGCAGACCTCGTCGAGCTTCTCGAGCCAGTCCTCGGTGGGCTTGTGGTTGATGCCGCAGGTGCGGTTGCCCTGCACGTTGCTGTGGCCGCGCACGGGTGAGGGGCCGGTGCCCTTCCGACCCACGTTCCCGCGCAGCAGCAGCAGGTTGACGATCTCGCGCACGGTGTCGACGCCGTGCTGGTGCTGGCTGACGCCGAGGCACCAGCTGATGACGCAGCGCTCCGAGGCGAGGTAGACCGCCGCGGCCTGGCGGATCTCGGTCTCGGTCAGACCCGCCTGCTCGACGAGTTCGGCCCACGTCGTCGCCTCGACCATCGCGCGGTACTCGTCGAGCCCGCTCGTGTACTGGTCGAGGAACGCCTGATCGATCGCGGTGGGGTCGGTCGCCGAGGCCTCGAAGACCACCTTGGCCATGCCGCGGATGAGGGCGAGGTCGCCGCCGGGGCGCACCTGCAGGTTCATCGTGCTGGTCGGGGTGGAGTGGAAGGTCGCCATGTCGACGATCTCGTGCGGCACGATCGTGCGGGTGCCGGCGACCTCGCGCAGCGGGTTCACGTGCACGACCTGAGCGCCCCGGTCGATCGCCTCGGCGAGGCTGGTGAGCATGCGCGGGGCGTTCGAGGCCGCGTTGACGCCGAGGATGAACAGCGCGTCGGCGTTCTCCCAGTCCTCGAGGTCTGCGGTGCCCTTGCCGGTGGCGAGGGATGCCGTGAGCCCACGACCCGAGCCCTCGTGGCACATGTTCGAGCAGTCGGGGAGGTTGTTCGTCCCGAGCTCGCGCGCGAACAGCTGGTAGAGGAACGAGGCCTCGTTGCTGAGGCGCCCCGACGTGTAGAAGGCCGCCTGATCGGGGGATTCCAGCGCGGTGAGGTGCTGCGCGATCATGCGGAACGCGTCGTTCCACGAGATCGGCACGTAGTGGTCGGTCTCGGCGTCGTAGACCATCGGGCCGACGAGGCGACCGGCGTCTTCGAGTTCGAAGTCGCTCCACTGCGACAGCTCGCTCACGGAGTTCTCGGCGAAGAACTCTTTACCGACCCGCTTGTGGGTCATCTCCCACGTGACGTGCTTGATGCCGTTCTCGCAGATGTCGAGGGTGACGCCTTTGTCGTCGGGCCAGGCGCACCCGGGGCAGTCGAAACCGCTCTTCGGGTGGTTCATCGTGAACATCGCCTTGGTGCCCGCGATCGGCTGGCGCTGTTCGTAGAGCACCTTGCCGACGGTGAGGGCGGCGCCCCAGCCGGCGGCCGGGTGCTCGTAGGCACCGGTGCTCGACCAGTCGCCGTCGACCTGCGGGCCGAGGCCCCCCTGGCGCGGCTCTTCGGTCATCAATCCGAACGACTCACCCATAACAGTTCCTCCGATGGTCGTGGCGCCGGGCTCGTGGCATCCGGTCGTCGTCAGCGTACGCTCGCGAGGTCGGTCGTCGCGGGGGTTGTGGACGGTGCAATGATGCGATCCGTCCGCGTGTACAGATTCATGCTGTTGCCCCGCACGAAGGCGGCGAGGGTGAGACCCGCGCGCTCGGCGAGCTCGATCGCGAGCGACGAGGGCGCCGAGACGGCGGAGAGCATCGGGATGCCGGCCATCACGGCCTTCTGCACGAGCTCGAAGCTCACGCGGCCCGACACCTGTAGCACGGTACCGCGCAGCGGCAGACGGTCGTTCAGCAGGGCCCAGCCGACCACCTTGTCGACCGCGTTGTGGCGTCCCACGTCTTCGCGGGCGACGAGCAGCTCGCCGGTGGCGACGTCGAAGAGCGCCGCGCCGTGGAGTCCGCCGGTCTTGTCGAAGGTCTTCTGCTGCTCGCGCAGGCGATCGGGGAAGGCGGCGACGTCGTGGGCCGAGACCCGGATGCCGTCGGAGGCGACGTCGTAGCTCGACACCTTCTCGACGGCCTCGATCGACGCCGTGCCGCAGACCCCGCACGAGCTCGTCGTGTAGAAGGAGCGCGCGATGTCGGGGGAGGGCAGGTCCACTCCCGGCGCGAGGGTCAGGTCGAGGACGTTGTAGGTGTTGCCCTCGGCGCCGCCCGTCCCGGGCCCCCCGCAGTGGATCGCGCGAGAGAACTGGTCGCCACGGCTGATGACGCCCTCCGAGACGAGGAACCCGGCGGCGAGTTCGACGTCGTGACCGGGCGTGCGCATGGTCACCGACAGGGGGGTGCCGGCGACGCGGATCTCGAGCGGTTCCTCCACCGCCACGGCATCCGGTCTCTGCCTGTTCACGCCGTCGAGGGTGAGACGCGTGACGCGACGGGAGGCGGTGAGGCGGCCCACGTCAGGACCTGGCCGCGAGCGAGATGGGGGGCATGGGTCGAGCGTACGCCCGCGTTCGGGCCCCACGGGCGGCGGAAAGACCGTCGATTCCGCGCGATTCCGCGGCGCACCGCATCGGGCGGTGGGACCGCGCTCATCTCCGCAATCCTGCGGGAATCGGCCTTTCCCATTCTGTCGAATACAGATTCTTCGAGATTTTTCAAGCGCGGCGTGACGATTCCCCCACCCACTACGTCTTAGTCATGTAGGCCGAAGCGCCACCCCGGAGCAACCGGGTCCAGACATCGAAAGGCACGGACATGGCTACCGACACCACCACCACTCCCGCTGCGCAGAACGTCCCCCAGGCGGCGTCGCGCGTGAACCGCCCCCTCGGCGGACGCGGCCCGGAGGCCCACACCGAAGGCAAGACCACGATCGCCGAAGGCGTCGTCGCCAAGGTCGCCGGCATCGCGGCCCGCGAGGTCACCGGCGTGTACGCCCTCGGTGGCGGCGGAGCCCGCGCCCTCGGCGCCATCCGCGACGCCATGAACGCCACCGACCTGACGCAGGGCGTCAAGGTCGAGGTGGGCGAGACCCAGGCCGCCGCCGACGTCACCATCGTCGTCGAGTACGGCGCCCCCATCCAGGAGGTCGCCGACCAGGTGCGCGCCCGCGTCGCCGGTGCGATCAACCGTCTCGTCGGCCTCGAGGTCGTCGAGGTCAACGTCGACGTGAACGACGTCCACATCCCGGGCGACGAGAACAACGACGCCGAGTCCGAGAAGCGCGTCCAGTGAGCGTCAGCACGAAGGGCGCGCTCGCCGGCCTGGTGCTGGCCCTCAGCGCCCTGATCTTCGGCTTCTGGGGATTCATCCTCGTCGCCCTGTTCATGGCGATCGGTGTGGTCGTCGCCCGCATGACCGCGGGTGAGATCGACGTCCGCAACGTCGTCAACGCCTTCAAGGGTCGGAGCACATCGTGACCACCGTCACCGCTTCCCCCGGGGTCGGCAACCGCACCACGGTTGCCGGCCCCGGCCTCCCCGCCGGTCGGGTGAACATCGCCGACCGCGTGCTGCAGAAGACGGCCGAGCGGGCCGCCGCCGACATCGTCGGCGTGGATGCCAAGAACGTCCACGTCGAGATCGTCTCGTCCCGCGACTCCGCCGTGGTGCGCGTGTCGACGCCCTTCCCCGTCCCCCGCCTCGACGACACCGAGGCCGTCCGCGCCGCGACCCCGGTGCTCGACGCAGCACGCGCGGCCCAGGGCGAACTGCGCACGCGTCTGACCCGGCTGTTCGGCCGCGAGGTCTCGCGCGTCGACCTGACCATCACGGGCGCCAGCGCCCCCCAGCGAAAGCGAGTGCTGTGATGAGCGATAGCGTGCTCCGCACCGTCGTGCGCCGCGAGACCCACTCCCCGCGCACCGTGGCCATGCTCATCGTGGTCGTGCTGCTGCTGCTCGCGCTGGCGTACGCCGCGGTCGAGATCATCCTCCACCTCGCGGGAGCCCAGCCGCTGCTGGTCGGTCCCGGCGAGGCCCTGAACGCCCTCGTGGCGGCTCCGACTGCGCTCATGCCGGTCGCCTTCATCGTCGCCGGCGTCGTGCTGGCCATCCTCGGCCTGATCGTGCTGATCCTCGCCCTCAAGCCCGGGCGCCTCTCGCGCCACGAGATGGAGTGGGGCGACCGTGCCGTCGTCGTCGACAACGGCGTCGTGGCATCCGCCCTCGCCCAGCACCTCAGCAACGAATCGGGCATCGCCCGTGACGACATCGTCGTGGGCGTCGCCCACCGCGCCGTCGACGTGACGGTGCGTCCCCCGGTCGGCATCCCGGTCGATGAGGCGCAGCTGCGTCGCATCGTCGACGAGGAGGTCGCCGCCTACAAGCTCACCCCCGCCGTGCGCACTCACCTGCGCGTCGAGCGCCCCGACACCAAGGAGTCCCGATGAACGCCACGCGTCGCGGTCTGAACCGCTTCATCCTCTTCGTGGTCGCCCTCGTGCTGCTGGCGCTCGCGACCCTCGCGCTGCTGGTCGGGCTCGTGCCCGGCGGCGCCGACACCTGGACCACCGTCATGGGCGGATTCCAGGGCTGGCTCGAGTCGCTCGGACGCGAATCCGCCGGCTGGGGAGCCGTCGCCGCCTTCGTGGTGATCGCCATCGTGCTCATCGTCATCGCCTCGTCCGCCGTCCGCGGTCGGCGTCAGGCGCCCCTGCAGTCCACCGGCAGCGCCAGCGACGAAGGTCGCATCACGGTGACCGACGGGTTCGCCTCGGAGGCGCTGAAGAACGCGCTCGCTGAGCGCGACGAGATCCTGTCGTCGCGCGTCAGCGCCGGCGAGATCCAGCACGAGTCCGTGCTGCACGTCGCGGTGACCCCGCGACAGAACACCTCGCCGCGCCAGGTGGCCGAGCACGTCGACACGCTCGTGACGAACCTCGCCGCCCTCACCGGACAGAACCTGCGCGCCTACATCTCGATCCACTCGGGTCTGCGCGCCAAGCTCGCTCGCGACAACACCCGCGTGCACTGACACCCCCACGAGGAGACGTGATGTCCAGCATCGATGCGACCATCGACCCGCCCGACCTCGAGGCCGCGGCTACGCTCGCGGCGACGGCCGCAAGCTCCGTGCCGGGCGTTCACGCGCTCGGCAGCCTGCTCGGCCGCGCGTCCGACGCTGTCCGCGAGCGGGTCGGCCTCGCCCGCACCGCCCCGGGCGTGAAGATCGACACCGACCGCGCCGACGGAGTCACCGCGACCATCTCGCTGGTCGTCGACTACCCGCACAAGCTGCGCGAGGTGTCGGACGAGGTCCGCCGGGCCGTCCGCACCGCGCTCGAGCCGATGGGCCGCGGCCGGGTCGACGTCGACGTGGTGGTGACGGGGGTCTTCGGACCGAACGACCGCGATGTCGTAGTCGAGGCCGAAGAGCGGGCGGATGCCGTGGCCGCACGGGCCTCGGACCTCGCAGACGACGCGAAGGCCAAGGCGAAGGACGTCGCGGATCGCGCCTCGGCCGTGGCCGACGACGCGAAGGCCCGGGCGTCGGACGTGGCGGACGAGGTGCGCACGCGGTCGCAGGACCTCGCGGCCAGCGCCTCGGAGACGATCGACACCGCCGTGTCGAAGACCAAGGACGTCGCGGCCGGAGCCGCCGCCGCCGTCGACGAGACGGTCCGCCAGGCGCGCGAGCGCGTGGCCGCCGCCGACGCGGAGTCGGACATCGCCGCAGCGGATCGCGTGACCGAGGGTCTCGAGCCCGAGCGCACGGCGCCCGCCGCGGATGACCGTGGAGACGTGAGCGACGTCGTCGCGGAGGCTCTCGAAGACGCCGCGATCGACATCGCGATCGCCGCCGACGAGGTGCGCGCCGACGACAAGACCCCCGCGACCGACAGCGTGCAGTCGGTCGTCGAGGACGAGCGTCCGCGGTCCTGAACCGACTGGTATCTGAAGGCCCCGCTCCGGCGGGGCCTTCGGTCTGTCCGCCGGCCTACCCGCGTGAACAACTCCGGAACTCCGCAGCGACCAGGGGCGCGGGACGCCGGAATCGCGGGAGGGCACGTGCGCGGGGCGACGGTTCTTCCGGAGTCGTGCACGCGGCGGGGGCGGACGCCGGGCGGCGCCCGCCCCCAGCGTGCCCGGCTAGTTCGCGGTGGCGTTGTCGTAGGCCCGCTGCGCGGCCTGTTGCGCGTCGGCCAGGGCCTGCTCGGTCGTCTTGTCGCCGAGGAGGACCGCGGTGATCGCGTTGTTGAGCTCGTTCTGGATGTCCTGCCCGGCGGGCGACGAACCGAACGACTTCCCGCTCTCGACCACGTCGTAGTACGTCGAGATCACCTGATCGAAGCCACTGTCGCCGGTCGGCACCACGAACTGATCGCGGATCATCGCGTCGGCCTCGGGCGAACCGGTGAACAGGCCGGTGTTGAGCCCGCCCTTGCTCTCGATCGTCGCGGCGCGCGCAGCGCCGGCCGCCATCCAGGCGTCGGTCGAGGTGAGGTCAGTCATCCAGGCGCAGGCCGCCGCGGGGTTCTTCGCCCCCACGGGGATCGCGAACGCGGTGCCCGATGCGAGCGAGAACGGCTGCCCTTCTGCATCGCGGAACGGGACCGCCTGCAGCGAGACCTGGTCGCGGTAGGCGCCGAGCACGTTCGGGTACCACTGGTTGGCCACCTGCGCGCCGACCTGGTTCTTCACGAACTGGTTGGCGTCGCCGAACGTGTCGAAGGAGTCGGTGAAGCTCTTCACCGCCGCGTAGCCGCCCTGGGCGTCGGTGATCTGCTTCAGCGCGTCGATGCCCGCCGCGTTGGCGGGATCGTCGAGGGTCGGCTTGCCCTCGGCATCCGTCAGCTGTCCGCCCATGCCGAGAACCCAGAGTCCGCCCTGTCCCGTCGCGACGGGATCGAAGCCGAGACGCGACGGGGTGCCGCCGGAGGCCTGGTAGATCTTGCCGACCGCGGCGAGCAGCCCGTCCATCTTCGAGGTGTCGAACTCAGCGGGTGTCACCCCGGCCTCGTTCAGCACGTTCATGTTCAGCAGGATCGCGGGCGGCTGGTAGAACTGCGACACCGCGTAGACGCCGTCGTCGTAGGTCACGTCGTCGACGACGTTCTGGTACCAGCGCTCGTTCGGGGTGACGCCTTCGGCCTCGAAGCACGCGTCGAGGGGGATCAGCAAACCCTGCGCGGCGTAGGTGGTGACGTAGCGGCGGTCCATCTGCACCACGTCGGGGACGTCGCCGCTCGCGATGCGGGTCGTGAACTTCTGGGCGTCGAAGGCCGTGGCATCCAGGGTCACCTCGACGTCGGGGAGTTGGCCGGCGGCGTAGTCGAGGCGCGATTGCCCCACGTCATCCGCGTTCTCGAAGCCCCACGCGGCGAGAGCGCCCGTCGGTGCGGCGGAGAAGTCGACGTCGGCGGCGGGGTCGTCGGAGCCCGCGCTGCACGAGGTGAGGGCGATGGCGGATGCCGCGACGACCGCGGCGCCGGCGAGGGAGCGCTTTCGCATGATGTGTCCTTTCGAGAGGGGGGAGTGTCAGCCTTTGCGGCCCTGGGTTGCGACGCCCTCGATGAAGTAGCGCTGACCGAAGGCGAAGATGATCAGCATCGGGAGGGTCACCAGCAGCGACGCGACCATCACGTACTGGTAGTCGCCCTGACCGCCCGCGCTGGGGCTGTATTTCGTCATGGCGTATGCGATGCCCAGCGGCGCGGTGAACTCCTCGACGCTGCCGGCGTTGAGGTAGATGAGCGCGGCCTGGAGGTTGTTCCAGCTCGCCTGGAACTCGAACAGGAACACGATGATGAACGACGGGATCGACAGCGGCATGGCGATGCGCCAGAACAGGCCCCAGGCGCTGGCGCCGTCGAGCCGCGCCGCCTCGAACAACTCCCGGGGGACGCCGAGGAAGAACTGCCGCTGCAGGAAGATGTAGAAGGCCGAGCCGAACAGATTCATGCCCCACAGCGGCACCCAGGTGCCGAGCAGCCCGGTCTCCTTCCAGATGAGGTAGATCGGGATCATCGTGACCGCACCGGGCAGCATCATCGTCGCGAGCACGAGCCCGAACAGCAGCCCGCGGCCGGGAAAGCGGAAGTACGCGAAGCCGAAGGCGACGATCGAGCTCATCACCGCGACGGTCGTCGCCGCCAGCAGGGCGATCGCGACGCTGTTGAACATCCAGCTGAGCAGCGGGAGCTGGGTCCACACCTCGGCGTAGTTGCCCGGGGTGAAGGTCTTCGGGATCAGGGCGTTGTCGAACACCTCGCCGCGCGGCTTGAGGCTCGCCGCGAGCAGCCACGCGAAGGGGTAGAGGAACAGCAGCGCGAAGACGACCAGCACTGCCGCGAGGACCACGCGGCCCGCCAGGGTCTTGGGCTGCTTCAGCGCACGGCGCCATCGCGGCGCCCTCGTGACGGATGCCGCCAGCTCGGGCCGGGCCTGCGCGACGCCCGGGGTCTGCAGGGTGTCGGCCATCAGCGATCCCCCTCGTAGTAGACGAAGCGGTTGCCGAGGCGCACCTGCACGATCGTGATGAGCAGGATGATCACGAACAGCAGCCACGCCATCGCCGCGGCGAAGCCGAAGTTGAACTGCCGGAACGCCTGCTGGAAGAGGTAGATCGCGTAGAAGAGCGACGCCTCGGGCGAGGCGTTGCTCTGGTCGCGCCAGAACAGCAGGTAGGCCTGGTCGAACACCTGGAAGGCCGCGATCGTCAGCACGATGACGTTGAAGAACATCGCGCCCGAGATCATCGGCAGAGTGATGGAGAAGAAGCGGCGGACGGGACCTGCGCCGTCGATCTGCGCAACCTCGTAGAGGTCGACGGGCACGTTCTTGATGGCCGCGAGGAAGATGACCATGGTGCCGCTGACGGTCCACAGTGCCATCAGGACGATGCTCGGCTTCACCCACGCCGGGTCGACGAGCCACTGCGGACCGGGGATGCCGACGGCTCGGAGCGCCTGATTGATCGCGCCGGAATTGCCGTTCAGCAGTAGGAAGAACACCGCGGCGGTGGCGACCGCCGGCGTCATCTTCGGCAGGTAGTAGAGCGTGCGGAAGATGCCGGCCCCGCGGCCGACCCGGCTCAGCAGCAACGCGAGGACCAGGGCGAACGCGATCTCGAGCGGCACCGCCATGACGGCGTAGAACAGCGTGTTGCCGAGCGAGACGGCGACCCGCGGATCTTCGAACAGTTGAGAGTAGTTCGTGACGCCGACCGGTCGGGCGGCCCCCGTCGCGAGGTTGTAGCTCGAGAACGAGATGACGAGGCTGTAGATCATCGCCCCCGCCGTGAAGACGAGGAACCCGATGATCCAGGGCGAGATGAACAGGTAGCCGGCGATCGCCTCGCGGCGGTTGTACTTCACCTTCTGCCGCGGAGGGCGGCGTTTCGTGAGGGGAGTGCGAGGCCGGGCGGGGGAGAGCGTCACCGGAAGGACCGGTCGGCGGCGGTGGTCTCGATGCTCATGGGGTCTCCTCTCGCGCGCGCCCTCGTCGTCGAGAAGCGCTTCGCCAGGGTCGAGAAGCCGCGAGAAGAGGTCCAGGGCGTTGCCAAGGGCGGCCGAACGTGGGATACAGGCCGGTTCAGCGCGCGTCGAGGGCGCGCAGGTAGCGCCCGGTCATCCACGCCTGCACGCGACGACCGAGAGGGGCGCCGATGCGGGTGAACCAGCGGCCCGGCTTCGAGAAGGCGGCGATCTCGAAGACCACCTCGTGGTCCGGCCGAAGAGTCAGGGTGAAGCGTTCCTCCCCGCGCTCCGGGTGACCTGGCAGCGTTCCGTAGGCGAAACCCGCGACGGTGGCCGACCGCTCGGCCCACACGACCAGGCAGGGGATCCGGAAGCTCAGGATGCCGAGACCCAGGCGCATCGTGACGCGCGTGCCCACGCGCATCGGCGTCTCCGACAGCGTCACCCGCGCCCCCGCGCGTCGCTGCGCCGCTCCCGACAGCAGCAGGTCGGCCGCGCGCTCGAAGTCCGCGTGACCACGGCCGATCACGCGCCGCGCGCGCACGTGGTGGTAGCCCGCGGGCATGGTGCCGCCGGTCGCGCCGACCTCGGCGTACGTCAGGCCGTCCATGCGATCACGGTAGGGCAGCGGCATCCGGATGCCGTCGGGCTTGCGGGTCGATCGGAGCGCCGTCGCGGTCGGGTGAGAGGCGCGTGGCACGCCGACATGCGCATCAGAAGCAGTGCAAGGATGACCGCATGATCGAGTTCCGCGACGCGCGCCCCGAAGATCTCGACGACATGGTCGAGGTGCAGAACTCCATCCACCGGGCGGGGCTGCGCGCGTGGGCGGTCGACGCCGACTTCGTGCGCGAGCGCTATCTCGACGACGAGCACACGATCGCCCTCACGGTGGCGGTGCGCGACGGGGTGGTGATCGGCTTCCAGTCGCTCAAGCGCGCCTGGGCGGAGAACCCGTACGGCGTGGAGGAGGGCTGGGGCATCATCGGCACCCACATCCACCCCGACATGGGGCGCAGCGGCATCGGCCGGAGCCTGTTCGCGCGGTCGATCGCCGCGGCGCAGGACGCCGGACTCCGTCACATCGACGCCACGATCGGCGCCGACAACGCCCCCGGACTCGCCTATTACGTCGCGATGGGCTTCGTGCCGTATCGCGAGGGCGACGGCGAGAGCGGCATTCCGCACCGGTTCGACCTCTGACGCGCGGGCGGTGTCGGTGGCCACGCCTACGCTGAAGGCATGGTCTCGACAGTCCCCGGTCCGCTCGCGTGATCGACGTCGCCGAGCACCTCGCCGCGATCCTCGAGGCGGTCGTGCCGCTGGAATCCGAGCCGCGTGACGTCGCGGCCGCGCGCGGCCGCGTGCTGCGGGCCGCGGTCCACGCCGCGGTCGATGTGCCGGGGTTCGACTGCTCCGCGATGGATGGCTTCGCCGTGCGCGCCGACGACATCACCGCAGGGCCGACGACCCTGCGGGTGGTGGCCGATCTGCCGGCCGGCTCCGAGCTCGACCCGCCGATCGGGCCTGGTGACGGGGTGCGCATCATGACCGGAGCCCCCGTGCCCACCGACGCGACCGCCGTGGTGCCGTTCGAAGAGACCGCCGAGGGGCTCGAGGGCGGTCTCGGCCCGGTGGCGGTGCTCACGGCGCCCCGCGGCCCCGGCGCGCACATCCGTCGACGCGGCTCCGACGTGCGGGCCGGATCGCTCGTCGCCGCCGCCGGGGTGCGACTGACCGCGGGACGGGTCGGTGCGATCGCGGCATCCGGAGTCGGGACCGTCTCGGTCGCGCGCGCCGCGCGGGTGGCGATCGTGTCGACGGGATCCGAGCTGCGACCGGCGGGAACACCGCTGCGGCGCGGACAGATCCCCGAATCGAACAGCGTGCTGCTCGCCGGTCTCGCCGAGGAGGCGGGGGCCGAGGTCGTGCTGCGCACGAGCGTCGACGACAGCGGCGACGGCCCGCGTCGCGCGATCGCCGCCGCCGAGGCCGCGGGCGCCGACGTCGTCGTGTTCTCGGGCGGGGTGAGCGCGGGCGCCTACGAGGTCGTGAAGAACACCCTCGGCGACCTCATGCGATTCGAGCCCGTGCGCATGCAGCCCGGAAAGCCGCAGGGCTTCGGTCGCTCGGCGGCGGGCACGCTGCTGTTCGGTCTGCCGGGCAACCCGGTCAGCGCGGCGGTGTCGTTCGAGCTCTTCGTGCGTCCCGCCCTGCGTGCGCTCGAGGGCGACGGCGAGCTCGGCCGTTCCCGCGCCCTGGTCCCGTTCGCCGTCGAGTGGCGCGCACGGCCCGAGCGGGCGCAGTACGTTCCCGTGCGGATCGACCGCTCAGACCCCGCGCATCCGGTGGCCGAGCCGGTCGAGCGCGGCACACGCGGCTTCGGCGACGCGAACGGTCTCGCCGTGATCCCCCCGAGCACGCGGGGTGTCGCCGCGGCCGATCCGGTCGAGGTGCTGCTGTGGTGAGCGTCGATGCGATCCTGCTCGCCGGCGGACGCGCCACACGCGTCGACGGGGCGACGAAGCCGCTGTTCGAGGTGAACGGAACGACCCTGCTGCACGCGGCGATCGCGGCCGTGCGGTCCCACGGCGCACAGCGGATCGTCGTGGCCGCACCCGTGCTCGCTGACGATCTCGACGTCGAGTGGGTGCGCGAAGACCCGCCCTTCGGAGGACCGGTCGCCGGCATCGTCGCCGCCCTCGGCCGCGTGCGCGCCGACGAGGTCTACGTGCTCGCGTGCGATCTGCCGACCGCTCGCGCCGCGGTCGATCTGCTGCCCGACGAGATGACTCCGGATGCCGACGGCGCCTGCCTCGACGACGGGCGTCGACAGTGGCTGATCGGTCGATACCGCACCGGGGCGCTGCGGGAGGCGGCATCCGCCCTGCCCGACGACGGACGAGATGCCTCGATGCGCGCGCTGCTGGGCGGGCTGCGCATCACGGCGATCGCCGCGGACGAGTCCCTGACGCGCGACGTCGACACGTGGGACGATCTGACGCAGGCGCGGTCGTCGACCCGCCCGACGGCCCGAGGAGGAGTCATGACCGAATCCCGCACGCTGCCGCCCGAGGCGCTGAACGACTGGAGCGCCGCCCTCGCGGAGCGTTTCGATCTGGCCGAGGGCGACATTCCGATCTCGCTGATCCTCGACCTCGCGCGCGACGTCGCGAACGGGGTGGCCCGCCCGGCGGCACCGCTCAGCGCGTTCGTCGCGGGTCTGGTGGCCGGTCGCGCCGGCGGCTCACCCGCCGACACCGAAGCCGCGGTCGCTGCCGTGGTCGAGATGGCCCGCGGGTGGGAGAACCGCTGAGCCGCGATGCCTGAGGGGGTGGTCGTCGGGGTGGTCGCGGGCCGAGAGGCACTGGCCCGCCGAGGGTGGCGGAGTCTGCTGGCGCTGGTCGGCGCCCCTCGGTGAATCAGGCGGCCCGCAGCACGTCGACCGCGAATCCCGGCGCAATCGCGGCCAGGCGCGAGTCGTTCGTCCACAGCAGCGAGCACCCCTCCTCTTGCGCGACGGCGAGGTGCAGCGCATCTGCCGTTTGCAGGCCGGGATTGCGAGCTCTCAGACGTGCAGCGCGGACATAGGCGTCGGGCTCGATCGGCAACATCTCGAAACGATCGAAGACGCTCCACATGTGAAGCTGCGACTCGGCGCCTCGCTCGCGCATGGGTCCGACCATCGCTTCGAGCATCACGAGCGGGCTCGCCGCCAAGGGGGCACGAGCTGCAGCGAGAGCCATGCGCGCGCGGTCGCCGACACTGTCGTCGCGCTCGACCGCATAGATGACCAGGCAGCTGTCGACGTAAATCACGCCCCTGCCGCGCGATTCTCCGCGATGATCGCCTCGATCTCTTCGACCGGACGCGCGAGCTCGGGCGTCAGGGGGTTCTCCTCCAACCACTTCGCGAAGGCGTTGCGCGGACGCGGGGGCTGGACGTCGATCGGAACGATCCGCGCGACCGGAACCCCGCGCCGCGCGATCGTGACCTCGACGCCCGACTCGGCCTCGGCGATCAGCTTCGAAAGGTTGTTGCGCGCCTCCAGCACGTTGTAGATCATCGCGGCAGGCTAGCCAGCTTCCTGGCGAGGAAGAAGAGAATTCACCCTCGGTGGTGCCGTCAGTTGGTGCCGGGCCCTTCGGCAAGCTCAGGGACCTCCCTTCGA
>NZ_JAJNCV010000001.1:395646-1472341 GCF_021026215.1 Microbacterium sp. JC 701
TCGACAGGCTCAGGGACCTCCCTTCGACAGGCTCAGGGACCTCCCTTCGACAGGCTCAGGGACCTCCCTTCGACAGGCTCAGGGACCTCCCTTCGACAGGCTCAGGGACCTCCCTTCGACAAGCTCAGGGACCTCCCTTCGACAGGCTCAGGGACCTCCCTTCGACAGGCTGGGGGACCTCCCATCGGGGTGGCTGAGCTTGTCGAAGCCCGCCTCACGGCCCCACGTACTGGCCGCGGGGGCGCAGGCGCATCGCGGGCTCGGCGTACTCGGCGGCGATGTGTGCGGTCCACCCCGCGATCCGCCCGAGCACGAAGATCGTGCTCGCGGCGTCGTCGGGCAGGCGCGCGGCCGACACCAGGGCCGCCAGCGCGAGGTCGACGTTGGGCCGGAGCCCCGTGCGGTCGGTGACGACGGCCGAGAGGCGCTCGACGGCATCCATCGCCGAGGCCCCGTCGGGGAGCGCGGCGATCAGCGGGAACAGCGCGTCGGCTCGGTCGTCGCCGTCGCGGTAGAGCGGGTGGCCGAAGCCCGGGATGCCGCTGCCCTCGCGCAGCGTTTCCGCGAGGGCGCGCTCGGGTTCCTGTCCGCGCCGCACGCGGGTGAGCAGGCGGGCGGTGCGCGTCGCCGCCGAGATGTGCAGCGGGGAATCCGCCGCTCCGAGGGCCGCGCTGAGCGCGGCGTACGCGTCGGCGCGCGCCGAGGCCGCAACTCGCGCGGCGAACGTCGACACGGCAAGGTCGTGGTCCATGAGCAGTACGAGCGCGGCGTTGACGGCGCCCAGCGTCGCGGCATCCGCCGATCCCCTCCAGCCGCTGACGAGCGAGCGCGCGAGCTCGACGTCGGGGGTGCCTCCCAGGGCGACGGGGAGGCCGGTGATCAGCGTCCAGCCGATGCGGTGGGCGGTCGCCGCCGACGCGTCGTAACGCAGCGGGTCGTCGGCCGCGAAGCCCGTCACCGCGGCGCGGAGGCGGTCCATGGCCCCGGCGTGCAGGGGGAGGGCCTCGACCATCGCGCGGGCGCTACCGATCGCGGTATCCGGCGCATCCACCCGCTCCGCGCCCCACAACCACGCGACGGCCTCGGCGAACGGGGTGCCGATCAGGTCGCGGGCACGGCGACCGCCGTACAACAGCTCGCCGTCTTCGATGTCGGCGATCTGCGTCTGCACCACCCCCAGCGGCATGCCGGTCGTGGGGTGCGTCGGCGTGCGGGCGGGCGTGCGTCGGCGGGCGGCGGCGAAGGCCTCGATCTCGAGGGCGTCGAAACTCGAGCCGTGCGCGTCGCGCTCGCGGGTCAGCAGTCCGCGTGAAACGTAGGCGTAGACGGTCTCGGGTTTGACGCCGAGGCGGGCGGCGACCTGCGCGGCGGTCAGGCGGGGGAGGGTCATATTGATCCGATCAACGTTGACGCTGTGACCGTCAGGTTCGCACACTGAGCCCATGAGCGACCTGATCGATGTGCCCCGCGGCCTGAACGGCGTTGTCGCGGCCGAGACGACCATCAGCGACGTCAACGGCGAGGCGGGCTGGTACCACTACCGCGGTCACGCGGCCGTCGACCTTGCGCGGTCGCACTCGTTCGAAGACGTCTGGCATCTGCTGGTGGTCGGAGAGCTTCCGGATGCCACGGCCCGAGCCTCCTTCGCCGCCCGCGTGACCGCGGCGCAGGGCGATCCCCGCCTCCCCGAGCTGATCACCGCCGTCGCCGCGCGCACCGGCCAGCCGCTCGCGGCGCTACGCGCGGTGTGGACGCTCGCGGCATCCGCCCGCTCGTCGACGCCGCTGTACGACCTCGACCCCGCCGCCCGGCTCGACGAGGCGATCGCGTTCGCGGCCATGGCGCCGCTCGCCCTCGCCCCGGGCGACGCATCGACCGGGCGCGGGATCGTCGCGGACTACCTCGCGCGGGTCACCGGGCACGACCCCGACGAGCGGCACGTGCGCGCCCTGTCGGCCTACTTGATCGCGGCGATGGACCACGGCTTCAACGCCTCGACCTTCACGGCCCGGGTCATCGCGTCGACCGGGGCCGACATGGCGTCGTGCCTCACCGGCGCCCTCGGCGCCCTGTCGGGGCCGCTGCACGGGGGAGCCCCGGCCCGCGCGCTCGACGGCCTCGACCGTGCCGGCGACGACCCGGCGGAGTGGATCGCGGGGGAGCTGCAGGCCGGGCGGCGTCTGATGGGCTTCGGGCACGCGGTGTACCGCACGAGCGACCCGCGGTCCGAGCTGCTGCACGGCGTCGCCGAGCAGTTCGGCGGCCCGCGCGTCGCGCAGGCTCTCGCGTTCCAGGTCGAGGCGGAGCGGCAGCTCGCGGCACGGCATCCGGAACGCCCTCTACACGCCAACGTCGAGTTCTATGCGGCGGTGGTGATGGAAGAGTGCGGGATTCCGCGCGAGATGTTCACGCCCACCTTCGCGCTGGCCCGCACGATCGGCTGGAGCGCGCACGTGCTCGAGCAGGCGGCCGACCCGAAGATCATCCGCCCCGCCGCGCGGTACGTCGGGCGGCCGTTCGCGGGGTGATCCGGGGCCGTCGGCCGCCGCCCGGTGCCGTCGTGCGGATGCCGCGGGCGACGCGCCGCGAGAACGGGCGGGCGGGACGGCGTGTCGAGGTCGGGATCCGCAGGACGGCGGCGGGGACCGGCCGCCCGGACGATCGGTCGGATGCCGCGGACGAACGGTCGGGCGCCCGCTCCCGCGCCGGACCAACATCGGAGCATGACCACCACCGCCCCCGTTCCCACCCCCGTCGCGGGGGTCCCCGTGATGCGTTACGGCGGGCTCGTCGTCGTGATGCTGCTGAGCTTCCTGCTCGTCACGGCCGAGTTCCTCCCCAACGGCGTGCTGACCGAGATGGCCGCCGCCCTCGGCGTGACACCGGGGCAGGCGGGCCAGACCGTCACCGTCACCGCTCTCGCCGGACTCCTGTTCGCCCCGACCGTGGGGCTGTTGCTGCCGCGGCTCGATCGCCGCTCGCTCCTGGTCGCCGCGGCGGCGTCGGCCGCGATCTCGAGCCTCGTGGTGGCGATCGCCCCGAGCCTCCCCGCGATCCTGATCGCACGGTTCTTGCTGGGTGCCGCCATCAGCGCGTTCTGGTCCATGTCGATCACCGTCGCCGCGCGCCTGTCGAGCCCCGACCGCATCGGTCGGGCGATGATGTTCGGCTCGGCAGGCCTGTCGCTGGCCACGGTGGTGGGCGTGCCGATCGGAGTCGCCCTCAGCGAGGCGCTCGACTGGCGGCTCGCGTTCCTGCTCATCGCCGTCGCCACCGCTCTCGTCGGCGTCGCCGTGCGGATCGTGCTGCCGCCCGTGCCGCCGGCCGCCGCGTCGAGCCTGCGCATCCTGGGCGACACCCTGCGCCGCCCCGGCGTCTTGGGCGCAATGGCAGGTCACGTGCTCGTCGTGCTCGGCCACTTCCTCGCCTACACGTACGTGCGCCTCTCGCTCGAGCGCATCCCCGACGTCACCGCCGGCACGATCGTGCTGCTGCTCGCCCTCTTCGGTGTCGGCGGGTTCGTCGGTAACATCGCCGTCGGCATGGTCGTCGACCGAGCGTTCGCCCGCCTCGCGGTCATCGGGCCCCTGGCCATCGCGCTGGCGATCGCGGCGGTCGCCCTTCTGCCCGGAGCCTTCGCCGCGGTGGCCGCGGCCGTGCTGGTGTGGGGCTTCTTCTTCTCGTCGTGGCTGATCATCGTGAACACCTGGGTGGGGCACTTCATGCCCGACCGTCTGGAGGCGGGCGGAAGCCTCGTCGTCACCGGTTTCCAGCTGGCGATCACCATCGCGGCGGGGGCCGGCGGCATCCTCGTCGACGCCGCAGGGGTGTTCGCGGCGGATGCCATCGGCATCGCGCTCCTCATCATCGGGGCCGTGCTGTTCGGGCTCTCCCTGCGCTCGCGCCGACCCGCGCGCGTCTGAACAGAGGCGAGCGGCTCAGCGCACCTCCCCGCGGAGGCTGTCGATGGGCCGCTCGTCCCCTTGCGCGAAGGGGTCGTCGCCGCGACCGACGGGACCGCGTCAGACGGTCAGCGGTCGCCCGGCGGTACGCCAGGCCGAGGGGGCGACACCGGTGTGGCGGCGGAACGCGCGCCGGAAGCCTTCATCCGAGCCGTAGCCGAGCGATCGCGACGTCTCCGACACCGAGGTGCCGGCGTCGAGGAGCTCCTTAGCCCGGCGCATGCGCACCTCGGTCACGTATGAGGCGGGCGAGGTGCCGAACACCTCGCGGAAGCGCGCGGCGAACACCGACCGCGACATCGCACCGAGCGCTGCGAGCTGGTCGAGGGTCCACTCGTGCCCGGGATCGTCGGCGACGGCCGCGACCACGCGGGTGAGGAACGGATCGTCGCTGAGCGGCGGCCACGACGCCTCGCGCTGGGTCGAGGCCCACGTGCGTAGCGCCGACAGCAGCACGGTCGTGACCATGAGTCGGCAGATCGTCTCATCGCCCTGGCGACCGGTGCCCGGCTTCGGCAGACCCAGGTGGGCGGCGAGTCCGGCGGCGGCCGGTTCGGCACCGGCGAAACCGCCGACGAAGATCAGGGGTGGAAGAGCGCGCGTGTCGAGAGTGGGGACGACCTCGAGCGGCACCACCGTCACCTCGGCGCCCGACTGCGACGACACGGCGACGGCGTGGCAGCCGAGCGAGATCAGCGCGTCTCCGGCGAGGAGGGTGCGGCCCCCGTCGAGGGTGGCCGCCTCACCGGAGGCGGCATCGACGGTGCAGGCGGAACGCGCGCCGGTGCGTCCGGTGATCTCGCCTTCGCGCAGGTAGACGATCGCCGCCTCGCCGCGTTTCAGCGACAGGGTGCCGCCCGCGGCGAGCGATTGCCGCCAGGCGTGGCCCGGCCGCACGTCGATGCTCGACAGGGCACGTTCCAGAGCGGCATCCGGCGTCATGAGGGCGAGAACCGCCGCGCGACGGGCGGTATTCCGCTCAGCTCAGCAGCTCGAGTCCGCTGAAGAACCCGATCGAGATCGACAACAGCCCCGCGGCGACCCCCGCGATGAAGCCCGCCGCGGCGAGTTCGCGCGCCATGCGCGCATTCAGGCTCAGGATGCCGCAGACGAACGACACCAGCGCGAGCACCCACATGCCGATCTGGATCCACGCCACGTTCTCGAGGTGGGCGATCGCGCTCGCCGTCACGAGGAACAGATACCAGGCGATCACGATCACGCCGGTGACGAGCGCGATGATCGATACGACCCGCAGATCGCCCTTGGGTGTCGGCGGAGCAGGGGGCTCGTCGCGCGGCGGAACGTGGATCGCCGGTTCGAGCGAATCGGGGAGGTCCTCGTCTGCCATGTGCTGATCCTCCCAGGTCGCGGGCCGATTCAGCGGCGTCTTGACGGGCGCCTACGCGCGGACGACCTCGATGCCGGTGGCCGCGATAGCTTCGGCGGCGCTGTCGGGCAGTGCTGCGTCGGTGATCACCTCGGCCACCTCGGCGAGACGAAGGGCGCGGTATTTGGCGAACCGGCCGTATTTCGAGCTGTCGGCGACCAGCACTGCGCGCTCGGCGGCCTCGACCGCCGCCCGCTTCGCCTCGATCTTGGCCTCGACGGGAGTCGTGACTCCGTGGCCGAGGTCCCAGGAGCTCGACGAGATGAAGGCGAGGTCGAGCGAGAGCTCGGCGAGGGTGAGGCGGGTCAGGCGCCCGATCGTCGACAGGTTCGTGCGATCCACCCGGCCGCCGACCGAGATGAGGTCGGCCGAGGGGTGGTCGAGAAAGGTCTGCACGGTGGCGATGTCGTTCGTCACCACCGTGAGATCGCGCACATGCTCGAGGAACGGACGCATGGCCTGCGCCGTGGTGCCGGCGTCGAGGTAGATCGTCATGGTGTCGCGCACGCGGGTCGCCGCGGCGCGCGCGATGGCCGTCTTCTCGGCGATCTCGCTCGTGGCCTTCTCGGCGCGCGAGGGCTCGAGCACGAGCCGGCTGACGAGCTTCGCTCCACCGGTGGTGGCCTGCACGAGACCCTGCTCCTCGAGCACGGCGACGTCGCGGCGCACGGTCATCTGGCTCACGCCCACCAGATCGCTCAACTGGCGGAAGCTGAGGACGCGTTCGCGATGCAGGGCCTGGACGATGCTCTCCCGGCGCTGATCGGGGATCATCGGAGCGGCTTCGGTCATCGTCGTCCTTCGGTCCCGCTCAGCTTACTGAAGCGGTCGCGGTCCACGGGGTCCCCCAGCGGGCGGTGATCTCGGCCACTCGCTCCGGGGCGATGAGGCGTCGCTGTCGACCGTCCGTGAGCAGGGTGATGCGGCAGGCCTCTTCGAGCTCGATCGTGCTGTCGACCGCCGCCGCGGCCTCCGCTGCGCTCACGACGGCGCCGTGGTTGGCGAGCAGGGCGGCGCGGAAGGGCACGGGGCAGTCCGTGATCAGGGCTCCCATCGCGGGGTCGCCCGGGGGCACGAAGTCGAGCAGCGGCACCTGGCCCACGCGCATGAGCGAGTACGGCGTCAGCGGGGGAACGGCGGAGTGGGGCGCCCAGGGCTCGAGGCACGACACGGCCACGGTCGAGGGGGAGTGCACGTGCACGACGGCACGGTGCTCGGGATTGCGCGCGTACATCGCGACGTGCAGCGGCACCTCCTTCGAGGGGCGGGCGCCGCCGACGATCTCGCCGGCGAGGGTGAGGACGGCGATGTCCTCGGGGGTCAGGGCACCCAGGCGGGTTCCGGTGCCCGACATGAGCAGCCGGTCGCCGTCGCGCACGCTGACGTTGCCCGAGGTGCCGGGGCTGAGGCCAGCGTCGACCAGGGCGCGGCCGGCGGCGATGAGGTCATCGAGGGCGCTCATGCGATGGCCTCCCAGGCAGCGGTGAACAGATCGGTCCCGCCGAAGTTGCCGCTCTTGAGGACGAGGGCGACGGTGTCTCCGGATGCCGCCTGGCCGGCGCTCCAGCACACTCCGGGCGCGAGTTGTGGGCCGATCTCGAGACTCGAGACGCCCAGCGCCTGCACGACGGCACCGCTGGTCTCGCCTCCGGCGACGACGACCCGGTGGATGTCGCCCGTCGAGACCAGATCGGCCACGACGGCCGAGAGTACGTGCTCGACGGCGTCGGCGGTCGCGGAGGCGTCTCGGCGGATGTCGGCGAGCTCGGTGACCGAGCAGATGAGCGGCAACTCCGTCGGCGGGAGGTCCCGCACCCAGGCGACGAGGGCTGCGATCTCGGCGTCGGGGTCGGACGCCGCGGCATCCAGATCCACGCGCCGCATCGTGGCGCCCTGCCCGACGGCGGCGGCGATCTGCGCGCGCGTCGCCGCAGAGGCGGAGCCGCACACCACGAGCCTGCCTCGTCCGACGACCGGGAACAGCATGGCGGCGGCGTCGGCGGGGGCGTCGAGGTGCGCCGCGAGGGCCGCGCCTCCGGAAAGCACGCGCAGATGGCGAGATGCCGCGGCGATCACGGCGAGGTCGTCGTCGGTCTCGGCGTCGACGATCAGATATCCCGGCTCCGCTTCGTCGATCGCGGCGCGGAGGGCGTCGGTTCCCGCGCGCACGGTGTCGCGGCCGATCTCGGTCAGCGTCGCGGCGGTCTGTGGGGCGAGGATGTCGCGCAGGCGCGACTTCGTCATCGGCGTCAGCGGGTGGTGGCGCATCGAGGAGTGCTCGAGCAGCGTGCCATTCACGTACAGGCTCCCGTCGCGCACGGTGCGTCCGTTCGCGGGGAAGGACGGGACGACGATGGTGCGGTCGGCGCCGGCCATCGAGACAACCGCGTCGAGCACGGGGCCGATGTTGCCCTCGTCGGTGGAGTCGAACGTGGAGCAGTACTTCACGTAGAGGCGCTCGGCACCCGCGGCGACGAGGCGCGTGCCGGCCTCGAGCGAGTCGGCCACGGCCTGGGCGACGGGGGCGGTGCGCGATTTCAGAGCGACGACCACCGCATCGTGGTCGGCGGGGACGTCGTTGTCGCCGATGACGACAGCAGTGCGCAGTCCCCGCTCCCGCAGAGCGGTGGCGAGGTCGGTCGCTCCGGTGAAGTCGTCAGCGATGGCGCCGATGTGCATGGGGAACCTTTTCATCGAGAGTGGGCCGCAACCACGGCCCATCTCAGTGTATGTGAAGATTTGAGAAAATACTTTGACAATTTGTGAGACGGCGTTACAGTTGCGGAGCACCAGGTGCGCTCCCCGACGCACCCCACGACTTTCGACGACGTAAGAGGAACAACGGTGATCCACAGCTCGGCACAGCGCCGTCCGGCCCCCATCCGCATCGCGGTGACCGGCGCGAACGGAGGGTACGGCCGCACGCTGCTCGACCAGCTTCGTCGCCTCCCCGACATGGCGGCGGCCCAGCTCGTCGACCCCGACGTCGACGGCGTCCGCCGGATGCTCGCCGACCTCGGGATGACGGGTGACGATGTGGTGACGGCGACGGGTGCCGCGGAGGCCGCAGCCGCGGTCGACGCCGGGCGCACCGCCGTCGTCGCCGACGCCGCCCACGTCGCCTGGTCGCACGTCGACGTGCTCGTCGAGGCGACCGGTCGCATCGACGCCGGCTTCTCGTACGCAGACACCGCGCTCGACAACGGCACCCACGTCGTGATGGTCAGCAAAGAGGTCGAGACGATCGCGGGCGTCGCCCTCAGTGCCAAGGCGCGTGAGCGCGGCCTGCGGTACCTCCCCGGCGACGGAGATCAGCCCGCGAACTTGCTGCGCCTGGTCGACTGGGTGCTCGCGACCGGATTCGACATCGTCGCCCTCGGCAAGTCGGGCGAGTACGACCTCGTATTCGACCCTGCGACCGGGATCGTGAACCAGAACGGGGTCGAACAGCAGGCTCCCGCACTGGCCGGCCTGCTCGGCCGCGGTGACGACCTCAGCGCCACTCTCGCCGCCCGTGCCGAGGCCGTATCGGGCCTCAAGCGCGCGGCTGCGGCCGACTCCTGCGAGATGAACGTGGTGTCGCTGTACACCGGAGCGACCGCCGACGTCGAGACCATGCACTACCCCGTCGTACGTCCGGACGAGCTCGCCGACGTGTACGCCGAGCGCGCCGACGGTGGCATCCTGGGCACCACCGGGGTGATCGACGTTTTCTCGATGCTGCGCCTGCCCGGCGAGGCGAGCTTCGCCGGCGGGGTCTTCGCGATCGTCCGCACGGGTGACGACGTCACGTGGGAGACCCTCCGCGGGAAGGGTCATGTCGTGAGCCGAGACGGCCGCTACGCCTGCATCTACTGGCCGTACCACTTCATGGGCATCGAGACGCCGCTCACCATCGCCGCCGCGGTCGACGACACGGCCGCGATGCCCGAGCCGCGCCAGCACACGGTGCTCGCCGCCCGCGCGTCCACCGACCTCGCCGCCGGAACCCCGTTCCGCGTCGAGGGGCACCATCACGAGATCTCCGGTGTCGCTCCCGTGATCGTCGCCCCCGACGCGGGCGAGATCGCCCCCTATTACCTGCTCTCGGGCGCGCGTCTGCGCCGCGATGTCGCCGCCGGGGAGCTCGTGCACTTCGCCGATCTCGACGGTGTGCACGAGCCCGCGGCATCCGCCTACCTCTCCGGGCTCGCGCTCGGAGTCTGACCCCTCACCCCCGACCACCAGGAGATCGACGACGATGCACCGTGCCCAGACCATCCCCCTCGCCCCGCGCGGGGTGATCTCGTGAACGTGGAGATCATCGCCCTCATCGTGCTCGTCGCGGTGTTCGCCATCTCGGCCATCCGCAACGTGCACATGGGCGCCCTCGCCCTGGTGGCGGCCTGCGTGATCGGCGTGCTGCTCGTCGGCGAATCGCTCGACGACGTGCTCGGCGGCTTCCCCGTCGACGCCCTGCTGATCCTGCTCGGCATCACGTACCTCTTCGGTATCGCCCGCGCCGTCGGCACGATCGATTGGCTGGTCGACCGCTCGGTGCGCCTCATCGGAGACCGGGTCGCGCTCATCCCCTGGGCGATGTTCGCCGTCGGCACGCTGGTCGCGTGCCTCGGCACCTCGCACGCGGCGTTCACCCTCGTGCCGATCGCGATGAGCCTCGCGCACAAGCACCGCATCCACTCCACGATGATGGGCATCGCGATGAGTTCCGCGATCGTCGGTGGCGCCCTCGCGCCCACGAGCATCGTCGGCATCACCGTGCTCACGGTGGCCACCTCCGCGGGCATCCCCTACAACGCCGCTCTCATGTTCGGCCTCTCGGTCGGCATCAACACCGTCATCGTCGCCGTCGCGTTCCTCATGTTCGGTGGACGCGAGCTCATCGCCCGCGGTCGCGCCGCCAAGGCGGCATCCGGCGAACTCGGCACCGGAGGATCCGACGGCGTCGCCGGCACCGGCTTCAGCACTCGCCCCCGCAGCGGCGGCACGGCCCTGCTCGAGCAGACCGTGACCGAGAAGCTCACCGGCTACCAGCTGATGACGCTGGTCTCGATCCCCGTGCTCGTCATCGCGTTCTTCACGCTCACGCTGAACGACATCGACCTCAACCTCGGTGCCGTCGCGCTGACCCTCGCCGTGCTGCTCGCCTTCATCAACCCGAAGGCCGGTCGCGAGGGCCTTGCGAAGGTCGACTGGAACACGATCCTGCTGCTCGGCGGCATCATCACGTACGTCGGTGTGCTGACCCGACTCGGGGCGATCGATCAGCTGGGCGAGTTCGCGCGCTCGGTGAACGAGCCGCTCATCGCCGCGCTGGTGCTGTGCATCATCGCCGGTCTCGTCTCGGCCTTCGCCTCGACGATCGGCATCATCGGCGCCCTCGTGCCGCTCGCCGTTCCGTTGCTGCTGCCCGGCGGCGGTCTGGAGATGACCGGTTTCATCTACGCGCTCGCCATCTCGGCCTCGCTCGTCGACTGCGCGCCCTTCGGGACCACCGGTGCGACCATCGTCGCCTCGGCGCACGAGAGCGAACGCGCTCGCTTGTACAAGCACCTCACCATCTGGGGTCTGTCGATGGTCGTAATCGGACCCGTCATCACGATCGCGCTGTTCGTCGTGCCCTTCCTCGGCTGAGCGACGCTCCCGCAGGACGACGGCCCGGGTCACCTCACGGTGGTCCGGGCCGTTCCCCTTCCCGCCCGGCCTAGGCTCGATGCGATGAGAACCGTCGGAGTCGACCTCGCCGCGGCAGCGCCCGGAACCGCCCTCGCCGAGATCGTCTGGTCGGCCGGTGCGGCCCGGCTCGAGCGCCTCGAGATCGGCATGACGGATGCCGACATCGTGGCATCCGTCGCCTCGGGCGAGGGGTGGCTCGGCGTCGACTGCCCGCTGGGCTGGCCCGACGCGTTCGTCGACTTCGTCGGGGCGCACCACGCCGACGCGGAGCCGTCGCTCGGACCGGTCGAGGGCCATGCCGACTGGCGCCGGAAGCTCGTCTACCGCCACACCGACCACGTCGTGCGCGAGCGCATCGGCCGCTGGCCGCTGAGCGTGTCGACCGACCGGCTGGGCGTGACGGCGCTGCGCTGCGCGGGGCTGCTGCGGCGTCTCGCGGCGGTCGGCTTCCCGGTCGACCGGGCGGGGGAGGGGCGCCTGTTCGAGGTGTACCCCGGCGGATCGCTGCGCCGGTGGGGGTTCGACACCTCCGGTTACCGGGTGGATGCCGCGCGTCGCGCGATCCTTCTCCACGCGCTGCGCGAGCGCGCGCCCTGGCTTGACATCGGCGGGTTCGCCCCGCTCGCGATCGCGAAAGCCGATGCTTTCGACGCGCTCATCGCCGCTCTCGCCACCCGCGCGGGAGCGCTCGGGTCGTTCGAGAAGCCGGCATCCGACATGCTGTCCGTCGCGCGCCGCGAGGGCTGGGTCGTGTTGCCGGACGGGCCTCTCGAGGCGCTGCCCGGGGTGGAGTGAACGCGAGCGACAACAGCCTTCTCACGCGCGTCCGCGCCGAGCTCGCGCAGCGAACTCGTCCAAGGCGTCGAGGATCTCGGGCGATTGCCAGATGCGGTAGCGACTCCCCCCACCAACCTGGGTCAGCACCCCGACGGCAACGAGCTTGTTGATCGCCGTTCCTGCGGCCACGGTGCTGACGCCGAGGTCGGAGGCGATCGAGGCGGCGGTCACCACGGGCTTCGACGGCAGGAGTTCCATCAAGCGGCGCGTGGATGAGCCGGGCCGCGCCGTCACGCTCGTGTTCCATCTCTCGCGGATGCCGATGAGATCCGCGGCGAGGCGGCGCCCATTCGAGATCGCCGAGAAGCTGGCCTCGGTGATGGTGTGCACGATCGCGTTCACATCTCCGGCGCGGTAGTCCGTGAGGGCCTGGAAATAGACCCGAGGATCGCGCAGCAACCCCGCAGACACGGGGACGGTGAGATTACGGGTGAGTCCCCCGCGGTGGAGCATCGCATGAATCAGGGCGCGGCCCGTGCGGCCGTTGCCGTCGGGGAACGGGTGGATCGTCTCGAACTGTGCGTGCGCGATTGCGGCCTGCGCGAGCACGGGAACGTCGGTGCGGTCGACGAACTCCATCAGATCCCGCATCAATGCCGGTACCCGCTCGTGGTGAGGCGGAATGAAGTCGGCGTCGTGGGGCGATACCGCGCCCCCGCCGATCCACACCTGCTCATCGCGCCATTCTCCGGTGAACCTCGGGGCCGTATCCCGGATCAGCGCCGATTGCATGGCGATCACTGCGTCTTCGTCCAAGTCGGCGCTGACTGCGATCGCGGCATCCATCGCGCGCGTGTTCGCGACGATGAGGCGCGCGTTCTCGGATCGCGCCGCGCCGATCTCAGCGAGAGCCACCTGTCGAGCTCCCGCCGTCAGATTCTCCACCTCGGAGCTCGACGCGGACTCGGTCCGGAGGAGAATCGCCGGGAACGGTGCGACGAGCGCGGCGGCCTCGGCATCGAAGCGGGCGAGGGCGTGGCTTGCCTCATCGGCTGCGGCGAGCACCTCGGGGTCGAGCATGACTCTGATCTGCGCGATGAGCGGTGGAACGGCTGCGAAGTAGGGGCCGGCAGCGCGACGGAGCTGGTGGCGCGAGCCCACCTGCCCCTCTGAACGGTCCCACCGTCTCGGTTCATGCTCGATCGCCGGCCAGCCGTTGCCTTCATCCGTGCGCACGCGTCCATTTAAGCAAAGGAAAGACGCTTATCCTTTGCTTAGTCGCTCATCGAGGTGACAGCCGCCCTCGATCTTGTGCAGGCGCAGCCTGTGCGCTAACTTGCAACCAAATGGTTGAACAACAGAGTGACGCCGACATCGACCGGGTGTTCCACGCGCTCGCCGATGCCACGCGGCGCGACATCGTGCGGCGCACGCTCGTCTCCGAGCAATCGGTGACGCAGCTCGCGGCGGCCTACGCGATGTCGTTCGCCGCGGTGTCGAAGCACATCGCCGTGCTCGCCGAGGCGCGGCTGATCACCAAACGCGCGGAGGGGAGGGTGCGACTCGTGCGTGCCGATCCCGCCGCGCTCGCCCGGGCGCAAGAACTACTGCGGTCGTACGAAGACCTCTGGCGCGGCCGCATCGATCGGCTCGACGCCCTGCTGAGTGAGCCCGATCCCACCCCGAACGAGAGCTAGACGAAGGAGTCCGCCATGCCCGTCACATCCGTCGAGAGCGACGCCGAAGCGCTCACCATGACCCTGGTCGCCGATTTCGCCGCCGGCCCCGAGCGCCTCTGGCAGGTCTTCACCGACCCGCGTCAGCTCGAGCGCTTCTGGGGTCCTCCCAACTGGCCGGCGACCTTCGCCAGCTTCGACTTCGAGCGTGGAGGCCGCGCGCGCTACGCGATGGCCAGCCCGACCGGAGAGATCGCGCGGGGGAGCTGGGAGTTCATCGACATCGACGAGCCGCGCGGATTCGAGGTGGTCGATTCGTTCGTCGACGAGAACGGCGACGCGATCCCCGGCATGCCGGCGATGCGCATGACCTTCGCCTTCGAGCAGACGGATGCCGGCTCGCGCCTGACGAACGTGACGTACTTCGACTCGCTCGAGGGGCTCGAACAGGTGCTCGCCATGGGGGCCGTCGAGGGATCCACCCTCGCCATCAACCAGCTCGACGCCGTGCTGCAGGGGCTGCGGGAGTTCGCCCAGGGCACGGGGACGCAGCTCGAGATCCTCGATGACCAGCGCGTGCGCATCACCCGGCTGATCGAGGGTCCGCGCGAGCTCGTCTGGCGCGCGCACGTCGACCCCGACCTCATGCGGCAGTGGATGCTCGGCCCCGATGGCTGGCGCATGAGCGTGGCCGACGTCGACGTGTCGGTCGGCGGCGACTACCGCATCGCGTGGGAACCCGAACCGGGCACCGAGGGCGAGGGCTTCGGCTTCGATGGCACGACCCTGCTGGTCGACGAGCCGCGACGCATCGTGCAGACCGAGCACATGACCGGCACCGACTTCCCCTCGACGACGAACGACCTGTCGTTCTACGAGGAGGACGGCGCCACACTCGTCACCCTGCTGATCGCGTACCCCGACGCCGTCACCCGCGACACCGTGCTCGCCACCGGCATGGTCGACGGCATGGAGCAGAGCTTCGAGCGGATGGAGCGCGTCGTCTTGGCGTGAAGCGCGGCGGATGCCGTGGCCCGGGGTCGCGGCATCCGTCGCCGAAATGCCCGAGGCGTCGGGCTCAGGCCGCGGGAGCCGCGCGGCGCACGGCCTCGCGGATGCGCTTCTCGACCTCGGCCGTGACCTCGGCGATCGCGAACGACACCGGCCACATGGGTCCGTCGTCGAGCTGGGCGGTGTCGTCGAAGCTGACGGTGCCGTACCGCGTCTTGAACTTCGACGCCGGCTGGTAGAACACGACGACCTTGCCGTCCTTCGCGTAGGCGGGGAAACCGTAGTACGTCTTGGGCGTGAGGTGCGCGGCCTCTTCGAGCACGATCACGTGCAGGCGTTCGGCCATCGCGCGATCCACGCCCTCGAGCTTGTCGATCGCTTCGAGGCAGGCCTCGTTCTCCTTCTCGAGCTTCGCCGCGCCCTTCAGGCCCTTCGTGGCCTTGAGCTCTTCGGCGCGCTGCTTCATCGCCGCGCGTTCTTCGTCGCTGAATCCTGCTCCGCCGGTGGCCATGGCATCTGCCCTCTCGTACGTCTGACGGAAGGCTAGCGCGCCTCGAGCCGCGCGTATCCTCCGCGATCCGCGCATTCTCAGCCCGGATCGGCGGATGCCGACGGAGCTTGTGCGTATCGCTGACGTTGTGCGCCGCGTGCCCGCGCGTCGGCCGGGCGTATCCTCCACGATCCGCGCATTCTCAGCCCGGATCGGCGGATACCGACGGAGCTTGTGCGTTTCGCTGAGGTTGCGCCGCGCGTACCGCCGCGCTCAGGCCTGCCGCAGCCCCTCTTCGAGCGCGACCCACGCGAGCATCGCGCACTTCACGCGGGCCGTGTACTTCGACACCCCCGACAGCGCGGCGGCGTCGGCGAAGGTCTCCTCGTCGAGGGGGATCTTTCCGCGCGAGCGCAGCGCCTCACGGAACTGCGTGATCAGCGCCTCGATGTCGGTCTTCGCCATGCCCTCGGCGCCGCCGTCTTCCTGCAGCAGGGCGACCAGCATCGACGCAGACGACTGCGAGATCGAGCAGCCCGCGCCTTCCCAGGTGACGGATGCCACCCGGTCGCCCTCGACGTCGACGCGCAGGGTGATCTCGTCGCCGCAGATCGGGTTGCGCTGGTGCACGGTCGCGCTGTGCGCCCCGGGTTCGGCCAGACCGAAACCGCGACGGTTCTTCGCGTGGTCGAGGATGAGCTCCTGATAGAGCGACTCGAGCCCGCTCATGCCGCGGCCCCCACGCCGAAGAAGCCGCGCACGCCCGAGACGGCGTCGAGCAAGGTGTCGATCTCGGCCTCCGTGGTGTGGATCGCGGCGCTCGCTCGCACCGACGCCGTCATTCCGAACCGGCGGTGCAGGGGCTGCGCGCAGTGGTGTCCGACGCGCACGGCGACGCCGCGCGAGTCGAGGAACTGACCCACGTCGTGCGCGTGAACGCCCTGCACCTCGAAGGCCTGCAGGGCGACGCGCTCCGCGGCATCCGTGTCTCCGAGAAGACGGATGCCGTCGATCGAGCGCAGCCCCTCGCGCAGGCGCTTCTCGAGCGCGGCCTCGTGCGCGTGCGCGGCGTCGAGGTCGTGCTCGCCGAGCCAGCGCACGGCGGCGGCGAGGGCGACCGCCTGCGACACCGGCTGCGTGCCCGGCTCGAAGCGCTGCGGCGGGGGCAGGTACTCGGCCCGGTCGAGGGTGACGGTGGTGATCATCGACCCGCCCGTGGTGAACGGCGGCAGCGCCTCGAGCACCTCGTCGCGACCCCAGAGCGCCCCGATGCCGTAGGGCCCGTAGACCTTGTGGCCCGAGAAGACGGCGAGGTCGACCCCGGATGCCGGCAGGTCGAGGCGCAGATGAGGGGCCGACTGGCACGCGTCGAGCACGGTCAGCGCGCCGACGCCGCGAGCGAGGGTGACGAGCTTCGCGACGGGGTTCACGATGCCGAGCACGTTCGACACGTGCGGGAAGGCGACGACCTTGGTGCGCTCGCCGATGAGCTCGGCCGCGGCGTGCATGTCGAGCATGCCGTCTTCGAGCACGGGGATATGGCGCAGGCGGGCACCGGTGCGGGCGGCGAGCTCCTGCCAGGGGATGAGGTTGGCGTGGTGCTCGGCCTCGGTCACGACGATCTCGTCGCCTTCGCGCATCTGCAGGTCGCCGCGGTAGCCGAGCGACCCGGCGACGAGGTTGAGCCCGGCCGTCGCGCCGCTCGTCCATACGAGCTGCTCGGGCTCGGCGCCGACGAACTCGGCGACGGTGACGCGCGCGTCTTCGAAGAGCTCGGTGGCCTCTGCGGCGAGGGTGTGGGCGCCGCGGTGCACGGCGGAGTTCGCCTGCTCGAGGAACTCGCGTTCGGCCTCGAGCACGGCGCGCGGCTTCTGGCTGGTGGCGCCCGAGTCGAGGTAGACGAGGGGCCGACCGTCGATCTCGGTCTCGAGGATCGGGAAGTCGGCGCGCACGGCGGCGACGTCGAAGGGGAGGCTCACCCCTCCAGGCTACGTCGCGCCGGATGGGTGGGTGCCGTGCGGTCTCGCGGCCGAGCGAGTCGCCTCGATCGAGGCGACCCCCATAATCGACAGATGACCGCCACGCTCCCCTCCCTCGACGGCCGCAGATTCCGCATGGTCTCGTCGACCACGTCCGCCGTCGATCCCGAGGCCCCCAGCATCTTCGAGTACTTCGAGCGCGACGGGGCGATCTGGGGAGGGTACGAGGGAGACACCGTGACCTTCGGCAAGTTCGTGGGCACGCGCACCGCCGACAAGATCTGGGTGTCGTTCGTGCACGTGCTGGTCGCCGACGGCACCGTGGTCACCGGAGACGGCGAGAGCGATCTCGAGCTGACCGAGGCCGGCGGCATCCGCCTCGTCGAGCACTACGAGATGCACGGAGCGCCCCAGCTGAGCGTGTGCGAGGAGATCTCCGCCTGACTCAGCGGGGCGGCAGCGTGTCGCGGCCGGGGGTCGCGGGCGTCCACCGCGTCATGCCCAGCAGGGTGTTCGTGGCCGTGCGGTCGGGCAGATCGGCGGGCAGCAGGTAGGGGCGGCGGATGACCTCGTCGAGCACGACCACGCTGACCACCGTCCGCACCTCGGGCAGCTGTGCGATGACGCCCGTCGAGAACTCGTGCACGCCGCTGACGTCGACGGCGCGGATCAGCAGCATCGCGTCGTGCTCGCCGGTGGTGATCGCGCACCACTCCACGTCGGGCATCTCGACGACCCGGTCGCGGAACGAGGCCCAGGCCTGCGGCATGACCGTCACGAAGACCAGCGCCCCGATCGACAGTCCCGCGCGGGCATGGTCGACCTGCGCGCTGAAGCCCGTGATGACCCCCTCCTGCACGAGGGCCTCGACCCGCGTGTAGGCGTTGGCACGCGAGATCCCGACCTTCTCCGCGAGCGCGGCTATCGAGATGCGACCGTTATCTCGCAGGACCGCGAGGATTTTGTACGCCGTATCGTCCAATGGCGTGACACTTCGTCCAGAATCCCTCGTAGGTTCCGCGACGTTGCTGGACATTCTGCTCCCAGTGGTTCATTGGCTGGACGGACCGACGCTGCTAGGTAACATCGCTGGACACATCGTCGCATAAGGTGCGAATCTAAACCCGGCCGTCCACTGAGGTGGCGGCCGTTCCCGAATGTACTCCTCGGCTCCGGAGGCCTCTATGTCGTCACGTCGCACCACGTCGGTTCTCGCGATCGGAGCGGTGGCGCTCCTCGCGCTCGCCGGCTGCACCGGAGGCAACTCGGCGAACAACGGCAACTCGTCGGACAGCGCACAGTCGCTCGTCATCGACACCGCGTTCTCCATCGAGACGACCGACCCGGGCCACACCTACGACCCCACCGGCAACATGATCGCCAAGGCGATGTACGAGACCCTCGTCGATTTCGACGGCTCCGACGTGTCGACCCCCCAGCCCGGCCTCGCGTCCTGGACGCAGAACGACGCGGCGACGGAGTTCACCTTCACGCTCGAGGGCGACCGCGTCTTCTCGGACGGTTCGCCCATCGAGGCGAAGGACGTCGTGTTCAGCCTCCAGCGCATCCAGGGCATGGCCGAGGCGAAGCCGAACTTCCTGCTCGGCGGCATCACCATCGCCGAGGTCGACGACAAGACGATCTCGTTCACGTCCGCGACCCCGCTGCTGCAGTTGCCCGCGATCCTCGCGAACCCCGCGCTCGGCATCGTCAACTCCGACGTGGTGAAAGAGAACGGCGGCAACACCGACGGCTCCGACTCGGCGCAGAAGTACCTCGACGGCGCGTCCGCCGGTTCCGGCCCGTTCGTGCTCGACACCCTCGACCTGTCGTCGCAGGTCGTGCTCACCCGCAACGACGCCTACAACGGCGACGAGAAGTCGGACTTCTCGCGGGTCGTGGTGCGCAACGTCACCGAGAGTGCCACGCAGCTGGCCAACCTCAAGGGCGGCGACTCGATGGTCGCGATGGACCTCAACGGCGACCAGGTCTCGGGCCTCGGCGACGGTCTGACGGTCGACTCGGTCCCCTCGGGTCAGACGATCTTCCTCCTGCTGAACCAGTCGCCCGCCGTGGCCGGCGACCTCGCAAACGTCAAGCTCGCCGAGGCGATCCGCTACGCCCTCGACTACGACAAGCTGCTCGAGCTCGCCGGTGCCGGCGCCAAGCAGGCCACGGGCGTCATCCCGCTCGGATTCGAGGGAGCGCTCGAGTCGGGCGTCAGCCAGGACCTCGCCAAGAGCAAGGCGGCGCTCGCCGAGGCCGGCTACACCGGCCAGACCCTGCGCCTGCAGTTCCCGAACGACTACCCGGTCGGCGGCGTGGAGTTCACCCCTCTCGCCGAGCGCGTGCAGTCGCAGCTCAAGGACGCCGGCATCGCGGTCGAGCTCGCCCCCGCGCCCTTCGCCACCGAGCTCGACGCCTACGTCGGCGGCACCGAGGGCTTCGGCCTGTGGTTCTGGGGTCCCGACTACGCCGACTCCGCCAACTTCCTGCCCTTCGGCCCCGGCCTGAAGGTGGGTCTGCGTTCGGGCTGGACCGCTGAGGCGAACCCGACGATCGCGAAGATCGCCGCGGATGCCGCATCGGCCACCGACCCGACCGCTCGCACGGCCGCCTTCACCGACTTCGCCGAAGCCATGCAGACCGAGGGCCCGTTCGTGCCGCTCATCATCCCCGGCCGCAACATCGCCTCGGCGAACGCCGTCACGGGTGCCGTGTACAACTCGGTCTGGGAGATGGACATCGCCGAGATCACGCCGGCCGGCTGAGCGGTTCCCTCATGACGACAGTGCCCGTGCGCAGCGGGACGCGGCGACGCCGATCGCCCCTGGCCGGCTACCTCCTGCGTCGCGCGGGAACCTCCCTCATCCTGTTGGTGGGCGTGACCGTCGTCACGTTCGCGCTCACCAACCTGGTGCCGGGTGATCCCGTGTCGGCGGCGCTGGGTGAGGGAGCTTCGCAGAACCCCGCGACCCGCGAGGCGTTCATCGAGGCCCAAGGACTCGACCAGCCGCCGTTCGTCCAGTACTTCATCTACATGGGCAATCTGCTGCGCGGAGACCTCGGCACCTCGCTGGTGACCGGTCGCCCGGTCACCAGCGATCTCGCCACGGCGGTCCCGGCGACCATCGAGATCGCCATCGGGGCGATCATCCTCAGCATGGTGGTGAGCATCGTGCTGGGAACCCTCGCCGCCTACCGCCGCGGGCTCGTCTCCGACCAGGTGATCCGTGTGGTCACCCTGGTCGGGCTGAGCGTGCCGACGTTCTGGCTGGCTCTGGTGAGCTTCTACGTCTTCTTCCTCGAGCTGCGCATCGCGCCGGGGTCGGGCCGCATCTCGCCCGCCATCACTCCGCCTCCGCGCGTGACCGGTCTCTACACGGTCGACTACCTGCTCAACGGCGATGGGGTGGGGTTCATCGATGCCCTCGCTCACCTCGCCTTGCCGGTGATGGTGCTCTCGCTGGTCACGATCGGACTGCTCACCCGCTTCATCCGCACCTCGGTGCTCGAGGTGCTCGGGAGCGACTACGTGCGCGCCGCCCGCGCCAAGGGTCTGCCGGCGATGCGCATCATCGTCGACTACGTGCTTCGCGGTGCGTCGCTGCCCATCCTCACCGTCGTGGGCGTCGCGTTCGGGGCGCTGCTGTCGGGGACCGTGCTCGTCGAATCGGTGTTCGCGTGGCCGGGACTCGGCACCTACGCCTACAACTCGGCCGCGAACCTCGACCTGCCCGGCATCATGGGCGTCGGTCTCGTCGTCGGAGTCATCTACCTGCTCATCAACTTCATCGTCGACCTGCTGTACGGCGTGCTCGACCCCCGAGTGAGGATCGCATGAGCCACCTCGCCGCCGCGTCGAAGCGCGGGCGCTTCCGTTTCCGTTGGCCCCGTGCCTGGCGCACGCCCCTCGGCATCATCGGCACCGTCATCGCCGGCGCCTGGGTGATCGTCGCCTTCACCGCCCAGTGGTGGGTGCCCTTCGGCCCCAACGACCAGGTGCTCCCGCGCCTGCAGGAGCCGGGCATCGACACGCTGCTCGGCACCGACGGCAACGGGCGCGACATCTTCTCGCGCCTGATGACGGGCGCCACCGTCAGCCTCCCGCTCGCGCTCATGCTGGTGCTCGCCGCCCTGATCATCGGAACGGTGATCGGCGCCGTCGCCGGGTACTTCGGCGGGTGGATCGATGAGACGCTCATGCGCGTCACCGACCTGTTCATGGCCTTCCCGACCGTGATCCTGGCGATGGTGGTCGCCGCCTCGCTCGGACCGTCGCTGTTCAACGCCGTCATCGCCGCGATCGTGGTGTCGTGGCCGCAGTACTCCCGCGTCACCCGCAGCATCGTGCTGGGTCTGCGCGGACAGAACTACGTCATCGCCGGTCGACTGCTCGGCCACTCGCCGCTGCGCACGCTGGCCATCGACATCCTCCCCAACATCGCCGGCCCCGTGCTCGTTCTCGCGACCCTCGACATCGGCGCGGCGATCCTGCTGCTCTCGGGCCTGTCGTTCCTGGGCCTGGGCGCACAGCCGCCGACGGCGGAGTGGGGCTCGATGATCTCGGGCGCGATGCAGAACTTCGACGCGTGGTGGCTCGGGGTGTTCCCCGGACTGGCGATCCTCACTGTCGTGCTCGCGTTCAACTTCCTCGGCGATGCGATGCGCGACGTGCTCGACCCCACGGCCGAGATCACGCATGAGCGGCAGGCCGATCACCAGGCCTCGGCGGGGGTGCCCGCATGAGCACCCTCTCGATCCGCGATCTGACGATCGACATCGGTCGCCCGCTCGTTCGCGGCGTCTCTTTCGAACTCAAGCCGGGCCGTATCCACGGCCTGGCCGGAGAGTCGGGTTCGGGCAAGACCCTGACCTCGCTCGCCGTGCTCGGACTGCTTCCCCGCCAGGCGCGGACGGGTGGTTCGATCCTCCTCGCCGGCGAGGAGATCCTCGGGCTCGGCCGTCGCGCGCTCAACCGCATCCGGGGCAAGCGCATCGCGATGATCTTCCAAGACCCCTCGGCGTCGCTGCATCCACAGCTGCCGGTGGGTCGTCAGCTCACCGACCACCTGCGGGTGCACCTGGGCCTGAAGGGCAAAGCTGCGCGCGCGCGGGCCGAGGAACTGCTCGAGATCGTGCAGGTGCCGCGTGCGGCCGAGGCGCTGGGCCGCTACCCCCACCAGTTCTCGGGCGGCCAGCGTCAGCGCATCGCGATCGCCTGCGCCCTCGCCTGCGACCCCGAGGTGCTGCTCGCCGATGAGCCGACCACCGCCCTCGACGTGACGGTGCAGGCCGGCATCCTGCAGCTGCTGCGCGACCTCGCGACCGAGCGACGCCTCGCCGTGCTGCTGGTGACCCACGACCTGGGTGTGATGAGCGCGATCGCCGACGAGGTGGCCGTCATGAAGGACGGTCTCATCGTCGAGCGCGCCGATCGCGAGACCCTCTTCCGCGACCCGCAGCACGAGTACACGCGTGCTCTGCTGGCAGCTCTGCCGGGGTCGAAGATCGAGGCTCCCGACGCCGAGTGGGCGGATGCCGTGACGAAGGGCGAGATCGATGAGTGAGGCCGCCGTCCTCGACGCGCAGGGAGTCACCGTGCGCTACCCCGGCACACCGCCGGTGATCGCGGTCGACGAGGTGTCGCTGCGCGTCGCGCCCGGCGAGACCGTGGCGCTGGTGGGGGAGTCGGGCAGCGGCAAGTCGAGCTTCGCCCGCGCTGTCGTGGGGATCGAGAAGACCGCCGGCGGAACCGTTCTCTTCCAGGGCTCGCCGGTGGCACCGCTGGGTCTGCGTCGGCGCTCGAAGGCGCTGACGAGCATTCAGATGGTCTTCCAAGACCCCTCGACCTCGCTCAATCCGCGCCGGCGCGTGGGCGACCAGATCGCCGACGGCATCGCGACCGCCCGCGCCCGCGGGGCCGCCGGGTCGACGGTGGGCGAGTGGCTCGAACGGGTGGGCCTGCCGCCCGCCGTCGCCACGCGGTTCGCACACCAGTTCTCGGGCGGGCAGAAGCAGCGCCTCGCGATCGCGCGAGCACTCGCCGCGCGCCCCTCGCTGCTCGTCGCCGATGAGCCGATCTCGGCCCTCGACGCCTCGACGCAGACGAGCGTGGCGGCGCTGATGCGCGATCTGGTCGCCGAGGCCGGCGCGGGCATGCTGTTCATCTCGCACGACCTCGCCGTGGTGCGGCGCATCGCCGACCGGACCCACGTGATGTTCGGCGGCCGAGTGCTGGAGTCGGGGCCGACGGCGGAGGTATGGGCGGCTCCGCGGCATCCGTACACCCGAGCTCTTCTGGCCGCGATCCCCGAGCCCGACGGCGAAGGCCGGATTCCGATGGCGCCGTCGGTCGCAGATCGGGCGGTGTGGGCCGAGGTGCCCGCGGTCCTGCGATAGCAACCTGTTGCGGGGGAAGTACTTGCCAATGCGGAAAGTACATGCCATGGTGGAGGAGTCGAAAGGATCCGCCATGGACCACACGCCCACCGTCACTCCGACCGAGGCGCGAGCACTGCTCGACCACGCCGACCGCCTGAGCCACTCGGCGCACAACGCCACGCGGTGGCCGTACATCACCTTCATCGTCGCGTTGGGCGTGGCGACCTCGATGGGCACCTTCGCGATGGCCCTCGCCACCGGCGACGCCTTCGGTCTCGCCTACGTCAGCCTGCTCGCGGTGATGTTCGCGCTCATCATCTTCTTCGTCATCAGCATCCAGGGCCGTTCCGCCTTCGCCCGCGGCCGCCGCTGGACGACCTACATCGCCAGCTGGTTCGTCTCGTACGCGATCGCGCTCTCGGTCGTGATCTGGGCGCACGGCAACGTACTGCTCGCCGGACTCGCCTCGGGCCTCGTGCTTCTCGTGTCGTTCGTGTGCGCGGCCCGCGAGGCCCGGTCGTGACCATGGCCGCCTCGCACCCGCGGCATCGTCTCGACGAGCTGCTGCAGAACCCCGTGCGCTTCTCGATCGTCGCGGCCCTCGACCGCGCGGGCACGCTGAGCTTCAAAGAGGTGCGCGATGCGATCGAGGTGACCGACTCCGCCCTCAGCAAGCAGGTGTCGAGCCTCGAGGCGGCCGGATACCTGTCGGTCGGCAAGTCCTTCGCGGGCAAGATGCCGCGCACCTCGCTCACCCTCACCACCCAGGGTCGCGCCGCCTGGCGGAGCCACCTCGCGACCTTGCGCGAGATCGCGGGCGACGTGTCGTGAGCACGGCGCGGTGCCGGGCGCGCAATCTCGCGGTCGCCCCGACCGCCACGCCGCGGAGCCGCGAGACGGCATCTCGCTGACAACCCGGGGTCACCCTGCACCGGAGATGTCAGCGAGATGCCGTCTCGGCGCACGACCCCCCCGGCGCATCCTCCCCGCGAGTGAAGAGTGAGGAAAGCGTCCGCGGCCGTTCGCGAATCGTGAGGGCCGCGGATCCGCCGCCCGACGCGGCGTAGACCGGATGCCATGACCCTCACGGCCCTGCTCCCCACCCTTCGCGCCAGCATCCCGGCGCCCTTCGACGCGGCGGCGTGGCCCGCCGGCTCCGCGCCCACGCTCGACGACGTCACGGTGCGCGCGATGTCGGTCGGTCGATACGCCGACATCTGCGGCACGCCCTGCGTCTGCACGGGGCCCGCGGTGATCCCGGCCTCGGGTGGGGTGGCATCCGCCGTCCTGTCGACGACCGTCGTGGTGGCAACGGTGACGGATGCCGCGCCCGACAGCCTGCGCCTCGACGCCTGCGTCGCGGGACTCGAGGCGGTCTGGCGTGAGGCGCGGCTCATCGGACGCGTCTCGCACGCCTACGACGAACCCTTCGCCGTCGTCGACGCCCACGGGGAGGAGTCGTGCGGAACCGTCGTGCTGCCCGGCGACGTGCGCGTGGGCGACCGCATCGCCTTCCCGTGTCCCGGATGCCACACGGTCGGGGAACTGCGCTGATGCTGCTGCACTCGATCGTCCTCGCGTCGCGCTGCGCCCGGGTGCAGGCGGAATTCCTGGCGGCGGAGGTCGACGACGAGACGGGCGACGACGCGCTCGTCGACATGCGCTGAGGGTGAAGAAGCCGGCGTCGTCGGCCTAATCGGACGAGGTCCGTCGTATCGTCGCGCGTGGCAGGGGTGACGATGACGGGGACCGTGCCGAGCGTGCGGCGCTCCACTCGCCGCTCACCGAGCGAAAGGGCGCGCCGATATGTCCGAGAACCTCACCCACGAGCACCGCATCCCCTCGCGCCGGGCCGTCGTCGGCGCTGCCGCCCTCACCGTTCCCGCGGTGGTGCTGGCCGTGACCTCACCCGCGCATGCGGGGTCGGACCCGGGGTCGGTCACCCTGACGTTCAGCTCGACCCTCGTGCGCTCCGGCGAAGCCGTGAACGTCACCATCGTGCGCAAGGACGCGTCCGGTCAGCCGCTGGCGGGGCAGTCGGTGACGCTGAGCGGCACGAGCGGGGCATGGCAGTTCGCTGCGCGCAGCGGCACGACGGACGCGAACGGCGTCTTCCGCACGCAGGCCATCGCGACCGGCCACGCCGACGCCACGGCGACCGCCACGGCGACAGCGACCGGCAGCGGCGGCACGGCCACCGCCTCGACGACCGTGACCTTCGCCCGCCGGGTGCTGTCGGTGTCGGTCTCGCCGACCAGCGTGGCCCCGGGCGGCAAGGCGACGGTGACGGTCAAGGTCACCGACAACGCCGGGAAGAACTGGGCGGGCCAGTCGGTCTCGGCCTCGGCGTCGGGCGGGGCGACGCTGGCGGCGAGCTCGGGAACCACGAGCTACTACGGCGTCTGGACGACGCAGATCACCGCGCCGGCGGCATCCGGATCATCGACCATCACGGCGGCGTACCGCGACAGCGATCAGAACCTCACCGCGACGGCGACGTTGACGATCTCGTGAGTCGGTCGCGCACCTCGGCGAGGTGGCTGGGAAGCGCGCCGATTTCGTAGGTGCCTCGGTCGGTGTGCATATCGGTGATGCGCAGTTGCGGGTCGGCGAGGGACTGTCGGCACTGGGAGCCGCCCTCGATCTCTGACACCGGAGCCGAAGAGGTCAGCCCGCGCCCCCGAGAGTCGCGAGCCGACATGATGAGACCATGACCGACGCGAATCGCAGGGCCAAGCGGTGGGGCGGATTCGCGCTGGGGCTCGTCTTGATCGTGATCGGTGCGTCGCTGGCGTTCGCCGCCGGGGCGGTGATGACGGGCGTCGTCTTCTCCATCGGCGGGGCGGCCATCACGATCGGGCAGGCGATGTGGATCGCCCGCACCCGCCGCACACGGAAGTGAGCGCCGGTCACACGACCAGTCGGTAGCCCATCCCCTGCTCCGTCAGCAGGTGCACGGGGGTCGAGGGGTCGGCCTCGAGCTTCTTGCGCAGCTGCGACATGTACAGCCGCAGGTAGCCGGAGTCGGCCACCTGCTCACTGGCCCAGATCTCCTTCAGCAGCGTCTGACGCGTGACGAGCGAGCCGGGGTTGCGGGCGAGGAACTCCAGCATCCGCCACTCGGTGGGCGTGAGGTGCACGCGGGTGCTGCCGCGCAGCACGGCCTTGGCGGCCAGGTCGACCTCGACGTCGCCGAAGCGCACGACGGCGTCTCCGGCCGAGGGAACCGACCGCCGGGCGTGCACGCGCAGGCGCGCGAGCAGCTCGTCGATCTGGAACGGCTTCGTCACGAAGTCGTCGGCGCCGGCATCGAGCGCCTCGACCTTGTCGGCCGAACCCGTACGGCCCGAGACGACGATGATCGGGGCGGTCGTCCACCCGCGCAGGGCCTCGATCACCTGCACGCCGTCGAGGTGCGGCATGCCGAGATCGAGCAGCACGATGTCGGGGTGCGCTTGAGCGGCGAGGGTGATGGCGGCGGCGCCGTCGGCCGCGGCCACCACGTCGTAGCCGTGCGCGGCGAGCGTGATGCGCAGAGCGCGGACCAGCTGCGGGTCGTCGTCGGCGATGAGTACCTTCACGGCGTCCTCCTGGAGGTTCCGGATGCCATGGCCTCCGCGCCCGCGACGGGGAGCGCCACGACCATGGTGAGCCCGCCGCCGGGGGTGTCTTCGGGGGTGAGAGTGCCGCCCATGCCCTCGGCGAAACCGCGTGAGAGCGCGAGGCCGAGGCCGAGGCCGGCGGTGTTGTCGGTGTCGCCGAGGCGCTGGAACGGCGAGAACATGTCTTCACGGCGCTCGGCGGCGATGCCCGGCCCGTGGTCAATCACGCGGATCTCGGCCGTACCGCCGAGTCGGCTCGTGGCGATGCGCACGCGCTCGCCGTCGGGCGTGTAGCGCTGGGCGTTGGTCAGGACGTTGACGAGCACGCGCTGCAGCAGCACCGGGTCGGCGCTCAGCATCGGCAGGTCGGGGTCGAGGGCGAGCTCGACGTCATCGGGACCCAGGTCGAGCTCGTCGAGGGCCATGAGCACGACTCCCGCGGCATCCGTCGGCGTGAGCGAGACCGCGAGCACCCCCGCCTGCACCCGGCTCACGTCGAGCAGGTCGGTCACGAGCACCGAGAGGGTCGCGAGACTCTCGTCGGCGGTCTCGAGCAGTTCGCGGCGGTCGTCCTCGGAGAGGTGATCGCCGGCGGCGCGCAGGCCGCCGAGAGAGGCGACGGCCGCGGCGAGGGGACGACGCAGGTCGTGGCTGACGGCCGACAGCAGAGCACTGCGCACCTGATCGGTTTCGGCGAGAGCGCCGACTTCGGCCGCGGTCTCGGCCAGGTCGGTGCGCTCAAGGGCGGCCGCGAGCTGCGCCACGACGACGTCGAGCAGGCGGCGCTCCGAGGCGTCGAGGTCGCCGCCGTGCAGCTCGAGCGTCGCGCGGCCGTCGCCGACGGGGAGGGAGACCCGGCGATCGTCGCGCACGGGCTCACCGTCGGTGGCGAGCACCGACCCGTCGGCCGCGATCAGCCGTACCCCGGCCAGGCCGAACGCCTCGCGGGCACGGCTCACCAGCGCGGGCACGGCGCTCTCGCCGCGCAGCACGCTGCCGGCGACCGTGGCGATCATCTCGGCCTCGGCGCCCGCGCGGCGCGCGGTGCGGTCGCGGCGGGCCGCCTGGTCGACGACGATGCTGACGAGCATCGCGATGACGACGTAGAGCACGAGCGCGATCGCGTGCACGGGGTTGCTGATCGTGACCGTGTACAGCGGTTGGATGAAGAGGAAGTCGAGCGTCACCCCCGACAGCACGGCGGCGAACACCGCGGGCCAGATGCCGCCGATGAGGGCGACGATCACGACGAGCAACTGGTAGGCCAGCACGTCGGTGGTGATGGAGTCGTCGGAGCCGGTGGACAGCAGCAGGAGCGAGACCACCGGTCCGCCCACGAGGGCCGCGACGAAGCCGAGGATGCGACGTTTGACGCTCAGCGCCGGGCCGGCGAGGCGGGGGAGGGCGAACCGGCCGCCCGCGCGCGCGTGGCTGACGATGTGCACGTCGATGTCGCCCGACAGGCGGATGACGGTGGCACCGATGCCGGGACCGGTGAGGGCGGTGGCGAGTCGACCGCGGCGGCTCACGCCGATGACGAGCTGCGAGGCGTTGACCGAGCGGGCGAAGTCGACGAGAGCGGTCGCCGGGTCATCGCCGACCACCTGGTGATACGAGCCGCCGAGCGATTCGACGAGGGCGCGCTGCTCGGCGAGCGTGGCCGGAGCGCTGATGCGCAGGCCGTCCTGACTCGACACGTGCACGGCGAGCAGCTCGCCGCCGGCCGAGCGGGCAGCGATCCGGGCTCCGCGGCGGATGAGCGTCTCGCCCTCGGGGCCGCCGGTGAGCGCCACGACCACGCGCTCGCGCGCCTGCCACGAGCCCTCGATGCCGTGCTCGGTGCGATAGCGCTGCAGGGCCGAGTCGACCTCGTCGGCGAGCCACAGCAGGGCGAGCTCGCGCAGCGCCGTCAGGTTGCCGAGGCGGAAGTAGTTCGACAGGGCGGCGTCGATACGTTCGGCGGGATACACCGAACCTGCGGCGAGCCGATCGCGGAGAGACTGCGGCGCCAGGTCGACGACCTCGATCTGATCGGCGGAGCGGACCACGGCATCCGGAACCGTCTCCCGCTGCACGACCCCCGTGATCTTCTCGACCACGTCGTTCAGCGATTCGATGTGCTGCACGTTGACCGTCGTGATGACGTCGATGCCCGCGTCGAGAAGCTCTTCGACGTCGATCCAGCGCTTGTCGTTGCGCGAGCCGGGGACGTTGGTGTGCGCGAGTTCGTCGACGAGGGCGATCCGCGGATGACGCTCCAGGACGGCATCCAGATCCATCTCGTCGAGGGCGACCCCGCGGTGGGCGACGGCGCGGCGGGGGATGACCTCGAGGCCCTCGGCCTGGGCTGCGGTGGCGACGCGACCGTGGGTCTCGACGATCGCGATGACGACGTCGTGGCCCTCGTCGCGCAGGCGCCGGCCCTCTTCGAGCATCTCGTACGTCTTGCCGACGCCGGGCGCCATGCCGAGCAGCACGCGCAGGCGACCGCGCTTCACGAGGCGCTCCTCGGGACCGAGGTCCCTGCGCTCGCCGAGGTCCTTGAGCTGCCCCAGGTCCCTGAGCGAACCCCGGTCCCTGAGCTTGTCGAAGGGACCGCAACCCCCGCGGACGCTTCGACAGGCTCAGCGACCGCTCGCCGTTCCGCGATTCCCGCGGATGCTTCGACAGGCTCAGCGACCGCTCGCCGTTCCGCGATTCCCGCGGACGCTTCGACAGGCTCAGCGACCGCTCGCCGTTCCGCGACCCCCGCGGACGCTTCGACAGGCTCAGCGACCGCTCGCCGTTCCGCGACCCCCGCGGACGCTTCGACAGGCTCAGCGACCGCTCGCGTCCCAGCGACCGCTCGCCGCTCAGCGACCGCTCGCCGCTCGGACGCACGGCGCCGCCGCCGCGCGAGAGGCGCGACGGCGGCGGGTGACAGATGCATGTCCCTGATTCTCGTCTCTCAGAGGGCGTCGAGCGCGCGATTGAGTTCGACCACGTTCACGCGCGGGTCGCCGAGGTAGCCCAGGTCGCGCGAGATCGTGTGCTCGCTGACGAGGGATTCGACCTCGGATGCCGAGACGCCGCGGGCCTCCGCGACGCGCGCGACCTGGCGCTCGGCGTTGGCCACCGAGATGTCGGGGTCGAGTCCGGATGCCGAGGCGGTGAGGGCGTCGGCGGGGATCTGGCCCGACCCGTCGAGCTCGACCGAGGCGGCCTTGCGCTCCTCGATCGCGGCGATGAGGTCTTCGTTCTCGGGCCCCCAGTTCGATCCGCTCGAGACCGTCGAGTCGTAGCCGTCGCCCGCGGCCGAGGGGCGGGACTGGAAGTACTGCGGGAGGGCGTTGCCGTCGGCATCCGTGAAGGACTGCCCGATCAGCTGCGAGCCCGAGACCTGTCCGTCGGCGGCCGTGATGAGCGAACCGTTCGCCTGGAAGGGCAGGGCGACCTGGCCGACCGCGGTGATCAGCAGCATGTAGGCCACGCCGAGGAGCAGGGTGAAGACGGCCATCGCGCGGACGGCGACGCCGGTGGTACGCAGGGTGGTGCGCATGACGGGGCCTTTCAGAAGCCGGGGAGCAGGCTCACGACGAGGTCGATGAGCTTGATGCCGATGAAGGGGACGATGACGCCGCCGAGCCCGTAGACGAGCAGGTTGCGGCTGAGGATGCTCGACGCGCTCGCGGCGCGGTACTTCACACCGCGCAGGGCGAGGGGGATGAGCACGATGATGACGATCGCGTTGAAGATGATCGCGCTCGTGACGGCGGATGCCGGCGAGTGCAGGCCCATGATGTTCAGCGCCGCGAGGCCCGGGAACACGCCCATGAACATCGCCGGGATGATCGCGAAGTACTTCGCGATGTCGTTGGCGAGCGAGAACGTGGTCAGCGCGCCGCGCGTGATGAGCAGCTGCTTTCCGATGCGCACGATGTCGATGAGCTTGGTCGGGTCGGAATCGAGGTCGACCATGTTGCCGGCCTCCTTCGCGGCCGAGGTGCCCGTGTTCATCGCGACACCCACGTCGGCCTGCGCCAGGGCGGGGGCGTCGTTCGTGCCGTCACCGGTCATCGCGACGAGGTTGCCGCCCTCCTGCTCGCGCTGGATGAGGGCGAGCTTGTCTTCGGGCGTGGCCTCGGCGAGGAAGTCGTCGACGCCCGCCTCTGCGGCGATCGCCTTGGCGGTGAGGGGGTTGTCGCCCGTGATCATCACGGTGCGGATCCCCATCGCGCGCAGCTCGCCGAAGCGTTCGCGCAGGCCGTCCTTGACGACGTCCTTGAGGTGGATGACGCCGAGCACCTGGCCCGCACCCTTCGACAGGGTCGCGACCACCAGGGGCGTGCCGCCGGACTGGGCGATGGCATCCGTCTCGCTCATCAGCTGCGCGCGCAGCGCCGGGGCGACCGGGCTGCCCGAGGCCTCGAGCCACGCGAGCACGGCCGAGCTCGCACCCTTGCGCACCTGCGTGCCGTCGACGAGGTCGAGGCCGCTCATGCGGGTCTGGGCGGTGAAGGGAACGGGCTCCGCACCGCGGGGCATGTCGGCGACGATGCCCTGGGCGGCGGCCAGCTCGACCACCGAGACGCCCTCGGGCGTGGGGTCGGCCTGCGACGACAGCGAGGCGAACTCGGCGAGCTCGGGGCTGCCGATGCCCTTCATCGGCACGAAGGCCGACGCGCGACGGTTGCCGTAGGTGATGGTGCCGGTCTTGTCGAGCAGCAGGGTGGTGACATCGCCCGCCGCCTCGACCGCGCGGCCCGACATGGCCAGCACGTTGCGCTGCACGAGGCGGTCCATGCCGGCGATGCCGATCGCGCTGAGCAGAGCACCGATGGTCGTGGGGATCAGGCAGACCAGCAGCGCCACGAGCACGGGGATCGACACGGGGGAGGCCGCGTACGAGGCGATCGGGTTGAGCACGAGCACCACGACGACGAAGACGATCGACAGGCTCGCGAGCAGGATGTTCAGCGCGATCTCGTTGGGCGTGCGCTGACGCGACGCGCCCTCGACCAGGGCGATCATGCGATCGACGAAGGTCTCACCCGGCTTCGAGGTGATCTTCACCACGATGCGGTCGCTGAGCACGCGCGTACCGCCGGTGACGGCGCTGCGGTCGCCACCCGACTCGCGCACGACCGGGGCGGACTCGCCCGTGATGGCCGACTCGTCCACCGTCGCGATGCCCGACACGATGTCGCCGTCGCCGGGGATGAGCTCTCCGGTCTCGACCAGCACGATGTCGCCGAGGCCGAGGTCGCCCGAGGGGACGTCTTCGGTGGCGGCACGGGATGCCGAGGGATCGGCCTTCGCGTCGTACGAGACGACCCGGCGAGCCGAGGTCGTCGTGCGCGTCTTGCGCAGGGTCGCCGCCTGCGCCTTGCCGCGGCCCTCGGCCACCGACTCGGCGATGTTGGCGAAGAACACCGTGAGCCACAGCCAGACGGCGATGCCCCAGGTGAAGCCGAAGGGGAGGCTCTCGTCGCTCCCGCCGAGGAAGGGCTCGGCGATCGCGATGAGCGTCGTCAGGGCAGCGCCCACCCAGACGAGGAACATCACGGGGTTGCGCCACTGCGCGGCGGGATTGAGCTTCTTGGCCGCGCCCGGGAGGGCGGCCACGACCTGCGCGGTGCCGAATGCGCGGCGCGGGGCGGTGGGCGCGTGTTCGGCTGCGGGGGCCGGGGACCCTTCGACAGGCTCAGGGGCCATGTGAGTGGAAACGGACATCAGCGGGCAAGTCCTTCAGCGAGGGGTCCGAGGGTGAGGACCGGGAAATAGGTGAGAGCCGTCACGATCACGGCCACGCCGCCCAGAAGGCCGGCGAACTGCGGGCGGTGCGTCGGCAGGGTGCCGGCGGTCGAGGGCACGGCATCCTGAGCCGCGAGCGAACCGGCGAGGGCCAGCACGAACACGATCGGCAGGAACCGGCCGAGCAGCATCGCCACACCGAGCGCGGTGTTGAACCACGGGGTGTTGGCGGTGAGGCCCGCGAAGGCCGACCCGTTGTTGTTGGCGGCCGAGGTGAAGGCGTAGAGCACCTCGCTCAGTCCGTGGATGCCCGGGTTCCAGATCGAGGTGGCCTCGACGTCGGAGCGGATCGCCGGAATGCCGAAGCTCAACGCGGTCCCGGCGAGCACGAGGGTCGGGGTGACGAGGATGTACAGGCTCGCGAGCTTGATCTCCTTGGGGCCGATCTTCTTGCCCAGGTACTCGGGCGTGCGGCCGATCAGCAGCCCACCGACGAAGACCGCGATCACGGCGAGGATCAGCATGCCGTACAGGCCCGATCCGACACCGCCGGGGGCGATCTCGCCGAGCATCATATTGATCATCGGCATCATGCCACCGAGGGCCGTGTAGCTGTCGTGCATCGAGTTGACGGCACCGGTCGAGGTCAGCGTGCTGGTGGTGCCGAAGAGGGTCGAGCCGAAGATGCCGAAGCGCACCTCTTTGCCCTCCATCGCGCCACCCGCGAGCATCGGGGCCGTGCCGTTGCCGGCCATCTCGGCCCAGGTGAGAAGGGCGGCGGATGCCACGAAGATCGCACCCATCACGCCGAGGATCGTGTAGCCCTGACGGTCGTCGTTCACGATCCGTCCGAAGGCACGGGGGAGCGAGAACGGGATCACCAGCATGAGGAAGATCTCGAAGAGGTTCGTCCACGGCGTGGGGTTCTCGAAGGGGTGCGCGGAGTTCGTGTTGAAGATGCCGCCACCGTTGGTGCCGAGCAGCTTGATGGCCTCCTGCGAGGCGACCGGCCCGCCGGGGATCGACTGGGCGGCGCCCGCCACCGTGGTGGCATCCGTGAATCCCGAGAGGTTCTGGATGACGCCACCGGCGAGCAGCACGATCGCCGCGATGATCGCGAAGGGCAGCAGCAGACGGTAGGTGCCGCGCACGAGGTCGACCCAGAAGTTGCCGATCACGCCGCTGCGGCGGTACGCGAAGCCGCGTACGAGGGCCACGGCGACGGCGATGCCCACGGCGGCCGACACGAAGTTCTGTACCGTGAGGGCGGCGAACTGCACGGTGTAGCCGAGCGTGGCCTCACCCGAGTACGACTGCCAGTTGGTGTTCGTCACGAACGACACCGCCGTGTTGAACGACAGCGCCTCGCCGGGAGCGTCGAAGCCGAGCGAGAGCGGGAGCACCGCCTGCAGGCGCATGATCGCGTAGACGAACACGACGCTGACGAACGAGAACAGCAGCACCGAGCGCAGGTACGCCTGCCAGGTCTGGGCGCTGCGGGGGTCGACGCCGATCAGGCGGTAGGTGCCGCGCTCGACGGCGAGATCGCGCTCGCCGGTGTAGATGCGGGCGATGTAGTCGCCGACGGGGCGGTACGCCAGGCCGAGGGCGACGATGAGGGTGAGGCTGGTCAGGACGATCGACCAGATGGTTCCGGAATCCATGTCAGAACTTCTCCGGTCGAACGAGCGCGACCACGAGGTACACGACGGCGGCGACCGCGAGCACGGCGGCCAGGATCGAGAAGAAGATCACGAGCGGTCACCGCCTCGACCGGTGGTGCGGGCGGACGAGGGGCGGGCCTCGGGGCCCAGCTTCTCGACCCCCTTGGCGACGAGCGCGACCAGCGCGAACAGCGCGACGGTCACGGCGAGGAAGACGACATCGAGCACGACGACTCCAGATTCGGGTCTGTACCGCGGGCGAGCCGCGGGCGCCGCGGGGCGGCACGTCTGTCGATACAACTCCGCCGGGAGCCGGCATCCGGGGCTCCTAACGCTTTCCCTACGGCTCCCTGACGGACGCATACGGAGTGCTTACGGGGTGGCTGGGCGGGGTCCCCTGTCCGCGAGACTGCATCTCGCTGACATCCCCGTTGCAGGCTGACGCCAAGTTGTCAGCTGGATGCAGTCTCGCCGCCGCTGGCGCTCCGCCGCGGAGCTGACTGTGCTCGGGTGTCCGTTCGGGCGGTGGGCCGCCCAGCCGGGCCCGGCGTCGGCGAGACTGCACCTCGCTGACATCCCCGTTGCAGCCTGACGCGGAGTTGTCAGCGAGATGCAGTCTCGGCACCGCGTCGGGGCTGGCAGCTGCGCCGACCGCGCATGATGGAGGCATGCTCTCCTCCGACGGATCCGACGTGCGCGTGAGCGCGGCGCTCGTGATTCCGGCGGCAGAGCTGTCGTGGCGGTTCTCGCGCTCGTCGGGTCCGGGGGGTCAGGGCGTGAACACCGCCGACTCCCGGGTGGAGCTGATGTGGGATGCCGCGGCATCCGCCGTTCTGTCCCGCGTGCAGCGCGAGCGCGTGCTCAAGCGGCTCGGTGATCGGCTGGTCGACGGGGTGCTGACGATCGCGGCCTCGGAGCATCGCGCGCAGCTGCGCAATCGCGACGCCGCGCGGGCCCGGCTCGCGGCCCTCGTCGCCGACGCCGTGCGCCCGCCCGCCCCGCCGCGTCGCGCGACGAAGCCGACGCGCGGGTCGAAGGAGCGCCGGCTGCAGGCCAAGCAACGCCGCACCGACGTGAAGAAGATGCGCCGGCGTCCGACCGACTGACGCGGGCTCGTCCGTCCCCGTCATCCCGCGTGAGTGATCTGGACACTCAACGGGGCGACCGCGGCTCGGGAGTCAGCCCGTGGACCCATCCTCGGCACGGCGGCGGCGCACCTGCTCCTCGAGGTCGGCGAGGTGCATCTCGCGCTCGAGGTCGGCGATCTGCTGCTCGGTGGTGCGGCTCTCGCGCGGAGCCGGTGGGGGAGTGGGCTGCGCGTCCCTCTGCCAGCGCCGCGGGTCGCCGAACGACATCGGCGTCGACCGCTGCTCGTACTCGCGGCCGAGCGTGAACCACAGAATCGACCCGATGAGCGGCAGCAGCACGATGAAGAACACCCACACGAACTTCGGCATGTGCTTCACCTGGTCGTCACGACGCGTGATCGCATCGATCAGAGCGATCACCATCACGGCGAGGGTCAGAAGGGCGAGGACCGGCATGGCATCCACCCTGGCGGAGCAGGCGACGCGGCGTCCACTCTCCGGCCGTGTCGCGAAACGCCGAACGCCCCCGCCGCAGGGGCGAGGGCGTTCGTGACGAGCTCAGGATGCCGGCGGCTGCGGCACCTTCTTCGACTTGTGCGCCGGCACCTCGGCGACGGGCTGACCACCGCGCTGCTGGCCCGGCAGGGGACGCGACCGGCGGCCATAGATGAGCTCCGACGAGTCGAGCAGCCACGGCACCAGGGTGATCGAGACGCCGTGCACGAGCATGAGCTGGTGCGCGAGGCGGCGCGAGCGGCGGTTGTGCAGGATCGACTCCCACCAGTGGCCCACGATGAACTGCGGCAGGTAGACGGTGACCACGGCCGAGCCGTTGTTCGCGCGGTACTTCTTGATGAAGGCCGTCACGGGCGAGGTGTAGGTGCGGTACGGCGAGTCGATGATGACGAGCGGGATCGGGATGTCGTGCTCGGCCCACTCCTTCTGCAGCTTCGCCGAGTCCTCTTCGGTGATGGCGACGTGCACCGCGAGGGTCTTCTGGTGGTTCGCGGCCAGGGCGTAGTCGATCGCCTTCATGACGGGCTTCTGCAGGCGGTTCACCAGCACGATGGCGACGTCGCCCGATGAGCCGAAGTGCACGGTCTCGTCCATGCGGATCTCGTGCTCGACGTCGCGGTAATAGCGGTTCACGCCGATCATGAGCACCGCGAGGATCGGGATCGCGATGAACACCAGCCACGCGCCGTGGGTGAACTTGGTGATGGTCACGATGACGAGCACGAGCACCGTCATCGCCGCGCCCACGGAGTTGATCCACAGGCCCGAGATGGCCGAGCGGCGTTCGATCGCGGCGGACTGCTGCTTCGCGGCCTCGGGCGGTAGATCCTTCAGCCCCCGCAGCGCGCGGCGCCAGTGCCGGACCATGCCGATCTGACCGAGCGAGAACGACACGAACACGCCGATGATGTACAGCTGGATCAGCGTCGTGAGGTTGGCCTGGTAGACGATCAGCACGCCGATGGCGACGATGCCCAGGATGATCATGCCGTTCGAGTACACGAGGCGGTCGCCGCGGGTGTTCAGCGCCTTGGGCGCGTAGCCGTCGCGGGCGAGCACCGCGCCCAGCAGCGGGAAGCCGTTGAACGCGGTGTTGGCCGCGAGCAGCAGCACGCACGCGGTGGCGGCCTGGATGATGAAGAACGGGATGCTGCCCATGCCGAAGGTCGCGGCGGCGACCTGGGCCATGAGGCTCGGCTGCGGGTTGTTCGCGCAGTCGAACCCGATCAAGTTGCACGGGTCCTCGGCGTAGTGCACGCCCGAGATGAGCGCGAGTGCCGTCAGACCGGCGAAGAGGATGATGGCGATGCCGCCCATCATCGTCAGCGTGGTCTGGGCATTTCTGATCTTCGGCATGCGGAACGCGGGGACGCCGTTCGAGACGGCCTCGACTCCCGTCAGGGCCGAACAGCCGCTCGAGAACGCGCGCAACACGAGCAGGATCAGCGCGGCTTGCGTGAGCGATTCGGCCTGCACGGCGTACTGGGCGCTCTCGGCCACGGGGGCGTTGCCCAAGAGCGTGCGCCCGAGCCCGACGACGATCATCACGCCGACCGAGCCGATGAAGAGGTAGGTGGGGATCGCGAAGACGCCCGACGCCTCGCGCACTCCGCGGAGGTTGACGACCACGATGAGAATGACGAATCCGACGGCGATCTCGACGCGGAACGGATTCAATTCGGGCAATGCCGAAATGATGTTGTCGACTCCGGATGCCACCGACACGGCGACCGTGAGCACGTAGTCGACCAGCAGGGCCGCGGCCACCACGACACCCGGCACCTCGCCGAGGTTCTTGCTGGCGACCTCGTAGTCGCCACCGCCGGAGGGGTAGGCCTTGATCAGCTGCCGGTAGCTCAACACCACCACGACCAGCAGCGTCACGACCGCCACTGCGACCCAGGGGCTGAGGGTCAGCAGGGCGGTTCCTCCGATGAGCAGGATCATCAGGAGTTCCTGCGGGGCGTAGGCCACGGAGGAGAGTGCGTCGGAGGCGAAGATGGGCAACGCCATCTTCTTGGGGAGGAGCTGCTCGTCGAGTTTCTCGGAGGTGAGGGGCTCGCCGATCAGGATGCGTTTCGCGATCGGCGTCTCTTCGCCGTCAACGCGACTTTCGTCAGTCACGGCGCGCGACACTACGCGCACTCAGGGCGTTGCGCAATCTGACGCGCACATCGTTCAGCCCCTGGTCGCTGGAACGTGACCAACGAATGCAGCGGATGCCGTATTCCCGGCATCCGGAAATGTCTTCATCCGACGGTGATCCGTGCGATGAATGCGGCCACGGCGTCAGCGCCCGCGTGATCGCCGGCGGAGACCGTGACGACGGCGTCGTCGGCGAACACGACGAGCTGCCCGTATGCCCCGTGCAGGCGCCACGCGCCGCCCGGCCCTTCCCACCCGGCCAGGGCGTAGCGGCGGTACCCGTCGCCGGTGCTGCCGGTGTCGATCCAGCCCGAGTGCATGGCATCCACCGTCTCGGGTGAGACGAGGCGGCGACCGTTCCAGGCGCCCCGATCACGGATGAGCAGACCGATCCGCGCCATCTCCTCCGTCCGCAGCGCGAGCCCCTCGCCGCCGAGCACCCGCCCGTTCGGGCAGCGGCGCCACGAGAGGCCGTCGAGCCCGAGAGGGACGAATAGGCGCGGACGGAGGAACTCCTCGACGTCGCCGGTGCGCTGCGAGAGCACGTGCATCGCGGTGTAGGTGCTCGCATTGGAGTACTGGAACACGCGGCCGCGCGACGGACGCGACAAGAACTCGGCGGCGAGGTCGGGCCAGTCGGTCATCATCGTCTCGGAGTACGCGAAGTCCACGCCGCTCGACATCGTCAGCAGGTGCCTCAGCGTCACGTCCGAGACCGCCGGAACGAGACGGGCGACGGGCTCGTCGAGATCCACCAGCCCTTCGTCGGCGGCGAGGCCCGCGGCCAGCACCGCGACGGCCTTGGCGACGGAGTGGATCTCTTCGCGCACGTCGGGCGTCCAGCGATGCGTCGCCTCGTCGTCGCCGACGCGCACGTGCAGGCCGTGAGCGCCGAATCCGGTCTCGTCGATGCGGGCGACGATCTCGTCGCGGAGGGCGTCGGCGCGGGTCATGCAACCAGGCTAGGGCGCGCATCGATCGCACATAGGCTCGCGAAATGACCAACTTCGCCGTCTCGGGTGTGCTCGCTGTGTTCGCGGGAGCCTTGGTGGCGCTGCTGGCCTTCGTGCCGTTCGTCGCGATCAGCTACCGGCGCCGCGGCGGACTCACGATCTGGCGCACGCTCCTGTGGGCGGGCGCCGCGGTGTACTTCTGGGCGATCTGGACCTACACGCTGATCCCACTGCCCAGCTCGCAGGTCTACAGCTGCGCGGGCGTCAATCTGCAGCCCTTCGCTTTCGTCGACGACATCCGCGCCGCCGTCGCCGTGTCGGGCCGCTACCTGACCGATCCGGTCGTGCTGCAGGTGGCGTTGAACGTGATGCTGTTCGCCCCCCTCGGCTTCTTCCTGCGGGTGCTCGGCGGCCGCGGCATCGTCGTCGCGGGTCTCGCGGGACTGCTCGCATCGGGCCTCATCGAGACGACGCAGCTCACCGGAGTGTGGGGGATCTTCCCGTGCGCGTACCGGGTCTTCGACGTCGACGACCTGATCGCCAACACCAGCGGAGCCCTGCTCGGCTCGCTCCTCGCTTTCGCCGTGCCGGCGCAGCACCGGGGGGTCGAGAAGGCTCCGGATGCCGAGAAGCCCCGCCCCGTGACCCGCCGGCGGCGACTGCTCGGCATCGTCTGCGACGTCGTGGGCACCTGGCTCGTCGGCTTCGCCGTCGCGACGGTCCTGCAGGCGGCGCTCGTGCTGCTGGGCGGCGACGCGGTGTCGGAGTCGGCGCACGGCCTCGCCTCGATCGGCGGGACGCTCGCGGCGGCCGTCGTCTGGCTGATCGTGGTGCTCGGCACCGGACGCTCGATCGGCGATATCGCCACCCGGGTGCGTTTCACCGACGGGGTCCTGCCGACGTGGGCCGCGAGGCTGCTGCGCTTCGTCACCGGTGCGGGGGCGTACACGCTGCTCGCGGCACTCCCCGTGCCGTGGTCGTACACGGCCATCGTCCTCGCCCTCGTCACCGTCGCTCTGGTATTCGTCTGGCGCGACGGCCGCGGCCTCACGGGCTGGATCGGTCGGCGCCGCCTGGTCGACGACCGCGCGGGGGTGGTGAGCCCCTCGATGGACCAGGGCGAGTCGCGGGCCTGACGGCGGGTCGTCGGTCGCGGACATCGGTGAGCCTGTCCGTCGACCGCGGGGGAGCGGGACCCGCCCTCACCCGGCTAGGCGCTCCCGTACCGCGCGCCAGTGGGCGTAGGCCGCGTCGAAGCGCGGCCCCACCCCGGGGCGGGGTTCGACTTCCCGGAACGAGACCCCCAAGGTGGCTCGGGCCTCGTCGAGGCTGTCGCTGACCCCTGCGCCGATCATCGCCAGCGCCGCAGCGCCGAGAAGGGTGACATCGGGGTCGCTCGCGACGAGCAGGCGCCGTCCGAACACGTCGGCGCGCAGTTGTACAACCGACTCGGCGCGGGAGGAGCCACCGGCGAACACCACTGGCAGGTCGCGCGACGGGTCGAGCAGGTCGAGACCTTCGCGCACGGTGAAAGCCGCGCCCTCCTGGGTCGCGCGAAGCAGGGCGGCAGCGCCGTGCTCGGACGTGCGGCCGATGATCGCTCCCCGAGAGTCCGGCCGCCACCGGGGAAAGCGCTCTCCGGTCATGCACGGCAGGATGACCAGTCCGCCGACGCCGGGTTCGACCGCGGCCAGGACGTCGTCTTCGACCGACCCGACGAGGGTGCGCCAGTCCGCGACCGCGCCGCCCGTGAGGCCTGTCGGGCCGCCGGCTGTCCAGAGCCCCGGCACCATCGCCGGGTTGACGACCGCTCCCAGGGGAGCATCGTCGACGGATGAGATCAAGCGGGCGAGCACGTCGGTGGTGCCGGCGACATCTCCGATGACATCGGTGGAAGCGCCCAACAGCAGACCGAGACCGACGGAGCCGTCGGGACCACCCGCGACGACGGGCAGGCCGTGGGGGAGACCGCACCGGTCGGCGGCCGCAGGGAGCAGGGTCGCCACGACCTCGTACGGCGACGCCTGACGTGGCCACCACTGCTCCGGCAGCCCGAGGCGGCGGAGAGCCGCGGTGTTCCAGGTCGAGGTGCGCACCTGGGAGGCGAGCGTGTAGGCCGCGTCGACCGTGTCGGTGACCGTGACGCCGCACAGGCGCGCGAGGAGGAAGTCCTTCGGGCTGAGAAGGGCGGCGACCTGAGAGGCTGCGCCGGCGCGCTGCAGATGCAGTCCGAGGGCCAGCGCTCCGCCCGTGGGCACAGGTCGGCCGGCGACGGTGAGAATGTCGCGGAGGAGGTCGTCGGCGATCGGCACGTCGGTGCCGCGACCGTCGGCCCAGCCGCCGCCAGGGGCGACGACGGCGAAGTCCTCGTCCACCGCGACGGTGCCGATGTGCGCCGAGATCCCGAGCGCATGCACGCGGGCATCTGTGACCGCGTCGAGCCGCGACAGCGCCGCTTCGACGTCGGTCAGCAGCGCGTCGGCGTCGAAGGTCTCCCCGCCGACGTGCGAGGTTCGGGCGACGCGCTCCGATCGCAGCACCGCTCCCGTGGCACTGACGAGAGCGGCGCGCACGGCGGAGGTGCCGACGTCGACGGCGACGACGGCGTCACGGAGGCTCATTCGGCGTCTATCCGCAGCAGCAGAGGGAACTCGGGCAGGGTCCAGCCGTAGGTGAATTCCACCGGGTTCCCCGTCCGCGAGAAGGTGGTGCGCAGCCCGTGCAGAACGGCGCCGCCGGGGGCGACGTCGAGGAGTCGGGCTTCATCGGGCTCCAGGATGGCGGCCGTCATCGACTGGTCGGCCCACTGCAACTCGACCCCGTAGCGCTCCGAAAGGGTCCGATAGAGCGACCCTTCGGCGAGTGGCTCGCGAACCAGCCCCGGTGCGACGGCGTAGGGCACCCACGCATCCTGCAGGGCCGCCGCGACGCCGTCGACCCGCCGCACCCGGGTGAGGCGGTTGACGGTGTCGCCGGGGTCGAGGCGAAGGGCGTCGGCGACCTCATCGGGTGCCGACGCGAGCTCCGCGCGCACGACCTCGCTTGCGAGATGGTCGCCCGACGACGCCAATTCGTCGGCGAACGATCGCAGGCGGCTCAGACGACGCCCGCGGCGGGGGTGCTCCCGCACGAACGTGCCGCTGCCCTGTTTGCGGATGACCAGGTCGTCGGACCCGAGCAGTTCGAGCGCCTGCCTGACGGTCATGCGACTGACGCCGTACTGCTTGGCGAGATCGTTCTCGCTGGCGATCTGCGCGGCTGGCTGCAGCGCTCCCGACTGGATCTGCGCCACGATGTCGTCGTAGATCACCCGGTACATCGGAGCCCGCTGCGGCATCAGATCGCCCCTTCCGCCCGGAGTCGAGCCACCTCATTCTCATCGAAGCCGAGGATGTCGCGATACACGTGATCGTTGTCCTCGCCGACGCTGGGCGGCGCCTTGCGAACGACCGGAGGCGTCTTCTCCATGTGGATGGGGTTCCCCGGCATTCGGATGGTGCCGTGCACCGGGTGCTCCGCCTCGACGATCATGTCGCGCGCGGCGATCTGCGGCGACGCCGCGACCTCTCGAACGCTCGCGACCTTGGCGTAAGGCACACCCACGGCATCCAGCCGAGCGGAGATGTCGTCACGCTCGAGGCCTCCCGACCACTGCTGGATGATCGCCTCGAGGGTCTCCTGGTCGGCCATGCGGCCCTCGACGGTGGCGTAGCGTTCGTCGGCGGCGAGGTCGTCGCGATCCATCGCTCGGCAGAGCTTGGGGAACAGCGACGCGGTACCGGCCTGGATGTAGATCGGACCGTCGGCCGCCTCGTACACGTTCACGGGCGCCGTCAGCAGGTCGCGCGAGCCCGAGCGGGGCATCTCCATACCCAGCATGAGCTCGGCGATGAGCCGCGTCCCGAGCGCCGAGAACATCGTGTCGAAGCTGGCGATGTCGACGAGCTGACCCTCGCCGGTGCGGTCGCGGTGCATGAGCGCCGCCATCGCACCGATCGCACCCTGATAACCGGTGGTGTAGTCGGCGATGTACGTGCCCGAGAGCGTGGGTTTGCCGTCGGGCTCGCCGGTCATGCTCATCAGCCCCGAAGACGCTTGCGAGATGGCGTCGAAGAGCGCCCTCTCGGAGTCCGGCCCGGTCTGACCGAACCCCGAGATCGACACCAGGATGATGTCGGGGTTGAGCTCTTTCATCCGCTCGTACCCGATGCCCATCTTGTCGATGGTGCCGGGGCGGAAGTTCTCGACGACCACGTCGGCCCATCGCACCAGGTCTTCGAGGATTCCCAGGGCCTTCGGATGACGGGTGTCGAGCGTCGCCGCCTGCTTGTTGCGGTGGTAGAGGAACATGTAGATGCTCTCGCCCTGCCAGTAGGGGCCGTGATGGCGCGAGTCCTCGCCGGAGGGACGCTCGACCTTGACCACCTCGGCCCCGAAGTCGGCGAGGATCTGCGCGCACAGCGGACCCGCGATGAACCGCGAGAGATCGAGCACCTTGACTCCGGAGAGGGGCCCGGATGCCGATGGGGTGGTCGTTGCGTCCGTGTGCTGCGTCATGAGAACTCCTTCGTTCGTCGGGCGGGATCAGGCGTTGTGCGGCACGAACGCGGGATACGTCCAGGCGTTCGCTTCGCGGTCGAGCACGACGTCGACGACGACCGGTCGCCCGGAGGCGTACCCGTCGCGCACCGCGTCGACGAGGGCGTCGACGTCCGTGACGCGCACCGCCTCGAGCCCCATGCCGCGGGCCACCTGGGCGAAGTCGACGTCGTGGAAGTCGACCCCGATCGTGCGGCCGTCGAAGTGCAGCACCTGCTCCTGTCGGATGTTGCCATAGCTGGAGTCGTTCAGCACGACGATCACGACCGGACCGCCCGCTCGGGCGAGTGTCTCGAGCTCACCCAGGCTCATCCCGAGCGATCCATCACCGATGAGGGCGAGGACGGGGCGGGTCGGATCGTCGACCACCGAGGCGATCGCGGCGGGGAGGGCGAAGCCCATGTTCCCGAAGCCGACGGGCTTGATGTAGCGGTAGGGCTCGTCCATCTCCCAGAGGAACGACCACACGCCGGGGTTGCCGGCATCCGGGATCAGCACCGCGTCGCGCGGAGTGACTTCGCGCAGGGCGCGCACGACGACGGCGGGCGAGACGGTACCGGCGTTCTGCGGCTCGAGGTCGCGCGAGAGTTCCCACCAGTCGCGCTCCGCCTGCTGCAACTCGGCGATCCATGACTGACGCGAGGCGCGGGCCGAGGCGGCCTCCTGAGCTGTGGCGTCGACGAGATCGCGCGCGAAGGCGGCGAGATCGCCGACCACTCCCGTCGTCACCTCGGCGTAATAGCGCCCGATCATGGTCGGGTCGATGTCGACCTGAACGACCTCGGGGAGGCGACGACGCCAGCGGGTCGTGGAGACCGCGTTCAGGCTGTTGCCGAGCGCGAGCACGAGATCGGCGTCGTCGATCACGCGGGTCGTCAGGTTGGTTCCCATGCGGCTGAGTGCGCCGAAGACGAGCGGGTGCGTGGTGGGCACCGCGCCCATGCCGTTGAAGGTGGTGACGACGGGGATGCCGAGAGCGTCGGCGAGTTCGAGCACCGCTTCGCCGGCCCGGCCGCGATTCGCACCGTTGCCCACCCAGATGACGGGCTTCTCGGCCGTGAGGACGCGGGCGGCGACCGCCGCGATCTCCTCGCCCGCGGCCACGGGCCGGGTGCCCACCCACGAGCGCGCGGGGTGGACGGTGGGGATCTCGGGTACCTCGGCGACGGGCTGCTCGATCGTGTCGCGGGCGAAGTCGAGGTGCACGGGGCCCGGGTTGCCGGTCATTGCGTTGATGTAGGCCTCTTCCATCACCTGCTTGATGCTCGAGGCGTGGGCGATGAGGCGTCCGAATTTGACGAACGGTCGGAAGATTTCGACGTGGTCGGCGTTCTGCGCGTCGTCCTTGTGGATGTTCTCGCCGTTGTTGTTGCAGGTGATGATGATCGCGGGACTGGAGTCGCGGAACGCGCCACCGACACCCGTCAGCAGGTTGGTGGCGCCCGGGCCGGTCGTCGAGATGGCGACGGCGGGTCGGCCGGTGAGGCGCCCGTACGCGTCGGCCATGACGGCCGCCGCGTTCTCGTGCCGCGTGTGCACGAATTCGATCGAGGGGGTGTCGATGATGGCATCCGTGATAGCGAGCGTCTGACCGCCCACCACGCCGAACACCTTCGTCACGCCGAGGGATTCGAGCATCTTCACGACCAGCTGTCCGCCGGTGATGTTGTTCGTCATGGTCTCTCTCTCATTTCCGGTTCGTATCGGGAAGCGGGGCACTTGCCCATCCCGCGGCGCTCAGGGCTCCATCGGCCCTGCGCACCCACACCTGCATCTCGACGCGGTCCTCGCCGACGTCCGTCACCACACCCGCGATGCGAATCGACTCGTGCACGTCGACGGTCTTCAAGAACTTCACGCGCAGCCACCCGCCCGCGAAGAACGCGGCTCCGAAGCTGCGGCTGAGAAGCTCGGCGATCGCGCCGAACTGCTGCTGTCCTTGCACGATCGGAACGCGCAGCCCGCCCGCGCGAGCGAGGTCGAGGTCGTTGTGGATGTTGCGGACGTACTCGCCGATGCGTGAGAACACCGCGGCCTGCTCGGTGGTGAAGCTCTTGTCGAGGGGGCCGAGCACCTGACCGACCGCGGGGCGTGCGGCGTCGAAGGCCGGCGCGTCTGCGGCGACATCTCCGGTGACCCGCTCGTCGGCTTCGGCGGGCGAAGCACTGCCGCGCCCCGCCACGTCTCCGGGCCGCGTGCGGAGGATCTCGACGCCCCGATGACGCAGGATGTTGCGCCCGTCGGCGCCCGTGGCGGTTGCTTCCATGACCACGTACCCCTGACCGCGACGCTCGTACGCCTCGGTATAGGTCCCGGCAAGAGTCACCTCTTCGTCGAGGAAGGCGGGCGAGTCGAACCACAGCTGCTCTTCGGTGTGCAGACCCACGACGCGGCTGGCCGCATAGACCGTGGTGAACAGCTGGACGAGGTCGTTGCCCAACAGCGACGCGTGGCCGATGCGTCGGCCGTCGAACGGGCTCGCCTCCAGGTGCCAGGGGTGGTGGTCGTCTTGCGTGAACGCGAACCGCTTGATCTTGTGATCGTCGACGACGACAGTGGCGGGCCCCAGCTTTTCGGGGATCGAGAGGTTCTCGAACTCGGGTTCCTTGAGCCCTGCCTCGAGGTCGTCGACGTCACGGGCGCGCGTCGGATCGGTCAGGTCGCGATCGCCGGCCGTCATCGCTCTTCTCCCACCTTCGTCATGTCGGTGCGGTTGGTCTCGGGGGCGAGCCACGCGCACACGCCGCCGATGATCAGGCAGACCACGGTGATGGCGGCGATCGGCCACGGGTCGCCGCCGGTGGCGGCGAAGATGGCGGTGGATGCCAAGGGCCACAGGCCGATGAGCACCGACGGCAGCTGCGCGGCGAGCGAGACGCCCGTGTACCGCACTTTCGTGCCGAACAGCTCGCTGAAGAATGCCGGCTCCACGCCGTACACCGCGCCGACGCCGATGGCGTACGCGACGGCATACACGACGTACATGAGCACGATGTTGTCGGCATCGAGGATCCAGAAGAACGGGAAGGACACCAGCGCGCCCACGACGGAGCCGAGGATGAAGACGGCACGTCTTCCGATCCGGTCGCTCAGCTTTCCGAAGAAGTAGTACGTGTAGATGGCGATGGCCGCAGCGATCGTCGATGCCCACAGGATGTCGGTGCGGCCGATCTCGGTGTAGTTGGTGGCGAAGGTCAGGCCGATGGTCAGGATGATGTAGCCGAAGACGGCTTCGCCGAGGCGCATTCCCATCGCCAGAAGCAACGGCCTCTTGAACCGGCGGAACAGCTCAGCCAGCGGCATCCGCTCCTTGGGGGCGTCGGCCGCGGACTTCGCTTCGAGAGCATCTTGCGCCGCCTGGAAGGTCGGGGTCTCGGTGAGCTTGAACCGGATGAACAGGCCGACGCCGATGAGTATTGCGCTCAGCAGGAACGGAACTCGCCAGCCCCAGGTGAGCAGTTGCTCGTCGGGCAGCGTGGACACCAGCGCGAAGATCGTGGTCGACATGACGAGTCCCACGGCATTGCCGATCTGCGGGAAGCTGCCGTAGGCGCCACGCTTGCCCTCGGGGGCGTACTCGACGGCGACGAGCGACGCCCCACCCCACTCACCGCCCACGCCGAAGCCCTGGATGAGGCGCAACGTCACGAGCAGGATCGGAGCGAGGATGCCGATCTGGTCCGTCGTAGGCAGCAGGCCGATCAGGAAGGTCGCGGTCCCCATCATGATCAGCGTGGTGACCAGCGCGGCCTTGCGGCCGAACTTGTCGCCGAAGTGGCCGAACACGATGCCGCCGAGCGGGCGTGCGAAGAATCCGACGCCGAAGACAGCGAAGGCGGCCAATGTGCCGAAGATGGGGTCGCCGTCGCTGGGGAAGAACAGGCGGCCGAAGACGAGCGCCGATGCCGTCCCGAAGATGAAGTAGTCGTACCACTCGACGGCGGTGCCGACGAGGCTCGCGACGGCTGCCCGCCGGGCGAGACGCGTGCGGTCGGCCTGGTCGACGGGACCGGCCGGTGCGCGTTGTTCGGTCATGCTGACTCCCTTGTCATGCTGTGTCGTTCGTGTCGTCGCGGGGTGGATGCCGCGACGTTCTTCTCAGAGCAGTGCGGTCGGACGCACGGGGTCGTCCGAGATGACGGCCGATGCCCACCCGAGTGCGGTGCGGGTGCCGTCGGCCTTGTCGATCCACACCTCGACCTCGAGGCGGCCGTCGCTCTCGCCGACGACGGCCCCGGTGGTGTGGAGCTCGTCGCCCACGAAGGCGGGCGAGACGAAGCGCAGGTCGAGCTCGCCCGTGGTGAGCCACGAAGCCCCGAAGACGTCGACGAGGTTCGCCACGATGTGCCCGGTCTGCTGCTGGGCCTGGACGATGGTTCGCGGCAGCTCGGCGGCGGCGGCCTTGTCGGGGCTCGTGTGCACGTTGGCGAAGCCGCGGCCAGCCCACGAGAACACCGACATCTGGTCTTGGGTGAAGCGAGTCGTGCGCCGCGGCAGAGCGGCGCGTTCGGGAAGTCCGTGCGCGGCCACCGTGACGGGGTCGACCGTCTCGTCGGTCGTGCCGATGACCGTGCGCGGGCGGGCGCTTCCGGTGGACCGCCCCTGGCCCACCACGTCGCCCGCGACGGTGCGCATGATCTCGCGACCGCGGTGTTCGACCAGCACTCGGCCGTCCTCCCCGCGAGCCACGGCTTCGAGAGTCACGTAGCCCTGCCCGCGGCGCTCGTACTTCTCGGTGTACGCACCCTCGACTGTCACGGTTTCGCCGACGCGGACGGGGGAGACGAATCGCAGGTGCTCGTGGGTGTGCAACCCCTGGGCGGTGTTTCCGTCGTACTTGTCGTAGAAGAGGAAGAGCAGCTCGTTCGCGAGCACGAGGGGGTGGCCGACCGGGCCGCCGAACGGCGAGTCGCGGAAGTACCAGTCGCCGAAGTCGTCCTGCGCGAAGGCGTAGTCGAGCACGAAGCGACGATCGACTGTCTGGCTGACGGGCCCGAGCGGCTCGGGCACCTCGACGAGCTCGTAACGAGCCTCTTTCAACGTCATCGTCCGCTCCTTCGCGTCCTCGTTGACGTCTAGTTGTCTAGACGACTAGACAGACAATGCCAGGGCTGCGCGGCGAAGTCAACACCTCCCCGCGCTCGTGGCGTGCACGAGCGACGATGACGTGGTCCGCGTTCATCGCGTGCTTCACCAGCGGCGCGACATCCCTCGCGCCGTCGAGGACTGAGGCGCTCGTCAGCGGCCGCGGAACTCCTCCGCGAGCACTCCCATCAGCACCTCGTCGTGGAACCGCCCGCCGTGGAAGGCCACCTGCCGACGCACGCCTTCGCGCACGAACCCGGCCTTCTCGTAGGCACGGATCGCGCGATCGTTGAACGCCCACACGCGTAGTTCGACCTTGCGCACCCCGAGCTCGTCGAACGCGTAGCGCAGCATCGTGCGCGTGGCATCCGTTCCATATCCCCGACCGACGGCGTCGGGACCGATCACGATCGCGAACGTGGCGACGCGTGCGGGCAGGGTGGCGCCCCAGAGGGTCGCGTGTCCGATGAGGTTCCCGGTCTCGTCGTCGATGCTGAAGCCCGCTCCGCCGGGGGAGTCGTTGCGGCTCCAGATCTGGAACATCTCGCGCACCGCCGCCTCCGGACGAACCGTCACGCTGTTCTGCTGCAGCGCAGCGCTGTCGCTGCGCCGCCACCAATCGACGAGCGGGTCGAGGTCGGCATCCGTGAGGCCTCGCAGCCGCACGCGCTCACCGTGCAGCAGGGCGGAGCCGTAGGCGAGGGCGGAGTCGGTGTCGTGGATCGCGTCATCGGCCATGATCCGACGCTACCGAACACGCCCCGGGCCGCTACCGTTGCGGCATGAACGAGCCGCTGTCGGCCGCAGACGCCCGCATCCTGGCGCTGGAGTCCGACGTCGTGCGCGGACACGCGCTCAAGCTCCTCGTGCTCGAGCCGGGCCGAGCCCTCGACCTCGAGGCCCTGCGCGCGAGCGTCGCCGAACGGCTTCCCGCCTTCCCCCGCGGGCGGCAGGTGGTCGTCGACGACCGCGGCGTTCCGTCGTGGGCGGATGCCGACGACCTCGACCTCGCGCACCACGTGCGGCAGCGCGCGGCGGCGGATCCGACCGAGCTGCGCGCCGTCGTCGGACACCTCATGTCGGAGCCGCTCGACCGCTCGCGCCCCCTGTGGAGCATCGACCTCATCGGCCCGCTCACCGACGGCCGCGAAGCCCTCGCGGTACGCCTGCACCACGCAGTTGCCGACGGGCTGACGGCCGTGCGCTTCCTCGAGAGCATCGTCTTCGAACCGCACGATGCGCCCGCCCACGACGTCGGCGTGCGCGACCCCGAGGCGCGGCCGACCCGCTGGAGCGAATGGGAGCGGATGCCGCAGACCCTCGCCCGCGAGCTCGGTCACCCCGGTTCCCGATCGCCGTTCGACCGGCCGATCACCGCGCGCCGCGCGCTCGCCTTCGTCGACGTGCCACTCGCCGAGGCCCGGGCCGTCGGCGCCTCCCGCGCCGATCACGCGACCGTCAACGACGTGCTCCTCGCCGTCATCGGGGGCGCGTTGCGCCGGCGCCTCCTGCACCACGGGCACACCCCGCGGCTCAACGCCCAGGTGCCGGTGAGCCTGCACGAGCGGGGGGAGGATGCCGCGGCATCCGGAAACCGCGACTCCTTCATCGACCTCGACCTGCACCTGCACGAGCCCGACGACCTGCGGCGCCTCGACCTGCTCAGCGCGCAGACCCGCGAACGCAAGCGCGGGCACGACGCCCGGTCGCTCGACGAGCTCTTCCACGCGCTCGCCGCGGCCGGTCCGGTGGGGGTCCTCGCACGCGGGCTCGCCGACGACCCGCGGGAGTTCGCGCTCGCGATCTCGAACGTGCCCGGACCCCGCGTCGCGGTCGCCGTCGCCGGGCGACGGGTGCGCACGTCTACACCTCGTCGGAGCCGGGCCCGCGCCATGCGCTGCGCGTCGCGGCGATCTCGAACGACCGCTGGCTCGGCGTGGGTTTCTGCGTCGATCCGCTCGCGGTGCCCGACGTCGAACTGCTGGCCGACGCCGCGCACGACGCGTGGGAAGCGCTGCGGGCCGGCTCGGCCTGATCTGCGGGCCCTGCTCGCGCGCACGGTGGCGGGGATCGTGACCGACACGCCGTCTCCGGATGCCGTGGCTCGGCGTGCCGCCGAGATCCTCCGCCGTTGTGCCCGGCCGCGGCCCGCCCTCGACCTGTCTCGACGACGGACCACCACCGCCGGACCGGCGCCGCGCGCCGAATAGGCTGGACGAGAAGGAGTCCCATGTCGTCGAGAGCAGGGCGCGCTCAGCGCGCGGGTCGCGGTGTCGCCGCGGCCGCTGTCGCGACCTTCCTCGCCACCGTCTCGCACAGCGCGGTCGACTCCGCTCTGCCGTCCGCGATCAACATCGCCGTCGCCCTCTTCCTCGCCACGCCGGTGTGCGTGCTGCTGGCCGGGCGGGCGATGTCGTGGTGGCGCCTGTCGGCGGCTGTCGCGCTCAGCCAGGCGTTGTTCCACGGAATCCTGATCCTTGATCTGCGCGGTGACGGCGCCACCGTGAGCGGGGGCCACCACGGCACGGCCGCCGTCGTCATCGATACGGCCGCATCCACGCATGCCGTCGCACTCCACTCGATGCACTCGCCGTGGATGTGGGCGGCGCACGCCTTCGCCGCCGTCGTGACGATCCTGGCGCTCGGCCGGGGGGAGCGCGCCGCGCAGGCGATCGCCCGCTTCTTCATCGCCGCTCTGCTGGTTCTGCGTCCGTTCCGCGGCATCGCCGCGCACACGGATGCCGTGCGCACCGCGCCCGAGCCGCTGCTGCTGCCGCGGGCGATGACGGTGCTGTCGCCGATGAGGCACCGGGGTCCGCCGCTCGCGGCCTGACCTCGACCCCTCATCTCGCGCGTGAAACGCCTCTTCGGTGTGCGCACTTGCAGAAAGCAGCAACCATGTCTCGCAAGACCACCCTTCGCCGTACCATCCTGGGCCTGACCGCCGGCGCCGCTCTCGCCGTCGCCGTGCCGCTGGCGGCCTCGGCGCACGTCACCGTCAACCCGAACACCGCCACTCCCGGCAGCTACGCCACCGTCAACTTCCGCGTCCCCACCGAGTCCGAGACGGCGTCCACCGTCAAGGTCGAGGTGACCCTGCCCACCGACACCCCGCTCAGCGCGGTTCTCGTCGAGCCCGTTCCGGGCTGGACCGCGACCGTCGAGAAGGGGGCGCTCCCCGCCCCCGTCGAGGTCGACGGCAACACCATCACCGATGCGCCGCTGAAGATCGTGTGGCAGGCCGACCCGGGGGTGGGGATCGGACAGGACCAGTTCCAGATGTTCTCGGCCGTGCTCGGACCCGTGCCCGACACCGGGCACATCCTGCTCCCCGCCGAGCAGACCTACTCCGACGGAGAGGTCGTCGACTGGGCGGCGACGCCCGACCAGGTCGCGGCCGACGACTCGCTGGAGCCGGCGCCCGTGCTTTACATCACCGACACCCCGCCCACGGCCGAGCACAGCCACGGCACGACCGCAACCGGCTCGACCGACCACACCGCCGATGACATGACCGCGGCCGCCGCCTCGAGCGACGACTCGTCGGGCGTGGCCCTCGGCCTCAGCATCGCCGCCCTCGTGGTCGCGGCCGTCGGCGCCGTCTTCGGTGCCCTCGCCTTCGCGCGCCGGTCGAAGCGCGCCTGATCATGGGCTCCCGGAACACGCTGCGTCGGGTTCTGGCCGGGGCGGTGGTCGTCGCAGCCGCGATGACCGCCGCCCTCGGCGGGGCCACCGCGGCCTCGGCGCACGACAGCCTCGTGTCGTCGTCGCCGGCCGAGGGCGAGAGCGTGTCGTCGCTGTCGGAGGTCTCGCTCGACTTCAGCGCCAACCTGCTCGGCTACGACGGCGGCAACATCGTCATCGTGCTCGGCCCCGACGGCCGGCACTACGAGAGCGAGTGCGCCGCCCTCGCGGGACCGAATCTCACCACCGCGGTGTCCCTCGGCGACCCCGGCGACTACTCGATCGAGTGGCGTGCCGTCTCGTCCGACGGCCACCCCGTCTCGGGCGTCATCCCCTTCACCTACACCGGCGCCAGCACCTCGGCCGGATCCGACACCTCGGCGTGCGCGAGCGCCGCCGGCGCGACCGCGGCTCCGGTCGAATCCGCCCCGGCCTCCGACGGCGGCGCCCCGTCGGGCCTGGTCATCGGACTCCTCGCCGGTGGCGGGGTGCTCGTGCTGGTGGTCGTGCTGATCGTCATCATCGTTCGCACGCGCCCGCGCGAGGACTGACCCGCGGGCCGCCGACGGCCGCCGTCCTGCGGATCGGGCGTGCGGCGCGCCGGGTTCGCGGCATCCGGGACCGGCGTGTCGCCCTCCGGGTCCGCACGACGGCGCGACCTCGGCCCCGCGGGGTGTCGGACGCGGGCGCCGGATGCCGATCGGCCCGGCCGTTCGTCGACGGCCGCCGTCCTGCGGATCGGGCGTGCGGCGCGCCGGGTTCGCGGCATCCGGGACCGGCGTGTCGCCCTCCGGGTCCGCACGACGGCATGACCTCGGCCCCGCGGGGTGTCGGACGCGGCGCCGGATGTCGATCGGCCCGGCCGTTCGTCGACGTCCGCCGTCCTGCGGATCGGGCGTGCGGCGCGCCGGGGTCACGGCATCCGGGACCGGCGTGTCGCCCTCCGGGTCCGCACGACCGCGCGACCCCGGCCCGCGGCGCGACCCCGGCCCGCGGCGCGCGCCCGGCCCGCCGCGGGTCCGCAGACCTACAGGCTCGAGCCCGACACCGAGAACGTGTCGCAGGCGTTCACGCCGCCCTGCCGGCCGGTGTCGAACCACCGCTGGCGCTGCTCGCTCGAACCGTGGGTCCAGCTCTCGGGGTTGACGACCCCGCCCGACTCCGCCTGGATGTGGTCGTCGCCGACGGCCGCGGCCGCCGCGAGGGCGTCGGTGATCTGCTGGTCGGTCGGGGGCTCGAGGTAGGGCGTGCCGGTCTCGTCGACCTGTTCGCCCGCGTTCGCCACCCACGCGCCGGCGAAGCAGTCGGCCTGCAGCTCCGTGCGCACGCCGTTGCTGTCGGGACCCGTTCCGTTGTTCGGGTGCTGGTCCATCACGCCGATGAGGTTCTGCACGTGGTGGCCGTATTCGTGGGCGAGCACGTACAGCTGGGCGAGGGGACCCGCGGTGGTGTCGTACTGCTCGCGCAGGATCGCGAAGAAGGTGGGGTCGACGTACACCGTCTCATCGGGCGGGCAGTAGAACGGCCCGGTCGCGTTCGAGGCCGTGCCGCACGTGGTCGAGGTCGAACCGTCGACGATGATCAGCTGCGGAGCCCGGTACCCCTCGAGGGTGTTCCCCCAGAACTGGTCGAGGTTGAGAGATGCGGCCGCGAGTCGGCAGTCGTCGTTGCTGTTGGCATCCGCGCCCGTATCGCAGCTGGCGACGCGTTCGCCGCCGCTCTGCGGGGCCGCCGGGGCTCCGCCTCCGCCGAGCAGACCGGTGAGATCGGTGCCGGTGAACAGCGAGATCAGCAGCACCACGATGCCGCCGACGCCGACGGCTCCACCGCCGACCGCGGCCACGGTGCCGCCGCGTCGCTTGGCGGTGTTGTTGCCGACGCGGGCGTTGTCGTTGAAGGTCACGGGCGTGACGCTACCCGCGGCGCGGCCCGAGAACAGGGGGCTGGACGCGGCGTGAAATCGCTGGGCGCGCAGACGCGGGGCGGTTTCCGCAACCCCCCGGTGCGACGGATCCGCGCGCGTACCGTCGGCCCCGAGGAGCAGCGCGGCCCCGGCGTCCGCTCCTCGCGAAGACACATCGGAGAACGCCATGCCCCTGACACGTCGGACCTTCCTCGCCGGATCGGGAGCGCTCGCGCTGCCGTTCCTCCTCGCCAGCTGCGGGTTCGTGCAGACCGCCCCCGCCGAGAAACGTCAAGGCACCCTCACCTTCACCACGTGGGGGACGGATGCCGAGCTCGCGGGTTTCCGCGCCGCGATCGCCGCGTTCGAAGCGGCCAACGAGGGCTCGACCGTCGAGCTCAACGCCGTTCCCTACGAGCAGATGTTCACCAACATCGACGCGCAGCTGCAGGCGGGCAACCCGCCCGACATCTTCCGCGTGCCCTATTACACGTTCGGCGCGTACGCCGGTCGCGGCCAGCTGCTCGACCTGAAGCCGCTGCTGTCGGCCGACCACCAGGGGCAGTTCACCCCGCAGGCGTGGGCGGCGGTGCAGAACGGCGACGGCACCTTCGGCCTGCCGCACCACACCGACACCTCGGCGATCCTCGTCAACCTCGACCTGTTCCGTCAGGCCGGGATCGACGCGTCCGAGATCCCGACCTCGCCCGAGAACGCGTGGACCTGGGATCAGCTCGACGCCCTCGGCGGGCGACTGCGCGCCGGCCTCCCGGCCGACCGCTGGCCGTGGGCATACAACTGGCAGGGCAACGGCGTCACCCGCTGGCTGAGCCTGCTCTTCCAGTCCGACGGCGCGTTCCTGGAGTCCGACCAGAAGACCCCGGCGATCGACTCCGACGCGGCGCGTCAGGCCGTGGAGTTCTCGAGCTCGTTCTTCACCAAGAACTACGTGCCCGCGAACAACACGATCGCCTCCTCGAGCTACGCGGCCGAGTCGTGGTTCTCGCAGTCGGTGGCGATGGTGTGGTCGGGGGCTTTCCAGATCCCGGATGCCGACACCACGGCCGACTTCGAATGGACGGCGACCTACGCGCCCCGCAACGTCCGTGCGGGCAGCGACTTCGGCGGCAACGCGCTCGTGGCGACCGCCAACACGCAGCAGCCCGAGCTGGCGGCGGCGTTCCTGGAGTTCGTGACGGATGCCGCTCCCATGCGCGACTTCTGCCGCGCGGCATCCCTTCTGCCCACCCGCGGCGACCTGCTCAACGACCAGCTCGAGTTCGCGGTGCGGCCCGAGCTCGCGCCGGTCTTCGCCGGTCAGGCCTCGCTCGTGCAGCCGCAGGACGTCGCGCAGGTCGCGAGCCCCTCGATGTCGGCGATCATCCCGGTGCTCAAAGAGCAGCTCGACCTCGCCTTCACCGGCGCCCAAGATGCCGCGACCACGGTGACGAACCTGCAGTCGGGCATCGGAGCGGCCACCGGTGGCTGACACCGCGGTCGCCCGACCGCGCCTGTCGCGACAGGGCCGACCGGAGCGGGGGGAGCGCCTGCGCACCCGCCGCCCCGGCGCCCGTCGCGAGGCGCTCGCGGCGTACGGGTTCCTCGCGCCGAACTACCTGCTCCTGCTGGTGCTCGTGCTCGTGCCGCTGGTGGGGGCATTCTTCGTCAGCCTGCAGCGCACCGACGGATTCGGCGACGGCACCTTCGCGGGCCTCGACAACTACGCACGGCTCGTCGGCGACCCGCTGTTCTGGCGGGCGCTCGGCAACACCGTGCTGTTCACGCTGCTCGTGACGCCGCTGTCGATGCTGCTGGGCCTGGTCGCCGCGACCCTGCTCAACACCGCCCTGCCCGCCCGACCGCTCTGGCGCTCGCTGCTGATCCTGCCGATGGCCGTGTCGGGTGTGGCCACCGCGCTGATCGGCGTGCTCGTGTTCGACCAGAACTCCGGCATCCTGAACCGCATCCTCACCGCCGTCGGCCTCTCACCCGTCACCTGGCAGTCGGATCCGGTGCCCGCGTTCGCGACCATCGTGCTGGCGACGGTGTGGTGGCGCACGGGCTTCAACATGCTCATCTATCTGGCGGGACTCCAGGGCATCGGCCCCGACCTGTACGAGGCGGCGACCCTCGACGGTGCGAACCGGTGGCAGCGGTTCCGCAACGTCACGATCCCGTTGCTCGGGCCCACGTCGTTCTTCCTCGTGGTGCTGAACGTGATCTTCTCGTTCCAGGTCTTCGATATCGTGTTCGTCCTCACCGGCGGGGGCCCGGCAGGCGCGACGAGCGTGCTCGTCACCTACGCCTACGAGACCGGGTTCGTCACGCGCGACCAGGGCTACGCCGCCGCGATCGGAATGGTGCTCTTCCTGTTCGCCCTCGTGTTCGCCGCGGCGCAGTACCGCGCCTCCCGCACCAAGGATGTGGTCGAGTGAGTCTCGATGAGCGCCTGGATACCACGGCATCCGCGTCCCCCCTCGCCCCGCCCGCGGTGACGCCGGGTCGGCGTGCCCGCGACCGGTCGCGGCGGGGGAGTGCGATCGTGCGCACCCTCATCGTCGCAGTGGTGGGCCTCGCCGCCGTGTCGCCGCTGTACTGGATGCTCGCTGTCGCCTTCTCGTCGCGCGCCGAGCTGCTCGGGGGGCGGGAGCTGCGCCTGTGGCCGCGGGAGGTGACCTTCGAGAACTTCGAGCGCGTGTTCGCCTCGTTCCCCGTGGCGACCTGGTTCGGCAACTCGGTGGCGATCGCGGTGGTGGTGACCCTCATCTCGGTCAGCACGAGCCTGCTCGCCGGGTACGCGTTCGCGCAGCTGCGCTTCCGCGGATCGACCGCGCTGTTCTTCCTCGCGCTCGCAACGCTCGTGCTGCCCGTGCAGGTGATCATGGTGTCGCTGTTCCGCATCGTCACCGCGACCGGGCTGTACGGCACTTACTGGGCGGTGATCCTGCCCGTGTCGGCCTCGGCGTTCGGGCTTTTCCTCGCGCGGCAGTTCATGCTCGGCATCCCGCGCGAACTGATCGAGGCCGCGCGCCTCGACGGCGCCGGGCACGTGCAGACGTTCCTGCGGGTCGTGCTGCCGCTGTCGAAGCCGCTCATCGCGGTGCTGGTGTTCATGAGCCTGCTGTCGTCGTGGAACGACTTCGCCTGGCCCCTGATCGCCCTGCGCGAGAACCGCCTCTTCACCCTGCCGATCGGCCTGCTCTACCTGCAGGGCCAGTTCGGCAGCGACTACGGCGCCACGATGGCCTACGCACTGCTGAACGTGGTGCCGATCGCGATCGTGTTCCTGGTGTTCCAGCGGTACTTCGTGGCCGGCTTCGCGCGGAGCGGCATCAAGTGACCTGTCACTCATACGTATTCACGAAACACGATCGTTACCCGTATAGACGCGCACTTAGGCTTCCCTAAACGCTATGCATACGTATACGGTGTGGCCATGTCATCCACAAAGAAGCGCGCTATCGCCCTCGCCGCCACGGTGGCCGTGGGTGCACTCGCCCTCTCCGGATGCGGCGCGGGTAGCCGCACGGGGAACGAGAACGCCACCGAGGTCGCCTGCGACTACACCGCACCCGAATCCGCGACCACGGTCAACGTGCTCGCCTACAACTCCTCCGCCATCGACCCCTTCACGGACACGATGGTCTCCAGCTGCACCAAAGACGACGTCACGGTCAAGCACGACCCGATCGACTTCGGCGGCCAGGTGACGAAGACGACGGCCACTCTCTCGGGCGAGACCGGAAGCTACGACATCGTCGAGACCTACGGATTCGTCATCCCGAGCCTCGCCGTCGACGACAAACTCGTCCCGCTCGACGATCTCTTCGCCGAGTACGCCGACAAGTACGACCTGAACGCCATCAGCGAGTCGATGCGCCAGGGCATGTCGTACGACGGCAAGCTCTACGCGCTGCCGATGCAGGCGCAGATGTTCGTCATGGCCTACCGCACCGACGTCTTCGACGAGCTGGGCATCGAAGTTCCGAAGACGTTCGACGACATGATCGCCGCCGCCGAGAAGATCAAGGCATCGGGCAAGATGCAGTACCCCATCGCCCTCCCGTGGCTCGCCACGGCCGACGTCGCGACGAGCTTCCAGGCGATCATGAACTCGCTCGGAGCCGACTTCGTCACCGCCGACGGAAAGGTCACGCTCGACACCCCGGAGGCCAAGGAGGCGCTGCAGGCCATGCAGAGCCTGCAGCCCTACATGGACCCGCAGGTCACCACGTTCGACCAGCCCAAGGTGCAGCAGCAGATGTACAACGACACCGCTGCCATGTCGATCATGTTCTCGGGCCGCATGAGCGACCTGACCAAGGCCGAGAACAGCAAGCTGTCCGACTCGTTCGGCTTCGCCGCACCCCCGAAGGTCTCGGCGTCCGCGCCGTACCTGTACGACCGTCTCTCGATCGACGGGTGGTCGATCCCCTTCAACACCACGCTCGACCACAAGATGCTGTTCGAGATGATGGCGTCGGCGGTCAGCGAAGACGCGTCGAAGGCGTCGGTCCCCGCCGCGTACCCCGCTCGCGAGGGCATGGTCACGCCGGACAACTCGCCCTACGGCCAGGCGGCCAACGACTCGATCGCCGGTGCGATGCCGCCGGTCGTGTCGCCCATCCTCGCGCCGATCAGCAACGAGATCACCCCGATCGTCGCGCAATTCCTGGCCGGTGGGGTCTCGGTGGACGATGCCGCCACTCAGATGCAGGCAGCGGGGGAGAAGATCGCGGGCTGAGCCCCGGGATCATCCCACCCACGGTGTAGGAATGGGCCCCGGCCCGGTCGATGACGACCGGGCTGGGGCGCATCGAGAGGAGACGTCGCGTGAAAGCACGTGAGTTCTGGGTGCTGTTCGCCCCCAGCCTGGCCATCATGAGCGCCCTTCTGGTGTTCCCCCTTGTGCGCACCGTGCAGTGGAGCTTTGAGAACGTGCGGTACGGCGTTCCCGGAACCTTCGTCGGGCTCGCGAATTTCACGGACGCCCTCGGCGACCCCCGCTTCCATCGAGCGGTCGTGTTCACCCTGGTCGTGACCGTGGTGACCACCGCGATCCTCCCGGTCTTCGGATACCTGATCGCGATCGCGGTCAACACGCTGCGGATCTCCCGGCCCCTGGTGCTCGGCATCATGCTGGTGTCGTACGTCCTGCCGAACCTGGTCGGCGCCGTCGCGTTCTCGTGGTTATTCGACGACAACTTCGGGGGCGTGGTCAACAGGCTGATCGGCTTCCTCGGGGGCACGCAGGTGCTCTGGTTCACCGACCAGGTGCCCAACGCGTTCCTGGTGATCCTGAACACCGTGTGGCAGATGCTGCCCTTCGCGATGCTCATCATCCTGGCGGGTCTGCAGGGCGTGCCGGTCGAGCTGCGCGAGGCGGCCCGCATCGACGGGGCCAACGCGTTCCAGACCCATCTCCAGGTCATCATCCCCACGATGCGGGGGGTTCTCGGCTTCGTCTGCCTCATCACCATCATGGACGTCCTGCGCATCTTCGATGCCCTCATCCCGCTCTCCCCGCAGGCGGAGACGATCGGCAACGAGTCGATCATGCTCTACGTCTATTCCGTGGCGTTCGCCAACGGAGCCCAGGAGCTGGGCCTCGGCAGTGCCATCAACGTCCTGACCATCCTCCTCATCCTGGTCATGCTCGTCCCGTTCATCCGGGGCATCTTCAAGGAAGCGAAGGCCGCCCGATGACCCTCAGCAGCGAGGCGCTGTCCACGCGCGCCATCACCACCGGCGACATCGAGGGGAAGAACCGTCGACCCCGCCCGCGACGCCGCATCCGAGGCGTGACGGGCCTGCTCCTCGGCATCCTGTGCTTCCTCATGCTGAGCCCGTTCATCTGGATGACCCTCTCGGTGACGAAGCCGACCGACGTGGCGTTCGCGAACCCGCCGGTGCTCACGGGATACGAGCCGACCCTCAAGGCGTTCGTCGATCTGTGGGAGACCACCTACTTCGCCGACTACCTCGTCAACACCCTCTCGGTCGCGGTGATCTCGACGCTGATCGCGCTGATCATCGGCATCCCGGCCGCCTATGCCCTGTCGCGTTTCCCGAGCTACATCTCGGCCCTGCTCCTCGTGCTCGCCCTGATCTTCCGTGCACTGCCCCGCTTCGCGGTGGTGCTGCCCATGTACGACATCAGCCGTGCTCTCGGGATCTACGACACGACGTTCGCCCTGGCGATCGCGCTCGTCGCGATCAATCAGCCCTTCACGATCTGGCTGCTGCGCAACTTCTTCGCGGAGATCCCGCGTGAGCTCGATGAGGCGGCCATGATCGACGGCTGCACGCGCATCGGCATGCTGCGCCGGGTCATGATCCCGCTCATGGGTCCCGGCATCCTGACCGCCGGCATCTTCGTCTTCCTCTTCGCCTTCCAGGAGTACCTCACCGCTCTGGTGCTGACCGACACCTCGTCGAAGACCGTCCCGGTGTTCATCGCCACGCAGCTGGGACAGACTCTGCCGATGCTGCAGCAGGCGGGGGCCGCATCGATGCTCCTGACCATTCCGGTCGTGATCATCGCCTTCATCGCGCAGAAGTACCTCGTCGCCGGTCTCAGCGACGGCGCCGTGAAGGGGTGACGGATGCCGCCCGTGCCGCTCGTCCTCCTCGCGGGGATGAACTGCACGCCCGACCTGTGGACGGGATGCGGACTCGATGATGCTGTGACCCCGGTGATGGACGTCGGCGATCTCGACGCCCAGGTCGATCGCCTCCTCGCGGAACTCCCCGACACCTTCGTCATCGGGGGACTGTCGCTCGGCGCGATCGTCGCGATGGCTGTCGCGGTGCGCGCCCCCGAGCGGGTGAGCGGTCTCTGCATCGCGGCGGCGAACGCCAAGGCGCCGACCCCCACGCAACGCGTCGGGTGGCAGCGGTGGCTCGACGGCCTCGCCGCCGGCGAGACTCCGGTCGAGCTGCAGGCCGGCATCCTTCCTCTGCTCCTGTCCCCTCGGGTGCGCGCGTCGCGCCCCGATCTCGTTCAGCGCGTCCTGCGGATGGGGGAGGAGACCCCGGATGCCGTGCTGGCGGCGCAACTACGCCTGCAGGCGACGCGCATCGATCTGCGGCCTGGTCTGCGGGCGGTGCGGACCCCATCGCTGGTCATCGAAGGGGCCGACGATGCGCTGTGCCCGCCGTCGTTCCACGACGAGATCGCGGCAGCCCTCCCCGAGGTCCGGCGCGAACGACTCGACGCCGGGCATCTCGTCGCCCTCGAGCGGCCCGCGGAGTTCGGAGCCGCGGTGCATTCGTGGCGCGCGGGTCTCGGGGCGGCAGTGCGCTGAGCCGCCCGTTCAGTCGCGGGCGGCGCGGAGGTCGTGCAGATGCCTCATCAACGAGGACGCGAGGTTGTAGACGACCAGGCGGGCTCCGTCGTCGAAGGCGGCGATCGCCGCCGCGGGCGTGCCGACGATGTCCATCCGCAGCTTTCCTGCCGCGGTGATGGCGCGGTTCACCACCGCCGTGGCCTCGGCGACGGGGAGATCCTCGGGCCCCGACGAGGCCGCGAGGTCGGCGGGGCCGATCATGATCCCGTCGAGCCCGGGGGTGCGCGCGATGGCTTCGGCGGCGGCGACGCCGGCCGGCGACTCGACCATCCCGAAGACGAGGGTGTTCGCGAGATACCACTCGCGGTGCTCCTCGGCAGGCGTCTCGCCGAACCGCCCGGCGCGGCTGTACGTGGCGAAGCCCCGGGTGCCCAGCGGTGGATAGTGGGATGCGGAGACCACCGCCGCTGCCGCGACCGCGTCGTCGATGTGCGGCACGAGCACGCCCTGAGCGCGCTGATCGAGGACGCGCAGGATCATGCCGGGGTCGTCTTGGCCCACGCGCACGATGACCGGAACGTCGTGGACGGCGGCCACGGCGATGTGCTGACGGAGGGCGATCAGGTCGGCGGGGCCGTGCTCGGCGTCGATCAGCACGAAGTCGAAGCGGGCGACGGCCAGCATCTCGACCAGTTCCTCGCTCGGCATGCGCAGCAGGGCGCCGAGGAGCCGGTCGCCCGCCTCCGCCCGAGCGCGAAGGGATGCGGGACGCACGCCCCCGACGAGCGCGCTCACGCGATCATCCCCGCCGACAGATCGATGTCTGCGCCGCACATCCCCGACATCGACAGCATCGCCACTACGGCCGCCCCCACCTCGGCCTCGGTCACCATGCGTCCGAGGGCTGCCCGCGAGACGAACGCCGACTCGGCGTCGGCGACGGAGCTTCCGGAACGCTCGGCTTCCAGCCGGAAGTTGCGCGACATGCGTTCTCCGGCGACCGGGCCCGGCGACAGGGTGTTGACGTTCACCCCGCTCGGGCCGACTTCGAAAGCGAGCGTCGAAGTGAGGCCGAGGATCGCCATCTTCGACGCGGTGTAGGGCGTGCGGTGGGCGAGGGGGCGTTTACCCGACACGGATGCCACGTTGATCACGTCGCCGCGACCGCGCTCGACCATCTGCGGGAGGAACGCGCGGCACAAAAGGAACGTGCCCCGGACGTTGACGGCGAACACCTCGTCCCACTCCTGCACGCCGATGTCGGTGAGGGCGGCGACGGGCCCGGCGATCCCGGCGTTGTTCACCAGGATCGACACCTCGGTGCCGGACAGGTCGTCGCGCAGGCGTGCCACGGAATCCTCGTCGGCGACGTCGCACGTCACCGCCCGCGTGCCGGGGATCTCCGCGGCGACGGCATCGAGCTTTCGCTGGTCCCGGCCCGTGATCACGAGGTCGGCGCCGGCTGCGGCCAGAGCGCGGGCCATGGCCGCCCCGAGTCCGCTGCCCCCTCCGGTGATGAGGGCGGTGCGCCCGGCGAGAGTGGTCATCGTGCGCCCGCTCGACTGTCCTCGATCCACGGGAACGTTGCCCCGCCGTGGCGCCAGGCGCGAGCATCGCCTGATCGGGCGTGGCCTTCGAAGAGCTCCACGCGTGCCGCGCGCCCGCATACCTCGCCAAGCTTCGCGGAGGAGGCGGTGTCGGTGATCTCCTGGTAGGTGATGGTGCGCAGGTACTTGCCCACCCAGAGTCCGCCCGTGTACCGCGCGGCTCCGAGCGTCGGGAGGACGTGGTTGGTGCCGATCACCTTGTCGCCGTACGAGACGCAGGTGTTCTCTCCGAGGAAGAGCGCTCCGTAGTCGTGCATCTTCTCGAGGGCGGCGCGAGGCTCCCCCGTGAAGATCTGCACGTGCTCGAACGCGAAGGAATCGGCGAGGGCGTAGGCCTCGTCGAGGTCCTCGACCACGATCACCTGACCCCAGTCGCGCCACGCGGGCTCGGCGTAGTCGCGCGTGGACATGCCGGGGAGAAGGTCTTCGATCAGATCCATGACGCGCTCGCCGAGTGCGCGGGACATCGTGATGAGCACCGCCGGCGACTCGGGGCCGTGCTCGGCCTGGGACAGGAGGTCGACGGCCGTCAGGAAGGGGTCGGCGTCATCGTCGGCGACGATCAAGATCTCGGTGGGGCCGGCGAACAGGTCGATGCCCACCTCCCCGAAGAGCTGGCGCTTCGCTTCGGCGACGTAGGCGTTGCCAGGGCCGGCGATCATGTTGACCGGGGCGATGGTCTCGGTGCCGACGGCCATGGCGGTGACCGCCTGCACCCCGCCGAGGATGTAGATCTCGTCCGCCCCGGCCAGCTTCATCGCGGCCACGGTGGCGGCGGGGATCTCGCCGCGGATCGGCGGGGTGCACGCCACCACGCGGGGCACGCCGGCCACCTTGGCGGTGATGATCGTCATGTGCGCCGAGGCCGTCAGCGGGTACTTCCCGCCCGGGATGTAAGCCCCCGCGGCGCGGACGGGGACGTGCTTCTGTCCGAGGTGCACCCCCGGCAGCGTCTCGACTTCGATGTCGACGAGCGAATCGCGTTGCGCCTGGGCGAAGGTGCGCACCTGCTCCTGGACGAAGCGGATGTCGTCGATGACCTGCGGGTCCAGTGTCGCCATGATGCGCGTGACGTCGTCGTCGTCGAGCCGGAAGGGGCCGTCCCAGCGGTCGAACTGCGACGCGTACCGGCGTACGGCGTCGTCGCCGTTCGCGCGGATGTCGTCGATGATCGTGCCCACTCGCGCGGCGACGTCGCTCTGCGCCGTGTCGGTGAACGACTTCGTGGGCGCCTTCTTCAGGAACAGGGGCATCTTCGCGTCCTCTCGTGCATACGTATGTGCTTATCATGACTGCGTATGCACACGGGGTCAACCTTTCGCTAGACTTCAGCCCTCAGCACCTGAGTCGCCAGGGGGTTCCATGGCCGTCACGAGCAGAGACGTCGCTCGTCTGGCCGGCGTCTCCCAACCCACCGTCTCGCGCGCCCTCCGCGACGACCCCCGGGTGTCCGAAGAGACGAAGAAGCGCGTCCGCGACGCGGCCGTTCTTCTCGGCTACGTCCCGAGCGAAGCGGGGCGCGCTCTTTCGTCCGGCCGCACGAGACGGATCGGCCTGCTCGTGACCGATCTCGAGAACCAGTTCTACGCGCACATCATCGCGCCTCTGCATCGAGAGCTCGAGGCGTGTGGGTACCAGCTCGTCCTGCATACCGAGACCGCCGACGAGTCGGTCGCCGAGAGGCTCATCGCGAACGGTCTCGATGGTGTCATCCTGGCCACCACCACCGTCGAATCGGTCGTGCCGCTGCGGCTCCGCGACCGCGGGCTGCCGTTCGTCTACTTCAACCGCACCGCCGCCCTGGTCGATGCGGACGCCACCATCGTGGCGCCCGCCGCCGGGTTCGAGGTCGCCGTCGACCGGGCGCTGGCCCTGGGCCATCGCCGGATCGGGGCGGTCCTGGGTCCGCAGAACACGAGCACGGGGCGCTCGCGCGAGCTCGCCCTCCGCTCCGCGCTCACCGCGCGAGGCATCTCTCTGGATCCGGAGGCCGTGCGACACGGCCCGTTCGACACGGAAGCCGGTGATGCGGCGACGGCGGAGCTGCTCGGGTTGGCGGAAGCGCCCTCCCTCATCTTCTGCGGCAACGACGTCATGGCCTACGGTGCCCTGAACGCAGCGCGCCGGGCCGGGGCGTCGGTGCCGGACGACGTCTCGATCGTCGGCTTCGACGACCTTCCCCCCGCGTCCTGGCCGCTGATCGAACTGTCGACGATCGCGTACGACTACGTGCAGATGGCCCGAGAGGCCGCCCGTCTCATGGTGCAGCGCATCGAAGACCAGCCGTCGGAGTTCGCGCACGTGGAGTTCGCGACGACATTCATCGAGCGCCGCACGCTCGGCTCGGCGCGACGGGCCTGACCCCCCGGCTCCTCGCGCTCAGGTGCTTGCATCAGTGTTGTGCATACGCATACACTGCGGACAACACCTGCCGCGTCGATACAGACGCCTGAACTCGAAGGAGCCTCGAGTGTCTCTCGACCCGGTCGCCTACCAGCCGTACGCGGATCCCGACGACTTCATCCGCGAGGTCACGGATCTGATCTGGGTGGATCGGTCCATCAGCTTCATCCGCGACAACTACGAGCCGGACTCGATCGTCCACGGTGCCTACGGAACCTCGACGACCCGCGACGAGGTGATCGAGGGAACGCTCATGCGCATCTCGGCGACTCCCGACCGCACCGGTCAGGCCGAGGACGTCATCTGGGAGGCGCGCGGCGACGACGCCTTCCTCAGCTCGCACCTCGTGCTCTCGGGGCACCTGCAGACGTCCGAATACAGCCGCACCATCGCCAACTGTCTGTACCGCCGCGGACGGATGGTCGAAGAGTGGGTGGTGCGCGACACGCTCGCCGGCGCCCTCATCCTGCAAAGCGACCTCGATGAACTCGCTCGAGCCCAGGCCTTCCGCGGGTACAGCGGTACCTGGACGGAGCCCGCCCCCGCCGACCCCATCGCCGTGGGCGACTCCGGACCTCGGCCCGACGAATACCGCCCCGAGGTGGAGCGTGTCGTCGAGATGATCGAGACGGTCTGGAACGACCGCGACCTGCAGAAGGTCGAGCGCTTCTTCCATCGCGACCTCGTCCTGCTCACGGTGGGCAACCGCCTCGTCATCCGGCCCGAGGGATACCGGCGCGCGCTCCTGCGGTTCCTCGAGTCGTTCCCGTCGGGTCGATTCGAGATCCGCGACATCCAGACGAACTACGACGTCCGGTATGCGGGTCTGCGTGTGGCTGTGACCTGGAAGTTCATCGGCGACTACAACGGCGTGGCCAACTACGGCCCGCTCACGGGTCGGCCCGTCGACGTCCTCGGCATCTCGCAATTCACCTTCCATCAGGGCGCCCTCGTCAAAGAGGTGCGGCTGTGGGACGACATCGCGTTGCGCGCCCAGATCGCCGGAATGCGAGGCGACGAGCCCGTCGTCCTCGGAAACATCTACTGATCCAACGAAGGAAGAGAACAATGAGTACCGACCACCTCAGCCACGACACGGTCGTCGACGCAGCGGAGATCGAGCGCCGAACCATCCGCAAGAGCGATTGGGCTCCGCACAACGCCGCCTTCATCGACTGCCGCACGCCCGGCTCCGACCGCAAGCAGAACTACGCGTTCATCGGTGGCGGCGTCTCGCAGAACGCCGGCCAGGTCATCAACCTCACCGAAGAGCACGGCTTCAACACGGGCGCCGCCGGCATGCCGAACGGGATCTCCAACAACCTGCACCTCCACTTCACCGCGGAAGTCTTCGTCAACCTGGGCGGGGAATTCCGTCTTCGATGGGGGATCGACGGCAAACAGGGGGAGTACGTCAGCACCGATGGGGACATCATCTCGATCCCCACATGGATCTTCCGTGGTTTCACGAACGAGGGTCCCGACGACGGCATCCTCTGGACCGTCCTCGGTCGCGACGTGACCGGAGGCATCATCTGGGGTCCGTCGGTGCTCAAGGAAGCCGAGTCCTACGGTCTCCACCTCACCGCCGACAATCAGCTCATCGACACCGTCGCCGGCGATGAATTGCCCACGGACGTCGCCCTCATCAAGCCGATCCAGCAGCGTTACATCGACGAGCTCACCCCCTTCACCGTCGAGCAGATGCGCGAACGCGTCATCCAGCCGGGCGACCGGGTCTACAGCGCGAACGCGCTGTTGTGCGCGAGCCTTCCGGGCGGCGCGGCGGAGCTGAGCCTCGCGATCGGCTACGGCATGACGGAGGACCGCCGCCAGGTGCCCCGCATCCACGAACCGCACTCCTTCAACATGGCGTGGGTGCGAGCCGCCGCCGATGAGGGGATTCTTCGTCACCGCCACGACAAGAACCAGGCAGTGCTGGTCAAGAGCGGCCGGTGGACGGTGACGCTCAACGGCGACCCCTCGACGACCGTCGAACTCGACCCGTCCGACTCGTTCTCCGTCCCGGCCGGCGCATGGCGCACCTTCCGCTGCATCGACGCCGGGGACGCGGGAGCGGGCGAACTGCTCGTCATCAACTCCGGAGACGACCGCGTCTACCTGGAGTGGGCTCCCGAAGTCGTCGACGCCGCTCGCGACGCCGATTGGATGATCGACCCGAACGGCTACCTCGCCCCCGTCGGTGTGATGGTGACCGCGACGGAGGACGACTGATCGGCGCACGCGAACTCCGGGTCGCCGCGATCTCTCCCGCCATCCGTGTGGGCGAGGTCGCGGCGAACGTCGACCTGCTCCGCGTCGCGATGGTCGAGGCCGTCGCCTCCGGCGCGGAACTCCTGGTGGCGCCCGAACTCGCCACCAGCGGGTACGTCTTCCGCGACGCGGAGGAAGCCCGCGGCGCCTCTCTCCGCCGCGACGATCCGTTGTGGGAAGCGCTCTCCGCCGTCCTGCCCGAGGGGGTCGTCGCGGTCGTCGGGTACGCGGAAGACGCGGGGGCGCACATCTTCAACACCGCCGCCGTCCTGACGAGGTCCGGGCGCATCGCCGATTACCGCAAGGCGCATCTGTGGGGTGCCGAGTCGCGGTTCTTCGCGGCCGGTGATGCGGCCGGCGCTGTCGTGGACACCCCCATCGGAAGGCTCGGTCTAGCCATCTGCTACGACAACGAGTTCCCTGAGGTGCCCCGCCGCCTGGCGCTCGCCGGGGCCGAGGTGCTCGCTCTGCCGGTCAACTGGCCGCTCGTCGACCGGCCGGGAGGAGAGCGCGCGCCCGAGACGATCCAGGCGATGGCCGCGGCTCGATCCTCGCGCCTCGCGACCGTGATCGCCGACCGTCGCGGGTCCGAGCGCGGGGTGGCCTGGACGGGAGGGACGGCCGTCATCGACGATGACGGGTGGGTCGCCGCGGACGCGGCCGACGGAGCGGATCGCGTCTCAGCGACGCTCAGGCTCCGCCACCCCTCCGACAAATCCCTCCCGCCGCACAACGACCTCTTCGGCGACCGTCGGCCCGACCTCTACGTCTGACCCGGCGTTCACTCCGGTGCGATCCGTCCCGGATGCCGTCTCATCCGCGTGCGAAGCATCTCCTGCGCCATGCCGGCCAACCGTCCTGCGGCGGGCGAGAGGTCGGCGCCCTCCCTCCGGGCGAGCGCGATCGTGTCCCATAGCGGCTCCGCGAACGGCACCACGCGGATCTCCGCAGGAAAGGTCGCCGACTCGGCGATCGAGCGCGACACGATGGTGTCCGCCGTCCCCGACGACACCAGGCCGAGAGCGGTCTCGACGTTCTCGACTTCGATCGCCGGCTCCAGCGTGAGGCCGCGCGCGCTGGCTCGCTCGCGCAGCTGCCGACGGGTGGGGTCGTCCCACCCCGCGTACGCGTCGTACAGCACGAGTTTGGATGCCGCCACTTCGGCGAGGTCGACCGGCCCGGTCGGGGCGTCGGCACGCGCCGAGGCGAAGACGACCTCGTCGCGGAAGAGCGGAGTGATCGTCAATCCCGTCTCATCGACGGGCAGGACCAGGAGTCCCGCCTCCACTTCGCCGGCGGCGATCGACCGGGCGACGAGGGCGGAGTTGATGCCGACCATCCGCACGCGCACGCCCGGATGGCGCTCGTGGAACCGCTGGAGGAGCTCGGAGAGGTCGTAGTAGGCGGCGTTGCGCAGCACGCCGAACGTGCAGGTGCCCGCCTCGAGCGCGTTATGCGCGCGCATCGTCTCGATGCCGTGATCGATGGCGCCGACGGCCCGTTCGGCGTGCGCGCGCAGGGCCAGCGCCGACTCGGTCGGCACCAGGCGGCGCCCGCCACGGCGGAAGAGCGCCACACCGAGTTCGCGCTCGAGACGGGCGACCAGCTCCGACACGGATGCCTGACTCGTGTCGAGCTCGGCGGCTGCGGCCGTGAAAGAGCCTCGATCGAGCGCGGTGAGGAACGCGCGCAGCTGGGTAATCGTCATGAGATAAAGGTAAACCTTGTGGTTCCCATCGCATCCATCGTTCTTGTGGGGTGTCAGGCGATCTTCTAGCGTTCCCGTATGCAGTTCACTCCCGCGCTCCTCGAGCGACTCGACGGTTCCTTCCACCACCTCAAGACGCCGCTCGTCGACGCTCCCGCCGCCCAGCGCGATCCGGCCGTCATCTCGACGGTCTCGAAGATGCTCGCCGACATCCAGGGGCGCGGTCTCGATGCGGTTCTCGACTACGCGCGCACCCTCGACCGGTACGAGGGCGGTGACATCGAGCTGTCGAGCGCGCAGATCGCCTCCAGCGGAGACCGTCTCGCCCCCGATCTCCGCGCAGCGATCGAACTCGGATCGGAACGCACGAAGGCGTTCGCCGCCGAGCAGCGCGGTCGGCTGCACGATTTCGAGACCGAGCTCGTGCCGGGACTCACCACCGGGGTGCGTTACGTGCCGGTGTCCCGGGTGGGCGCTTACCTGCCCGCCGGGCGCTTCCCCCTGACAGCCAGCGCCTTCATGACGGTCGGCGTCGCGAAGGCCGCGGGAGTGCCCACGGTCATCGCCTGCACGCCGCCGCAGCCCGACGGGGGCGCGAACGACGCCGTCGTCTACGCCGCCCACCTTTCGGGTGTCGACCGGGTCTTCGTCCTCGGCGGCGTTCAGGCGCTCGCGGCGATGGCCTACGGGCTCCTCGGCGACCTCCCCGTGGACATGCTCGTGGGGGCCGGCAACGCCTTCGTGGCGGAGGCCAAGCGTCAGCTGTTCGGGACCGTCGCCATCGACCTGCTGGCCGGTCCCTCCGAGGTGGCGGTGCTCTCAGACGACAGCGCCGACCCCGAGATCGTGGCGGCCGACCTGCTCGGTCAGGCCGAGCACGGCCCCAACTCCCCGGCGGCGCTCGTCACGACGTCGGAGGAGCATGGCCGCGCCGTCATCGCCGCGGTCGAGCGCCAGCTCGAGACCCTGGCGACGGAGCCCATCGCGGGCCCTGCATGGCGCGACTTCGGAACCGTCACGGTCGCCGCCGACCGCGAGACGGCGGTCGCCCTCATGGATGATCTGGCCCCCGAGCACCTCGAAGTGATCACGATCGACGACGGGTGGTACCACGACAACCTGCGCAACTACGGGTCGATCTTCCTCGGTCCGTGGAGCACCGTCGCCTACTCCGACAAGGGCATGGCGGGAACGAATCACGTGCTGCCCACTGCGGGAGGAGCCAAGCACAGTGCCGGCCTGTCGGTGTCGCGCTTCGTCAAGCCGCTGACCTACCAGCGGATCAGCCGAGAGGCCACGCCCGATCTGGCCGAGGCCGTGCAGACGATCTCCGACTCCGAGGGCATGGCGGCCCACAGCGCGACGGCCACCATGCGTCTGGCGACATACGCGCAGGAGTGAGGGCCCGGGCGCCGCGAGCATCCACGCCGCGCGCGCCCGATCCTCCCCGCGAGCCGGGTCTCAGCCCAAGAACTCCCGCGCCGCCACGACGAGGTTCTCCACGCCGCGGTCGATCGTCGGCTGCATCACCGGCGCGAAGAAGGGGGAGTGGTTCGTCGGGATGTCGCGCTCGATCGTGCCGCCGGCGAGGGCGTCGGCGAAGGTCTGCGGGTCGACGCCTCCCCAGAACCAGAACACCAGCGGGGCACCCGACTCGCGCGCGAACCACGACACGTCTTCACTGCCGGTGAACATGCCGGGGTCGACGACAGAGCCCTCGCCGAACGAACGCCGGAACGCCTCGGTGAGGCGGGCCGTGGCATCCGCGTCGTTGATCGTGGGCGGCAGGGTGTGGTCGGTCGTGATGACGGGTTCTTTCTCGGCTCCGGATGCCGCGGCCTCGGCGCGGATGATGCGCTCGACCTTCGTCATCACGCGCTCGCGGGCCGCGTCGTCGGGGTAGCGCAGGCTCAGCTCGAGCTTCGCCTCGGCGGGGATGATGTTGTTCTTCAGCCCGGCGTGGATCGAGCCGACGGTCACGACGGCGACGTCGCGCGGGTCGACCTCGCGCGAGACGACGGTCTGCAGGCGCATGACGGTCGCGGCCGCCATGACGACCGGGTCGATCGTGGAGTGCGGGCGCGAACCGTGGCCGCCGCGGCCGTAGAGCATCACGGTGAGGCCGTCGGAGGCCGCCATCTGCGTTCCCGGGCGCACGCCGATGACGCCGGCGGGCAGGGGCGTGACGTGCTGGCCGAGCACGATGTCGGGCTTCGGGTATCGCTCGAGCACACCGTCGGCGATCATCGCCTTCGAACCCGCGCCGTACTCCTCGGCCGGCTGGAACACCGCGACCACGGTTCCCGACCACTCGTCGGTGGTCGCGACGAGTCGCTCGAGCGCGCCGATCAGCGCGGTGACGTGCATGTCGTGGCCGCACGCGTGCATCACCGGAACGGCGTTTCCGGCCGGATCGGTGCCGCGCACCGTGCTGGCGTAGGCGAGGCCGGTCTGCTCCTCGACGGGGAGGCCGTCCATGTCGGCACGCAGCCACACGACGGGTCCGTCGCCGTTGTCGATCCTCGTGACCACACCGGTGCGGCCCACTCCCTCTTCGACCTCGAGGCCCAGGTCGGCGAGGTGGCGGGCGATGATGCCCGCCGTCCGCGTCTCCTGGAACGACAGCTCGGGGTGGGCGTGCAGGTCGGTGTAGAGGCTTTCGAGGTCGACGCTCATGCCCCGAGCCTACTCAGCCGTGCGTAAAGTCGGTCAGTCGTCAAGCTGGACCTGGCGGACGATGAAGCGGTCCATGTTGGGGACGGTGAAGCCGACGTATCCACGCCGTTCCGCGTAGATAATCCCCTTCTCGATCAACGACTGGCGCGCCGGGCTGAGAGCGGACGGGATGACTCCGATGTGTTCGGCAACGGCCGATGTACTCGCCACACTGCCGCCGACATCGACGATGGCCCGAAGGTACTGTCGCTCGGCAGCGGTCGTCCGATCCCACCTCGCAGGAAAGAATCCCTGGTCGAGGTCGGCGTTCCCTTCGGCGATCCCCGCTCTGGCGACCTCGAGGTCGATGTGCCGATCCGGTGTGAGGTCCCAGACCGCCTTGCCGTACGTCTGCAAGAAGAACGGGTAACCCTGCGCCTCGTCGACTATCGCGTCGACGGCGTCTTCAGCGAACGCGACCCCCAGTTGACCAGCGGGTCGAACGACCGCCTCCTTTGCCGACGCCCTCGTCAGCGCCCCCACCTCATGGAGGGCGAAGCGTTCGGAGTATGGGCGGGCTTCGGCCAGAGTTCGCCGCAAAGTCGGCAATCCCGCTCCGATGACGAAGAACGGCCAATCGGACTGCGCTGCTTTGTGCTGAACGGCCAGGAGAGCCGTGAGGAGGTCCTGATCGAGATCCTGCATCTCATCCACGAAGATCGCGAGTGCGCTCTGGTTCTTCTGAAGAGGGAGTGCGAGGTCAGCGACCACCTCTTCGAGGTCCACCTCCATCAGTCCGGAGTTCGCGCGGTGGTCGGATGGCTCGACGCCGAGGTTGAGAGACACGCCAGCGACGGTGAGAGCGAATGAGGAGACGGTGGAGACCGCTGCTCGTACTTCCGCAACCGCGGTCCGAAATCGTGCCATGCGTCGCCCTGCCATCGCGACACCACGGGCGAGGGACTGGCGCGAGACGAGCTTCCCCGCCGAGCCGGGCCGCGCTTCGAATTGCACGGTGACCCACCCTGCTCGATCTACGTTGCGATGGAGCTCGTTGAGAAGAACCGTCTTGCCGACGCCTCGAAGTCCGTAAGTGATAAGCCCGCCGTCGTTGCGTCGCGCGCGATTCTTGGCGACCATCAGGTCCACGAGGTCGATCTCGTTCTGCCGACCAACGAGTTCCGGCGGCCGGACCCCCGCGCCGGGCCGGAACGGATTCAGTTCAGGAAGCATCGCGACAATCTATCTTTCTCTACCCTCTCTCTAGCTTATTTCTTAGATTTCACCTGCACGCTGAGGAATCCCACCCGCCGCTACCGGATGCCGCGGACCCTCGCAACCCGTCCGCTCCGGTCAGCTCGGGCGACCACGCTTTCGGCATGACCACCACACACTTCGACTACCTCATCGTCGGCGGCGGAATGGTCGCCGACACCGCCTCCCGCGGCATCCGCGAGATCGACGCCGACGGCTCCATCGGCATCCTGAGCGACGACGTCGACGAGCCCTACACGCGCCCCGCGCTGAGCAAGAAGCTGTGGACCGACGACGAGTTCACGTGGGACAAGGTGCCGCTCGGCACCGCCGACGACACCGGCGCCGACATCCGTCTGCAGACGCGCGCGACGGCGATCCGTCCCGACGCGCACGAGGTCGACGCCGACGGCGAGACCTTCTCGTACGGCAAGCTCCTCGTCGCCACCGGCGGCAAGCCCGTCCCGCTGCCGGTCGACGACCGCACGGACGGCGGGCGGGTCCTGTCGTTCCGCACGGCCGAGGACTACCGGCGCCTGCGCTCGCTCGCGAAAGACCTCGACCGCATCGTCGTGGTCGGCGGGGGCTACATCGGCTCCGAACTCGCGGCCGCTCTCGTGCAGAACGACGTCGACACGGTGCTCGTGCACACCGGCGCCGTGCTGGGCGATTCGATATTCCCGCCGGCGCTCGCCGATCGTTTCGAGAAGCTCTTCCGCGACGCGGGCGTCGAGATCGTCGCCGGGTCCAAGGTCGAGGGCGGACAGGCGGATGCCGACGGCGTGCGCCTTCAGCTCGAGAACGGCGACGAGGTGCGGGCGGATGCCGTGGTCAGCGGGCTCGGCATCGAGGTGGCCACCGACCTGGCCGAGCAGGCGGGTCTGACCGTCGACGACGGCATCGTGGTCGACGCGCAGCTGCGTGCCTCGGTCGACGACGTCTTCGCGGCGGGTGACGTGGCGAGCTACCCCGACCGGATCCTCGGCCGCCGTCGCGTCGAGCACGTCGACAACGCCAACGAGCAGGGCAAGGCCGCGGGCCGCAACCTCGCGGGCGCCGCCGAGGCCTACACGCACACGCCGTACTACTACTCCGCCGTCTTCGGCGTCCGCTACGAAGCCGTGGGCACGCTCGACTCCTCCCTCGACACGGTCGAGGACTGGACGGATGCCGATCACGGCGTCGTCTACTACCTCGACGACGACCGCGTCGTGGGCGTGCTGCTGTGGAACGTCGAAGACGCCCGCGACGCGGCGCGCGCGGTGCTGGCCGAGGCCGAGACCCTCACGCGCGACGACCTCGTGGGTCGCATCCGCTGAGACCGTCGGCCCGGACCGGTCCCGCGCGTCGCGGCCGGTCCGGGCGACTGCGTTGCGCGTTCGCCCCCGACCTGCGCCCGTACGGCCGCGACGCGGCCCGATGTGCGTGCTGTCCGGCCGGGTCTAACCTGGACGCACGCTGGGGGTTCTCCCAGCGTGCACTGCATCCAGGAGCACTCATGGCGACCGCTGAACTGCGTCTTCCCCTGTCCGTGGACCAGGCGCGCGACGCGCTGTCCGCCGCGCTGACCGACCTCGGTTTCACGGTGACCCCCACGGCATCCGGATCCCTCGACGTCTCGCGCGGGAGCCTCGGCACGACGCTCGTGGCCGGCGCCTTCGCGGGCCAGGACATGCACGTGCGATTCGACGTGCACTTCTCGGGGGCGCCCGAGGGCACCCTCGCGAGCTTCGAGCACTCCGCGGCAGGCGGATTCTTCAAGGGCGGGGCGATCGGCGCCGTCAAGGCAGGTGATGTGGTTCGCGAGGCCGCGCACTCCGCGGGGGTCCGGCTCGCCGAGCGGGGTCAGCTGGTCGGCGTTCCGCCCGTCGCTCCTCCCGGGGCATCGGGGGCGGATGCCGCGACCTCTCCCGTCCCGCCGCCGTACGCCCCCGGTGCGCAGGGTTACCCCGGCGCAGCGCAGGGCTACCCGGGTGCCGCGCAGACGACGGCCGCAGACGGCACGTACCTCGCGCCCTACCCGGCTCCGCCGGCGTCGGGCCGCACGAACGTCGTCGCGATCGTGGCGATCATCCTCGGCTTCCTCTTCCCGATCGGCGGCATCGTGGCGGGCGCGGTGGCGCTCGCCCAGGTCAAGCGCACGGGCGAGAAGGGGCGCGGGCTCGCGATCGGCGGCATCATCGCCGGCTCTGTGCTGACGGTGCTGTTCATCCTCGCGGCGATCGGGCTCTTCGTCTTCTCGGTGTTCGTCGGCGCGACGGCGGCGTCCGGCGAGTCCGGTTCGTCGACCGACCCGTTCGCCCCGCCGGTGCCGTCGGCGAGCGGTGGCGGCGTGGAGATCACGCCGAGCGACCCTTCGGCCGACGACCCGTACGCCCTTTTCGTCGGCGAATGTCTCGACGGTCTGGCGAGCGGCGTGATCGCGGACGACAGCTTCGTCGACTGCGCAGACCCGCACACCTACGAGGTCTACTCGACTTTCGCCGTTGCCGACGGGGCTTTCCCCGGTGACGATGCCCTCGGGAACGCGGCGTTCGAGGGCTGCGACGCGGAGTTCGAAAGCTTCGTCGGCGTTCCGTACGGTGATTCGACCCTCGACTGGGAGTACGTCGGTCCGACCGAGCAGACCTGGTCCGACGGAGACCGCAGCATCTCGTGCATCCTTTACGACCCCGCGGGTGAGGTCGCGGGTTCGCTCGAGGGCTCGGCGCGCTGAGCCGGGCTCTCGCCCCCGGCGGCGAGGCGGTCAGGCGGGCGGCGGGGCCGTCGAGCCGCGTTCGACGAGCTCGAACGGCAGCGTTCCGAGTCCGCGTGCGGGCTCAGCGCCGTCGAGTTCCGCCAGCACGGCGGCGGCAGCCCGCTCGCCCTGGCCGCGGGCGAACTGGTCGACGGTGGTCAGGCCGAACCACCGGCCGAGCTCGTGGCCATCGACGCCGATGATCGAGACGTCGTCGGGCACCCGCAGGCCCTTCTCGCGCGCGGCGAGGATCGCGCCGATGGCCATCTCGTCCGAGGCCGCGAACAGTGCCGTGGGGCGCTGCTCCGCGTCGAGGGCGCGCGCGGCGGCGGCGGAACCGCCCTCGATCGTGAAGTCGGCCGGGTAGACCGGTGCGTCCGCGACGCCCTCTTCGGCCAGCGCCTCTTCGAATCCCCGTCGTCGCAGGGCCGGCACCGTCGATCCGGCCGCCGTCGCGGCATCCGCCCCGATGTGCGCCACCCGGCGATGCCCCAGCGCGAGCAGGTGCGCGGTGGCGAGTCGGCCGACCGCGAGATCGTCGACGGTCAACGTCGTCAGCAGGGGGTTGGGCCCGGCGATCGCGACGATCGGCACGCCGAGCCGGCGCAGCGACGCCGATTCCTCGGCGTCCGACTCCAGGGCGATCGTGATGACGGCGTCGATCCGGCGCCGTCGCACGTGGTCGTCGAAGACGCGTCGCCGCTCGTCGCGGTCCACGCCGACGCTGTACAAGGTGATGTCGTAGCCGTGGCGGACGAGCCCGTCGGAGATGCCCGCGAGCACGGTGCTGAAGAACCAGCGGTCGAGGAACGGCACGACCACGCCGACGGCCCGCGCGCGTCCTGACGCCAGGCTCGACGCGGCCGCCGACACGACGTACCCCAGGCTCTCCGCGGCGACCATCACGCGCTCGCGGGTCGCCGCCGACACCGGCCCCCGTCCGCTCAACGCACGCGAGACCGTGGCCGTCGACACCCCCGCCACGCGGGCGACGTCGTCGATGCCGACCACGGTCTCGTGTGCTCTCGTCGAATACCGGCGGATGCCGCGGCTCAGGCCGCCGCGATCCAGACGGTCGTGTCGGTGGGCAGGGTGTCGCCGTCGAGCGGTCCGCTCGCGATGAGCACCTCGCCCGCGGGCAGCTCGACCGCGGCATCGCCGAGGTTCGCCACCACCAGGAGCGAGCCGTTGCGGAACGCCACCACGTCGTCGCCGAAGCCCTCGACCCACGCGAGCTCGCCCGCGCCCAGGTTGCGCGCGCGGCGCTCGGCCAGCAGCGACCGGTACAGCGTCAGCGTCGACGAGGGGTCGTCGACCTGCACGTCGCGCGCGAGGTCGGCCCACTCCGTGGGCTGCGGCAGCCATGACTCGCCCGTGTCGTTGAATCCGTAGGCGGGGCCATCGGCGGTCCAGGGGATCGGCACGCGGCATCCGTCGCGCCCGTAGCGCTCGCCGTTCGTGCGGAACCAGGTCGGGTCCTGCCGTGCGTCGTCGGGCAGGTCGATGACCTCGGGCAGACCCAGCTCTTCGCCCTGGTACAGGTACGACGAGCCCGGGAGCGCCAGCATGAGCGAGGTCGCGGCGCGGGCGCGGTGCAGGCCCTTCACGGGGTCGGGCTTGCCGGGCGACTGCGGGCCGATGCCCGCACCCTGCGGGTTCTCGGCCGTCAGCGCGAGGCGCGAGGCGTGGCGCACGACGTCGTGGTTCGACAGCACCCAGGTGCTGGGGGCGCCGACGGCGCCGTACTCGTCGAGCGAGTCGGTGATGACCGCGCGCAGGGCCGGTGCGTCCCAGGCGGTCTCGAGGTAGTGGAAGTTGAACGCCTGGTGCATCTCGTCGGGTCGCACCCACAGCGCCGTCTCGGCGACGGTGGGCAGCCATGCCTCGGCGCACAGGGCGCGGTCGCCGTCGTACGCGGCGAGCACCTCGTGCCATTCGCGCCACACCTCGTGCACGCCCGGCTGGCCCCAGTAGGGGACGGCGTCGGCGTCGCCGCCCATCGACCCCGCGTCGGGATCGGGCGTGTAGTCGGGCAGACCCTCGGCCTTGATGAGGCCGTGCGCCACGTCGACGCGGAAGCCGTCGACCCCGCGGTCGAGCCAGAAGCGCAGGATGTCGCGGAACTCCGCGCGCACCTCGTCGTTGGTCCAGTCGAAGTCGGGCTGGCTCTCGTCGAAGATGTGCAGGTACCACTGGCCGGGGGTGCCGTCGGCCTCGGTCACGCGCTTCCACATGCCGCCGCCGAAGACGCTCTCCCAGTTGTTCGGGGGCAGCTCGCCGTTCTCGCCCTTGCCGTCGCGGAAGATGTAGCGCGCCCGCTCGGGGCTGCCGGGGGCGGCCTTCAGCGCTTCCTGGAACCACACGTGCTGATCGCTCGAGTGATTGGGCACCAGGTCGACGATGACCCGGATGCCGCGCTCGTGCGCACCCGCGAGCATCGCGTCGAAGTCGGCGAGGGTGCCGAAGATCGGGTCGACGTCGCGGTAGTCGGCGACGTCGTAGCCCGCGTCCTTCTGCGGCGACCGCTGGAAGGGGCTCAGCCAGATGGCGTCGACTCCCAGGTCCTGCAGGTCGTCGAGGTGCGCGGTGACGCCGGGCAGGTCGCCGAGACCGTCGCCCGAGGCGTCCGCGAACGAGCGGGGGTAGATCTGGTAGATGACGGCGGTGCGCCACCACTCGGAGCCGGGAGCGGCGACGAGCTCGGCGCGCGCGTCTTCCTGCGTGAAAGTCATGACGACCACGTTAGTGCAAGCGCTTGCAGTCGCGTCAACGGGCTCCCGCTCGAGCGTCGGCCACGGGGCGGTGGGGTGAGGATCCGTCGAGCGCGGGTGAGTTGAAGGATGAGGCGACGTGCCGTGCCGAGGTCAGAGTCCGCGGCGAGACCGGTCGAAGTGCGTGATCGCGTCGGTGTAGACGCGGGTGATCCGGGACAGATGCGTGTCGAAGTCGAGGTCGGCGGCGCTCGCCCGCGCCCCATCGGTCAGCGTGGCGCGCAGGCGCGCGTCGAGGGCGACGCGCTCGAGCGCCGCGGCGAGGGCCTCCGCGCTCGACGACGCGCTCACGACGCCGTTGACCCCGTCGACCACGAGAGAGCCGGCCGCGTCGGGCGTCGCGATCACCGGGCACCCCGCGAGCAGGCTCTCCGCGATGACCAGCCCGAAGGTCTCGGGCCACTGCGAGGGGAACACCAGGGCGGTCGCGGTCGACAGCAGCGCCGCTTTGCGGGCGTCGTCCGCCCAGCCGACGTAGCTCACCGTCTCTCCGACGGCCTTCTCGACGACCGCGCGCAGCGGGCCGTCTCCGGCGATGACCAACTCGCCGTCGATGCCGGCCTGCTCCCACGCCCGCAGCAGGGTCTCGATGCCCTTCTCCTTCTGCAGCTTGCCGAGGAACACGAAGCGCGGGTGCGCCGAGGGCTGTCGATCCTCCGGGTGCGCCGCGGCGATCCAGCCGTGCGGCACGACGCGGGCGTCGATCTCCTCGAGGGCGAGGCCCAGGGCGGCGTGCCGCCGGCGCGTGCGCACGCTGGGGAAGACGACGACATCGGCATGGCGGGCGGAGCGCCACAGCACGCGCGCGCGGAGGCGTTGAACGAGGCCCAACCGCGACTGCTCGATCCCGTGGCGGACGCTGGTCGAGGTCGTGTCGACGAGGCAGTAATCGTGGGCGGTGTGCACGACCGGAGCCGCCTGCGCGCGCAGGATCGCCGACCCGACGCCCTGGAAGCGGTGCACGTGCACCACCCGGTCGGGTCTCTGCACGCGCCGCAAGGAGCGGGGCACGACGAACGCCCCCCACAGGTCGAGCGCGTGGAAGGCCACGCGCGCCGTCACCGTCGCGCCGTGCTCGTCGGGGCGGTACGGGCGCCGCACCGGCAGCTGCCGCACGACGACGCCGGAGCGGCGGGCCCGCGCGACCGTTTCGGGGTCGGTCCAGGCGGTGACGATCTCGACGCAGTCGCCTTGTCGTGCTTGCGCTGCGGCCAGGGCGAGCACGTACGACTCGGCGCCTCCGAGCGTGGCGACGAAGGTGCTCTGCACGTGGGTGATCTTCACGCGGACATCCCCTCCGGTCGCATCCGAACGCGACGGACGTTACGCGGGGGCGATCGCCATGGACCGCGGCGAGGACGCGGGCGGCGCGAGGTTCGACCGGAACCTCACCCGTTCGGGGGTCGTCCTTAACGAGCCATGGCGGGGAGCGGCTCGAGCGCGGGTCGCCCGCGCCGCTCACCACAGTGGGTCCCGTGTACGCCCAGCCGAAAGTCGAGCAAGAGACGGTGTCTGCGCGCATCGTCAGCGTGACCCCGATGGTCCCCTTCGACGGCGTGCCGCACGCGGGGGGCCAGTACTACCTCCGGCACCTGCGCGCGCTCGCCGCGCTCGGGCACCGCATCACGATCCTCGCGCCGGACAGCCCCGACAATCGCGTGGGACGCCTGGCCCTGCGCAACGAAATCCGCGTCGAGCTGCTCGCCGTGTCGACTCCCCTCGGCCGGCGCCTCGCGGACTTCTCCGACAAGCAGCAGGCGCGCCTGTTCCCCGTCCGTCCTGTCGCGCGGATCCGCCGGGCGTTCTCGGCGTCGACGGTGGCGCGGCGCCTCGTCGAGACGGCCGACGTCGTCGAGTATCAGTGGACCGAGACCGCATGGCTCGCCGCGCACCTGCCGGCTCCGTCCGCGCGCCACGTCGTCGTCGTGCACGACGTGCTGTCGCAGAGCTACGAGCGCTTCTTCGAGGCGAGCGCCGCAGCCCCCTTGCCGCAGCGCCTTCTCGCCCGGTGGCGGCGATTCATCGTCGCCCGCGACGAACGCCGCGTGTACTCGAAGGCCGATGTCGCCGTCACCTTCAGTGCGAAGGACGTCGACGTCATCCATCGCTGCGCGGGCGCTGCGGCCCCGGCGCGCGTCGTGCGACCGCCCCTCGCCGGTGTCAAGTCGGCGGAGCACGCAGACCCCGGCACCACGACGGCACCGGTCGTGCTGTTCGTCGGCGCGTTCGATCGCTCGGTCAACGCCGATGCGGCGGAGTGGGCGGCCACCGAGATCCTCCCGATCGTCCGGGCCCGTCACCCCCGGGTGCGGTTCGTCTTCGCCGGGGCCAATCCCACCCCGCGCATGCACGAGCTGGCCGCAGACCTCGACGCCGTCGAGGTGACCGGTCGGGTCGAGACACTCGATCCGTATTACGCGGATGCCGCCGCGGTGCTCGTTCCGCTGCGTTCGGGAGCGGGGGTCAAGTTCAAGACCGTCGAGGCCATGGTGCGCGGCATCCCCGTCGTGTCGACGACAGTCGGGGTCGAGGGGATCGTCGACGACCGCCTCCACGTCTTCGCCGTCGCGGATGAGGCCGAGGCCCTCGCCCGCGGGGTGATCGCCGTGCTCGACGACCCTGCGGCCGCCCGCGCCGCCGCCCGCGGCGTGCGCGCGGCGGCGCGTGCGGAGTTCTCCGCGGCCCAGTTCGAACGTTCGCTCGCGGAGGTCTACGGCTCGTGACGTCGCACCCGACTGCCGAGGCAGCCACCATCGTCCGTCCGTCGGTGGTCGGCGCCACCGTCACCTACGCCACACGAGCGCGCTCGTGCCGTGCCACGGTCGAAGCCCTGCTCGCGCAGGGGGTCGAGAGCGTGATCGTCGTCGACAACGGGTCCACCCCTGACGCCCAGCGAGAGCTGCGCGAACTCGTCGCCGAGTACGAGCCCCGTGTTCTTTGCCACCGTCTCGACCGCAACGAGGGCTCGGCCCCGGCGTTCGGTCTCGCGATCGCCCTCGCCCGCGAGGCGGGGGCCGAGTACGTGTGGCTCCTCGACGACGACAACCTCCCCGAACCGGGCGCGCTCGACAGCCTCATCGCCGAGGAGCGCCGGTTGTGGGACGCGGGCACGATGCCGTGCGCGGTGGCGCCCGTGCGCGCTCCCTCGGCCGACCCCGACGAGGTGGCCGAGACGATCGCGTCGGAGCTCTCGCGCGAACAGCCCGAGGCGAGCCGATCGTTCGCGGGGGTCGAGGCGGGCCTGTTCGCGCGGCGCGCCCTCGAGCGACTCGGCCTGCGCCGTGCGGTGCAGCGGACGGGTGGCGATCTGCCCTACGCGCCCTATGGCGGACTGCTGATGCGCATCGCGGCGACGCGGGCCATCGGTGATCCGGATGCCGACCTCGTGCTCTACGGCGACGATCTGGAGTACACCTCGCGCATCGTCGCGGCGGGCGGGCGCATCGTGCTGACCCCGCGTGCGGTGGTCGTCGACCCGCGCGGCGAGCGGTGGATGCCGCCCGGCTTCGAGGTGCTGGCGATGTTCCGTTCGACCAACGACGCGCTGCTGTATTACTCGCTGCGCAACCGGGTGCACCGCGAGCTGCGGATCGGCAAGCGCTGGTCGCGCGCCCGCGTGCTCAACGGCGCCCTCTTCGCCGCGCTGTGCCTCGTGTGCATGATCGTGACGCGGCGGAGAGACAAGGCGCGCGTCATCCGCACCGCCGTCGACGACGCGATCGCCGGCCGGCTCGGGCGCCGTGTCGAGTTCTGAGGCGCCTGGACTCGCCCGCGGGCAGGGTCTACCGCGCGCGTAGGCTGGACGGGTGCCCGACGCCACTGCCCTCGCCCGCGCTGAATCGCTCATCACGAGCATCCCCGACTACCCCAAGCCCGGAATCGTCTTCCGTGACATCACTCCGCTGCTCACCGACGCCGCGGCCCTGCGGACCGTCGTCGACGCGCTGATCGAGCCGTTCGCCGGTCGCTTCGACGCGGTCGCCGGTGTCGAGGCGCGCGGGTTCCTGCTCGCGGGCGCGGCGGCGATCGCGGCGAACGTGGGCCTCATGCCGATCCGCAAGGCGGGCAAGCTGCCCCGACCCGCGGCCTCGATGTCGTACGACCTCGAGTACGGCTCGGCGCAGATCGAGATGCACGACGACAACGCCGCGGGCGCGCGCGTGCTGCTGCTCGACGACGTGCTCGCCACGGGCGGCACGCTCCGCGCCGGCCGCGACCTGCTGCAGGCGGTCGGCAGCGAGGTCGTCGGCATCGCGACCCTGCTCGAGATCGACGGCCTCGGCGGTCGCGAGGCCCTCGGCGGCGACCTGCACTCGGTCTTCCACGTCTGAGGCCGGCCGGCCCGCGGGCCGTGCCCGCGTGCACAACTCCGGAACGTCGGCCGGGGTCGTGGGCGGATGCCGCGGTCTTCCGCGGTCGCGGAGGGGTCGGCATTCGGAATCACCGGAGTTGTGCACGGCTCGGGCGACCTGAACGAGGTCTCGAACGGCTGCGCTGCCCTGGCCCGCGGGCCGCGCCCGCGTGCACAACTCCGGAACGTCGGCCGGGGTCGTGGGCGGATGCCGCGGTCTTCCGCGGTCGCGGAGGGGTCGGCATTCGGAATCACCGGAGTTGTGTACCGCCCACGCGGCGCGTGACGGCCGCCCTCAGCCCAGGACGCTGGCGCCGAGCTCGACCGGGCTGCCCTCGATGTTGCCGACGATGCCGCGGATGACGCCGGTGCCGTCTTCGCGGCGCAGGCCGTCGTACCAGGCCTGGGTCGTGTCCACGTCGAACGCGTGCGTTTCGTGCGCGCGTTTGCGGGCGCGCAGCACCAGGTCGCCCGCACGCTCGGTGCGGATGCGCTCGTAGCGCTTCAGCGAGTCCTCGACGCCGAGAGTCGAGGTCGCGAAGACGATGCCGAGGGCGAAGCTGTCTTCGAGCGCCGAGCACGCGCCCTGACCGATGTCGGGGGCGGTGTTGTGCGCGGCGTCGCCGAGGATCGCCACGCGCCCGCGCACCCAGGTGTCGAAGGGGTCGATGTCCCAGATCTCCACGCGGTTGAGCGACTCGTCGGGGTCGATGCCGTCGAGCAGAGCGCGCACGCCGGGGGCGCCCCACGAGCCGAACGCGTGCTCAAGGGCGGCCATGCGGTCTTCGGTGACACCCGAGGGCCCGGGCACGTCGACGAAGAAATAGAAGCGGTCGCCGGCGACGGGCATGACGGCGCAGCGCTTGCCGTCGCCGACGTAGGTGGTCCACTGATCCAGCGGGCCGATGCGCGGGTCGGCCGCGACGAGACCGTTGTAGTTGACGTACCCGGAGTACCGGCGCTCGGGACGGATGCCGGCGGGCTCGGTCACGTAATCGCGCACGATCGAGCGGGCGCCGTCGGCGCCGATGAGAAGGTCAGCGGTGTCGATGGAGCCGTCGGCGAAGGTCGCGGTGACGACCCCGTCTGCCTCGGAGACCCCGGTCAGCTGGCGGCCGAGCCGGATGTTCTCGGCGCCCACGGCATCCATCATCAACTGCTGCAGATCGGCGCGCGCCACGGGGTAGGGGCGCTGCCCGGTCTGCGCGGTCACGGGGGCGAGGCTGAAGCGGCACATCTCGTCGCCGGTGTGGCCGTCGTAGTAAGCCATGTCGTCCATGCGGCCGCCGAGGGCTGCCACCTGGGCGCCGAGGCCGAGCCAGTTGAGCACCTTCACGCCGTTGGACCACAGCGACAGCGCCGCACCGACGGGGCGGTTCTCGCGCATGCGGTCGTATACGACGACCTCGTGTCCGAGCTTCTGCAGGGCCAGGGCGGCGGAGGTGCCGCCGACGCCGGCGCCGATGACGATGACCTTCATGTCGCTCCTCAGCTGCCGCGGTAGGTCGAATAGGCGAACGGGCTCAGCAGAAGGGGCACGTGCAGGTGCGCCTCACCGCCGACGGTGAAGGTCACGACGACCTCCGGGTGAAACGAGGGAACACCGCGGGCGCGGAAGTACGCGCCGGTGGCGAAGGTGAGGGTGTAGCCGCCGTCGGCCAGGAGGTCGGGGCCGAGGCTCGCCCGCCCGTCGGCGTCGGTGGTGGCGGTGTCGACCGTCGCGCCGCCGCGGTGGGCGAGCGTGAGGGTGACACCGGCGGCGGGAATCCCCGCGGTGGCGTCGAGCACGTGACTCGTCAGGTGCGTCATTCGGCGGCCTCCGGTTCGGCGAGAGCGTCGTCGGCGAAGGTGGTGCGCAGGCGCAGCAGCGCGATCTCGGCGAGCTGGCGGGTCGCCTCGATCGTCTCGGCGTCGGGGTCGTTCGACAGGCGTCGTTCGAGCTCCGCGCGCATCTCGCCGGGCGTGCGCCCCGCCGCGCGGATGAGGAAGACGCGACCGAAGCGCTCTTCGTAGGCCGCGTTGCCGGCCGCGATCGCCGCCACGTCGTCATCGGCGGCGGAGGCCATCGACCCCTGCTCGCGCCGCGACGCGGTCGCTTCAGCGCCGTCGCCCGCGACCTTCGCGCCGATGCGCGGGTGGGCGTGCAGGGCCGCCTCGAGGTCCTGCGGTGACCAGGTCGAAGCGAGGTCACCGGCGTAGGCGGCGAGGGCGTCGACGTCGGCGTAGGGGCGACCGCCGACGACGGCGTCGACCCAGCCGGGGATGTCGGCCCACACGCGGACCACCGCCGTGGCATCCGCCTCGTCGAGGGCATGGAAGTGGTGCAGGTGCATGCAGGTCACGCTAGGCCGACCGCGTTACGGCGCTGTGGCGGGATGTGTCGGCGATGTTGCTGTGGGGAACATTCCGGCCGCCGTCCACAGGTTTGGGGCGAGATCCGTCCTTTGGGGCGTGCGATTCGCGCCCCGAACGGCGGAATCCGCCCCAACCCGGGCCGCCGCGTCAGGCGTGCACGATCAACCAGTGCGCCACGGCGTCGGCCTCGCCCGTGTTGTGCAGGCGGTGCGGGACCGAGCAGGGGTAGCTGATGGCGTCGCCCGAACGCAGGATCACCCGCTCGGCCTCGAAGTCGATGGTGAGCTCGCCCGCGACGACGGTGCCGACCTCGTAGCCCTCGTGGTGGAACAGACCGTCGGCTCCGTGGGCCGAGGCTCCGGGCGGGTAGATCGATTCGAAGTAGTCGACCCCGGGCGAGGTGCCGGGGGTGAGCCGGCGGAACGACACCCCGCTGTCGAGCACGATGTCGGGCGACTGCCCGGCGCGCTGCAGCGTGAAGCCCGAGGGCCCGACGGGTTCGATCGGACGGTCGGATGCCGCGTCGAAGGCCGCCACGAGCGGAACGCCCAGTGCGTCGGTGATGGCGATCAGGCGCGAGACGCTCGGCTGCATCACTCCGCGTTCGATCTGCGACACGGCGCTGGGGGAGATGCCGAGCGACTTCGCGAGCGCCCGCGCCGAGATGCCGCGCGCCTGCCGCAGGTCGCGGATCCGTGCCCCGACGCCCGCCGAATCCGGCTCGACGGCGGTGGCTTCGGCGAGGGGCGGCTGCGACATGTCCCGAGTCTAGGGAGGCGAAAAGCGTGAAGGAGCGACTTCACACGCTCGTTACACGAGCGAAACCAGCCGGGCAGTGTGAACCCATAACTTCACATCAGAGCTCCACTCCGGCCGCGGACTCCACGTCGTGGCATCCATCGTCCTGAGAGGAATGACATGACTTCCACCCCGCTCACCGGTCCCCACGATCTCGTGGAGGCCGCCGGCCACCCCCACGGGGGCGGCAACATGAAGCCCCACTACGACGACCGTCTCGCCAACGAAGACCTGGCTCCGCTGCGGAAGCAGAAGTGGTCGAGCTACAACATCTTCGCGTTCTGGATGAGCGACGTGCACTCCGTCGGCGGCTACGTCACCGCCGGGTCGCTTTTCGCCCTGGGCCTGCAGTCGTGGCAGGTGCTCGTGGCGCTGATCGCCGGCATCGTCATCGTGCAGGTCTTCGCCAACATGGTCGCCAAGCCCAGCCAGAAGACGGGTGTGCCCTTCCCGGTCATCAACCGCGTGGTCTTCGGCATCCGGGGTGCGAACATCCCCGCGATCATCCGCGGGCTCATCGCGATCGCCTGGTACGGGGTGCAGACCTTCCTCGCGGCCGAATCGCTGAACATCGTGTTCCTCAAGTTCATCCCGGGCTCGGCAGCTCTCCTCGACGTGTCGTTCGCCGGGCTGTCGGCGCTCGGCTGGATCTCGTACGCGATCCTGTGGACCGCGCAGTTCCTCCTCTTCTGGAACGGCATGGAGGTCATCCGCCGCTTCATCGACTGGGCCGGCCCCGCCGTCTACCTCGTCATGATCGTGCTCGCTGTGTACCTCGTGTCTCAGGCCGGCATCCAGAACATCTCCTTCACCCTGTCGACGGTGCAGCTCGACTTCTGGGCCTCGATCCCGGTGATGTTCGCCGCGATCGCCCTGGTCGTGTCGTACTTCTCGGGCCCGATGCTGAACTTCGGCGACTTCGCCCGCTACGGCAAGAGCTTCGCCGCGGTGAAGAAGGGCAACTTCTGGGGACTGCCGATCAACTTCGTCTTCTTCTCGCTGCTCACCGTCATCACCGCCTCGGCCACGGTCCCCGTGTTCGGATCCCTCATCACCGACCCGATCAAGACGGTCGAGCAGATCGACACGCCCTTCGCGATCCTGCTGGGCGGGCTCACCTTCGTCACGGCCACCGTCGGCATCAACATCGTCGCGAACTTCATCTCGCCCGCGTTCGACTTCTCCAACGTCGCCCCGAAGAAGATCTCGTGGCGCGCGGGCGGCATGATCGCCGCGGTCGGCTCGACCTTCCTCATGCCCTGGAACTGGTACTCCAACAGCGACGCGATCCACTACTCGCTGGGCGTGCTGGGTGCGCTGATCGGGCCCCTGTTCGGCATCCTGATCGCCGGCTACTACTTCGCCGCGCGCCAGCGGGTGAAGGTCGACGCGATGTTCACGATGGACCCCGCCGGGCCCTACTGGTACCGCAACGGCTTCAACCCCAACGCGGTCAAGGCCGTCATCGCCGCGGGCGTGCCCACGGTGGCCATCGCGATCTTCCCGAAGCTCTTCGCCGACCTGGGGCTGTTCAACGTGTCGTGGGTGAGCGACTACAGCTGGTTCATCGGCTGCGGTCTCGGCTTCGTGCTCTTCCTGCTCTTCGAGCGCCTCGACCCTCGGGTTCCGACCTTCGACGGCGAGACCGACGGCATCTCCGACGGCACGGTCGATCAGGCGGCCGAGGCGCCGGACGGAGAGGCCGTGCCGGTGCTCGCGAACACGGCTCCGGATGCCGCAACCCCGCGCGAGACGCTCGCGTGAGGATCCTGCTCGTCAACCCCAACACCTCCCGGGCGATGACCGCGAAGATCGCGGACGCCGCCCGGGGGGTGGCGGGACCCGATGTCGACATCGACGCCGTCTGCCCGCAGGTCGGGGCGGCCGCCATCGAGAGCCACGTCGACGAGATCGCCGCGGCCGCCGCCGTGGTCGAGCTCATCGCGGCCGACCGCGACGGCCCCGACCCCGCGGACGCCTACGTCATTGCGTGCTTCGGCGACCCGGGGCTCGATGCGGCCCGCGAACTGGTCGAGGTGCCCGTGCTGGGCATCGCCGAGGCGGCGATGCACCTGGCCGCGGTGTCGGGGCGGCACTTCGGGGTGGTCACGACGCTCAGCCGCACGCTCGGGCGCGCGCACGACCTCGTCTCCCGGTACGGCATGGAGCGGGCGTGCGTCTCGCTGGCCGCGACCGGCATCCCGGTCCTGGACCTCGAAGACACGGCATCCGCCGCCGTTTCCACCATCGCCGAACTGAGCGCGGATGCCGCGGCCTCCGGCGCCGACGTCATCGTGCTCGGCTGCGCCGGCATGGCCGACCTGTGCGCCGAGCTGACCGCACGCGTGGGGGTGCCGGTCGTCGACGGGGTCGCGGCTGCGGTGGGCATGGCATCCGGGATGGTGCGCATGGGCCTGGGCACGAGCAAGCGCGATGAGTACGCGCGGCCGCCGCGCGAGTTCGCGGGCGCGGCCGGGGCCGGTCAGCTCGGGTTCGGGGCGGATTCTGTCGTTCGGGGCGGAAAATCTGCGCCCCGAACGCCGGGATCCGCCCCGAACCGCGACGACGTGACTCGCGGCGCCGAGGTGTTCGCATGAATGTTGATGACGGTTACATTCGCGAAACGCGAGGCCCTTAGCGTGAGCGGCATGAGCACACGGATCGCTGCCCGCCGGGTCTATCTCGACGGTGCGTTCACCCCCGCCACCGTCGTGATCGACGACGGACTCGTCGCGAGCATCGAGTCGTTCGACGTCTCCGCCGACACGGTCCTGCCCGCCGACGCCGTGCTGCTGCCGGGCCTCGTCGACTCGCACGTGCACCTCGACGAACCCGGGCGCACCGAGTGGGAGGGCTTCGCGACCGGAACCGCGGCGGCCGCGGCCGGAGGCGTGACCACGGTCGTCGACATGCCGCTCAACAGCTCGCCGGTGACCACCACGATCGAGGCGCTGCAGCTCAAGCGCGCCGCCGCCCGCGGCAAGCTCGCCGTCGACGTCGCGTACTGGGGCGGCGCCGTGCCCGAGAACCTCGGTTCGCTGCGGGCGATGGCGGATGCCGGGGTCGTGGGCTTCAAGTGCTTCCTGTCACCGAGCGGCATCGACGAGTTCGGTCACCTCGACCCCGAGCAGCTCGAGCGGTGTCTCGCCGAGCTCGCGGAGTTCGACGGGCTGCTCATCGTGCACGCGGAAGACCCGGCGCACCTCCACGCCGACGGAGCGCTGGGCCCGCACTACGCCGACTTCGAGGCGAGTCGCCCTCCGCTGAGCGAGCGCGCCGCGATCCAGCGCGTGATCGACGCCGCGCGGCGCACCGGGGCGCGTGCCCACGTCGTGCACGTCTCCGACGGCGGGTCGCTCGACGCCGTGCGCGCCGCCAAGGCCGAGGGCGTGCGCCTGACGATCGAGACGTGTCCCCACTACCTCACCCTCGATGCCGCGGCCGTGCCCGACGGTGCCGGGGCGTTCAAGTGCTGCCCTCCGATCCGCGGCGGCGATAACCCCGACCTGCTGTGGGCGGGCGTGGTCGACGGAACGATCGACGCGATCGTCAGCGATCACTCCCCGGCCACCGTCGCCCTCAAGGACAACCCCGACTTCGGGCTGGCCTGGGGCGGCATCGCGGGACTGCAGACCGGGCTGTCGGCGGTGCACTCCACCGCCCGGGCGCGAGGACTCGCCTTCGAGACGCTGCTGCCCCTGATGACCACCGGCCCCGCGCGCATCGCCGGGCTCGAGGGGCTCGGTGTGATCGAGGTGGGGGCTCCCGCGCACCTCGTGGCCTTCGCCCCCGACGAGCAGTTCACGGTGGATGCCGCGGCGCTGGAGTACCGCAACCCCGTGTCGCCGTGGCACGGGCAGACGCTCACCGGCGTGGTGCGCGAGACCTGGTTGCGGGGGGCTTCGGTCTACCGGCGCGGCGCCGCGGTCACCGAGCGCGAGGGCCGCGAGCTGCTGCGGGCGGCAGCGGTGGTGGAGGCGTGAGCGTGGTGGAGGGCGGCTTCGACAGGCTCAGCCACCGCGCCGGCACCCGCGCCTTCCCGATCCTGCAGCCCCACACCGGGCCGATCCCCGGCGATCACTACGTCGCCGCGACCCTCGACACCGTGCTGTGGGGGCGCCTCCCGTGCGCGACCGACGCCGCCGTGCTCGAGGTCGCCTCGGGCGAGAGCGTCACCTTCGACACCGTGAGCCACGAGGGCATCCTCGACGACCAGGGCAAAGACCCGCGCGCGTTCTTCGCGGGCCACGGCGTGCCCGCGGATCAGGTGCTCGACGATGCGGTCGAGATCGCGGCATCCGCCCTCCGAGACCCCTCCGCCGACGGCCCCCACGTGGTCGTCGGACCCGTGCACGTGCGCGGAGCGCACCCGGGCGACCTGCTGAAGATCACGGTCGAGACCCTCGTGCCGCGCGTGCCGTACGGCGTGATCTCGAACCGCCACGGCAAGGGCGCCCTAGTCGGCGAGCTGCCCCGCGGCGAGCACAACGTCAGCGTGTTCTCGGCCGTCGTCGAGCGCGACGGCATCCGCTACGGCACCCTCCCCGTGGTCGAGGGCGCCGAGCCGATCGTGTCGTACCCGCTCGCGCCGTTCCTCGGCACGATGGGCGTCGCCGTCGCGGGGGAGGAGCGCCCGCACTCGGTGCCGCCCGGAACCCACGGCGGCAACATCGACATCAACCTGCTCGTCGAGGGGACCACGCTCTTCCTCCCCGTGCAGGTCGAGGGGGCGCTGGCCTACGTCGGCGACCCGCACTTCGCGCAGGGCGACGGAGAGGTGGCGCTCACCGCTCTCGAGGCCTCGCTGCGCGCCACCCTGCGCTTCGAGGTGATCCCCGCGGATGCCGCCCGCGCGGCGTTCGGCGAGGTGACCGGACCGCTCGTGCGGACGCCCGACTACCTCGTGCCGACCGGCATGGACCCCGACCTCGACGCCGCGATGCGCGCGTGCGTGCGGTCGTCGCTGGCGTTGCTCGGCGGGCGCTGGGGCATGGACGAGCACCTCGCGTACGCCTACCTGAGCGCGGCGACCGACTTCGACATCTCGCAGGTCGTCGACATCGTCTCGGGGGTGCACGCCCGCATCCGCGAGGCCGACTTCGCGGAGGTGGCAGCCGTGGAGCCCATGCCGCTGGCATCCGCCCCCGACGCCGCCGCGGAACCCGAGTCCGTCGACGGTCCGGCGCCGCACGAAGAAGAAGGAGACGTCGCATGAGCCCCGTCCTCGCCGCCGCCCTGGCCCGTGCCGAGGCGGCTGACGCCCTGCCGTTCGGCGCCGGCTTCGACGCCGACGCCGACGTCGTGGCCCGGCCGTTCGCGCCGGGCGCTGGCGACGCTGCCCCTGCCCGTCGAGTGTCCAAAACACCCGGACGATTCTTCGGATGGTCCGGGTGTTTCGGACACTCGACGAAGCGCGGAGAGGGGCGCCGATCATGACGGATGCCACGGGGGCGACGCCCGAGCCCATTACGCCCGAGCCCGCCACGCCCGTGCCCGCCACGCCCGCGCCCGCGGCGCCCGCCGGCGCCCCGGCGATCCCCGCCGACCTGCGTGCCGCCTTCGACGCGTACGAGCGGGCGATCGTGGCGAACGACCTCGACGCGCTCGACGACTTCTTCGCTCCCGGACCCGAGACGCTTCGCGGCGACACTGCGGGCCTGCTCGTCGGGCACGACGCGATCAGCGGGTTCCGAGCCCTGCGCGGGGGAGTGCCCGCGCGTGAGATCGCCGAAATCCACTACCGCCCGCTCGGTTCCGACAGCGCCCTGCTCATGTCGGTGTCGCAGTTCGTCGGCGGAGGCCGCGGCCTGCAGACCCAGGTGTGGCAGCGCATCGACGGCCGGTGGCTCATCACGGCCGCGCACGTCACGCCCCGTACGCCGGCACTCGATCGCACGATCTGGCGGAGCGTGGGCGACCCGTTCCTGCAGGGAGCGTGGGAGGGGCCGCTGGCCGGCCTGACCGTCGCGGTGAAAGACCTGTTCGCCATCGCTGGCTTCCGCATCGGGGCGGGCAACCCGACCTACCTCGAAGAGGCACGGCCCGAAAAGGCCACGGCCCCGGCCGTCGCCGACCTGCTGCGCGCAGGGGCGTCGCTGCGCGGCATCGCGCGGACCGACGAGTTCGCCTACTCGATCGCCGGTGACAACGTGCACTACGGCACCCCGCCCAACGGTGCGGTGGTCGGCGCGCTGCCTGGCGGATCGTCGAGCGGCCCCGCGTCCGCCGTCGCCCTCGGCCACGCCGACATCGGCCTCGCCACCGACACCGCGGGGTCGATCCGCGTGCCCGCCTCGTATCAGGGGCTCTGGGGCCTGCGCACGACCCATGACCTCGTGCCCCGGCAGGGCATGCTTCCGCTCGCGCAGTCGTTCGACACGATCGGCTGGCTCACGCGCGACGGCGAGACCCTGCAGCGCGTGGCCGACTGGTGCCTCAGCTACGACGGCTCGAGCTCGACCGAGAACGTCTACGGAGCCTCGGCCGACGACCTGCCGTGGCGGTTCGTCGTGCCCGAAGAGGTGCTCGACTGCGTCGAGCCGGCGACCCGCGAGGCGTTCAGCCGACTGCTCGCCGCGCTCGCGGCATCGGACGACCCTCCCTCGTTCCGCGCGGTGCACACGGGCGATCTGGATGCCACCTTCTCGGCGTTCCGTACCGTGCAGGGCGCCGAGGCGTGGCGCAACGACGGCGACTGGCTGCGCGCGCACCCCGGCGCCGTGGGGCCGGCCGTGGCCGAGCGCTTCCGTGTCGCGTCGCAGATCACCGCGTACGACGAGGCCGCCGCGCGCGCCGAGCTCGAACCGATCGCCGCCCTCCTGGCCGAGGTCGTCGACGGTGCCGTGATGGTGTTCCCGACCGTGCCCGGTCCCGCGCCGCTACGCACCGCCGACGTCGACGCCGTGCGCGCCGCGACGCTGCGCATGACCGCGCCCGCCGCGGCCGCCGGCCTCCCCGCCGTGTCGATCCCGCTGCTGCGCGTCGGCGGCGCTCCGGTCGGCGTCTGCCTCGTCTCGCGTGCCGGCACCGACATCGCGCTCGTCCGCTTGGCTCGGCGCTTCGCCGCGCTCGCCGGGGGCATCCGGTGACCGTCTCGCGCGTCGGGCGGGCCTTCTCACGCGCCGGGCGGGCCGTCTCGCGCGTCGGGCGGGCCTTCTCGCGCGCCGGGCGGGCCGTCTCGCGCGTCGGGCGGGCCTTCTCACGCGCCGGGCGGGCCGTCTCGCGCGTCGGGCGGGCCGAACTCCGGAGAATCCGGGGACTGAGCGGCTCTCGCACGGCATCCACCCCCGCCCGGACGAGAATCTCCGGAGTTGCGCACGCCCCCTCGTTCCTTTCCCCCACCCGCCCCCGCATCACGGAGTCCTGATGTCCCACCTCCCCGGCCCGATCGACCCGCCCGCGCGCCTGCTGATGGGCCCCGGTCCCATCTCGGCCTACCCCAGCGTGCTGCGCGCGATGGGGGCGCCGCTGGTCGGCCAGTACGACCCGTTCATGACGGCGACCATGACCGAGACGCAGGAGCTGTACCGCCAGGTCTGGGGCACCGCGAACGATGCGACCCTGCTGATCGACGGCACGAGTCGCGCGGGGATCGAGGCGGCGATGGTGTCGCTCATCCGCCCGGGCGATCGCGTGCTCGTGCCGGTGTTCGGCCGCTTCGGGCATCTGCTGGCCGAGATCGCCGAGCGCGCGCTCGCCGAGGTGCACACGATCGAGGTGCCGTGGGGCCAGGTGTTCCCGGTGTCGACGATCCGCGAGGCGGTCGAGCGGGTGAAGCCGCACCTCGTCGCGTGCGTGCAGGGCGACACCTCGACCACGATGCTCCAACCGTTGGAGGAGATCGGCGAGATCTGCCGCGCCCACGGCGCGCTGTTCTACACCGACGCCACCGCCTCGCTCGGCGGCAACCCCTTCGAGATGGACGCCTGGGGCCTGGATGCCGCGACCGCCGGCCTGCAGAAATGCCTCGGCGGGCCGTCGGGGTCGGCCCCGCTGAGCCTGTCGGACCGCGCCGTCGAGGTCGTGCGCTCGCGAGCCCGGGTCGAGGCCGGCATCCGCGAAGAGGGCGACGCCTCGGCATCCGACTTCATCCGCTCGAACTACTTCGACCTCGCGATGATCCTCGACTACTGGGGCCCGCGCCGCCTCAACCACCACACCGAGGCGACGACCATGCTCTACGGCGCCCGGGAATGCGCGCGGGTGCTGCTGCTCGAGGGGCGCGACGAGGTCATCGCGCGTCACCGGCTGCACGGCGACGCGATGCTCGCAGGGGTCGAGGGCCTCGGCCTGACCGTGTTCGGCGACGTCGCGCACAAGATGACCAACGTGGTGGCGGTCGAGATCCCGGATGCCGTCGTGGGCGACGCCGTGCGCAGCGAGCTGTTGAGCGACTTCGGCATCGAGATCGGCACGTCGTTCGGGCCGCTGCACGGCCGCGTCTGGCGCATCGGCACGATGGGCTACAACGCGCGCAAAGACGCGGTGCTCACCACCCTCGCTGCCCTCGAGGCGGTGCTGCGCCGGCACGGTGCCGCGGTCGCGTCCGGCGGCGGAGTCGAGGCCGCGCAGGGCGTGTACGCGGGGGCGGGAGCGTGAGGGCGACCGGCGCCGGGCGCGGCGTGCGCGATCCCGCGACGGGTTGCGGCGGCCGCGGAGCCTGGGCATGACGGCATCCACTCGCCTTCAGGTGTCGGAAGAGCGCATCGCCTCGGCCGCGCGCCGCGTCATGGGGCGCTGCGAAGAGCTCGCCCGCGTCACCTCGACGCCCGGATCGATCACCCGCGTCTACCTCTCGCCCGAGCACGCACGCGTCAATCGCCTCGCCGCCGAGTGGATGCGCGAGCTCGGCATGACCACCCGGCAGGACGCCGCGGGCAATCAGGTCGGCCGTCTCGCTCCGGCCGGGATGCCCGATGCTCCCGCCCTCCTGCTCGGCTCGCACCTCGACACGGTGCCCGACGCGGGGCGCTACGACGGCATCGTCGGGGTGCTGATGGCGCTCGAGGTCGTGCGGCTGCTGCGCCGCGTCGACGATGAGGGCACGGCATCCAGCCCCTTCCCCTTCGCCCTCGAGGTCATCGCCTTCAGCGACGAAGAGGGAACGCGGTTCGGCAAGGCCCTGCTGGGCTCGTCGGCCGTGGCCGGTCAGTGGGACCCCGCGTGGTGGGAGTTGGCGGATGCCGACGGACTCACCCTGCGCGAGGCTTTCCGCGACTTCGGGCTCGACCCGGGCCGCGTGGGCGAGGCCGCGCGCCGGCCCGACCAGCTCGTGGCGTACCTCGAGGCGCACATCGAACAGGCGCCCGAGCTGCACCGCAGTGGCCAGGCCCTCGCGGCGGTGTCGTCGATCGCGTCGGCCCGGCGGTTCCAGCTCGTCGTCGAGGGTGAGGCGCGGCACGCGGGAGGCACGCCCTACGACATGCGGCGCGACGCCCTGCTCGGCGCGAGCGAGGCCGCGCTGGCGGTCGAGCGGATCTGCCGCGGCGAGCACCACATCGTGGGCACGGTCGGTCAGCTCGAGGCCTTCCCCGGCGCGGTCAACGTCGTGCCCGGCGAGGCGCACCTCTCGCTCGACCTGCGCGGAGAGTTCGACGCCACGCGCGACCACGTGTGGGACGAGATCTCACGCGAGCTCGACGCGATCATGGGACGCCGGAGCCTGCGCTGGCACGCCCGAGAGGTGCACAGCGCGCCCGCGGTGTTCTGCGCTCCGCTGCTGCAGGACGTCGTGCGCGCGGGCATCGGCGGCGACGCCCCCACCCTTTTCAGTCGCGCCGGTCACGACGCCATGGCGATCGGTGCGATCACCGACGTGGGCATGCTCTTCCTGCGCAACCCCGACGGCATCAGCCACCACCCCGCCGAGGACGTCGCGGGCGCCGACGTGGCGGCGGGCCTGCGTGCCCTCGCCGAGGCGGTGCTGCACCTCGGGGCGGAGGTGCGCTGAGGGGTCGGTTGCGCCCGGTTCGGGGCGTCGGTCGTGGCCCCGGGGCGCGGGGCGTGCGGGGGCGGTCGTTAGTGGGGCGGCAGAGGTGGCCCCGGGGCATGGTCTTCATCAAGCGCGACCGTCCCGCGCCCTCGGCGTGGTGGCTCGGCGTGCTCGGGGCCGTGCGCGGCATGCCTGCGGCCTACGGGCTCACGACCGAGCAGGCAGTCGCGATCGTCGGCCCGAGGTCGGTGTGGTGGACCTTGGCGTGGGTGTTGTGGTCGGTGGCGCTGACGGCCGGAGCGTTCTGGCGAGCGTGGCGGATGAAGGTGCATGAGCCTCATGTGCGTTTCACCGCGGGACGAGGTGCGTTGTGGCTGTGGGGGGCGATCGGCGCGCCGTGGGTGTACCCCTCTCTCGCGTGGGACCTCCTGCTCCACGACGTGTTCGGGGACAGCCCCCCGCGCTCTGCGGTCCCCATCGTGTCGGCGATCGCGATGCGCTGGTGGTCCGGCGCGTGCATCGCCCTCCCGGTCGCTGCCGTGTGGTCGGCGATCGTCGCGTTCAAGGAAGCGCGCAACGCCAAGGCAGCTCCGCAGCACTCGGCCCCCGGCGAGAATGGACGCATGACCTCCGCTCCCGAGATCCTCGAACTGCTCGCCTTCGCCGCCGAGCCGGGTGGAGGCAATCCGGCGGGCGTCGTCCTGGATGCCGTGGACCTCGACGCCGCGCAGATGCAGCGCATCGCCACCGACCTCGGCCACCCCGAGACCGCTTTCGTCGGTGAGCGCGACGGTCGCCGGGTCGCCGTGCGCTACTTCTCGCCCGGAGCAGAGGTGCCCTTCTGCGGACACGCCACGATCGCGACCGCCGTCGCGCTCGCCGAGGCCGAAGGCGTCGGGCAGTTCACGTTCGACACCGCGGCGGGCATCGTCGAGGTGTCGACCGCCCGCGACGCCGAGGGCCGCATCACCGGAGGTTTCACCAGCGTCGATCCCTCCACGACCGACCTCGACGCGGACGTCGCCGTCCGCCTCCTCGGCATCCTGGGCCTGCGCTCCGACGACCTCGATGAGCGGATGCCGCTCGCCCAGGCCTTCGCCGGCAACCTGCACCCGGTGGTCGCGATCGCCTCCCGCGGGACGTTCGATTCGTTCGCGTTCGACCCCGCTGCGTTGCGGATGCTCATGGACGAGCGCGGATGGAAAGGCACCGTCATCACGGTCCACGTGGAGGGCGACCTCGTCGACGGCCTCGTCGCCGAGGCGCGCAACCTCTTCCCGGTCGGCGACATCACCGAGGATCCCGCGACGGGTTCCGCCGCTGCCTCGCTCGGTGCGTACCTCCGCGACCGCCTGGGTCTCGACGCACCGTTCGCCTTCACCGTGCGGCAGGGCCGGCACATCGGGCGGCCGAGCGTGCTCGAGGTCGAGGTCCCGGCATCCGGGGGCATTCTCGTGCGGGGAACCGCGACGCCCCTCTGAGCTCCCGGTTCGGGGCGGATTTTTGCGTTCGGGGCGTGATTCGTCCGCCCCGAACGACGAAACGCGCCCCAAACCGTGCCGGCGCGCCCGGGGCCGAAGCCAGTGATGTCCTCAGCCCGTGGCCTACGCGCCGACCTCAGCTTCACCGGTTTTGGGGCAGGTTCTTGCGTTTGGGGCGTGAATTGTTCGCCCCGAATGACGAAACGCGCCCCAAATCCCCCGCCGACGCGCCTGGGCTGAAGCCAGTCGCCTCCGCAGCCCGGGACCTACGCGCCGCCCCGACGTTCACCGGTTTGGGGCGGATCCTCTCGTTTGGGGCGTGAATTGTCCGCCCCGAACGACGAAACGCGCCCCAAACCCCCGCTGGCGGGCCCCGCCGACACCGGAGCCGGAGCAAGACCCCAAACCCCGCTGGCGGGCCCGCCGGCCGCGGGCCCCACTCACTCCCCGCCCGCGAGCCTCCACACGCGGTCGCGCGAGAACGGCAGTTCGTATCCGCGGCGGCCGAGCGCGCGCGAGACGGCGTTGCCGATCGCGGCCCCGACGGGGTTGTACGGCGACTCGCTCATCGACTTCGCGCCGAACGGGCCGAGGGTGTCGTCGGTTTCGGCGAAGTACACCTCGGTGTCGGGCACGTCGGCGAACTGCGGCACGCGGTACGTGCGGAACACGGGGTTCTGCACGACGCCGTCTTCGAGCAGCACCTCTTCGTACAGCGCACCGCCGAGGGCCTGCGCGGCGCCGCCCTCGATCTGGCCGCGGCACTGCGCGGGGTTGATCACGACGCCGGCATCGGCGGACTGGATCGACTGCAGCACCTTCACCGTCCCCGTCTCGGGGTCGACGGCCACGCGTACGGCGTGCACGTTGAAGGCGAGCGAGCGGAAGTCGCCGAACTCGGCCCCGTCGGCGGTCAGGTCGTCTTCGCCCCCTGCGGCGACGATCCGCGCCCACGTCACGGTCTCGCCTGCGAATGAGATTCCGGATGCCGTGACCTCGGCGCCCGCGGCATCCGCCCCCGACAGCTCGGCGGCGATGGCGATCATCCGGCGCTTCAGCGATAGGCAGGCGCCGTACAGCGCCTTTCCGGCGACGACGGTTCCCGCGGAGGCGAACGCGCCGGTGTCGTGGCGGACCGCGTCGGTGTCGGCGGCCCACAGGTGCAGGCGCTCGAGGGGTGCCTCGAGCACGGTGGCCGCGATCTGGCGGTGAACGGTCGAGGTGCCGTTGCCGAACTCGGCCGTGCCGACCCGCAGCACGTAGGTGCCGTCGGCACGCAGGGTCGCGGTGGTGTGGGCGATGTGTCCGCGCGGCGCCATGGTGGCGATCATCGCGGCCGACATCCCTTCGCCGACGAGCCAGCCGTCGGGGGCGTCGACGCCGTTGCCGCGTCGCAGCGCGTCTTGCGCGAGGTCGAGGCACTGGTCGAGGCCGTAGCTGCCCCAAATCAGGTCTTCTTCGTACTTCTCGTCGGCGTCGGGGTGCAGCGGGTCGCCCTCGCGCACGGCGTTGATGCGCCGCAGGTCGAAGGGGTCGATGTCGAGCTCCTGCGCGAGGGCGTCCATGGCCGATTCGACGGCGAACACCACCTGTCCGAGCCCGTATCCGCGGAACGCGCCCGAGGGCGGGTTGTTCGTGTAGACCGCCTCGGCGTCGATCCACTTCGTCGGCACGCGGTACAGCGTCGTCGACTCGGCGCACGAGTGGAACAGCACGCCGATCGCGTGGTTGCCGTACGCCCCGGTGTCGCTCAGCACGTCGAGCTTCATCGCGGTGAGGGTGCCGTCGGCATCCGCCCCCAGGGTCGTGCGCACGCGCATCGGATGCCGCAGCGAGGCCCGCACGAACTGATCGGTGCGCGAGTACTCGTACGCGACCGGGCGTCCGAGGCGCAGCACCGCGAGCGCGGTGAGGTCTTCGGTGAAGAGCTCCTGCTTGCCGCCGAATCCGCCGCCCACGCGCGTCGCATAGACGCGCACGCGATCGCGCTCGAGGTCGAACACGTGCGCGAGCTCGTTGCGCACGAGGAAGGGCACCTGCGTCGACGAGCGGATCACGAGGCGACCGTCGTCGTCCATCCAGCCGACGGCGCCGTGCGTCTCGAGCGCCGCGTGGGTCACGCGCGACGAGCGCCATTCGCCCGTCACGGTGGTGTGGCTCGCGGCGAGGGCCGCGTCGATGTCGCCGCCGTGACCGGTGTGGAAGCCCGCGACGACGTTGCGGCCGGCATCCATCACGCGCTCGTCGGGTGTGCGGTCGGGGTGCAGCAGCGGGGCTCCGGGCCGGCGTGCCTCTTCGGGGTCGAACACCGCGGGCAGCACCTCGTACTCGACCTCGACGGCACGGCATCCGGCATCGGCTGCTTCGGCCGTCTCGGCGACGACCGCGACGATCCGCTGGCCGACGTGACGCACGACGTCGTCGAGCATGCGCGTGTCGTCGGGGTCGTCGGTGCGGTGTTCATGGCGGCCGGTCGAGTAGCGCACGGCGGGGACGTCGTCGTGGGTGAAGACGGCCACGACGCCCGGGATCGCCCGCGCGGCCGCGGTGTCGATCGAGACGACCCGGGCGTGGGCGTGCGGCGAGGTCACGACGCGCAGCACGAGCGGTGGACCGCCGGGCACGGGCTCGTCGAAGGTGAAGGGTTCGCGACCTTGGACGATGCGGCGGGCAGCCTCGGGGATGGCGGAGGTGCCGACGCGTCCGGTGGGGGAGGCCGGCGTGCACACCTCCTGCAGATCGGCAGGTGCAGGGGTCGAGGGAGCCGTGAGGGGCGGATCTGCAGGAGTCGTGTCGTGCCCCGCGCACGTCCCACCGCAGCCGGCGGGCGCCGCGGCCGGCGCTGCCGACCCGGTCTCGCGCACCGGACCCAGCACCGACGAGCGGATCGCCTCGCGGATCGGGCGGTACCCGGTGCACCGGCAGAGGTTGCCCTTCATGCGCCGGTCGAGGTCGCCGAGGTCGTCGGGGGTCAGGGTCGAGGCCGTCACGCTCATGCCGGGCGTGCAGAACCCGCACTGGAATCCGAAGCCGCTCGCCAGGGCCTCCTGCACGGGGTGGAGCTCGTCGCCGGGGGCCAGGCCGGCCGCAGTGGTGATCGCACGCCCCTCGAGTCGCATCGCGGGAACGATGCACGAGTGCGTCGGCGTGCCGTCGAGCAGCACGGAGCACGCGCCGCAGTCGCCCGCATCGCACCCCTTCTTCACCTCGACATGGCCGGCCTCGCGCAGCAGCGTGCGCGCGCTCTGACCGGGGCGGGGATCGACCTCGACGGGGGAGCCGTTGACCTCGAACCTCACGCGGCACCTTCCTGCAGCTCACGCGCGAAGCGCGCGCGCAGTCGTTCGGCGAGCACGACGCTCACTCCCCGACGCCAGTCGGCACTGCCGAGCGGATCGGTGTAGAAGTCGGGGGCGGATGCCACGGCATCCCGCAGTTCGCCCGCTCCGGGCACGCGCGAGAAGCGCAGCACGCGGGGGCGGCGCACCGCGGCGGTCACCACGAACACCGCGGAGCCGTCGGGGTCGACGCGGGCGGTGACGACGGCGCCGGAGCGACCGAGCTCGGCCAGCGCGATCTTCTGCAGGCCCACCCGCGACGACAGCGACCGCGCGGGGACGTCGAGGGCGCGCACGACCTCACCCGGCGCGAGCGCGTTCGCGGCGTTGTCGACCACCAGGTCGGCCACGGCCGCGCGGCGCTCGCCGCCGTCGGGCGTCCAGATGAGGGCCGTGGCATCCAGCGTCGCGAGCAAGGCGATCATCGCGCCGGCGGCGAAGGCCTGGCAGACGTTGCCGCCGACGGTGGCGGTGTTCCAGATCTTGAACGACGCGAGCAGCGCATCGGCGGCGGGGCGGGCGAGCTCGAGCGAGGTCCAGGCCGCGGGCGCCTCGCGCTCTGCCCACGCGAGCAGACGCGCGATGGTGCAGGTCGCCCCGATGCGCAGGCCGTCGTCGGTGATCTCGAGGTCGGGCCAGCCGAGGGTGGTGAGGTCGACGAAGCCGGTGGTGTCGGGCTGCGGCTCGCTCATCAGCCAGGTGCCCCCGGCCATGACGACCTCGCCGGGACGCAGCGCGAGGTCGGCGCGCGAGCGCGCGGCGCGGAATGAGGTGACGGTGGTGATGTCCACGTCAGCCCGCCAGGATCTCGCCCGACCAGCGGCCGTCGACGAGCGTGTAGTGCTGGCGCGTGCTCTGACCGGCGGGGTCGCCGCGCCAGAAGGTGAGCGTTCGCGGGCGCAGGCGGAACCCGACCCAGCGGGCGGGCGGGTCGAGCTGCGGGTGCGCGTCGTCGAACTCCGCCCACAGGCGATGACGTTCGTCGACGGGCAGGTGCGCGTTCTCGCGGGTGTTCGTCCAGGCCAACAGCTGCAGGTACCGCGACCGCTCGGAGTACACCTTCGCGGCATCCGCCGCCGAGACCTGCTCGACGGTGCCGCGCACCACGAGCTGCCGACCGATCTCGGGCCAGGCGATCGACATCGCCGCGACCGGGTTCTGGGCGAGTTCGGCGGCCTTGGCGCTCTGGGCGTCGGTGTGGAAGGTGAGGCCCTCGGTGTCGCACTCGCTCGCCAGCACGTGCCGCAGCGAGGGAAGCCCGTCGAGGCCCACGGTGGCCAGGGCGGCGAGCGGTCGCAGCTCGCTGTCGTGCGGCGGCAGCCACCGCACGAGCAGGGCGAGCGGGTCGTCGGTGAGTGCGTCGACGTCGTCGACGTCGGAACCGAACGTGGTGCCGGCCGTGATCATGGCGACCTCCCGGGGGATGGGGCAGCGGGTATCGCCGAGCGTAGGCACCGCGCATTTCGCCAATGTTGCCGTCACGAACATTCGCGGAAACACGCGGTCCCTACACTCCCGCCATGACCTCGCTGCCGCTGATCGACGCCTGCCCGAAGCGCATGGAGTACGGCCCCTGCGGGGGCGTCGGATTCGACGGCTCGTGCGAGATCGACGCCGCGCATCGGTGCGCGTTCCTGCACCGGCCGACCGTGCCGTGGACGGGGGTCGATCGCACGGTCGCCGTGATGCCCGGGTCGCGCTCGGCGGCGGCGGCAGCGACCCTGGCGGCGCTCGGGACGCGCCCGTGGGTGGTCGCCGATCTGCCCGCGCGGGCGCTGAGCGTGGCATCCATCGACTCGTGCGCCGCGATCCTCGCCGGAGAAGTGGATGCCGTGCTCGCCGGCGACGCGGGAAGCGCGCGCGTGCAGTTCCCACCCGCCTACCGCGCACACCTTCTGCAGTCACGGGGTCTGCGCGTGTGGACCGGCCTCAATATGCGCGACCGCAACCGCGTCGCGATCGAGGGCGAACTCGCCGCGCTCGCCGTGGAGGGGGTCGCCGGAGTGCACTGCGTGACCGGCGACCACACCCGCACCGGAGATCGACCGGATGCCGCGCCGGTGTTCGACCTGGACTCCACCGAGGCCGCCGCGCTCGCCCGCGCCGCGGGGCACGTCGTGTCGGTGGCAGCGTCGCCGGCCGCACCCCCGATCGAGCGGCGTGCGGCACGGCTGCGCGAGAAGCAGCGCGCGGGGGCCGACGTGTGCTTCGTCAACCATGCCGGCGGAGCCGCGCCGGTGCGCCGCTTCATCGAGGCGGCGGGCGACGGCATCCGCTACATCCCCTGCGTGCCGGTGGTCGTCGATGCCGCGTCGGCCGACCTGCTCGAGTCGTTCACGACGCTCGTGCTGCCCGACGGCTTCCTCTCGCGCGTGCGGTCGGCCCGCGACCCGCGCGCCGAGGGGATCGCCCTCGCGGTCGCGCTCGCCGAGGAGATGCTGGCCCTGCCCGGCGTCGTGGGGGTGAATCTGTCGGGCGGGCGCGAGGGCGCCGAGGAGTCGTTCGCCGAAGCGTTGGCCGAGATCGCGCGGCGCCTGCGCTGAGGCGGTGCGGCCGTTTCATCCCCGTTGAGCGTCCGAAACACGCCGCGGCCGCCGTGGAGGCGCGGCGTTTCTTGGACGCTCAAACAGGATGGGGCGCGGGGCGGAGGCGCCGGGGCGGGAGCGCGAGCGCGGGGTCAGCGCGACGCCACGCGCACCCGCGCTGTCGACCGGGCCGAGGCGACCGCGCTCGCCGCCGCCGTCACGGCCTCGGCCACCCGGTCGGTGTGGCGCAGCGAGAGGGCGTTGGACTGCGGCCGGGTGAAGGCACCCGCCTCCGGTCCCGCGGTGAAAGGACCCAGGGCGAACATCGTCGCGTGGGCCGCCCCGTCGCGACCGATCACGCGTCCGTCGGGGTCGACCTCGATGCGGCCGAGCGAGCCGGTGTAGGCGTCGTCCGCGACGTGCACTTCGCGCCCGTGTCGCGTCGCGAGCTCTCGCAGCGCCGGGTTGTCGCTGGCGGCGGCGCCGGCCGCGGGCAGCCAGGCGTCGACGAGCGCATCGGCGACCACCTCACCGGGCGCGCGAGAGGTCGTCGCGACGAAACCGCGCTGCTCGTCGAGGCGCACCGACAGGTCGGGCCCGAGGAAGCGCACCACCCCGGCATCTGCCAGGGCGAGCAGCTCTTCGAGACGGTGGGCGGGTGGCCCCGAGGCGACGTAGCTGAAGAACGCGTGCCACGTGATCGGCAGGTCGACGGCGCGCGAGCGCGCACTCCACCGTTCGGGCGGGATGTCGGCCAGAGCGAGGAACGCCCCGAGGATCGTCAGGAACAGCGCCTGGCTCGCGCTGTGATCCTGCGAGGTGCGCAGGAGTAGGTCGTCGGCCACGTGTCGGCGCACGCGGTCGTGCACGGCGTCTGCGTCGACGAAGGTCTCGTCGCCGAGCGGCCGGTCGAGGCGGGGCACGTCGAAGCGGTCGAGGGGGTCGTGGACGACCTCGCGCACGGCGCGGCGCAGGGCGTCGGTGTCACCGTCGACCTGACGCAGCGTCTCGCGGAAGGCCTCCCACGTCGTGGTGACCCGCTCGGGGTGGCCGGTGAACAGTTCGCGGTAGTGCCCCCACACGAGCTCGCGCGCGATGAGCGGCCACACGTCGTCAGTGAAGTCGACCGTGCCGGGGCGGTCGAGCAGGGCGGTGACCGCCGCGGGGGTGAGCACCTCGCGCGCGGGCGCGTCGCCCTGCAGCTGCGAGGCGACCTTCGAGCGGTACGGCACCCCGCGCCGCGAGCCCAGGTGCAGCCGCGGCTCCGCACCCGAGGGGGTGTAGATCAGGTGCCCGGCCGACGTGCGGGAGAAGCGACCCCCGCGCCCCTGGGTCAGGAGCACCACGGCATCCACCGCCGCCAATCCCATGCCGCGCACGATCACGTCGGCGCCCGGTGCGAGACGCGAGAGGTCGGCGTCGGCGGTGAAGGAGGGCTCGAGATAGGTGAAGCCCGCCGCCGCGGCCGTCGCGATCACGTCGAGGGTGGTGTTCTCGGGCGCACGGCCGGTGTGACCGAGCGCGTAGACGACGAGGTCGGCGGGCAGCCGCGTGCCGTCCGAGAGGGCGACCTCCCACCCCTCGGCGGTGTCGTCGACCCACTCGGCGCTGCCCTGGTGCCACTGCACCTCGACGCCGGGCGGCGCGATCGCGACCGTGCGCCGCCAGAACCAGTCGAGGTAGGCGCTCTGCAGGCGCCGCGTGGGAAAACCGTCGCCGCGCAGCTCGCGCACCTCGTCGGCCAGGGCGGGGTCGTCGATCGAGACGTCGGGCAGGCGCCCGTCGCGCACGCGCTCGGCCCACTCGATGAGCGACGGCCCCGATCGCACCGGACCGGCGATCAGGCAGCTGTCGTCGGTGAACACCGTCACATCGCGCGCCATCGAGTTCAGCTTGAGCAGGGCCGACTGCTCGTGACGCCAGATGCGCCCGCCACCCGGGGGGAACGGGTCGATCAACGTGATGCGCAGCGGCGGGTGCGCGTCGCGGGTGCGCCGCGCGAGCAGGCGCTCCACGAGCATCACCGCCCGCGGGCCCGCCCCCACGATCACGACGTCGGTCATCGCGCGGCTGCCTCCTGCGCGACCGGAGGCAGGCCCAGCAGGTCGTGCAGCGTCGCGCCCTCGTCGTACGAGCGCCGGTACGAGCCGCGCTCCTGCAGCAGCGGCACGACTCTGTCGGCGAATTCGTCGAGGCCGTGCGGGGTCACGTGTCCGACCACGGTGAACCCGTCGGTGGCGCGTTCCTGCACGTAGCGGTCGATTTCGGATGCCACGTGCTCCGGCGTCCCGACGAAGGTGTGCTTCGCGGTCAGGCGGATGACGAGCTCCCGGATCGACAGCTTCTCTGCGGCGGCCTGCGCGCGCAGCTGGTCGACGCGGGCGCGGATCGCGGCGTGGCGTCCGGCGAAGCCCTGCGCGGTCTCGACTCCGGTGTCGGGCTCGACGTCGGGGAGAGGCCCGTCGGCGTCGTAGCCGCTGAAGTCCCGGTTCCAGATCTGTTCGAGGTAGGTGATCGCCGTCTGCGGCCGCACCTGGGCGAGGGCGATCTCGCGCGAGCGCTCGCGGGCCTCGGCCGCCGTGTCGCCGAGCACGAAGGTCGCGGCGGGCAAGATCTTCAGCGAGTCCTCGTCGCGGCCGTGCGCGGCCAGGCGGCCCTTGACGTCGCGGTAGAACCGCTGGGCGTCGGCGAACTCGGTGTGCAGCGAGAAGATCACGTCGGCGTGCTGCGTGGCGAAGTCGCGGCCGTCGGGGGAGTCTCCCGCCTGCACGATGACCGGTCGTCCCTGCGGCGACCGCGGCACGTCGAACACCGCGTCGACGTCGAACAGGCGGGATTCGTGGCGTACCCGCGCGATGGCGTCGTCGCGCAGGAACGCGCCCGTCTCGGCATCCGCCACGATGGCGTCGTCGCGCCACGACGACCAGAGGGCCTTCGACAGGGCCGCGAACTCCGCGGCCCGCACGTACCGGTCGGCGTGGTCGAGATGGCCGCCGCGGCGGAAGTTCGCGCCGTGGAACGCGTCGGAGCTCGTCACGGCGTTCCACCCCGCGCGTCCGTTCGACAGCAGGTCGAGCGTGCCGAGCTGGCGCGCGAGCTCGTACGGCTCGTTGAAGGTGGTGTTGAGCGTGCCGACGAGGCCGATGTGCTCGGTGACCGCGGCCAGCGCCGTGAGGATCGCGAGGGTGTTCGGGCGTCCGGCGACGTCGAGGTCGTGCAGCTGTCCGCGGTGCTCGCGCAGGCGCAGCCCCTCGGCGAGGAAGAGGTAGTCGAAGAACCCGCGCTCGGCGGTGCGGGCGAAGTGCTCGAACGACGAGAAGTCGATCTGGCTGCCCGCGGCCGGGTCGGTCCACACGGTGGTGTTGTTCACGCCCGGGAAGTGCGCGGCGAGGTGGATCCGGCGACGGCTCATGCGCCGACCTCCTGTCGGGCGTAACGGCTGGTGGGGCGGGGGAGTCCGAGCCGCTCGCGCAGCGTGGGCTCTCCGGCATCGGGGGCCAGGATGCCGGCATCCGCCGCCCGCGGTGCGACGAGGCGTGCGATGCGGTCGAGGTCGGCGGGCAGGCGCGCGGGGCGCAGGCGCACGCCGTCGACCCCTGCCTCGACGAGGGCGCGGATCTCGGCGACGACGTCGTCAGCGGTGCCGACCACGACGCGGGCGTCGGTCGTCAGCGGGGCGCGCTCCTGCAGGCGGTCCCACACCGCCTGAGCCTCGGCGCGCGTTTCCTCGACGAGCACGAGCAGGTCGGCGAAGACGCGCAGGGGCTCTTCACGCTCGGGGGCGGTGAGTTCGTCGAGGATGCCGGCCACCGCCGCGGCATCCGTCGGCGTGATGAACACCAGGTCGGCATGCTCCGCGGCGAAACGGAAGGGAACGCTCTGGTGCGCCAGCGCGGTGATGAGGGGCTGCCCCTGCGGCGACCGCGGCACGATCGAGGCGCCCGTGATCGAGAAGAACTCGCCCGCGATCTCGACGTTGTGCACGCGCTCGCGGTCGAGGAACCTGCCCGACTCGAGGTCGCGCACGATCGCGTCGTCTTCCCACGAGTCGGCCAGCCGGCGGATGGCCTCGGTCACCTCTCCCGCCTCGCGGAAGGCGGCGAGCAGCGCGGGGTCGTCTTCGACGCGACCGGATGCCGGGAGCCCGGTCGGTCCGTCGGCGCGGCGCCCGAAGTTCGCGCGCTCCTGCGCGGTGGAGCCGGCGACGATGCGCACGCCCCCGCGTCCCCGGCTGACGTGGTCGAGGGTCTGCAACCCCGTGGCCAGGTGGAACGGCTCGGGGTGGGTCGTCGTGACCGTCGGCACGAGACCGAGACGCCGCGTGTGCGGGGCCAGGAACGACGCCAGCAGCACCGCATCAAGGCGCCCGCGGACGCGGTCGCGGCGGGTCTCGGCATCCGCTTCACTCGATCGTCCGCCCAGGCTCAGCGCGTCTTCGATCGTCGCGAACACGATGCCGGCGTCGTCGGCGGTGCGCGCGAGGTCACGCCAGTAGGCGGCGGAGGTGAGCTCGGTGGGTCGGGCCGTGGGCTCACGCCACGCGGCCGGGTGCCAGCCGGCGCCGTCCAGCGCGACGGCGAGGGGGATGCGGTGCGGCATCGGAGCTCCTTGGATCGGGGAGACGGTGGTCGAGGTCCCCACTGTCGCCCGGCGGCGCGGCGGGGCTCAAGGCCGGCCGTAACGCAACGCCTTGAAACGACGCGAGCGCCCGAGCGGGGGCGGACCGTAGCGCGGCGGCTCGTCGTGCGCACCTCGGCGCGGTCTTCGTGACGCCGTGCGACGCACCGTGACCGGCGATGACGGGCCGCTACGGTGCGTGTCCTCCGGGATGAGCCGGGCGGCTCGTCGTCCTACCTTCGGCGTCGTCCCCGTCTTCCCGGATGCCGCCGCATCCCGACCCGAGGAGGTCCGCTCATGAGTGCCACCCCCGTCATCGCCCCGACCACGGGCCTCGACGCCTTGCTCGACGATGTGCGAGCCGACGCGTCGCACATCGAGGTGCTCCGCCCCTCGGTCGAGACCGCCGCGTTCGCGTTCGACGCTGGCACCGCTCCGCGTCGGGCCTCCGCCGGTGACGGGCCGGCGGTCGCGTTTCCGGCGAGCCCCGCCGAGGTGCAGCAGCTCGTGCGGCTGGCCGCGCGCCACGGCGTGAGCATCGTGCCCCGCGGCGCCGGAACGGGCCTGTCGGGCGGCGCCACGGCATCCGCCGATCAGCTCGTCATCTCGACCGCCCGCCTCGATCGCATCGTCGAGGTGTCGCCCGCCGACGAGGTCGCCGTGGTCGAACCGGGCGTGCTCAACGCCGCGCTCAACGAACGCCTGGAGCCCCTCGGCCTGTTCTACGCCCCCGATCCCGCGAGTTGGCGCATCTCGACCATCGGCGGCAACATCGCCACGAACGCCGGTGGCCTGCGCTGCGCGAAGTACGGCGTGACGCGCGAGTCGGTGCTCGCCCTCGACGTCGTGCTGGCCGACGGCAGCCTCGTCTCGGTCGGCCACCGTTCGATCAAGGGCGTCACCGGCCTCGACCTGGTCTCGCTGTTCGTCGGATCGGAGGGTGTGCTGGGCATCGTCGTGGGGGCCACGGTGCGCATCCGTCCCCTGCCCGTCGCCCGTCGCACCGTCACCGCGTTCTTCTCCTCGACCGGGGCCGGGGCTGCGGCCATCGGGGCGATCACCGCGTCGCGGGTGCGCCCGAGTGTCATCGAGTTCCTCGACCAGCCCACGCTCGAGGGCATCGACGCCGCCCAGGGATCGGGCCTGCGCGATCGCGGAACTGCCCTGCTGCTCATCGAGCTCGACGGCTTCGGCATCGACGAGCAGACCGCCGAACTGACGGCGGCGCTGACGGCGGCGGGCGCGACCGTGCGGGTCGAGAACGACGCGGACGCCGAGACCCTGTGGGAACTGCGCCGCTCGGGCCGCCGCTTCGACGACGACCACTGGTTCGCCGGGGGAGACGTCGCGGTGCCGAAGTCGCGCATCGCGGAGATCTTCGCGGGATTCCCGGCGATCGCGGATCGGCACGGAGTGTCGGTGAGCGCGGTCGCGCACGCGGGCGACGGAAATCTGCACCCGGTCATCACCCTCCGCGTCCCGCCGGGGGCCGACCCCTCGCTGCCGCCCGCCGCCGTGCACGACGCCGCTGACGACGTGGTGCGCGCGGCCCTCGCCGTCGGCGGAACCGTCAGCGGCGAGCACGGCATCGGCACGGTCAAACGCGATCTCGCCGCGGAGGAGCTCGCCGTCCGCGTGCGCGAGGCGCAGCTCGCCCTCAAGAACGCTCTCGATCCCGCCGGCCTGTTCAACCCCGGCAAAGCCCTGTAACCCGAATCTCCACCGCACACACGAGGACACCCCATGACCACGCAGCCCCGCCCGTTCCGGCGCCTCATCGGCGTCGCCTCCGCCCTCACCGTCGGCGCCGTCCTGCTCAGCGGGTGCGGCGCGGGCTCGACCGACGCCCCCGCCGAGGGCTCCGCCCCGCGCACCGGCGGCGATCTGGTGTTCCTCATCGACTCGCTCGGCGCCACCTGGATCCCCAACAACAGCTCCATCTCGAGCTATCAGGGACAGATCTGGGGCAACCTCACCGACAAGCTCGTCTACGTCGACGCCGAGGGCAACCTCAGCCCGTGGATCGCGCAGAGCTGGGACGAGAACGCCGACAAGACGCAGTTCACGCTGCACCTGAAAGAGGGGGTCACGTTCTCGGACGGCACTCCGCTCGACGCCGCCGCGGTCGTGGCCAACATCGACCTGTGGGCGAAGGGGCGTCCCGACGAGGGCATCAACCGCATCGGCCTCTTCCCCTCGGCGAACTACGTGGGCGCCGAGGCGGTGGATGCCACGACGGTCACGGTGTCGTTCTCGGCACCGACGCTGAGCTTCATCCCCACGCTGGCGTACCACGGCTCGATCCTGCTGTCGCCGGCGAGCCTCGCCCTGCCCGCCGACCAGCAGGCCGACCTCACGAAGGACATCGGCAGCGGTCCCTTCGTCGTCGAGAAGGTCGCCGAGGGCGACAGCGTCGTGCTGAAGAAGCGTGACGACTACGACTGGGGCCCCGAAGCGGTCGGCCACGACGGTGCCGCGTACCTCGACACCATCACCTACAAGCAGGTCGCCGAACCGACGCTGCGCACCGCCTCGGTCGAGTCGGGTCAGGCCCAGGTCGCCTACAACGCCAGCCCCCAAGATCTCGAGGCGCTCAAGGGCGAGGGGCTCACCGTCGAAACGCCCCGCTACCTCGGCTTCGTCAACGGCTATGCGCTGAACACCTCGGTCGCGCCCTTCGACGACGTCAATGTGCGTCAGGCGGTGCAGCACGGCATCGACCGCGATCAGATCCTCTCGACCGTTTACACGCCCGACTGGCACGCGGCCGAGTCGTTCTTCCAGAGCACGGTGCCCGAGGCGACCGACCACGCCGACGCGTTCGCATACGACCCCGACGAGGCCGCACGGCTGCTCGACGAGGCGGGCTGGACGAAGGGTGCCGACGGGGTGCGCGAGAAGAACGGCCAGAAGCTGTCGTTCACGCTCTATCCCAACCCCTACCTGCAGGCCTCGCAATCGGTCGACGAGCTCGTCGACCAGCAGCTCACGAGCCTCGGCTTCGAGGTGAACCTCGAGAGCTACGACGTGCCCACCTACGGGCAGAAGGTCATCGGCAACGCGGCCGTGCCCGCCACCGAGATCACGCGCAGCTTCGTCGACGTCGGAACCGTCGCGGGTGTGCTGACCGCGCAGAAGAAGGGCGACGAGGACTGGTTCAAGGTCGGAACCTCGGATGCCACGCTGAACGACCTCGCGAATGCTCTCGCGACCGCCACCGACCGCGACGCGCGCGCGAAGGTCGCCGACGAGCTGCAGGGCTACGTGCTCGATCAGGGCTACTTCGTTCCCCTGACCCAGATCGTGCAGCGCGTGTACGTGCAGTCGCCGGAGCTGACCGGCGTCACCTACAACGGCCTCGCCTACGCGTACTACCTCGACGCCTCGCTGAACGACTGATCGCGATTCCACCCCGAGAGGAGGAGCGCATGCTGCGCACCTACGGCCCTTTCGCCCTGCGGCGCACCGGGCAGGCGATCATCGTCGTGCTCCTGGCCTACTTGTTCACGTTCGCGGTGATCAGCGTGCTGCCGGGCGACCCGATCACCACGACGCTGCGCAACCCCGACAACGGCTTCACCGAAGACGACATCGCCCGCATCGTCGCCTTCTACGGCCTCGACCAGCCGTGGTGGGTGCAGCTCGGCTCGTCGCTCGGGCGCTTCGTGGTCGGCGACCTCGGCGTCTCGCTGCGCTCGAACCTGCCCGTCGCCACACTCGTGCTCGATGCGCTCGGGTCGACCCTCGCGCTCGCCGCGGCGGCCCTCGCCGTGGCCGTGGTGCTGGCTGTGGCGATCGCGTACGGCACGCAGTTCGTCCCCGCGCGCTTCGGACAGGGCGTGCTGCGTTCGCTGCCGTCGCTGTTCCTCTCGGTGCCGAACTTCGTCATCGGTCTGCTGCTCATCCACGTCTTCGCGTTCGGGCTCGGGCTGTTCAGCATGATCGACACCGAGACGCCGTGGGGCACCTTCTTCGCGGCGGTGGCCCTCGGCATCCCGGTGTCGGCACAGCTGGCCGAGGTGCTCATCTCGTCGCTCGATCACGAGTCGCGGCAGGAGTACGTCGCCGTCGCCCGCTCGCGCGGTCTGCGCTCGGGTGCGCTGTTCCTGCGCCACCTCGCCAAGCCCTCTGCGCTGCCGAGTGTCACGGTGCTCGCCCTCATCGTGGGCGAGTTGCTCGGCGGCGCGCTCATCACCGAGGCGATCTTCGGACGCGTCGGCGTCGGCACGCTCGTGCAGTCGGCCGTGGCCGGTCAAGACCTCCCGGTGCTGCAGGCGGTCGTGTCCTTGGCCGCGGTGGTCTTCGTGGTGGTCAACCTGATCGCCGACCTCGCGTATCCGCTGCTCGACCCGCGCGTCTCGATCGCCTCGCGCGGTCGCACGCGAGCCACTCCTCCCGTGGGCCCGGCGTCCCCGCTGCGCGAGGAGGTGAGCGTCGTATGAGCGCCGCCCCCGCCCTCGCCCCGAGCGCGACGGTCGCCCGGGTGCGCGGCATCCGGTTCGCCCTGCCCCTCGACGTGATCGCCTCGTTCGTCGTCGTCGCGGTGGTGCTCGCGTGGTCGCTCGCACCGACGCTCTTCACGAGCCAGAACCCCGCGCAGGGCGTGCCCGCCGACAAGCTCCAGGCGCCGAGCGCCGCGCACCTGCTCGGCACCGACCACCTCGGCCGCGACCTGTTCGCGCGGATCGTCTTCGGCGCACAGCCCTCGGTGACCAGCGCGCTCGTCGCGGTCACGATCGGGGTGGTCGTGGGCGGGCTGATCGGGCTTCTCGCCGGCTTCCTCGGCTCGTGGACCGACGTCGTGCTCGCGCGTTTCGTCGACGTGCTCCTGGCGATCCCCGCATTCCTGCTCGCGGTGGTCATCGTCAGCTCGCTCGGTTTCCAGACCATCAACGCCGCGATCGCCACCGGCGTCTCGGCGGTGGCGGTCTTCGCCCGCGTCATGCGCGCCGAGGTGCTCCGGGTGCGCTCGTCGGTGTTCGTCGAGGCCGCGCGGCTGCAGGGCGGGTCGAGCCTGCACGTGCTGTTCCGCCACGTGCTGCCCAACGCGTCGCGTTCGCTCGTGCCGCTCGCGGTACTGCAGTTCGGACTGTCGATCCTCGTGATCGCGGGACTCGCCTTCCTCGGCTACGGCGATCCGCCCCCGGCATCCGACTGGGGACTGCTGATCTCGGCGGGCAAGAACTACCCGCGTGCGCCGTGGCTCGTCGTCTGGCCGGCGGTGGTCACGGTGGCGACGGTGCTCTCGATCAACCGAATCAGCCGCTTCCTCCGGAGGACGTCATGACCCTCTCGCTTCCCGTCCGTCCCGACCTGGTCACGCGGACCGCGCTCCTGCGCGTCGAGGATCTCTCGGTCGCCTACGGGCGCACCCCCGTGGTGCACGACGTGTCGTTCTCGATCCCGCGCGGCGGCAGCCTCGCCCTGATCGGCGAATCGGGTTCGGGCAAGTCGACGATCGCCCGCTCGGTGCTGCGCCTGCTGCCGCGGGCCACGGGCCGCGCGCACGGGCGCGTCGAGCTCGACGGCACCGACGTGCTGGGGCTCTCGGAGCGCGCCTTCCGCCCCCTGCGCGGACGACGAATCGGTTTCGTGCCGCAGGATCCGGCGCACGCCCTCAACCCCGTGCGCACGATCGGGTCGCAGGCGCACGAGGCGGCCGCCCTCGCCGGAGTCGCCGACGAGCGCGCGGCGATCCTCGAGGCGTTCGACCGCGTCGGCCTGCCCGACCCCCGCCGGGTCTACGACTCGTACCCGCACCAGCTGTCGGGCGGCATGCTGCAACGCGTGCTCATCGCGCTCGCGGTGCTGCCCGGGCCGCAGCTGCTCGTGGCCGACGAGCCCACCAGCGCGCTCGACGTGACGATCCAGAAGCGCATCCTCGACCTGCTCGGCGAGCTGCGCGACGACCTCGGCATCGGACTCCTCCTCATCACGCACGACCTGGCGATCGCCGCCGAACGCACAGACGAGATCGTCGTGCTCAAAGACGGCCGCATCCAAGAGGCCGGTGCCACGCGCGCGGTGTTCGCCGCCCCGGCATCCGCGTACACGAGGCAACTGCAGGCCGACGCCCCCGCGCTCAATCCCGACCGGTACCGGCGCGACCTCGACGACCGCGGGGTCGACGCGTGGACGACCGACACCGCTTCGACCCGCATCGAGGTGCGCGAGGTGTCGAAGAGCTTCGTCGTCGACGGTGCCGCGCGCCCGGCGGTGTCGGGGGTGTCGTTCCGCGTGCCGCCCGGAACCACGCACGCGCTCGTCGGAGAATCCGGCTCGGGCAAGACGACCACCGTGCGGTTGCTGCTCGGGCTCGACACCCCCGATGCCGGCGAGATCCGCGTCGACGGCGAGCCGGTCATCGGACGCACGCCGGCCCAGCTGCGCGGCATCCGTCGCCACCTGCAGCTCGTGTACCAGAACCCCTTCACCTCGCTCGATCCCACGTGGAGCGTCGGGCGCATCGTGCGCGAGCCGCTCGACCGCTATCGGGTCGGCACGCGTGCCGAGCGGGTGACCGCGGTCGCCGAGGCACTGGATGCCGTGGGCCTGTCGACCCATCTCGCCCGGCGTCGCCCCGATGCCCTGTCGGGCGGTCAGCGCCAGCGCGTCGCGATCGCCCGGGCCCTCGTGCTCGAGCCCGACGTCATCGTGCTCGACGAGCCGACCAGTGCCCTCGACGTGACCGTGCAGGCCGGGGTGTTCGACGTGTTGCGCCGCCTGCAGCGCGAGCGGGGGCTCACTTACCTGTTCGTCTCGCACGACCTCGCCCTCGTCCGCCAGATCGCCGACACCGTCTCGGTGCTGAAGGACGGCCGGGTCGTCGAGGCCGGCCGCGTGGCCGACGTGCTCTCGCACCCGCGCGAGGCGTATACCCGCGCCCTCATCGACGCCATCCCGTTCCGCGACCCCCGGAGTTCCCGATGACCCTTCTCTCCCCGTCCTCCCGTCCCGCGCTCGTGCAGGCCTTCACCGCGCCGAAGGGTTTCGGCGACCAGACGCTGCGCGATCGTCGCCCCGATGCGATCGAGCTTCTCGGCGGCATCCCGGATGCCACGGTGCTGCCCACCGCGGAGCTCGCCGAGGCGACGGCCCGCGTGCTCTCGCGCCCCGGTGCCGCGTCGCTGCAGTACTCCCGCACCGAGGGGATCCCGGCGCTGCGAGAGTGGATCGCCGCGCGCGAGGGCGTCGCGGTGGACCGCGTACTCATCACCAACGGCGGCTTCCACGGCTTGGCGCTCGCCGTGCAGACCGTGCTGGAGCGCGGCGACCTCGTCGCGGTCGACAACCCCGTGTTCCCGCTGTTCCTGCGAGGGCTCGAGCTGGTCGACGCGCGAGTCCTCCCCATCCGCGTCGGGTCTGCGGGACTCGACATCGACGAGCTCGAGCAGCGCCTGCGCGAGGGAGCCCGACCCGCCGCGGTGTACACCGTGCCCGAGTTCCACAACCCCTCGCAGTCTTCGCTGCCCACGGCGAAGCGTCGCGAGCTCGTCGCGCTCGCCGAGCGCTACGGCTTCACGGTCTTCGCCGACGACCCCTATCGCGAGCTGCGGTTCCACGGCGAGGCGGAGTCGGTCGCGCCGTTCCACGACTCCGACCACGTCATCCACGTGAACACCTTCACCAAGACCCTCGGGCCCGGCCTGCGGCTCGGGTGGGTCGTGCTGCCGGAGCGATTGATCCCGGATGCCGTCGCCCTCCGCAGCCGCCAGGACTCGCACTCGTCGACGTTCGTGCAGGGCGTGGTCGCCGAGTTGCTGACCATCGACGAGTCGCTGTTCGACCGCGTGCTCGGCCGGGCCCGTGACCTGTACCGCTCGCGCGCGCACACTCTGGCGGCTGAGCTCTCGGCATCCGGCTTCTTCGACGTCGCCGTGCCGGACGGTGGACTCTTCTTGTGGCCGCGCCTGACCGATGACCGCATCGACGGCGACCGGCTCGCCGCCGACGCGAGCGCCGAGGGCGTGGAGTACCAGCGCGGGTCGTTCTTCGCCTCGGGCCCGGGCACCGATGCCGACCGTCACCTGCGTCTCGCCTACGGCGACACATCGGAGGAGCTGCTGCGCGAAGCGGCGGCGCGGCTCGCACGGGCGGTGGCGCGGCAGCGCTGAGCGCGCGCGGCACCCGTCCACCCGGCGGTGGTCCCTCAGGGTGCGGTCGGTGCCCACCCCAGCAGCGGCCCGAGTCGCCCGGCGATGTCTTCGAGGATCTGCACGTAGTCGTCGGGCGCGAGGGCGAACGGCAGGGCGAAGGCCACCTCGTCGACCTCGGGGAACGCGCGCGACGACAGCAGTCGCTCGGCGATCTGCTCCGAGGTGCCGACGAGGTCTTCGGCGAACAGCATGCCGCGCGGGCCCTGGGGGACTCCGACGCGCCCACGCCGCGAGTCGGCATACGCCTCGTAGCGGCGACGCTGCTCGGGCGTGGCCGAGTCGGTGGGCACCACGACGAGCCCCTGCGAGACGCGGGCGGCTTCGCCGTCGCGATGCGCGTCGCGGTAGCGGCGGATCTGCGCGTACTGCTCGGCGTCGAAGTCGGTCGACTCGACCGCCTGGATCACGCTGCTGGTGAGCAGGTGGAAGCCGTTCTCGGCCGCCCACGTCGTCGAGCCGGGACTGCCCGCGCCGTACCAGAGCCGATCGGCCAAGCCCGCGGCGTGCGGCTCGACCCGCTCGGAGTACTCCTCGATCCCCTCGGTCCCCGCGAACGGACTGGCCTGCTCGCCGGCGAGGAAGCGGCGCAGCCGCACCAGACGCTCGTAGCCGAAGTCCTCGCGGTCGGCGGTGTCGGGGTACAGCGCTGGCGCGACTTCGTCGAGGCGCCGCGGCGGCCCGACCGAGAACCCGGGCTCGAGACGCCCGCCCGACAGCACGTCGACGGTCGCGAGGTCTTCGGCCAGGCGCAGCGGATTCTCCCACCCGAGCGGGATCACCGCCGTGCCCAGGCGGATGCGACTCGTGCGCTGTGTGGCGGCCGCGAGCACCGCGACGGGAGACGAGATGCCGTACTGCAGATGCCGGTCGCGCAGCCAGGCGCTGTCGAAGCCGAGGCTCTCGCCGCGTTCGATGATCGACAGCGTCGTCTCGTGTCCGGCGCGCGGATCATCTCGGTCGAAGAGGCCGATGGTGAGGAAGCCGAGGGAGCGCAGCGGGCGGGTCATCTGGTCACGCTAACCGGGCGCGCGGCCTGGAGCGCAGAAGTCGGTCATTCGCCGTCACGGGGTCGCTCAGGAGGGTATGGACCCCGCGGGAATTCCGTATTGCGTTTTTCCCATGGCAAGCGAGGAGTCGATCAACGGGGTCCCCGTCTCGGACGAACAGATCGGCGCCTGGGCAGATGAGGCTGAAGCGGGTTTCGACGTCGAAGCGCTTAAGCGCCGCGGGCGAGGTCGCCCGGGACGCGGCGCCGAACCGTCGCAGATCATCGCGCTGCGGCTGACCGCGGAAGAACTGGCCGCGCTCGACGCGCAAGCCGCGCGAGCGCACCAGTCTCGTTCCGAGCTGATCCGTGCTGCGATCGCCGCGTACGCTGCGTGACGATCCACGACTCAGCGCGCAAGCACGAACTTTCGCCTCAGGACATCATTCAGGCCGCCACGTGGCCGCTGTGGGTGGAGGATCTCGACGACGACTCGCCCGCCCGGCAGCTCCGTCTCGGTTTCGACCGGGAGGGCCGATTGATCGAAACCGTCGTGCTCACCTTCGACAGCGGGAACGAGCTCGTCATCCATGCGATGAAGGCACGACCGCAGATGCTCGACCTTCTTCCGTGACTCGCGCCGTCACGCGGGTGTCCGCACCGCCGCGAAGCGATTGCGACGCCGCAGCGCGAAGCCCAGCTTCTCGTACGCCGCGATGGCGTTGACGTTCGCCGCGGCGGCGTGCAGCAGAGCCCGGTCGCCGCGCTGCTGGATGTGGAAGGCCACGTCGAGCACGAGTCGTGAGGCGAGGCCCTGCCGACGGTGATCGGCGTCGACCGCGACCGCGCTGATCTCGGTCCAGCCGGTGGGGTGCAGGCGCTCACCGGCCATCGCCACCAGTCGTCCTTCCCGACGGATGCCGATGTACCGCCCCAGCTCGTAGGTGCGGGGCCGGAATGGGCCGGGCTGATTGCGCTCGACGATCGCGATCATCTCGGCCGCGTCGTCGGCACCGAGCTCGATCGCCTCGTCATCGGGGCGGGTCTGCAGGGCCGGCGTCTCGACGAGCTGCACGCCCTCGCCGCCGCCCACGTACTCCCAGCCCTCGGGGATCGCACCCTCGTAGCCCGACAGGCCCACGTCGGCACCCGGTCCGACGAGGTCGCGGAGGGCGTCCCACACCCCCGGTTCGTCCCACGTGCGCACGGCCACGAACGGCGCGACATCGGACGGATATCGGCGGACGAGGTCGCCGCCGATCGCGAACGAGGCGTGCGGGCCGGCGAGCGAGTGCCACGCCGCGTTGTCGAGCACGGTGGCGTCGGCGTGGGGGATGTCGAGTGTCGAGGGGGAGGTCACCGTGACACTCTGCGCCGACTCCGCCCGGGGTGCAACTCGGCTGTCGTCGGGCGCAATGCGGGGCCGACCGCGACCCGTGTTACCGGGCGTTTCCGGTGCAACCCTGCGCCGCGCGGCATCCGGAAATACTGGGGAGATGACCGCCGCGCAGACGACCTGGACCATCGAGAACGTCGACTGGAACGACGCCTCGGCGGTCGCGCTGCGTGAGGCGATGGATGCCGAGATCTCACCCCGATACGCGGAGATCTTCGCCGCCTTCGACGAGGCGACGGCCGACCGGCTTGCCCGGGACTTCGCCGTCGACCCCGCCACGATCGTGGAGGTCGTGCTCGTGCGCGCCGTCGACGGCGAGGCGGTCGGCCATGCCGCGCTGCGCGCCCTCGGCGCGGAACTCGAGGTCAAGCGCGTGTACGTCTCCCCTGGCGCGCGGGGGCGCGGGGCGAGCCGAGCGCTCATGGCGGAACTCGAGCGCCTCGCCGCGGCACGGGGCGCATCACGGCTCATCCTGCAGACGGGCGACCGCCAACCCGAGGCCATCGCGCTGTACGAGCGAATCGGCTACGCGCCCATCGAGGTCTTCGAGCCGTACATCCGGTTCGTCGGCTCGCGCTGCTTCGCCAAGGACCTCCGCCCGTGAGCGCGGAGCGGATCGACGTCGCCGTGGTCGGCGCCGGCGCGATGGGCGCGGCCACGGCGTGGCACCTGGCCCGGGCCGGTCGCGAGGTCAGCGTGTTCGAGCAGTTCGAACCCGGTCACGTTCGCGGCGCCTCGCACGGAGCCTCGCGCAACTTCAACGTCGCCTACGTCGAGCCCGAGTACCTCGCCTGGCTCCGCGACGCCGAGGTGTTGTGGCGCGAGCTCGAGGCCGAGGCGGGCCAGCCCCTGCTGACAACCACCGGTATCGTCACGCACGGGCCCGGCGTCGACCCCGTGGCGACGGCCGCCGCGATCTCGGCGGCCGGGCTCGCGGCCGAGGTGCTCGACGCGTCGGAGGCCTCGCATCGGTGGCCCGGCCTGCGCTTCGCGGGACCGGTGCTGCATAACGCCGGGGCGGGTCGGTTGCACGCCGACGAGTCGGTCGCCGCGTTCCTCGCGGGAGCCGCCCGTGCCGGGGCGCGCATCCACTGGAACACCGCCGTCACCGACATCGAGGTGCGCGGCGACGACGACGTGCGCTTCACCGTGACGGATGCCGAGGGCACTCGGCGCCTGCACGCGCGGCGTCTCGTGTGCACCGCCGGCGCGTGGACGGCGAAGACCCTCGCCGGAGTCCCGGGTGTTTCGCTCCCCGCCCTGCGGGTGACACAGGAGCAGCCGGCGCACTTCCGCGCCCGCGACGAGACGGCGCACTGGCCGGGCTTCAACCACCACCCGTCGGCGGACGATCCCGCGACGGCGTGGTTCGCGGCGCCCGTCTACGGAATGCTGACGCCCGGTCAGGGGGTGAAGGCCGGGTGGCACGCGGCGGGTCCGGTCATCGACCCCGACCACCGCAGCTTTGTGCCCGACCGCGACCTCACCGCGGCGCTCGCCCGGTACGCCGCGGAGTGGCTTCCCGGGGTGGATGCCGCGGACTTCACCGAGATCACGTGCACCTACACCTCGACGGTCGACGCCCGCTTCGTGCTCGAGCGCACGGGTCCGATCGTCGTCGGAGCGGGCTTCTCCGGCCACGGGTTCAAGTTCACGCCCGTCGTCGGCCGCACTCTCGCCGCCCTCGCGGGCTGACATCCGGCCTGCCGCCGGAGCGGGGTCGGGCGAACGCATCGGATGCGGATCCCTGGGCGCCTGACATCCGATTCCGTCGCCGGTCGAAAACCCCGCCCGTCAGAGGTCGTACCCGAACGCGCGCAGGTCGAGCCAGCGACCGGGTTCGACCTCGATCGGGTCCTCCCGCTCGGTCAGGCGGCGGAAGCCCATCTTGAGGTAGAGCGCGTGCGCGCCGAGCATCTCCGGGCCGCTGTTCATCACCACGCGGGTCGCGCCGCGATCGCGGGCGAGGCCGAGCACGTGTCGCGTGAGCAGCTCGCCCACGCCGCGGCCGCGCGCCGACGGTGCCACGGCGAGCTGGCGGAAGTCGAGCTCGCCCTCGCGGGCCAGGGGCGAGAGTCGCTCGCCGGGCCGCGGCGTCCACACCGTGCCGACGATTTCGTCGCCATCGAGGGCGACCCACACCTCGCCGTACTCCACGCGGCCGGCGACGTCGGCGAGCGAGGCGAGGTACGCCTCCGAGAGCCCGTCGTAGCTGACGCGATAGGCCTCGGCGGTGATCCGCCCGGCCTCCGCGTATTCCTGCGGGGCGACGAGGCGGACGGTGAGGGTCGTGGTCATGGCATCCATTCTTCTCCGGTGAACGCACGGCACGGCCCGGTCGAAGAAGACCGGGCCGTGCGCGGGCCCTCAGGACTTCGGGAGTCCCGGCGGGTTGATCTGCGAGGTCGAGATGCCCTCGAAATCGAGGTTCCAGGCCTTCAGCACCTCGGCGTACTTCCCGTTCGCGATGAGGTCGTTCAGCACGATCTGCACCGGCTCGACGAGGCCGTTGCCCTTCTTGGTGCCCGCGGCGATGTCGGCCTGCAGGGGGTAGCCGCCCGGAACCACGCCGACGACCTTCGTCTCACCCGTGTCGCGCGCCGCCCACGCGGCGGTCGCGTTCGGACCGAAGGTCGCGTCGACGCGGCCCGAGAGCAGGGCGAGGGTCGCCGCGGCGTTGTCGTCGTAGTACTGCAGGTCGGCCGGGGCCTTGCCGGCGGCGGAGAGCTCCTGGTTCCAGCTGAGCAGCACCTTCTCCTGGTTGGTGCCCGAGCCGACGACGATCTTCAGCCCCGAGATGTCGTCGGCGGTCTTGATCTTCGCGATCGAGCTGTCGGCGCGCACGGCGAAGCCCAGCAGGTCCTGCCGGTAGCTCGCGAAGTCGTAGAGCTCTTTGCGCTCCTCGGTCACCGTGACGTTGGCGGTGATGAGGTCGTACTTCCCCGATTGGATGCCGAGGGGCCAGTCCGCCCACGCCACCACGACCGGGTTGTACTCCAGGCCGAGACCTTCGGCGATGAGCGAACCGATGTTGGGTTCGGTGCCCGACGGCAGCGTCTCCCCCTCGGGCACATAGCTCAGGGGAGGGGTGAACGCGCCCACCGCGACGGTGAGCTTGCCCGGCTTGATGGGGGTGAAGCCACTCGCCTTCAGGGCCGCGACGGCGTCGGGCACGGCGTCGGTGTGCACCCATTCCGCGGGGGCATTCGTGGCGGATGCCGAGCGCTCGGGCGCCGCGACCGCCTCGGTCGGTCGGGTGAGGCCGATGGTGACGCCGACGCCGACGACGGCGACGAGGGCTGCGGCGATCACGCCGAGGGCGATCCCCTGCTTCTTGCTGAGTGCCATGCTGTATCTCCTTGTGAGGGTGTGGATGCCGCGGCATCGGTGTCGCGTCGAGGGGCCGGGTGGTGAGGTGGGGCGATGTGAGTTCGGGTTGCGAGGTGGCTGAGCCTGTCGAAGCCGCCGGGGTGCGGTGGGTTCGGGTTGCGAGGTGGCTGAGCCTGTCGAAGCCACCGGAACACGGCGGACGCGTCAGCCGAGCACCTTCGCGACGAAGTCGCGGGTCCGCGCATGCCGCGGTCGGGTGAGCACCTCGTCGGGCGTCCCCTGCTCGACGATGCGTCCCTCGTCGAGGAAGACCACGCGGTCGGCGACCTCGCGGGCGAAGCCGATCTCGTGCGTGACGATCACGAGCGTGGTGCCGAGCTTCGCGAGGTCGCGGATGACGTCGAGCACCTCGCCCACGAGCTCGGGGTCGAGGGCGCTCGTCGGCTCGTCGAACAGCAGCACCTTGGGCTGCAGGGCGAGGGCCCGGGCGATCGCGACGCGCTGCTGCTGACCGCCCGACAGCTGCCGGGGGTAGGCATCGGCCTTCTCGGCCAGGCCCACCCGGTCGAGCAGGGCGAGGGCGAGCTCGCGCGCCTCGCTCTTGCCCAGGCGCTTGAGAGCGAGCGGCGCCTCGGTGATGTTCTCGAGCGCCGTGAGGTGCGGAAAGAGGTGGAAGTTCTGGAACACGATTCGACAGGCTCAGCCACCTCCCTACCCAGGTCCCTGAGCCTGTCGAAGGGACCGGAACCCGCGCGGACCGGTGGTGGCTTCGACAGGCTCAGCCACCTCCGAACCCAGGTCCCTGAGCCTGTCGAAGGGACCGCGACCCGCGTGGACCGGTGGCTTCGACAGGCTCAGCCCCCTCCCTACCCAGGTCCCTGAGCCTGTCGAAGGGACCGGAACCCGCGCGGACCGGTGGTGGCTTCGACAGGCTCAGCCACCTCCCCGACCGCGACCCGCGTGGACCGGTGGCTTCGACAGGCTCAGCCCCCTCCCCGACCGCGACCCGCGCGGACCGGTGGCTTCGACAGGCTCAGCCACCTCCCCGACCGCGACCCGCGCGGACTGCTGGCTTCGACAGGCTCAGCCACCCCCGCCCTCAGGCGTCGCGCAGGATCCGCGCCGTCACCCGCGTCCCGAAGAACAGGGCCTCCACCGGCACGCATTCGTCGGCCGTGTGGAACTGCCCGAACACGTCGAAGTCGGCGGGCACGCGCAGCGGCACGAAGCCGTAGCCCCGGATGCCGAGACGACTGAGGTGCTTGTTGTCGGTGCTCGCGGGCAGCAGGTACGGCACGACGGTGCCGTCGGGGTCTTCGGCGGTCACGGCGTGCTGCAGCACGTCCATCAGCCGCCCCTCGGCCGGAGCCTCGATCGCCGGGATGTACCGCGACCACGCGATCTCGATGTCGTCACCGACGACGGCCGCGAGCTCGTCGCGCAGCGCGTCCGCCTGGCCGGGCACCACGCGCACGTCGAGCGTCGCGCTCGCCGAGGCGGGGATGACGTTGATCTTGCCGCCGGCCGTGAGCACGGTCGGCGAGACCGTGTTGCGCGCTCCCGCGTCGATGACGGATGCCGAGAACCCCAGGCGAGACAGATCGTCACCGTCGAGGGGCTCGCCGCTGGCGCGTCCGTAGACCTCGAGGAAGCGCTCGAGCGTCGCGGTCCGCACGACGGGGAAGCGATGTGCGCCGACCGCGGCCACGGCCCGTGCGAGGCGCACGACCGCGTTGTCGGCGGTGGGTCGGGATCCGTGCGCCGCCGCTCCGCGGGCGGTCAGCGTGGCGACGGTCACGCCCTTCTCCGCGGTCGCGACGAGGTACGCACGACGGTCGTCGGGCAGGGGGATCGAGAAGCCGCCCACCTCGCTGATCGCCTCGGTCGCCCCGGCGAACAGCTCGGGGCGGTTCTCGACGAGCCACCGCGCGCCCCAGACGCCACCGGCTTCCTCGTCGGCGAAGAAGGCGAAGATCAGGTCGCGCCGCGGAACGATCCCGTCGCGGCGGAGCGCCCGGGCGATGGCCAGCAGCATGCCGGCGAAGTCCTTCATATCGACGGCCCCGCGACCGTAGAGCAGGCCGTCGTGGATCTCGGCGCCGAACGGCGGGTGCGTCCAATCGTCGGCGTCGACCGGGACGACGTCGAGGTGCGCGTGGGCGACGAGGGCGCCGGCATCCGGATCCGAACCGGCCAGCCGGGCGACCACGCTCGCGCGCCCCGGGCGGGGCTCGACCAGGACCGTCTCGTACCCGACCTCGTCGAGGCGCTGCTTCACGAAGAGCGCCGCGCGGGTCTCGCCGTCTCCGATGGTGGCGGCGTCTCCGGTGTTGACGCTGTCGATGCGGATCAGCGCACGGATGAACTCCAGCGCCTCGATCTCGAGGGGACCCGGCGCGGAGGGAGAGACGTCTGTCATGGTCAGTGCTCGTGCGGGCGGGCGTCCTCGCCGAGCTTGAAGGCGAGGCGACCGTGGGCGTAGCCGCCTCCGGCGCGGATGGCGGTGGCGACCCACGCGGCTTCGGCGAGTTCGGCCTCGGTCGCTCCGGCCGTGACGGCGTTCTGCGAGTGTCCGTCGATGCAGTACACGCACTGGGTGGTGATGCCGACGGCCAGGGCGATCAGCTCGCGGTACTTCAGCGGGATCGCGCGCCCTTCGGGGGCGAACACGGCCTGATCGAACGCGGCGAACGCGGCGAGGATGTCGGGGGTCTCGGTCTTGTACACCTTGGTGTACGTCTTGTCGGCGGTGCGGTCGAAGTACTCGGACATGCTCGCTACCGTAACCACGCGCACCGCGTGCGAGCGGGAGAGCGGTCACGCGGGGTCACAGACACGGGCTCCGCTCAATGCATGATCATGCCGCCCGTGACGTTGATCGCCTGCCCGGTGAGGTACCCGCCCGCGGGGGAGGCGAGGAAGTGGGTGACGCCCGCGACGTCTTCCGGCACGCCGAGGCGGCCGAGCGGCGACTTCGCGCTCCACGCCCGCACGTCGTCCTCGGAGCGGGTGTCGGCGCCCATGTCGGTGAGCACGTAGCCGGGGCAGACGGCGTTGACGCGCACGCCGTGGCATCCCCATTCCTGCGCGCCGGCGCGGGTGAGGGCGACGACCGCGGCCTTCGACGCGGCGTAGTGCCCCTCTCCGCCGCCGCCCTGCTTGGCGGCCATGCTGGCGATGTTCACGATCGTGCCGCCGCGCGCTTCGAGCATGAGCGGGGCGACCGCCTGCATCGTCACGAGGGTCGCGCGGGCGTTGATGTCGAGCACGAGATCCCAGTCGTCGACGGTGATGTCGAGCAACGACACGTGCTGGAACACCCCCGCGCAGTTCACGAGCACGTCGACCCCGCCGAGCGCGGTGATCGCCTCTCCGACCGCGCGGCGCGTGTCGAGGGGGTCACGCAGGTCGACGGAGAAGTAGGCGGATGCCGCGCCGTCGGTCGGGGCGCGACGATCGAGCACCGCGACTCGGGCTCCATCGGCCGCGAATCGGGCGACGATGGCGGCGCCGATGCCTCCGGAGCCTCCCGTGACGATGACGCGCTGCGACATGACGCTCCTCCCGCGGGCGTCGGGTCGCCCTGGCGGTCACCGTACGCCCGGCGGCGAACGCGGCGGCGACGGCGCTGTTTCGCGGGCGTAACGCTCGTCAGGTCCGATCCAGCAGCCGCCACACCGCCGCGGCGTCCACCTCGAGGCGCGCGTCGGTGCCGCGGGTGCGCCACGCGTCGCGATCGAAGACGTAGGCGCGCTCGACCTCCAAGACGTACAGGCGTTTGCGCGCAGTCCTGACGATCGCCGCGACCTCGTCGTCGAGTGCGGCGGCGGTCACGGCGTCGCGAGCCAGACGCGCGGCCAGCACCTCGCGCACGGCCGCCGGGTCGGCATCCGCCTGCCTCGCCCGGAACGACAACTGCACCCCGTCGGCGTCGGCGAGCCCCGCGGAGGAGTCGTACACGACCCCGGATGCCGCGCCCGAGGCCGCGATCGCCCGCGCATGCCGCGACGCGAGGTCGGACTCGACGTACAGTCCGCCCGGCAGCAGGCGGTACTGGGCGGCGGCGGTCCAGGGCCCGACGGCATCGGCCGTGCCGATCACGACGAACCGCTGCGCGGCGAGGATCGCGGCGGCGCGCTCTTCGGGGGAGGTCATGCGCTCATGCTGGAGGCGCGGGGCGACATGGATGTTTCGGCGGGGTGAAGCTTCGTCGCGAGAGCCGATCCCTCGGCATCCGGCGTCTTACGCTCGGGGCAGCGCCGCCTGCGGCGCCCGTGAGCCCCGACCCGCAGGAGACCCGTGAGCGTCCACCCCGCCATCACCGACGCCGCCGTGCGCGCCCACCTCGAACGCCTGGCGGCTCAGGCGGGCACGATCCCATCGGGGGCGACGGATGCCGACGGCGATGACGCCGCGCGGATCGCCGAGCTGCGTGCGAACCCGTCGTGGGTGCGTTCACCCGACGACGCGACGCTCGAGTCGATCGACCTCGACGCCGACGGTCTCGCCCTGCGCCTCTACAGCCCGCGCGCCGGCCACCGCGGAACGCTCGTCTTCGCCCACGGCGGAGGATGGGTCGCCGGCGACCTCGACAACAACGACGCCCTGTGCCGCGCCCTCGCTCTCGCGACCGGAACTCAGGTGCTGAGCGTCGACTACCGCCTCGCGCCCGAGCATCCCTTCCCGGCCGGGCTCGACGACCTCGACCGCGCGCTGCGCTTCGCCGCGACGGGGGCCGACGGACTCATCGACCCCGCCCGACTCGGCGTCGCCGGACACAGCGCGGGCGGCAACCTCGCGGCGGCGCTCGCCCTGCGCTCGCGCGATGGCCGAGCTCCCGGCATCCGCGTGCAGGTGCTGCTGTGCCCCGTGCTCGACGCCCCGAATCCCGAGCGCCCGAGCTATCGCGCGCACACCGAGAACCTGCCCCTCACCGCGCGCGGGATGCAGTGGTACTGGGGGCTGTACGTTCCGGATGCCACGCGCCGGGTGCCCGTCGACGCAGCGCCCCTGCGGGCCGCGGTGCTCGGCGGTTCGGCGCCGGCCGTGATCGTCGCGGCCGCCGTCGACCCCTTGTCGGACGAGGCCGAGGAGTACGCCGACCGGCTCGCGGCCTCGGGAGTACCGGTCGAGTTCGTGCGGCGCGAGGGGGCGCCGCATCTGTTCCTGGTGTTCCCCTCGACTCCCGCGCGCGACGAGGTGCTCGCGCAGGTCGCCCCGGCTGTGCGGGCGGCGTTCGCGTGAGGGCCTGACCTCGTCCCACTTTCGGCGGGGTCATGTCCCACTTTGTGCGGTCTGGGGCCCGTTCGGCCAGCCATTTTCGGGACATGGGTGTGCTCCGGCCGCCCCGCAAACAACCCGCCCCACGCCCGGAACACCGCGGAAACACGCCATTGTTACCGTCATCAACATGTCGCTCCTGGTCACCAACGCACGTCTCATCACGGTCCCCGCGGGCACCGACGACCCCGGCTACATCGAGCGCGGCTACATGCTCGTCGAGGACGGACGCATCATCGCGATCGGCGCCGGAGACCCCGCGCCGGGCACGACGGCCGACGAGATCCTCGACGTCGACGGCAAGTTCGTCGCCCCGGGCTTCGTCTCGTCGCACAGCCACCTCTTCACGAGCGGCTCGCGCGGGCTCGGCGTCGACCAGACGCTCTACGGCTGGTGCACGTCGATGTTCAGCGTGCTCAACAACGCCTCGCCCGACCAGATCTACTGGGCCACGCTGCACGGCTCGCTCGACTTCCTCGCCAACGGCGTGACCACGGCGTACAACTTCACCGACCCGCTCCTGCCGTGGGAGCCGATGGTCGAGGGCAAGCGCGCCGACGGTGGCGGGCAGCTCCGCGATCACGCCTGGCACACCCGGCAGGCCGACGGATGCCACGACGCGGGGCTCCGCTTCGTCGACTCGATCGCTCTCGATGCCACCGTCGGCACCGACGAAGAGATCTTCGCGCGGTTCGAGGCCTCGCTCGATCACGTGCTCGCGATGGATCCCGACATCGCCCTCGGCGCCTCGATCATGGGCCAGGTGCAGTGGTCGACGCGTCCCGACGCCGCCGAGATCGAGGTCGCCGTCATGGACCGCTTCGGCGTGACCAACCAGGCGCACTTCCTCGAGACCTACGAGGCGATCGAGCACCAGCAGACGAAGTTCCAGCTGTACAAGAACGCCGGAGCGCTGCGTCCGGGCATGATGTTCGGCCACTTCATCCAGACCACGCCCGAGATCATCGCGGATGCCGCCGCGGGAGGCGCATCCATGTCGTGGCAGCCCGCGTCGAACGGGCGCCTGGCGTCCGGCATCGCCCATGTGCCCGAGATGCTCGAGCAGGGCATGAAGGTCGGCATGGGCCTCGACGACCAGGCCTGCACCGACGTCGCCGACCCGTGGCAGAACATGCGCATGGGCATGTTCATGCAGCGCGCCCGCACCCACGACCCGCTGTCGATGATGCCCGAGCGCGTGCTGCGCCTGCACACTCTCGGCGGGGCCGAGATCATGGGCGTCGACGACCGCGTCGGCAGCCTCGAGGTGGGCAAGTTCGCCGACTTCGTGGTCGTCGACCCGCGCACTCCCGATATCGGACCGCTGTGGAACCCCGTGCGCAGCTACGTGCTCGCCTGCGGCCTGCGCAACCTGCAGCAGGTCTACGTCGGCGGAAAGCTCGTCAACGACCGGGGCGTCTCGACCAACCCGCTCGCGGTCGAGGCCTCGCGCGTGCTGCACGAGGAGCTGCCCGCGCTGGCCGAGGAGTTCGGCGTCATCCTCTGACCCCGCGCCTTTCCTGCTGAGTGTCCACGACACGCCGCGTCCCGCGCGCCGGTCGTCCGGGTTTCCTGGACGCTCAGAGGCCTGCGAGCACCCGCGACCCGCGCCCGCCCTCGCGCGCGAGGCCGCGCCGTGACAGCGTGGGAGCATGCGCAGACGCATCGCGGGGCTCGACGTCCACACCTCCGTCGACGACGTCGCGGGGCTCGATGTGCTGTTGTGGCACCACGGGTCGCCGCAGACCGGCGCGATCCTGCCGCCGGTGCAGCGGGCGGCTGACGCGCACGGGCTCGCCGTCGTCTCCGTCGCCCGGCCCGCCTACGCCGGGTCGCCGCGTCAGCCGGGCCGCACCGTCGCCGACGTCGCCGCGGGGCTCGTTCCGGTGCTCGAGGCCCTCGGTGTGGCATCCGTCGTCTCGGTCGGCGCGTCGGGCGGAGGCCCGCACGCCCTCGCGTGCGCGGCGGCGATGCCGGAGCTCGTCGGCCAAGTCGTGACCTTCGCGAGCCCCGCGCCGTTCACCGACGACGAGGCGTGGTTCGCCGGCATGCAGGCGCCGGGCGGGCTGCGGTCGGCCGTCGAGGGCGAAGGCTCCCGCCGCCGTTTCGCCGAGACCGACGAGTTCGATTCCGAGCAGTTCGTGGATGCCGACTTCGCGGCCCTCCAGGGCGAATGGGCGTCTCTGGGAGTCGACGCCGGCGCGGCCGAGGCCGACGGGCCCGAGGGTCTCATCGACGACGACCTCGCCTTCACCCGACCCTGGGGTGTCGCGCTCGCGGAGGTCTCGGCATCCGTGCTGCTCGTCCAGGGCGAGCGCGACCGCGTCATCCCTCCCGCTCACGCCCGGATGCTTGAGGCTTCCCTCCCGCACGCGACGCTCGACCTCCATCCCGACGACGGCCATGTCTCGGTGCTCCGTCATCTGGAAGCCGCGTTGGCTCGTTGAGTGTCCAGAACGCGCCGAGTGCAGAACGGCGTCAGGGGTTCAGGCGGCTCACCTGGTCGACGATCGTCAGGCGTGACGAGAGCGTGTCGGCCGCGGCGCCCATCGTCGCCGACGCCGCACCGAACACGAGCAGGGCGATGACGATGAACGTGGGCAGCTGACGCCTGCGACGGGTCAGGGCGGTCACGGCGAGCGTGACGACCACGGTCAGGATCGCGATCGTCTGCCCGGCGACCGTGGCGAACGCCATGCGCATGGCGCTCTCGTGCGTGAGGGGACCCCAGCTGTTGAAGATGATGTTCAGCGCCATCGGGATCAAGATCACCCCGACGATCAACACCAGGCCACGGCTGACACGCGACCGCGAAACCTGCGGCGCATCCAGCGGCTGAGCGACGGTCTCGGCATCCATCGCCTCACGCTATCGGCGCGCTGTGCGGCCGCACCACGTTTCGTCGCGAATCGGCCCGTCGATCCCGCTAGCGCTGCGGCGGAAGGGTGAACTCCGGCGGGAAGACGTTGTCGGAGACCACGCCGTTCTGGTCGCCGACGCTGAAGATGGTGTGCGCGTCGAGGTTCAGGGTGTCGCCCGCGTACAGCCCGTTGTTGTCGCGGCGGGCGTGGTTCACGATCAACAGCCAGTCTTCGGCCACGCAGAACCGCGCCGCGATGGTCGAGAACACATCGCCGGGAGCCACTCGGTACGCTACCGGAACACCCTCGGCGTTCAGCACCGCTTCTCCCGAGGCGGTGTCGAGCAGGCCGCGGTCGACCGGGATCTCGAGCGTCTTCCCGCCCAACTGCTCCGGATCCGCCGGATCGGCCACGGCGTGCACCGGAGCCACTGCGTCGCATGGCCTTGCATCGACGAGCGGCGCGGGCGTCGACGGCGTCTCGGGGGTCGCGCGGGCACTGGCTGACGGGCGGACCGCATCGATCAGCGGCCCGGGCGGCGGCGTGCACGCCGTCAGGATCACCGCCAGCACGCCGATGCCGATCGTCGTCGCCGTGCGCTGCGCCCCCATGCGTCGAAGTGTACGGGCGCGGTTATCGTGCTCGCCTCTCCCAGAGTTGAGACGGCGCCTGAGCGGGTTTCGGTGCCATGGGGTGCGTGGGCGGCCTTCCGCACCTCCGCGGGTGAAATGGTCGCTGTCTCATCCTGGCTACGGGTACCGTCCTCACCGACGAGTGCGGAGGAAGCCATGAAGGATCGAATTCTGTCCGTCACGCTCTTTCTGATGTCGCTCGGTCTGAGCGCACTCGTCTGCGTGACCGTGCCGTTCATCGTGTTCTCCGCGCTCGGTGCGGACGTCCCGGACTTCAGGCCCGCCGTCGTCGTGGTTCTTCTCGCGCTGGCGGTTGCCGGCCACATCTTCGTCGCCGTCCGGCTTGCCCGATCGAGAACCGCGGAGGTCGATCTGCAGCCGGGGTCGGGCGATCACGCCTGGCCGCACACCGAGACTGCATCTCGCTGACATCCCGGTTGCAGCCTGCAACGGACTTGTCAGCGAGATGCAGTCTCGCGCGACTTGGAACGCGCGACCCGCAGCAGCGCCTCGCCCACCGCGGCGATCGCCGCCGCGCTCGCCAGCGACACCGCGATCGTGACGAGAGCGGCGGCGGGTCCCGTCGAATCGAGGGCCGCCCCGGCGATCACGCCGCCGATCGGCACGCCGAGCGACATCGCCGCGGTCGGATAGGCGAGGGTCTCGGTCACCCGGCCCTCGGGGGCGCGGGCGGATGCCACGAGGATGCCCGACACCATCACCGGCGACACCGCGAGCCCGAGCAGCAGGATCACCCCGAACAGCACCGGAGCAGAGCCCTGCGCGAACGGCAGGGCGAGGGCGACGGCGAAGGCCAGCGCCGCGAAGAGGATGTACCGCGCGGCGGGGGAGAGCTTCCACGTGCGGGCTCCGGTCACGACGGACCCGATCGCGATCGCCACGGCCAGGGCACTGAACGCCGGGCCCGCGAGCCACGGCCGTTCGCTCAGCTCGGCCCACCCGACGAGGCTGACGTCGAAGGCCCCGAAGACTCCGCCCAAGGCGATGCAGGCCACAGCGATCGGAATGACCCCGGCGGGAGGCAGCACGATGCCGCGCCGCGGGGCGTGCGGCGCCGGAGCTGGCTGCGTGCCGCGCTGCGCGGCGAGCCACACGCCTCCGATGAGCCCGAGCCCGAGCGAGCCGAGAACCGCCACCGCGGGGTCGACGGCGGCGGCAACGGCGGTGATCGCGGGCGGCCCCGAGATGAACACCATCTGGTCGGCGATCGTCTCGAGGGCTAGCGCGGGTGTCCGCTGCGCCGGCGGGGCGAGCACGGTCCACCGTGCGCGGACGGCCGAGGTGAGGTCGGGGGTCGCCGCCCCCGTGACGAATGCGGCCACGAGCCACGTCCAGAACGGCGCATCGGTGAGCACGAGGACGAGCAGGGCGGATGCCGCGAGCACGAGGCATCCGAGTGACACCATGATCACGCGGGCCTGGCCGTGGCGGTCCATGCGCGACGACCACAGGGGTGCCGCGATCGCCATGCCTCCGACGAGGGGTGCGACGACGAGCCCGGCCGAGGCGAAGCTGCCGGTCGCGGCCGACACCAGCAGGATGATGCCGAGCGACAGCGTCGCGCGGGGGAAGCGCGCGAGGATCCCGGCGGCGACGAAGCTGCGGGCCCCGGGCAGGCGCAGCACCTGGCCGTAGGCGTGGACGCCCTGGCCGGTCTCGGCGGCGACGCTCATGCGCGCACCGCCGAGACCGCGGCATCCGGAATCGGATCCGACCCGGGCGCTGCACAACTCCTGCAGAACGGGCCTGCCGGGCCGAATACTTCAGGGAACCGCCGCATATGCAGGAGTCGTGCCCGCCCCGAGCGACTCACGCGGTGTAGTCGAATCGGCTGATCTCCTCGAGCGCTTCGACGACGAACGACACGCTGTCTTCGAACAGCTGCGCTCCGTGGGCGGCGTTCGCGCCGGTCGGGTCGCCGAGCACCCCCGTAGGACCGAAGTCGTTCGAGAGCCACCCGAAGGTCACGGGCTTGCCGTTGAAGCCGATGTGGCGGAAGTCGCCGATGTGCGCGGGCACGGTGGCCTCGAAGGTCGACGGATCGACGAGTTCGGGACGCAGGTGCATGATCATGCTCGTCTCGCCGTGACCGGCGTGGATGCCCGTGCCGTGCTCGTCGGGTCCGCCGTCGGTGCCGTCGAACGAGGGCACGCGGGCCGCGGGCATGAAGAACGTGCGCAGGCCGAAGCGGCGACGCAGCTCGCGGTTGGCGACGTTGAGCAGGGCGACGTTGCCGCCGTGGCCGTTGAGGAACACCAGCGTGCGGGCGCGGGTGGTCAGCAGCGACCGGCCGATGTCGACGATCGTCTGCATCATCGTCTCGGGCGTCAGCCACAGGGTGCCCGGCGCCCAGGAGTGCTCGTCGGACTTCGTGATCGACAGCGTCGGCAGCTGCCACACGTCGAGGCCTTGCGCGGCGGCGCGCGCGACGGCGGCGGTGGCCGAGGCCTCGGCCACGATGGCATCCGTCGCCAGGGGCAGGTGCGGGCCGTGATGCTCGATCGCGCCGGTGGGCAGCACGATGATGGACTTATCGGTGAGGGCCTCGGCGGCCGCGGGGCCGCTCAGTTCGGCCAGCAGACGGGTCATGAGATGATCGCTCCCTTGCGCGCTCCGGTGTAGTCGGGGTTGAGCTTGCCGGGGTTCAGCAGGCCGTTCGGGTCGGTGAGGGCGGCGGTCTCGGCGGTCTGCTCGACGTTGAAGTCGACGTTCCACTGGTGCGGGTTGTGCACGCCGACACCGATCGCGTTGAGCTCGGCGATGCCGCGGTACACGTCTTCCTCGCTCACGTAGGGGGCCGCGAGCATGCCGATCGGGAAGGCCTTCGTCGACTCGATGTGGAGCTTGCCGCCCGCGAACACCGACTCGACGGCCTCGATGTCGTCGGCCAGCGGAGCGCCCGCGACCTCGAGGTGGAACACCTCGTGCGGCTGGCTCTTCTGGTACCACTCGATGGGGTGGTTGTAGCTGAGCATCGACAGGCGGATGCTCGCCTGCGGGCCCTCGCGCACCGCCTCGACGCGGCCTCCCGCACCCTCGATGATCGCGGTGACTTCGTCGATGAGCGAGGCGTCGATGATCGCACGCAGGCTCGAGCGCCCCTCGGGGATCGCCTCGTCGGCGGGAAGGGCCGCCGAGATCTCGACGCCGTCGCCCGAGACCAGGCGCGGGGTCGGGGTGAGGTTGCCGATCGTCTGCACGACCGAGAGGGTGCCGGCGAAGTCGGGGAAGCTCGCCCACAGCCCTCGCCACTCACGCAGGGGCTCGAGGCGGACGGTCGCGCGCACGATCACGCCCGCGGTGCCGTAGTTGTGCACGTACTTCTGGGCCTCGTCGCCCTCGACGTGGAGGATCTCGGCGCTGCCGTCGGCGTGCACGACGTCGAGGGCGGCGACGAAGCCGCGGTCGTTCGAGCCGTGCTCGATCGACCCGGTGCCGCCGGATCCGCCGGAGAGGAAGCCGCCGATCGTCGACTGCGCGGTCGAGGGGTACATCCACAGGGCCTGGCCGCTCGCCCACGCGGCCTGCTCGAGCATGACCATCGGGGTGCCGGCTTCGGCGGTGATGAAGCCGTCGCCGACCTCGACGATCGCCTTGGCGCGGGTGGTGTCGATCACGAGACCGCCCTGCATGGGGATCGCCTGGCCGTAGTTGCCGGTGCCCTTGCCGCGCACCGTGATCGGCACCCCGTGTCGCGCGGCGGCGGCGACGGCGGTGGCGATCTGCCCGGCATCCGCGGCGAAGACGACGAGGTCGGCCAGGCCCAGCGGAAGCTTCGCGGCGATGATCGGCGACATCGGCGAGCCGTCGACGCTGGCGCGTTCGCGCACGCGCGGTTCGGTGCTCACGGCCGCGGGGCCGAGCAGGTCGAGCAGTTCGTCCTCGAGGGAGAGGACGCGGGTGGCGGTGTCGCTCATGGGGGTGTCTCCGGGTGGAACGATGGGGCGGATGCCGAGGGGTTTGGGAGGTGGCTGAGCCTGTCGAAGCCACCGGGTGTGTTGCGGGGTTGCGGTCGGGAGGTGGCTGAGCCTGTCGAAGCCACCGGGTGTGTTGCGGGGTTGCGGTCGGGAGGTGGCTGAGCCTGTCGAAGCCACCGGGCGTGATGCGGGGTCGCGGTCGGCAGGTGGCTGAGCCTGTCGAAGCCACCGATCTCCGCTGGGCGCGGTCCCTTCGACAAGCTCAGGGACCTGGTTCGGCGTGATGCCGGGTTCGGGCCCTTCGACAAGCTCAGGGACCTGGGTTCTCAGGGACCTGGGTTCGGCGACCGGCGGCCCGGCCCGCACGAGGCGGACCGGGCCCGGCGGGTCAGAACGAGATCGAGGAGTCGATGAACTCGTTCGTGTACAGGTCGGCGGGGGTGTAGCCCGATGCCGGCGGGGTGCCGAGGTCGGTGTACACCTTGCTGGCCTTGGAGAAGAAGTCCGCGAAGCGGGCGTCGTCGAAGTTGCCGTAGGTGGAGTCGGGGCCGTCACCGACGAGGCCGAGGTCGACCTGCGTCTTGACCGAGTAGTCGGCCACGCCCTGGGTGTAGGTCCAGCCGGTCGCGTACTCGTCGACGAGCTTCAGGATGAGGTCGTTGGCGGCCTTCGGGTCCTTGTAGTAGTCCACGCCGGCCTTCTGCAGCACGGGCACGAGCTTGCTGAGGCAGGGCGACAGCTCGTCGAATTTGTCGGCCTTGACCGACATCGACGACTGGTACGTCTGCCATCCGGCGTCGTGGATCAGCGCGAAGTCGACGGGCTTGCCCCACGCCGACACCTCGTTCTGGTACACGTACGGCTCGGCCGAGGCGAAGCCCTGCTGCATGTCCTTGCCGCCGGCGGCGACGAAGTTCGACGGGGTGCCGTCGTACGAGCCGTCGAGGATCGCCGAGTCGGCCAGGCCCGCGCTCTTGAGGTACTCGATGTAGGCCGAGCCGTCGAAGTAGCGCCACACGCCGCCGGTCGCCGTCAGGGCGCCCTTGACGTCGTCGATCGTCTTGACGTTCGGGTAGGTCGCGGGGTCCCACATGACCATGGTCGGGCTGATGTCGAGCGGTGCGAACACGGCCTTGGTGGGCGTGGTGCCCGAGAGCTGGATCGCCTCGTCGGTGCTGACGTAGCCGAGGGTGATCTTGTCGTCCTGGTACATCTGGGCCGACACGGTCTGGAAGCCGATCGCGGGACCACCGGCGCGGATCTCGAGGTTGACGCCGGTGTATCCGCCGTCCGCCATGAGCGGGCCGGTGACGGCCTTGGTGTTGGCGTCGATCGTGTAGTTGTCCTTGATCATCTCGTAGAGGTGACCGTGCTCGGCTTCGGGGTTCCAGTCGGTCTGCACGACGATGGTCGAGGGGCAGTCGGCCGACAGGTCGACCGAGCCGATCGCCATGTCGGTGGCGGCGGGGGCGCTTTCCGCTGCGCTGCCGGCGCAGGAAGTCAGCGTGAGGGCGATCGCGACGGCGCCGGTGACGGCGGTGCCGCGAAGAAGGGTGGAGCGCTGCATGCTGGTTCGCTTTCTGTGACGGGTGGAGCTCTCGGGTGCGGGTGTTTTCGGGTACTCCGGATGCCGCCTCCCGCACTCTCGCGCGGGAGGGGCTGTGGCATCCGGGATCTGGGGGCCTAGAGGGTGCTGTCGTACCAGCGGCCGACGGCCACTTTCGACAGCCAGCCGAACAGGGCGAAGATGACGACGCCGAGGAGGCAGGCCGCGAGAATTGCGGCGAACAGCTCGGCGCTCTGCAGGCGCGACTGGTAGTTGGAGATGAGCGAGCCGATGCCCGGCTCGCCGCGGCGGAAGAAGTAGTCGCCGACGATCGCGCCGATGACCGACAGGCCCGCCGAGGTGCGCATGCCGACGAAGATCGAGGGCAGCGCTGCGGGGAGGGTGAGCTTGGTGAGTACCGTCCACTTGTTCGCCTTCTGCAGGCGGAACAGCTCGCGCTGCGACTTGTCGACCGACTGCAGGCCGAACAGGGTGTTCGACACCATCGGGAACAGCGCGATGAGCACGCAGACGATGACGCGGGCGAGGAACTCGTAGCCGAACCAGAAGCCGACCAACGGCACCAGGGCGAGGATCGGGATGCACTGGAGCATCACGGCGTAGGCGTAGGTCGAGCGCTCGACCCAGCGGGCGAGCGACATGGCGATGGCCCAGCCGATGCCGATGACCATCGCGATCGCGAGGCCGGTGAGGGCGACGCCGGTGGTGCGGAACAGCGCCACCCAGATGTCGGCACCCACCTGCGGGTCGAAGAAGCCCAGGGTGAACATCTCGTGCGGCATGGGCATGAGAAAGCCCTTGCCCGAGGCGGCCAGCGCGATCGAGATGCCGTACCAGGCGCCCAGCAGCACGACCAGCACGCCCAACGGCGGCAGGATCATGGCGACGCGCGCACCGAAGCCGCGGCGGCGGGTCGCCGTGGTGCGGGGTGCGGGCGGCTGGACGGGCGGAACGGATGCCGTGGGCTCCGACGTCTCGGTGACGACGGGTTCTGCAGACGTGGTGCTCATGAGTGTCCTTCCCGGAGGGCGTGGGAGACCTCGCCGACGAGCTTGGCGAATTCCGCGGTGTAGCGGATCTCGGGGTCGCGGGGCATGTCGAAGGGGACTTCGAAGGTGTCGACGAGGTGGCCGGGGCGACCCGACATCACGACGACCTTGGTGGAGAGGTAGATGGCCTCGGAGACCGAGTGGGTGATGAAGAGTCCGCCGAACTTCTGGGCGACGAAGATCTTGAGCAGCTCGTCGTTCAGACGCTCGCGGGTGATTTCGTCGAGGGCGCCGAACGGCTCGTCGAAGAGGAACAGTTCGGGGTCGAGCGTGAGCGAGCGCGCGAGCGAGGCGCGCATCTTCATGCCGCCCGACATCTGCTTGGGCAGGTGCTTCTCGAAACCCTTGAGGCCGACGAGCTCGATCGCCCACTTCGCCTTGGGGGTGCGCACGCGCTTGGGCTGCCAGTTGAGCTCGGCCAGCAGCTCGACGTTGGCCTGCACGTCGCGCCAGGGCAGAAGCGTGGCGTCCTGGAAGACGTAGCCGATGCGGTCGGTGGCGACGGAGGCGGTTCCTTCGCTCGCGGTCTCGAGACCCGAGGCGATGCGAAGCAGGGTCGACTTGCCGCAGCCCGAGGGGCCGACGACGCTGACGAATTCGCCGCGTTCGACGGTGAGGTCGACGCCGGAGAGGGCGGTGGTGCCGTTGGGGAACGTCATGGCGACGTTGCGGAAGTCCAGCAGAGGGGCGGTGGATGCCGCGACGTCTGCGGGAGCGGGGGAGGCCAAGGTCACGGGGGCGCTCGCTTTCCGTTCGGGTGGTCAGGAGGCCGTCGCGGGCGCGGCGGTCGGGGTGGGGACGGCGGTGACGGTGGTCACCGTGGTGCGGCTCACGAGTCGCCCCCGGTGGAGCACGACGCGGTCGGCGTCGGCGAAGGCCACGGCGTCGCCGAGGGAGGCGGCGCGCACGGCGACGAGGTCGGCGCGGGCGCCGGCCACGGGTCCCGCGAAGGGGAGGTTCATGACGTCACGGGCGCCCACGGTCACGGCGTCGAGGGCGTCGGCGGGGGCCAGGTGGCCGGCGGCGACGAGCAGCGAGGCGGTCTCGAGGTGGTCGCACCGGCCGACGGGGTTGAAGGGGTCGCGCACGTTGTCGGCTCCGGCGGCGACGCGAACGCCCGCGGCCTTGAGGCGGCCGATCGGGGCGATGCCGCGCGGCACGGCGTGGTCGGCCTCCCATCCCTGCAGGTACAGGTTGGTGATGGGCAGGGCGATCACGCCGATGTCGGCCGCGCGCACCTCGTCGGCCAGCGCGGCGAGGTCGGTGGCCGGCATCATGCTGAGGCGCACGCAGTGACCGGCGGTGCACGGGCGGTCCCACCCGGCGACCAGGCGGGCGTACGCGGTGAGGGTGTCGGCGCCGGCGAGGCTCTCGTCGGTGTGCAGGTCGAGACCCACGTCGCGACGACGGGCGAGCGCGATCAGCCGCTCGAGGTCGGCGATCGGGTCGTCGGCCAGGTGGGGTGCGCCTCCGACCAGGTCGACTCCCGCGTCGAGGGCCGCCTCGAACACGGCATCCGGGATGTTCGGACCCCCGAGGGCGACGAGCTCGATGTCCATGAGACCGTCGAGCTCTTCGCGCAGGCGCACCAGGGCGCGCACGCCGACCAGAGCGTCGTCGCCGCGCAGCAGATCGACGTGCGTGCGGACGGAGGTGATCCCGGATGCCAACATGCGCACCGCCGTGGAGCGTGCGCGCCGCAGCGTGTCGTCCTCGTCGAGGGTCGCCGCAAAGGCGTGCCAGCTCTCGATGGCACGCTCGAGGTCGCCGAAGGCGGGCTGGATGGCGTCCCACGACTGCGACTTGTCGAGGTGGGCGTGGGGCTCGGCGCCCGCGGCGGTGACGAGGTAGCCGTCGAGGTCGAGCACCTCGCCGTCGGTGTCGGGGAGGGGGCTGCCGGCGGGAACCACCGCGAGCACCTCGTCGCCGTCGAGCGCGATGTCGACGAGCGCGCCCGAGGTCAGGCGCACGCCGCGCAGTGCGGCGATCGAGACGGGTGGAGCGGCAGACACGAGGGCCTCCGGAGAAGTCGAGAAGACAAGCGCAAGACGGGAGCCACATCAGTGGGGCCGAGCCGCTTGTGGCGGCTGCGTCAGTGTTGGTGTGACCAACATCCGGCGATGATCCGATGCTAGGAACGATGCGTTTCCGCTGTATTTCCCCCGCATGACCCTCTCGACAAAGTTGTCGGACAGGCGGGGCTCTCCCCAGGTGGCTGAGCGTGTCGAAGCCTCCGGGCGCGGCTGTGGGCACCGGTCCCTTCGACAGGCTCAGGGCCCTCGGTACAGCGCGGGACCTCGACCCAGGTGGCTGAGCGTGTCGAAGCCTCCGGGCGTGGCTGTGGGTACCGGTCCCTTCGACAAGCTCAGGGACCTCGGTACAGCGCGGGACCTCGACCCAGGTGGCTGAGCTTGTCGAAGCCTCCGGGCGCGGCTGTGGGCGGCGATCCCTTCGACAAGCTCAGGGACCTCGGTACAGCGCGGGACCTCGACCCAGGTGACTGAGCGTGTCGAAGCCTCCGGGCGCGGCTCTGGGCGGCGGTCCCTTCGACAGGCTCAGGGACCTCGGTACAGCGCGGGGCCTCGACCCAGGTGGCTGAGCCTGTCGAAGCCTCCGGGGTCAGCTGTGGGTACCGGTCCCTTCGACAGGCTCAGGGACCTCGGTACGGGCTCAGGGACCTCGGAACGGGCTCAGGGACCTCGGAACAGGCTCAGGGACCTCGGTGCGGGCTCAGGGACCTATGGCCCTACAGTTCGAGCGTGATCCGCGGGCAGGCCGCGCGCGAGACGCACGGCATCATCGTGCGGTTGGCGTCCTGCTCCTCGGGTGACAGCACCGAGTCGCGGTGCTCGATGTCGCCGTCGATGACAGCGACCTCGCACGTTCCGCACGTGCCGACGCGGCAGCTGGAGGGCACGACGATGCCCTGCTCCTCCACCACGTCGAGGATCGAGCGCTCGGGCGGGACTGTCACTGTGAGGCCCGACATCATCAGGTCGACCTCGAACGGCTCCGCCCACACCGGCGGGCCGAGCACCTTGGCCTCGAAACGCTCGACGTGCAGGCTCCCGCGCGGCCAGCCGGCCATGGCGGCATCCAGTCCCTCGAGCAGCCGAGCGGGCCCGCACGCGTAGACGACCTCGCGCGCGACGGGGGTGGCGAACCGCGCACCGAGGTCGAGGCGGCGCCCCTCGTCGGCGGCGAAGACCTCGACGCGATCGCCGTAGCTTTGCTCGAGCTCGTCGACGAACGCCATCGTGCGCCGTGAGCGCCCGGTGTACAGCAGGGTCCACGTCGTTCCCGCGGCCTCCGCCGCCTCGAGCATGGGCAGGATCGGGGTGATGCCGATGCCCCCGGCGACGAAGACGTACGACCGCCCCGCGGTGGGGGCGAAGAGGAAGTGGTTGGCCGGTCCCCGCACGCGCAGGGTCTCTCCGACCTGTGCGTTCTCGTGCAGCCACACCGAGCCCTCGCGCTCGCGCAGCACGCCGATGCGCCACGTGCCGCGGGCGGTGGGCGACCCGCACAGCGAGTACTGGCGCTCGATGCCGCCCGGCAGCACGACGTCGATGTGCGCCCCGGGTGACCAGTGCGGCAGGGTGCCGGTCGCGCGCTCGAGGTCGAGCACGATCACGCCGTCGGCGGCGTCGCGCCTCTCGCGGACCACCGCGTCGAAGGTCACCCCTGCACTCACGAGAACTCCTGTTCGCTAGACGTCGGTCGCGTCGTCGGCGCCGTCGCCGTGCACGACCTCTTTGACGATGAGAAGGCGGTAGGTGCGCCCGCCGGGCGAGTGCCAGCGGTGCGGTGTGCCCGACCGGCAGTAGACGGAGTCGCCGACGTGCAGCGTGCGCTCGCCGAAGGGACCGAACGAGATCACGACCGAGCCCTCGAGCACGGTGAGGAACTCGTCTTCGTCGTGAACGTAGTGATCGCCGGGCTGATCGTTCGAGCCGGTGAACTCCAGCGGTTCGAAGCGCCGGGGTCCCTCGGCCAGCAGGCGGGCGGTGCCCTCGGCGTAGGGGCCGACGACGCCTTCACCCGCGGCGACGAACGAGGGCTGCGCGTCGTGGTCGGCGCGCGGGGGCTCCGAGGCGGCGATCAGTTCGACGCGGCTCGTGCCGAGGGCGCGGGCGAGCCTCTCGAGGCTGGCCATGCTGGGGCGGGCGAGGCCGCGCTCGAGCTGGCTGAGGAAGGGGTGCGACAGGGTGGCCGCTTCGGCGAGCTGGGTGAGGGTGAGGCCGCGCGCCTTGCGGAGTCCGCGCAGGTGGGCGCCGAGGCGCTCTTCGCTCGTGGGCGTCGTCTCGGCGGAAATCGCGGGGGCCATGGTCGTCATCGTCCCACCCTCTCGAACAGCCGGGCGACGATCTCGGCCTCGTCGGCGTCGACCAGTCGCGCCTCGTCGACGACGACCCGACCGCCCACGATCACCGTGCGCGGTCGGCGCCCGGGCGCAGCCCACAGCAGTCCGGCGATCGGATCGGCCACGCCCGCGTCGGCGACTCCCGACACGTCCCAGACGCACACGTCGCCCGCCGACCCGGGGGTGAGTCGGCCCAGTTCGGGTCGGCCGAGTCCGTCGGCCGAGCCCGCCGTCGCCATCGTCAGAACCTCGGATGCCGGCAGCTGCGGGCCCACCAGGGCCGAGACCTGCATCGCCAGGCGCGCATCGGCCAGCAGATGCCCGGCGTCGTTGCTGCCGCCGCCGCTCGTGCCGAGGCCCACCGGGATGCCGGCGTCGAGCAGGCGTCGGACAGGGGCGACGCCCCAGCCCATGGGCACATCGCAGCCGGGGGCGTGCGTCGCCGTGACTCCGGCGGCCGCGAGGCGCGAGATCTCGTCGGCGGTGACGTCGCACAGGTGAGCGAGCGTCACATCGGCATCCACCCACCCCCAGTCCTGCAGCAGGTCGATCGGCCGCCGGCCGTAGCGCTCGAGGGCGACCTCGACGTCGACGACCTCGTTGGCCTGGGTGCGGCGCCGCAGTCCGTGGCGTCGCGCGACCTCGCCGAGCAGGTCGAAGGTCTCGCGCGGGTCGCTGTGCACGCCGGCCGGGCCCACGGCGACCTGCAGCATGCCGTCGATGCTGACCCCGTCGGGGCGTTCGGCGACGAGGGCCTCGACGATCGCTTCGGCAGAGGCGGCGGCCTCTTGGGGGTCGTCGCGAGCGGCGCCGCGCACGAACACGAGCCGGGCCCCGAGGTCGGCTGCGGCGGCGGCCGCGGCGCGTGCCATGCCGACGTGGTCGGCGCCCTCCGGCCACGTCAGGTGGTGGTCGGCGACCGTGGTCACTCCGCTCAGCAGGGCCTCGGCGAGACCCGCGCTCGCCGCGAGTCCGGTCAGTTCGGGGTCGACGCCCGCGGCACCGTAGGCCGCGGCCATCGCGGGCAGCCACTCGCGCATCGGGAGGCCGCGCGTGCCCGGCAGCGTGCGGAACGCCGTCTGCAGCAGGTGGTGGTGGGCGTTGACGAGTCCGGCCGTCACCACGCAGCCCGTGGCGTCGATGATGCGCGCTCCGGTGGTGTCCGCGGACTCGACCACGATCCCGTCGTCGATGACGACGTCGCCGGTGCGCACGCGACCGGGTCCTTCGAGCACGGCGACCGCGCCCGTCACGACGACGATGCTCACGCGATCCTCACCGCGCACGAGGCGGCGACCGCCTCGGCATCCGTGTCGCTGACGGCGTGGAGGTGCGGCCCGCGTCCTTCGCGGAGCGGGCGGGCGCTCGCCTGGTTGCGGCTCGCGACGATCTCGGCGATCACCGACAGGGCGGTCTCTTCGGGCGTGCGTCCGCCGAGGTCGAGGCCGAGGGGGGAGTGCAGCCGGGCGAGCTCCGCGTCGGTCACCCCCGCCGCGCGCAGCAGCGCCGCGCGTCGCGCGACGGTCGCCCGCGCGCCCATCGCGCCGACGAAGCCCACCGGCATGCGCAGTGCGGTGGCGAGGGCGGGGACGTCGAGGCGTTCGTCGTGGGTGAGCACGCAGACGGCGGTGCGCTCATCGACGTCGTCGAGCGCGGCGAGGAACTCGTGGGGTGCGGCGACGACGAGCTCGCTCGCGTCGGGGAAGCGCTCGGCCGTCACCAGCAGCGCCCAGTCGTCGCAGACGGTCACGGCGAAGCCCGCCGCGGCACCCAGCCGGCAGAGCGCCGCGGCGTGCTCGCCCGCGCCCAGGACCAGCAGGCGGGGGAGCGCCGGCCGGTGCAGCACGAGGGGGTCTCCGTCGAGGGTGAGGTGCACGGTGGCTTCGCGTCCGGCGCGTGCGGCCTCGAGGGCGGGCAGGGCGGACGCCTCGACCGGGTAGGCGACGACGTCGACGGCCCCGCCGCATGCGAGCCCGGCCGCGATCGGGGTGACGGTGCCGTCGTCGGTGAAACCGAAGCGCGCGCGACGCACCGAGCCGGTGCGCAGAGCGTCGAGGCCGAGCATGACCGCGTCGTTCTCGACGCACCCGCCCGAGATCGATCCGATCACGCGCGCGTCGCGGGTGACGGCGAGCGTCGCCCCCACTCCGCGCGGTGCGCTGCGCACGACAGCGGTCACCGTGACCGCCGCGACGGGCACGTCGGCCGCCAGCAGCGGCACCAGATCGGCGGCCAGTTCGAGCATGTCGGCGACGGTAGTCGGGGCGTGTTTCGCGCACGCTACGCTGTCGTGACCATGGCCACCGACCCTCCCGTGCCGACGTCGGGGCTCGTGCTGGCGGCCGGTGCCGGGCGGCGCTTCGGCGGCCCCAAGGCCCTCGCGCGCACCTCCGCAGGCGCCCCGTGGCTGGCCCTCGCGGTGCGTGCCCTCGTCGAGGGTGGATGCCGCGAGGTCGTCGTCGCACTCGGCGCGGCGGCCGACGAGGCGGCCCCCCTCGTGCCCCCGAGCGCCCGGATCGTACGGGTCGACGACTGGGCCACGGGCATGGCGGCGTCTCTGCGCGCGGGGCTCGGAGCGCTGGCATCCGGAACCTCGACCGCCGTCGTCGTGCTGCCCGTCGACACTCCGGAGGTGTCGCCCGCGGCAGTGGCGCGTCTCGCCCGACGGGCCGCGCCCGACGCCCTCGCGCAGGCGACTTACGAGGGCGCGCCGGGGCATCCGGTGCTGCTCGGCCGAGCGCACTGGGCGCCGCTGGCGGCGTCGGTCCGCGGCGACATCGGGGCGCGGCCGTACCTCATCGCGCAAGACGCCGAGCTCGTGGAGTGCGGCGACCTGTGGTCCGGGCGCGACCACGACACGCGCTGACCGGCCTCGTCGAGGCCGCTGTCCGATGCCTGCGCCGGGCCGAAAATCACGCTCAGGTCACGGTGTGCGTAATTTTGACGTGGCTATAGACAAAACCCCACCGGGTGGATATTTTTTCGGAGCCGTCATAATTCGACGGGTCACACAGCCGGGACGACGACGTACCCGATCCGACGCCGGGGAGGGCGCGGGTACGACCATGAGGGTCCCTGCAGTTCAGAGAGGAACGCAGATCACATGCTGAAGAAAATCTTGACCGGAGCGGCCATCGCCGCTCTCGCGGTGGGTCTCGGAGCCTGCAGCTCCACCCGTCCGGCCGACGGCGGCGGCGCCGCTGCCTCCGGCGGAACCGGAGAGTGCAACGTCGGCATCGCGATGCCGACCCGCAGCCTGGAGCGCTGGATCAACGACGGCGAGCAGCTGCAGAAGAAGCTGACGGATGCCGGCTGCACGGTCGACCTGCAGTACGCCGACAACAAGACCGACCAGCAGATCAGCCAGATCCAGAACCAGATCTCGGGCGGCGCGAAGATCCTCGTGATCGCCGCGATCGACGGCTCGACCCTCGGCCCGGTGCTCGAAGAGGCCAAGTCGCAGAACGCCACCGTCATCGCCTACGACCGTCTCATCAACGGCAGCGAGAACGTCGACTACTACGCCACCTTCGACAACTACAAGGTCGGCACCCTGCAGGGCCAGTTCATCGAAGACCAGCTCGGCCTGAAGGACGGCAAGGGCCCCTTCAACCTCGAGCCCTTCGCCGGCAGCCCCGACGACAACAACGCCAAGTTCTTCTTCGCCGGTGCGTGGGACGTGCTCAAGCCCTACGTCGACAGCGGCAAGCTGGTCGTCCCCAGCGGTAAGTCGCCCGCGAACGACGACGCGTGGGCGTCGATCGGCATCCAGGGCTGGGCGTCCGACAAGGCCCAGGCCGAGATGGACAACCGTCTGTCGTCGTTCTACGGCGACGGCAAGAAGGTCAACGTGGTGCTCTCGCCCAACGACAGCCTGGCCATCGGCATCGAGGCCTCGCTGAAGTCGGCCGGCTACACCGCCGGTGCCGACTACCCGATCATCACGGGTCAGGACGCCGACAAGGCCAACGTCAAGGCGATCCTGGACGGCACGCAGTCGATGACCGTCTGGAAGGACACCCGCGCGCTGGGTGACCGCGTCTTCACGATGATCCAGGAGATCAAGGACGGCAAGACCGTCGAGGTCAACGACACCAAGACCTACGACAACGGCAAGAAGGTCGTGCCCTCGTACCTGCTGACGCCCGAGGTCGTCGTCAAGGACGACGTGCAGTCCAAGCTCATCGACTCGGGCTTCCTCAAGGCCTCCGACGTCGGGCTCTGATCCACTCTGCGGCGGGGCGGGTTCGCCCGCCCCGCCGCTCCCCGTGCCGCCTTCGGGCGGCGGAGCAGTAGAGCCGCCTGCGGGCGGTGGAGCCGAACAGCCGCCCGGAGGGGCGGGAGAGGGACACACCATGACCGAACCGATCCTGCGTATGTCGGGGATCTCGAAGTCGTTCAACGGCGTGCCGGCCCTGGCCGACGTGTCGATCGACGTGTACCGGGGTGAGGTGCACGCCGTCTGCGGCGAGAACGGCGCGGGCAAGTCGACGCTCATGAAGGTGCTGAGCGGCGTCTACCCGACCGGCAGCTTCGACGGGACGATCACCCTCGAGGGCGAGCAGATGGCCTTCCGCTCGATCAACGACAGCGAGGCCGCCGGCATCGTCATCATCCACCAGGAGCTGGCGCTGAGCCCGTACCTCTCGATCGCCGAGAACATCTTCCTCGGCAACGAGAAGTCGCGCCGCGGCGTCATCGACTGGAACGCCACCAATACCGCCGCCGCCGAACTGCTCAAGCGCGTGGGTTTGCGCGAGAACCCGGCGACGAAGATCTTCGAGCTCGGCGTCGGCAAGCAGCAGCTCGTCGAGATCGCCAAGGCGCTGGCCAAAGAGGTCAAGCTCCTCATCCTCGACGAGCCGACCGCCGCGCTCAACGACGACGACTCCGCGCACCTGCTCGACCTCATCGACCAGCTGCGCGCGCAGGGCATCACCTGCATCATCATCAGCCACAAGCTCAAAGAGGTGCTGCGAATCTCGGACCGCATCACCATCATCCGCGACGGTCGCACGATCGAGACGATGATGCGGGACGACCCCGAGACCGACGAGGGGCGCATCATCCGCGTCATGGTCGGTCGCGACCTGAACAGCCTCTTCCCGCCGCGCGAGCCCGACATCGGCGAAGAGCTGTTCCGCGTCGAGAACTGGACCGTTCACCACCCGGTCGACACCGAGCGCGTGGTCATCGACGACGCCTCGTTCATGGTGCGCGCGGGAGAGATCGTCGGCTTCGCCGGTCTCATGGGCGCCGGCCGCACCGAGCTCGCGATGAGCATCTTCGGGCGCATGTACGGCACCGGCATCTCGGGCGAGGTCTACAAGAACGGTAAGGCCATCGACGTGCGCACGGTCGACGCCGCGATCAAGCACGGCATCGCGTACGCCACCGAAGACCGCAAGAAGTACGGTCTGAACCTCATCGGCGACATCCAGGTCAACGTCTCGGCATCCGCCCTCGCCCGTCTCGCGCGCCTGGGCGTCGTCGACCGGTACCGCGAGTACAAGGTCGCCGATTCGTACCGCTACAAGATGAACATCAAGGCGCCCAGCGTCGCGGCGATCACGGGGCGGCTCTCGGGCGGCAACCAGCAGAAGGTCGTGCTGTCGAAGTGGATGTTCACCGGACCCGACGTGCTGATCCTCGACGAGCCGACCCGCGGCATCGACGTGGGTGCGAAGTACGAGATCTACGGAATCATCAACGAACTCGCGGCCCAGGGTAAGGCCGTCATCGTCATCTCGTCGGAGCTGCCCGAGGTCATCGGCCTCTCCGACCGTATCTACACCATCTCCGAGGGACGCATCACGGCCGAGGTCAGCCGCGACGACGCGACCCAGGAGACGCTCATGCGGCACATGACCGCCGGAAGGAACTGAGAGCAATGGCCACCGCATCCACCCAGACGGTCGAGGCGCCGACGCAACCGGGGCCGCGCCGTCGCGGCATCCTGTCGCGCATCAACTTCCGTCAGTTCGGCATCCTCGCCGCACTCGTCATCATCATCGCGCTGTTCCAGGTGCTTACCGGCGGTCGCCTGCTGCTGCCGGGCAACGTCAACAACCTCATCCAGCAGAACGCCTACGTGCTGATCCTCGCGATCGGCATGGTCATGGTCATCATCGCCGGGCACATCGACCTCTCGGTCGGCTCCGTCGTGGCCATGGTCGGCGCGATCGCGGCGATCGCGATGAACCAGTGGGGTCTGCCCTGGTACCTCGCGGTCGTCCTCTCGCTCGTCGTCGGCGCGATCGTCGGCGCGTGGCAGGGATTCTGGGTCGCGTTCGTCGGCATACCCGCCTTCATCGTCACCCTCGCCGGCATGCTGCTGTTCCGCGGTCTCACCCTGGTGCTGCTCACCGGCGGTACGATCAGCGGTCTCCCCGACAGCTTCACGGCGATCGGGGCCGGCTGGCTGCCGCCGTTCCTCGGCTACCTCGGCAACTGGGACGCCCTGACGCTCCTGCTGGGCGCGCTCGCCAGCGTGCTGCTCATCGTGCAGCAGCTGCGCACCCGTGCGACACTGCGCCGACTCGAGCTGCCGCGCGAGGTGGCGTGGTCGTTCTGGCTGAAGAACGCCGCGGCCGTCGTCGTGATCATGGCCGCAGCCTTCACGCTCGCGACCTACAACGGCACCCCGATCGTGCTGATCATCCTCGCCGTGCTCGTGCTGGCGTACACGTTCGTGCTCAACCGCACGACCTTCGGTCGGCACATCTACGCGATGGGTGGAAACCTGTTCGCCGCCGTCATGAGCGGTGTGAAGACGAAGTGGGTCAACTTCTTCATTTTCGTGAACATGGGCGCCCTCGCCGGTCTCGCCGCGGTGGTCAGCACCGCCCGTGCCGGAAGCGCGGTCGCCGCGGCCGGACAGAACTACGAGCTGGATGCCATCGCGGCGGTCTTCATCGGAGGCGCGGCGGTGCAGGGCGGGATCGGCACCGTGGTCGGCGCGGTCGTCGGTGGCCTGGTGATGGGCGTGCTCAACATGGGTCTGTCGATCCTCAGCGTCGATGCCGCCTGGCAGATGGCCATCAAGGGAATCGTGCTGCTGTTGGCCGTCGCGTTCGACATCTTCAACAAGCGGCGCAACGGCGGTGCGTGATCGGATGGGGAGCGCGGCCCCGGGGCCCGCTCCCCATCCGCTCGACTGCTTTCCGCCTCGCCGCTTCGTGATGCGATGATGGGGGAGGTGCGACCCTCATGACCCCCGCCGTGTTCGAGCCCGCAACCCCGCTCGCGCCGCCGACTGGCCGTACGACGAATGATCTGATCCGTCAGCAGAACCTCGCGTCCGTCCTCTCGCTCCTTCACTCCCGGGGTGCTCTCTCGCGCGCTCAACTGGGTGCGACGACCGGTCTGAATCGCTCGACCGTCACCGGTCTGGTGATGGAGCTGACCGAGCTGGGCCTCGTGCGCGAGGCCCCCGGAGGCGAACGCACCGGCAAGGTCGGGCGCCCGACGCTCGACATCGAACCCGAAGACCACGTCGCCGCCCTCAGCGTCCGCGCCGAGCCGCACGCGGTGACCGTCGCCCTGGTCGGTCTCGGCGGCGTCGTGCACGCGCGCCTGCGCCACGACACCGCGAGCGCCCCCTCGCCCCGGCGCTTCGTGCAGATCGTCGCGTCGTCGGTCGAGGCGATGCGCGCCGACATCGACCGCCACTACCGCGTGGTCGGCGCGGGTCTCGCGGTGCCGGGTCTCGTCAACGCCAACGGCTCGGTGCTCGTCTCACCGACCCTCGGCTGGAGGCGGGATCCCGTCTCGGCCCGCCTGAGCGACGAGCTCGGCATGCCGGTGACCGCGGGCAACGACGCCAGCATCGGCGCCCTCGCCGAGTCGCGCTTCGGTGTCGGAGTGGGGGTCGGCAACCTGCTCTACCTCGGCGGCGCGATGCACAGCATCGGCGGCGGCCTGATCATCGACGGAACGCTGCTGCGCGGCACGTCGGGCTACGCCGGCGAGCTGGGGCACACCGTCGTCGACCCGCGAGGACGCGCGTGCGTGTGCGGTCGTCGGGGGTGCCTCGAGGCCGAGGTGAGCCTCGACCTGCTCGAACCCCTGCTGGGCCGTCGCAAGCTCGACGAAGACGAACTCGACGTCGAGCTCGGCGTCGCCCGCAATCCCCGGGTGATGACGGAGGTGACCCGTCAGGTCGAGATGCTCTCGCTCGCCCTGACCAACTTCGTCAACGCCTTCGCTCCCGAGACCGTCGTGCTCTCGGGCTATCTCGGCGCCCTGCTCTCGGTGAGCCGCGAGCGCCTGGCCGACGCGGTACGGGTACACCCTCTCGGCGCCGAGGGTCGCACGATCCGCCTCGAGCGCGCGCATCTGCGCTCGCGCCTCATGCTGGTGGGACCCGCCGAGCTCGCCTTCGCCGACCTGCTGTCGAACCCGGCCGGCTTCCGCGGCTGACCCGCGCTTCCAGAGGCCTGTCGAGCGTCCGAGAAACGCCGCGTGCGGTCGGGTGGAACGGCGCGTCCTGGACACTCAACCGGAGGCGGCGCGGCTCAGCCGCCGAGCACCACGTTCTCGGGCTCCTCGCCGCGCAGCAGGTGATCGATCTGGCGGCGCACCAAGCGCGCCATGCGGGGGTGCATGGCATCCGCCGCCCCTCCCACGTGCGGGGCGATGAGCACGCCGTCGAGGCTCCACAGCGGGTGGTCGGCGGGCAGCGGCTCGGGGTCGGTGACGTCGAGCGCCGCGCGGATGCGGCCACGGCGCACGTGGTCGACCAGGGCATCGGTGTCGACGAGCGGACCGCGGCCGACGTTGACGACCAGCGCCCCGTCGGGCAGCGCCGACAGGGCTTCGTCGTCGATGACGTGCCGGGTCGCGTCTCCGCCGGGGAGCGAGGCGATGAGCACGTCGGTCTCGGCGAGCACCTCGTACACCTTGCCGAGGGGGAAGACCTCGACCTCGTCCTGCAGGCGGCCGTGCGAGGCGACGGCGCGGAGAGACACCTCGAACGGCTTAAGCCGCGCCGCGATCGCACGCCCCACGCCGCCGAAGCCCAGCAGGGTCACGCGCTGGTCGGCGAGGCCGGTCGCCCCGCCGCCGAGCCAGTCGCTGCGATCCTGCGCGCGCACGAACTCGGGGATCCGCCGCTGCGCGGCGAGCGTCAGCGCGACGGCGAGCTCCGCGGTCGCGGTCTCGTGGACGCTCGAGGCGTTGGCGAACCGGATGCCCTCGGGCAGGCGCCCCTCGACGTTGTCGTACCCGATCGACTGGCCCTGCACGAGGCCGACCTCGATCTCGGACAGGCGCTCGATCACGCCGTCCATGCCCATGTAGGGCGGCACCACGATGTCGAAGCGGTCGTGCGGGGCGGGCCCGGTCATGTCCCAGACGACGACCTCGACGCCGTCGGGAAGCGCGCCCAGGTCGTCGCGGAGGCGGTCGGTGGGCACGGAGACGAGGAGGGCAGTCGAGGGGGTCACGACAGCGACGCTACCTCCGGAGTCGCGGCGGGCTGCGGTGCTTGCGCCCGGCGGCCGATGTGCACTCCCACCGGCACGTCGTAGGCGAGGTACTCGGCGAGCAGGGCATCGGCTCGGTGCTCGAACAGGCGCCGCGAGAGCGCGGCGGCGAGCTTCGTCGCCCCGCCCACGAGTCCCGGGATCTGGTGGCTCAACATGCCCTGGCTGATGCGCGCGCCGTGGTTGAACATGTGGATCCGCGACAGCGCCGACCGCTCGGGTGACGTGCGGCTGACGAGGCCGAAGTCGTCGTCGAGGTAGGGGAACGCCGCCAGGCCGGGGTTCTGCGCCACGGCCTCGGGCGTGAGGCGGTCGCTCCACAACGCGGCATCCGGGGCCACTTCCACCAGCTCGGGGCGCTGGGCGAGGTCGGCGGCGATCCCGGTGGCGGCGAACACGACGTCGTAGTTCCGGATGCCGTGCGGCGTGGTCACCGCGATGTCGCTGCCGGTCCACTCGACGTGCTGCCACGGCGACGAGGTGACGAAGCGGAAGGAGTCGAACGCATGGGCACGCCAGAGGGCGTTCTGCGTGGCGGGCTGGTCGACGGCCGAGAGGTGCACGTTGAACTCCCACTTCTGCGCGTCGGTGAACGAGCCGTAGTTCTCGATGAGGCCGGCGAACTCCATCCACCGGTACGGGCTCACCTGGGGCATCGCGGGGCGGCGCATGTGCACCTCGACGCTGGCCGCGCCGTGCTCGAGCGCGGTCGCGGCGTTGTCGAACGCGCCCGTCCCCGCCCCCAGGACGCCGATGCGCAGGCCCGCGAGGGCGTCGAAGTCGATGTCATCGTGCGTGTGGAAAACGCGGTCGGCGGGGAGCGATCGCAGCAGCGGCGGAAGGTGGCGGCCGCCGGCGCCCTCGATGCCCGTGGCGAGCACCACGTGTCGAGCGGTGAGGGTCCAGTCGCCGTCGGGCCCGGTGAGATCGAGCTGCAACGGGTCGTCGGCGCCGGCCGTGCGCAGCGCGGTGACCCGCGTCGAGCCCACCGTCAGAACCGACGACACCTCGCGGTACCACTGCAGAAATCCGTGCCACGCAGTGGTGGGGAAGTACTCGAGGGCCTCCCACGCCTCGACCCCGTACACGGCCTCGAACCACGCCCGCGGGCTCACGGCCGGGGTGCCCCACGTGGGCCACGCGATGTCCTTCGGCGTGCGCAGGGTGTGCATACGGGCATAGGTGGTCCAGGGGCCTGTCGCGTCTGCGGGGGCGGCGTCGATCACCACGACGTCGTCGATCCCGCGGCGGCGCAGGCCGCGCGCGAGCACGAGACCCGCTTGGCCCGCGCCCACGATCACCACGGGGTGCACCCCGTCGCGCTCGCCGACCCACGAACGTCCGTCTCCGGCGCTGAGGGCGCTCTGGTGCGCGGCCTCGCGTTCGAGGGCGGCGAGGCGCGCCGCGGCGTCGGGCAGGGGGCTCAGCACGCTCACTCCCCGACGATCACGACGCGCACACCGTAGGCGTCGTCGAGGCGGTGGTTGTGGTGGTCGCTGACGTTGGTGTCGTCGAGCTCGAGGTTGACGAAGTCCATGCTCGGCTCGGCGAAGAAGGGGCCCGCGTGCCAGGTGCCCTTGCGCATCGTGATGGCGGTGCGCGGCGGGATGCGGAACGCCCGCAGGTCGTCGAGCGTCGGCTCCTCGATCCCGGGGGCGGCGACGGCGATGGTCCACTCGACGTCGCCGACGGCCATGAGCGTCTGCGTGGTCTCGAGGTGGCGTGTCACGCGCACGAACTCGGGCGCTTTGTCGTCGAGGTGCATGAGGTAGAAGCGGGGAATCCCGTTCGAGACGTCGAGCACGGCCTCTTCGGCGGTGAACGGGGTGCCGTCCTCCATGGGGGTCAGCAGCACGCCGAACGGCTCGAAGGCCGAGGCGGTGAGCGGCTCCGCCGACAGGTGGCGGGTGGTGAGGGTGTCGGTCATGGGGTCCTCGCTTCGCGTCGGGTGGATGCTGCGAGGCTACGCTTGTCCGACAAGTGGCGGGACTGCTTGTCGGACAAGTTCACCGAGCGGTTACACCCGTGAAACGCTCAGCCCCGGTGCACGCGGCGGATCAGGGCGTTGCGCAACCCCGCGGGGGCGGGCAGCTGCACCTCGCGCGACCAGTACCCCACGCGGTCGTCGGCGCCGTACCCGCAATACGTCATCTCGATGACCGGCAGGCCCGGCCGGGTCTGCAGGGCCTCGGCGCGCTCGGCGTCGAGGGCCACGGCATCCACCCACATCGTCTCCCACGCCACCTGCACGCTGTTGCCGGCCTCGGCCAGGTCGAACACCGGCAGGTGCGGGTCGAGGTCCGCCTCTCGGGTGACCGGGATGAGGTCTTCGGCGAGGGCGTAGGGCCGATCGTCGACGCTCCACATCTTCACCGTGCGCAGCACCTCGGTCCCGTCGGGCAGGTCGTCGGAGCGGGAGGGGGCGGATGCCAGCGTGCGGCGCTCCGCCGACACCACCTGCAACCGCGGCTCGTACCCCGCCGCGCGGATCGACAAGGAGTGGTCGAACTGCTCGTCGATGCGGCGTCCCACCTCGGGCAGGCGCCGGTTGGCGGTGGTGCGGGTGCCCTGCGTGCGGTGGACGTAGCCGCGCTCCTCGAGGCGGATCAGCGCCTCGCGCACCGAGGCGCGGCTCGCGCCGGTCAGCTCCGCCAGGCGCGGCTCCGACGGCAGCGTGTGGTCATCGGTGTTCCAGAGCGCCAGGATGCGGTCGATGACGGGATCTTGATCGGGTGCGCGCACACGCCCATCTTCTCCGATCGGCGCGAGAGCGAGGTCACGGCGACGGCGACCGCAGGGCGACCAACGCGTCGGCCCGGCTCGAGACGCCGAGCTTGCCGTAGATCGACCGCACCTGCGACTTCACCGTGTTGACCGAGACCCCTCGTCGCTGCGAGATCTGCGTCAGCGAGAGGTCGGAGAGCAGCATCCGGGCGAGCTCGCGCTCGGCGGCGGTGAGGTCGATGCGTCGCTCCTTCTGCGAGGGTGCCGTGGGCAGGGGGAGGGCTGCGCGGGCGGAGTCGACCATCACCCGCAGGGCCGGTCGTTCCGCCTCGACGAGGTCGAGGAGGCGCTCGGCCTCGCCGCTGAGGATGAGCAGGAACGAGATCTTCGAGCCGCCGGTGCGTTCGATGAGGGTGAGGGCGGATGCCATGCTCGCAGCGGCCCGCTTCTCCTGGCCCAGGCGCAGCAGGGCGACCGCGCGCCGGCTCAACAGCGCCGACAACGGGGAGAGGCAGTGGTCGTCCATCGCGACGCAGGCGTCGGTGGAGTCGATGAGCTCCTGGTCGCGCCCGAGCTGCAGCAGCACGGTGGCGCGCTGCGATTCGAAGCAGATGGCGTGGCCGGGGTGACTGACCCGATCCGCGATCATCGCGAGGGCCTCGCCGTACTCGCCCTGCACGGTCAGCAGACCGCTCGTCATGCTCACGAGTCGTTCACGCATGAGCCGGTAGCTGCGGGTGCGGCCCGAGCCGTGCAGTAACTGCCGTGCCTTCGCCAGGGCGATCGCGATGTCGCCCTGCAACCACCGGCCGACCACCCGCATGACGCCGGCGGAGAACCGCCAGTAGGGGTCGTCGGGTCGCGCCCGCTCGAGCTCGTCGGCGCTCGAGAGCAGGGGAGCTGCGTCTGCGTGTGCCACCCCGATCAGCGACTCCGCGAACAGCAGGCCGTGCGAGATCTCGCTCGCATCCCACCCCTCGCCGTGGAACAGCCCGCGTGCTTCGGCGACGATCCCGCCCGCCTCACCGAACTCGCCATTGATCGCCAGGGCCTCGGCGTGGGTGGCGAGGGCGCGGTACCTGTCGCCCGGCGAGTCGGCGAACAGCAGCGCCTCGGCGGCGTAGCGGGCCGCCACCTGGGGGCGGCCGATGGCGTTCAGATACTCGGCGGCGCTCGTGAGCAGTTCGGCGCGCGCCGAGGCCGGGAGCGACGCGGGCCGGGTGAGCCGTGCGTCGTCGAAGTAGCGCTCGATGAGCGCGATCCCCTCGCCGAGGGCGTCGGTGCGGGCGCGCGCGACCAGGGCCGCCGAGAGCAGTCGCGCCTGCGGCTCCGTCCACGCCCGCGGAGCGGGGCCCAGGTCGACCTCGGCCAGCAGCGCGAGGTGCCTCAGCAGGGGGACGCCGTTGCCGGGGGCCAGGCGCGGTGACACATGGACGGCAGCGGCGCGGACGGCCGCGGTACCGCCGCCGTCGTTCTCGCTCATCCCGCCCCCGTCGCGCGTGGGGCCGCTTGTTCTCCCCCGAACCCTTCGAGATTACGTCGTCGGCGGGGGTGAGCGGGTCAGACGGAGGCGTTCACCACGGCCGCGATCGCCGAGGTGAAGAAGCCGAGTCCGTCGACGCCCGAGCGCATCGCCGCGGAGGTGCCGGGGCCGAAGCCCGGTTCGACCGCGTGCTCGGGGTGAGGCATGAGGCCGACGACGTTGCCGCGTTCGTTGGTGAGGCCGGCGATGTCGTCGAGAGAGCCGTTGGGGTTGACGCCCAGGTAGCGGAAGGCGACCTGGCCTTCACCGTTGACGCGGGCCAGGGTCTCGGCATCCGCGATGTATCCGCCGTCGGCGTTCTTCAGCGGGATGACGATCTCGTCGCCCTCGGTGAAGTCGCTCGTCCACGCGGTCGACGCGTTCTCGACGCGCAGGCGCTGGTCGCGGCGGATGAACTGCTGATGCGCGTTGCGGATGAGACCGCCGGGCAGCAGGTGGGCCTCGACGAGCATCTGGAAGCCGTTGCAGATACCGAGCACGGGCATGCCCTTGGCGGCGGCGTCTTTGACCTCGGCCATGATCGGCGCAAAGGCGGCGATGGCGCCGGCGCGCAGGTAGTCGCCGTAGCTGAAGCCGCCCGGCAGCACGAGGGCATCGACGCCCCGGAGGTCGTGCTCGCCGTGCCACAGCGCGACGGGCTCGCCGCCGGCGAGGCGGATGGCCCGCTGGGCGTCGCGGTCGTCGAGCGACCCGGGGAAGGTGATGACCCCGATGCGGGCCGTCATTGCACGACCTCGATGTTCACGACGTCTTCGATGACCGCGTTCGACAGCATCTCGTCGGCGAGCTCGCGCGCACGCGCCAGAGTGGCCTCGTCGACCTCGCCCTCGACGGTGAGCTCGAAGCGCTTGCCGATGCGCACGTCGGAGAAGCGGGTCTCACCGAGCCGCGACAGGGCGCCGGCCACGGCCTTTCCCTGGGGGTCGAGAAGCTCGGCCTTGGGCATGACGTCGACGACGATGGTGGGCACTTCAGCTCCAGATGTCGGGTGGCGTTGTGACGCCCAGTCTACGGGAGGCCCCGGTCGTCCCCGTCGCACTGCGCGGAGGCTCTCCAGCCCCGTGGGTGAATTCCGATAACGATCCGGATGCTTTCGCTTGACCTCATGGGAGCGATCCCATAGCGTCGAGTCTCGATCGGTGAGAGCGCTCCCAAACATTGTGCGGGAGCATCCCACAGCACCGGTCCGCACCCACCACAAAGGAGTGATCTGTGAAAAACCGCGCCCTGCGTCGTGTGGCCCTCGTCGCCGCCGTCGCCTCCACCTCCGCCCTCGTCCTCGCCGGCTGCTCCGGCGGAGGCGCCGCCTCGGGCGGCGACGGACAGGTGACCCTCACCGTCGCCACCTTCAACGACTTCGGATACACCGACGCGCTCCTGAAGGAGTACACGGACGCGCATCCGAACGTGAAGATCGTGCACAACAAGGCGGCGACCAGCAACGACGCCCGTGCCAACTACTTCCAGAAGCTCGGCAAGACCGGCCTCGCCGACATCGAGGCGATCGAGGTCGACTGGCTGCCCGAGGTCATGGAGTACGCCGACCTGCTCGCCCCCGTGCCCGACGACCTGAAGAGCCGCTGGCTCGACTACAAGGTCAAGGCCGCGACCAGCACCGACGGCAAGCTCATCGGGTACGGAACCGACATCGGCCCCGAGGGCGTCTGCTACCGCTCCGACCTGTTCGCCGCCGCGGGCCTGCCGACCGACCGTGAAGAAGTCGCGAAGATGCTGCAGGGCGACTGGTCGACCTACTTCGCCGCGGGAGACAAGTACGTCGCCGCCACCGGCAAGGCCTTCTTCGACTCCGCCGGCGGCACCTACCAGGGCGCCATCAACCAGGTCGAGGACGCCTACGAGAACCCCGCGAACGGCGAGATCACCGCCACCACGAACCCCGAGGTCAAGAAGATCTACGACGAGGTGCTCAAGGCGAGCGCCACGCAGTCCGCGCACCTGGGCCAGTGGTCCGACGACTGGATGGCCGGGCTCTCCAATGGCGCCTTCGCCACCATGCTCTGCCCGGGCTGGATGCTCGGTGTCATCGAGGGCAACGCCCCCGAGGTCAAAGGCTGGGACATCGCCAACGTCTTCCCCGGCGGCGGCGGCAACTGGGGCGGCTCGTACCTGACCGTTCCCGCGAACGGCAAGAACGTCGCGGCCGCGCAGGAGCTCGCCGACTGGCTGACGAGCCCCGACACCCAGATCAAGGCGTTCGAGAACGCGGGCACCTTCCCGAGCCAGACCGAGGCGCTCAAGAACGAGACGCTGCTGAGCAACAAGAACGCCTACTTCAACGACGCCCCGGTCGGCCAGATCCTCACCGATCGCGCCGAGGCCGTGAAGGTGTCGCCGTACAAGGGCAAGTTCTACTTCCAGATCAACGACGCCATGCAGAAGGCGCTGACGCGAGTCGAAGACGGCACTCAGGATGCCGCGACCTCGTGGCAGCAGTGGGTGACCGAGGTCGACGCCCTGAAGTGACCGACGCGGGCGGATGCCGGGGGCTGCAGCAGCGGCCCTCGGCATCCGTCCCTCGTCTCGAGGAGGAGACACCATCGTGACAAGCACACTCGAACGGCCCACCCGGTCGGCCTCGGCGCCCACCGGCGCACGGCAGCCGCGACGCATCGGCTTCGGCCAGCGGCGCAGTGCGTGGGACCTGAAGTTCTCGCCGTACCTCTACATCTCGCCGTTCTTCATCCTGTTCGCGATCACGGGCCTCTTCCCCATCGCCTACACGGCCGTGATCTCGTTCATGGACTGGGATCTCGTCCGCAACTCGGGCCACTTCATCGGCTTCGACCAGTACACGTGGGTGCTCTCCCAGCCCAAGTTCTGGGTCGCGCTGCGCAACACCTTCAGCATCTTCCTGCTCTCCAGCGTCCCGCAGCTCATCCTCGCGATCTTCATCGCGGCGATGCTCGACCAGAACATCCGCGCGAAGACGTTCTGGCGCATGAGCGTGCTCATCCCCTACGTCATGGCTCCGGTCGCGGTGGCCCTCATCTTCAGCAACATGTTCGGCGACCAGTACGGCGTCGTGAACACCACGCTGCAGAACCTCGGTCTTCCCGCCGTCCCGTGGCACTCCGACGCCCTCGCCAGTCACGTCGCGATCGCCACGATGGTCAACTTCCGCTGGACCGGCTACAACACCCTGATCCTCCTCGCGGCGATGCAGGCGATCCCGCGCGAGTTCTACGAGGCGGCCACGGTCGACGGCGCAGGCAAGGCGCGTCAGTTCTTCTCGATCACCCTGCCGAGCCTCAAGCCGACGCTCATCTTCGTGATCATCACCTCCACCATCGGCGGTCTGCAGATCTTCGACGAGCCCCGCATGTACGACCAGTACGGCACGGGCGGCGCCGACAACCAGTGGCTCACCGTGACGCTGTGGCTCTACAACATCGGATGGGGCGAGTGGAACTTCGGCCGCGCGGCCGCCCTCGCCTGGATCCTCTTCATCATCATCTTGGCCATCGGCGCGATCAACATGTTCGTGACCCGTTCGCTCGTGCGCGACGAAGGCGGTCGCGACCAGCGCTCCCGCCGCGAGCGCCGGGCTCAGGCGCGCGCTGCGAAGCAGCGTCTCGAGGCCGATGCCGATCGCCGTTCCACCCCTCGAAAGGAGGCGCGGCGATGACCGCCGTCACCCCGGCCCCCGTGCCCGTGATCGACCGCGACCTGCCCGCACGTGGGCGTCGCCGCCCGCGACCGGTGCGCGGCTCCCGCCCCGGCTGGATCGTCTACGCGAGCCTCGCTGCGGTCCTGTTGGCCAGCATCTTCCCGTTCTACTGGTCGCTGCTGATCGGATCGGGCGACGCCTCCACGGTCCGCGACCCGAACATGTCGTGGATCCCGGGCGGCAACTTCTTCGCCAACGCCGCGGCGGTCATGGGCGACCCGGCCGTCAACTTCTGGCCGGCGCTCCTGAACTCCATCATCAGTTCCGCCCTCATCGCGGCATCCGTCGTCTTCTTCTCGACCCTCGCGGGCTGGGCGTTCGCGAAGCTGAAGTTCCGCGGCGGTCCCTGGCTGCTGCTGTTCGTCGTCGGCACGATGGCGGTTCCGATGCAGCTGGGCGTGGTGCCGCTGTACATCCTGTTCAGCGAGCTCGGGTGGACCGGACAGCTGGGCGCCATCATCATCCCCGCGCTCACGAGCGCGTTCGGGGTGTTCTGGATGACGCAGTACCTGCGTCAGGCGGTGCCCGACGAGCTCATCGAGGCCGCTCGCGTCGACGGCGCGACCTCGTTCCGCACGTTCCTCACCGTGGGCGTGCCGGCGGCGCGCCCCGCGGCCGCGATGCTCGGACTGTTCACGTTCGTCAGCGCGTGGAACAACTTCTTCTGGCCGTTCATCGTTCTCGACCGCCAGAACCCGACGCTGCCGGTGGCCCTGTCGCTGCTGCAGTCCAACTACTTCGTCGACTACTCGAAGGTCCTCGCGGGCGTGCTGCTGTCGACGATTCCGCTGCTGGTCTTGTTCGTGTTCGCGGGCAAGCAGCTGGTCAGTGGCATCATGCAAGGGGCGGTCAAGGGATGACCCTTGCGCCCACGGAAGGAACCCGAACCATGTCCGACGCCCGAGCCTTCCCCCAGGGCTTTCTCTTCGGTGCCGCCACGGCGGCCTACCAGATCGAGGGGGCGGCGTTCGAAGACGGCCGCACCGCGTCGATCTGGGACGCCTTCAGCCGTGTTCCGGATGCCGTGATCAACGCCGACAACGGCGATGTCGCGTGCGACCACTACCACCGCTATGCCGGCGACGTGCAGCTGATGAAGCAGCTCGGCCTGCAGACCTACCGCTTCTCGACGTCGTGGTCGCGCGTGCGCCCCGACGGCGGAGCGCTCAACCCGAAGGGCGTCGACTTCTACAAGCGTCTCGTCGACGAGCTGCTGGGCGCCGGCATCCTGCCCTGGCTGACCCTCTACCACTGGGACCTGCCGCAGGCGCTGCAGGATCGCGGCGGCTGGACCGTGCGCGAGACGGCCGACCGCTTCACCGAGTACGCGCTCGACATGCACGACGCCCTGGGCGACCGCGTCGACGTGTGGACGACGCTCAACGAGCCGTGGTGCTCGTCGTTCCTCAGCTACACCGCCGGTGCGCACGCTCCGGGCCACTACTCGCAGGCCGAGGGCATGCTCGCCGCGCACCACCTGCTGCTCGGGCACGGTCAGACCGTGCGGGAGCTGCGTGCGCGCGACGCCTCGCTGAACCTGGGGATCACGCTGAACCTCACGGTGGCGGATGCCGTCGACCCGGCCGATCCCGCCGACCTCGACGCCGCGCGGCGCATCGACGGGCAGTTCAATCGGTGGTTCCTCGACCCGGTGTTCCGCGGCACCTACCCGGCCGACATCATCAAGGACTTCCGAGACACCGACGCCGAGGCCGTCGCGCGCTGGCAGGAGGCCGTGCAGCCCGGCGACCTCGACGTCATCTCGACGCCCATCGACTCGCTCGGCGTGAACTACTACCACGGCGAGTACGTGGGCGGCACGCCCCCCGAGGTGGACCCGCCCGCCGGCGATGCGCCCACCCCGCGCCCGATCGGCAAGCCGTTCCCCGCCAGCGAGAACCTGTACTGGCACGACCGTGGCCTCTCGCGCACCAACATGGGCTGGGAGGTGCAGCCCGAGGGGCTCACCCGCCTGCTCGAGCGCGTGAGCGACGAGTACGCGGCCGAGGCCGGCGTGGCGCTGTACGTCACCGAGAACGGCGCCTCGTACGACGACGAGCCGGTCACCGAGGCGGGCGAGACCCGCGTGCACGACGCCGAGCGCGTCGAGTTCGTCGAGGCGCACCTGGGAGCGGTGCTGGATGCCGTGGACAAGGGCGTCGACGTGCGCGGCTACTTCTACTGGTCGCTCATGGACAACTTCGAGTGGGCCTGGGGCTACGCCAAGCGCTTCGGCATCGTCTACGTCGACTACGCCACGCAGGAGCGCACGATCAAGGACTCGGGGCTGGCGTACGCGCGGGTCATCGCGCAGCGCGCGCTGGAGCCTGCCGTCGTCCGCTGAGTCGGAAGAGCGAGGGCCCGGCCACCCACCCAGGGAGCCGGGCCTTCGTTGTCGGTGCCAGCTGATGCAGCGTCGTGATCCGGCCTCGCGCGTGGTCATGGGCCAGAGACATACGGTGTAAGTTTGGCCTGTTCCCGTACCCGGGTGTCGCTGCGCGCAGCGCTCTCGCCCGCAGTACGCTCGCACTATCGCGGGGCCGGTCACCACCGGCACCCGTGCAGAAGCCGTCTCACCGGCCCCCGAAGGAGGGAAGCGTTGGATCTCGCACCCGCGCGGGGCGCCGCCACGATCGAAGAGGTCGCCGCGCGCGCCGGAGTGTCGCGCTCGACCGTGTCGCGCGTCGTCAACGGCTCCACCGCCGTCTCGCCATCGGCGCTCGAGGCCGTGCGTCGAGCGATCGACGAGCTGCAGTACGTGCCCAACCGCGCGGCGCGCTCGCTCGCGAGCAGGCAGACCCGCGCCATTGCGCTGGTGATCCCCGAGCAGACCGACCGTTTCTTCGGCGACCCGTTCTTCGCCTCGATCGTCGCAGGCATCGGCGAGGTGATCGGCGAATCCGACTACATCATGAACATGCTGATCGCGAGCGACGACGCCAGCGCCAAGGCGCTCGGATACCTGCGTAGCGGCAGCGTCGACGGCGCGATCGTCGCCTCGCACCACACCAGCGACACCTTTCTCGACCGGGTCGCCGACGTCGTGCCGGTCGTTTACGGCGGACGCCCCGCGCGCATCCGCTCGGACGATTACTACGTCGACGTCGACAACGTCGAGGGCGGCCGACTCGCGACGGCCTACCTGATCGAGCGCGGACACCGGCGCATCGCCACGATCTCGGGACCGCCCGACATGCCCGCGGGCATCGACCGTCTGAAGGGCTTCCATGCCGCGATGACCGAGGCCGGCGTGACCCCCGTGGCCGTCGAGAACGGCGACTTCACCGAGTCGGGCGGAGCGAGTGCGATGACCCGCGTGCTGTCGGCGGGCGAGAGGCCGGACGCCCTCTTCGTCGCGAGCGACCTGATGGCGCGCGGCGCCTACGAGGTCTTGCGCGAGAAGGGCATCGAGCCCGGTCGCGACATCGCCGTGATCGGCTTCGACGACTCGGCCGTGTCGACCGCGGTCTCGCCGGCGCTGACCACCGTGCGTCAGCCCTCGCTCACGCAGGGGCGGCACATGGCATCCGTTCTGCTCGACATCCTCGCCGGGCGGCCCGCCGTGCACGCCACGATCCTGCCCACGGAGATCATCGAGCGCGCCTCGGCGTGACCGTCACGCCCACTCGGCGGTGTCGGGGTCGATGCCGTGCGCGCGGGCGCTCGCCTCGATCGCCTCACACAGCCACGTGGCCAGGCCCGGACGCACGCGGTCGTAGTGCGCGGTGAATCGCTCGTCGGCCACGTACATGTGCCCGAGGTGCACGTGCATCTGCCGCGAGACCGGGTAGAACGCCGACAGGGCCTCGCGGTGACGCTCGACGAGGGCGGCCGCCGTCGCCTCTTCGGGGCGGATGCCGGCGGCCATCGCCGCGCCCAGCTCGGCCTCCACCCCGGCCAGCGTCGACGTGACCGCCGCCCAGTCCTCCGCTCCCCGCGAGGCGGAGCGCTCGGCCGCCTGCTGCCACTGCGGCGACGAGCCGTGGGCGTCGCGCGCCTCGGCCGGCCAGTCGGTGTTCCAATCGGGGCCGAAGACCGCCCTCTGCTCGTCGGGCGAGAGCAGGACGCCGTGCTTCTGGGCCTCGATCATGCGGCCGAGGTCGTCGTCGAGTTCGCGGAGCTGGTCGATCCGCTGCGCGAGCTGCGCCCGCTGCACCCGCAACTGCGCCGAGACGTCGTCGCCGGGCTCGTCGAGCACCGCGCGGATGGCCTCGAGATCCAGGCCCAGTTCGCGGTAGACGACGATGCGGCGCAGGCGTTCGAGGTCGGCATCCGTGTACAACCGATAACCGGCGGCCGAACGCGCGGCCGGACGGGCCAACCCGATCTCGTCCCAGTGGTGCAGGGTCCGCACCGTCAGCCCGAGCTGCGCAGCGGTCTCGCCGACCGGCAGCCCGTCTCGTGTCATGGCGTTCATCATGCCGACAAGGCTGCGCCCTCACGTCGCGTGAGGGTCAAGCCGTCCGTCACGAGAACAGGGGATGTCACGAGAACAGGAGGTTCCGGCCGACATCGTCCTGTTCCGGGCGCGGAGCCTGTTCTCGTGACGACGCCGGGCGCGGACGCCGCTCAGCGGGCGTCGGGCAGCGGCCGCTGGTACACGTCGGGGATGTCGTCGCCGTCGGCATCCACCTCTTCGTCCTGCTCCAGCTGCTTGTAGCGGCGGTTGCGCACCAGCAGTACGGCGGAAGCGAAGACGGATGCCAGGAGCGAGGCCGCCATGATCGCGATCTTCGCGTCGTCGGTGTGCGGAGAGCCCCCGGGGAAGCTCAGCTCGGCGATCAGCAGCGACACGGTGAACCCGATGCCGGCGAGCAGGCCGACCCCGGCGAGGTCGATCCACTTCAGCGCCGGGTCGAGGCGCACCTTCGTCACGAGGGTGAGCACGCGCACGCCGAGCAGGATGCCGATCGGCTTTCCGAACACGAGACCGGCGACCACGCCGATGGTCACGGGGTCGGTGAGCGCGCGCATGATGCCCTCGCCCCCGCCGACGGCGACACCCGCGGCGAAGAACGCGAAGATCGGCACCGCGATGCCGCTCGAGAGCGGGCGGAAGCGGTGCTCGAATTGCTCGGCGAGGTCCATGCCGTGGTGCTCGGGCTGACGCCGCGAGGCGGCGACGGGGATGGTGAAGGCCAGGGCGACACCGGCGATCGTGGCGTGCACGCCCGACGCGTGCAGGAACGCCCACGCGGCGAAGCCGATCGGCAGCAGGACGACCCACGCGCCCCACGCGTGGCGCGCGAACCAGGCCCGCGCCCGGTGCGCGATGACGCCGTAGATCACGACGAGCACCGCGAACACGGCCAGGGGCAGCAGCGAGATCTCGCTGGTGTAGAAGATCGCGATGATCGCGATGGCGATGAGGTCGTCGACCACCGCGAGGGTCAGCAGGAAGATGCGGAGCGGCCCGGGCAGGTGCGAGCCGACGAGGGCGAGCACGGCGACGGCGAACGCGATGTCGGTCGCGGTGGGGATCGCCCATCCGGCCAGCAGGCTCGGCTGCGTGTGCACGATCGCGACGTAGATGAGCGCCGGAACCGCGACGCCCGCGAACGCCGCCGTGACCGGGACGATCGCGGTGCCGAAGCGGCGCAGGCTGCCGCTCACGATCTCGCGCTTGAGCTCGAGGCCGACCATGAAGAAGAACACCGCGAGCAGACCGTCGGCCGCCCACGTTCCCAGGCTCAGGTCGAGGTGCCACGGCTCGTAGCCGATGCGGAAGTCGCGCAGCGCGAAGTAGGCGTCGGATGCGGGGGAGTTCGCCCAGATGATCGCGATGATCGCGGCGACGACCAGCAGCATGCCGCCGACGGATTCGCGGCGGAGCAGCGTCGTGACGCGGTGGACTTCGCGGTAGCCGGGCCAGCTCGGCGCGCGGGTGGTGTCGTGGCTCATGAGGCCTCCTGAGGGGTCGATCGACGAAATGTCGACCAGACTTCCCGACGCACCGAGACCCAGTTTACCGTGGCGCCGCTCGTGCCTCAGGCGGTGCGACGGAACGTGACCACATTGCGCGTCGAACGGAGGTCGTCGGTGCGGCCGTAGGCGAAGTGCCCCCATGCCGTGCGCATCAGCACGCCGGTCCGGTCGAGGTCCGCCGCGGTTGCGCCGGCATAGGGGGCGAGACCGGATGCCGCGTTCTCGGAGCCGAAGACGAAGGGCACCTCGATCGCGTGCGAGGAGCCGAAGGGATTGCGCGGCGCCCGCCAACGGAAGGTGAAGCGCACGACCTCGCCGCCGGAACGCTCGTACGCGCGCGCGAAGGCGCGGGCGGGGCCGCTGTAGACCCAGGTGGTCAGTGCGCGATCGACGAGGGAGACCACCCGAGGACCGAGCACGGGGACCCTCGATGCTCTGCGCAGAGCGGGAACGAGGGGAAGGAAGAGGCGTGCCTCGTGAGCGGTCGTTCCGATCAGCAGCGGAATGCTCGGGGCGACGTGCGCCCATCGCTCGCGCATCCCGTTCTCGTCCGGCAGAGGATCCTGACCCGCCTGGGGTCCGAACGCCATCAACGCGACCGGGCTCTTCCGGGCCGCCCGGGCCACCGCCGCCTGCGCCACCTCGAGGTCGAGGCCGTCGCCGTCGACCAGCGTCTCGTCGAGAGCGGCGTTCATCGCCGCGCCGATCCCCGCGCGACCGCGGATGGTGCGCAGGGGAGCGCTCTGCACGATCGCTCGTGAGAACAGCGAGGCGGCACCGTCGACCGTCATCAGATGCAGCACGGCATCGGCCCCCGCCGACTGGCCGAAGGCCGTCACCCGCGCCGGGTCGCCCCCGAAGGAGGCGATGTTGGCTTGCACCCACCGGAAGGCCGCGAGCTGATCCAGCAGCCCGAGATTGGCGGGTCGTCCCACGCCGTCGCCGACGTAGCCGAGGACGCCGAGTCGGTAGGTGACGGTGACGACGATCACGCGTTCCTGGAGGACGAGCGCGCGGGGGTCGTACAGGGGCAGATCGCCCGCTCCGCTGACGTACGACCCGCCGTGGATCCACACCATGACGGGCAGGGGCTCGTCCGCGGCGCCGTGATCGGCGGGGAGGGTGACGGTCAACCGCTGGCAATGCTCGCTCTGCGGGAGCCCGCCGGTCTGGTCGCCGATGACCTCGAACGCCTCGGTGGGCACCTGGGGGCAGGCGGGCGAGGCCTCGAAGGCGGGGAACGGATCGCTGCCGAGGTGCGAGAGCGCGCGCGGCTTCTCGAATCGGTCCGCGTGAGCGTAGGGCACGCCCGCGGCGCGCACGATGTCACCGTCGACGACGGCTTCGATCTCGCCGACGGATGTCATGAAGACGCGGGTGCGCCGACCGTGAGATGTCATGTCCCGTGTGCGACCGAGCCGTCAGCTCGGGTCGCCGCCCAACGGGCCGACGGCGGGGATCGGACCGCCGTCGTCGGCGCCGGTCTTGCGGGCGCGGGCGATCGCGTTGCCGAGGTGGTAGATCAGCAGTGCCGCGACCGAACCGAGCACGATCGCGCCGAGCTGGAAGTCGCCCCACTGCATCGTGAACCCGGCGATCGCGAGCACCAGCGCGACCGCGCCGGTGTACTGGTTGACCGGACGCGAGAAGTCGACGCGGTTGTCGACCCAGATCTTGATGCCGATGATGCCGATCAGGCCGTACAGCGCGGTCGTCACGCCACCGAGCACGCCCGGCGGGATGGTGTTGAACACCGCGCCGACCTTGGGCGAGAGGCTCAGCACGATCGCGGTCAGACCGGCGACCCAGTACACCGCGGTGGAGTAGACGCGGGTCGCCGCCATGACGCCGATGTTCTCGCCGTAGGTCGTGGTGCCGGAGCCGCCGAAGGTTCCGGCGAGGGTCGTGGCGACACCGTCGGCGATGAGGGCGCGACCGGTGGAGCGGTTGGCCGTGGCATCCGTCATCGCCGCCACACCCCGCACGTGACCGACGTTTTCGGCCACGAGCACCAGCACGACGGGGAGGAACATCGCGATGACCGACCAGGTCGCGGGCGTCGTGAAATCGGCGAACTGGAAGGTCGGCAGGCCCACCCAGGGCGCCTGGGCGACGGCATCGAAGTCGATGAGCGTCTCACCCGAGACGGCCTGGATGATCACGGTCGCGACGTAGCCCACGATCACGCCGAGGAAGATCGAGATGCGTCCGAGGAAGCCGCGGAACAGCACGCTGAACAGGATCACCGCGACGAGGGTGATCGTGCCCGGCAGGGGCTGCAGCTGGAAGTTCGACCACGCGACGGGCGCGAGGTTGAAACCGATGAGGGCGACGATCGCGCCGGCGACCACCGGCGGCATGACCTTGTCGACCCAGCCGAGGCCGGCGAACTGCACGATGACGCCGATGACGGCGAGAAGCACACCCACGGCGACGATGCCCGCGAGCGCCGAGCCCGTGCCGGCCATGGTCGTGGCGGCGGTGATCGGCGCGATGAACGCGAACGACGACCCCAGGTAGCTGGGGAGGCGGTTCTTCGTCACGAGCAGGAACAGCAGCGTGCCGATGCCGGAGAACAGCAGCGTGGTCGAGACCGGGAACTTCGTCAGCACCGGCACGAGGAAGGTTGCGCCGAACATCGCGATGACGTGCTGGAGGCCGATCGCGACCGTCGCGCCCCAGTTCAGGCGTTCGCCGGGGGCGACGACGGCCCCGGGCTCGACCGTGCGGCCGTTGCCGTGCAGCTTCCAGCGGAACATGTGTCTCCTTGGGGGATGTGGTCGGGGGGGCCCTTCGACAAGCTCAGGGACCGTGGGCGGCTCAGGGACCGTGGGCGGCTCAGGGACCGCGGGCGGCTCAGGGACCGGGTTGCGGCTCAGGGACCGGTTGCGGTTGCGGTGAGGCTGTCGAAGCCTCCGCGGGCGCGGGTCAGGCGCCGGTGAGCAGGCCGAGCAGCGTCGCGTAGCGCTCGCGCGTGCGCTCGACGATCTCGTCGGGAAGGGTGGGCGGCTCGCCCTGCTTGTCCCAGTTCTGGGCCAGCCAGTTGCGCACGATCTGCTTGTCGAAGCTCGCCATGCGCTCCGCGGGGGTCGTGCCGGTGCGCCAGGCCTCGGCATCCCAGTAGCGCGAGGAGTCGGACGTGAGCACCTCGTCGGCGAGGGTCAGCACGCCCGCGTCGTCGAAGCCGAACTCGAACTTGGTGTCGGCGAGGATCAGGCCGTGCGCCTCGGCGGTCGCGGCGGCGCGGCGGTAGATCTCGAGCGAGAGGTCGCGCAGGGCGGCGGCCGTCTCGGCACCGACGAGCTCGACCGAGCGCTCGAAGGTGATGTTCTCGTCGTGCTCGCCCATCGGCGCCTTGAAGGCGGGCGTGTAGAGAGGCTCGGGGAGGCGGTCACCGTCGTTCAGGCCCTCGGGCAGACGGATGCCGCACACCGTGCCCTCCGCCTGATACTCGGCCCAACCCGAGCCGGTGAGGTAGCCGCGCACGACGCACTCGATCGGCTGCATGTCGAGGGAGCGGACGAGCATCGCGCGCCCCCTCACGGCATCCGGGATCAACGACACCGGGTCGTCGCCCCGCAGCGTGTGATCGGCCGCCAGATGGTTCGGGATCGCCCGACCGCCGTCGGCTCCGGCGAGCTGGTCGAACCACCACAGGCTGAGGGTGGTCAGCAGTTCGCCCTTGCCCGGGATGCCGGGGGAGAGCACATGGTCGAAGGCGCTCACGCGGTCGCTCGCCACGACGAGGAGGTGCGCGGGGGTGGCGTCTGCGGCGGTGTCGGCGGGGACGTAGAGGTCGCGCACCTTGCCGGAATAGACGTGGCGCCAGCCGGGAAGCTCGAGCGGGGGAGCGGTGGTCACCCGCTCATTATCGCGGGTGCGACCGGCCGCCCACGACGGCGCGGAAGGCTGATTCTGTCACAACGCCTCCGGCGACGCCTGCCCCCCGAGCGCGGCGGACCCGTTGACTACCCTCGGAGGAATGACCGATGACTCCCCCCGAACCTCGGTAGCCATCGACCCCCACGCGGGGAGCAGGCACTCCACCATCCGCGGGTGGGTCTTCTGGCCCGCCGCCGCGATCGCCCTCGCCTTCATCGCGTTCGCGATGCTCTTCCCGGCTGCCGCCGAAGCGACGTTCGGCGCCGTGCAGACCTTCATCGTCTCGGCGTTCAACTGGTACTACGTGCTGATCGCGGCCTTCTTCGTCGTCTTCGCGCTCACCATGGGCTTCAGTCGCTTCGGCAACATCAAGCTCGGGCAGGACGACGACGAGCCGGAGTTCTCGACCATGTCGTGGTTCTCGCTGCTGTTCGCCGCGGGCATGGGCATCGGCCTCGTCTTCTACGGCGTGAGCGAGCCGCTCAGCCATTTCATCGAGCCGCGGCCCGGCGTGGAGGGCACTCCCAACCAGCTCGCGCAGCAGGCGATGTCGCAGACCTTCCTGCACTGGGGAGTTCACGCGTGGTCGATCTACGTCGTGCTCGGTCTCGCCCTCGCCTACGCGTTCCACCGCCGTCGCCGGCCGCGAACCATCCGCTGGGCGCTCGAGCCGATCCTGGGTGCGCGTCTCGTGCAGGGCGGCTGGGGCAACGCGATCGACGTCGCGGCCCTCGTCGGCACCCTCTTCGGCGTGGCCACCTCGCTCGGCCTCGGTGTCATCCAGATCAGCGCGGGTCTCGACTACCTGGGCGTCGTCTCGCCGTCGGTCATCAGCCAGGCGATCATCGTCGGCATCATCACCGGATTCGTGCTGTTCTCGGTGCTGTCGGGCGTCGGCAAGGGCATGAAGTGGCTGTCGAACATCAATCTCGTGCTCGCGGGGTTGCTCATGCTGTTCCTGCTGTTCGTCGGCCCCACCGAGTTCCTCCTGCGAGATGTCGTGCAGTCGATCGGCAACTACATCCAGAATTTCGTGAGCCTGTCCTTCACCACCAGCGCGTACTCCGGTGACGAGGGCGTGGCCTGGCAGGGCACCTGGACCGCGTTCTACTGGGGCTGGTGGATCTCGTGGGCTCCCTTCGTCGGCATCTTCATCGCGCGCATCTCGCGCGGTCGCACCGTGCGCGAGTTCGTTGTCGGCGTCATTCTCGTGCCCACGCTCGTCGGCATCCTGTGGTTCACCGTGCTCGGCGGAACCGCGATCTACGGCGAGCTCACCGGCACGGTCGAACTGGTCGGCGCCGACGGGTCGGTGAACGTCTCGACGGCGCTGTTCCAGATGCTGCAGAGCGTTCCCGGATCGGTGGTGATCTCGGTGGGCTTCCTCATCCTCATCGGGATCTTCTTCGTCACCTCGGCCGACTCCGGCGCTCTGGTGATGGGGATGATCGCCACCGGCGGCGAAGAGGAGCCCAAGCGCTGGGTGCGCGTGTTCTTCACGCTCGCCACCTCGCTCATCGCCTTCGCCCTGCTGCTGGCGGGTGGGCTCACGGCGCTGCAGACCGCGGCGATCAGCATCGCCCTGCCTTTCAGCGTCGTGCTGCTCGCGATCTGCTGGGCCACCGTCGTGGCGTTCCGTCGTGAGATGAAGGCCTATGACAAGGCCGAGCGGGCGCAGCTGCGCGATTCGATCGGCGAGCACTACGGCCTCGAGGTCGAGGAGCCCAACCAGCGCGGGATCTTCGGCATCCCCGCCCGTTGGCGCCAGCGACGCGCGGTTTCGGCGCAGGCCGAGGCACGCGAGGAGGCGCGAGCGGAGGCCGAGACGGTCTCGGGCGACTCGCCGCCGGCCTGAGTCCCGGCATCCGGAACCCCTCCCGAACACGCCGCGTCCGCACCGGGCGCGGCGTGTTCTGCGTCGGGCGCAAGCCCTCCGCGCCGACGACCACCCGGGCGTTGACTGTGCGCGGCGGCGAGGGCGGTGCGATACGCGATGTTCACCCGCGCGAGTTCGCCTCAAGCGCCGCAACAGCGTATAGTCCACGTGGACTAGTCGACACGGACCATGGAGGGGGACGGATGCCGGAGCCCAGCCGCCTCACCCCGGTCGCCGTGATGATCCTCGCGACGCTGCGCGAAGGTGACATGCACACCTACGAGCTCGTTCGGCTGCTCAAGGAGCGTCGGGACGACCGCCTCGTGCCCCTGCAGAAGGGCACGATCTACCACACCGTCGCGCGCCTCGAGCGGGACGGTCTGCTGGCCGAAGTGGGCGTCGACCGCGACGGCAATCGTCCCGAACGCACCACGTACACGATCCGGGATGCCGGGCATCGGGCCGTCGAAGAATGGGTGCGCGCCGAGCTGCCCCAGATCGACCGACCGAGCGACTTCCGCGTCGCGCTGTCGGAGGCCCACAATCTCGACCGCGCCGAGGTGATCGACCTGCTGGACGCCCGCCGCGCCCTGCTCCTCGACTCTCTCGACGAACACCGCGCCGGCCTCGTGAACGCGGCCGAGCGCGAGACCCCCGAACAATTCCTCGTCGAGCTGCAGCGGCAATCCGCTCTGCTCGACGCCGAACTCGCGTGGCAGGACTCCCTGCGTGCGCGCCTCGCCGATCGCTCCCTCGCCTGGGGCATCGCCGAAATCCCCGAACACATCAAGAAGAAGCATCGCGTCTCAAAGGAGACCACCCCATGACCGACTCCCGCGCCGCCTCCGCGGCCTCCACTCGCACCGGGTCGCACAAGACCACCGAACGCAGCCCCTGGCCGGCCCTCTGGGCCCTGGTCATCGGGTTCTTCATGATCCTGGTCGACACCACGATCGTCTCGGTGGCGAACCCCGCCATCAAGGCGGCGCTCGACCCGAACACCAGCAACCTCGACAACGTCGTGTGGGTCACCAGCGCCTACCTGCTCACCTATGCGGTCCCCCTGCTGATCACCGGACGCCTCGGCGACCGCTTCGGACCCAAGAACATCTACCTGACGGGTCTCGCGATCTTCACGATCGCCTCGCTCGCGTGCGGACTCGCCCCCTCGCTCGAAATGCTCATCGTCGCCCGCGCCGTGCAGGGCCTCGGCGCCGCGCTCATGACGCCGCAGACCATGGCCGTCATCACGCGCACCTTCCCGCCGCAGAACCGCGGTGCGGCCATGGGCCTGTGGGGTGCCACCGCCGGTGTCGCGACCCTCGTCGGCCCGCTCGCGGGCGGCCTGCTCGTCGACGGCCTCGGGTGGGAGTGGATCTTCTTCATCAACATCCCGGTCGGCATCATCGGCTTCATCGCCGCGGTGATCCTCGTGCCGCAGCTGCCGAAGACCGCTCACAAGTTCGACATCCTCGGGGTGATCCTCAGCGCCGTGGGCCTCTTCCTCATCGTCTTCGGCCTGCAGGAGGGCGAGCACTACTCCTGGGCGACGTGGATCTGGGTCATGGTCGCCGCCGGTGTCGTCGTGATGGGCGTGTTCATCTGGACGCAGGCGCGCAGCAAGGGCGAGCCCCTCGTGCCCCTCGACCTGTTCCGCGAGCGCAACTTCTCTGTCGCCAACCTCGCGATCGCGACCGTCGGCTTCACCGTGACGAGCATGGCCCTGCCGCAGATGTTCTACCTGCAGCTCGCGCGGGGTCTCACCCCCACCGAGTCGGCGCTGCTGCTCATCCCTCTCGCGATCCTCTCGGGGGTGCTGGCACCCTTCGCCGGCAAGCTCCTCGACCGCACCGACCCGCGCTTCCTGCTCGTGCCGGGCCTGCTGCTGGTCGGCGGATCGCTGGGCCTCTACCTCGCGCTGATCCTCAACGACGCGCCGATCTGGGCCTTCCTCATCCCCTCGGCCCTCATGGGCGTCGGCAACGCCGGAATGTGGGGCCCGCTCGCCACCACTGCGACGCGCAACCTGCCGCCGCGTCAGGCGGGCGCCGGCGCCGGCATCTACAACACCACCCGCACCGTCGGATCGGTGATCGGCTCGGCATCCATCGCCGCGTTCATGCAGGCGCGCCTCGAAGCGAACCTGCCCGGTGCCGCCGACGCGTCGGCGAGCTTCGGCTCGGGTGCGCTGCCGCCGCAGGTGGTCGCGGGCTTCTCGACGGCCATGGGTGAGTCGCTGATCCTTCCGATCTGCGTCATCGCCGTCGGTCTCGTCGCGGTGCTGTTCATGAAGCGCCCCTCGGTGATCCGCCCGCACGGCGCCCCGCGCGATGCGGCACCCGCGCAGCAGGCGGCCCAGGCCGCCCCGGCGGCCGCGGGGGAGTAACCCTTCCGTGGCAACGCCGTCGTCCCCTCGTTCGGGGGCGGCGGCGTTTCGCGTTCATCGGGAGGGATGCTCGCGGATGCCGCGGACTCGATCCTGCGCCCGGGGAAGAAGGTCCTGAACGCGTTGTCCCGGGAGCAGGTTCTCCACATCGCCGGGATCGCCTCGACGCACGTGGTTCGATCGCGCCAGCGTCGCAATCGGGGTGGTGACGCACGAGGGCGGGATGCCTTCCGGTGCGGGTATGGCCGTGACGCTAGCGGCGCTGTTTCGCCGCTACCACTTCGCTACGGTGTGGCCGTAATGAAAACGCGTGAGCGAGGTGGGAGCGGGCGACTTCTGGACAGGATCCGACGACGATCCCACCTTTCGCCGGGTTGGCATGGCGACGACTACTCCTTTCCCTCCCGAGGATTGACCTATACGTGGGTATAGTCATTTCTCGATCGGACCCCTCGTCCCGCTTCCACGCCTTGCCACTCATTGAAGGAGTCACCCGTGACCGCTCCCGCCCCCGCTGTCCGACCGTCCTCGCTTGCCGCCACCGTCCGCCCCTCGTGGCCCCGGGCCGCCGGCATCCTGATCCTCACCGGGGGTGTGCTGTTGACCGCTGCCACCGCTCTCGAGATCGGAACCGACGTCTCGACGGAACCCGGCCCGGCCACCGCCTTCTGGGTGCTTTTCCTCGCCAGTACCCTCGCGCACGTCGCGGCGATGTTCCCGCTCGCCCTCGGGCGTGGTGATGGACGGGGGGCCGTCGGCTCGTCCGTCGCCGGAAAGCTCGCGCTGCTCGGATTCGGGGCGTTCTTCCTCGCGAACCAGAGCCTGTACCTGCTGGCCGGGTACCTGCTGCCGATCTCGGAACCCGTTGACGGCGCGACAGCGTTCCTGTTCGGGATGAGTGCCGTCCAGGGTCTTTTGCTGACGATCGGGGGCATCATGATCGTCCGCGCACGTGTGCTCACGGGCGCGGCGCGGTGGGCGATCCTCGTGCTCTCGCTCGTCGGCTTCGCCCTCGGTGCGGTGATCAACGCCAGCTCCGTCGAGGCGCTCACGAACACCATGTACTTCGTGTCCACCGGCGCGCAGATCATCGCGGGGCTCCTCATCGCCCGGGCAGGCATCACCGCAGCGAAGTAGCGTGTGGGACGTGCCTCGCAGCTATCAGTCCCCCAAGCGGCAGGCCGACGCCGCCGCCACGCGCGCGAACATCATCGAGACGGCGGCCCGGCTCTTCGTGCGCGACGGCTACGTCGCCACATCCATCAAGGCGATCGCCGCCGAGGCGGGGGTGTCGATCCCGACGGTGCACCTCAACGGACCCAAGCACGCCCTGCTCATCGCCGCCTTCGAGCGCACGTTCGCCGGCGACGAGGGGCGGCATCCGCTCACCGAGCGTCCCGAGCTCGTCGCCATCATGAGCGAGCCCGACACGGACACGGCAATCGCGCTGTATGTCGACTTCCTCATCGAGGCGAACAAGCGCTCCGCGGCCATCGTGCGGGCGATGCTCGCCGCCGCAGACGGCGACCCCGAGGTGCGTGCCGCCTATCTCGACCTCGAGATGCGGCGCCACCGTGACATGACGATCGCGGCCGGCTGGTTCCTGCAGCGCGATCGCATCCGCATCGACCAGCTCGCTCTCGCCGCCGACGTCCTCGGCCTGATCACCGGCCCCGACCCGTGGACGCACTTCATCGTCGCCCGCGGGTGGGATGTCGCGGCCTACCGGTCGTGGCTCACCGCACAACTCACCCGCCTCGCCGACAATCTCGCGTGAGCCCTCGGCGGGGCCGTCCTCGAAAGACAGAGACATGACCTCCTCCGCCCTGATCTGCAGCATGCCCGCCGTCGGGCATGTCGGTCCCCTGCTCGTCGTCGCCGCCGAACTCCAGCGACGCGGGTGGGATGTGCGCCTGCTCACGGGCGCCCGCTATCGAGCGATGGTCGAGGCCACCGGCATCCGGTTCCTGTCCCTCCCGCCCGAAGCGGACACGCTCGACGACATCGGCATGGACGGCGACGAACGCGAACGCGGGCTCGCCACGATCAACCGCGGGGTCGAGCGCGCTTTCGTCGAGCCCGCGGCCCCGGCGGCGTCGGTGCTCGAGCGCATCCTGCGCGACGAGCCGGCCGACGTCGTGCTGCACGACATGACCTTTCTCGGGGTGCAGACGCTGTTCGCCCGGCCGCGCTCGCAACGGCCGCTCACCGTCATGTGCGGCATCACCGCGGCCGGTTTCTCGAGCCGTGACGCGCCGCCTTACGGGCTCGGCCTCACGCCGTTGCGTCAGCCCCTGCTCAATCGTCTGCGCAACCGGGCCTTGGGGGTGACGGCCAAGGCCGTCTTGCGCCCCGTGCACCGCAGCCTCGATCGGTTCCTCGCAGATGTCGGCGCGCCACGCTTGAACGGCGCGTTCTTCATGGACGTCCTCTCGCGCAGCGACCTTCTCGCGCACTTCACGGTCGAGGAGTTCGAATACCCGCGCAGCGATGCCCCCACGCACCTGCGCTTCTACGGCCCGATGCCCGCGGCGTCCGCTCGTCCCACCCCGGCGCCGGATTGGTTCGACGACCTCGATCCACGCCTCCCGCTCGTGCACGTCACGCAGGGCACCGTCGCCAACACCGACTACAGCGAGGTCATCCTCCCGACCCTCACCGCGCTCGCCGACCTGCCCGTGCAGGTCGCCGTCACCACCGGCGGCCGGCCGGTCGACACTCTTCCTCCCCTGCCCGCGAACGCCTTCGCCGCGAGCTACCTCCCCTATGACGAACTCCTCGCCCGGACGAGCGTCCTCGTGACCAACGGCGGATACGGCGGTCTGCATCACGCCATGCGCCACGGTGTGCCGATCGTCATCGCCGGGGACTCCGAAGACAAGGTCGAGACCTCCGCTCGCGTGCACTACGCCGGTGTGGGAGTGAACCTCCGCACGGGTCGCCCGACCCCGGATGCCGTGCGCTCGGCGGTTCGGCGGATCCTCGCCGACCCGCGCTACGCGGCGAACGCCCGCCGGATCGGGCAGGCGATTGCCGTTGCGCCGGGCGCTGCGGGCCTCGTCGACGATGTCGAGGCTCTGCTCTCGCCTCGATCCTGACCGCGCATCGCCGCAGCCACGCATCCGCAGAGCGCTGTGCCGAGTCGCGGCACCCGGCCGACGCGGAAATTGGGGGCGCGTCGGCCGGGCGGTCTCGGAGTCCGCACAAGCGGCACATGGGTAAGACGGGGTGACGGGCAGTTTCGTCACGCCGGGTTCGTGATCCGATCGCGCGGGGCGCTCCGGAGGGAATTCGGCGAGGGGAGGACGGATGCCGCGGCGGCGGTCCTCCGCTCGCCGAAACTCCTCCGCTCGGGTGGCGTGTCAGGTCGAGAACTCGCTGGCGCCGAAGTGCGAACGCACCATTCGCCGTTCCATCAGCCCCGTGCCTTCATCGAGCTGCGGATCGCCGAACGAAACGAACCCGTGGCGCCGATAGAAGCGTCTGGCACGCTCGTTGACGTCGAAGACCAGGAGGTGTGCGTCCTCCCGGCCGATCGCCTCACGGAGGAGCTGAACCGCAAGACCCGTTCCACGGACATCGGTGCGGAGGTAGAAAGAACACAGCTCCGTCGAGGGCAGCCCGTAGTGCAGAGGCGTCCCCTTCGAGGTGCTCGCCACCCCCACGATCTCGCTCCCGATTCGCGCGAGAGTCACGTCGCGTTCGCCGGTCGAGATTCGTTCCGTCCACCGTGACGTGCGGTCGGTCGAAGTCGCCGCGAGCATCTCCTCGGCGATCAACCCGCTGTACGTCTGGTCCCACACCATCGTCTGGAATGCGGCGACGGCTGGGGCGTCTGCGGCGGTGGCACGCGCGAATTGCCACGACCCGAACTCGCTCACGCGGCCCGCCGCTCGCAGGTGATCGCACCGACGGGGCGCTCGCCGCGGGTCGAGCGCGTGTGCGTCTCGGTCACGTCGAACCCGGCGGCATCGAGGCGGTCGGCGAGAGCCTCGACCGGCCAGCGCCACGCGGGGGCGACGGCGTGGGCGAACGGCTCGAGAGTCGCGCCGACGAAGAAGCCGAGCAGCAGCGTGCCGCCCGGCCGCAGCACCCGCGCGCACTCGCGCAGCGGGGTGCCGATGTCGGCCGGCGCGTGGTGGATGGTCGAGAACCACGACACGACGCCGGCCAGGGCGGCATCCGGAATCTCGAGGTCGTCGATGCTGCCCAGATCGAACCGGATGCCGGGATGCGCCGCCCGCGCGTGCGTCACGAACCGCGGCGCGAGGTCGACGCCCCGCACGTCGAGGCCGCGTCCGGCGAGGTGCGCGGTCCAGTGTCCCGGGCCGCAGCCGGCGTCGAGGACCGGTCCCTCCACCGCTCGTGCCCACGTGTCGACGATGCCGCGGTCGACGGGGTGCACGGCATCCATCGACCCGAGGGCGGCGATGTACTCGTCGGCCCGGGCGTCGTATGCGGTCGAACTCATCGGTCGAGGCTACGGCGTGATCTCGTCGACGAAGCCGCGGGCCTCGGCGATCAGGGCGGCCCATCGGTCGGGTCCGGCCTCGACCGTCACCTCGGCCCATTCGCGCATCGGTCGCCCCCGCATGACCATCGGCTCGGCATCGCCGGCGGCGGCGAGGTCGCCGACCCGCTTCTCGGGCAGCTTCACGACCAGCGAGCCGTTGTGCACGACGAAGGCGTAGACCTTCGTGCGGATGCGGAGTCCTTCAGTGCCGAACATTCGCCCGATGTCGACGCCGGGCAACGCGCATTCGCGCTCGGCGATCGGGTCGAAGATTGCTCGACCGCGTTCCATGGCGTCCCTGTCGACCATGGCCCATACGTTAGCGGCGCACGTGCCGACGATGCACGCAGGGGCGGTGAACCTGGCAGTTGGTCGCCAATAGCTCCGAATAATCCTATGAGCCAGCTGAGTGCAACATACTTCGAGAACCGGAGATCATGCGTCGTCGACGTTCGCTTATGCCTCTTCGTCATCAGACAGGGGCCACTATGGCCACGTCCCGCAACATCCGCCCTCTCACCCTGGCCATCACCGGTGTGGGCCTCGCTGCACTCCTGGGGGCCGGGTTGATCTCCCAGGCCTCCGCCGCCACCGTCGCCGACGGCCCCATCGACCTCGGCACGGCGATCGACTACGGCGTCTTGGGCGCCAGCGCCGTCACCAACACCGGCCCCACGGTCGTCAACGGCGACCTCGGGATCGCTCCCGGCACATCGATCACCGGCTTCGGCGGTCTGCCCAACGGTGTCGTCAACGGAACGGTGCACCAGACCGACGCCGTGGCCGTGCAAGCGCAGCGCGACGCGCTGACGGCATACGGCACCGCCGCTTCGCTCACACCGACCCGCACCGGGCTCGCCGAGCTCAACACCCTGTCGCTGTCGCCGGGCGTCTACTCGGGCGGGGCGCTCTCGCTGGCCGACACCGGCACCCTGACACTCACGGGTGGCGAGGACTCGGTCTGGGTCTTTCAAGCCGAATCCACTCTGATCATCGGATCGTCGAGTCGCATCGCCATCACCGGCGGAGCGACGGCGTGCAACGTGTTCTGGCAGGTGGGCAGCTCGGCCACCCTCGGAACCGCGGCCGATTTCCAGGGGACCGTCGTCGCCGACCAGTCGGTCACCGTGACCACCGCGGCTCAGGTCGAGGGGCGAGTCATCGCGCTGAACGGAGCTGTGACGCTCGACACCAACACGATCTCCGCCGCCGAGGACTGCCCTCCGCCCGGAACGCCGTCCGAGCCGAGCCCGTCGCCGTCTGAGCCGGGTGCGAGCCCTTCGCCGTCGCCCTCCAGCCCGGGTGCGAGCCCGTCGCCTTCGCCCTCGAGCCCGGGTGCCGGTCCTTCGCCGTCGCCGTCTAACCCGGGTGCTGGTCCGTCGCCGTCGCCGTCGAACCCGGGTGCGAGCCCCTCGCCGTCTGCGCCGGCTGCGAGCCCGTCCCCGTCCACCCCGGGTGCGAGCCCCTCGCCGTCACCGTCTCAGCCCGTCGCGAGCCCCTCGGCGTCGCCGTCGGTGCCTCCCACCTGGTCGCAGCCGAACACCCCGAGCAGCCCGAGTGGACTCGCCGTGACCGGTACCGATGCCACCGTCGCGCTGGCGCTCGCGGTCGGTCTTCTCGTGGCCGGCCTGACCACCGTGTTCATCGTCCGTCGCCGAGCGCGTCGCTCCTGAGCCTCTGAACCGAGACCCCCGGCCCTTGCGGTCGGGGGTCTTCGTCGTGTCGGCGGTCGACCGCTCGTCGGGCTCGGTCGCGCTCTCGAGGGCCGCGATGCGAGTCCCCGCGGGGGCGCTCAGCTCTGGGCGACCCGCGCTGCGATGTCGGTGCGGAACTGTCCGCCCTCGAGGCCGATGCGCTCGAGCCCCGCGTAGGCCGCCTCACGCGCCTCGGCGAAGGTCGTGCCGGTCGCGACCACGCTCAGCACGCGCCCGCCGGTGGCGACGAGCTCGCCGTCACGCAGGGCCGTGGCCGCGTGAGCGACGTGCACTCCGTCGACCTCTTCGGCCGCGTCGATCCCGGTCAGCACGCGACCGGTGAGGGGCGCCTCGGGGTACCCCTCGCTCGCGAGCACCACCGTCACGGCGGTCGCCTCGGCGAAAGCGGGACGCGGCTGATCCTCGAGCGTGCCCGAGGCCGCCGCCAGCAGAAGGCGGGACAGGGGGTCGATCAGACGCGGCAGCACGACCTGCGTCTCGGGGTCGCCGAAACGGGCGTTGAACTCGATGACCTTCACGCCCTGCTCGGTCAGGATGAGCCCGGCGTAGAGGAGTCCGATGAAGGGGGTGCCCTCGGCATCCATCTGCCGGATCACGGGCTCGGCGATCTCGCGCGTCACGAGGGCGACGAACTCGTCTTCGCCACCGAAGCGCTCGTCGAGCCACGGCAGCGGAGAGTACGCGCCCATGCCGCCCGTGTTGGGCCCTTCGTCGCCGTCGCGGAGGCGCTTGAAGTCCTGCGCGGGGCTGAGCGGGGCGACGCGGTCGCCGTCGCTCAGGAAGAAGAGCGAAACCTCGGGGCCCGAGAGGAACTCCTCGATCAGCACGGCGCCGCTCGGCAGGTAGCTCTCGGCGTGGGCGAGGGCGGCGGCGCGGTCGGAGGTCACGATGACGCCCTTGCCCGCGGCCAGCCCGTCGGCCTTGACGACGTAGGGGGCGCCGAACCGGTCGAGGGCGGCTTCGACGGTGGCGCTGTCGTGCGCGCGCACGGCTCCTCCGGTGGGCACGCCCGCGGCATCCATGATGCGCTTCGCGTAGGTCTTCGACCCCTCGAGCTGGGCGGCCGCCTTGCCCGGGCCGAACACGGGGATGCCGTGCGCGCGCAGCGGGTCGGCGACACCGGCGACGAGAGGTGCCTCGGGGCCGACGACGACGAGGTCGATCGCCTCGCTCTTGGCGAACTCGAGCACGGCCGTCGGGTTCATCGGGTCGAGGTCGACCAGGTGAGCCTCGCGGGCGATCCCGGCGTTGCCGGGGGCGGCGAAGATGGCGTGCGAGGCCTCCTCCGAACGCAGGGCGAGGATGATGGCGTGCTCGCGCGCGCCCGAACCGAGGACCAGGATTCTCACGCGGTCAGCCTATCGAGCGCGGGTCCGTGCCTTCGCGCCGCGATGCGGAAGGCGCGCACGCTCAGCGATCTGCGTAACCTCAGCCCGCGGCGGTGGGATGCCACGGAGGTTGTGCGAATCGCTGAGCTCGTGCGCGGGTGTCGGCGTGGGGAAGGCGTCACACCCTCCGTCATCTGCGCAGCCTCAGCCCGCGGCGGTGGGATGCGACTGAGGTTGTGCGAATCGCCGAGGTTCGCGCGCGCCGCGAGACGCAGACCCCCCCCTGCTCCGCGGGTAGCGTGGATGCCATGCCTCCCCGCCGCATCGAGACCGGAGACGGCCGCGCAGCGCTCGCCGCGGTGGCCGCCGGAGACGCCCCGCGCCCGGCGACCGCCACGGCCGTGCGCTACCTGCTGCAGCTGCTCGTCGAAAAGGCCCCGGGCAACTCGGTCGAGATGCGCGTGCCGCCCTTCGGCGCGGTGCAGGTGATCGAGGGCCCCCGGCACACGCGCGGCACTCCGCCCAACGTGGTCGAGACCGATGCGGCGACGTGGATCGCCGTGGCGACGGGGCAAGAGCATTGGGCGGATGCCGTGACCGCGGGCCGCATCGTCGCCTCGGGCGTGCGCGCCGACATCAGCGCGCTGCTGCCGCTGCGGCCGTAGCCCGGGTCGCGGCATCCGCGGCTCTCCGCCGGGTGCACGATCCGCTCGAGATTCCCCGAACGAGCTGCGCAGGATCGCGTGATCTCGAGCGGTGGTCGGGGCAGCGCCGGTCCGACCGCGTCAGCGCCGGACCGGGTCGCCGCCGCCGGTGAGGAAGCGCTTGAGGTCGCGGCGCGTGGGCGCGGCTTCCCAGTCGCCGGGCACGAGACAGGCCATCGCGCCGCAGGCGTTGGCGCGGACCAACGTGTCGGCCACGTCGAGGCCCTCGAGGTAAGCGCTGAGGTAGCCCGCGACGAACGCGTCGCCCGCGCCCACGGTGTCGAGAGGGTCGATGACGAAGCCCGGAGCCTCGGTGGCACCGGTCGCCGTGAAGGCGGCGGCCCCACCCGGGCCGCGCTTGACCACCACGTGCTGCACGCCGCAATCGAGGAGCGACTCCGCGGCATCCGGGCTCATCAGGGCGAACTCCTCGACCCCGCCGAAGACGAGGGTCGACAGCGCCGCGATCTCGCGGAGGATCGGTCCCGCGACCGCGGGGGACGCCAGGGCGGAGCGGTAGTTGACGTCGAAGCTGACCGCGACGCCGGCCGCGCGGGCGCGCTCGACGGCCGAGAGCACGGCGGCGCGAGCGGTGTCGGACAGCAGGGGCGTGATGCCCGTGATGTGCAACAGGTCGGCGTCTTCGATCCATCCCGCCGGAACGTCGTCGGGCGCGAGGCGTGACCCCGCCGAACCGCGGCGGTAGTAGTGCACGGCGGTGGATGCCGCGGACGGGCGCTCCTTGAGCATCAGGCCGGTCGGCGCCTCGGCGTCGACGATCGCGTGCACATCGAGTCCTTCGCCCCGCAGCTCCCGCGCGATGCGCTCGCCGAGCGGGTCGTCGCCGACGCGGCCGAGCCACGCGGCATCGACGCCCAAGCGGCGCAGGCCCACGGCGACGTTGGTCTCCGCGCCACCGATGCCGAGCGCCAGGCCCGCGGCGTGCCGGAGCGAGCCGACCTCGGTCGTGCGGGCGAGCGCCATCGTCTCGCCGAGGGTGACGACGCGGGTCACGCGCTCCGCCCCGCGAGCAGGTCCGACCCCGCGCACACCGCGACGAACCGCTCGGCCCGCTCGCGGAGCGCGCCCAGGTCGCCGCCGCGGAACGCGTCGCCGAGCAGCGGACCGCCGACGCTGACCGCCACGGCGCCCGCCGCGAGCCAGGCGGCCGCGCTGTCGGCATCCACCCCTCCCGAGGGGACGACGGCGATGTCGGGGAACGGTCCGCGCAGATCCTTCAGGTAGCCGGGGCCGACCTGACCGGCCGGGAACACCTTAACCGCCGAGGCGCCCGCCGACCACGAGGCGAACAGCTCGGTGGGGGTGAGGCCACCGGGGATGATCGGCATGCCCGCGGCGACCGCGTGCTCGACCAGAGCGGTCGAGGTGATCGGGGTGACGACGTAGTCGGCGCCGACGGCGATCGCGCGCTCGAGCTGGTCGAGGTTCGCGACCGTGCCGATGCCGAGGTCGCCGTCGAACGACGAACGCAGGTCGGCGAAGGCGTCGAAGGTGCCGGGCGTGGTGAGCGTCAGCTCGACGCTCTGCACCCCCGCCTCGGCGAGCGAGGCCAGCACGGGCGCGTAGTCCGACGCGGCGGATGCCCGGGCGACCACGACGAGCTTCGACGAAACGGTGCGGGCGGGAAGCTCACCAGTCATGGACGGTCCCATCGAGAAGGCGGTTCACGGGCAGGTACGCCTTCGTGTACTCGAACGCGCCGGCGGCCTCTTCGTCGAGCTCGACGCCGAGGCCGGGCTGGTCGCCCGGGTGCAGGAAGCCCTTGTCGAAGGTGAACGAGGTCTGGAACACCTCGAGCGTCTGCTCGTTGTGCGGCATGTACTCCTGGATGCCGAAGTTGTGGATCGCGAGATCGAGGTGCAGGGCCGCCGCCATGCCGACGGGGGAGATGTCGGTGGGACCGTGGATGCCGGAGCGGATGCCGTAGATCGCGGCGAAGTCGAGGAGCTTCTTCATCGCGGTGATGCCACCGGTGTGGGTCACGGCCGAGCGCACGTAGTCGATCAGGCGCTCGGTGATGAGCGTCTGGTAGTCGTACACGGTGTTGAACACCTCGCCGATCGCGAGCGGCGTGGTCGAGTGCTGGCGGATGAGCCGCAGCGCCGTCTGGTCTTCGCCGGGAGTGGCGTCTTCGAGCCAGAACAGGTCGTAGGGCTCGACGTCCTTCGCGAAACGCGCGGCTTCGATCGGCGACATGCGGTGGTGGCCGTCGTGCAGGATGCGCAGGTCGGTGCCGAACTCCTCGCGGATCTTCGAGAAGACCCCGGGCATGTGGTTGAGGTACTGGCGGGTGTCCCAGGTCTCTTCGGCGGGGCGGTCGCCCGAGCGCTTCGCGGGCTCGTAGTCGTACCGCACGCCCGGGCCCGCGGCCGAGACGCCGTAGATCTGCCCGAGGCCGGGGACGCCGGTCTGCACGCGCACGGCGGTGAAGCCGAGCTCGCGGTATCCGGTGATCGCGTTCGAGAGGGCCTCGAAGTCGGTGCCCGAGGCGTGGGCGTAGACGCGCACGCCGTCGCGGCTCGCGCCTCCGAGCAGCTGGTACAGCGGCATCCCGGCCTTCTTGGCCTTGATGTCCCACAGCGCCATGTCGACCGCGGCGATCGCGGCCATGGTCACCGGTCCGCGGCGCCAGTACGCCCCGCGGTAGAGGTACTGCCAGGTGTCTTCGATGCGGTCCTCGTCGCGGCCGATGAGCATCGAGGCGAGGTGGTCGGAGAGGTACGACGCCACAGACAGCTCGCGGCCGTTGACGGTGGCATCCCCCCATCCGACGACACCGTCGCTCGTGGTGATCTTCAGGGTGACGAAGTTGCGGCCGGGGCTGGTGACGGTGACGTCGACGGAGGCGATGCTCATGTGCGGACTTTCTGGCGGAGGGGAGGTGGCGGGTCGAAGCGGGGCGCGATTCGTGGCCCCGGGGCGCTGGATGTGGCAGCGACGCACCCGCAGGGGCGTCAGAGCTGGCCCCGGGGCGTCGAACGTGGACCCGGGGCCACGCTGGGCGCCCCGGGAGGACGCGCGGGAGGGGAGCGATGCCGGGCGGGTCCGCCGTCACGAACCCGCCCGGGTGCGGGGCCGCCCGAGAGCGACCCCGCGGGATCACATCGCGGGGCGGGGATCCCGCAGATCGCGACCGGTCCACTCGGGGGCCACGATCGCGGCGACCAGGGCCGACGCGGTGAAGATGCCCATGAGCACCATGATCGGGACGATGCTGCCGGTGGCGGCGGCCACCCAGGCCGCGGCGACGACGGGGCCGATACCGGTGGCGATGATCGCGGCGACCTCGCGGACGACGGCGGTGAGGGTGTAGCGGTTGCGGGCGCCGAAGATCTCGGGGATCGAGATGTTCTCCATCGACGCCAGGCCCAGCACCGAGATGTTGTGGATCAGGGCGTAGCCGACGAAGATCGCGCCCACCTCGCGGGAGTTGATCATCAGCAGCGCCGGCACGATCAGCAGCAGCGACAGCGCCGACATGACGATGTACATGCGGCGGCGGCCGAACTTGTCGCCGAGGAAGCCGACGAGCGGGATCGTGAGGAAGCCGATCAGCGACGAGACGATGACGATCTCGGGACCGACCTCCTTCGAGATCGCGAGGGTGATCGTGATGAACGAGATGAGGTACGTCTGCACGATGCCGGAGTTGCCGGCCTGGCCGAAGCGCAGGAAGAACGACACGAGAACGGCCTTGAGCGGCTTCTTCTGCAGCGACTCGAGCGTGCGGATGTCGTTGGTCTCGGTGGCGACCTTGTGCAGCTCGGCGCGCGAGAGCGCCTTGCCGTCGACGACGTCGGTGCGCTCCTCGAAGACCGGGCTCTCCTTGAGGTTGAAGCGCACCCACAGGGCGAAGAGCATGATGATCGCGCTGCCGATGAAGGGGATGCGCCAGCCCCAGGCGATGACGTCGCTCTCCATCATCACGGCGAGCAGGATCGCCCAGATGCCCGAGGCGAACAGCGTTCCGCAGTTGGTGCCGAGCGCGACGAGCGAGGCGACGACGCCGCGGCGGTTGTCGGGGGCGTACTCGGCGAGCATGACGCCCGCGCCCGAGATCTCGGCGCCGGCGCCGAAGCCCTGGGCGAGGCGGAGCACCACGAGGAGGATCGGGGCCAGGATGCCGACCTGCTCGTAGGTGGGCAGCACGCCGATGAGGGTGGTCGCCGCGCCCATGAGCAGGATCGTGTAGAACAGCACCTGCTTGCGGCCGATCTTGTCGCCGATGCGGGCGAAGAAGAAGGCGCCGACCGGGCGGGCGACATAGCCCACGCCGTAGGTCGCCATCGCGAGCACGACGGCCATCGCGGCGTCGCCGCCGGCGAAGAAGATCTGGCTGAACACGAGGGCCGCGGCGAGCGAGTACAGCTGAAAGTCCATGAATTCCAGGGCGGTGCCGAGCCAGCCCGAGACGGCGGCGCGGGCGAGGTCGCCGACGGACCGTGTGGCGACGGGCGGCGACGTCGAGGCGTCGACGCCGGGGGCGGATGAGCTGCTCATCGGATTACTCCTTCGTAGGTGATGCGTAGCGGAATCGCTGGGGTGTCGGGGGATGTTCGAGGGGCTTGCTCACAGAGCGAGCAGGACTTTGGCGGATGCCGAGGAGTCCCGTGCAACGGCGAACGCGCTGACCGCGTCGGCGGCGGGGACGACGTGCGACACGACGGTGTCGAGCGCGTCGGTCGAGGCGAGCATCGCGATGGCGTCGTCGATCTCGCTCGAGAAGCGGAAGGCTCCGCGCAGCGTCAGCTCCTTCGCGAGCATCGGGGCGAGGTTCACCCCGAGCTCGGCATCCGGGAGCATGCCCACCTGCACGACGGTGCCGGCGCGGCGGGCGGCGCGGACGGCCTGCGTGAGGGCCACTCCGACGCCGGAGCACTCGAAGACCACGTCGAACGACTCGTTCTCGATCGTGTCGGTGCCCACGAGGAAGGTTTCGCCCGCACCGAGGGCGCGGGCGCGCTCGAGCGGTTCGGGGCGCACGTCGCTCGCGCCGACCAGCTCGGCTCCCGCGTGCACGGCGGCCGCCGCGACGAGCAGTCCGATGGGGCCGGAGCCGATGACGAGCGCGCGTTTGCCGGAGAGGTCGCCCGCGAGGCTCACCGCGTGGATGGCGACGGCGAGGGGCTCGGCGAGGGCGGCGCGCTCGAGCGACAGCCCCTCGGGCAGGACGCGGATCATGTGCTCTTCGACCACGAGCAGCTCGGCGGCTCCGCCCTGTCGGTGCGGGAAGCCCGCGGCGCTACCGAGGTAGTCGCCGCCCGCACGCAGGTGCGGGCGCTCCTCGAGGCCCGGCACCGAAGGGCCGAAGCGCGCGGGGTGCACGGTGACGGGCGTGCCCGGCGCGAGCCGACCCGAGGGGTCGAGGTCGACCTCGGCCGACAGCTCGTGACCGGGGGTCAGGGGCTCGCGCACCGCGTACTCGCCGTTCTTGCCGTGGAAGTAGTAGTGCAGGTCCGACCCGCAGATGCCGACGTAGCGCACGCGCAGCCGCACCTCGCCGTCGCCCGGTTCGGGGGCGGGGCGGTCTTCCCAGCGGATGTCTTCCGCGGCGTGGATCGCGAGAAGCTTCATCGCGTCTCCTTCGAGTCTGTGCGCCCGGGTGGGCGCGGATGGGTCAGGGGGCGGTGGGGGCGAGGGTGCCGGATGCCGAGAGGCTCTCGGCGATCGCACTGTCGACGCCCCGCTCGACGATCGTGTCGAGCAGGTCGCCCACGCGGTCGACGAAGGCGGTGCGGTGCGCGAGGTCTTCGCCGAACAACTGGAGATCGACGATCGCGCGGGCGGCGAGGTCGCGGCCGCCGCGGGTGGCGACGGCGGTGAGGCGCTCGCGCGCCGGGTCGGTCATCGCCGCGGCGTGGGGGCCGGGGTCGAAGCCCGCGGGCGGGGCGATGCAGGCGAGGTATGCGGCCACCGTGAGGGCGATCAGGTGCGGGAACTCCCCCCGCTCGAACGCCTGGGCGACCGGGCCGGGGATGCGCTGGCCGAGCTTGACCGACCCGTCGGAGCCGACCTGGCTCGTGCGGTGTCCGAGCGCGCTGTTGCCCCAGCGGGCGAACAGGTCGCGCTCGTACGCCGCGATGTCGACGCCCCGCGGAGCGGTGACCGAGGGCTCGTACTCGCCCCGCAGGATCGCGGTGGCGGCGGCTTCGACGTCGGCCAGGGCGATGGCATCCGGGATCGTGGGAACCCCGCGCAGGGCGCCGAGGTAGGCGATCAGCGAGTGCGTGCCGTTGAGCAGGCGCACCTTGAGCAGCTCGTACGCGCCCACCTCGTCGGTGAACACCGCGCCGCCGGCCTCCCACGCCGGGCGGCCGCCCGCGAAGCGGTCTTCGATCGCCCACATCGTGAAGGGCTCGGCCGGCACGGGGACCTCGTCGCGCACGCCGAGGAGAGCGGCCACGCGGTCGGTCAGCTCGGGGGTGGTCGAGGGCACGATGCGGTCGACCATGCTCGAGGGGAAGGTCACGGCGCGGTCCAGGTAGGCCAGGGCGTCGGCCGACTCGGCATCCGGAAGCTCCTGCAGGAAGGCCCGCACGAGCTTCTCGGTGTGCGAGCCGTTCGACAGCAGGTTGTCGCAGCTGAGGATCGCGATCGGCTCTCCGCCCGCCGCGGCCCGGCGCTGCAGGCCGCGCGCGAGCTGGCCGATGGTCGAGCGGGGGGCGCCCCCGCGCAGGTCGGCGGCGACGATCGGGTCGGCGACGTCGAGGCGCTGGGTGGCGTTGGAGTAGCTGTAGCCGTTCTCGGTCACCGTGAGCGTCGCGATGCGGATGCGCGGGTCGGCGAGGTCGGCGACCACGCGGGCCGGGTCGTCGGCGGCGACGTACGAGTCGGTGTGCACCCCGGGGATGTCGAGGGTCGTGCCCGCGGGCGAGACCGTCGCGACGGAGTAGAGGTGGTCCTGCGCGTGCAGGGCGTCGACGACCCGGCGCGAGCGCGAGGCGACGCCGACGATGCCCCAGTCGCCGCCCTCGGCGCGCATCGCGGCCGCGGTGTAGACGGCCTGGTGGGCGCGGTGGAAGCTGCCGAGTCCGAGGTGCAGGATGCCGGCGCCCGAGGGGGCGGAGGGGATTGCCGTGGGGAGGCTCGCGCCGCGGCGCAGGATCGCGCTCATGCGCGGGCTCCCGTCGGGGCGGCGGGGCTCGACCGGGTGAGATCGTCGATGATCGGCATGAAAGCAGTGTGCAGTGTTTGTACAAACTTGTCAACAGTTTTCAGGTCGGCATGCACGATGATGGAACGACGGCAGAGAGACGGTGGTGATGGCGGCGAACCTGACCGAGGTGGCACGGCACGCGGGTGTGTCGATCGCCACGGCGTCGCGCGCCTTCGGCGAGCCCGACCGCCTCGCCCCCGCGACCCTCGAGCGAGTGCGCCGCGCCGCGGCCGAGCTCGGCTACGCCACGCCGCAGGCGGCCGTCGGCACCCGAACGATCGCGGTGGTGGTGCCGGATGCCGCGAACCCCGTCTACGCGACCCTGCTCAAGGCGATCCAGGGGCAGGCGTGGCACGGCCGGCATCGCATCGTGCTGTTCGACGCGGACGAAGACCTGCGCCGCGAGCGCGAGGCGATCGAGCTCGGATGCCGCACCGACGGACTGCTGCTGTGCTCCCCGCGCCTTCCCGAGCGCGAAGTGCTCTCGCTCGTGGCCGACACCCCCCACGTCATCGTCAACCGCGTGATCGACGGCGCCGTGTGCGTCGTGATGGACGCCGAGCGCGGGCCGACCCAGGCGGTCGAGCACCTCTCCGCCCTCGGCCACCATCACGTCGCGTACGCCTCCGGCCCGCACGGATCGTGGGCCGACGAACAGCGTGCCGACGCCGTGGCGCGCGCGTGCGAGCGCTTCGGCATCCGCCTCACCCGTCTGAGCAACCACGCTGCCTCGATCCAGGGCGGGCGAGCGGGAGCCGCGGCGGCCGTCGCCAGCGGCGCCACCGCGGTCATCGCCTACAACGACCTCGTCGCCCTCGGGCTCGAAGCCGGCATGGCCGAGCTCGGGCGCGTGTGCCCCGACGACGTCAGCCTCGTGGGCATCGACGACATCGAGCTCGCCGGAGCCGTCACGCCGAGCCTCACCACGGTGCGGATGCCGATCGCCCGCGCCGGGGCCCTCGCCGTCGACCTGCTGCTGCAGGCGATGTCGGGCGCGGCGTCGATCGGCGAGACCGTGCTGCCCTCGCAGCTCATCGTGCGCGGCTCGACGGCCCCGCCCTCCGCCGCGCGCTGATCCGCGGCGGCGTCCCTCGCCGGGCGGAACCGCCGAATCGCCGACGCCGCGCGAATGCGGTCTCGGCGAAGGGGTGCGTCCTCGGCATCCGCCCCCGCGCGAACCCACGACCCGCTGCGCGCCCGGCGGTGGGACAATGGGCCTATGGCCGAGCAGCCCGCCCCCGAACGACCGGTGTACGTCCGCGACGACATCGAGACCGTGACCGTCCGCCGCGCGCCGAAGTACGGCGTCTTCCTGGCCGCGGGTGCCTTCCTCGGCATCCTGGCCGCCCTCATCCTCACGTTCGCGATCGACGGCTCCAACCTCAGCCCCTACACGCAGGTCGTGTACTCCGAGCTGCAGGTCTTCGGCTTCACCGCGCTGATCTGCGTCGTCGTCGGTGTCGTGCTCGCCGCGGTCGTCGCCCTCATCTTCGAGCGCACGCTCGGCGGCCGCACCCGCCAGGTGATGGTCGACCACGAACAGTACGAGGTCTGACCCGCGTCACGCCAGTTCGGCGATGATCGGGTGGATCGCCGTGTCGAACGCGGCGACGTCGCCGCGCAGGCCGTCGGTCACCGCGACCGTGAGCGAGCCGATCCACCACACGCCCCGCTGGGCGAGCGGGAGCACCTGCACGTTGAGTTCGAACGAGTGCGCGCGTCGCCCCACGATGCGCTCGTGCGCCGCGATCGCGCTGGCGTAGGCGCGGTACGACACCCCGGGGCGCGCCGCCGCCTCGCGGGAGTATCGGTCGTGCGACAGGCGCGCGAACTCGACGGCGTCGTCGGCGTGGTCGTCGATCGCCGCCCGCAGTGCCTCGGCTCGCCCCTCGGGGAGGGTCACGAGAGTGTCGAAGCCGTCGATGAGCTCGAGGGGGACGGGGGAGGGGTGCACCTGCGGTTCGACGGTCATGGCCCAGTACTCCCGCCACTCGCGTTCGAGCCGGGCCTGCGCGTCGTCCGACCTCGACACCGTGAGAGGCGTGGGCACGCGGCGCAGCGCCGGGAGCTCTTCGGGGGCCCGGATGCCGATGACCTGACGCAGATAGAGCGCGACGAGCACCGATTGCGCCGCGTCTTCGCGGATCACCCACTCCGGCTGCCCGCCCGTCATGGCGTCATTGTAGGGATTCGCACCGCCTGTGCGACCGGGCCTTGCGTCGACGCGCGGACACCCGCGCGTGTCGAGCCCGGGTAGTCTGTTGCGGTGGCTTCCGCTCCCCACGAAAACCCATACTCCGCCGCAGGCGTCGATACCGCCGCCGGAGATCTCGCCGTCGAACTGATGAAGTCGGCCGTGCGCCGCACGCACGGGCCCGAGGTGCTCGGCGGGGTCGGCGGATTCGCCGGTCTCTTCGACGCCTCCGCCCTGCGCGACTACGCGCGGCCCCTGCTCGCGACCAGCACCGACGGCGTCGGCACCAAGGTCGCGATCGCGCAGGCCATCGACAAGCACGACACGATCGGCGAAGACCTCGTCGGCATGGTCGTCGACGACATCGTCGTGGTCGGTGCGCGTCCGCTGTTCATGACCGACTACATCGCGTGCGGCAAGGTCGTGCCTCAGCGCATCGCCGACATCGTCGCGGGCATCGCGCGCGGCTGCGCGATGACCGGCACCGCGCTGGTGGGCGGCGAGACCGCCGAGCACCCCGGCCTGCTGGGCATCGACGACTACGACGTCGCGGGAGCGGCGACCGGTGTGGTCGAGGCCGACCGCATCCTCGGCGCCGACCGCGTGCGCAGCGGTGACGTCGTGCTCGCGCTGGCCTCCAGCGGCCTGCACTCCAACGGCTACTCGCTCGTGCGTCACATCATCACGGGCGCGGGCATCGCGTACGGCTCGGCCTCGGCCGAGCTCGGCGGCACCTGGGGCGAGGCACTGCTCGAGCCCACGCGCCTGTACACCTCGCCGCTGCTGCGCCTGCTCGACGACGGCGCGGTGGGCACCGGCATCCACTCCCTCAGCCACGTCACGGGCGGCGGCATCGCCGCCAACCTCGCGCGCGTGCTGCCGCAAGACAGCTGGGTCGACGTCGACCGCTCGACGTGGAGCCCGTCGCCGGTGTTCCGCGTGCTCGCCGACATGGGCGGCCTCGAGCTCACGGCCACCGAGGGCACCTGGAACCTCGGCATCGGCTTCCTCGCGGTCGTCGCCCCCGAGGTGGCCGAGGCCGCGATCGCGGCACTGCAGGCGGAGGGCATCGCCACGTGGCAGGTCGGCGTCGTGCGCGACGGCGCCCGCCCCGAGGGCGAGTACGAACAGGGCGCCAAGGGCGTCGACGGCGGCGCCGTGCGCTTGGTCGGAACGTATGCGGATGCCGGCACGCCGGCGAACGGAGCCAGCTAACACCTCATGTGCGGCATCGTCGGCATGGCCGGGCAGGGCCCGGTCAACCAGGAGATCTACGACGCGCTCCTCCTGCTCCAGCATCGGGGACAGGATTCCACGGGCATGGCCACGGCCGAGTCCAGCGGCGTGTTCCACATCCACAAGGCCCGCGGCCAGGTGCGCGAGGCGTTCCGCACCCGCGACATGCGCGCCCTGCTCGGCGACATCGGTCTCGGGCACGTGCGCTACGCCACCAAGGGCACCGCGTCGAACGAAGAAGAGGCCCAGCCCTTCTACGTCAACGCGCCCTACGGCATCGTGCTGGTGCACAACGGCAACCTGACGAACACGCGCGAGCTCACGGGCGAGCTGTTCCACAAAGACCGCCGGCACCTGAACACCAGCAGCGACACCGAGCTGCTCGTGAACATCCTCGGCTCCGAACTGCAGTCCGAGATCACCGGCCCCGACCTCGACCCCGCACAGGTGTTCCGCGCGGTGGCGCGCGTGCACGAGCGCGTCGAGGGGTCGTACGCCTCGATCGCCCTCATCGCCGGCTACGGCCTGCTCGCGTTCCGCGACCCCTTCGGCATCCGCCCCCTCATCCTCGGCAAGCGTCCCGCAGCGCAGGTGCCGGGCGGCGAGCCGCGCGACGAGTACATCGTGGCCTCGGAGTCGTTGGTGCTCGAGAACGCCGGCTTCGAGGTCGTGCGCGACCTGCTGCCCGGCGAGGCGGTGTTCATCACCCTCGACGGGACGCTGCATTCCCAGCAGTGCGCCGAGAACCCCACGCTCGCGCCGTGCTCGTTCGAGTACGTCTACCTCGCCCGCCCCGACTCGGTCATGAACGGCATCTCGGTGTACGAGACGCGCCTGCGCATGGGCGAGCGCCTGGCCGACACCGTGGCGAAGTACACCCCGGCCGGGACCATCGACGTGGTCATGCCGATCCCCGACTCCGCGCGTCCGGCCGCGATGCAGGTGGCCCGCAAACTCGGCATCGAGTACCGCGAGGGCTTCTATAAGAACCGCTACGTCGGCCGCACCTTCATCATGCCGGGGCAGGCGGTGCGCAAGAAGAGCGTGCGCCAGAAGCTCAACGCCATGTCGACCGAGTTCCAGGGCAAGAACGTGCTCCTCGTCGACGACTCGATCGTGCGCGGCACGACGAGCCGCGAGATCATCCAGATGGCGCGGGATGCCGGGGCCAAGAGCGTGACGTTCGCCTCGGCGGCACCGCCGGTGCGCTACCCCCATGTGTACGGCATCAACATGCCCTCGCGTCACGAGCTCGTCGCCCACGGCCGGACGATCCCCGAGATCGCCGAAGAGCTCGGCTGCGACTACCTGGTCTACCAGGAGGTCGACGACCTCAAGGCGGCCATCATGGAGGGCACCGACCTCACCGACCTCGACATGAGCTGCTTCGACGGTCGCTACGTGACGGGGACCGTGTCGGAGGAGTACCTCGCCTGGGTCGAGGGCAGCCAGGAGTCTTGACCCGCCGCAGCGCGGGAACCATCGCCCTCGCCGCCACGGCGATCGTGCTGCTGGCGTTGACGCTGCGCATCGCGGTGGCGTCGTTGTCTCCTCTGCTCGATGCGATCGGTCGCGACTTCGCGCTGCCCACGGCGGTGGTCGGTCTGATCGGCATGGCGCCCCCGGTCGCGTTCGCGCTGTCGGGCATGGTGACGCCCGCGATCGAGCGACGGGTCGGGCTCGAGCGCACGGTGCTGATCGCGGCGATCGTGGCGGCCGCGATGCTCGCCGCGCGGGCGGCCGCGGGCAACGCGTTGACGCTGCTGGCGGCGACGGCCGGGGTGTTCGCGGCCGTCGGGGTGGCGAACGTGCTCATCCCCACCGTGGTGAAGAAGTACTTCCCCGAGCGCATCGGCCTGATGACGACCGTCTACAGCACGACGATGGCGGTGGCGACCTTCACGCCGCCGCTGGTCGCGGTGCCGCTGGCGGGAGCCGTGGGATGGCGCGGGTCGTTCGTGGTGTGGGCGGTGGTCGCGGTCGCGGCGGTGCTGCCGTGGGTGGCGTTGAGCCTGCGTGCCCGCGCGTCGCGCATCGACGCCGTCGACGAGCCGCGGACGGCGGTGCTCTCGCGCCTCGTGCGCGTGCCGCAAACGTGGGCGCTGGTGGTCACGTTCGCCGTCAACTCCTCGGTGGCGTACGGCATGTTCGCGTGGCTTCCGCCGCTGCTGATCGATGTGGCGGGAGTGGATGCCGCGGAGGCCGGCGGACTGCTCGCGCTCTTCTCGTTCATGGGTCTGCCCGTGTCGCTGCTCGTCCCCCTGTTGGTGGCGCGCCTCGGGCGCACGACCCCGTTCTACGTCGTCGCGGTGGTGACCGGCGTCGTCGGAGTGACCGGATTGCTCGTCGCCCCCGGTGCCGCGACCGTGCTGTGGGTCGTGCTCATCGGCATCCCGCCGCTGCTCTTCCCGCTCACCCTCGTGCTGTTCGGCCTGCGGACGCGCCAGCACGAGACGACCGTGGCGCTGAGCGGGTTCGTGCAGAGCGTGGGATACGCCATCGCGGCCCTCATGCCCCTCGCGCTCGGCCTCACGCACGAGATCACCGGGGGCTGGACCACCGGCTTGATCGTGCTCGGCGCGGTCATCGCGTGCGCGGCCCCCGCGGGGATCATCATGGCGCGCAGCGAGAGCGTCGAGGACGCGTGGGAGCGCCGCACCGGCCGCACGTGGTGAGCCGTTCGACGCACACGAACGAAGGGCGGTGACGAGAAACGTCACCGCCCTTCGGCGTATCTGTTCATCGGGGTACGACGATCACCGCTCGGGACCGATACGGCCTCGCGAGGGGAAAGACGAACGCGAAGGCGTCAGGCCTTCTCGTTGTCGTACTCGTCGCTGTACTGGTCGGCCCACTTGTCGACGTACGCGTCTTCACCCGGAGCGGGTGCACCCAGTTCGCGCTCGAGAGCCGAGTAGTTCACCGAATAGGTGTCGTACTTCAGCTCACGGGCGATCTTGGTGTTCTTCGCCTTCTGACGGCCACGCCCCATGCGAGACCCCCTCACGATCGACGTCGAGGGCCGCTTGAGAGCCCTGCGTATTGCGGTTCCGGACCGAGCCGGTAAGAGTAACACCCAGGATATCACGGCGCATTCCGGCCGAGCCGTCGTGGGCTCGCGGGGGAGCGCCCCGTCGCGACAGGAGCCGTCATGACCGATCAGCCCCGCCCCGAGACCGCGACCGGCGCGGTCATCGCCGGTGTCGTCCCCGGGCAGTCGCCGCGGGTCGTGCGCGAAGCGGCCCGGTACGCCGCACTGTCGAAGGCGCCGCTGATCGTGGCGCACGTCGACACCACGCGCTTCGTCGCGTTCGAAGACCCCGACGGCTACGTGCACTCCTCGACCGTCGACGTCGCGGGCGCCGCCGCCAAGGCCGCGCTCGACGAGGTGCGTCGCGCGGCGGGCGAAGCGCTGGCCGGCCGCGACCTCGACTGGAGCGTCCGGCAGGTGATCGGCGACCCCGCCCTCGCCCTCATCCAGCTCGCTGACGAGGTCGACGCCGGGCTGCTCGTGGTGGGCACTCGCAAGCGCGGGATCGGCGAGTCGTTCCGGGAGTTCCTCACCGGTTCGGTCGCCGCGCGGCTCAGTCATCGCCAGCGCCGGCCGGTTCTCGTCGTCCCGCTCGGAGAACCGGCCGCCGCCGATGAGGAGCTGCCCTGGGAGTGAGGCGTCAGCCGCGCATCGCGCGGGTCACGGCCTCGGACGCGTCGCGCAGTGCCGACTCGATCTCGTCGACTCCGGATGCCGCGAGCTCGCCGCCCCGCGCGACGTGGGCGCGCAGTTCGCTGCGCACGCGTCCGCGGAACTCGTTGATCGCCGCGTCGGCGCGCGAGAGCTGCTCGCGACTGCGGGAGCGGGGATCGTCGGCGGGCACCGACTGCGCCTGCTCGCGCTCCTCGCGGGATGCCGCGGCGAGATCGGCGCGCAGACTCCGCATGGCGTCGCGGACGCTTCCGCGCACCTCGTCGGCGATGAGCCGCACGCTGTCGGCGAGGCCGGCCTGGATGCCCTCGAGATCGCCCGAACGCGATGCGACCTCGGCGCGACCGGCATCCGTGATCTCGTACACGGTCTTGCGGCCGTCGACCGACTTGGTGACCAGGCCCTCTTCCTCCAGCTTCGACAAGCGGGGGTAGATGGTGCCGGCCGAGGGGGAGTAGGTGCCGCCCGTGCGCTCGGACAACGCCTGCATGAGGTCGTAGCCGTGGCGCGGGGCCTCATCGAGCAGGCTCAGGATGTACAGGCGAAGATCGCCGTGCGAGAAGACGGGGCTCATCACCACTCCTCCTCTCCGGCGAGTTCCTCGGGACGAAGACCGGAGATGCCGCGGCGCAGCACGGTGATCTCGCCCGAGACGGTGTTGGCACGGACGTCGACGAACTGACCCGCGAGGGCGCCGGTCGAGCCGGTGTAGTTGGTCGGGCCCTTGCCCGAGCGCACCTGGCCGTCGATCTGCACGCGGCCGCTGACCGACCGCGACACGTAGTTGGCGGGCAGCGAGCGGTCGAGGCGGATTGTGCCGGTGCCGCTCACCGAGTTCAGCGAGATGGACTGCGTCGGTCCCATCGAGTCGACGAGCATGGCACCCGAGACCGTGTCGATCGAGGCCTTGGTGATGCGGCCGGTCGCGGCGACGTCACCCGAGACGCTGTTGGCGCTGAGGGCACCGTCGAGCTCGCGCACCTGCACGTCGCCGGAGACGGCGTTGAGGTCGACGTCGCCGACGAGGCCGTCGACGATGATGTCACCCGAGACGGTGTTCAGGCGCACGTCGGTGCGCAGCCCCGAGACCAGTGCGCTCGCGCTGACCACGCCGAGGGTGAGGGCGACGTTGCGGGGGACCGCGACGCTGACCTCGGCCTTCGGGCCGCCGGCGCCGAAGTTTCGGAAGACCTCGAGGAAGTTGTCCCACCGCAGCTGCGGGTGGTCGATCTCGAGGCGGCCGTCGACCATCTCGATGCGCAGGTCTTTCACCGTGACGCCGTGCACTTCGATGCGTGCCTCGGGTTCGTCGTGGGCGATGACGTCGACCTGGCCGCCGACGAGTCCGATCTTGAGCTCGCGCAGCGCGCCGACGTCGATGACGCGGGTCTCGCCGGGGTGGACGATCCATTTCTCCATGGTTGATGCTCCTCACTCGCGATATATCGCGTTAAGTCGAGTATCGCGATATATCGCGAGTGCGTCAACCCCCGCCAGGGATGAGTGGGCTGTGAGGTCGCCGACAGTGAGGTCCCTGAGCCTGTCGAAGGGACCGGGACGCGCGGGTGCCCGAGCGCACGGGGAGGTCCCTGAGCTTGTCGAAGGGACCGGGGCGCGCGGGGGTCCGGTGGCTTCGACAAGCTCAGCCACCTCTGTACGGCCGGTGGCCTCGACAGGCTCAGCCACCTCTGTGCGGCCGGTGGCTTCGACAGGCTCAGCCACCTCTGTACGGCCGGTGGCTTCGACAAGCTCAGCCACCTCTGTACGGCCGGTGGCTTCGACAGGCTCAGCCACCTCTGTACGGCCGGTGGCTTCGACAGGCTTAGCCACCTCTGTACGGCCGGGGACTTCGACGGGCTCAGCCACCTCGGCAGGAGGGGGGTCCCGCGGGGTTCCGGTGGCTTCAACAGGCTCAGCCACCTCTCCTTCTGAAACGACGAATGCCGCGCCCTCGGTGAGGACGCGGCATCCGGAACGGGTGGTACCCGCGTGGTCGTGGGGCGCCCTTGAGGCGCCGGCGCGACGATCAGACGGGCTTGCGACCGCTGATGAGGCGGAACAGCAGCACGATCAGCGCGATGAGGCCGACGATGATGGCGACCCACAGCAGGAAGCTGGCCGCCTGGCTGAGGCCGCTGACGATCGCGATGACGATCGCGGCGATGATGATGATGATCAGGAAGATGTTCATGGGGGGCTCCTTGCTCGCCGCCTCGTGGGCGGCACCTGGCGAGTGGGTTTTGCCCAGCGTGTCACTGTGGGCGCCGCCCGCCCCCGGGCTTGACGCCCCTCGAAATCGGCTGATAGCCGGGCTGTTGTCAACCCCGCGGACCGCGGCGCGAGCGCGGTCGTACGGTCGAGCCATCCGTCGGAAGGAGCCGATCATGCCCCAGGGGCGAGGATCCAACAGCCTGAAAGATCCCGATCTGTATGAGGAGCTGCGCACGCAGGGCGACTCGAAGGAGAAGGCCGCGCGCATCTCGAACGCGGCTGCGGCGCAGGGCCGCGGCACGGTGGGCGCCAAGGGCGGGCACGCCGAGGACTACGAAGACCGCACGGTCGCCGAGCTGAAGCAGCGCGCGAAAGAACTCGGCATCTCCGGGTACTCGGGCAAGAAGAAGGCGGAGCTCATCGACCTGCTCCGCTCGCACTGATCCATGGCGCGACTGATCCGCGTCCGGCCCTATGAGGATCCGGGCTATCGGCGCGTGCGCTCCGGTTCGGGGTTCCGCTTCGTCGACCACACCGGGGCCTCGGTGCCCGAGCGCGAAGCGGAGCGCGCTCGCGGTCTGGTCATTCCGCCCGCGTGGCGCGAGGTGTGGATCGCGAAGGAGCCGAATGCGCACATCCAGGCCGTCGGCACCGACGAGGCCGGGCGGCGGCAGTACACCTATCACGCGGACTGGTCGAAGAGGCAGGACAAGGGCAAGTTCGCCCGCGCCCTGCAACTGGCCGAGGCGTTGCCGCGGGCGCGCTCCCGGGTGACGCAGTCGCTCCGACGGGCCGAGGCCGATCGCGAACGCGTGCTGGCGGTGTCGTTCCGCTTCCTCGACCTCGTGGCGCCGCGCGTCGGCAACGCGCGCTACTTCGTCACCAACGGCAGCCGCGGCCTGACGACCCTGCAGCGCCGGGATGCGACCGTCGAGGGCGACCTCATCCGTCTGTCGTTCCCCGCCAAGAGCGGCAAGCGGGCGGAGCTGTCTCTGCGCGACGCGGAGCTCGCCGCCATCGTCGAAGAGCTCGCGCTCGGGCGCCCCCGGGCGGCACTGCTGACCTTCAAGCGGGGTCGGCGGCGCGTGCCACTGACCCCCGGCGACGTCAACGGGTACGTGCGCTCGCTCACGGGCGGGCCGTTCAGCGCGAAGGACTTCCGGACGCTGCGCGGAACGATCCTCGCGGCGGAGTCCCTCGCGAAGGTCGGCGCCGTCGGTGGCAAGAACGAGCGCAAGAAGGCCGAGGTCGCCGCTGTCCGCGCGACCGCAGAGGCCCTGGGCAACACCCCCGCCGTGGCGCGGGCGAGCTACATCGACCCGCGTGTCTTCTCGCTGTATCGCAAGGGCCGCACGATGGAGCTCGGCGGCTCGAAGGACGCCGCGATCCGGCGACTGATTCTGGGGGAGTGAGAGTGGGCTCGACCCCGGACACTCCCACCAGTCCGCGCGTTTCCCTGTCCCGGGGCGGGGCCGCCGGGCAGGTGGAGGCTCCGACGCGTCTCTTCGGTCTGCTGACGCCGGAGGCCCGCGCGCTGTACCGTATGGTCCCCGGTGCCCAGGAGCTGTTTCGACCGACCGGCGCTTCGCGGGGGGTCCTGCGGCGGGGACTCCGTCAGGACGACGCCTTCCGAAACCTTCTGCGCGCCGCCGTGCAGAACTCCGCTGAGCCGCGCGGGTGGCGGCGCGACGAGTGGACCGACGAAGAGGTCGCTCGACTGGCCGCGGATCCGCGGGTTCTCGCGACAGCCCGGGCCATGTCGAAGAGCACGGCGCCCCGCGGCTGGAAAGCGACGTGGAAGAAGCGTCGGCAGCGTGAGACGGCGGTGCTCGCGGTCATCGCGTATTCGTTTGCGGCCGTCGCCATCGCGTTCGTGACCGGCATCACCTGGCTCGCGCTCATCGGCGCGGCGGGGGTGCTCGCGACGGTGGCGTACGGGATCCGGCGACGATACGTCGAGGGCCGACCCGGTGGCGCGCCCCACCCCTCGGCCGCGGACGACAGCGCTCCGCCACCGGAGGACGGGATCGACCGGCCTCTCTTCGTCGTCGAGCGCGCGCCTTCGCAGCACCTGATCGCCCGCGGCACGGGTCTCGTCTTCCTCGCGGGAGCGGGCGTCCTCGCCGTCACGGAGATCGTTCATGGTGGGCCACTCGCCGTCGTAGGAGTCATCGTGTGGCTGAGCACCCTCGGCGGCCTCGGTGCGGTCATCTTCCTCTGGGCGCTCTCGGCCGGGCGCGCGCGCATCGTCGGCTACGACGATCACCTTCTCGTGCGCCCGGGGCTCCGCCGGTCGCGGAGGGTCGCGGCATCCGAGATCGCATCGTTCTCGTGGCGGTCAGGCGGACGGCTTCGCGGCACCGATGTGCGGGGTCGCACGTTGTTCACGACGATGAGCGTCTTCGACGACTTCCCGGATCTGGTCGCGTGGCTCGAGGCGAGGGTTCCGCAGCCGCCGCGGGCGTAGGGTGGCGCGGTGAGCATGTGGCGTGACGTCGTCCTCGTCGCCGTGGGCGGCGCGATCGGCACTGCCGCGCGCGCGGGGCTGACGCTCGCGTTCGGCGACGACCTGGGGCCTGCTCTCGTACCGATCGTCAACGTCGTGGGGGCGTTCGCGATCGGCATCCTGTTCGGGTGGAGAGCCCGGATGCCGGAGTCGTCGCGCGCCCAGCGGGTGCAGCTGTTCGTCGGTACGGGAGTGCTGGGCGGCTTCACGACCTACAGCTCGCTCGCCGTCGAGTCGGCGGATCTCGGGCTGCTGTGGTGGGGTGTGGCGACGGTCATCGTGGGGACCGCGGCGGCCTGGGTGGGCGTGTTGCTCGGTCGGGGTGGGCGCGCCCGCGTCTGACGCTTGTCGAACCGGTCGAGAAAGTGGTACAAATGTGCCACTTACCGACGTGGGTTCGCCGCGCCGGTGACCCGACCCCGGAGGTTCGACGATGAACGCCGCCCCCCAGATCGTCACGCTCGGCGCCCACGTGCTCGACACGATCGTGCAACCCGTCGACGAGATTCCCGAGGGGCAGGGGTCGCTGCTCGTCGATGAGATCGTCATGTCGGCCGCCGGGCCCGCCGGGGGCACCGCGCTCGTGCTGACCAAGCTCGGCGCGCGAGTCGTCACGAGCGGCGCCGTGGGAGAGGACGTCGCCGGACGCGTGCTCGTCGGTCTGCTGCGCGACGCGGGCGTCGATGTGACCCACCTCATCACGGGTGAGCTGCCCACCTCGGCATCCGTGCTGCCCATCCGCTCCGATGGATCGCGACCCGCCCTGCACGTGGTCGGGGCCAACGCGCTCGCGGCCGACGTCGTGCCCTGGGAGGCGCTCGCCGCCGCCGCGCACGTGCACGTCGGCGCTCCCGAGCTGCTCGGGCCCGAGAACGTCGTCGAGATCCTCGAGTACGCCCATGCTCACGGAGCGACCACCTCGCTCGACTTCCTCATCGGCGGCGAACCCGCCTTCTACGCCCTCATCGAGCCGCTGCTGCCGCACACCGACTACGTGCTGCCCAACGCCGAACAGGCGATGGGGTGGACCGGCGCCGCCGACCTGGTCGCCGCCGCCCGCGCCCTGCACGCGGCCGGAGCCCGCGTCGTCGCGGTGACCGACGGGGGCGGCGACGTCGTGGTGGTCGAGGAGGATGCCGTCGCGTTCGTCCCGATCGTCCCCGCCGAGCCGGTCGACACCAGCGGCGGCGGCGACGCCTTCTCGGCGGGCTTCGTGTACGCCAAGCTCCGCGGGCAGTCCTCTCGCGACGCCGCGCGCTTCGGTTCGGCCACGGCGTCGCAGGTGGTCGCGGGAGTGGGCACCGACCACGGCGTGTACGACGCGGCATCCATCGACGCCCTCCTCTCGGCGGCGGCGCGATGACGGCCGCGACCGTGGGGGATGTGCGCGAGGCCGTGGCGAGCGCGTGCCGCTCTCTCGCCGCACAGGGGCTCGTCAAGGGCACCGCGGGCAACGTGAGCGTGCGGGTCGAGGGCGGCATCGCCATCACCGCGACCGGGGTCGTGTTCGCCGAGGCCGTCGCCGACGACGTGGTGGTCGTCGACGCCGACCGGCGCGTGGTGACGGGCGCGCTCGCCCCCAGCTCCGAACTCGATCTGCACCGGGCGGCCTACACCGACGACGCCGTGGGTGCCGTCGTGCACACCCACGCGCCGGCGGCGGTGGCGGTGTCGCTGGTGTCCGACCGCCTGCCGTGCGTGCACTACCAGCAGATCGCCCTGGGCGGCGAGATCGAGGTCGTGCCGTTCTCGGTGTTCGGCTCGGCCGAGCTCGCCGCCGACACCGGTGCCGCCCTCGCCGGGGCCAACGCCGCGATCCTCGCCCACCACGGGGCCGTGACCACGGGAGGCGACCTCGCCGATGCGGTGGCGAACACCGCGGTGCTCGAGTGGGCGTGCGACATCTACCTCCGCGCCCGCGCGGCCGGCGACCCGGCCGAGCTCACCCCCGAGCAGCAGGCCGCGGTGATCGCCGCGGCCGTGGCGACGGGGTACGGACAGAAGCACGAGGTGTGAGATGGATGCCATGACCACCACGACCTTTTCGTCGACGAGCCCGCTCGACGGCAGCGTCGTCGACACGTTCCCGGTGCACAGCCCGGACGACGTCGACGCGGCGGTCGATCGTGCCCGCCGCGCGGCGGCGTCGTGGCGGGCCCTCGGCTTCGCCGGGCGGCGCCGCGTGCTGCGGGCCTGGCGCCGCGACATCGTGGCGCACCTCGACGACCTCATCTCGCTCGTACGCGCCGAGACGGGCAAGCCTCGGGGCGACGCGCGCCTCGAGATCATGCTCACGCTCGACCACCTCGCGTGGGCGGCCACGCACGCCCCGCGCATCCTGCGCCGACGGCGGGTCGGATCGGGCGTGCTCATGCTCAACCAGCACGCGAGCGTGGGATACGTGCCCTACGGCGTCGTGGGGGTGATCGGGCCGTGGAACTACCCGGTCTTCACGCCCATGGGCTCCCTCGCGTATGCGCTCGCCGCGGGGAATGCCGTCGTGTTCAAGCCGAGCGAGTACACCCCCGGCGTCGGCGCCTGGCTGCAGCGGGCGTTCGTGCGCGCCGGCGGGGCGGCCGACGTGTTCGCGGTGGTGACCGGGTTCGGGCCCACCGGCGCCGCCCTGTGCCGAGCAGGCGTCGACAAGGTGGCCTTCACCGGATCCACCGCGACGGGCAAGGCCGTCATGGCCGCGTGCGCGGAGACCCTGACCCCGGTCGTCATCGAGGCCGGCGGCAAAGACGCCCTCCTCGTCGATGAAGACGCCGATCTCGCGGCGGCGGCCGAAGCGGCCGTGTGGGGTGCGTACTCGAACGCGGGGCAGACCTGCATCGGCATCGAGCGCGTCTACGCCCACGCGAAGGTGTACGACCGGTTCGTCGAGGCCGTCGCCGAGCGCACGCGCGAACTGCGCGCCGGAACCGGCGACGACGCCACGCTCGGTCCGCTCACCATGCCGCGCCAGGCCGACGTCGTGCGTGCGCACGTCGCCGACGCGCTCGCGCGGGGCGCGACGCCGCGCGTGGGCTCCGTCCCGGGCGCGGGCACGACCGTGCAGCCGGTGCTGCTCACCGACGTCGACGAGCGGTCATCGGCCGTGCGGGACGAGACCTTCGGCCCCACCCTGGTCGTCAACCGCGTGGCATCCATGGACGAAGCCATCGAGAAGGCCAACGCCGTGCGGTACGGGCTCTCGGGCGCGGTGTTCTCGAAGCGTCGCGGCCGCGAGCTCGCGCTGCGCCTGCGCGGCGGAATGATCGCGATCAACTCGGTCATCTCGTTCGCCGCGATCCCCGCCCTGCCGTTCGGCGGCGTGGGCGATTCGGGCTTCGGGCGCATCCACGGGACGGACGGCCTCCGCGAGTTCGCGTACCCGAAGGCGCTGACGCGTCAGCGGTTCCCGCTGCTGACGCTCACGACCATGCGCCGCACCGCCACGGTCGACCACATCGTGGAGCGGATCATCCGGGCGCTCTACGGCTGAACCCCGAAGGTGCGGATGCCGCGGGCTCCCGGCATCCGTCGACGATCACCGCACCGAGCGCACCCGCATGATGATGACCGAGCCCAGCAGACCCGCCAGGCCGCTGGCGAGGAAGAGGCCCGCGAACCCGCCGAAGAGCACGACCGCCCCGGCCCCGAGCAGCGGACCGAAGGCCTGCGGACCGGCGAGGGCGATGTTCATGATCCCGACGTCTTTGCCGCGCGTCTCGGCCGAGGGGAGCACCTGCGTCGCGAGGGCCTGATCGACCGCGAAGAAGCACCCCTGGCCGAGGCCGAGCAGCACGGCGCCGATCACGGCGGTCGATTCGGCCGGGGCGACGGCCAGCAGCAGAGCCGAGACGGCCTGCGCCACCCCCGAGGCGAGCACGAACACGCGACGGCGCTGCACGACGTCGCTGAGCTTGCCGAGGGCGACAGATGCCACGATCGTGACGACCATGTAGATCACCGTCGTGAAGACGAGGAAGCCGGTCGGGTCGGCCACGCGCAGCGCGAAGGTGAAGAAGTACAGCAGCATCGTCGTGGCGATGGCGTTGCCGAGGTTGATGAGCACGCGGCTCGCGACCGTCCACGCGAAGTCGGGGTGACGCCGGGGGTCGACCCAGATCGAGGAGAGGATCGTGCGGGCGGTGAGGGGGCCGAGCAGCGCCGCCTCGGCGTCGGTCAGCGGCACGTCGCGCAGCACGAGCAGGAACGGCACCGCGAGGGCGAGATTGCACGCGGCCAGGGCGAGGTAGCCCGAGGCGGTGGTGGTGAAAACCGCGGTCACCAGCACGATCCCGAGCAGGATGCCGAGAGCGTTCGGGGCCGAGATCCAGCCCGAGACGAGTCCGCGCTGACCGGCCGGCACGCTGTCGGCCATCACCGCGGTGAGGGCGGCCGAGGCCATGCAGAAGCCGAGCATCACCGCGGTCCACATGACGACGGTGCCGAGCGTCTCGGTCTGGATGCCGAGGAGGGCGAGTCCGACCGACGCGACCACGACCCCGCCGAAGATCCAGGGTCGTCGCCGGCCGAAGCGGGAGCGCGTACGATCGCTCAGCGCACCGACGATCGGATACGCGACCACCACGAAGGTCCCCGCGACCGCGCTGACCAGGCCGTAGGCGACCAGCGAGACCAGCCAGTCGTCCGACGCGTGCTGGGCCGCGATCTGCAGGGGCAGCAGCACCTGCACCGGCACGAGCTGGGCCATCCACAGCCCGAGCCAGACGCCGGCGAACGCCGCGATCCACCCCGCCCGCACGGGGCGCGTCGGTTCGGCGTAGGCCGTGGGCGTCACGAGCGGAGCGTCGGGGATCACCGGCGGCCGCCCGTCCGCGCGGCCGAGAGCGTGTCGAGGGCCCACCGCCCGGCATCCGCCACCGCCTCCCGGGCGTCGCGCAGCGCTCCGCACGCGTTGAAGAAGCCATGGATCTGGTCGGTGTGCGTCACGAGCCGCGTGGGCACGCCCGCGGCCTCGAGGCGCTCGGCGTACGCGACCCCCTCGTCGCGCAGCACGTCGAAACCCGACACGGCGACGTAGGCGGGAGCGAGGCCTGCGAGGTCGGCGGCTCGCAGGGGAGAGACCAGGGGATCCTCCGCGCGGCCGCCGCCGCTGAGATAGTGCGCGGCATACCAGTGCATCTGCGCCGCGGTGAGGAAGAACCCGTCGCGGAACAGCTCGTACGACCGGTGTTCCCGAGACAGGTCGGTCACGGGGCAGAACAGGATCTGGAAGGCGGGGGCGCCGCCGGCATCGTCGCGCGTCACCGCCGCCACGACCGCCGCCATGTTGCCGCCCGCGCTCTCGCCGCCGACGCCGACGGTCTCGGCGGTCCCGCCGAACCGCGCCGCGTTGTCGCGCACCCACCGGAACGCGTCGACGCCGTCGTGCAGCCCCGCGGGGAAGGGTGACTCGGGCGCCAGGCGGTAGCCGACCGAGACCACCGTCAGGCCCGAGGTCTTCGCGAGCGTGCGGCACGTGGCATCCGCGCTGTCGACCGATCCGAGAACCCAGCCCCCGCCGTGGAAGTAGACGATGGTTCCGGATGCCGCCACGTCGGTGCGCGCGCGGTAGACGCGGCCCGGCACGGTGCCCGCTCGCATCGGGATCTCGATGTCGGAGCGCTCGGCCAGGCGGATGCCGCTGGCGAAGGTCCACGCCTCGAGCTCGATGTGCGCGCGGGCCTCGTCGAGCGGGAGGCGCTCGAAGTGCGCCCCGGGGGAGTCGTTCATCACGCGTAGCGATGCCTGCACCGCGGGGTGCAGGGTGTGGCCGTCGACCACGACGGGGCGGCCGTTCGCGACGCGGAGCGCGGCGCGCGGGAGTGAGCCCAGGGCGCGCGCGCCCCAGCGGAGCAGGTGGTCCTGGGGACGGGGTCGGATCATCGCGGAGCCCTTCTGTCGATCACGGCATCGGGATCGACTATCGGGTCACTTTATTGCACACACGTACCGTTTTGTGTGACGAAGACGTGAATTCGCTCGCGAGGAGCAACGATGCGCGCGAGAAACCTGTACGTTTGTGCCAACTAAGCGGGCGAGTGATCCCCTTCGCCGAGTGACGACGTCGCGGCGAGGGTCACGAACCCCACGATGGCGGCGCGCAGGGCGTGCGCCAGGGACTGGAACTGGACCTCTTCGGAACGGGCGATGCGATGCAGGGCGAAACCGTCGATCAGCGCGACGACCGCAGCGGCGGCGTGCGGATCGGTCACGCCGTTGGTCTGCAGCACGGCCGCGGCGAGCGCCCGCGTCTCGTCGAGGATCTGCGCGACGTGCACGCGCAGCGCCGGATGCCGCGACGCGAACAGGTAGATCTCGAACTGCGCGACCGTGTGGTCCTGCGACTGGCTGCGCACGATCTCGACGAACTCGTCGATCGCCGCCCCCGGACTGTTCGCGCCCGAGACGAGCACGGAGCGGAACTGCTCGAGTCGCTCGAGCTCGGCGGCCATGGCGTGCGCGACGGCCTCGCCGATCATGTCGTCGAGCGAGGCGAAGAAGTAGGTCGTCGACGAGTGCGGCACGCCCGCCGCGGCGGCCACCGCCCTGTGCGTGACGGCGGCGATGCCCCCCTCGGCGATGATCGCGATCGTGGCGTCCAGCAGCAGCTCGCGACGCGCGCGGCCGCGGGCCCGCATCGATCGACTCGTCGTCTCGCTCACGCTGTCCTCCTCGCCGGCCGCACCGGTCGGTGTCGCACCAGAAACGGAGCAAGCCTATGACCGCACCCTCGAGAGCCGTGGACGAGTCGGCCGCTGCCGACGTCGATGTCGTCGTGATCGGCGCGGGCCTGTCGGGTCTGACCGCCGCTCATCGCCTGCGTCAGTTCGGGGCGCGCGTCGCCGTGTTCGAGGCCGCGTCGCGCGTCGGCGGGCGCGTGGCGTCGGCGCGGGTGGGCGGCGTGCACGTCGACCTCGGGGGCACCTTCGTCGGTCCCGGGCAGGATCGCATCGTCGCCCTCGCCGACGAGGTGGGGGTCTCGCGCTTCCCGACATACACGGCGGGGCAGAACGTCATCCGCTGGCGCGGTCAGCATCGCCGCTACCGCGGCACCGTGCCGCCGGTGGGGGCGAGCCTTCTCGACGTCGGGCGCGTGCAGCTGACGCTCGACCGCCTCGCCCGGTCGGTGCCCTGCGGCGACCCCGCGTCCGCGCCGCAGGCCGCGCAGTGGGACGCCGAGAGCCTCGGTTCGTGGCTGCGCCGCTCGCACGCCTCCGCCGCCGCTCGCGACCTCATCGCGATCGCCGGGCGCACGACGTGGGGCTGCGAGCCCGACGAGATCTCGTTCCTGCACGCCCTGCACTACATCCACCAGGCGGGTGGGCTGTCGGCGATGCTCGACACCGCCGGCGGCGCGCAGGAGGAGCACTTCGTCGAGGGCTCGCACGAGATCGCCGTGCGTCTCGCCGCGGGTCTCGGCGACGCGCTGCGCCTCGACTCTCCCGTGCGTCGCGTCGAGGCGGAGGGTGACGAGGTGCGGGTGTCGACCGATCGCGAGACGGTCCGTGCGCGGACGGTGATCGTCGCCGTGCCGCCGTCGCTGCGCACACGCATCGAGTTCTCGCCCGCGCTGCCGCCCGTGCAGACGCAGATGTCGCAGCGCTGGCCCGCGGGAGTGCTGTCGAAGGCCTACGCGGTGTACGACCGTCCGTTCTGGCGCGACCACGACCTGTCGGGTCAGGGGGTGTCCGACACCGGCCCTGCCTTCATCACCTTCGACGCCGGTCCCGCCGGCCCCGACGCTCCCGGCGTTCTGCTCGGCTTCATCGGGGGTGTCTACGCCCGTGAGTGGGACGACCTGCCCCTCGCCGAACGCCGTGCCCGCGCCCTGTCGTCGTTCGCCGACCTGTTCGGACCGACGGCGCTGGATGCCACGGGCTACATCGATCAGCGCTGGGGTGCCGAGCCGTGGGTCGCCGGCGGCCCCACCGCCGCCCCCGGGCCGGGAGCGGTCGTGCCCTACGCGTCCGCCCTCGCCACCCCGGTCGGCCGCGTGCTGTGGGCGGGCACCGAGACCGCGAGCCGGTGGACCGGCTTCATGGACGGCGCGGTGCGCGCGGGGGAGCGCGCCGCGCTGCAGGCCCGCGCCCTGCTCTCCGACCCCTCGACCGACGACGAACAGACGGGAGCCCTGTGATGACCTGGCGCCGCGAATACACGCACCTGACGACCGCCTCCGCCGAGGCGGTGTGGAAGAGGTGGACGACCCCGGCCGACTGGGCCGTCGACGATCCCGACCTGCGCGAGGCCGTCTTCGCGGCGCCGCCGCGCGTGGGCTCGACCGGTCGCGTGCTCAACCACGGGACTCCCGCGCAGCGCTTCACCTTCACCGAGCTGCAGCCGGGTGTCGCGATGAATTTCCGCATCGGTCTGCCCGGGGCGGTGCTGTCGTTCCCGCACCGCATGCGCCAGACGCCGAACGGCCTGTCGGTGACGCACGCCGTGGAGATCTCGGGTCCCCTCGCCGGGGTGTTCGGTCCGCTGGTCGGGCGCAAGATCGCCGCGGGTCTGCCGGCGGTGGTGCGCCTGGTGACGACGAACGCGCTCGCCGACATGGCCGCCGACGCGCGCGAGGGCTAGCGCGTGTCGGTGTCGATGACGCTCACGGCGGGGGCCATGTGGGTGAGTGCGCGGTCGATCCGGCGGGCGCTCGCACGCGACGATTACCTCGACACCCTCGACCCCGATCGGTGGCCCGCGGAGCCGCCCGCGCGCCTTCGCCGGTCGGGTCGCGTGGTCGTCTCGCGCGAGGGCGACCTGCCGGTCTACCGCTACGAGCCGGCGGCGCGCACTCCGGGGCTCGAGCTGATGTACCTGCCCGGTGGGGGACTCGTGAACCCGCTCGTGGCCGAGCACTGGTGGATCGTCGAGCGTCTCGCCCGGGCGACGGGGGCGGCGATCACAGTGGTCTGTTATCCGCTGGCGCCCGAGCGCGGCGCAGACCACACCCTGGCCGTGATCGATGCGCAGTACGAGCGCCTCGCGGCGCGGGCCTCGAGGCTCTGGGTGGCCGGAGACTCGGCGGGCGGCGCTCTCGCCGTCGGTCTGGCCCTGCGCGCCTCTCGTCGCCGCGACGCCCTCGTGCTGTTCTCGCCCTGGCTCGACCTGGGCCTCGAGAACCCCGCGATCGCCCGGCGGGCGCGTCGCGATCCCTCGTTGCGGGTGCCCGGACTCCGCGCGGGAGCGGCTGCCTGGGCGGGCGAACGGGGGCTGGACGACCCGGCGATCGATCCCGCGCGCATGGATCCGACCGGTCTGCCCCCGACTCTGTTGTTCCAGGGCGGCCGTGACATCTTCTTCGACGACGCGGTGGCGTTCACTCGGCGGGCGGATGCCGTCGGAGCGCCGGTGCGCCTGATCACGGCGCCGGCCGGGTTCCACGTCTACGTCGGGGCGTTCTGGACGCCCGAATCTCGCTCGGCGTTCGCCGAGGTGGGTGCTCTGGCCCACGCGACACAGTCGGCGATGACATAACGGTACATATGTGCAACAATCTGCCGAGGGGTGCGACGATGCGCCCACCCACGGAGGAAAAATGGCCGCTCGATACGACCTCGCCAAGATCAAGCTCGGCAAGCTGATGACCGATCCGGATGCCGAGGGCATCATCCTCGACGTCATCCCCGACCTCAAGGCCAGCCCGACCTACCTCGTGGCGCGCACCCTCACCGCGAGCGCCGCCCTCAAGCTCGCCGAAGCGCAGATCGGGGCCGACAAGGCGGCCGAGCTGCGGCGGCGGGTGGAGGCCCTCGAAGCCTGACCGGGCCACGGCGACCGCGTAGATTGGCGGCGTGACACCCCTCCTCTTCCTCGCCGTCGCCGTCGCCGGTGGCATCGGGGCGGCCCTGCGCTACGTCCTCGACGTGCTCATCCGCCGGCGAACGGGTGAGGGGTTCCCCTGGGGGATCCTCGTGGTGAACCTCACGGGAGCCCTGGTCCTCGGCATCCTGAGCGCCCTTCCCGCCGACGAGACGTGGCGCTGGATCCTGGGGACCGGCCTGCTCGGCGGGTACACCACCTTCAGTGCGGTGGCCGTGACGACCGCGCTCCTGGCCGAGGAAGGGCGCACGCGCGCCTCGTTGTCGTACGCCGTCGTCTCATTCGTGGGATCGGTGCTCGCCGCCGCGCTCGGATTGACGGTGGGCTCGCTGTTCTAGAGCGGACCGCCCTCGGAAACCCCATGGGATACTGAGGTTCGATACACACCTGTATCGAATGTGATCTCGGAGGGTCCTTCGTGTCGTACCTGGCCGTTCTCAGCCTGAAGAACCGCGCCCTCATCGCCCTCGTCACGATCGTCGCCGCGATCTTCGGCGGTCTCGCGTTGACGAGCCTCAAGCAAGAGCTCATCCCCTCGATCGAGTTCCCGCAGCTCGCCGTCGTCACGACCTACCCGGGTGCGTCGCCCGAGGTCGTCGAGACAGACGTGTCGACGCCGATCGAGAACGCGATCCGCGGGGTGGAGGGGCTCGAGTCCACCACCGCCACCAGCACCACGAACTCGTCGATCGTGTCGGCGTCGTTCACCTACGGCACCGACCTGGCGGCCGCGCAGCAGAAGATCCTCGCCGCGATCGCCCGCATCAACGACCAGCTGCCCGACTCCGCCGACACGACGGTGGCGTCGGCGAGCATCGACGACTTCCCCGTCATCCAGCTCGCCGTGACGGGCTTCACCGACGCGCAGGCGACGCAGGCGACCCTCCAGACGAGCGTGGTTCCCGACCTCGAAGACGTCGCGGGCGTCAACGGCGCGCAGATCGTCGGCGGCACCGGCGAGCGGGTGACGATCACTCCGGATGCCACCCGCCTGAGCGAACGCGGGTTCAGTCAGCAGGCCATCACCGACGCGCTCGACGCGAACGGCGTGCTCTTCCCGGGCGGCTCGCTCACCGAGAACGACCAGACCCTCACCGTGCAGACGGGCTCGAAGCTCACCAGCGTCGACGAGATCTCGGCTCTCCCGCTCGTTCCGACCGACGCCGCGCAGATCGCGGCCGGCCAGACCACGATCGCCGACGTGGCCGACGTCGCCCTGCAGACCGACCCGGTGACGACGCTGTCGCGCGTCGACGGCAAGCCGGCGCTGACCATCGCGGTGACGAAGCTGCCCGCAGCCAACACCGTCGACGTCTCGCGCGGAGTGCTCGCGGCGCTGCCCGCCCTCGAATCACAGCTGGGTGAGGGGGCGACCTTCACCGTCGTCTTCGACCAGGCGCCCTTCGTCGAGCAGTCCATCGAGGCCCTCGCGCAAGAGGGTCTTCTCGGCCTCGTCTTCGCGGTCGTGGTGATCCTCGTCTTCCTCATGTCGGTGCGTTCGACGCTCGTCACCGCCATCTCGATCCCCACGAGCGTGCTGATCACCTTCGTCGGCCTCCAGGCGTTCGGCTACTCGCTGAACATCCTGACCCTCGGAGCTCTGACCATCGCGATCGGCCGTGTCGTCGACGACTCGATCGTGGTGATCGAGAACATCAAGCGCCACTACGTCGGCGACGCCGACAAGATCCCCACCATCGTGCGCGCGGTGCGCGAGGTGGCCGCGGCCATCACGGCATCCACCATCACCTCCGTCGCGGTGTTCCTGCCGATCGCCTTCGTCGGCGACGTCACCGGAGAGCTGTTCCGCCCGTTCTCGCTCACCGTGACCATCGCGATGGCCGCCTCGCTGCTCGTCTCGCTGACGATCGTGCCCGTGCTGGCGTCGTGGTTCCTGAAGCCCGGCAAGGTCATCCGCGACGACAACGGCGACCCGGTCGATCCCGAGGCCGCCGACGCCCCGCCGTCGCGGCTGCAGAAGGCCTACGTCCCGATCCTCACGTGGACGCTGAAGCACTCGGCGGTCACCCTCGGGGTGGCGGTGCTCATCCTCGGCGGCACCCTCGCCACGTTCCCCCTGCTCAAGACCGATTTCCTCGGCGATTCGGGTCAGAACACCTTCACCGTCACGCAGAAGATCGGCTCGGCACCCAGCCTCGACGCCGAAGACGCCGCGGCCCAGAAGGTCGAGGCCGTGCTGCTCGACACCCCGGGCGTGCAGACCGTGCAGACCTCGATCGGCTCGAGCGGCTCGGCGCTGCGCGACGCCTTCTCGGGCGGCGGCTCGGGCATCACGTACTCGATCACCTCCGAGTCCGGAGCCGACCAGGTCGAGCTCCGCGAGCGCGTGCGCACCGAGCTCGAACAGCTCACCGACGCCGGTGAGATCGAGGTCGCGGCATCCGGGGGCGGCTTCGGCTCCACCGACATCACCGTCGACGTGACCGCCGCCGACGGCTCGTCGCTGCAGCAGGCCAGCGATGCCGTCGTGTCGCAGCTGCAGGGTCGCGAGGGCGTGGGCCAGGTCACCAGCAGCCTGTCGGCCTCGCTGCCCTTCGTGTCGGTGCGTGTCGACCGCGCCGCGGCCGCGGAACGCGGTCTGTCGGAGCGCGCGGTCGGCGCCCTCGTCTCCGGGGCGCAGCAGCCCCGTCAGGCGGGCACCGTCGAGCTCGACGGCCGCGGAGTGACCGTGTACCTCGCCACCGCGAATCCTCCGCAGACGATCGACGACCTGCGCGCTCTCGAGATCCCGAGCGCGAGCGGAGCGGTGCGCCTCGACCAGATCGCGACCGTCGAAGAGAGCCAGACGGCGCCCTCCATCACGACCGCGCGCGGCCTTCGCACCGCGACGATCACCGTGACGCCGACCTCCGACGACCTCGGCAGCTCCTCGGCGACCGTGCGCGACGCGCTCGCCGACGTGCAGCTGCCCGAGGGCGCTACGGCCGAGGTGGGTGGTGTGGTCACCAGCCAGCAGGATGCCTTCGGCCAGCTCGGCCTCGCCCTTCTCGCGGCGATCCTCATCGTCTACGTCGTGATGGTGGCGACCTTCAAGTCGCTGCGCCAGCCGCTCGAGCTGCTCGTGTCGGTGCCGTTCGCGGCGACCGGAGCGATCCTCATGCTCCTGATCACGGGCGTGCCGCTCGGGGTCGCGGGAATGATCGGCGCGCTGATGCTCGTCGGCATCGTCGTGACCAACGCGATCGTGCTGATCGACCTCGTCAACCAGTACCGGGCGCGGGGTCTCAGCGTGTTCGAGGCCACGATCGTCGGCGGAGCGCGACGTCTGCGGCCGATCCTCATGACGGCTCTCGCGGCGATCTTCGCGCTCGTGCCGATGGCGCTCGGCATCACCGGCCACGGCGGGTTCATCTCGCAGCCGCTCGCGGTCGTGGTGATCGGCGGACTCGTGTCGTCGACGTTCCTGACGCTGCTGGTGCTGCCGACGCTCTACAACCTCATCGAAGGAGCGAGCGAGCGCCGCCGTCAGCGCCGCGCGGAGCGAGAGTCCGTGCAGAGCGCGCCGACGGCCCACGACGACCACCCGTTGAGCCGACGCGAGCTGCGCGAGAAGCACTGATCGCAAGCGGGCGAGAGGCGGCGGGGCCCCGAGCGGCGACGTGCGTCCGCGCGGCCGTGGAAGCCTCACCCGCGTTGGCCGTGAGGTGCCGCGCGGCGACGTGAGTCGACGGGCGACCGTCGACACCGCGGCGCGGCGCGGTGCGGGTGTTCGCCGAGGTGAGGACGGTTCCGGATGCCACGACTCCGGTGCGGTCGCTCGTCGGCAGCGAGCGCTCGGTGCGCGCGAGCACCGTCAGGAAGCGCTCGAGGGGCGAGGCGGACAGGGGCGTCCTCACAATGCGACGCGTCTGCGCCGGGCGGGGGAGTGCGCGGGCGGTGCCGAGCGGGCGCAGCGAGGCGCGCGAGCGCGCGGCGACCACCGAGCGGCTCCGGCGGCGCGGGGCGACGTGGGCGACGGCGGGGGCCGCGGTATCCGCCACTTCCTCCACGACATCGCGCGTGGTCTTGGCGGACGCACTCGCGAGGATCTGCGTGAACATGCCCGACCACGCGAACATCGCCGCGCACGAGATCGTCTCGAAGAGGGCGAGGTTGATCGTGGCCGACACGAACAGCGAGATCGAGGCGATCAGCCACACGAGTGCGATGCCCGTGCCGATCGCCATGCGCTTGCCGAGGCGGTTGAGCATCAGCGGAGCGCTGAGCAGCAGCACAAGGAAGCCGAGCACCATGGAGCCGGCGACCTTGTCGTGCAGGTCTTTGTCGGTGTTGAGGGGAATGCAGCCGACCAGGGCGAGATTCACACCGACGCAGTTGAGGCAGAGGAAAGCAACGGTTGCCGCACCGCGGCGCACGGGACCGCGACCAAGACGCGCGATGTCACGACGCACGCAGAAGGCGAAGACCACCACGATCATTCCGCTGACCTTGAGCGTGGTGTTGAAGAATGCGCTGGAAAGATCGCCGAAGATGCCGAGCTGGCTGAAGTGCAGCTGCCACCACAGCGGGTCGCTCGTGGTCGCGATCGCGAGCAGCAGGCCGCCGACCAGCGTGGTCAGTGCGGCAGCGCCGACGTGAAGCGAGGACAACGCCGCGAGTCGACGCGTGAGGCCGGTCAGACGCGGCACCGAGACAGAAACGGGGACGGCGAAGCGGAGCGCGGTGCTCATGATGGGGGATCTTTCCTTCAGACGGAACGGGGATCCCCCCTCATCGCGGGACCCTCGGCCCCCGTCGGCTCGTTCGGGTAGAAGGCAAGGGGAAACCTTGGTCCTCTGCCTCCCCCGGCCTTGACGGAAATCCGTCACCGCTCATGGTAACGTTCGCGCCGCCTTCGTAGGAAAGCCCTTGCCTGGGATTTTCCCTGGTCATATGGCTAATTCTTTGTCCCCCATTTGGGGGACAAGAATGCGTCACGCGGTGAAGCGCACGCCCCATTCCCGGCGCATCGACGACCCGGGTTCGAGCTTTTCGAGGTCGGTTCCCGTGGCGAAGGCGTTGGCGGGGGCCGTCATCGGCTCGATCGCGACGGCGAGCGGGTGACCCGGATACCGGTCGGTCGTGAACACCTGGGCCCAGCGGAAGCCCTCGTCCTGCCAGAGCTCGAGACGGCGCCCGTCGGGAGCGGTGAGCGTGTGGCGCGCGCGTCCCTCGGCGTCGCGCTCCAACCCGCGGTAGCCGTTGTCGAGGCCGGCGTCGCCCAGGCGCTTGCCCGCGCGCAGATCGGTGGCGGCATCGACCGGCACCTCGGCGACGGGGATGTTGCGCTCGTCGACCACGAGCGTCGAGGTACCAGTGGAGTGCACCACGAGATCGGCCGTCGGCACGCCCCCGATCTGCAGGTAGGGGTGCACGCCGAGCGCCACCGGCGCCGTTCGTGCTCCGACGTTCTCGATGTCGTGAGTGACGTGCAGCCCGTCGTCGCGCAGGTCGAAGGTCACGCGCGTGCGCAGGTGGAAGGGATACCCGGTCTGGGGCACGACGTCGGCCCCGAGCACGAGCCGGGCGTCGGTGTGCTCGATCGCCTGGTACATCCCGAACCGCAGCAGTCCGTGGCTGGCGTTGCCGAACTTCGGCTCGCTGATGGCCAGCTGCAAATCTTCGCCCTCGAAGGTGTACTTGCCGTCTCGGATGCGGTTCGGCCACGGCACGAGCACGACCCCGGATGCCGCGGGCGTCGGGGCGTCGTCGGGGTAGCTCGGCACGAGATCGACCTCGTCGACGGTGAGCGCGCGCAGCGCTGCCCCCACCTGGGTGATCTCGGCCGACGAGTGCTCGCCGCGCAGGCGGAAGCGGAATCCGGTGGGGTCGGCGGTCATGACTGTGCCTTTCGCGATCGGCGGGGGCGCTGCAACCAGGGCTGCAGCATGCGGGTGACCCACGGGAGCACCGCGTAGGTCATGACGGGGGTGAGCATGAGGGTCGTCGCGAGCACGCGCAGCACGAGCGGCACCTCGGCGAAGCCCGGAATGAAGCCCAGCAGCCATGACGCCAGCAGATTGGTGGGGAAGAAGCCGACCCAGATCGTCACCGCCTGCTTCCAGCGCGGGGGAGCCGGGGGCACGGGCTGCTGGATCGGCTGGGTTCCGGCATCCGTCACCGTCGCCGCTTCGAGGATCGAGCCGTGCGGGGCGTCGAACCAGCCCTCGATCCCCGTGCGCCGCTCGCTGCGCTCCTCGCGCGCGAACGGGCGGCCCGAGTCGAGCCACCACTGCCGCTGCGGGGAGCTCTCCCACTCCTCGAGCGTCGTGATGTCGCGGAAGCGGTACAGCATGTACCAGAGGTCGCTGTCTTCGCCCGCGCGCACCCAGCCCGAGCCGAGGAAGCCCGGAAAAGCGGTCGCGAGGTCGGTGCCGGCCTGCATCCAGGAGGTCGCTTCGGCGGTGCGCGTCGGGTCGATGCGCCGCTCGATCGCCACCGTGATGGGGTGGGCGTCGGTGTCTGCCATGCGTCTATCTTCCGTCAGCGCAACCCTGAGTCCCTCTCTCCCCGAGATTGTCCCGGTCCCGACCACCCCTGTCCCTCTCTCGACCACCCTCGTCCCACTTTCGGTGGGGTGATGTCCCAGGTATGGCTGTGTGATGCGTCACGAAAGCGCCATAAGTGGGACATGGGTCATCCGAGGGGCATGGATGCCATTCCCAGGCGCCACCTGTAACGTGGTGCGGTCGGCTCTGGACACCGCGCGTGATGCGCGGATGGGTTTGTAGTCCAAGGGGCCGATGGACAGGACGCGATCGCGGCCTCGACCATCACTAGTGAATTGGCCCCCGGCCGACGAGAGTCCGGGTTTCGCACCGCCACGAGCGGTGTCGCTGTTTCGCGCGAACAGAACCCAGGAAGTTTCTCCATGCCCAAGAACAAGAAGCCCGCCGGCGGCCGCGCCGCCAAAAACTTCGAGCCCCGCTACGGCGCCAAGACTTCGTTCCAGGACCGCAAGCGTCGTCCCGGTACCGAAGGCCCCGCCAAGCCCGGCAGCAAGAGCCCCAACCACCGCGGCTACCGCCCCGAGTCGGAGGTCACCCCCGACAAGGGGCGTTGGAACGCCGCCGACCGCGCCGGCCGCACCGAGGCCCGCAACATCCGCACCTCGGCTCGCGACGACCGTCCGGCCCGTTCGTTCGACGATCGCCCCGCGCGTTCGTTCGACCGCAATGACCGTCCCGCGCGTTCGTTCGACCGTGACGAGCGTCCCCGTCGTGACGCCGGTGAGCGTCCCTCGCGTTCGTTCGACCGCAGCGACCGCCCCGCGCGTTCGTTCGACGAGCGTCCCGCCCGCTCCTTCGACCGTGAAGAGCGTCCCCGTCGTGACGCCGGTGAGCGTCCCGCGCGTTCGTTCGACCGCAGCGACCGCCCCGCGCGTTCGTTCGACGAGCGTCCCGCCCGCTCCTTCGACCGCAACGAGCGTCCGGCTCGGTCGTTCGACCGCACCGAGCGTCCTGCGCGTTCGTTCGATCGTGACGAGCGTCCCCGTCGCGACGCCGCTGACCGTCCGGCCCGTTCGTTCGACCGCAACGACCGTCCCGCCCGCTCCTTCGACCGCACCGAGCGTCCCGCGCGTTCGTTCGATCGCGATGAGCGTCCCCGTCGCGATGCCGGTGAGCGTCCCGCCCGGTCGTTCGACCGCAGCGAGCGTCCGGCCCGTTCGTTCGAGGACCGTCCGGCTCGCTCGTTCGACCGCACCGAGCGCCCCGCGCGTTCGTTCGATCGTGACGAGCGTCCCCGTCGCGACGCCGGTGAGCGTCCCGCTCGCTCGTTCGACCGCAGCGACCGCCCGGCCCGCTCCTTCGACGAGCGCCCCCGCCGAAACGACGGCCCGAGCCGTAACGACGGCCCGAGCCGCAGCGACTGGGGCCACGCGCCCGGAGGCTCCGCTCGACGCGACAGCGGCGGGTGGAGTGGGCGTGGGGAGAACAACACCCCGAAGCGCTCCGCCGAGCACGAGCAGCGCGTCGACGTCGTGCACGAGCGCCTGCAGGCCGAGGCCGTTGACGCCGCGACCGTGACCGGTGCCGGCTTCGCCGAGCTGGGTCTGGGCGACAACCTCGTCCGCGCCCTCGCCGGTCTCGGTGCGGCGAGCCCCTTCCCGATCCAGGCGGCCACCGTCGCTCCGATCCTCGAGGGACGCGACGTCCTCGCCCGCGGCCGCACCGGCTCGGGCAAGACCATCGCCTTCGGCGCACCGCTGGTCGAGAGCATCCTGCGTTCGCAGGCGGGTCAGCGTCGTGAGTTCGCTCGCGCCCCCAAGGCGATCATCCTCGCCCCCACGCGCGAGCTCGCCCTGCAGATCGACCGCACCGTGCAGGCGCTCGCGCGCAGCGTTGGCCTGTTCACCACCCAGGTCTACGGCGGCGTGCCCCAGGCGCGTCAGGTCGGTGCGCTCAAGAAGGGCGTCGACATCGTCATCGGCACCCCGGGTCGCATCGAAGACCTGCTGAACCAGGGCAAGCTCGACCTCTCGCAGGTGCAGGTCGCCGTCCTCGACGAGGCCGATCACATGTGCGAGCTCGGCTTCCTCGAGCCCGTGCAGCGCATCCTCCGCGCGACCAAGAAGGGCAGCCAGAAGCTGCTCTTCTCGGCCACGCTCGACCGCGAGGTGGCGGCCCTGGTCGACGAGTTCCTCGTCGAGCCGGCCGTCTACGAGGTCGCCGGTGAAGACCAGGACTCGAGCACCATCGAGCACCGCGTTCTCGTCATCGAGCACCGCGACAAGGCGCAGATCCTCGACTCGCTCGTCGACCGCGCCGGCAAGACGCTCGTCTTCGCCCGCACCCGCGCCTATGCCGAGATGCTCGCCGAGCAGTTCGACGACGCCGGGATCTCGGCCGTCGCCCTGCACGGTGACCTCAACCAGCAGAAGCGCACGCGCAACCTCGAGAAGCTCACCTCGGGTCGCGTGAACGTGCTCGTCGCAACCGACGTCGCCGCCCGCGGCATCCACGTCGACGACATCGACCTGGTCATCCAGGCCGACGCCCCTGACGAGTACAAGACGTACCTGCACCGCTCGGGCCGCACCGGTCGCGCCGGTCGCGCCGGCACCGTGGTCACGCTGATCACGCGCCAGCGTCGTCGTCGCATGACCGAGCTGCTCGACCGCGCCGAGATCGAGGCTCCTTTCGAAGAAACCGCGCTCGGCGACGACGTGCTCGAGGAGCTCTCGGGCCGTCAGCTCTCGAACGTCGACGCGTAATCGTCGTCAGGGAGGCCCTCGTCCGCATCGCGCGGACGGGGGCCTTCGTCGTTCGCCGGTCACGTCGCAACCTCAGAACAGCGTGGGCTCGCTCGCCGGCGCGACACGGGGGCGGGCGGATGCCGGGACCCCGGTCGACCTGATGGGTCCGAGGCTGCTCGCCGGCGTCGGCGTGCGTGCCGCGAGGCCGGGCTGCGGTCGACCGCGCGGGTGGTCGTCTTCGTCCCACCCGTCGAGGCGGTGCATGCGCAGGAGCGGTCGCATGCGTTTGCCGAGCCAGGTGCGGTAGGCCTTCGGGGCGGAGGTCGACACACCGGGGTACAGCCCCCGGTACGACGACACGAGGTGCGGGTGCTCGCGTTCGAGCCACTCGAAGAACCACTGCTTCGCCCCGGGGCGCAGGTGCAGCGCCCCGTAGACGACGCGCGCCGCACCCGCGGCGCGGATGCGCGCCAGGGCGTGATCGAGCGCGGCGATCGAGTCGGTGAGGTGCGGGATGATCGGCATGAGGAACACCGTCACGCGGAACCCCGCCTCGGTCGCCGCGCGCACCGTGTCGAGGCGCGCCTCGGCGCTGGGGGTGCCCGGCTCGATCGAGTGCTGCAGCGTGTCGTCGAACACCGCGATCGACATCGCCAGCGACACCTTCACCTGTTGCGCCGCCTCGGTGAGCAGGGGCAGGTCGCGTCGGAGCAACGTGCCCTTCGTGAGGATCGAGAACGGCGTGCCGTTGTCGGTCAGGGCGCCGACGATGTCGGGCATGAGGCGGTAGCGCCCCTCGGCGCGTTGGTAGGGATCGGTGTTCGTCCCGAGCATGACGGGCTCGCGGGCCCACGACCCGCGCCGCAGCTCTGTGCGCAGCACGTCGGCGACGTTGACCTTGACCACGATCTGCGAATCGAAATCGGCCCCGTAATCGAGGTCGAGGTATTCATGCGTTTTCCTAGCAAAGCAATATGAACACGCATGAGTGCATCCGCGATAGGGATTCACCGTCCAATCGAATGGCATCGCCGAAACCCCGGGAACGCGATTCAATGCGCTTTTGCACAGCACCTCGTGGAAGGTCATGCCCGCGAACTCCGGCGTCGTGACCGAGCGCACGAGGCCGTCCATGCGCTCCATGCCCGGGAGGGCTCCCGAGTCGTCGACGCCGAGTTGTTGACCTTGCCACCGCATACTCACATTCGAACACATGTTCGACACGAGGGCAAGCCCCGGCATCCGATAATCGCTCCCATGCTCGAATGCCCTCGCGATAATGTGACAGGCGTCGCTGGTTCGTCTGCCGCGATGGGAACGAGGGGCGCATGGAGACCGTGCGACACGTGCGAGGCCACGCGCTGCTGACGGCGGCCGGGCGCCGCCTCGAGCCCCTGCATCCGTCGTGGGTCGAACGTCACCCCGCGGCCGCAGGATGGATCTGGCTCGCGGCGATGGCCGTGCTGATCGTCGTCGTCGACCTCGCGGACGGCCCGGAGCCCCTGCGGGTGGCCGTGTCGTTGAGCGCCGCGCTGCCCTCGCTGGGCGCGACGCTGCTCGTGCTGTCGCAGACGCCCCGTGCGCACCTGGAGTCCGAACCGTCGATCCTCGGTCACTTCTTCGCGCGCTTCTTCGCCCTGCTCGGGGCGCTCATCCTGTGGATCGGATCCGTCGTGCTCGGTGCGGCCGTCGCGGTGCAGCTGACCGAGGATTCCCGCTCGAACACCGAAGCGGCGTGGGAGGAAGCTCTCGAGATCTTCGGCGCCGTCGTGCCCTTCATCGTCGCGGTGCTGTGGGCCGTGCTCATCTTCCGCTGCGTCGGGTACATCGCGCGCTTGCGCGGGTGGGCGCCGGTGCCGACACGGCACCGCATCCCCGAGCAGTTCTTCGCCGAGTCGCCGCGCACCCGGCGCGTGGTGGTCGGGCTCGCGCATCCCGCCCTGCTGCTCGTCGCCGGCACGCTCAGCATCGTCCTCGTGTTCGTCGCGGCGGGCGAAGTCGCCTTCAGCGACGCGCTGTGAGGGCCGCGGGGGCGTCCACCAGGTGAGGCGGGGTCGACCGGTCCGCGGTCCCGGGAGACAATGGGACCAGTCATGTCCCCCGATTCCGAGCTCTCTCCCCGCCGCGCCGCGCGCGCGGAAGCCGAGCGACTCGCGACGGCGGCGCTCTCCGTGCCTGTCGCCCCGGCCGCGCCCGAGACCTCTGCGTCACCGACGCGCCGCACTCTCCGCGAGGCCGGATCGAACGCGGCACCGCTTCGCCGTCGTTCGTTCGCGCCGGTCGAGGCCTCGCCCTCCTCGTCCGAAGGCGGCCGACTCCGTGCCGCGACCGAGTGGTTCTCCGCTCTGCCGACGGCCCGCCGTCGCCGGCTCGCGGTCGTCGCCGGAGCGCTCGCGGTGGTCGTCGCCACCGCGACCGTGGCCGCCGGTTTGGCGATGGGGGCGGGGGCGGATGCCACGGCTTCGACGAGCGCCAACGACGCTACCGTGACGGCGGCGATCGCCGGTCCCCCCGCTGTCCCCTCCGAGGGGCTCCCCGTGCCCGCGGTGTCAGCGGTGGCGGCAACGGCCACGCCGTGCGACGACCCGGCCGTCACGACGGCGCTCTCTGCGGGCGACGACGCCGCCGCCATCGCCGCGGCCGGCGGAGGCAGCGCCTTCCGTGAGGCCGTGGCATCCGGGATCGCGCCCTGCGTATCGCTCTCCGACCCGAACCGCGAATGGGTCGTCGTCAACAAGCAGCGGCCGCTTGAGCCCGTCGACTACTACCCGGGCGACCTCATCATGCCCGCGAACGTCCGCGCCCTCGAAGACTCCGCACTGCGCACGCCGGCGGCGAACGCGCTCACCGCGATGGTGAAGGCCGCCTCCGACGCGGGAGCCGGCGAGATCGGCTACCTGAGCGCGTTCCGCTCGTACACGACCCAGAAGTCCACGTACGCCGGCCGCGTGCGCGTCAGCGGGGTGGAGGGTGCCGATCGCGAGAGCGCCCGACCCGGCTACAGCGAGCATCAGTCGGGTCTGGCCGTCGACATCGTGCCCTGCAACGGTTCGTGCCGCACTCTCGACGACGTCGCCGCGTCGGCTCAGGGCGCGTGGGTGCGCGAGCATTCGTGGGAGTTCGGCTTCGTCACGCGGTACGCGGAGGGTCGCGAAGCGGTCAGCGGATACGAGCCCGAAGCGTGGCACCTGCGCTACATCGGTCCTGAACTCGCTCGCGCCTACCACGAGGGCGGCTTCACCACCCTGGAGGAGTTCTTCGGACTCCCGGCGGCGCCGACGTACTGAGTTCAGCCCCGCCGCCTCCGCGGTGTGAGACGCACGCCTGGCAGGGGCGGCGCCGGAATGCGCTCGGGGCCGTGGTCGATCACGGTCCCGAAGCGCGGCGCCTGTGCTTCCCACGCCTCGCGGGCCTCGACGATCTCGTCGTGCGAACGGCCCACGAAGTTCCACCACATGACGATGTCGGCCTCGAACGGCTCTCCGCCCAGCAGGAACACGCGGGCACCCCCGTCGCTGCGCAGCTCGACATGGTCGCGGCCCCGGCCGAGGTAGATCAAGCGGGTGTGGTCGACGGATGCCGTGGACCCCGGCTCGGCAGGAGTGCCGGGGCGTCGCGCGGCGTCGGCGTTCACGGCATCCGCCCCCGTTTCGACCTCGGCAGTGCCCGTCATGCCGTACAGGGCGTACTCCCACTCGGGGCGCAGGGGGACACGCACGGTGACGCCGGCCGGCAGACGGAGTTCGGCGCCCACGATCGGGGTGTGCACCGTCGCGGGTGAGACGACCTCGCCGAGCGCGCCCATCACCACGACCGCATCGGCCCCCTCGCCGAGGTCGAGCACCGGCAGGTCCTCGTGACGCTCGAACGCGGGCTCCCCGTGCCGCCGCGACTCGGGCAACGCCACCCAGAGCTGCAGGGCGTCGAGGGGGATGGGCCCCTCGCCGACCGAGTACTCGGAGTGCGCGATCCCCGCGCCGCTGGTCATGAGGTTCAGGGCGCCCGGGCGCACGACGACGTCACTGCCCACGGCATCGCGATGCCGGACCTCGCCGATGATCGGCCAGGTCACCGTCTGCAGTCCGATGTGCGGGTGCGGCTCGACGCGCATGAGCGTGTCCTGCGGGCCGAAGCGGTCGAGGAAGCACCAGGCGCCGACCATCGGCAGCGAGCGGTGGGGGAGGGTGCGGTGCACTTCCATGCCGCGCACGCCGCCCAGCGGCACCTCTCGTGCCTCGACGATCAACGCGCGGGGGCCGTCGCAGTCGATCGGACCCTCGGATGCCGGGGGAGCGACGTCGAGTCGGGTCACGACCGGTCGCCGCCTCCGGCCGCGTCGGTGTCGCCCTGCTCGGGCTGGTCGACGGACAGGCCGGGCACGTCGTGCTCGCTCAGGTAGTGCGCGACGAAGGGGCACGAGGGGATGATCGTGTCGCCGCGGCGAGCGAGGTCGGAGAGCGCCTCACTCGCGAGGGTCGAGCCCAGGCCGCGACCCTTGAACGCCGGGTCGACCTCGGTGTGGGGCAGCTCGGTGCGGTCGCCGCTCGCGGGGCGGAACTCCATGAAGCCCCCGAGCCCGTCGCCCACGTGGATCTCGTAGCGGCCCGCCTCGTCGTTGCGGGTCACGGTCAGTTCGTCGGCCATGGAATCTCCTTCATCGGTGTCCACAGCAACGTATGCGCTGGCATGGATGTTCCGCCATCCCCACGTCATGGCGGAAGTCGTGGGTTAGGGGGGCGTCGAGCCCTCGCCCTACCCGAGGCGCGAGCGGTGCCTCCGCACGGCGGCGCGGTTGGCGCAGCGCACCGAGCAGTAGCGCTGACGGCCGTTGCGGGTGACGTCGACGACGACGTTCGTGCACGGGTCGGCGGCGCAGCGGCCGAGGCGGTTCATGCCGCGCGTGACGAGGTGCAGAGAGGTGCCCACCGAGATGACGGCGGCGAGCACGCGGGGGAGCGCCTCGTCGCTGTCGCGGTAGTGCAGGTGCCACCCCTCGCCGTCGTGGTCGGTGAGGCGCGGGTAGGCGGTGACCGCGGCCATCTGCGCGTTCAGCAGCGCGGCGCGCGCGGCGGGGTCTGTCTCGTCGACCACGCGGAGCCACTCGTCGATGACCGCGCGGGTGCGTTCGTGATCTCCGGATGCCACGGGGAAGGTCATCGTCATCCCCATCTCGCGCGTACGCTCCTCGATGCCGGCGCGATCGGCGGGCCAGTCGTTCGCGAGCGACGCGGCCAGCAGGACCGCGTACTCCCCGTAAGGGTTGAGATGCATAACGGCATTACATCACGCTGGGATCATGACCGCCTCAGACCTGCTCGCCCTCGCCGTCTCGGCATCCGCCCCTCACGAACACGGCTGGATCACCGAGTCGGCGCACTCGACCAGTCAGGGTCGGGTGCGGTACGTCCGCTGCTCCGCGTGCGGGGCGCGGCGCGTCGACCTCGAGGCCGCGAGCGTCGTCGTTCCCCTCGCGGTGTCGCGGATCTCGCCCCCTGCCGGCGAGGTGGGAGGCCACCCCGCACGGTAGCGTCGAGTCAGACCGTCGACGGAGGACGCATGGATGCTCTGAGCCTGATCGCCGTGACCGCGGGAGCGGTGCTGGTGCTGGCCCTCGTGCTGCACGTCTGGTACGCCATCGGCCTGTCTCGCGTGTTCGCGGGCCGCGGGGGCGAGCCCTGGCGGGCGTGGATCCCGCTGCTGAACGAGGCCGAGATCTTCCGCCTCGGCCGGCAGGACCCGGTGCGGGCCGTACTGCTGCTCGTCCCGGGCGTCAACGTCTACGGGCTCGTGCTCAAGGCGCGCGCGGCGCACCGTCTCGGCGAGCCGACCGGTCGCGGGGCGGGCACGACGGCCCTCGCGCTGGTGTTCCCTCCCGTGTGGGCGGGCGTACTCGCCGCCGGGGAGAAGACTCCGGATGCCGTGGATCACGCGACCGATGACGACGCCGAGGTCGTGACCGTGGCCGAGGGCGAGCCTGCGCCGATCACCGCCGTGCCGGGGGCGGAGGCGACGGCGGGTGAGGCGTCGACCGCGGCAGCCTCCGCGACGACTTCTGCGAGTCCCTCTTCGGCTTCCGCTGCGACGACGGATCCGCCTCCGCCGGCTGCCGCGGCCGGAGGTCGCCGCGCGCGGTCGGCCACGCAGGAGACGCCGAGTATCCCGGTGCTGCCAGGGCCCGTCCTCATCGGCGAGGTGCCTGCGGAGGAGACGACCGTGGCGCCGAGCGGCACCGCCCCGCTCGACGACGGAGAGGTCGCCGAGGTGCCTGACGCCGTGCCCTCCGTCGAGGTGCCGAGCTCCGCCCCCGTCGCCGAGGTGCCCGCCGTCGCTGCCGGCGCCGAGACGCCCACCATCGCGGCCGCCGGCGCGCCCGCCGCGGAGGGCGAGGAGCTCGGCCGGGTCGCCGAGACGACCGATTCCACGGCGCAGCGTCCCGACGAGCAGTCGTCGGCCGCCGCCTCGCCCATCGAGGAGATGACGCAGACGGCACGTCCGCGGTCACGCCGCCGTGGCGAGTGGAGCCTGCGCCTGCCCGGTGGAGAACTCGTCGCCCTCGAGAGCCGGACCGTCGTGCTCGGCCGTCGTCCGTCCGTCGACGACGAAGGCGTGCAGTACGTCACGGTGACCGACGACACGCGCACCATGTCGAAGCGTCACGCCCGCCTCGACTGGACGGTTACGGGCTGGACCATCACCGACCTGGAGTCGACCAACGGAGTGACCCTGGTGCACGACGACGGTCGCACCGAGAAGCTGTCGGCCGGGGGCACGGCGATCGTTCCCAGCCGCTTCCGACTCGGCGACGCGCAGGTCGAACTGCGCCCCGAACCGACGGCCTGACGTCGCGGGGCGTTCCTACTCCGCGGGGTCGGGACCGTACAGGCCGCGACCCGTCGGCGCCGGGCGCCGCGACGCGGTCTCTTCGCGACGGCGGCTGACGTACACGGCCAGTGCGCCGATGGCGCCGAGCGCCACGAGTCCCGCCACGCCGATGCCGGTCATGGTCGAGATGGCCGCGGCATCCGGACCCGGCCCGACGACCACGGCCACCGGAGCGGGCGTTCCGGTCGGCGAGGCCGTGGGCGAGGCTCCCGGAAACGGGCTGTTCGGCCCGCGCAGCCCCGAGCCGGGGACCAGCACGATCGCGTCATAGGGCTGCACGAAGCCCCACCCGGTGATGTTCGAGCGATCGTCGGGCTGCGGCCGCACGGCGGTCGCCTCCAGGCGGTACGCCCACTGCGCGGGGGTCTCGCCGGGGTGCGCCGCCGCGACGAGAGCAGCCGCCCCCGACACGTACGCCGCGGCGTAGCTCGTCGCGGGTTGCTCCTTCGCCACCACGCAGTCGCCGCCCAACGGCCAGGCCGAGGCGATGGCCTGACCCGGAGCCGACAGTCGTACGTGCGTGCCGCGGATGCTGTCGCTCGTGACGGCGCTCTCGAGGTTGGTGGCCGAGACGCCGATCGCGCCCGAGAATCCGGCCGGGTAGCGGATGCCGTCGGCGTCGCTCTGCTCGACCGCGGCCGTCGAATCGCGGTTGCCCGCGCTCGCGATGACGAGGCTGCCGCGCGACTTCGCGTAGGCGACGGCGTCGGCCAGGGCGCCGTTCTTCTCGGTCGTGCTCATCGAGACGTTGATGACCTGCGCGCCCCGGTCGGCGGCGATGCGGATGCCCTCGGCCATGCGCGCGGTGTTCGGGCCGATACCCGCGTCGATCTGCGACTTCTCGTCGCCCGCGTAGACGCGGATGGGCAGGATCTTCGCCTCGGGCGCGAGGCCCTGCACCCCGGAGCCCGAGATCACCTGCGCGGCGATCTGGCCCGCGATGACGGTGCCGTGACCGTAGGTGTCGGTGCGTCCGTTCGCGTCGGTGCCGTCGGGTACGAGGTTCACCCCCGGCACGACGTTGTCGTCGAGGTGCGGGTTCTTCGCCACCCCCGAGTCGACCACCGCGACGGTGACGCCCGCTCCGCGAGTGAGCGCCCAGGCCGCGTCGCTCTGCAGCTGGGCGAGCGCCAGCGGGGTCTGGGTCACGCGCGTCGACGCGTCGCACTGCTCCTGCGTGGCCGACACGATCCCGGATGCCGGGCCGAGGCCCTGCGCCGAGACCGGGGCTCCGACTCCGGCGTGCGCCGCGGCGGGCACTCCCGCGAGCAGGATCCCGGTCGCGAGCGCAACCGCGCCGACGCGTCGGATGCCCGGGATCACTTCGTCTCCGGCGTGGTCTGCGCGGCGCCCTCCGTCAGCGACGGGCCGGTCGCGAGCAGGGCCGTCCACCCGTCGGCCACCGCGCCGACGTCGTCGGTGCTGTATCCAAGGCGGGAGATGACCTCTTCGCTCGCGCCGGGGAGGGGATAGGCCGTGCCGGTGGCATCCACCAGGGTGAGCACGCTCGAGTTCTGGTCGCCGCGCCCGCCGGCCCGCACGAGGGCGCCGTGGCTGGGCTCGACCTGCACCCCGGCGGTGACCGCCGTCGACGTCGGCTGCGTGGCCAGGGCCGTGACGGCTTGACCCTCGCCGCCCTCGAGCACGGCGCACGGGCGCTGGCCCGCCGCGACGGTGTCGAACGCGGTCTCGGGCCAGTCCTGACCGAGGTCCTGCGTCGCGGTCGGGAGGTTGCGGGTCTCGTCGATCGAGACCTCGGTGACGCTCGTACCGAGGGCGCTGCCGCTTCCGAGCTGGTACAGCTGCCAGGCGAGAGGCGTCAGGCGCACGAGCACACCGCCGGTCTGCACCAGGTAACGCTCGTCGTCGGGGGTGCCCGTCTGGCGGATCACCTCGCCGACCTTGAGCGAGGTGCCCGGTACGCCCTGGCCGAAGTTCTTCAGCGTGATCGGCGTCAACGGCGTGCCCGCTGTGAACAGGTCGAGCCAGGCGGCCGAGACCGGCACCGGGTTCAGCGACGAGATGCCGGCGGCGCGCAACACGGCATCCGGATCTTCGTTCGACACCGCGAAGCTGCGCTCGCCCTGCACCACGTGCAGAAGGCCGTCGACGGAGACCACGACGGCCTTGCCCGTGGCGGGAGTCGGAGCCGCGGCCGTGCTCACTCGGACGTCGACGGCGGCGTCGTCGGTGACGCACGCGCTCCAGCCCGAGTTGATGAGACCCGATGCGGGGGGCAGCTCGTCGGGGGCGCCCGTGATGCCGAGGGTGTTCCCGACGGGGGTGCCGGCGAGCGTCGCCTGGTCGGTGGAGATGACCCCGAAGTTGTCGGCGGGCAGCAGCAGGCGGGCGCTGGCGGTGTTGATCACCGGGTGGAGCACGCCGTCGACGGTGACGAAGCGTGCTCCGGTGTCGGAGACCAGCACGAGCTTGCCGTTCTCCCAGCCGGTCGGAAGACCCGGGCGGATGAGGCCGTAGAACACGCCCACCAGCACGACGATCACGGTCAGCGCGATTGCGGCGATCACCGCGCGCAGGGGAGAGGTCGGCTGGAGCTCCTTGCCGCCGGGGGCGCCGCTGACGAACGCGGTGAGCAGGCGTCGGCGCGAGAAGTTCTGCGCCTCGATCAGGTCGCCCTTGGTGGCCATCGGGTCAGGCCAGTCCGGACGAGATGACCGACAGCGGCAGGAGCGAGGCGAGCACCAGCAGCTCGACGGTGTCGGCGACGCGGATGAGGCGCAGGCGCGTCTTGGGCGCCAGCAGGGTCACGGTCACCACGCTGACGGTCGCGACGGCGAGCACGATCAGGATGCCGACGCGCAGGCCCGGCTGCGCGAGCGACGCCACGACGCCGGCCACGACGAGGCCGAGCACGCCGGTGGCCATCACCGTGAGCACGCCCGAGCGGGCGTAGGTCTGCCGCGAGGGGAACATCATGCCGGCGAAGGCGAGAGCGCACAGGATCGCACCGGTGGCGTTCTGCGCGGCCACGAGCGGAGTGGCGACCAGTACGGCCGCGGCGAGGGCGAGCCGCAGGGCGATGAGGATGCGCTTGCCCTGGGCGACGCGAGCGGCGATGTCGTCGGCGTCGATCGGCTCGGGGTCGGCGAACATCTCCACGTCGCTCTGGGGCGAGAACACGCGCAGCCGCGTCGTGCCCATCGCGAGCCAGGGGAGGGCGCCCGCGAGCGTGCCGACGACGCCGATCATGAGCGTCCACACCATGGCGGGAGGGAAGAAGGCGGCGAGGGTGCCCGCGACGCCGATCGCGCCGCCGGCGACGAGGGGAGCAAGCTGAAGCTCGGCGTGTGCTCGTGTCAAAGCGAGCGAGACGCCAGCGATGACGAACGCGCCGCCGCCGGCTGCGGCCATGGGCCATCCCCACATGTCGATCGCCGCGGGGATCGCGAGATAGCCCGCGACGGCGCCGAAGACGGCCGCCGCCATGCCGAGACCCTGGCCCGCTTCGCGCTGCCCGAGACGTGCGACCACGGCGGAGACGACGAGAAGCACGATGGCGCCGCCGCCGGCGACGAGGGCGCCGAAGGGCAGGGTGCGTCCGGCGGCGAGGAGCAGCACCGCGCAGACGCCGAGAAGAGCGAGGCTCACGGCGAGGGCGGTGCGGGCGTTGTCGCGCGTCGTCCACGGCCGGTTCTGCTGCGAGGTGGCGTCGAGCACCGCTTCGACGATGTCGTCGTAGACCCGCGGCTGGGCGACGAGGCCGCCGCGCACCAGCGTCAGTACCTCGCCGTCGACGATTCCCTGGGCCGAGGCGCCGAGCGAAGGATCGACGGTGGTTCCGTCCGCGCGGTGCAGGGCGTAGCCCGCCGAGGTCATGGACGGATCGAGCACGCCGAGAGAGCGCGCGAAGCCGGGGAGGAACTCGATGACCGGCACCTGCGCCGGTACGGCGATGTCGAGACGTCGCCCCTCGCTCTGCACCGACAGACGCAGCAATGCGCGCGTCGCATTCATGACGTCAGCCATCCGCGGCCCCTTCTTTCCGGACCGAAGCCCCCCTGCGGTCAGACCCCGAAAGCCTATCGGGGCGGTGCGTCACGCCCCGTCGAACCGCGCCGCGGAGGCGCGGTCGGCGCTGACGTAGTCATCGGCGATGGAGTCCGTGGCGTTCGCGATGCGCTGCAGCACGTCGCGCATCTGCTCGAGAGTCGCACTCCACTGCTGCTGGGCGTTGTTGTAGGCGACCTGGGCCATGCCCTCCCACTGGCCGCGCAGCCGCGAGACCTCGGCGTCGAGGCCGCCGAGGGTCGCATCGATGCGGGCAGACTCGGCGCGCAGGCGACCCGCCGCCGAATGGAGTGCTTCCGGGGTGACACGTAGGTCGCTCATCATTCGCCTCCCAGCATCGAGCCGAGTCCGTGGATGGTGGTGCGGTGCTGTTCTTCGACCGCTTCCTGGTCTTGTGCGGTCGAGCGGAGCGCGGCGCTGAGCGTCACGAGCGTGCTGTTCAAGCGGTCGGCGCTGGCCGTCCACTCGTTGACCAGCGCGCTGTACGACGAGGCGGCGTCGCCGACCCAGTTACCGGCAAGCTCGTCGAGCTCGGCGAGCACGCGCCGGACGCTGTCGTTGACGTCAGCGTGCGCGCCCGACACCGCTTCGGCGCCCCGGACGAGCGCGCCCTCTCCGGCGGAGATGCGGTCAGACATCGTGGTTCTCCTCTTTCGTGGAGTCGATCAGGCAGGGACGTGTTCGGCGAGCGGTCACTCGTCGCGACCGCCAGCCTGCGCGTTCTCCGACCGGGGGGCGATCTCTTCGTCGTCTTCCATGCGAGGAGCGATCGGGCCTCCGAGGCCGCGTGCGGCCTCATCCTTGCGTTCGGAGCGCGAGCCGGGGCCGCCCATGCCGCCCACGCCGCGCGAGCCCGAGGCCGCTCCGCGGCCGCCGCCGGCGGCAGAGCCGCCTCCGACGCCGCGGGCCCCGCCCTTTGCGGGCCCGCCTGTTGCCGAGCCGCCTCCGACACCGACGCCGCGGGCGCCGCCCTTGGCGGATCCACCGGCGGTGCCCGTGCCTCCGGCACCGCCCGCTCCGCCGAGGCCGGTCGCCCCGCCGCGCACACCGGCGCCACGGGCCGCGGTCGAACCGGGCGTGCCGCCGCCGCCGGCGGCGAGGCCGCCGACGCCACGGGCGCCGAGACCGGAGCCACCGGGGGTCTTGCCGAGCAGACCCCCAGAGCGGGCGCCACCGCCGGCCTTGGCGGAGCCTCCGGCCCCGCCCGCCCCTCCGCCGAACAGGCTGCCGCCGACACCGGCTCCACCACCGCCCATGCGTCCGAGCGCCAGAGCGCCACCACCGCCGGCGACGAGGCCCGCGCCGAGCCCTGAACCGATGCCCGCACCGGGTCCGCCGGGCGTACCGCCGACGAGACCTCCACCGGGCATCGTCGAGATGCCGCCGGGAAGAGTCGGGCTGCCGATCACGGGACCGTCAGGCGTCGGGTCGGGCGGAACGTTGCCGATGTCGATGGGCGCCGGGCCACCGGGAACCGGGGTCGGGGTCGGGAACGGGCCGTAGTCACCGGGTCCGGGGCCCGTCGGGACCTCGCCGCCGCCATTACCGCCGCCGCCGATCTCGCCACCGCCGCCGATGTTGCCACCGCCGACGTTGCCGCCTCCGCTCGAGCCGCCGCCAGGGGTCATGTCCCAGTCGGGGTACGACTGGAAGCTTCGGCCGCTGGTGGAGCCGGTACCGCCGTCGGGGTCGTACGGCGGCGGCGGGGGCGGCGGAGGCGGGGGAGGCGGGAATTCGCCCCCGGTGAACGGAGGGGGTGGATCGAGCGCCACATCGTCCAACTGGTTCGAGTGCTTCTCCACGGCCTCTCGAGCAGCCGCCTCGCGCTGCGAAGCCATGTAGTCGTTGATGGCACGGCCCGCACCCTCCCCGGCGAGGAACGCGACCGGACCGAAGATGATGGAGGCTCCGGCGGCTGCCCCGCGGACCATGGCCTGCTGCCCGGGGTCCATCTGGCCTTGAGGAAGGGACGCCGCGGAGTCACGCGCTTGCTGGCGTACCTCGTTCGCCTGGTCGAGCCGACTCGGAACGTGCTCTCGGAGGTAGACGAGTTGGTCGTCGATCTCGAGAGACGTCCGAGTGAACTGCGCTCGTGCCGCGTCGCCTGACGCGCCCGCGAGGCCCGGGTCTTCCGCGGCAGAGTCGAGGACCTGCTTGAGTGCCTCGAGCGCCCCGGCCAGCTCCCACCTGGTCGGGAGGTCCCACGGCACGCCGCCCTCGGCGAGATTCTGCAGACGTTGCTCCCAGATACCTGTCACGATCTGTTCCCCTTTCCAGCCTTGCGGCGTTGGGTGACGACGATGAGGACGATGACGACCACGGCCGCCACGATGAGGGCTCCGATACCGATCGCGGCCCACATCACCAGCGCTCCGAGATCGGAGCCGGTGGAGGTGGGCTCGGCGTCGGCGTACTGGTCGACGCTGCGGGGTTGCTCGTCGGGGGTGAAACCTCCGGCGGCGACAGCGCGGTCGATCTGCTCCGTTGTCGGGAAGCCCGCCGGTTTGTTCATGAGCGGTGTCTGGTCCGGATAGCCAGTGGGATCGATGCTGAGCATCGTGGGCAACCACGCGGCGCCGTAGCCGTACCCGTCTTCGGTGCGCGTCGGATCGTGCTGCGTCCCGTTGGTGGTCGCGATCATCGCCTGGACCAGTTGATTGCCGGTGGCCTCGGGCCACTTCTGCGCCGCGAGGGCGAGCATTCCGCCGACGACCGGCGCCGAGAAAGACGATCCGGTGGTGACCCCGCTCGTGTTCCAGTCGCCGGAGACTCCCACGGTCGGGAGGTCGACTCCCGCGGCCACGATGTCGGCGTGAGCCACGCCGAAGGGCGATGCGCCGTCACCGGGCTGGAGGGCGCCCGAGCTGTCGATGGCCGAGACCGCGACGACGCCGTTCATGGTGCTCAGATCGTTCGACGCGAGGGAGCTGGAATCGGCGTTCGGAGTGGCCACGAGCACGATCGCCCCCTTTGCGACCGCGTAGGCGATGGCCGTGGCATCGCTCGGGGAAGCCGACATCGACACAGAGGTCGTGATTATCTTCGCGCCGTCATCAACAGCGGTCTTGACCGCGAAGCCGAAATCGCGCAGGCCGGCTTCGGGGCTCTCGCAGAGTTCCTTCTTCTCTGCGGAAGATCCATACCCGTAGAACGTCACGGCCGCATCGGGCGCGATACCGCGAACGCCGCTCGGGCCGGCGCCGTTACCGATGATCATGGCCGTGATCGTGCTGCCGTGGACGGACGATTCGTTGGCGGACTCCGTCGCCGAGGCCGCACCGTTCTTGCACGGCTGAGCCTCGCTCACGGTGAGGTTGCGGCCTTCGAACACCGGGAGGCTCGGATCGATCTGCCCGTCGATGACGGCGACCTTCACCCCGGCGCCGGTGAGGCCCGCGTCGTGCGCGGTCTGCACCTGGTAGGCGTCGTACCACCAGTCGTATTCGCCGCCGGCGGCGGCGGTCGCGGCCGGCGCGGCCCCGCCGAGCGCGAGGGCCCCGGCCACCAACATCGCTCCGAGAGTGCGTCCGACGAGAACCTGCCGACGGGTCACCGGGGCGCACCCGGGAGGGCGGACCGCACACCGGCTGCTCCCCCGCCGGACGAGGGGTCGCTTACCGCAGCGGGCTCCGCCGCCGATTCGACGATCGACAGGGCGTTCTGCGACATGAGCGACCCAGAGGTGTCCGTCTCTTGCAGGGACTGGGCCGCTTGAGAAAGGGCCTCGGCGTTGTGAGCGACCGTGGAGCGCAGGTTCTCGACCTGATGGCTCAGTTCGATCGCCTGCTGACGGATTTGATCGGTCAAGCGCGCCGCGGCGGGCTCGGTGCCGTTGCCGTCGACGATCTCGATGGCTCCCGGGGAGGGGAGCTCCTCGGGCACCTGGGTCAGTTGCAGCACGCGCTGCAGCGCCAGCTCGAGATTGAGGAAGATCGACTCGGCCATGGGGATCACTCGTTTCTCTGTGATCGGAATGTATGGAGGGCAGCAATATGCTGCGCACGGGCGTGAGCCCGGGAGCCGGCGGCCGCCGCAGCGACCGCCGGCTCCGAAGGGGATCAGGCGAAGCGGCCTGCGGCCGACTTGTCGGTCGAGGTGTAGCCCTGGGCGATCTCGTCGGTCTTGCCGGCGATCTGCTGGAGCAGCTCGTTCAGGCGGGTGATGGACTGCGTCCACTGGGCCTGCGCCTGGTCGTACGCGGTCTGCGCGTCACCGTCCCACGAGGAGCGGAGGGCGTTGACCTGCGACTCGAGCTCGTCGAGACGGGTGCGGATGCCGGAGGCACCGTTGCGGATCTGACCGGAGAGGGCGATGACCTGCTCGGGACGAACGGACATGGACTGCATGAGAGTTCCTTCTTTCGTGTCGAGCGGGGTCAGCCGAGCAGCGAGCCCAGGTTGCCGATGGTCTGCTGGTGCGACTCTTCCGAAGCCGCCTGGTCGCGCTCGGTGCCGCGCAGGGCGTCTTCGAGCGTGACGAGCACGTTGTTGAGCTTCGTCGTCTCTTCGTTCCAGCGCGCCATGAGCTGCGTGTACGAACCGGCCGCTGCGCCGGTCCAGAAACCGGCAACCTGGTCGAGCTCGGAACGGACCTTGCGGACCTGCTCGTCGATGCCGCCCTTGGCGGTGTTGACGGCTTCGGCTCCGCGTCGTAGCGCACCCTCCTGGGCCGCGATGAGATCTGCCACGTGTGTCTCCTCGATGTTCCTCCGGGCGAACCCGGGCGTTGCGGATCATGTCTGCACACGCGGGATTCGGCCCCGCGCGCGGGATCGATGAAGAACCGGAGCCCCCCACCGGGTCACGACCATATGTAAAGCGGTGCCGGGATACAAGCCACTTGCGCTTTTTCGAAGATGACAAAACTCTCATCTTTATTCCCGGTGGTGGGAGGAAAGACCGGAGCATGCCCGCGGGGTGGATACGCTGGTGCGGTTGCGGCGGCCCTGGGGCCGGTGGCGCGAGAACGAGGGGGACCGTTGAGCGCGGAAGTGATGCAGGGGCGACGTGTCGCGCTCATCGACGGCGCTGCGCGTTTCGACCTCGTCGTCCCGCTCCACGCTCGCATCGACGACGTGCTGCGGGCCGCCGGGTCCGCTTCCGATGGGTCGGTGCGCGTCGTCGGCGTCTCGGGGCGCGAGATCGACCGCTCGACTTCGATGGCCACCCTCGACGACGGAGTCGTGCTCGTCCTGGTCGATCCGCGCGCCACCGTCGCGCAGGCGACGGGGCGATCCTCGCGACCGGTCGCGTCGTCGCGCACTACGGCGGCCTGGTGGGTCATGGCGGCCGCCGGTGGCATCCTGGCTCTTGTCCGCCTCAGCGGTGCCGACGCCCTCCCGCCCGACGTGCGCGCGGTCGTCGCCGCCGCGGCTCTGCTGGCGGCGCTCGCCGCGGCGACCGTCTTCGCCCTCCGCGCGTCCGCTCGCACCGCGACGCTCGCTCCGGTCGTGGGTCTCCTCGCCCTCGCCTTCGGCGGAGGCGTCGCGGTCGTGCCCGACCAGCCCGCCTCGACCGAGCTGGTCGCCGTCTTCACAGGCCTCCTCGCGGGCGCCGTCGTCACAGGCGTCGTGGGAGTGCTCGGCGCGACTGACACCCTGCGCGCGCAGGGGCGCACCGCCACGATCATCGCGGCCATCCTCGCCGCCGTGTGGGGGCTCTCTCTCCTGCTGCACCTCGACCCGTCGGCGCCGGCGGCGATCACCCTCGGACTCGTTCCGGTCGCGCAGCGGGTGCTCCAGGCCAGCCTGGTCGACGTCGAACCCGGCACCTTCATCGACTACGGCCGCTTCCAGAGCACCCGCTGGACGGTGCGTCAGAACCTGCCTGACGAGGTGCGCACGATCGAGGCCGACGACGCCGACGCCCTGGTCGAACGCTCGACCGCGCGGTTGACGATCGGCGTCGTCATGCTCGTGACGGCGGGCGCCGCCAGCGCGTTCACGGCTCTGCCGACCTTCGCCGTCGACAACCCCGTCATGATGGCCGGGCGCATCGCCTTGGCATCCACCGTCGTCCTCGCTCTTCTGCTCGGTTCGCGCAAGAGCACGGTGCCGTTCCTGCGCTGGGTGGCCCGCGTGGGGGCGGCCGTCCTCGTCGCGGCGGTGCTCGCGGCCCTCGTGCCGACAATTTCGTCGGGGCTCCTCGTGGTCGTGGCGGGACTCCTGCTGGTGGGGGGCCTCGGCGCTGCGCTGCTGGTGGTGCCGGTGGGGCGCGGACTGCGCTCGCTGGGGTGGTCGCGCACGGGCGACGTCTTCGAGGCGCTGGCGACGGCGTTCTCTCTTCCGGCGGGCATGTTGGCCGCCGGAGCGGTGGAGATCGCGCGTGCGATGATGGCGACATGACGCAGACGCCGCCGTTCGGCGCGCCCGCGACGGTGGGGGTGCGACTGGGTGCCTTCAGCGTCGATGCGGCCCTCGTGGTCATCTCCTCGGGCGTGGCATTCCTCCTCGGCTCCCCGGTCCTCGGCATCGCCGTGGCCGCCGAAGCGCTCCTGGGCCTGTGGATCCTGCAGGCGCGACGCGGCCTGACGCCGGGCGCCCTGCTGTTCGGCCTGCGCGCCGCGCGCGTCGACGAGCCTGTCGTCCCGGGCGCGGGGCGGGCGTTCGTCCGCGGCTCGCTCGTCGTCCTCGGCGGTCTCGTGCTGGTGGCGGGTGCCTGGGTCGTCGTGGCATCCGCCGCGTTCGACAAGAGCGGTCGGCGACGGTCGTGGGCCGATCGCGCGGCCGGAACCGTGTTGCTGGCGGTGCCCAAAGACAAGACGACGGATGCCGACGAGGCCCGTGGGCTGTCCGAGCCCACGGTGCACGCTCGCCCCTCCACCTCGCGCGAACCGCTGCGGGTCGACGCGGCCGTCGTCGACCTCCCCGAGGCCCCCGCGTGGGAGACGCCCCTCGTCGCGATCGACGCTCCGGCCGCCGCCGGCGAGCGGGCCCCGGTCATCGCCCCCGGTCCCGTCGCGGTGACCCCCGAGCCCGCGGCATCCGCCCCGCGCACCGAGCACGCGCAGCTTCTCATCGTGTTCGACACCGGCCAGCGCGAGCAGCTCGACCTTCCCGCCGCCGTCAACTTCGGTCGTGCGCCCGTTTCGAACGAGCCCGGCGACCTGCTCATCGTCGTCGACGATCCCGACCGCCTGATCTCGAAGACCCACCTGCGGCTCGAGCACGACGGCGAGAACGCCTGGGTCATCGATGCCGGGTCGACCAACGGCTCCGAGATCATCTCCGACGACGGCACGGTGCACGCCCTGCGTCCCGGAGCCCGCACGCTGCTCGAAGACGGCGCGCGCGTTCGTCTGAGCGAACGAGTCTTCACCCTGAGTCGCCTGATCGGAGGTCCGGTGTGAGCACGGGTCCGCGCATCGCCCCGCCGTCGCAGCCCAACGGACGCATCGTCCTGCAGCCGCCGCCCGAGCTCGTGCCGAACGAGGGCGGCAGCGGCATCCTGACCTCCCTCCTGCCGATGCTCGGCAGCGTCGGCGCGATCGTCATGGTGACGATCTCGAACAGCGGCCCCACCGGCTTCCTCATCGGCGGCATGTTCCTGCTGTCGTCGCTCGGCTTCGTCGCGGTCAACGGCTGGCGCCAGCGCGCGCAGCGCAACGCCGAGGTGCTCGGCAACCGCCGCGAGTACCTCGCCTACCTCGCGGACCTTCGCGAGACGGTGCGCGTCGCCGCGCGCAAGCAACGTCGTCACGGCGGGTGGATCATGCCCGCCCCCGCGGCCCTGCCCTTCATCGCCGAGGAGCGCTCGCGGGTGTGGGAGCGCCAGCCGGGCGACGAGACATTTCTGCTCGCGCGCATCGGCCTCACGGACCAGCCCCTGAGCCTGACCCTCGAGGCGCCGGAGCTTCCGCCGCTTGCCCAGCTCGACCCGGTGGCGGCCTCCGCCGCGCACCGCTTCATGCTCACGCACGAGATCCAGCGCGATCTGCCGCTGGGCTTCCCGCTCGCCGATTACGCGCGGGTCGAGCTGGTCGGCTCCGACGAAGAGGCCGTGCGCAGCCTCGCCCGCTCGCTCGTGGCGTCGGCGGCAACCCTGCACGATCCCGAAGACGTCGTCGTCGCGGTGCTGGCCGGTCCCGGGCAGACCGCCGCGTGGGATTGGGTGAAGTGGCTGCCGCACGCGATGTCGTCGCGGGTGCAGGACCGCCTCGGGCCGGCGCGCATGATCGCGGCATCCGTCGATGAACTCGTCGACATGCTCCCCGCGCAGCTCGCCTCGCGCCCGCGGTTCGCCCCCGGCGCCGGAGTGACCCCGCACGTCCTGCTCATCGTCGACGGCGTCGAGATCACGGGCCACGAGCAGCTCGCGGGGCTCGAAGGCGCGCAGGGCGTCACGATCGTCGACCTGCCCGTCCGGTGGGATGAGCTCGACGATCCGCTCAGCGCGCGCGTCGCCCTGGCCGATGCCCCCGCTCCGGTGCGGGTGCGCCGCGGTGACGAGAAGGCGCCGACCGCGACCGCGGAGTTCATCGACGGTGCGGGCCGCGCGCAGACCTTCGTTCCGGATGCCATGACCGTGGCCGAAGCAGAGGCCACCGCCCGGCGGCTCATGCCGCTGCGCCCCGCTCCGATGGTCGTCGTCGATGCGCCGACGACGCAGGGGCAGCTCGAGCTGACCGAACTGCTCGGCCTTCCCGATGTGCGTTCGGTCGACTTCGACCGCGCGTGGGCGCCCCGCCTCGAGCGCGATCGGCTGCGCGTGCCGATCGGTCAGGAACCCTCGGGCACCCCGCTCGTGCTCGACCTGAAGGAGTCGGCGTCGCAGGGCATGGGCCCGCACGGCGTGATGGTCGGTGCGACCGGTTCGGGCAAGTCCGAGGTGCTGCGCACCCTCGTGCTCGCGCTGGCGATGACGCACTCGCCCGAGCAGCTCAACTTCGTGCTCGTCGACTTCAAGGGCGGCGCGACGTTCGCCGGCATGGCCGAGATGCCCCACGTGTCGGCGGTCATCACCAACCTCGGCAGCGAGCTCGCGCTCGTCGACCGCTTCCAGGACGCTCTTCAGGGTGAGGTCGTGCGCCGCCAGGAGCTGCTGCGCGCCTCGGGCAACTTCGCCAACGTCGGAGAGTACGAGGCCGCCCGCCGCGGCGGCCGCACCGATCTCGCCCCGCTTCCGGCCCTGCTCATCGTCGTCGACGAGTTCTCCGAGCTGCTGACCGCGAAGCCCGAATTCGTCGACAGCTTCCTCAACATCGGCCGCGTCGGCCGCTCGCTCCACGTGCACCTGCTCCTCGCGTCGCAGCGACTCGAAGAGGGCAAGCTCCGCGGCCTCGACACGTACTTGTCGTACCGCATCGGTCTGCGCACCTTCTCGGCATCCGAGTCCCGCACGATCATCGGCACCCCCGATGCCTATACGCTTCCGCAGGAGCCGGGCGTCGGCTTCCTCAAGAGCGACACCGAGAACCTCGTGCAGTTCCGTGCGGCGTACGTGTCGGGGCGTCCCAAGGGCGTTGCCGGCGTCGCGGTCGACGAGTTCGGCGGGGCGTCTTCGGGTCCGGCGCGGGTGGAGGTCTTCACCGCGCTCGCGCAGCCCGACGACGACCAGGCCGATGAGACTCCGGATGCCGCGCCCGCGGCCATCGCGGCACCGGTGGCCGAGAAGCGCTCGACGTTCCAGATCGCCGTCGACCGCATGAAGGACCGCGGACCCGAGGCCCACCAGGTGTGGCTCCCGCCGCTGGCCGAGCCGTCGCCGCTCGACGCCCTCATGCCCGACCTCGCCGAAGACCCGGCCCTCGGGCTCGTCTCGAAGCGCTGGCGCGACGCCGGAGCGCTCACGGTGCCGATCGGCGTCGTCGACATCCCGCTCGAACAGCGCCGCGACAACCTCACCGTTTCGCTCGGCGGGGCGGCCGGTCACGTCGCCATCGTGGGCTCGCCCCTCAGCGGCAAGTCGACGCTCGCCCGTACGCTCGTCTCGGCCCTCGCCCTGACGGGCACCCCGCAGGAGTTCCAGTTCTTCGTGCTCGACTTCGGCGGTGGAGGCTTCACCGCGATGCAGCAGCACCCGCACGTCGCGGGCGTCGCGACGCGCACCGAACCCGAGGCCGTGCGACGCGCCGTCGCCGAGGTCGAGGCCGTGCTCGACGCGCGCGAGCAGTACTTCCGCCGCAACGCCGTCGACTCGATGGACACCTACCGTTCGCGTCGGCGCGAAGGCCGGCTCGACGACGGCTTCGGCGACGTCTTCCTCGTCGTCGACGGCTGGTCGACGCTGCGCTCGGAGTTCGAGCCGCTCGAGGCGCGCGTGCAGACCATCGCCGCGCGAGGACTGAGCTTCGGCGTGCACGTGGTCGTCACGGCCAACCGGTGGCTCGAGATCCGCGCGAACCTCAAGGACCTCATTCAGACGCGCGTCGAACTCCGCCTCGGCGATCCGACCGACTCCGACGTCGACCGCAAGCAGGCCGCGAACGTCCCGGTCGGTCAGCCGGGGCGCGGACTCAGCCCGACCAAGCTGCAGATGCTCACGTCGGTGCCGCGCATCGACGGCTCGGACGATGCCGCGTCGATCGCCGACGGCGTGTCCGACATGATCGCCAAGGTCTCCGCCGCCTGGCACGGCGAACCCGGTCCGAAGCTCCGTCTGCTGCCGGAGGACATCTCGCTCGACGAGGTGCGCGCGCTCACCGAACCCGGTGACGCTCGGCTGCTGCTGGGCATCGAAGAGGCGCAGCTCTCCCCGTTCGGCATCGACCCCCGCGTCGAACCGCACCTGTTCGTCTACGGCGACTCGGGAATGGGCAAGTCGTCGTTCCTGCGGGCGACGGCCGCCGAGATCCAGCGCCTGTACACGCCGGCCGAGGCGAAGATCTTCGTCGTCGACTACCGCCGCGCGCTGCTGGGCGAGATCCCCGACGACTACCTCGGGGCCTACCTGACCTCGCACGACCTGGCCACCGGAGGCATGAACGACCTCGCGCAGTACTTCTCCACGCGCATCCCCGGACCCGACGTGACGCCCGCGCAGCTTCGCGAGCGCAGCTGGTGGAAGGGGGCCGAGGGCTTCATCCTCGTCGACGACTACGACCTGGTCGCCACCAGCCAGGGCAACCCGCTCGCGGTGCTCCAGCCCCTGTTGGCGCAGGCCGGCGACCTGGGCCTGCACGTCATCCTGACGCGACGTTCGGGCGGCGCCAGCCGTGCGGCGTACGACCCGATCATCCAGCGCTTCACCGACCTGGGCGTCACCGGCATCCTGCTGGGCGGCAACCCCGAAGAGGGAGCGCTCATCGGGCGTGTCAAGCCCGAGCGCGCTGCTCCCGGCCGTGCGCAGATCGTCAGCCGCGAGCACGGACTCGTGGCCGCGCAGCTGGCGTTCTCACCGCCCGCGCACTGAGCGACGTTCTCTCCTGAGCCGCCGCGGCTTCCACGACGGATGCCGCGGCGGTCTCCGTCCCGCCCGTCCGGGGGCCACGCCTTCTCCACAGTCGCCCTGTCGTCCCCGGTCATCCCCCGACGGATGCCGGGGCGGTGTCGGTGTCGGTGGCCCGGGTTACCGTTGTCGGGTGACTTATCCCGGCGCCGCCTCCGAGCCCTACGCCGACGCGCCGCCCGAGCCGTTCGACGTCCCCGACGACCCGTACGCCGGCGCCGACTGGGACCCCGATCTGTTCGGGCCGCCCGACGACTTCGACGCCCCGCCCCCGCCCGTCGATCCCACGTCGGCATTCGCCCGCGCGGCGGCCGCGACGGGCACCGCGCGCGAACTGCCCGCGGTGCGCGACTTCACCGGGCGCGACCCGCGCGAGGTGCTGCACGAGGTCTACGGGTACGACGCCTTCCGCGGCGACCAGGCAGACATCGTGCAGCACGTGGTCGACGGGGGCGACGCCGTCGTTCTCATGCCGACCGGTGGCGGCAAGAGCGTCACCTACCAGGTGCCCGCGCTCGTGCGCCCGGGCACGGGCCTGGTCGTCAGCCCGCTCATCGCGCTCATGCACGACCAGGTCGAGGCGCTGATCGCCAACGGCGTGCGCGCGGGCTACCTCAACTCCACCCAGGCTCCGGCCGAGCGTCAGGCCGTTGAGCAGGCCTATCTCGCGGGCGAGCTCGATCTGCTCTACGTCGCCCCCGAGCGCCTCAACGGGGCGCAGACCCTCGGCCTGCTCTCGCGCGGCCGACTGAGCGTCATCGCGATCGACGAGGCGCACTGCGTGTCGCAGTGGGGCCACGACTTCCGCCCCGACTACCTCGCCTTGGGCGATCTTGCCGAGCGCTTCCCCGGGGTGCCGCGCATGGCTCTCACGGCCACGGCGACGCCCGAGACGGCGCAAGAGATCGTCGAGCGTCTGCGCCTGCGCGACGCCCGGGGGTTCGTGGCGAGCTTCGACCGACCCAACATCCAGTACCGCATCGACGCCAAGGTCGACCCGCGACGCCAGCTCGTGCAGTTCATCCGATCGCAGCCCGAGGGCTCGGCCGGCATCGTCTACGCCCTCAGTCGCAAGACCGTCGAGCAGACCGCCGCCTACCTGTCGTCGCAGGGGCTCAACGCCCTGCCGTACCACGCGGGTCTCGACTCGTCGGTGCGGGCGACGCACCAATCGCGCTTCCTCCGTGAAGACGGGGTCGTCATGGTCGCCACGATCGCCTTTGGTATGGGCATCGACAAGCCCGACGTGCGCTTCGTCGCCCACATCGACCTGCCCAAGTCGGTCGAGGGCTACTACCAAGAGACCGGTCGCGCCGGTCGCGACGGTGACCCCTCGGTGGTCTGGATGGCCTACGGCCTCGGCGACGTCGTGCAGCAGCGCCGCATGATCGACCAGTCACCCGGCGACCGCTCCTACAAGATGCGACTCGGTCAGCATCTCGACGCGATGCTCGCCCTCTGCGAGACGGTCGGCTGCCGTCGGCAGAACCTTCTCGACTACTTCGGGCAGCGCTCCGAGCCGTGCGGCAACTGCGACACGTGCCTCACCCCGCCCGACACCTGGGACGGCCTCGTCGCCGCACAGAAGCTTCTGTCGACGATCGTGCGGCTGCAGCGAGAGCGCGGCCAGGCCTTCGGCGCGGGACACCTGATCGACATCCTGCGCGGAGCCAAGACCGAGCGCATCTCGCAGCAGGGGCACGACCGCCTCAGCACGTACGGCCTCGGGGCCGATCTGAGCGACCAGGACTGGCGCAGCGTCATCCGTCAGCTGCTCGCCCGCGGCATCGTCGTCGCGCAGGGCGACTACGGCACTCTCGCGCTGAGCGAGGCCTCGGCCGGCGTGCTGCGCGGCGAGACGCCGGTGCCGCTGCGACGCGATGCGCTCGGCCGCACCGGCGGTGGGGGCGGCGGCGGTAGCCGGCAACGGAAGTCGAGTGCCGATGACGTGGCCCCCGGCGACCGCGACCTGTTCGAGGCGCTCCGCGCCTGGCGCGCCGAGAAGGCGCGCGAGCAGGGCGTGCCGGCCTACATCGTCTTCGGTGACGCGACCCTGCGGGCGATCGCCGCTGCGCGTCCGACTGCGATCGCCGATCTCGACGGCATCACCGGCATCGGTGCGAAGAAGCGCGAGGCGTACGGCGACGGCATCCTGACGGTGGTCGCCGCGAACTGAGCTCCGCACGGGTTCCGGTCCCTTCGACGGGCTCAGGGACCTCGCTCGGCGGGGGTGGCTGAGCTCGTCGAAGCCACCGCGAACTGAGCTCCGCACGGGTCCCGGTCCCTTCGACAGGCTCAGGGACCTCGCTCGGTCGCGCGCGACCGCTCAGTCCTCTCACGGGAATGTTGACCACCCACAACGACCTCTCGCAGCGGGGCCCGCGGGTGTTGTGCGTATCGCACAGGAGGTTTGGGTTGTCGTTGTGGGACACCTACCGTGAGAGTCGTCCTTTGCAACGTCGAAAGGTGCCGAGAATGACCGACGCCGCCGTCCGTCCCACCACGCCCGCCACGAGCACGCGTACGCCCGTCGGGGGTGCGCCCACCGCGCCGCACTCCGCCGCCGAGGCCTCCGAGGCGCGTATCGATACCAAGCGGGTCACCGACCTGCTGCTCGGCACCTGGGGCGACACCCGCCGCCAGGCGCGCGAGCTGATCAAGGATCCCGCCCTCTGGCGCGACGACAGCCTCGGCATGGACGCGCACCGCGAGCGCACCCTCAGCCAGCTGCACCTGCTGGTGCAGAACAAGGCCGTGCACCGCGCCTTCCCGAAGCGTTTCGGGGGCGAAGAGAACAACGGCGCCAACATCGCCGGCTTCGAAGAGCTCGTGGCCGCCGACCCGAGCCTGCAGATCAAGTCGGGCGTGCAGTGGGGCCTGTTCGGCTCGGCGGTGTTGCAGCTGGGCACGCGCGAGCACCACGACAAGTGGCTTCCGGGCATCATGAGCCTCGACATCCCCGGCGCCTTCGCGATGACCGAGACCGGGCACGGCTCCGACGTGTCGGCCATCGGCACGACCGCGACCTACCACCCCGCGACCGAGGAGTTCGTCATCCACACGCCGTTCCGCGGTGCGTGGAAGGACTACCTCGGCAACGCGGCCCTGCACGGCAAGGCGGCGACGGTCTTCGCCCAGCTCATCACCGACGGCGTCAACCACGGCGTGCACTGCTTCTACGTGCCGCTGCGCGACGACGAGGGGAACTTCCTCCCCGGCATCGGCGGTGAGGACGACGGCCTCAAGGGCGGTCTGAACGGCATCGACAACGGCCGTCTCCACTTCGACCAGGTGCGCGTCCCGCGCACCAACCTGCTGAACCGCTACGGCGACGTCGCCGCCGACGGCACCTACTCGAGCGACATCGCCAGCCCCGGTCGTCGCTTCTTCACGATGCTCGGCACGCTCGTGCAGGGTCGCGTGTCGCTCGACGGTGCCGCGGCCTGGGCCTCGGCCATCGGCCTCACGATCGCCATCACCTACGGCAACCAGCGTCGTCAGTTCGACTCCGGCAGCGGCACCCCCGAGGTGACCCTTCTCGACTACGGCAAGCACCAGCGTCGCCTGCTCCCGCGTTTGGCCACCACGTACGCGCAGATCTTCGCCCACGACGAGTTCCTGCAGAAGTTCGACGGCGTCTTCAGCGGTCGCCTCGACACCGACGCCGACCGCGAAGACCTCGAGACCCTCGCCGCGGCGCTCAAGCCGCTGTCGACCTGGCACGCGCTCGACACCCTGCAGGAGTCGCGCGAGGCGTGCGGCGGGCAGGGCTTCCTCTTCGAGAACCGCCTCGTGGGCCTGCGCGCCGACCTCGACATCTACGTGACGTTCGAGGGCGACAACAACATCCTGCTGCAGCTCGTCGGCAAGCGACTCCTCGCCGACTACGCCCGCCAGTTCAAGGGCAAGGACGCCAAGCAGCTGGCCGCCTTCGCGGTCGGTCAGACCGCCGGCAAGCTGTTCCACGGCGCGGGCATGCGTCAGCTCGGCCAGGCCGTGTCCGACTTCGGCTCCACCGCCCGTGCGGTCGAGCGGGGCCTGCGCGCCGAGCAGCAGCACGAGCTGCTCGCCGACCGTGTGCAGCAGATGATCGCCGACATCGCGGGGCGCCTGCGCCCGGCATCTAAGCTCTCGCGCGAAGACGCGGCGGCGCTGTTCAACGAGAACCAGGCGCAGCTGATCGAAGCGGCGCGCGCGCACGGCGAACTGCTGCAGTGGGAGGCGTTCACCGACGCCATCAACCGCATCACCGACCGCGACACGCTCACGGTGCTCACCTGGCTGCGCGACCTCTTCGGCCTGCAGCTCATCGAGAAGCACCTCGCGTGGTACCTCATCAACGGCCGCCTCTCCGCGCAGCGCGGGGCCGCGGTGTCGAGCTACATCGACCGCCTGTGCCGTCGTCTGCGCCCGCACGCGCAAGACCTGGTCGATGCGTTCGGCTACGGCCCCGAGCACATCCGGGCGTCGATCGCCTCGGGTGTCGAGGACGACCGCCAGAACGAGGCGGCCGCGTACTACGCCGAGCTGAAGGCGTCGGGCACGGCTCCCGTTCCGGAGAAGAAGCCCGGCAAATAACGCATCCGCACGAGAGCAGGCCGATCCGCGACGGGTCGGCCTGCTCTCGTGTCGGCCCCGTCCGCGAGGCAGGACGAGGTTCCGGATGCCGCGGTGTCGGAGGTCCCCTCTAGCCTGGGTCCCATGACCGATCTCGTGACCGGAGCCGACGGCATCCGGCGCTGCGCCTGGGCGGGCGCCGACGCCGAGTATCAGCGCTACCACGACGAGGAGTGGGGCACGGCGCTGCACGGCGACCGTCGCCTCTTCGAGAAGATGAGCCTCGAGGGCTTCCAGGCCGGGCTCGCCTGGATCACGATCCTGCGCAAGCGTCCGCGCTTCCGCGAGGTGTTCCACGACTTCGATCCGGCGGTGGTCGCCGCCTTCGGCCCCGACGACGTCGAGAGATTGATGCAGGATGCCGGGATCATCCGCAATCGCGCCAAGATCGAGGCCGTGATCGGCAACGCCGGCCTCGTCGAACGCATGGCCGACGGGGAGCTCGACGCCCTGATGTGGTCGTTCGCGCCGGTGGCGCACACCCCTCCCCGCACGTTCGCCGAGGTGCCCGCCGTCACCGCCGAGTCGACCGCCTTGAGCACAGAGCTGCGGCGCCGGGGTTTCCGCTTCGTCGGGCCCACCACGATGTACGCGCTCATGCAGTCCGCGGGCATGGTCGACGACCACGTCGCGGGGTGCTGGCGCGCGGAGGCGTGACGCCCCGCTAGACTGGTCTCATCGGGAGCCTTCGCTCCCTGCGTCGTCGAACGCACCGGCCCCTTCTTTCGGGCCTTTGACCTTCACGGCGAACGGATGCGCCACTCGGCGCCTTCGCCCACTTGGCCGCAGCTTCGCGGCATCCCGAATCGCCGTGCGCGCGTGCGCCGCGGCAGGAGTATTCATGACGTCCCAGACTTTCGCCGACTTCGGCGTGCCCGCCCCTCTCGTCGACGTTCTCGCCTCGCAGGGCAAGAACGACGCGTTCCCCATCCAGGCCGACACCCTGCCCGACACCCTGGCCGGCCGCGACGTGCTCGGCCGCGGCAAGACGGGCTCGGGCAAGACCCTCGCCTTCGCGCTTCCCCTCGTCGCCCGCCTCGCCGGCAAGAACGACCGCCGTCGTGGCCGCAAGCCCCGTGCGCTCGTGCTCGCCCCCACCCGTGAGCTCGCCAACCAGATCGACGAGGTCATCAAGCCCCTCGCCGCGGCCTACGGCCTGGTCACGACCACCGTCTACGGCGGTGTGAACCAGAAGCGCCAGGTCGACGCGTTCGCCGGAGGAGTCGACATCCTCGTCGCGTGCCCCGGTCGCCTCGAAGACCTCATCGGTCAGGGCTACGCGAGCCTCGACGACATCGAGATCACCGTGCTCGACGAGGCCGACCACATGGCCGACCTCGGCTTCCTCCCGGGCGTCACGCGTCTGCTGTCGCGCACGCCCGCCGGTGGTCAGCGCCTGCTGTTCTCGGCCACGCTCGACAATGGTGTGGACAAGCTCGTCAAGCGCTTCCTGCGCAACGAGGTGCTGCACTCGGTCGACGAGGCGCACTCGCACGTCGCGGCGATGACCCACCACGTCTTCGCTCCCGCCGACGCCGACGCCAAGAAAGACCTCGTGCAGACGCTCGCCTCGGGCACCGCGCGCCGCATCCTCTTCATGCGCACCAAGCACCAGGCCAAGAAGCTCGCGAAGGCTCTGACGGCTGCGGGTATCCCCTCGGTCGACCTGCACGGAAACCTGTCGCAGCCGCAGCGCGACCGCAACCTCGCCGCCTTCGGCGACGGACGCGCCAAGGTGCTCGTCGCCACCGACGTCGCCGCCCGCGGCGTGCACGTCGACGGTGTCGAGCTCGTCGTCCACGTCGACCCGCCCGTCGAGCACAAGGCGTACCTGCACCGCTCAGGCCGCACCGCCCGTGCCGGCACCGCCGGTGACGTCGTCACGATCATGCTCCCCGAGCAGCGTCGCGACACCCTCGACATCCTGCGCAAGGCCAAGATCTCGGCCACGCCTACGGCCGTGACCCCGACCTCTCCCGAGGTCGTCGCGCTCGTCGGCGAGGTCGCCGCCTACGTCAAGCCCGAGCCCATCGTGGCCCAGCCGCAGGGCGGCGGCCGCTCGCAGGGCGCCAACGCCCAGCGCAAGCGCGCACAGCGCACGCAGGGCACGGATGCCGTGGCTCCCGCCGCCGGTGGCGGTCGCCAGCGCCGCGGTCGGGGTGGCAGCGCCCAGGGCACCGATGCTTCCGCCGCCGGACGCGCCCCGCAGGGCGGTCGCGGCCAGGGTCAGCGTTCCTCCGGTGCAGGCCGCGGCCAGTCGGCCGCCGGTGGTCAGCGCACGGGTGCAGGTCGTCCGCAGGGCGCCGGGCGCTCGGCATCCGGAACCCCCACGACCGGCATGGTCGTCGGAGCACGCAGCCCCCGCACGAACCGTCGCGCCCAAGGCTGAGTCGACTTTCCCATTGCCCCCGCAGATCCGTCTGCGGGGGCATCGTCGTCTCCGGCGGCAGCTGCCGTCGTGCGGATGTGGACCACGCCGCGCCGGAGGCCGAACGCCGAGGAGCGGCGTGTCACCCGTCGGATCCGCACGGCAGCGCCTCCCGATCCGTCGCGCCTCGCGAATGTCGGAGGTCTCCGCCACACTGGGGTCGATCCGAGGAGACGCCCATGACCGAATCCGACGCCCACGACGTCATCCGCGTGCGCGGCGCCCGCGAGAACAACCTGAAGAACGTCGACCTCGACGTGCCCAAGCGTCGGCTCACCGTGTTCACCGGGGTCAGCGGGTCGGGCAAGTCGTCGCTCGTGTTCGGAACGATCGCGGCCGAGTCGCAGCGGCTCATCAACGAGACCTACCCCACGTTCGTGCAGCAGTTCATGGGCGAGCTGTCGCGGCCCGACGTCGACGCGCTCGAGAATCTCAGCGCCACCATCCGCGTCGATCAAGAGCGCATGGGCGCCAACGCGCGCTCCACGGTCGGCACGGCCACCGACGTGCACGCGATGCTGCGCGTGCTGTTCAGCCGGATCGGGCAGCCGCACGTCGGCTCGTCGCAGGCGTTCTCGTTCAACGTGCCGTCGATCTCGGGCGCGGGTGCCGTGACCCACGCGACCGGTGCCAAGAAGGGGCAGAAGGAGCGCCGCTCGTTCGAGATCACCGGCGGCATGTGCCCCGAGTGCGAGGGACTCGGTCAGGTCAGCGACATCGATCTCGATCAGCTCGTCGACAAGACGCTGTCGCTCAACGCCGGCGCCATCCTCGTGCCGGGCTACACCGCCGACGGCTGGATGGTGCGCGTCTTCAGCGAATCGGGCTTCTTCGACGCCGACAAGCCGATCGAGCAGTTCACCGAGCAGGAGCGCAACGACTTCCTGTACCGCGAGCAGACCAAGATCCGCATCGCGAACACCAACATGACCTACGAGGGCCTCGTGCCCAAGATCACGAAGTCGATGCTGCAGAAAGACCGCGACGCGCTCCAGCCGCACATCCGCGCCTTCGTCGACCGCGCGGTCACCTTCGTCGCCTGCCCGGCGTGCGAGGGCACCCGGCTCAACGAGGGTGCTCGCTCGTCGCGCATCGACGGAGTGAACATCGCGGATGCCGCGGCCATGCAGATCACCGATCTCGCCGCCTGGGTGCGCACAGTCGACGATCCGTCGGTCGCGCCTCTCGTGCAGGGGCTTCGCGAGACGCTCGACTCCTTCGTGCACATCGGCCTCGGCTATCTCTCGCTCGACCGCGCGAGCGGAACGCTGTCGGGCGGTGAGGCGCAGCGCACGAAGATGATCCGGCATCTCGGCTCGAGCCTCAGCGACATCACCTACGTCTTCGACGAGCCCACCGCGGGCCTGCACCCGCACGACATCCAGCGCATGAACGAGACGCTCCTGCAGCTGCGCGACAAGGGCAACACCGTGCTCGTCGTCGAGCACAAGCCCGAGGTCATCGAGATCGCCGATCACGTCGTCGACCTGGGCCCGCGAGCGGGGCGTGCGGGCGGCACGATCCAGTTCGAGGGCGACGTCGCAGGACTCCGTGCCTCCGACACCCTCACCGGGCGCTTCCTCGACCATCGGGCCCAGCTGCGTGAGAAGGTCCGGCCGGCCACCGGGTCCATGCCGATCCGCGGCGCGACCCAGCACAACCTCCGGGGCGTCGACGTCGACGTGCCTCGCGGGGTCTTGACCGTGGTCACGGGGGTCGCCGGCTCCGGCAAGTCGTCTCTCATCCACGGCAACCTGCCCGCGTTCGACGACGTCGTGGTCGTCGACCAGACCGCGATCAAGGGGTCGCGGCGCAGCAGCCCCGCCACGTACACCGGCATCCTCGACGCCGTGCGTGCGGCGTTCGCGAAGGCCAACGGGGTCAAACCCGCCCTGTTCAGCGCGAACAGCGAGGGCGCGTGCCCGGCCTGCCGAGGCCTCGGCGTGATCGTCACGCAGCTGGGCTTCCAATCGACGGTCGAGACCGTGTGCGAACTCTGCGAGGGAACAGGCTTTTCCGACGACGTGCTCGAGTACACCCTCGACGGCAAGAACATCGCCGAGGTGCTCGCGATGTCGGTCGACGAGGCGGCCGAATTCCTCACGAAGGGTCCCGCGGCCGCGGTGCTCGGTCGCCTCCGCGACGTCGGGCTCGGCTACCTGACCCTCGGTCAGTCGCTGAGCACCCTGTCGGGAGGCGAGCGCCAGCGGTTGAAGCTCGCGATCTCGATGGCGAAGCCGGGGGCCGTCTACGTGCTCGACGAGCCGACCACCGGCCTGCACCTCGCCGACGTCGACACGCTGCTGCGGCTGTTGGACCGCCTGGTCGACGACGGCAACACCGTCGTCGTCATCGAGCACCATCAGGCCGTCATGGCCCACGCCGACTGGATCATCGACCTCGGCCCGGGGGCCGGGCGCGACGGCGGTTCGATCGTGTTCGAGGGGACGCCCGCGCAGCTCGTCGAGCAGCGCTCGACCCTGACGGGGGAGCATCTCGCGCGCTACGTCGGCGCCTGAGGGGAGCCCCGGTCCCTTCGACGGGCTCGGGGGCCTTCCGTGCGACGACGGCCGCGTCTGGCGAAATGCCCGGTCCCTTCGACAGGCTCAGGGACCTTCCGTGCGACGACGGGGCCCGGTGAGCCCGGTCCCTTCGACGAGCTCAGGGACTTCCCGCGCGAAGTCGGCGGGCCCGGTGAAGTGTCCGGTCCCTTCGACAGGCTCAGGGACCTCCCCGCGCGACAGCGGCGGGGCGGCTGCGCCTCAGCCGTGCGTGTGGAGCGTCGCGTCGTGCAGGTGGCGGTCGCCGTGCGACAGCACCTTGACCATGACGCCGCGGCGACGCAGATCGGCGACCGCGCGCGTCTCGTCCTCGCGCGTGAGGCCGAGTGCGTGCACGCTCGCGACAACGAGGACGTCGCCGCGCGTAAGGGTTCCGAAGAACCGGTCGAGTCGACCCGCCCACCCCTCGAGCGTTTCGGGGGCGGGGTGACGGAAGCCCTCGATCGGAACGCCGAAGCGGGTCAGGTCATCGCGCTGCTGCTTGACCGACTCCATGTCGGGGCGTGAGACCACAAGGCCGACCAGGCGGGATCCCGACGGGCGGGCGCGCCACCAGTCGCGGTCGCTCTGCAGCTCGGTGAAGCACTTCGGGCACTCGGCAGCCGCGTGCGCGAGAGGCACGGGGCTGGTCCCGGCGGCATCCGCAGATGACGGCATCGTCGGGATCGGATCGCTCATGGAAACCTCCACCTCCATTGTGCCGTACGGCCCCTGCGAATCCCCCTTCCCGCCCATCGGTGGCCGTCCCGGCCGTGGCCAGCACACCCGCGTCCCGACCACCCACCGACGCTACGGGCCCGCCGCGCACTGCGCGACGGGCCCGGGAACGACGGGGCGGACTCAGTGGGCCGAGTACCCGCCGTCGACGAGGTGGTAGCTGCCCGAGATGAACGACGCGTCGTCGCTCAGCAGGAAGAGCGTGAGCGCGGCGACTTCGGCATCCGTTCCGAGGCGGCCGGCGGCGTGCTCGGTCTCGAGGTGCGCGAGCGCCTCGGGCGAGAGGCTGGCGCGCACGAGGGGGGTGTCGATGAAGCCGGGACCGACCGCGTTGGTGCGAACACCCTGCGCGGTGTACTCGAGAGCGGCGACCTTCGTGAGTCCGACGAGCGCGTGCTTGGTGGCGACGTAGGCGGAGCTCTGCGCGATGCCGACCGAGCCGAGCACCGACGCCATGTTGACGATCGCGCCGCCGCCCGAGGCGACGATCGCGGGCAGCTGGAACTTCAGTCCGTAGAAGACGCCGTCGAGGTTGATCGAGCGCACGCGGTCCCACGCGTCGACGTCGTAATCGCCGATGGTGGCCGCGGGGCCGCCGATGCCGGCGTTGTTGACGGCGAGGTGGAGGCCGCCGTAGGTCTGCTTCGCGAAGTCCACGGCTGCTTCGGAGTCCTGCCACTTCGCGGTGTTCTGCGCGAACGCGGCGGCGGTTCCGCCGGCCTCGGTGATCTGCGCGACGACCTTCTTCGCGGCGTCCTCGTTGATGTCGGTGACGACGACCGAGGCGCCTTCGCCGGCCAGCTTCCGTGCGATCTCGGCACCGATTCCGCTTCCGCCTCCGGTGACGAGGGCGACCTTCTGGGCGAACCTGCTCATGGATGCTCTTCTCTCCCGCCGTCGAGTCGCCACGACTTTCGCGGTGACCGCATGCGCATGAATGGAAACGGCGTGGAGGGGCGGGGTATTCCGGGTCAGTCGTCGTCGCCGTCGTCGATGCGCAGCTCGAGGCTGAGCTGGTCGGCGTCGAGCTCGGCGAGAGCGTGGCGCAGCGCAGCCGTGCTGTACCGGCCATCGCGACTGAGCGCCCCGAGGCGATGACGCATCGCCTCGATCGAGGCCAGGCGCAGCTCGAGCAGATCGCGCACCCTCTCGGTCGCCTCCTCGTCGGGCGGGCGCACGACGAGGGCCCCGGCGCGCTCGACCAGCTCGGGGGAGAAGGCGTCGCCGTTGCGGCGCGTCAGCGCGCCCGAGGCGACGGCCGAGACGGCGGCTTCGCGCAGCTCGAGGTCGAGAGCCTGCTGCTCCTCGCGGGACGGACCCTCTCCGCCCTTGCCGGTGAGTCCGACCGCGCGCACGACGGGCCCGAGGGTGAGTCCCTGCAGCACCAGGCTGAACAGCGCCACGAGGAACGCGACGAAGATCAGCAGCGGGCGCTGCGAGGTATTTTCCGGCAGCGTCTGCGCGGCCGCGAGAGTGACCACACCCCGCATACCCGCCCAGACGATGACGGTTCCGTGGCGCGCCCCCAGCGGGGTGTCGCGGTAGTAGTCGAGGTCGGCCATGGTGCGCGAGATGCGGCCGCGCATCCAGCCGATGCGCCGCTCCGCGCGCTCGGGGTTCGCCGCCGACGCGCCGAACTGCTCCGGCGCGTTGCGGTAGGCCTCTTCGAAGCGGTCGAGTCGTTCCTGCGCTCCGTCGATCCGCTCCTGATGGCGGTCGGCCCGCCGGCTGCGGCGACCCTGCACCCAGACGAGGTTCGACACGTACAGTGCCCGCACCGCGAGCGTGATGCCGAGGGCCGACAGAGCGAGCCACGTGCCGTGCCAGAGCCCCTCGTGCTCGCGCAGGTTGGCGGTGACGATGTCTTTCAGCTCGAGGCCGAACACGAGGAAGACCCCGCCCTCGAGGATCAGCTCGATCGTGCGCCAGTTCAGCCGGTCGCTCATGCGCTGCTCGGGGGTGAAGCGACGCGCCGCTCCCTGCCCGGTGACGATCCCCGCGACCACGGCGGCGACGAGTCCCGACCCGCCGAGGTGCTCGGTGGGGAGGTAAGCGATGAAGGGGATTGTGAAGCTCAGCGCGGTGTTCGCTGCCGAGTTGGTGACGCGCTCGCGCACGCGCAGATTCACCCAGCCGATGACCGCGCCGAGGACGAGGGCGATCACGACGGCCCAGGCGAAGTTGGCAAGGGCGTCGCCGAAGGCGAATCCGGATGCCACGGCGGCGACCGCCGTGCGCAGCATCACCAGCGCGGTGGCGTCGTTGAGCAGGCTCTCGCCCTCGAGCATGGTCACGACCCGCGGAGAGATGCCGAGGCGTTTCGCGATCGAGGTGGCCACGGCATCCGTCGGACTGAGGATCGCGCCCAGCGCGATGCCCAGCGCGAGGCCCAGCCCGGGGATGACCGCCCAGAAGAACACCCCGAGCACGAGCGAGCTGAAGACCACCAGCAGCACCGAGAGCCCCGCGATGGGGGCGAAGTCGCGGCGGAACTCGATCGCGGGCAGCTGCACGGCCGCGGAGTACAGCAGGGGCGGGAGGACGCCGATGAGGATGACCTCGGGGTTCAGCGCGAAGGGCGGAACGAACGGCAGCAGGCTCACAGCCGCGCCGATCGCGAGCAGCACGAGGGGCCCCGCGACGTTGAAGCGCGGCGCGATGACGGTGGCGAGGGCGACCACGACCACGCCGGCGACGACGAGGATGAGGGGATCGATCACCCTCCGAGGCTAGCCCTCCGCTCCCGGCGCCCTCGATGCGCGAGCCCGGTGTCGGCCCTCAGCTCTCGGCGCGGACGGCGGCGGCGACCGCCTCGAGGCCGGTGAGGGTCTCGGCGAAGCTCGTCGACAGCGGGGACAAGCCGATCCGCAGTCCATGCGGGTCGCGGTAGTCGGGGATGACGTCCTGTCGCCACAGGCGTGCCGTCACCGCGCGCATGGCGGGGTGTGACAGCGTGACGTGGCCGCCGCGCTCCGCGGGATCGCGAGGCGAGGCGAGCCGCACACCGAGCGGGGTCAGCAGCGCGTCGCTCGCGCGGAGGGCGAACTCCGTCAGCGCGATCGACTTCTCGCGCACGGCGGTGATCCCGGCCTCCTCGAGCAGGTCGAGGGTGTCCTGCATCGCGATCATCGCGAGCACCGGGGGAGTGCCCGACAAGAAGCGGCGCATGCCGTCGGCGGGCCGGTACACCGGGCCCATCGAGAACACGTCGGCCGCGCCCATCCACCCCTGCACCGGCTGGACGAGGGTCCCCTGATGACGCTCGGCGACGTATGCGAACGCGGGGGAGCCGGGCCCGCCGTTGAGGTACTTGTAGGTGCAGCCCACGGCGAGATCGGCGCCCCACGCGTCGAGCTCGACCGGAACCGAGCCGGCGGAGTGGCACAGGTCCCACAGCACGAGGGCCCCGGCGCGATGCGCGATCGCGGTGAGCTCGGTTCCGTCGGCGAGGAAGCCCGAGCGGTACGACACGTGACTGAGCAGCACCACCGCGGTCCGTCGACTCACGGCTGCTTCGAGCAGATCGGCATCCACTCCCCGCGCGGTGTCGACGTCGACCCACACGAGACGCGCACCGCGCTCGGCGGCGATGCCCTCGACGAGGTAGCGATCGGTGGGGAAGTCGTCTCGACCCACGACGATCTCGACCCGCTCGGGATCGGCGGCCATCTGGAAGTCGAGCGCCGCACGCAGCAGCTTGTACAACAGCACCGTGGTCGAGTCGCCGATCACGGTCTGATCGGATGCCGCGCCCAGGGCGACCCGCCCGATGCGGTCGCCGATGGCGAAGGGGAGGTCCATCCACGACTCGTCCCACCCGCGGATGAGACGACCGCCCCACTCCTCGGACACGAAGCGGGAGAGGCGCGCGGCCGTGGCCCGCGGCGGTCGGCCCAGCGAGTTGCCATCGAAGTAGACCAGCGAGGTCTCGGCTCCCACGAAGGCGTCGCGGTGGGCGGCGAGGGGATCGGCCGCGTCCGCACGTGTCGCGTCGCCGCGGAGCGAGCGGTGGGGCACCTCGAGGCCGTCGACGGAACCGAAGTCGGGGGTGGGATCAGTCGACACGGGTGAGCTCCTCGGTGGGGACGACGGTTCCGCGGCTGAGCCACGTCGGCACGTCGTCGGGGTCGGTGGGGGCGGGACCCGCGATGAACGTCGACACCGCGTCGTCGGATCGGACCGCCGGCCACGGATCGGTCAGCGCGGCGATGAGCGCGTCCCCCCGCACCCCGGCCTCGTGCAGGCCGAGCAGCTCCCGGCGGTTCAGGCCGACGGGCAGTGAGCCGTTGCCGAGGTCGGTGCCGTAGAGCACGCGCCCTCCGCGCGCGGCGAAGGCTCGGAGGTTCGTGATCGCCCGCGCGCGGTCGGCGCCCTTGTGGATGTCGAGCGTCGAGATCCACGCCAGTCCCCCCGACACCGCGCGCGAGATCTGCCGACGGGTCACGGGCTCGTCGAACGGTGTGTGGGCCAGGGCGTCGACTCCGGCCGCGATCGCCCGGTCGACCTGCCCGCGACCCTGGGCGTGCGCGACGGTCGGCAGACCGCGCTCCCGCGCCGACGCCACGATGGACGCGAGCTCCTCGTCGGACACGACCGGCCCCGCGTCGGCGTGCAACGCGATCTTGATGACCGAGGCCCCGGCATCCGCCTGCTCATCCACGGCGGTGCGGGCTCCGCCCTCGACTCCCGGATGCCGAGACGCGTCGGTGATCGTGCGCACGACGGGCGCCGGGGCCCACGACCTGCCCGAGGGGTATCCGCCGGGTGCGGTCAGGAAGGCTCCGGCGAACGACACTCGCGGCAGACCGGAGGCTCGTCGGGCGAGGGCCATCGGATCGCCGCCGAGGTCGACGACCGCGGCGATCCCGCGGGAAGGCAGGCCCGCGCCGTCGATCAGGTGCAGGTGCACGTGATGATCGACGAACGCGGGCACCGCCGTGCCGAGCTCTGCAGTGAGCGCGCGGCGCACCGGCCACGCGGCGGAGAGGGTCACGCCGACCCGATCAGATCAGCGAGAGCTCGCGCAGCTTCGACTCGACGTCGGCGTTCGAGGGCTCGACGTGGTGGCTGGAGTCGGGGTAGACGACCACGGGGATGCTGGTGCGACCCGAGATCTCCTTGGCGACGTCGGCGGCCGAGGGGTCGGCCACGAGGTCGATGTACTCGTAGTCGATGCCGAGCTCGTCGAGCTGCTTCTTCGTACGGATGCAATCGCGGCACCAGTCGGCGCCGAACATACGGATGGGTGCGTCGGAGGACATGTCTCCAGCGTACGCCGCCCCCGGCAGCCGGGCGTCAGGCCGTGACTTCGTCTTCGAGGGGCTCGATGGCGTGGACGACCTTGCTGACGCGGCTCTTCTTGGGCGCGTAGACCACGAGGGCGTGGAACACGAAGCGCACGACGAACGCGGCGACGAGGGTCAGCGCGGCCGCCACGACGCTCTGGAAGTGCGCCTGGCTCACGAGCACCCAGATCACCGGGATGCGCACGATGGCCTCGACGCCGTTGAACGTGAACGACTTGATGAAGCGATGCCGCATGAGACCCGACTCCGCGCGCATGTCGGCGAAGACGAGGTACTCGAGGGCGAGGAAGTTGGCCACGATCGTCACGATGCTCGCGATGACGGCGGCGATGAGGTACTGCACACCCACGGCCTGCAGCGCCCACATGATCGCCAGGTTCGCGAGGGCGCCGAGACCGCCGACGAGCGCGAAGGCCGACATGCGGCCGAAGCGCAGCATGGTCAGCTGCGTGAGGAAGCGCATGCCCTGGCTGAACGACGCCTTGGACTCACCGGCGAAGCGCGGAGCGAACGAGAACGGCACCTCGGCCACGCGCATCTGCTTGCGGGCGAGGATCTCGAGCAGGATCTTGAATCCGCGGGGCTGCAGGGTGTCCATGTCGAGCGAGCGACGGTCGACGAGGAAGAAGCCCGTCATCGGGTCGGAGCAGTTGTGCAGCTTCTTGGGGAACATCGCCTTGGTCAGCAAGGTCGATGCGCGCGACACCGTGGTGCGCACAGCGTTGGCCAGACCGTCGGAGGTGCCACCGGCGATGTATCGCGAGGCCACGACGACGTCGGCGTCGCCCTCTTCGGCGCGGGCGAGCAGCTCGGCGATGACCTCGGGCGGGTGCTGCAGGTCGCCGTCCATGACGACGCACCGGTCGGCCTCCGCGGCGCGGATGCCTTCGACGACGGCCCCGCCGAGACCGCCCACGGGGTCGTCGCGGTGGATGAGGCGAACGGGAATCTCGGATGCCGCGGCCACGGCCCGGATGATGTCGGGGGTGTCGTCGGTGGAGTCGTCGACGAAGATGACCTCGACCGTGCGGCCGAGCAGTGCCTGCGTGGTGCGCCGGACCAGCTCTGCGACGTTCGGGCCTTCATTGAAGGTCGGAACGATGACGGATAGATCCATGGGTGCTCGCGTTTTCGTCGGTAAGCCAGAAATACACAGCGTAGACCGGCCGACGCGTGCTCAATCTGGGATTGTGGCGGAGTTCCCTGGGAGGTAGCGGATGTTCACCCCAGTGATCCATGAGAAACCGCCCGTGAGACGGCGAAAACGCGGCGTCGTCACCCGATGCTCGCACGCAGGTCGTCGACCGTCATGCCGTAGTTGACGCGGATGACGGGGAGGGCCAGCTTGTCGGTGCCGATGCGCACGTAGCCGTGCTCGATCGTGCGGCCCAGGTCGAACCCGGCCTGTCGCACTCCTTCTTTCGTCGTGTCGTCGTAGTGGCCGTAGGGGTAGGCGACGACCTCCTTCGCCCCCAGGATCTGCGCCGATTGCTCGAGATCTGCCGCGATCGTGGCGGCGTCGTCGTTCACCATCCGCCCCCGGCCGTTCGCCCCGGCTCGATGCATGTCGTGCGTGTGCGAGCGCTGCAGGACGAACGGGTTGGGCGCGGGCGCGGTGCGGGCGGAGGTGATGACGAACGAGGTCGTGAGCACCCCGCGCGCGGCGACGATGGGGGCGGCGAGATCGAGCCACGAGCTGTCGGCGTCGTCGTCGGTGACCACGACGGATCGCTTGGGCAGAAAGAGGCGTCCGTCGATGAAGGCGCTCACCTCGTCCCACGTCGGTAGATAGAACCCACCGTCCTGCACGTAGGCCATCTGCGCGTCGAAGTCGCCGATGTCGGCGTAATTCAGGCGGAGCCAGCCGTCTTCGCCCCCGGGCTTCTGCGTGAACTGGTGGTACATCAGGATCGGCAGCTGCGTCTGCTCGGCCGCGTTGGCCTCGGGGGTGGTCCACCCGGCGTGCAGGGTGCGCCGGCGATCGGTGCACGAGACGAGGTCGGCTCCGTTGATGCGCTCCTTGAGCGAGAGGGTGCTCGCCGCGCCCGCGTCGGCGTACCAGCCGGCGAACACGCGCCCGGGCTGTGCGGGAAGGGGAAGTGCCTCGTACCGTGCGCCGATGATCTGCAGCTGCGGGGCGAGCGCGAGCGAATCGCCCTCGAACGACACGGCGCAGGCGTTCGGATCGGTGGCGGTCGCCAAGAGCTGCTCCGCCGGCGTGAGCGGAGTCTGCGTGGGCGTCCCAGCCGGGGTGGAATTCTCCGCGGTGGGCGAGGAGCCTGCCTCCGGGCGAGCGGCGCCGCGGGTGACCGCGAGGGCCGTCACACCGGTGGCGATCAGGACGACGGACAGGACGGCGGCGACGACGGAGCGGCGTCGACGGACGGCGCGCGATGTGCGGCGGCGCTGCGCGACTCGGGTGCTGTGCATGGGGCCTCGGGATCGGGTGGGCGAATCGGCGAGAGCATAGTGAGATGACGCGAACGCTCGGATACGCGATTCGATCCGCGCGCACCCGTCGCGGGAGGATGAAGGAATGATCCGCATCGGCATCGTCGGCACGAGTTCCATCTCCGAGCAATTCGCCCGCGCGGTGGGTGTCGTCGACGGAGTCGAGGTGTCGCGCGTCGCCTCCCGTGACGCGGCGCGGGCGCAGGAGTTCGCCGATCGTGTGGGGGCGCCCGGCACCGCCGAGGGACTCGACGCCCTCCTCGCGGCCCCCGACGTCGACGCCGTGTATCTCGCGAGCCCGAACGCGGTGCACGCGGAGCAGGTGCGCACAGCGGCGGATGCCGGCATCCCGGCCCTCGTCGAGAAGCCCGCGGTCCTGACCGCGGACGAGTGGGATGCGGCGGTCGCGCACGCACACGAGCGGGGCGTCGTGCTGCTCGAGGCCATGCGCAGCGCCTACGACCCCGGGCTGGCGGAAGTGGAGCGGCTCGTGCCCCGGCTCGGACGACTGCGACGCGTCTCGTTCCGGTACGAGAAGCGTTCGGCGCGGTACGACCACGTGCTCGCGGGGGAGCAGACGAACATCTTCGACCCCGCGCTGGGCGGCAGTGCGCTGCGCGACCTCGGGGTCTATCCGTTGCACGTGCTGGTGCGGCTGTTCGGTGCGCCGCGCGCGCTGCAGGGCGCACGCGTCGGCATCGCCTCCGCGACCGACGGCCTCGGTTCGGCGCTCGCCGCCTACGACGGCTTCCTCGCCGACGTCGCGTGGTCGAAGATCACCGACACCTCCCTGTTCAGCGAGATCCAGGGCGAAGACGGCTCGCTCGCGATCGATGCGATCGAGGCCCCTCGACTGCTGACCCTCACTCCGCGCGGGGGCACGGCAGAGGTCGTCCGCGTCGAGGCCCCCGACAACCCGATGGTCGGAGAGATCGAGCGCTTCCGCGACGCGATCGGCGGCGTGGACATCGCCCGCGATCAGGAGCTCACCGGGCTCACGCTGCGGGCCATCGACCAGATCCTCGCTGTTCCGTTGGTCTGAGGATTCACCTCCCGTTTCCCCCAGAGGAAGAGAATCGGCGGATGACGCGAGACGGCCGGGTGGGAGAGGTGTTCCGGGCGTTCCTGCGCCTCGGAGTGTCGTCGTTCGGGGGGCCCGTCGCGCACCTCGGCTACTTCCGCGACGACCTCGTCGTGCGGCGCCGATGGATGGACGATCGCGCCTACGCCGACCTCGTCGCGCTGTGCCAGTTCTTGCCCGGGCCGGCTTCGAGCCAGGTCGGCTTCGCCATGGGGCTGCAGCGCGCGGGCATCCTCGGCGCGCTCGCCGCGTTCCTCGCCTTCACCCTTCCCTCCGCGATGCTGCTGGTGCTGTTCGCCGGCGGGGCGGCGCTGGTGGGGGGACCGATCGGCGACGGAGTGCTGTCGGGCCTCAAGATCATCGCGGTGGCCGTCGTGGCGCACGCCGTGTGGGGGATGGCGCGCACCCTCACCCCCGACGCCCGGCGGGCGGGTATCGCGGTGGTCGGGCTCGCCCTCGCGCTGCTGCTGCCCGCGGCGCCGGGGCAGCTCGGGGCCCTCGCCGTCGGCATCGTGGGCGGGCTGCTGCTGGTGCGCGGGGTGCCCGAGGCCGAGGGGCCGCGGCTGCCGTCGTTCGGGGTGCCGCGGGCCGTGGCGATCGCGTGTCTCGCCGCCTACGCCGCGCTCCTGATCGCTCTCCCCCTCGCGGCGACGACGACGGGGGCGGGCACCGCGCAGTTGGTCGACGCCTTCTATCGCGCCGGGGCGCTCGTATTCGGCGGAGGTCACGTCGTGCTGCCGCTGCTGCAAGCGGGCGTCGTCGAGACCGGATGGGTGTCATCGGGCGATTTCCTCACCGGCTACGGCGCCGCGCAGGCCGTGCCGGGTCCGCTGTTCACCTTCGCGGCCTACCTCGGGTCGTTCTCGAACGTCGGCCCCGGAGGCGTCGCGGGTGCCGCCCTCGCGCTCGCCGCGATCTTCGCACCTGGATTCCTCGTGCTGGTCGGAGTCCTGCCCTTCTGGGACGCCGTGCGCGAGAGGCCGCGGGTACGCGCGGCGATGCGCGGCGCGAACGCGGCCGTCGTCGGCATCCTCGCCGCCGCCCTCTACACCCCGGTCTTCACGACCGCGGTGACCGGTCCAGGCCCGTTCCTGCTCGCGGCGGTGGGCTTCGTGCTGCTGACCGCGTTCCGTGCCCCGGCATGGGCCGTGGTCATCGTGGGCGCGGCCGGGGGAGTAATTCTGGCCTTCCTCTGAGTCGGCCCGACACGTCGGGATCGATGCCAGGATGAGCACACCGCAGCGCCGCGGCGAGCATCCTCGAGGGAGAGAACCGTGTTCCACAGCCCCCATCCGAGCGTCGAGATCCCCGACCAGAGCATCTACGACTACCTCTTCGCCTCCCTCGACGACGGCGATCTGGCCCGCGTCGCGCTGATCGACCCGACGTCGGGGGCCGAGACCACCTACGGCACGCTGCGGCAGCAGATCGACGCCTTCGCCGGGGCCCTCGCGCACCGGGGGGCCGACACCGAGACGGTCGTGGCGATGCTGTGCCCGAATGTCCCCGCCTTCGCCACCGTGTTCCACGGCATCCTGCGCGCCGGGTCGGTCATCACCACGATCAACTCCCTCTACACCGAGCGCGAGATCGAGACCCAGCTCCGCGACGCGCGGGCCACGTGGCTCGTCACCGTCTCGCCGCTGCTGCCCCAGGCGCGCGAGGCGGCCCGCGCCGTCGGCATCCCGGACGATCAGCTCATCGTGCTCGACGGAGCCGACGGACACCTCGACCTGCGCTCGCTGCTCGCCGAGGGGCGCACGCCCCCGGAGGTGCGGTTCGACCCCGCCACCCACACCGCGGTGCTGCCCTATTCGTCGGGGACGACGGGCGTCCCCAAGGGAGTGATGCTCTCGCACCGCAACCTCGTCGCCAACGTGGCGCAGTGCCGGGTCGTGATCGAGATCGCCCGCGACGACCGGGTGCTCGCGGTGCTGCCGTTCTTCCACATCTACGGCATGACCGTGCTGCTCAACCTCGCGCTGCGCCAGCGCGCCGCCCTGGTCACGATGCCGCGCTTCGACCTGACCGACTTCCTCACGACGATCCAGGAGCGCCGCTGCACCTTCCTCTTCATCGCCCCGCCGATCGCGGTGGCGCTCGCCAAGCACCCGGCCGTCGAACAGTTCGACCTCTCGAGCGTGCACAGCGTGTTCTCGGGGGCCGCGCCCCTCGACGGGGAGACGGCCGAGACCGCCGGGCGACGCATCGGCGCGCGGTTCTACCAGGGCTACGGCATGAGCGAGCTCAGCCCCGTCTCGCACGCGATCCCGGGGAACTCCGACATGCCGGTCAGCTCGGTCGGCGTGCTCATCCCCAACTGCGACGCGAAGCTCGTCGACCCCGAGACCGGAGCCGAGCTCGAGGAGCACGGCGACGACGGTCTCACCGCGCCGGGCGAGATCTGGGTGCGCGGGCCGAACGTCATGCTCGGTTACCTGAACCGCCCCGACGCGACGGCCGAGACGCTCGACGCCGACGGCTTCCTGCACACCGGCGACATCGGCGTGCACCACGTCGACGGGTACTTCACGATCGTCGACCGGCTCAAGGAGCTCATCAAATACCACGGGTACCAGATCGCCCCGGCGGAGCTCGAAGCCCTGCTGCTGGCGCATCCGAAGATTCAGGATGCCGCGGTCATCGGCGTGCGCGACGACGAGGGCGAAGAGATCCCCAAGGCCTTCGTGGTGGCGGCTCCGGATGCCGGCCTGACGGCGGAGGACGTGATGGCCTTCGTCGCCGAGAACGTCGCTCCGCACAAGAAGGTGCGCCGGGTCGAGTTCATCGACGTCATCCCCAAGTCGACCTCGGGCAAGATCCTGCGGAAGGACCTCCGCGCGCGCGAGGCCGCGGCCTGAGACACGACGAAGGGCGGGGCGTCTGGCGACGGCCCCGCCCTTCGTGGGTGCGGACTACGGTGCGATCAACGCACCGGACTGCGCGGCGGCCTCTTCGGCATGCTCGTCCTCTTCCTTCTTGCCTCGGCGCTCGTCGGCGGCCTCCTGCAGCGCCGACTTCGCCCGCAGCGGCGGCGTGCGGAAGAACAGCGACAGCACGAAGGCGAGCAGCACGACGCCCATCGCGGTCCAGTAGACCGTGGTGGCGGAGTTGTTGAACCCGACGAGGAACGGCTTCGTCAGCCGCGCGTCGGCGCCCACCAGGAACGAGGTGTCGTCGAGGGTCGACCCGCCGATCGAGGTGTTCTCGTCGCCCGAGGTGAAGCGGTCTTCGAGGGTGGTCGCCACGGTGTCGACGAAGGCGGCGCGATCCGTCGCGTTCGAGAAGTCGAGGCTGACCGTGCCGTCGGCGGCGACCCGTGCGACGGGCACCTGCTGCTGGATCTGCGTGGCGGCGGCCTGCACGGCCTGGGCCACGGCGGCCTGCGTCGCCTGCGCCTGAGCGGCCGCGGGGATCTGGCCGGCGGCGACCTGCGCGGCGACGGCCTGAGTCGCGGCATCCGTCGCCTGCTGGACACCCTGCTGTGCCTGTTGCGTCACGGCCTGAGTGGTCTGCGCGACGATGGGGGCGTAGATCGACGACATGATCTTCTCGTTCGCGGGCGCCGACGACACGGTGGGGTCGAACGCCGCGTCGAGCGCGTCGGTCAGGGTGCCGCGGTCGGAGAACGATCCGATGATGTTCGAGGGCATCAGCGTGAACAGCAGCGACAGCAGCACCGCGGTGCCCAGCGTTCCACCGATTTGGCGGAAGAAGGTCGAGCCGCTCGTGGCCACGCCCATGTCGCGCAGGCCCACCGAGTTCTGGCTGGCGATGGTCAGCGTCTGCATGAGCTGACCCAGACCCAGGCCGATCACGAGCATCGCGACGGCGACGTGCCAGTAGGGGCTGTCGTACTTCAGGAACGTCAGAAGGAAGAAGCCGATCGACATCAACGCCGTGCCCAGGATCGGGAACATGCGGTACCGCCCGGTGCGGGCGATGATCTGACCGCTCGCGATCGAGGCGATCATGAGGCCGAGAATCATCGGCAGCATCTCGAAACCGCTCTGCGTCGGCGAGGAGCCGAGCACGAGCTGCAGGTACAGCGGCAGGGTCAGCATCGCGCCGAACATGCCGAAGCCCACGAGCACGCCGATGATGGTCGCCATCGAGAAGGTCGGCGACCGGAACAGCTTCAGCGGGATGAGCGCGTCGTCCTTCATCGCGGTCTCGGCGATGACGAAGGCCAGGATGCCGAGGGCGCCGATGACGTAGCAGGCGATCGCGATCGGCGAGCCCCAGCCCCACTCACGGCCCTGCTCGGCCACGAGCAGCAGCGGGACGAGCGCGACGATCACGGTCGTGGCGCCCCACCAGTCGATGCGCACGGAGTGCCGCGGCTGCTTCGGGATGTGCAGGAAGCGCCAGACGATCGCGAGCGCGACGATGCCGATCGGCACGTTGATGAGGAAGACCCAGCGCCATCCGGTGATGAACAGGATCTGGCTGGCGCCGGCGAACAGACCGCCGACGAGCGGGCCGATGACGCTCGAGATGCCGAAGACGGCCAGGAAGTAGCCCTGGTACTTCGCGCGTTCGCGCGGGGCGAGGATGTCGCCCATGATCGCGAGCGGCATCGACATCAGTCCACCGGCGCCGAGGCCCTGGATGGCGCGGAACGCGGCGAGCTCGACCATCGAGGTCGAGAAGCTCGCGAGCACCGAACCGATGATGAAGATGAGGATGGCGATGAGGAAGAGCGGGCGCCGACCGAAGATGTCGGAGAGCTTGCCGTAGATCGGCGTCGAGATGGTCGACACGATCAGGTAGGCCGTCGTGACCCAGGCCTGAAGGCTCAGGCCCTGCAGGTCGTCGCCGATCGTGCGGATCGAGGTGCCGACGACCGTCTGGTCGAGGGCGGAGAGGAACATGCCGGCCATGAGGCCGAAGATCACGAACATGATCATGCGGTGTGTCATGACCGTGTCGGTCGCCCCGGTGGTGGGCGAGGCCGCACGGGCGCGTCTGGTTTGAGTGATGTCTGACATCGGGGCCTCTTCGAGAGAAGGCCTGGCGGACGGCTCGGGTGGCTCAGTCGGGCGCCAGGTGTTTGCTAAAAGTCAACAAATAGTAGCGCTGTCCGGAGGCGTCCGGAACCACCCGCGGCTGTGGGGAAGCTATGCGGGCGTTCGTCGCGGTGTCCGGCGCGGCGCGGCGCCTCCGCCGGTCACGAGAACAGGGGGATGCCACGGGGACAGGGCGATATCGCGGAGAACGGCCCGTTCTCGACGCGCGTCTTGTTCTCAGGGCAGCGGGGTGCGGTGAGGGATCCTCGCCGGGGAAAAGAGGAAACCCCCGCCATGTAGAAGCTAGACGAGGGTTTCTAAGGTGACTGTAATGATCACCCTGTGGCTCCGACGGGCGTCGATCCCGTGACCTCACGATTTTCAGTCGTGCGCTCTACCAACTGAGCTACAGAGCCGAGCGACATGTCTGCCGCTTCCTAGACGAAAGGCCTCCTCGAAAGAAGGCCCATCGCTATGGAGCGACCCTGACGGGACTTGAACCCGCGACCTCCGCCGTGACAGGGCGGCACGCTAACCAACTGCGCTACAGGGCCATGCGTTTTAAATTGTACTTCACCGGAAAGTGACCCCAACGGGATTCGAACCCGTGCTACCGCCGTGAAAGGGCGGCGTCCTAGGCCGCTAAACGATGGGGCCGGATGAGCCTGAAACCTTGCGATTTCATCCTCGCTTGCCGACGACCGAGCCTACTTCACATCTTCGGAGATTGCCAATTCGGGGCGTGGCGTGCGGCTCCCGCGCGTGTCGAGGGCCCAGGATGGGCCGCGGCAGCGGGAACTCGCCCTGTTGTACGTGTGACTCGTGTTGCTACTGTTGGCCGAGTTGCGACCGGTGAGATGAGGTATTCCCGTGACGCTCGAGCACCTCGACGAAACAGACGACTGCGGCTGCGCGCCCAGTCCGGCCGAGAAGCGACGGTTGTGGCCGACGTTCGACCGCCGTGGCGCGCTGAAGTTCGGCGTGATGGGGGCCGTCGCCGTCGGTGCGTTCGGCGCCGCGGCATCCGGCTTCAGCTCTCCCGCGGTCGCCGCCGACTACCCCTCGTGGGACGACGTCCAGGCTGCCAAAGCCAATGAATCCGCCAAGGCGGGTGAAATCGCCCGCATCCAGGGCCTCATCGCGGGGCTGCAGTCCGAGGTCGCGCGCACCCAGGCCGAGGTGCAGGCACGCTCCGACGAGTACTTCACCGCGCAGCAGGCCTACCTCGACGCCGACTACCGCGCGCAGCTGATCCAGACCCAGGCCGACGCCGAAGCCGCGAAGGCGACGGATGCCGCGACCAAGGCCGGCAAGGTCGCCGCGCAGCTGTACCGCTCGGGCGGAGACGACACCTCGCTCGACCTGTTCTTCTCGGGCTCGGCGGCCACGGCCGACGACCTGCTCGCCAAGCTCGGCACGATGGACAAGCTCCTCGAGCGCAACCGCTCGGTGTACGCCGCCGCCGTGACGGCCCGCGACAACGCGCAGCAGCTGAGCAATCAGGCCAACGACGCCCGTGCCGAGCGCGACCGCCTGCAGAAGATCGCCGAAGACAAGATGGTCGCCGCGCAGCAGGCCGCTCAGGCCGCGCAGGAGGCCCTGGCCGCGCAGCAGGCCAACCAGGTCACGCTCGAAGCGCAGCTCGCGGCCCTGCAGGACACCACGGCCAAGACGATCGCCGACTACCAGGCCGGCGTCGAAGCAGAACGCAAGGCCCGCGAGGAGCGCGAGCGTCAGGCCCGCGAAGAGGCCGAGCGCCGCGACCGCGAACGCCGCGAGCAGGAAGAGCGCGACCGCCAGAACGCCGCGAACAACAGCGGCGGTGGCGGCGGGGGCGGAAGCAGCAGCGGCGGCGGTGGCGGCGGAAGCAGCAGCGGTGGCGGTGGCGGTGGCGGCGGTGGAAGCGTCGTCGGGTCGGGCTGGGCTCGCCCGTCTTCCGCATACACGTCGTCGGGCTACGGCCCGCGCACCGGCCAGTGCAGCGCCAGCTACTGCGCGAGCACCTGGCACCTCGGTCTCGACTTCGGCGCCAGCTGCTGGTCGCCCATCTACGCGGCCGCAGCCGGTCGCGTCACCTACGCCGGCCGCTACGGCGGGTTCGGCAACTACATCCGCATCCAGCACGACGACGGCTCGGGCACGGGATACGGACACATCGTCGACGGCGGCATCTACGTCTCGTACGGTCAGCGCGTGGGAGCGGGCGAGCAGATCGCCGCGACCGGACAGACCGGCAACTCCTTCGGCTGCCACCTTCACTTCGAGGTCTATCCGCCGTGGGGTGGAACCACCGATCCCGCGCCCTGGCTGCGCGATCGGGGCGTCTCGGTCTGACCGAGCCCACGAGAAAACCCCCGGTCGCAGGACCGGGGGTTTTCTCGTCTGCAGAAGATCAGAGGGTGTTCGGAGCCTCGCCCGAACCCTGCGTCTTGGTCTGAGCGTCGTGCTCGTCGAAGCGCGTGAAGGCCTCGGCCACGAGACGCTCGGCCTCCGCGGCATCCGCCCACTCGTCGACCTTGACCCACTTGTTGGGCTCGAGGTCCTTGTAGTGCTCGAAGAAGTGCGAGATCTCCTTCTTGGTCCACTCGTCGATGTCGTCGACGTCCTGGATGTGGTCCCACCGCGGGTCCTTGGCGAGCACGGCCACGACCTTGTCGTCGCCGCCGGCCTCGTCGCTCATCTTCAGCACGCCCACGGGGCGCACCTTGGCGAGGATGCCGGGGTGCAGGTCGCGGTCGAGCAGCACCAGCACGTCGAGCGGGTCGCCGTCTTCGCCGAGGGTGTTCTCGAAGAAGCCGTAGTTGGCCGGGTAGCCGAACACCGTGTACAGGATGCGGTCGAGGTAGACGCGGCCGGTGCCGTGGTCGACTTCGTACTTCACGCGGCTTCCGCGGGGGATCTCGATGACGGCGTCGAAAGCGCCCATACTCGTGCTCCTTAGATCTGTGGATTTCCGCGGCCCAGCCTAGTCGGGCGGGCGCGCGACACCCACGCGCAACCAGACCGCAGGAGTTCGCGGTCGACGAGGGCTGACGAGACGCGGCGTCGGCGCGTCACCGCCCGGAACTCCTGCGTCATGTCACGGGCGGAGCAGGCGGCGCCGCCACGGCCCGGCGATAGCGTGGAGACATGGATCACCGCCCCGGCCTCGACCCGTCCGTCGCCGAGGTGCGCCGTGCCGTGCGCGCGGCCCTCGACGACATCGAGGGCACCGTCGTCGTCGCTCTGTCGGGCGGACCCGATTCGCTCGCCCTCGCGCTGGCGACCGCGTTCGAAGCTCCGCGCCGGGGGGTCCGGGCCGAGGCGGTGGTGATCGACCACGGTCTGCAGGAGGGGTCGGATGCCGTGGCCCGGCGCGCCGCCGACGCCGCCCGATCGTTCGGGCTCGAGGCCCGGGTCTCACGCGTCGAGGTCGTGCCGGCGGAGGGCCCCGAGGCCGACGCGCGTGCCGCGCGCTACGCCGGGCTCGCGCGGGCCGCGGAGGAGATCGGGGCGGATGCCGTGCTGCTCGGCCACACGCTCGACGACCAGGCCGAGACGGTGCTGCTCGGACTCGCCCGCGGATCCGGTACGGCGAGCCTGGCGGGGATGGCTCCCCGGCGCCGCGACGAGACCGGACCCACCTGGGTGCGCCCGCTGCTGGGGGTGCGCCGCCGTACGACCGTCGCCGCGTGCGCCGCGGAGAGCGTCGAGCCGTGGACCGACCCGCACAACGCTGATCCGACGTTCTCGCGGGTGCGGGTGCGGGAGCACGTGCTCCCGGTGCTCGAGGCCGAGCTCGGCCCCGGAGTGGCCGAGGCGCTCGCGCGCACAGCCGAGCAACTGCGCGAAGACGCCGAAGCGTTCCAGGAGATGATCGACGAGACGATCGAAGACATCGTCGAGCACGCCGAGGCCGGGATCTCGATCTCGGTGGCGGCCCTCGCCGCGAACCCCGCAGCGCTGCGCCACCGGATCATCCGCTACGTGGCCGACAGTGAATTCGGCGTCTCGCTCTCGCGCACCCAGACCCTCGAGGTCGCCCGGCTCGCGACCGACTGGCGCGGGCAGGGGCCGATCGACCTTCCGCGCTGCCTGGCCCGCCGCGTCGGCGCCCGCATCGAACTGGTCGCGCGGGCGTGACGGCGATGGCGAATTCGCCGACGTAGACTTTCCCAATGCGCGCGGCCGACATCTCCGACGACATCAGCGAAGTCCTCCTCACCGAGGAGCAGATCCACGGAAAGCTCGCCGAACTGGCGACGCAGGTGGCCGCCGACTACGAGGAACGCGACGTCGTCCTCGTAGGCGTGCTGAAGGGTGCGGTCATGGTCATGGCCGACTTCGCCCGTCACCTGCCGATGCACGTGTCGATGGACTGGATGGCCGTCTCGTCGTACGGCGCCTCGACCCGCTCGAGCGGTGTCGTGCAGATTCGCAAAGACCTCGACACCGACATCACCGGCAAGCACGTGCTGATCGTCGAAGACATCATCGACTCCGGTCTGACCCTCAGCTGGCTGCTCGAGAACTTCGCCTCGCGCGGAGCCGAGTCGGTCGAGGTGCTCGCTCTTCTGCGCAAGCCCGAGGCGATGAAGGTCGAGGTCGACTGCCGCTACGTGGGCTTCGACATCCCCAACGACTTCGTCATCGGCTACGGCCTCGACTACGCCGAGCGCTACCGCAACCTGCGCGACGTCGCGGTGCTTGCGCCGCACGTCTACTCCTGAGATCGGGCGCCGCCGAGGTCGGCCGAACACCGACATCGAGCATTCGGCGTACGCCCACGACGAACGCACAGGCCCGGCATAGTCCTCGCGCGTTAGCCTGATGCGACCGCTTTTCTGCGGAGCACACGAAAGGGCTGGGCTCGCCCACCATGAATTTCAAGAAGATCACGCGTAATCCGATCGTCTACGTTCTGCTGGTCGGTCTGCTTCTGGTCATCGGTTTCTCGCTCATCTCCAACCTCAGCGGCGCCCGTCAGGTGTCGACCAAGGAGGGTCTGGAGCTCCTCAAGGGCGGCACCGTGACCCAGGCGGTGACGAACGATCCCGACCAGCGTGTCGATCTGACGCTGTCGACGCCCTTCGAGGGCGCTAACGACGTGCAGTTCTACTTCAGCCAGGCGCGCGCCAGCGAGGTCGCCAGCGCGATCGACTCGGCGAACCCCTCCGACGGCTTCAACGACGTCGTGCCCAAGCCCAGCTGGTTCGATGGCTTCCTCGGGCTGATGCTCCCGCTCGTGCTGCTCGGTCTGCTCTTCTGGTGGCTGCTCTCGAGCGCCCAGGGCGGCGGCAGCAAGGTCATGCAGTTCGGCAAGTCGCGCGCGAAGCTCGTGACGAAAGAGACGCCGACCGTCACCTTCCAAGATGTCGCGGGCTCCGATGAGGCGATCGAAGAGCTCGACGAGATCAAGGAGTTCCTCAAGGACCCGAAGAAGTTCGAAGAGGTCGGTGCCCGCATCCCCAAGGGCGTGCTGCTGTACGGCCCTCCCGGAACCGGTAAGACCCTGCTCGCGCGCGCCGTCGCCGGTGAGGCGGGCGTGCCGTTCTACTCGATCTCGGGTTCGGACTTCGTCGAGATGTTCGTCGGCGTCGGCGCCAGCCGCGTGCGCGACCTGTTCAACCAGGCCAAGGAGAGCTCCCCGGCCATCATCTTCATCGACGAGATCGACGCCGTCGGCCGCCACCGCGGCGCCGGCATGGGCGGCGGTCACGACGAGCGCGAGCAGACGCTGAACCAGATGCTCGTCGAGATGGACGGCTTCGACCCCAAGGTCAACGTCATCGTCATCGCGGCGACCAACCGCCCCGACATCCTCGACCCCGCGCTCCTGCGCCCGGGCCGCTTCGACCGCCAGATCGGCGTGGACGCGCCCGACCTCAAGGGCCGTCAGCGCATCCTCGAGGTGCACGGTCGCGGCAAGCCGCTGTCGGACTCGGTCGACCTCGAGGTCGTCGCGCGCAAGACGCCCGGGTTCACCGGTGCCGACCTGGCGAACGTGCTGAACGAGGCGGCGCTGCTGACCGCCCGCTCGAACGCGCAGCTCATCGACAACCGCGCCCTCGACGAGGCCATCGACCGCGTGATCGCCGGTCCCCAGCGCCGCACGCGCGTGATGAAGGACAAAGAGAAGCTCATCACCGCCTACCACGAGGGCGGCCACGCCCTGGCTGCGGCGGCCATGAACCACACCGACCCCGTCACCAAGGTCACGATCCTCCCGCGCGGCAAGGCGCTGGGCTACACGATGGTGCTGCCGCTCGACGACAAGTACTCGATCACCCGCAACGAGCTGCAGGACCAGCTGACCTACGCGATGGGCGGCCGCGTCGCCGAGGAGATCGTGTTCCACGACCCCACCACAGGCGCGTCGAACGACATCGAGAAGGCCACCAGCATCGCCCGCAAAATGGTCACCGAGTACGGCATGACCAACGAGGTCGGCCCCGTCAAGCTCGGCTCGTCGTCGGGCGAGGTGTTCATGGGCCGCGACATGGGACACGGTCGCGACTTCTCGGAGCGCATCGCCGAGCGCGTCGACGCGCAGGTGCGCGCTCTCATCGAGCAGGCGCACAACGAGGCCTACGAGGTCATCAACGCCAACCGCGAGGTGCTCGACCGTCTGGCTCTCGAACTGCTCGAGAAAGAGACCCTCGACCACCTCGAGCTCGCCGAAATCTTCAAGGACGTCAAGCGTCTGACGCCGCGCCCGCAGTGGCTGTCGTCGGGCGATCGTCCGGTCTCGAACCAGCCTCCGGTCGAGGTCCCCCGTCGCCAGGCTCCCGCCGGCATCGCGGCATCCGCCGAAGCGGAGTCGCAGGCGACGGCCCAGGCGCAGCACCGTCCCAGCGGACAGACGCGCCCGGCAACCGCCTGAGGCGCCGTGGCCGTCGATCGAGAGCGCGTCGCCGCTCTGGTGCGTGAGTTGCTGGAGGCGATCGGGGAAGACCCCGATCGCCCCGGCCTCCGCCAGACCCCGACGCGTGTCGCCGACTCCTGGGCGGAGTTCTTCTCCGGCGTGAACCAGGATGCCGGGGAGCCCTTGCAGCACACCATCTCGGTGTCGCGCGGACCCGCACCCGACACGCTGCCCTCGGGAGCCGTGATGCTGCGCGACATCGCCTTCCGGTCGATGTGCGAGCACCATCTGCTCCCCTTCCGCGGTCGCGCGCACGTCGCCTACCTGCCGGGCGAAGAGGTCGTGGGTCTGGGGGCTCTGCCCCGGGTCATCGACATCCTGGCCGCCCGTCCGCAGGTGCAGGAGCGCCTGGGGGAGCAGGTGGCGGATGCCATCGACTCGGCCCTCGACGCGCGTGGCGTGCTCGTGGTGCTCGACGCGACGCACGAGTGCGTGACCATGCGGGGAGGGCGCCAACTCGACGCCTCGACCGTCACGATCGCCGCGCGCGGCGTGTACACCGACCCCGCCGCCCGATCCGAGCTGGTCGCTCTGATCGGGGCGCGCGCGTGACCCTCATCATGGGGATCGTCAACGTCACCCCCGACTCCTTCAGCGACGGCGGCCGCTACATCGACCCCGACGTCGCGATCGCCCACGCGCGGAGCCTGCGCGACCAGGGCGCCGATCTCCTCGACATCGGCGGCGAGTCGACGCGCCCCGGGGCATCGCGCGTGGCCCCGCGGGTCGAGCAGCAGCGCGTGCTCCCGGTCGTGGAGGCCCTGGCCGCCGAGGGCGCGTGGGTCAGCATCGACACGATGAACGCCTCGACGGCCGTCGCCGCGGCGCGGGCGGGTGCGCGGCTGATCAACGACGTCTCGGGCGGACTCGCCGACCCCGAGATGCTCTCCGCCGTCGCCGGAACCGACGCCGAGATCGCCCTGGGGCACTGGCGCGGCCCGTCGACCGAGATGTACGCGCGGGCGGACTACGCCGACGTCGGTCGAGAGGTGGCCGCCGAACTGGCCGAGCGGGTCGAGGCGGCGCGCGCAGCCGGCATCGATCCGGCACGCATCGTCGTCGACCCGGGCATCGGCTTCGGCAAGCGCGGAGCGCAGAACTGGCAGACGCTGCGCGCGCTGCCGCACCTCGTCTCGTCGGGGTACCGCGTGCTCGTCGGCACGAGTCGGAAGCGATTCCTCGGCGACGCGCTCGGCGACGACGCCGATCTCGCGCGCCGCGATCTGGCCACCGCCACGACGAGCGTCCTGGCGGCGCGCGACGGCGCCTGGGCCGTGCGCGTGCACGACGTACCGACCACCCGCGACGCGCTCGCCGTCGCCCGCGCTTGGGAGGCTTGATGGATGCCGTTGACCGCATCACGCTGACGGGGGTGCGCGCCGTGGGCTTCCACGGTGTGTATCCCGACGAGAAGCGCGACGGACAGGAGTTCGTCGTCGACGCCGTTCTGCACCTGCCGCTGCGACGTGCGGCCGAGACCGACGACGTGGTCGACACCGTCCACTACGGCGAGCTCGCCGAACGCCTCGTCGCCGTCGTCGAGGGGGAGCCCGTCGACCTCATCGAGACGCTCGCGCAGCGCCTCGCCGACGAGGTGCTGACCGATCGACGCGTCGAGACGGTCACGATCACGGTTCACAAGCCGAAGGCACCCATCACGGTGCCGTTCGGCGACGTCTCGGTGACGATCACGAGGGGGCGGTCGTGAACGTGCGTCTGGCCCACGGCCTCGACGCGGCTCCGCGCTCGACGCCCGTGCCCGCGGTGGTCGCCCTCGGCGCCAACCTCGGTGAACGCGCCGAGACACTGGCCGCGGCGGTCGACGAGCTGCGGCGCTTGACCCTCACCTCGGACGTGCGGGTGTCGCATCCGATCGAGACGGTCGCGGTGACCCTCGACGGCGAGGACGAGGACGCGCCCCGCTACCTCAACGCGGTCGCGGTGCTGCAGACGCGTCTCTCGCCCGCCGAGCTGCTGGCGTCGCTGCACCGCATCGAGGCGCGCCACGGTCGCGTGCGTCGCGAGCGCTGGGGCGATCGCACCCTCGATCTCGACCTGATCGCGTACGGAGACGAGATGATCGACCGCGACGACCTGGTCGTGCCGCATCCCCGCGCGCACGAGCGCGAGTTCGTCCTCGCGCCGTGGGTGCAGATCGATCCGGATGCCGAGATCCCGGGCCGCGGCCGCGTCGCCGACCTGCTCGCCGGACTCCGGGGGAGCGACCGATGAAGCGTACGGGAGCCGGCATCCTGACCATCGCCGTCATCATCGGGCTCGTCTGCGGCTTCGTCCTCGACACCGCGCTGACGGCCATGGGGCGCGCGACGTTCTCGCCGGCCGTGAGCCTGCCCACGATCCTCGCGCTGCTGGGCGCGGTCATCGTGGTGCTCGCGGTGCCGGTGTTCCGCGCGAGCCGCGGGCGCAGCGAGCGGCGCATCGACCCGTTCCGGGCGTTGCGCATCGCGATGCTCGCCAAAGCGTCGTCTCTGCTGGGGGCGGCCGCGGCGGGATTCGCGGTCGGCCTGCTCGCCTTTCTGCTGAGCCGTCCGGTGACGCCATCGGTAGGCTCGATGGGGACGATCATCGCGACGCTCGTGTGCGCTGTCGTCCTGGTCGTCGCGGGACTCGTGGCCGAGCAGCTGTGCACCATCCGGAAGGACGACGATGACGACACCCCCGGAGACCTCCCCGCCGGCCCCGTCGGGATCTGACGCCCCCGCGCCCTCGCCGGAGGCGGTGACGCAGGGTGCCGTGCTGAGCGAGCGCACCTACGACCGCATTCTCGAGCCTCGTTCGGAGCGACGGCTGCCGCTGGGCGACGGCACCTGGTATCAGCTCGCGCGGGCCTACGTGCGGGTGCAACTCATCTCGCAGGGCGCGGTCTTCGTCCTGGTGGCCGCCGCGGCGCTCGTCGCGCAGCTGCTCACCGGAGTGATGTGGCAGTGGATCCCCGCGGGAGTGATCCTGCTCGTCACCGCCATCGGGCTGATCATCACGCCGCGGCAGGCGCGATCGGTCGGGTACCAGTTGCGCGACGACGACCTGGTCTTCCGCCGCGGCATCCTGTGGCAGCGCGTCGTCGCCGTGCCCTACGGTCGCATGCAGCTCGTCGACATCACCCACGGGCCGCTCGATCGCGGCTTCGGCATCGCGCAGCTCAAGCTCGTGACCGCCGCCGCCTCGACGGGCGTCACGATCCCCGGCTTGAGGCAGGAGGCGGCCGAGCACCTGCGCGACACCCTCGTCGCCGTGGCCGAGACCCGTCGGACCGGCCTGTGAGCGACCCGGCGCCTCCGGCCGGCGCCCCGGCTGACTCGACGCCGCCGAGCCCGATGGGCGCGCCGGAGGCTGACGCTCTTCCGCCCGCAGCGGCCGCCGGCGCCCCTCCGCCCGCAGTCGGCGCCGACGCCCGTCCGTCCGCAGCCGCTGCCCCCGCCGCCGACGCCCGTCCGCCGGGCGCGGTCCCCGCCGTGCCGCGCGTCAGCGTGCGATCGCCGTACAGTGACGGCGAGTGGCACCGGCTGCATCCGCTGACCCCGCTGTTGCGTGGCGGTCTTTCACTGCTCGTCATCATCGGTGTGCTCGTCGCCAACCTCCGTGAGCGGTTGATCGAGTGGTTCTTCCCCGTGGTCACCGAGCTGCCTCCCGGCGGAATGCCGCCCGACCCGGTCGACTTCCTGTTCTCCCACAACCTGATCCTCATCGCGGGTGGGGTCGCTCTCGCCGTGGTGCTCGTGCTGCTGGTGCTCTTCCGTTTGTCGTGGCGGTTCCACACCCTGCGCATCGGTGACGACGACGTCGAGGTGCGTTCGGGCGTCCTCTTCCGCACGCATCGGCGCGCCCCGCTCGACCGGGTGCAGGGCGTGAACCTCACGCGCCCGATGCTCGCCCGTCTGCTGGGGCTCGCCAAGCTCGAGGTCGTCGGCGCGGGCCTCGACGCGAACGTGAAGCTCGAGTACCTCTCGGGCAAAGACGCCGAGGCGATCCGTGGCGACATCCTCCGCCTCGCCTCGGGTCGTCGGCTCGCCGAGGCGCGCGAGGCCGGGGGAGAGCGGTCGTCTCTCGTGCGCCAGGCGGCCGCGACGGTCGGCTCCGGGTTGCAGGGCATCGTCGATGGTGAGGACTTCTCCGACGCCGAGCCGCAGAGCATCGTGCGCATCCCCCTGGGGCGCCTGGTGGCCTCTCGCGTGCTGAGCGGGTCGACGCTTGTGCTCATCGCCCTGGTGGTCGGGATCATCGTGGCCGCGTCGGTGTCGACGCTGTGGCTGTTGTTCACGGTCGTGCCGATGTTCCTCGCCTTCGGTGCGTACTACGTGCGCTCGATCGCCCGGGGGCTCAGGTACTCGATCGCCCCCACCCCCGACGGCGTGCGCGTCACCTTCGGGCTCTTCACCACGGTGTCCGAGATCGTCCCGCCGGGCCGCGTGCACGCCATCGAGGTGCGTCAGCCGCTGATGTGGCGCCCCTTCGGATGGTGGTCGGTCTCGGTCAACCGCCTCTCGGGCCGCGCGTCCACCGACACCAGCAACGATCAGCTGGCCGCGGTGCTGCCGATCGGCACCCGCGCCGACGTCGAACGGGTGCTGGGGATCTTCGCGCCGGGGCTGTCCGACGACGAATGGACACTCGTGTTCCGCGACGGCATCCTGGGTCCGGTGGAGAACGACCCCTACGTCACGACCCCGCGCCGCGCGCGGTGGCTGCGGCCCTTCTCGTGGCGCCGCAACGGCCTGCTCGTGACAGCCGATGCCCTGCTGATGCGCCGCGGGTGGATCTGGCGCTCGCTGAGCGTGCTGCCCCTGGCCCGGTTGCAGTCCGTGGGGCTGCAGCAGGGCCCGATCGCGCGCGCCGCGGGAACCGCGACCGTGACCGGACACGTCATCGCCGGCAACGTGCAGACCTCGATCGGCGCGATCGACCGCGCCGACGCGCTGGAGATGTTCGCGCGCGCGGCGCGAGGCGGCGTCGCCGCCGCGGCCACCGATCGCAGTCACCGGTGGGCCGGATGAGCGGCGGTCGCGACGGGCGCTTGGGCGTCGGGGTGATCGGCGCGGGACGCGTCGGCCCGGTGATCGCGGCAGCCCTCGCCGGTGCCGGGCACGCGCTCACGGGGATCACCTCGGGTTCCGACGACGACCGCGTCGAAGCGATCCTGCCGGGTCTGCCGGTGCTGGCAGCCGACGAGGTCGTGCGCCGCAGCGAGCTCGTGGTGATCGCCGTTCCGCACGACGAGCTCGCGGGCCTCGTCGCCGGACTCGCTGAGATGGGTGCCTGGCAGCCCGGTCAGCTCGTGCTGCACACCGACCCCGCGTACGGTACGCGCGTGCTGGATCCGGCTGCGCGCCTCGGCGCAATCCCCCTCGCCATCCACCCGGCGATCGTCTTCACCGGGGTCTCGTCGGTCGACCTGCGCCAGCTCGCCCAGTCGTACGCCGCGGTGACGGCTCCCGCTCCGGTGCTCCCGATCGCGCAGGCCCTGGCCGTCGAGCTCGGGTGCGAGCCCGTGGTCGTGGCGGAGGACGACCGCGCGACGTATGCGGAGGCGATCGCGACGGCCACGGAGTTCTCGCGCTCGATCGTGCGCCAGTCGTCGGAGCTCCTCGGGCGCGTCGGCGTCGAGAACCCCGGCGGATACCTGTCGGCCCTCGTGCGTTCCAGCGTCGACCAGGCGCTCGTGGAGGGCGCCGGGCGGGGCGGACTCGTCGGCGACGCTACGATCGACGAATGATCCGCACCCTCGAGGATCTGCGCACCCGACTCGGCGAGATCCGAGGCGCAGACCGATCCTCCAGCGGCCCCCGCGTCGCGCTCGTCTCGACTCTGGGCGCCCTGCACGACGGCCACATCGACCTCATCCGCGAGGCGCGCGCGCAGGCCGAGGTCGTCGTCGTCTCGACGTTCGTCAACCCGCTGCGCTTCCGCACCGCCGACGACACCGCACGCTACCCGCGCTCGCCGGAGGCCGACGAGATCGTGCTGCGCGATCTCGGTGTGGACGTGGTCTTCGCCCCGAGCGCGAGCGAGTTCTTGCCCGCCGGCACCGCTACGACCCGCGTCTCGGCGGGCGATGTGGGCCTGCGCTACGAGGGCCGGGTGCGTCCGTTCTACTTCGACGGCGTGCTCACGGTGGAGGCGAAGCTGTTCCACCTCGTGCGGCCCGACGTCGCCGTCTACGGGGAGCGCGATCTGCAGCGGATCTTCCTCGTGCGCAAGATGGTGCGCGATCTCGACTTCGCCGTGTCGGTCGCGACCGTGCCGACCGTGCGGACCGACGACGGGCTGCCCGTCTCGAGCCGTGTGGCGCTGCTGGAGCCGGCCGACCGCCGCGCGGCGGCGGCCCTGCCCCGGGCCTTGGAGGCCGCGGCATCCAACGCCGACCTCGGGGTGGACGCGTGCATCGCGGCGGCGCAGTCGTCGCTGATGGGCGAGGCGCGCATCACGCTCGAGTACCTCAGCGTCGTGGATCCCGAGACGTTCCTGCCCGTCGACGACGGTCACCACGGCCGGGCGTTCGCCCTCATCGCCGCGACCGTGGGCGGGCACCGCTTCATCGACAACGCGGAGATCTCGCTGCGCTGACCTCGGGCCGGTCAGCGCCGGGACGTCGGTGGGCCACAGGGCCCTCGAGCGCGGCGAATAGACTGGAGCAGACCCCGAGGAGCCTTTCTGATGACCGACGCGCCCGCGAACGACGCCGCCGAACCGACCGAAGACGAGGTCTTCGAACAGAAGGCGGTACGCCTGGCCAAGCGCGAGCGTCTGCTCGCCGAGCGCACGGATGCCGCGGGTGGGCCGTACCCGGTCGGTGTTCCGATCACCACGACCATCCCCGAACTGCGCGCGCGCTTCGGCGATCTCGAGGCGGGGGACGAGACCGGCGAGACCGCCGGCGTCGCGGGTCGCGTCGTGTTCAGCCGCAACACCGGAAAGCTCTGCTTCGCCTCGCTGCAGGCCGGCGACGGCAGCCGCATCCAGGCGATGGTGTCGCTCGCCAGCGTGGGTGAGGAGTCGTTGCAGGCGTGGAAGGAGCTCGTCGACCTCGGCGACCACGTCTTCATCTCGGGCGAGGTGATCTCGAGCCGTCGCGGCGAGCTGTCGATCATGGTCGCCGAGTGGAGCATCGCGGCCAAGGCCGTGCTGCCCCTTCCGAACCTGCACACCGAGCTGAGCGAAGAGAGCCGCGTGCGCAGCCGCTTCCTCGACCTGATCGTGCGCGACCGTGCGCGCGAGACCGTTCTGGCCCGCGCCAAGGTCAACGCGAGCCTGCGCCGCACCTTCACCGAGCGCGACTTCGTCGAGGTCGAGACCCCCATGCTGCAGGTGCAGCACGGTGGCGCGAGCGCGCGCCCGTTCACCACTCACTCGAACGCGTTCGACACCGAGCTGTTCCTGCGCATCGCGCCCGAGCTGTTCCTCAAGCGCGCCGTCGTCGGCGGCATCGACCGCGTGTACGAGATCAACCGCAACTTCCGCAACGAGGGCGCCGACTCCACGCACAGCCCCGAGTTCGCGATGCTCGAGGCCTACCAGGCCTACAGCGACTACAACGGCATCGCCGATCTGACCCAGACGCTCATCCAGGACGCCGCGATCGCGGTCGCCGGCTCCACCACCGTGACCTGGGCCGACGGGACGGAGTACGACCTGGGCGGGCAGTGGGATCGCATCTCGATGTACGACTCGCTGTCTGCGGCATCCGGTCACGAGATCACCCCCTCGACCTCACTCGACGAACTGCGCGCCCTCGGTGCCGAGGCCGGAGTCGACGCGCCGCCGCACGAGACGCACGGCAAGTGGGTCGAAGAGCTGTGGGAGCACTTCGTCAAGGGTGGCCTGACCCGCCCGACCTTCGTCATGGACTTCCCGCTCGACACGAGCCCGCTCGTGCGCGAGCACCGCTCGATCGCGGGTGTCGTGGAGAAGTGGGACCTGTACGTCCGCGGCTTCGAGCTCGCGACCGGGTACTCCGAACTCATCGACCCCGTCATCCAGCGCGAACGCTTCGTGGAGCAGGCGAAGCTCGCCGCGCGCGGTGACGACGAGGCGATGCCCATCGACGAGGAGTTCCTGCGGGCGCTCGAGCACGGCATGCCGCCGACCGGTGGAATGGGCATGGGCATCGATCGTCTGCTGATGGCGATCACCGGTCTCGGAATCCGCGAGACGGTGATGTTCCCGCTCGTGAAGTAGGTCGCTCGAACACCCACTCGGGCAGGCGGCCGCCGTCGATCATGCTCAGCATGATGCCGCTGAGGCCATGAGCGCTGTCGATGTCGAGCGCGTGCTCGGCGTAGGTGGCGGCGTGCGTCGAGCGCCCCACCGCCCAGGCGAGCCACGCGCACGCCGAGAGCGACCCCGGGCGTCGTCGTGACGGTACGGTCGCGGCGACGAGGCGGCACAATGCCAGCGCGCGGTGCAGGCGGTCCGGATCGGGGTGAGCCCCCTCGCCCCACATGGGGCGCGCGAGGTCTTCGGGGAACGCCGCGCCCGCGTGGTACGCCGTCTGGGCGCCGAGCACGGCGTACCCGTCGCGGATGTCGCCCGCCCACTGCATGAGGGCGACGTCGCGCAACGACGGGCGCTCGAGGCAGAACGAGACGGCGGCGAGCTCACGCGGCGTCAGCTCCGACGGGGCGCGCGAGATCGCGTCCTCGAAGAGAAGGGGCGGTTCGGCCAGCAGCGACGCGGTGGCCGTGGCGACGGCGACCCGATCGAGGGGCAGGCGGCGGCGCTCGGCCACCGTTCCGAGCACGTGCTCCATCGCGTCGATCGCCTCGGCCACGACCTCCTTGAGGTCGTCGTCGACCCCGGGCAGTTCGGCTGCGGCGTACTGGTCGTCGTCGATGCGGGTGTCGGGTAGCCCGCCCTGCGACTCGTCGATCTCCGGGAGCGGATACGGCCCGCTCGATGACGGCGCGCGGTGATCATCCCACCCGTCGGCACCGACGATCAGCGCCTCGGTGATGCGAAGGCCGCAGATCTCGGCTCGAGCGATGGTCGCGTCGACGAGCGGGCCGTGCGCCGACGCGGCCGCCTCGGCGAGGGGCTCGTCGGCGTAGACGACGACGGCCACGGCGTCGGCCGTCGCCACCTTGCAGGCCATGCCGATCACGGTGGAGGCCACGCTGACGCAGGCGGTGGGGTCGCTGCTCGGGGGCAGATCGACGCGCATCGCGCCGAGCGAGCGCCCGCGTGCGAACGGCACGAGGACGAGGCTCCGGCGCGGAACGCACCCGAGCAGGTGGGGGACGAGGGAGAGGAACGAGGCGGGTGTGGACGCGGGGATGATGGTGGTCATGCGCACGAGAGTGCCGGGATGCGCGGGGCGCGCGCGGCGGCCGATACCTCGATCGTGGACGAATCCGCCGAACCCGCTCCTGGGGAGAAGGGGGAGCCGGCCGGATGTCGGGGCGCCGCGGGTATCCTGGAGTCATGGACGAGACCTGGACCGCGATGCTGTGGGCGATCCTGCCGACCCTCGTGGTGTCGGTGGTCTTCTTCTTCATCCTCCGCAACGTCATCCGCATGGATCGCACCGAGCGCAAGGCCTACGCCCGCATCGAGGCGCAGGAGCGCGCCAAGCGCGGTCTCCCGCCGGTCGCGCGCACCGGCGACGGACCCGCGAACTGACACCGGCGCGGCCCGTGTCGGGGGCCGTCGCTACGCTGGGTGCACAACCCGCCCAGGAGGATCCGTGATCAACGCCACGTTCGACGCGAGCTGGCTCGTCATCACGCTGTTCGTCGTCGACCTCGTGGTGCGCATCGCCGCCATCATCATCGTGCCGCGCAACCGCCGCCCGACGGCCGCCATGGCGTGGCTGCTGGCGATCTACTTCATCCCGTTCGTCGGGGTGTTCCTGTTCCTGCTGATCGGAAACCCGCGTCTGCCGCGCAAACGGCGACGCAAGCAGGCGGCCATCAACGAGTACATCCACGACACCAGCGCCTCGCTCGAGTTCGGGACGCTGCGCCCCAACGCCCCGCAGTGGTTCCGCTCGCTCGTGAGCCTCAACCGCAACCTCGGAGCCATGCCGATCGCCGGCGACAACGCCGCGACCCTCATCTCGGATTACCAGCAGAGCCTGGATGCCATGGCCGACGCGATCCGCGAGGCGAAGCGGTACGTGCACGTGGAGTTCTACATCCTGCAGTCCGACGACTCCACCGACAACTTCTTCCGGGCGCTCGAAGAGGTCGCGGAGCGCGGCGTGGTCGTGCGCGTCCTGCTGGATCACTGGGCCAACCGCGGCAAGCCGCACTACAAGCGCACGCTGCGCCGTCTCGATGCCATGGGCGCGCACTGGCACCTCATGCTGCCGGTGCAGCCGCTGCGCGGCCGGTACCAGCGCCCCGACCTGCGCAACCACCGCAAGCTGCTCGTCATCGACGGCGACGTCGCCTACATGGGGTCGCAGAACGTCACCGATTCCTCGTACAACCTCCGCAAGAACATCCGCCGCGGCCTGCACTGGGTCGACCTCATGGTGCGGGTGCAGGGCCCCGTGGTCGCGAGCATCAACGCGGTCTTCCTGTCCGATTGGTACAGCGAGACCGACGAGACCCTCCGCCACGAGATCGACCTGTTCAGCGTGACGTCGGGCCCGGGCGATCTCGATTGCCAGATCGTGCCGTCGGGTCCGGGCTTCGACTTCCAGAACAACCTCAAGCTCTTCCTCGGCCTGCTCTTCGCCGCCCAGCAGAAGATCATCATCGTCAGCCCCTACTTCGTCCCCGACGAGGCGCTGCTGCTCGCGATCACGACCGCGTGCCAACGCGGCGTGCACGTGGAGCTGTTCGTCTCCGAGGAGGGCGATCAGGCGATGGTGTACCACGCGCAGCGCAGCTACTACGAGGCGCTCCTGCGCGTCGGTGTCGTCATCTGGATGTACCCGAAGCCGTTCATCCTGCACAGCAAGAGCGTCACGATCGACGACGAGGTCGCCGTCATCGGCTCGAGCAACATGGACATGCGATCGTTCGGTCTCAACCTCGAGGTCTCGCTGCTCGTGCGCGGCGAGGAGTTCGTCCGCGACATGCGCGCGGTCGAAGACCACTACCGGGGTCTCAGCCGCCAACTCACCATCGAGGAGTGGCGTCGTCAGCCGCTGCGCTCCACGATCCTCGACAACCTCGCGCGTCTCACCTCGGCCCTGCAGTGATCGCCCGCCGGCGCGCCGGATCAATGCACCCGCCCGCCGGACGCGCCGACGTCACGCCGACGCCGTCCAGGAAACTCCGCCATCATGGGCGCAACTCGCCCCGGAGGTTCTCATGTCCCGTCATCGTCTGACACTCATCGCCGCGATCGGCGCCGGTCTGCTCGCGGCCGGTGCCCTCACGGGCTGCGCCACGGCCGCGTCGACGCAGGGTTCGACCCCCGCGTCGTCATCGACTCCGGATGCCGAGGGCACGGCATCCGCCGATTCGATCCAGGTCGGCTGGCTCGAGGGGGGCGCCGCGGTCGCCCTCGTCACGCTCGGCAGCTCGTCGTGTCCGCCGGTCGTGGAGGGGGAGCCGAGCGTCGAGGGGACCACCCTGACGGTGGTGCTGGCCGACTCGCGGCGCACGACGTGCACGCGCGACATGGCGCCGCGCGCGACCCTCGTCAGCGTGCCGACCGGAGTGGATCCGACGGCCGGACTCGCGGTGCGCGTCACCGGTGCGGCCGAAGGGGCGGCGATGCTCCCGGGCCTCGCCGCGGCCTCCGCGAGCCCGGAGCAGTTCACCTCGAGCGCGGGATGGGTTGGCCGCGACCTGCTCGCCGTCCTCACCTACGGGAGCTCCGGCTGCCCGCCGGTGGTCGAATCGGTCACCGCGGCAGGGTCCGAGCTGGCGGTGCAGTTCGCGACGCCGCCCGCCGATCGCATCTGCACGATGGACCTCGCCCCTCGTGTGACGGTCGCCGAGGTGACCGGCGTCGCCGGGCCCGACGTCACCTCGGTCGCGCTGTCCGGCGGCGGTGTCGAGGCGCCGGAGCCGATCGCCATCCTCGGCTCGCGCTGACCCCGGTCGCCGATGGCGCGAGGCGCTGACCGACGACCGCTCAGGACGGGTCGATCACCAGGAGGTCGCCGACCTCGCACTCGAGCACCCGGCAGATCGCCGACAGCGTCGAATAGCGGATCGCCCGGGCGCGGTCGTTCTTCAGCACCGACAGGTTCACCACCGAGACCCCGACGAGCTCGCTGAGGCGGGTCAGCGTCATGCCTCGGGCCTCGAGCAGCTCGTCGAGACGGCAGTGGATGCCGGTGGGGCCGTCGTCGGTCGCCGCCGGGGTCATACGAGGCCCTCGGTGTCGCGCTGCAGGCGGTCGCCGACCGCGAAGGCGGTGCTCGCGAGGGCTGCGACGAAGGCGACGCCGATGAGGGAGGGCAGGTCGACCAGCTGCACGTCTCCGCGGTCGTAGGTGCGCTCGGAGAGCCAGGCGATCGCTCCGTTGGCCACCATGTTCTGGAAGAACGGCACCCCGGCGATGCCGACCAGGGCGACGATGCCCGCGGCCGACACCAGGGCGGTGTTGCGACGACTGAAGATGCGCCCGCGCAGGATGTCGGCGGTGAGGACGAGGAGCAGGATCACCACGGTGATCACGACCGCGGCGAAGAGGCCCTCCGCGATGAACAGCGACCACAGGGAGGCGGGAGGAAGGGAGGGTGCGGTCACCACGCCTCCGGTGAGCTCGATCGCGACGGGCGCACCGTCGGGGCCGAGAGGGGCCTGCGCGGGCGAATCGAGGAACGGCACCGCGACGCGGACGTTCTGATTCGGGGCGGCGGCGATGATGTTCGCGATGCTGCGGACGACGGCCCAGACGGCGATCGCGGCGCCGGCCACGACGAAGAACCAGAGGGACGCAGCGTCGCTGCGGGAGAGGACGCGGGGAGGTCGGGGGGATACCATGATCGCTCCTTATCGATGATCGTTGTTATCGGTTTTCGATAAGCTAACGACTATCGATGGGTTCCGCAAGGTCGACCGCGCAGACGGTATGCCCACGGCGAACATGGGTCTCAGGCCTCCGGCCGCTGGTTACTCTCGTTGTACGGCGCGCGGAGGCGTGCCTGTCAGCCCATTTTTGGAGGGACTGAGGATGTTCGAGAGATTCACCGACCGTGCTCGTCGTGTGGTTGTGCTCGCCCAAGAAGAGGCGAAGATGCTCAACCACAACTACATCGGAACCGAGCACATCCTCCTAGGCCTCATCCACGAGGGTGAGGGTGTTGCTGCCAAGGCGCTGGAGTCGCTGGGCATCTCGCTCGACGCCGTCCGCGAGCAGGTGCAGGACATCATCGGCCAGGGGCAGCAGCAGCCGACCGGCCACATCCCCTTCACGCCCCGTGCGAAGAAGGTGCTCGAGCTGTCGCTGCGCGAAGCGCTGCAGCTGGGCCACAACTACATCGGAACCGAGCACATCCTGCTCGGTCTCATCCGCGAGGGCGAGGGCGTCGCCGCACAGGTGCTCGTCAAGCTCGGCGCCGACCTGAACAAGGTGCGCCAGCAGGTCATCCAGCTGCTCTCGGGGTACCAGGGCAAGGAGCCCGCGGGCGTCGCCTCGGGTGCCGGCGAGCAGAGCCAGGGAGCCGCCCAGGGCGGTTCGGCGGTGCTCGACCAGTTCGGCCGCAACCTCACGCAGGCCGCGCGCGACAACAAGCTCGACCCCGTCATCGGGCGCGAGAAGGAGATCGAGCGCGTGATGCAGATCCTGTCGCGCCGCTCGAAGAACAACCCCGTCCTCATCGGCGAGCCCGGTGTCGGAAAGACGGCGGTCGTCGAAGGCCTCGCCCAGGCCATTGTCAAGGGCGACGTGCCCGAGACGCTCAAGGACAAGCAGGTCTACTCGCTCGACCTCGGCTCGCTCATCGCCGGATCCCGCTACCGCGGTGACTTCGAGGAGCGCTTGAAGAAGGTCACGAAGGAGATCCGCACGCGCGGCGACATCATCGTCTTCATCGACGAGATCCACACCCTCGTCGGTGCGGGTGCCGCCGAGGGCGCGATCGACGCCGCGTCGATCCTCAAGCCCCTCCTCGCCCGCGGTGAGCTCCAGACCATCGGTGCCACCACGCTCGACGAGTACCGCAAGCACTTCGAGAAGGACGCCGCGCTCGAGCGCCGCTTCCAGCCGATCCAGGTGGCCGAGCCGAGCCTGCCCCACGCGATCAACATCCTGAAGGGTCTGCGCGACCGGTACGAGGCGCACCACAAGGTGCAGATCACCGACGGCGCGATCGTCGCGGCGGCCAACCTCGCCGACCGCTACATCAGCGACCGCTTCCTGCCCGACAAGGCGATCGACCTGATCGACGAGGCCGGCGCCCGCCTGCGTCTGTCGATCCTGTCGAGCCCGCCGGAGCTGCGCGAGTTCGACGAGAAGATCGCCAAGGTCCGCGAGCAGAAGGAACTCGCCTCCGAGGAGCAGGACTTCGAGAAGGCCGCCGCCCTGCGCGATGAGGAGAAGTCGCTCCTCGCCGAGCGTCTGCGCCTCGAGAAGCAGTGGCGCTCGGGCGACGTCGCCTCCCACGCGGTGGTCGACGAGGGTCTGATCGCCGAGGTGCTCGCCCAGGCGACCGGCATCCCGGTGTTCAAGCTCACCGAGGAGGAGTCCAGCCGCCTCATGTTCATGGAGAAGGCCCTGCACCAGCGGGTCATCGGCCAGGAAGAGGCGATCGCGGCCCTCTCGCGCACGATCCGTCGGCAGCGCGCGGGCCTCAAGGACCCCAAGCGCCCCTCGGGCTCGTTCATCTTCGCCGGCCCCACGGGCGTCGGAAAGACCGAGCTCGCCAAGGCGCTCGCCGAGTTCCTCTTCGACGACGAGGGTGCGCTGATCTCCCTCGACATGTCGGAGTTCGGTGAGAAGCACACGGTCTCGCGTCTGTTCGGTGCCCCTCCCGGATTCGTCGGATTCGAAGAGGGCGGCCAGCTCACCGAGAAGGTGCGCCGCAAGCCGTTCTCGGTCGTTCTCTTCGACGAGATCGAGAAGGCCCACCCCGACATCTTCAACTCGCTGCTGCAGATCCTCGAAGAGGGTCGCCTGACCGATGGTCAGGGTCGCGTCATCGACTTCAAGAACACCGTGATCATCATGACGACGAACCTCGGTTCGTCGGCGATCGCCGGTGGCCCCGTCGGCTTCCAGGTCGAGGGCAGCGCCCAGACCTCGTACGAGCGGATGAAGGGCAAGGTCGACGAGGAGCTGAAGCGTCACTTCAAGCCCGAGTTCCTCAACCGCGTCGACGACGTCATCGTCTTCCCGCAGCTGAACAAGGACGAGCTCCGTCAGATCGTCGGCCTGTTCGTGAAGCGTCTGGCCGACCGTCTGCTCGACCGCGACATGACCGTCGAGCTGTCGGACGAGGCGAAGGACAAGCTCATCGACATCGGGTTCGACCCGACGCTCGGTGCGCGCCCCCTGCGCCGCGCCATGCAGCGCGAGGTCGAGGACCGTCTCAGCGAGAAGATCCTGCACGGCGAGCTCGAGTCGGGCGATCACGTCAAGGTCGGCGTCGAGAACGGTCAGTTCTCGTTCGAGACCAGCCCCCGCGGTGAGAAGGTCGCGATCGGGGTCGGCACGGCCGGCGAGATCGCCGCGACCCCCGACACGCTCGCGGGCAGCTGATCGCATAGCGAAGGAAGGGCTCGGATGCCACGGCATCCGGGCCCTTCGTCGTTGCGGCGTACGCTTGTCGGATGACCTCTTCCGCGCCGTTCGTCGTCCGCCCCGCCGGAACCGCCGACGTCCGCCGCATCCACGAACTGCTCGAGCCGTTCGTGCAGAAGCGCATCCTGCTGGGCAAAGACCTCGTCGTGCTCTACGGGTCGGTGCAGCAGTTCGTCGTGGCCGAGGCCGACGGAGTGGTCATCGGCTGCGGTGCCCTGCACGTGATGTGGGACGACCTCGCCGAGATCCGCACCCTCATCGTGCACGACGACTGGCTTCATCACGGAGTGGGGCGGGCGATCGTCGAGGTGCTCGAGGCGCGGGCTCGCGAGCTGGGCGTCTCGCGGCTGTTCTGCCTCACCTTCGAGGTCGACTTCTTCACGCGGCGCGGCTTCGCTCCGATCGGCGAGCAGGTCGTCGACCCCGACGTGTATTCGCAGCTGGTGCGCAGCCCCGACGAGGGGGTGGCCGAGTTCCTCGACTTGGCGCACGTGAAGCCGAACACCCTGGGCAACACCCGCATGCTCAAGCAACTGTGAGCGTGCCGTGGCGGGGGCGCCTCGCTGCTGCGCCTACCCTTGAACCATGACCGATGCCCCCCGTAGGCGGAGGCAGTCCCCGGCGGTCTACCGTCGACGTCGTCTCGCGGCCGGGCTTCTCGCCCTGATCGTGATCGGCCTCGTCGTGTGGCTCGTCGCGGCTCCGCCGTGGCGCACCGCCCCCACTGCCGATGCTCCGCCCACCCCTGCCGCGAGCACGCCCGCCGTCGCGCCGAGTTCCGCCGCGCCCGCGGTGGCCGACTCCCCGTCGCCCACGCCGGCGGCGCCCTCCGGACCGGTGGAGTGCACGCCCTCCGACATCACGGTCGAGGCGCTGTCGGACAAGGCGGAGTACGCGCAGGGCGAGAACCCTCAGCTCTCGATCCGCCTGACCAACACCTCGGCGAACCCCTGCATCATGAACGTCGGTACGAGCGCGCAGTCGTTCACCGTCACCAGCGGCTCCGACGTGTGGTGGCGTTCGACCGACTGCCAGTCGGAGCCCAGCGACATGGAGGTCACCCTGTCGGCCGGGCAGACCGTCACGAGCTCCGCGCCGCTGACCTGGGACCGCACGCGTTCCTCGGTCGGCACGTGCGAGAGCGAGCGCCCGTACGCGCCCGGCGCCGGAGCGACCTACCACTTGAGCGTGTCGATCGGCGGGATCCCCTCGACGGGGACGGCGTCGTTCGTGCTGCGCTGACCCGAGCATGACGAGGGGGCGGATGCCGCGGCATCCGCCCCTCGTCTTTGTCCTCAGGAACGTCGGTCGGTGCCGAACACCTCGCCCTCCATGGCGTCGTAGCCCTCCTGCTGCGGGTCGCCGTGCAGCCCGCCGGACAGGGCGTACTCCTCTTCGGGCGAAAGTACGAGGCGGTGCCGACCGTACACGGCGAAGGCCACGAAGATCACCGCGTAGACCGCGATGATCGCGACGATCGCGAGCAGGTACGCGGAGTTCAGCAGCAGGCCGAAGAACACCACGGCGGCGATGATCGCGGCCGAGTACGCGCCGAACAGGCCCCACGGGCTCTTGTAGGGCCGCACGGCGTTCGGGAACTTCCGGCGGAGCACGATGAACGAGACCATCTGCAGGAAGTACGCCAGCACCGCGCCCCATACGGCGATGTTCAGCACGATCGCGCCGGCCGGGCTGGTGTCGCCTCCCGCGGCCTGGACCACCACGAGGGCGATGAAACCGAGGACCGCGCCGAAGACGAGGGCCACCCACGGGGTCTTGCGCTTTCCGGTGAGCGAGAGCCACCGCGGGTAGTACCCGGCGCGCGAGAGCGAGTACATGTTGCGGCCGTAGGCGAACATGATGCCCATCAGCGACGCGAGCAGGCCCACGAGGGCGAGCAGGGACAGGAGCGCTGCGGCCTGGTCGCCGACCATCGCGCGGAAGCCGTCGAGCAGCGGTTCGACCGATTCGCCGGTCGCGTCGGCCCCGAGTACGCCGGTGTTGAGGAAGAGCACGATGAGGCCCGTGACGATGAGCGTGCCGCGCGCCCAGAGGCCGGCGCGCGGGATGTCGCGGGCCGGGTCGTGCGACTCCTCCGCGGCGAGGGGGAGCTCCTCGATCCCGAGGAAGAACCACATCGCGAAGGGGAGGGCGAGCAGGATCGATCCGACGCCGAAGGGGAGGAACTCCGTGTTCCCGGGCTCGGGGGTTTGATTCCACAGGGAAGCCCAGTCGAAGGCCCCCGATGCCAGCGCCATGATCCCGAAGACCACGATGATGCCGATCGAGATGATCGATACGACGATCGCGAACCCGAACGAGATGTTGGCGCCCGCCGCGTTGAGCGCGATGAACAGGGCGTAGAGGATGATCCACCACACGAACGCGGGAAGGCTCACGCCGGTGAGGAGCTCGAGGGCCGAGTCGGCGTACTGGCCCGAGAAGTAGACCACCACCGCGGTGGTGGCGACGTACTCGATGGTCTCGGCGAGGCCGGTCGCGAGGCCGCCCCAGGGGCCCATCGCCGACCGGGCGAACGAGTAGGCGCCGCCGGTGTGCGGCATGGCCGCCGCCATCTCGCCGATCGAGAAGGTGAGGCCGTAGTACATGATCACGAGGATGACGAAGGCGATCAGCATGCCTCCGAAGCCGGCGAAGCCGATGCCGAAGTTCCAGCCGGAGAAGTCGCCCGAGATGACGGCGGCGACCGCGAGGCCCCACAGCCCCCACACGCCGGCGGAGCGTTTCAGGGTGCGTTTCTCGAAGTAGGTGGCGTCGGTCGCCGTATAGGTGGCTCCGGCGACCTTTTTTCGTGAGTGGCTCGCGGTGGACATAGGGCCTCCAGACGTATCGGGCAGGCTTCGGGCTCGCCTTTGCGGAAGATCATGGCCTTCTATTGGTCGACCTGTCTACCTTTGGCGTGTAAGTTCCTCGTTACGTCCTCCGCTCGGGAGGGCGTCGATGAGGCGAGAGGGACACCATGGCGGGCAATCTCACCACCGCGGAGCTGGATGCCGTGATCGATGCGGGAGAGATCGACACGGTCGTCGTCGCCTTCCCCGACGCGCAGGGCCGCCTCGTCGGCAAGCGCGTCGCCGCGCGGTTCTGGCGCGACGAGGTGCAGGGCCACGGTGCCGAAGCGTGCAACTACCTGCTCTCGGTCGACGTCGACCTCAACACCGTCGACGGCTATGCGATGTCGAGCTGGGACAAGGGCTACGGCGACATGCTCCTCGTGCCCGACCTCGACACCCTGCGACGCGTGCCCTGGCAGCCCGGAACCGCGCTGGTGATGGCCGACCTCGCCTGGGAGGACCGCGCGCGCGTGGTGCAGTCGCCCCGCGGCATCCTGAACGCCCAGCGCGAGCGGCTGGCCGAACGCGGCCTGACCGCCTACGCCGGCACGGAGCTCGAGTTCATCGTCTTCGACGACTCGTTCCGCGACGCCTGGGCCAAGGGGTACACGCACCTGACGCCCTCGACCGACTACAACGTCGACTACAACCTGCTCGCCACCACCCGGCTCGAGCCGCTGCTGCGCGACATCCGCGTCGGCATGGACGGCGCCGGCATGTACTGCGAGGGCGTGAAGGGGGAGTGCAACTTCGGCCAGCAGGAGATCGCGTTCCGCTACGCCGAGGCACTCGAGACCGCCGACAACCACACGATCTACAAGAACGGCGCGAAGGAGATCGCCGACCGCCACGGCAAGTCGCTCACATTCATGGCCAAGTTCAACGAGCGCGAGGGCAACAGCTGCCACATCCACCTCTCGGTGCGTGGCGACGACGGCGCGGCCGTCATGGCGGGCGACGAGGAGCACGGGTTCAGCCCCCTGATGCAGCACTGGATCGCCGGCATCCTCGCGACCCTCCGCGAGTTCACGCTGCTGTACGCCCCCACCATCAACTCCTACAAGCGCTACGCCAAGGGGTCCTTCGCGCCGACCGGCGTCGCCTGGGGTGTCGACAACCGCACGTGCGCACTGCGCGTCGTCGGTCGCGGCTCATCGCTGCGCGTGGAGAACCGCGTGCCCGGGGGAGACGTGAATCCGTACCTTGCGATCTCGGCGATCATCGCGGGGGGCCTGTACGGCATCGAGAACGAGCTCGAGCTGCCCGAACCGCTCACCGGCAACGCGTACGCGGCGGGCGTGGACACGCTGCCCACGACCCTGCGCGACGCCGCGAAGCTCTTCTCCGAATCGACGATCGCCCGCGCCGCCTTCGGCGACGAGGTCGTCGAGCACTACCTGAACCAGGCGCGTATCGAGGTCGAGGCCTACGACGCCGCCGTGACCGATTGGGAGCGGGTGCGTGGTTTCGAGCGCCTCTGATCCGAGCAGGACCCCCGTCGTGGGGCTCACCACCTACCTCGAGCGCGCGAAACAGGGAGTCTGGGACGTGCGCGCCTCGTTCCTGCCCCAGCAGTACTTCGACGCCGTGACCGCCTCGGGCGCCACCGCGGTGCTGCTGCCGCCGCAGCCGCGGTCCGAGCAGGCCGCCGCGGCGGTGCTCGACGGGCTCGACGGGCTGATCCTCACCGGCGGCCTCGACGTGCAGCCCGAGCTCTACGGCGCCGAGCGCCACCCCACGACCGACCCCGCCCGCGCCGACCGCGACGCGTGGGAGATCGCGCTGCTCGCGGGGGCGCGGGAGCGCGGCATCCCGGTCTTCGGCATCTGCCGCGGACTCCAGCTCATCAACGTGGCCATGGGCGGCACGCTGCACCAGCACCTGCCCGAGGCGCTCGGCACCGAGCGGTACCGCATCGGCGGCGGCGTCTTCGCCGAGAACGTCGTGGAGGTCGAGGCCGACACCCGGCTCGCCGGCCTCGTCGGCGCCGGACCCCTCACCGTCCACAGCTACCACCACCAGGGCGTCGACCGCGTCGCCGACGGCCTGCACGTCACCGCGCGCACCGACGACGGGCTCGTGCAGGCCGTCGAAGTCGACGGCGACGACTATCTGGTCGCCGTGCAGTGGCATCCGGAAGAGAACGCCGAGGACCGGCGACTCTTCCTCGGACTCGTCGCCGCCGCAGCCCGGCACCGGGCCGCCCGTTCCCCTGAACACCAGAAAGCCACCGCATGAGTTCCTTCACCGTCACCGATCCGTCGACCGCAAAGCCGATCACCACGCTCGAGCGCGCCGACGTCGCCGAGGTGGACGCCGCCGTCGCCGACGCCGTCCGCGCGCAGCGCTCGTGGGCGGCCCTCGCCCCCGTCGCCCGCGCCGATGCGCTCCGCTCGTTCGCGCGCGTCGTCGAACAGCACGTCGACGAGCTCGCCGCTCTCGAGGTGCGCAACTCCGGACACCCGATCGGCTCGGCCCGATGGGAGGCCCAGCACGTCGCCCAGGTGCTCAACTACTACGCCGGTTCTCCCGAGCGCCTGATCGGGTCGCAGATCCCGGTCGCCGGCGGACTCGATGTGACCTATCACGAGCCCTACGGCGTCGTCGGCATCATCGTGCCGTGGAACTTCCCCATGACGATCGCCGCGTGGGGCTTCGCTCCCGCGCTCGCCGCGGGCAACGCCGTCGTGCTGAAGCCGGCCGAGCTCACCCCGCTCACCGCCGTTCGTCTCGGCGAGCTGGCGATCGAGGCAGGGCTCCCGGAGGGGCTGTTCCGCGTCGTCGTCGGATCGGGCTCGGTCGTCGGCCAGCGCTTCGTGACCCACCCCGACGTGCACAAGGTCGTCTTCACCGGATCGACCGAGGTCGGCACCGAGGTGGCGGCCGGGTGCGCCCAGCTGCTCAAGCCCGTGACCCTCGAGCTCGGCGGCAAGAGCGCGAACATCGTCTTCGCCGACGCCGACCTCGAGAAGGCCGCGGCTGGCGTGCCCGGCTCGGTGTTCGACAACGCCGGCCAGGACTGCTGCGCGCGCAGTCGCCTCTTGGTCGAGCGCAGCGTCTTCGACCGATTCCTCGAGATGCTCGAGCCGGCGGTCGCGGCCTGGAAGGTCGGCGATCCCCACGACGAGGCGACACAGATGGGGCCCCTGATCTCGGCATCCCACCGCTCGAGCGTCCAGGGCTTCCTCGACGGCGCCGAGGTCGCGTTCCGCGGGTCGGCCCCCGAGGGCGACGGATTCTGGTTCGCCCCCGCCGTGGTGCTCGCCCAGCCGGGCGACCGCATCGCCCGCGACGAGGTGTTCGGCCCCGTGCTGGCCGTGCTGCCGTTCGACGACGAGGCGGATGCCATTCGCCTCGCCAACGACACCGCCTACGGCCTCGCGGGCTCGATCTGGACGGAGAACCTGGGGCGCGGCATCCGGGTGTCCCGTGGGGTGCGCAGCGGGGTGCTGTCGGTGAACTCCCACTCGTCGGTGCGCTACTCCACCCCGTTCGGCGGAATGAAGGCCTCGGGCCTCGGTCGCGAACTGGGTCCGGATGCCGCCGAGCACTTCACCGAGACGAAGAACGTCTTCTACGCCACCGAGTGACCGCCCCTCTCCCAACCCCGTCCCACGCGTAAGGAACCACAGCTCATGACCATCGACCTCACCCAGCGTCTGCGCGATCGCGTCGCCATCGTCACGGGGGGCGCGAGCGGCATCGGCCTCGCCACCGCCCGTCGCTTCGCCGCCGAAGGCGCCCGCGTCGTGATCGCCGACCTCGACGGGACCACCGGCACCGCGGCGGCCGCCTCGGTCGACGGCGTCTTCCGTCAGGTGAACGTCGCCGACGAGGACTCCGTGAACGCTCTCTTCGACGGCGTGGCCGCCGACCTCGGCAGCGTCGACATCGCCTTCAACAACGCCGGCATCTCGCCCGCCGACGACGACTCGATCGAGACGACCGAGCTGCCCGCGTGGGACAAGGTGCAGGACGTCAACCTCAAGAGCGTGTACCTCTGCTCGCGCGCGGCGCTGCGCCACATGGTGCCGGCCGGTCGCGGGTCGATCATCAACACCGCCTCGTTCGTCGCGCTGCTGGGCTCGGCCACCTCGCAGATCTCGTACACCGCGTCGAAGGGCGGCGTGCTCGCGATGACGCGCGAGCTCGGTGTGCAGTTCGCGCGACAGGGCATCCGGGTCAACGCGCTGTGCCCCGGACCCGTCAACACCCCGCTCCTGCAGGAGCTCTTCGCGAAAGACCCCGAGCGCGCGCAGCGCCGCCTGGTGCACGTACCGATGGGCCGGTTCGCGGAGCCGGAAGAGATGGCCGCGGCCGTGGCCTTCTTGGCATCCGACGACGCGTCCTTCATCACCGCCACGGCGTTCGTGGTCGACGGCGGTATCACCAACGCCTACGTGACCCCGCTCTGAACCCGACGTGACAGGCTGAGAGGGTGAGCGAGGCGCCCCTGGACGACCTGCGACGGGCCGTCTACCGGCCCGTTCGCACCGGCAACGCGCTCGAAGACACCACGGCGCGCATCGTGCAGACCGTGCGACTCGGACTCGTCGCGCCGGGGGAGTCGCTGCCCGCCGAGCGCGAGCTCGCCGCCCTCTACGGCGTCAGTCGCGACACCGTGCGCGAGGCTCTGCGGGAACTGTCGGATGCCGGTTGGCTCGAGACGCGACGCGGGCGCTACGGCGGGACCTTCGTCGTCGACCCCGTGCCGAGGCCGTCGGAGCCGGCGGTCGTGTCACCCGCCGAGCTGTCGGACGTGATCGCCCTGCGCGGAGTGCTCGAGCCGGGCGCCGCGTGGGCGGCGGCGGGTCGCTCCCTCTCCGCCGACGAACGCGACGTGCTGTGGGCGCGGCATGAAGCCGCCGCCGTCGCCGGGGGAGCGGACTACCGCCGACTCGACACGCTGCTGCACCTGACGATCGCCGAGCTCGCCGGCATCCCGTCGCTCGTTCCCCTCGTCGCCGACAATCGCGCGCGCGTGAACGCCTGGCTCGACACCTTTCCGCTGCTGCCGCGCAACATCGACCATTCGACCTCGCAGCATGCGGCGATCGTGTCGGCGATCCTCGCGGGACGACCGGATGCCGCCCACGCGGCCATGCGCGACCACCTCGCCGGGTCGGAGGCGCTGCTGCGGGGGTTCTTGGCGTAGACGGTCGCGCGGGGCGGACCTCTGCGGTGGGCCAGGTGCGGTTTGGTGCGGGTTCTGCACGTTGGGGCGAGAATTGTCCGCCCCGAACGACGGGATGCGCCCCGAACCGGCGATGTGGTCGCGGCGCCGACCGTGGGGTCCAGCGGCGCGGGGCCGCGGCTGCGGGCGTCCGCGAGGTGCGGTTTGGGGCGGGTTCTGCACGTTGGGGCGAGAATTGTCCGCCCCAAACGACGGAATGCGCCCCGAACCCTCGATGTGGTCGCGGCGCCGAGCCCGATTAGGCTCGGAGGATGGCCGCAGGCAAGAAGCGCAAGGGGAAGAAGCTCGACGTGGACTTCAAGAACACCGCGCTCAGCGACGCCCTGCAGACGCAGGACATGGCCGCGATCGCTTTCGCGCTCCGCCACGGACCGACTGTCGTGCCGCTGATGACCCCGGGCGACGCCGACGACCCGCTCAGCGTCGGCGAGGTGTGGACCTACCGCGACCCGAACACCGGCCAGCTGGCGCTGCTGCTGTTCAGCGACGCCGCGCACAAGCCCGAGACGCTGCCGCCGCACGTGGCTCTGCAGTCACCGCAGTGGCTGCGCACCTTCCTCGGAACGCATCAGGATGCCATCACGACGGTGTTCATCGACATCGCCGGGCCGCACCCGATCCAGGCATCGCCCGCCGACTTGATCGCCGCGCTCGACGCCTGAGCCGCGGGACGGTCTGTCGACCGTCTGCGAATCTCGACGGGGTGCATGACGCAGGACGGCGAGGTGAAGGTTCGCGGGTGAAGGACGCAACTCGCGCGGGTGACCCGCGCGTGCAAGACTCGGGCTATGGAGTACCTGATCGCCGGTGCCGTGTGCGCCGCCGGACTTGTCATCCCCGCCGTGCTGGGGATGACCTCCCCGCACCGCCGTCGCCGGTCGGCTCCTCCCGGTCGCTGAACCGGGCCCGACTCTCTGGTCGGCCAGCGCGTCGGCGTCTTCCGTTCGAGTCGACGCGCGACCGCGGTGTCCTCGGCCGGTCGGCCTTCGAAGCCGGACCCGCGTCAGAACCCCGGTTGGCTGTCGTCGCGGGGCATTCCGCGCACCTGCAGCTCGTTGATGGCCTGCGCCAGCTTGCGCGACGAGGAGTCGAGCACCGTGTGGTACCCGAGGCGCTTCGCTTCGGACGCCCGCTGGGCGGCCTGGGTGACGTTGCGGATCTCGCCCGTGAGGGTGAGTTCGCCGATCGCGGCGAGACGCTTCGACACCTTGCGGTTCTTCACGGCGTTGGCGACGGCGATCGCGATGGCGAGGTCGGCGGCGGGTTCGACCAGGCGCACTCCGCCGACGGTCGAGACGTAGACGTCGCGGTCGGAGAGCGTCAGCCCCATGCGGCTCTCGAGCACCGCGAGCACCATCGCCACGCGCGAAGAGTCGACGCCGTTGACGATGCGGCGAGGGTTCGGCGCGGTCTGGCGCACCGCCAGGGCCTGGATCTCGACGGGCAGGGCCCGCCGACCCTCCATCGCGATGGTGACGCACGTGCCGGGTTCGGGCTCGCCGTGACCGAGGAACAGGGCGCTGGGGTCGGCGACCTCGGCGATGCCGGTGCCGGTCATGTCGAAGCAGCCGACCTCGTCGGTCGGCCCGAAGCGGTTCTTCAGGGCGCGGACGAAGCGCAGTGAGGTCTGGCGGTCGCCCTCGAAGTGGCAGACGACGTCGACGAGGTGCTCGAGGATGCGGGGGCCGGCGATCGAGCCGTCTTTGGTGACGTGGCCGACCAGGATGATCGGCAGGCCGCGCTCTTTCGCGACACGGATGAGGGCGGATGCCACCTCGCGCACCTGCGCGGGCTGCCCGGCGGCACCGTCGCTGTGCGCCGACGAGACCGTCTGCACCGAGTCGACGATGAGCAGGCCCGGCTCGACCTGGTCGATGTGGCCCAGGATCGTGGCGAGATCGGTCTCGGCCGCGAGGAAGAGCTCGTCGTGCAGGGCGCCGGTGCGTTCGGCACGCAGGCGCACCTGTGCCGCGGATTCTTCACCGCTCGCGTAGAGCACGCGGCGACCCGCGCGGGCGCTCTGGGCGGCCACCTCGAGCAGCAGCGTCGACTTGCCCACGCCCGGCTCGCCGCTGAGCAGGATGGCGGCGCCGGGGACGATGCCGCCGCCCAGCACGCGGTCGAACTCGCCGACCCCGCTCGTGCGGCGCGGGGCGTCTTGCGTGTCGATCTCGGTGATGCGGCGCGCGACGCGACCGGCTCCCGGGGTGACCGGCGTGATGGAACGCACGATCCCCGTCTGCTCCGCCGCCTCGACGACGGTTCCCCACGACTGGCACTCGCCGCAGCGTCCGACCCACTTCACCGTCGTCCATCCGCACTCGGTGCACCGGTAGGGCGCGGGGGCTGCAGCGGGACGTCGGGATGCCATGTGCTCAGGCTACGCGGGGCCTCCGACATCGCTCGTCGCCGGGGTCATGGCATCCGGAATCTGCCCCTCTTCGCACGCATGGGGCGGACGGGGTCGACGGGAGGGGGAGCGCGGAATCAGTCGCGCAGCGACTCGGCGACGGTCGTCAGCGCGTCGGCGGAGCGGCGCAGGAGCGTCAGTTCGTCGGCCGAGAACGGCGTCGCCGCCAGGGGCACGGCGCCGCGCGCGGAGACGATCGAGGGGACCGACAACGCCGTGCCGCTGATGCCGTGGAAGTCGTCGAGCACCGTGCTGACGGGCAGGATCGCGTGCTCGTCACGCAGGACGGCCTCGACGATGCGGGCGCTGGAGAGGCCGATGGCGTAGTTGGTCGCGCCCTTGCCCTTGATGACCTTGTACGCGGCGTCGCGCACGTCGACGGCGATCGCGTCGAGCTCGGCCTTGTCGAAGCGGGTGCCGTCGGGCAGCTCGAACTGGGTGATGGGGACCGAACCGATCGTCGCCGTCGACCACAGAGGGAACTCCGTGTCGCCGTGCTCGCCGACGATCCAGGCGTGGACGCTGGAGGTCGCGACCCCGGCGCGCTGGGCGATCTTCCACCGCAGGCGCGAGGTGTCGAGCACGGTTCCGGAGGCGAAGATGCGGGATGCCGGGAGCCCGGTCGACTGCTGGGCGAGCACGGTCAGCACGTCGCACGGGTTCGTGACGATGACGTACACGGCGTTCGGGGCGACCTCGAGGAGCTTCGGCATCATGTCGCCGATGATGCGGGCGTTCGTGGCGGCCAGTTCGGTGCGCGTCTGACCGGGGTTCTGCTTCGCGCCGGCGGTGATGACGACGACGTGCGACCCCTCGGCGACCGAGACGTCGGCCCCGCCGGTGATGTCGCTCGACCCCGTAAACTGCGTGCCGTGGGCCAGGTCGAGCACCTCGGCCTCGACCTTCTCGGCGGCGATGTCGTACAGGGCGACGTGCCGCGCTGACCCGCGGATGAGGGCGGCGTAGGCGACGCTGGCCCCCACGCTGCCTGCTCCCACGACCGTCAGCTTCGAGTTCTCGATCACACTCATGGCTCGATCCTGGCAGCGGTCGGGAACCGCTTCCAGTGGCATCGTTCGACGGTGGACGAACGGGGGTCGAGCCCCGCTCCCGCGCCGATTCGCGGCATCCCGGAGAGTGTCGTAAGCTAGTCGGCGGTGACGTGTCCGAGCGGCCGAAGGTGCAACACTCGAAATGTTGTGTAGGTTCACCCCTACCGTGGGTTCAAATCCCACCGTCACCGCCACCACGAAGGCCCCGAATCCTCACGGATGCGGGGCCTTCGTCGTTTCCTCGGTCACAGCACCTTCGACAGGAAAGCGCGCGTTCTCTCGTGCTGCGGGTTCGAGAGAACCTCACGGGGGTCTCCGGACTCCACCACGACGCCGCCGTCCATGAAGACCAGCGTGTCCGCGACCTCGCGCGCGAAGCCCATCTCGTGCGTGACCACGATCATCGTCATGCCGGAGCGCGCGAGACCCTTCATCACGTCGAGCACCTCGCCCACCAGCTCCGGATCGAGCGCTGACGTGGGCTCGTCGAAGAGCATGAGCTGGGGCTCCATGGCCAACGCTCGGGCGATGGCGACCCGCTGTTGCTGGCCGCCCGACAGCTGCGAGGGATGATGGTCGCCCTTGTCGTGCAGACCGACTCTGACCAGCATCTCCTTCGCCGCCTCCACCGCTCGGGCTTTCGGGACGCGCTTGACGCGGACGGGTGCTTCGATGATGTTCTCGAGGGCGGTCATGTGCGGGAAGAGATTGAAGCGCTGGAAGACCATTCCGATCTCGCGGCGCTGCCTGGCGACCTCCCGCGGCTTCATCTCGTACAGCCGGTCGTTCTGCTGGCGATAGCCGACGACGGAACCGTCGAACGTGATCCTCCCCGCGTCCACACGCTCCAGGTGGTTGATGCAGCGCAGCAACGTCGACTTGCCCGACCCGGAGGGGCCGATGATGCACAGCACCTCGCCCGGGTCGACGGAGAGCGAGATGTCCTCCAGGACCCTGTGTGCTCCGAAGCTCTTCGAAACGTGCTCGGCGACGACCAGGGGTGTGGTCTCGGCCGCGGATACGGCGCCGATATCGCTCACTCGTCGCCTCCGTCGTGACGTGCGTTCGCGGCCGCGGAGAGGGCGAGGGTCCGCGCGCGTCGGTGGTTCTGCGGTCGCCGCGGACCGGTTCCGCGGGAGAAGCGCTTCTCGAGGAAGTGCTGCCCGATCATCAGGACGGACGTGAACAGGAGGTACCACAGCGACGCCACGATGAGCAGCGGCACCGGGGTGTAGGTCACGGCGGAGATGTCGCGGGCGACCCCGTAGAGATCGGTGGTCAGGGGGATCGCGGCCACGAGCGACGTGGTCTTCAGCATGGAGACGACCTCGTTGCCGGTGGGCGGAATGATCACGCGCATCGCCTGCGGGATCACGATGCGGGTCATCGAGTGCCACCATGACATCCCGAGGGCTGTCGCGGCCTCCTCTTGGCCGTCGTCCACCGAGAGCAATCCGGCGCGCACGATCTCCGCCATGTACGCGGCTTCATTCAGGGCCAATCCGAGGACGGCGATGAGGAACGCATTCTGCATGAACGCGAGGTCGAGAGCGATGTGCAGGTCCGTCCACGGAACGCCGAGGACGATCTGGGGATAGATCAGTGAGAACAAGCCCCAGAACACCAACTGCACGTACACCGGGGTCCCGCGGAAGACCCACAGGTACAGCCACGCCACCGACTTCACGACGGGGTTCGGAGACAGTCGCATCACCGCCAGCGCCAGTCCCAGGACCACGCCGATGGCCATCGAGTAGACGGTGAGTTGCAGGGTGACCAAGGCTGCGGCGCTGATGCGTTTGTCGAAGACGTAGGTGCCGACGTACTCCCAGCCGTAAGCGCTGCGCTGGGCGGCATCGACGACGAACCCCGCGAGTGCGAGCACGAGCACGACGGCGAAGACCGCTCGCCACGGGTGCCTGAGCCTGACGATCGGAAGCGACTCGGTGACGGGAGCGCCGGTCGGGGGCGGGATGGTCCCCGCCCCCGACCGGCTCGAGCGAGCTCGTGACACGGGGTCAGCCCTTCGATGCCGCGTTGACCTCGGCGGTGGTGACGGCGCCGTCCGAGACGCCCCACTGGTCCAGGATCGCTCGGTAGGTGCCGTCGTCGATGAGCGCCTGCACCGTCTTCTGCAGGGTCGGCGTGAGCGTCGAGCCCTTGGCCACGGCGAGGCCGTAGGGAGCGACGTCGAAGGTCTCGCCGGCCGCCTGCAGTTTGCCGTCGGTCTTCGAGATCGCGTAGAGGGTCACGGGGGAGTCCGCGCTGAGAGCGTCGGCTTTGCCGAGGATGACCGCGTTGGTGGCGTCGTCCTGCGTGTCGTAGCGGAGGACCTCGATGGCCGGCTTATCCGCCTGCGTGCACGCGGCGGACTTGGCCGGGACCTCGTCGGTGTCTTCGTAGGTGGCCGTCTGAACAGCGACCTTCAGGCCGCAGGCGTTGTTCGGATCGACCGTCTTACCCGCTGCGGACGCCCACAGGATGCCCGCGGAGTAGTAGTTGACGAAGTCGACCTGCTGCTCGCGCTCGGTCGTGTCGGTGAAGGACGACATGCCGAAGTCATCCTTTCCTCCCGTCACGGAGGGGATGATGTTGTCGAACTTCGCGATCGCGAAGTCGGCCTTCACTCCGAGCTTGGACGCGATCGCGTTGGCCAGGTCGACCTCCCAGCCGACGGGGTTGCCCGCGGCGTCCTTGAACTCGTTCGGCGGATAGGTGTCGTCCATCCCGATGACGAGCTTCCCGGAGGAGCGGACGGCCTCGGGGAGGGCCGCGGCGAGGGCGTCGTCTTTCGTCACCTGGATGGACGGGGAGCTCGACGGCGACCCGCCATTCTGGGCGGCCGAGTTGTCGACGCACCCCGCCAGCGCCAGGGCGGCGATCGCTGAAAGTGCTGCTGCAGGGACGATTCGTGAAGTGCGCATCGTGTCTGTTCCTCTTCGCGTGGACGGTGGCCGTGTGCGACCTACGGGAGTGCCGTCGGCGCCGGCGACGAGGTGACGAGTGGCCCTCATCCGGTGCGCCAGCGAGACCGCGCGCCGACGTTATCGAGGGCGTTGTTACCCACGCATTTCGTATCTCCCTTCTGTGCGGATCCGGCTTCGGATCGGCGATTTCCGCCCATGCCCGCGGGAGCTTTTTGGGCGAACCGCCCGCCGAATGAGCGCTTACGGGGATTCGAGATACACCACCACAGGCGCGCTCCCCGACCCGCGACGAACGGGTTGCGCCGCGGGTGCTTGACCCGACACCATTCCCGGATGGAGAGAAATCCCCCACGAGTCGGATGGTTCTTTCTCGTGATGGGCGTCGTCGTGGCCATCGGCGGCGGCGCTGTCACCGCGTTCGTGGACGACGACGACCTCGTTGGACGGTTGCAGATTCCCGCCGGCGTCTACGGACCCGTGATGATCATCGCTGGGCTCGCCATCGCCGCCTACGGCACCGCCATCGTCGTCAGAGCCCGCAGAAGCTGAGTCGCCCCCCAGGCAGCCGCGCCCAGCCCCATCCTCACCCGCCCGCGGCCTGCCACGATGAGTCCATGCCCGTCATCGAGTCCCGCTGTGTCGTCCCGGTCGATGCGCGCACGGCGTTCGCCGTCTCGCAGACCACCGGCGAGATCCGCAAGCGATGGGATCCGTTCATCCGACGCCAGTACTTCGTCGACGGCGCGACCGCCCCGGGGAAGGGCGTGCGGACATACACCGTGCAGCGTTTCGGCTTCCGGATGGAGAGCGAATACGTCTCCTACAACCCGCCGTCGAACGTCGGCATGAAGATGACGAAGGGGTCGTGGTTCTTCGAGCGTCTCGCGGGCGGGTGGAAGTTCACGCCCGTCGCCGACGACCCCGGCAGCACGCTCGCGGTCTGGCGCTACAACTTCGCGTGCCGGCCCCGGTGGCTGGCGCCGCTCGCCGAACGGATCGGCACGTTACTGCTCCAGCGCGACATGGATCGGCGCATCCGAGGCTTCGCGCGAGGATGCAGCGACCCGCTCGTGCTGGCGGCTGCGCGCCCGTCACCCGCCTGAAGCGCCGCCGCGCTCGCGTCGTCTTCACCCGCTTCGCGCTTCACACCCGCGGCTGCTGCTGGGTGATGCAGTGGATGCCGCCGCCGCGGTCGAACAGCGGGCGGGCGTCGACCGTCACGACGCGCCGACCGGGGTAGGCGTCGCCGATGATCGCGCGGGCGCGGGCGTCGGCGGACTCCTCGCCGAAGCCGCAGAGCACGACGCCGTCGTTGGTGACGAGGTGGTTGATGTAGCTCCAGTCGACCCAGCCCTCGTCGTCGCGGAGGGTGGCGGGGGCGGGCACACCGGTGATCGTCACCGCGCGGCCCCGCGCGGCGAACGCGTCGGACAGCTCACGGCGCACGAGCTGCGACACCTCGAAGTCGGGGTGGGCGGCATCCGTCTGCTCGTGCACGAGCACGTGATCCGGTGACGCGAAGGTCGCGACGATGTCGACGTGGCCGTTCGTGCCGAACTCGTCGTAGTCGCGGGTGAGTCCGCGCGAGAGCCACACGGCATCCGTCGCCCCGATCGTGCGGGCCATCTCGGCCTCGACGCGGGCGCGGTCGGCGAAGGGGTTTCGGCGCGGGTCGAGCTGCACGGTCTCGGTGAGGAGCACGGTGCCGGTGCCGTCGACGTGCAGGCCGCCGCCCTCGGCGACGAGAAGCGAGCCGATGCGTTCGGCGCCGATGTGCTCGGCGACCACGCGTGCGATGCCGGCCGACTTCTGCCACTCGGCCCAGTCGGGGGCGCCCCAGCCGTTGAAGATCCAGTCGACCGCGCCGAGCGCCCCGGGACGATCGGGGTCGGTGACGAAGGTCGGGCCCACGTCACGCATCCAGAACTCGTCGAGCGGCGCCTCGACGATCTCGACCCCCGCCGACAGCATGCGCCGGGCGCGCGCGGTCTCGGTGGGGTCGACGACCATCGTCACCGGCTCGAATTGCGCGACCGCGTGGGCGACGTCGGTCCACGCGCGGTAGCCCTCCTCGCGGGCCTCGGCTCCGTCTCCGAGGGTGAAGCCCTCGCGCGGGAAGGCCATCCACGTGCGTTCGTGGGGGGCGGTTTCAGCGGGCATGCGCCACATGGCGTGCTCCTCGAGGGTCGGGGCGGGTCAGAATCCGGTGGTCAGGACGTGATCGAGCGCGTCGACGAAGACGTCGACCGACGCCTGCGTGACCACCAGCGGCGGTTTGATCTTCAGAACGTTCTGGAAGTCGCCGGTGGGCTGCATGATGACGCCCCGCTCGAGCAGGCGGTCGCAGATCGCGGCGGTCTCGGCGGTGGCGGGTTCGAGGGTCTCGCGGTCGCGCACGAACTCGACGCCCAGGTACAGGCCCGAGCCGTGCACGGTGCCGATGAGGTCGTGCTTCTCGCCGAGCTTCTCGAGGCGTCGCTTGAGGTGACCGCCGACGACCCGAGCGTTCTCTTGCAGCCCCTCCTGCTCGATCACGTCGAGCACGGCCATGCCGATCGCCGACGACACGGGCGAGCCTCCGGTGGACGAGAAGAAGTACCCCTGCGTGCGGTAGCGGTCGGCGACCTCGCGCCGCGTGATGACGGCGCCGAGGGGGTGGCCGCCGCCGATGGACTTCGCCACCGCGACGATGTCGGGCACCGCCCCCTGCTGCTCGAAGCCCCAGAACCATTCACCGAGGCGGCCGTAGCCGACCTGCACCTCGTCGGCGATCGCGAGCCCGCCGTGGCGGCGGATCGCGGCGTACACCTCGGTCAGATAGCCGTCGGGAAGAGCGACTCCGCCCGCGTTGCCGAAATAGGTCTCGGCGATCATCCCCGCCGGAGGGCGACCGGATGCCGCGAGCTCGTCGATGACCGCGACGGCTTCGGGCGCGTACTTCTCGGCATCCGCCCCCCGGTACTTGCCCCGGTAGGAGTTGGCGGCGTCGACGGTGTGCACCCACGCGGGGCGGGTGGACAACGCGTTCGGGTTGTCGGCGATCGAGGTCGACACCGCATCGCTGGCGTAGGTCCACCCGTGGTACGCCTCGCGCATCGCGACGATGTCGGGTCGGCCGGTCGCGGCCATCGCCAGGCGGATCGCGAGGTCGGTGGCCTCGGAGCCGGAGTTGACGAAGAACACCGTGTCGAAGCCATCGGGGAGGGTCGCCGCGATGCGATCCGCGAAGTCGGTGATCGCGCGGTAGTGGAAGCGCGAGTTCGTGTTCAGCAGGCACATCTGGCGCGAGCCCGCCGCGACCACGTGAGGGTGCGCGTGACCGACCGAGGCGACGTTGTTCACCATGTCGAGGTAGACCCGGCCGTCGACGTCGACGAGGTGCTCGCGCCAGCCGCGCTCGATGCGCGGGGGAGCGGCGTAGTAGTGCTCCTGCACCTCCGCGAGCACCTCGTGGCGCCGAGCGAGGAGGTCGTCGGGGGTCGGGGCCGCGGCCGGAACGCCGATCACGGCGCCGGGGTCGCCGGCCACCTCGCGCCACGCGTCGGCCAGCGCGCGGGTGGTGCGCCGCGGGGGAACGTGTGCGTCGAGCGGTCGCCGAGCCGAGAGGCGCGTGCGGGCGGGCAGGGTCGTCACGCTCTCGGCGCCCACCGTCCACACCAGGGCGTCGTCGGCGTCGGCCGGGTTCGCAAGCCAGACGAGCACATCGGTCGGCACGGTCTCGGGGGTCGGGGGCAGCGGGTCGGTCGTTCCGGTCAGGCGCGCGCGCCATGCGGGCACCGTCACGACGTCGGCGCCCGCGTCGAGGGCGGCCATTGCCGCGTCGTCGAGGGTCGAGGCATCGAGCCAGGCGCCCTCGTCGTTCAGCGGCGACTCCGTCGCGGCGTCGAGCTCGACGTGACGGCCGAGCGAGAGCACCGGAGCGCCGGTCCACGCGGGCTCTTCGGAGCGGGAGCGCCCCAGGGCCGCCCGGGTCGCGGCCGTGATCACGGGGATCGGGACGGATGCCGCCTGCTCGAGGATGCGGAACTCGCGGTCGAGCGCGACGCTGGCGTACTCGTTCTCGTCGTCGAGGCGCACCTGCGCGCGGCCGCTGAGCACGAGCACCGCGCCGCGGAGGATGACCAGGGGCCAGAGCGCGGTGAGCTCGTCGTCGGTCAGGTCGCGTACCTGGTCGAACGCGCGGATGGCGGGGAAGGCGGTCTCGGGGGTCGCATCGTCGTGGTGCAGCACCGAAGAGACGGTCACCGCGATCTCGCCGACGCGCCACGACGCGCACACGTCGCCGAAGTCGATGACCGCGTCGGGGACCGCGGCGCCGGGGGCGCACAGCACGTTGTCGTCGGTGACGTCGAAGTGCCCGGCCTGGACGGGGAGCCGATCGCGGACCGGGGCGAGAGCCGCTCGGGCGGCGTCGGCCGCGCGCTGCACGATCGCCCGCACCCCGGCATCCGGTTCGAGGGGGAGCAGGGTGTCGATGACGCGCTCGGCGTGGCGGAGGTCCCACTGCAGCACGCGGGCGCTCGCGGGGTGGGTGAAGTCGGCGAGCGACAGGCTCACCGCCGCCGACAGCGCGCCCATGTTCTCCACCGTCGCGGGGGAGAGGTATCCCGAGCCCATCAGCGTGCGGCCGGCGATGTTCTCGATCACCCGGGCGTGGATGCGGCCCTGGCTGGACTCCCACCACGTCGACATCGCGCCCCGCGGCCCCACGACGATGCGCGGGATGCGCACCTGCGGGCTGCGCTCGGCGACGCGTGCCGCCGCGGCATCCTGCATCTCGATCTCGGCCTCGCTGAAGACCGGGTTGCTGAGCTTGAGCACGCCGAGCGGCTCGGCCGAACCCCGGGCGAAGACGCGGAAGTTCTGATCCTGCTGACTGCCGAGAGCCTGCACGTCGATCTCGACGCCGAACGTGTCGGCGAACAGGCGCTGCACCTCGTCGTCGGAGAGCGTCGGAGTGGGCAGATCGACCTGGCTGAAGTAGTCGAAGACCGGGGTCGGCGCGATGTCGGTCATGGTGTCCTCGGGCGATTCGGGTGTCAGAGGGAAGAGTCGGATGCCGTGGCGACGGCGCCGGCGACGGCTCCACCGGCGTCACGGACGGCGACCACGACGAGCGGGCCGGAGGGAGCGACCCACGCGCTCACGGCCTCACCGTACAAGTCGGGTGAGACCTGGGCCACACCGCTCACACGGTCGCCGTCCACCCGGAGGGGCACGCGCACGCCGTCGACGAAGAGCGCGACGTCGACGGCCGTCCCCCCGGCGACGGTGGCCGTGACGCTCACGCGCTCGCCCTCGCGCACGACGTCGTCGACCGTGACCGACAGGTCGCCCTCCGCCGCCGGGCGCGGGTCGGCGAACAGCGCCTCGTCGGGCAGGGCGGGGGTGCGCGGCGGCGTCGTGCGGCGCTCGCCGAGGGCCGCGATCGCCTGGGCCAGCTGCACGAGGCGGGTGTCGCTGTAGGCGGGACCGGCGAGGGTCAGGCCCACCGGCATCCGGGTGTCGGCCATCGTCCCCATCGGCACGGTGACGGTGGGGATGCCGAGGTGGCGGGGGACGAGGTTGCCGTTCGAGACCCACACGCCGTTGCGCCACGCGATGTCGGCCGAGGCGGGGTTCACGTCGGCGTCGGCGGGGCCCACGTCGGACTGCGTGGGGAAGACGACCGCGTCGATGCCCTCGGCCTGCATCCACTCCTCGAAGTCGACGCGGCGGGTGTGCTCGAGGCCGCGTAGCCCTTCTTCGAGGCTCGGCACGTCGCGCCAGTCGGGGTTCCACTGCTGCGCACGGTCGACGTACTCGCCGATGTCGTACGAGATGTCGTAGTGCCAGATGCCGTAGCGGTCGGGAAGCGCTCCCGGTGGGTGGGGGAAGATCAGGGCCGCCTCGGCATCGGCCAGGCGGGGGAGCCGCGGGTCGGCGTTCGTGCGCAGGAACGTGTCCATCGCCCACACCGCGAGATCGCCCACCTCGTCATCGAGGAAGGTGCGCGTGACGAATCCGCGGTCGAGGAAGTCCTCGTCGCCCGCGTGCAGCTTCTCGTAGCGCTCGACGACGGGGAAGGCGGTCTCGACGACCTCGGCACCCGCGGCTTCGAGGTCGGCACGCAGGTCGTTCCAGAGGGCCATCACGCTGTCGCGCGTGACGATGGGCGAGGCGTTGTCGGGATCGCCGTTGACGTAGATGCGCGGCACGGCGAGGCGCAGGCCCGCGAGCGGCAACGGCTCGAGCGCCGCGAACGACTCGGGGCGCACCTCCGACGGGCGCGGGAGGTCGATGAACGGCTGCGTGCGCCAGAGGTCGCCCTCGGTCTCGGCGTCGTCGACGACGACCGCGTCGAGCACGAGCTGCAGGTCGGCGACCGATCGCGTGTGCGGCACGACGACGTCCATCGTCGGGACGAGGGGCCAGTTGCCGCGTACCGAGATCATCCCGCGCGAGGGCGTGTACGCCACCAGGGCGTTGTGCGAGGCGGGCGCGCGACCCGACGACCAGGTCTCTTCGCCGAGTCCGAAGGCGCAGAAGCTCGCCGCGGTGGCGGTGCCCGATCCGTTGGACGAGCCGGAGCCGAAGGCGGATGCCAAGTAGTCCCCGTTGTAGGGCGATTCGGCGCGGCCGTACACCCCGCGCTGCATGCCGCCGGCGGCCATGGGAGGCATGTTGGTGAGCCCCAGGAACACGGCGCCGGCTTCGCGCAGCCGCTCGACGGCGAAGGCGTCGTCGCCCGCGACGAGGTCGCGGAAGGCGGGGGATCCGGATGCCACGGGCAGGCCTTCGACGCGGTAGCTGTCCTTCGCCGTGAAGGGAATGCCGTCGAGGGGGCCGAGCGTCTGCCCCTGTGCGCGGCGCAGGTCGGACGCGCGTGCCGCGGCGAACGCGCGGGGGTCGAGCACCGGCACGCTGTTGAGGCGGATGCCGGAGCGGTCGTACGCCGCGATGCGGTTGAGGTAGCGCGCGACGAGCTCGACGCTCGTGATGCGACCGGCGTCGAGGGCGTGGCGCAGGCTGTCGATGTCGGCGTCGACGACGGTGAGGGCCTCGGAGGTCATGGCCAAAACCTACACTGTTTGTTTTGCGGTTTCGAGAAAAATCTGCACGAGAAGTGTTTCGCCTGCTCTCGGCAACGGCTAGCCCGAATCACCCCCTTCCTGAGACGATGCGCGGATGGATGCCACCACCGACGAGCCCGCGATCCTGCCAGATCGACCGACGTCCGACGCGCGTCGCCCCATCGCCCTGATCGTGGGAGTGATCGCGACGGTGCTGTTCGTGGCCCTGCGCCTGGCCGTCGACCTCGACGGCGGGGCCCCGCTGGCGTTCGATCAGTGGTGGGACGACGCGATGGCCGCCCTGGCCAACCCCGTCCTGGTGATCGTCGCGTGGATCCCGGCCACCGTCGGCGGCACGATCGGCATGATCGTCATCGGCGTCTCGACCACCATCGTCTTCCTGTTGATCAAGCGCCCCTGGGACGCCCTCAACGTCGCGGGGGCGATCGCCCTCGTCGTGCTGATCGGTGCGCCGCTCGCGTCCGTGATCGCCCGCGCCCGACCGGCCGACTCCCTCGCCGAGACCCAGGCGACCTCGTTCCCCTCGGGGCACACCGCCGTGGCGACGACCATCGCGATCACCCTCGCGCTCATCCTGCGCCGCGGGTGGATCTGGGTCGCCGGGGCGGTGTGGGTCCTGCTGATGATGTGGAGTCGCACCTACCTGCACGCGCACTGGCTCTCCGACGTGACGGCGGGCCTACTCGAGGGCGTCGCCGTGTCGACGTTGGTGTGGGCGCTCGTCGAAGTATGGAGAGTGCGTCGCGCGCAACGGGTGGTCGCCGCGGCTTCCTGAGCGCTATCGTGCCCGGATGACTTCCGCCTCCGCCTCCGCTTCCGCCGCCGCCGACAAAGCGCAGGACTCCACCGCCTTCCGAGTGGCGGCGCGCATCGGCTACGTGGTGCTGGGGCTGCTGCACCTGTTGATCGGGGTCATCGCGATCTCGATCGCCACCGGCAGCGGCGGCGACACCGCCGACCAGAGCGGGGCGCTGGGCCAGGTCGCGAAGGCACCGGCCGGAATGCTGCTGCTGTGGGTCATCGTGATCGGTCTCGCCGCCCTCGCGGTCTGGCAGATCGCCGAAGCCGTCGCCGAGCGCGACCCCGACACCAAGAAGCGATGGGCCCATCGCGCGAAGGACGTCGGCACCGCCGTCGCCTATGCGGCGATCGCCCTCACCGCCTTCACGGTGGTCTCGGGAGGCAGCTCCGACTCGGGGGAGCAGTCGCGCACGATGAGCGCGCAGCTGATGGCGACACCCGCCGGCGTCGTGGTCCTGGTGGTCATCGGCCTCGCCGTGGCCGCCATCGGCGTCGCCTTCATCATCCGCGGAATCACCAAGGCCTTCATGAAGAACATCTCGAGCCCCGGCGGAACCGCGGGTCGCGGCATCCGGACGTTCGGCATGGTGGGCTACATCGCCAAGGGCATTGCGATCGGTGTCGCCGGAATCCTGTTCCTTGTCGCGGCCTTCGCGCACGACCCGAACGCCGCCGGCGGTCTCGACGCGGCGTTGCGCTCGCTGGCCGGGCTGCCGTTCGGTCAGATCGTGCTCTGGCTCGTGGGCGCCGGACTCGTCGTGTACGGGCTGTTCTGCTTCGCCCGCGCGCGTTACGCGCGCATGTGAGCCGGGCTCACGCGGGAGGGCGGGGACGCGCTCCCGCGATGAGCAGCGACAGGCCGAGCTCGAACGCGCGCGTGGCCACCGGGTCGGCCGGGTCGTGGCTCGAGAGCGTGTCGTAGGCAGCCGCGAAGCGGGGGACGTCCTGCTCCTGCCCCGACGGGTCGAACATGACCGAGGGGCCGGTCATGTCGAGCACGCTGCCGATGATGAACGACTCGAAAGCAGTCAGCAGCGGGAGGATGTCGTCGCTCGACCAGCCGACGCGTTCCGCGGCGATCGCGAAGTCCTCGTACTGCGACATCAGCAGGGGAGCCGACGAGCTCTGCGACATCAGCAGGGGGATGGTCTTCGGATGCCGGCGGAAGGCGTCGCGGTAGGAGCGCGCCCACAGCAGTAGGCCCTCCTCCCATTCGCGTTCGCGGAGGTATGACGAATCGATGCGCGCCGACACGAGGGCGCGGACGTCTTCGACCAACGCGGCGAGATTCGGCACGTGGTTGTAGAGCGAGGTCGGGTGCACCTTGAGGCGGTCGGCGACCCGGCGGATGCTCGCCCCCTGGCTGCCGTCGCGGTCGATGAGGGCGAGCGCGGCACGGGCGATCGCGTCGCGCGAGAGCTTGGGCTGGGTCGGCCGGGGCACGGCGGGGCCTTTCGGTGGGGTTCGACCACGCTACGCGATGCGATGTGTTTCGAACGTGTAAGGCGTTCGTGACGAGTCGGCGAAACGGCCGGGAGCGGGGGAGAACTCGTCGTAGCGTTCAAGAAACCTACGCTGTATGTTTCTCACAGCGTGGGTCACGAGGAGGTTTTCCATGGCGATCGTCGTCTTCACCGGCGGGACGATTCGGGTCGACGGGCAGCAGCCCGACATCGACCGTCTCGTCGTCGTCGACGGTGTCGTGGTCGACGACGCGCATCCCGTGTCGTCCGACGCCGAGCACGTCGACCTCGACGGGGGGCTGCTGCTGCCCGCCTTCGGCGACGGCCATGCGCACCCGCTGCTGGCCGGTCGCGAGCGCACTGGACCCGCCCTGCGCGACGCCGCCCGTGTGGCCGAGATCGTCGAGCGCGTGCGGGAGTGGGCCGCGGCATCCGATGCCGCATGGCTCGTCGGCGGCAGCTACGACGCGACGATCGTCGAGGGCGGCCTGTTCGACGCGCGCTGGCTCGACGACGCCGTGCCCGACCGCCCCGTCGTGCTGCACGCCTGGGATTACCACACCGTGTGGGTCAACTCCGCGGCGCTGCGTGCCGCCGGGGTCGACGCCGACACCCCCGACCCCGCGCTCGGCCGCATCGTGCGTCGAGCCGACGGCTCGCCCTCGGGGACCCTCATCGAGCGTCCGGCGATCGACCTCGTGCTCGACCACGCTCCGCGCCCCTCTCTCGCCGCCGACGTAGAGGCGCTCGCCGCCGCCACCGCCGCCCTCGCCGCACATGGCATCGCGTGGGTGCAGGAGGCGTGGACCGAGACGCCCGACGTGCCGACGTGGATCGCCGCCGCGCGCGCCGGACGCCTGGCGGTCGACGTCGACCTCGCGCTGCGCGCCGACCCCACCCGCTGGCCCGCTCAGCTCGACGAGCTGCGAAAGACGGCCGCGCAGGTGTCGGCCGCGCCCGGGCTGACCTGCCGCACCGTGAAGTTCTTCGTCGACGGCATCCTCGAGAACCACACGGCCCACCTGCTCGAGTGCTACCACGACGCCCGCACGCGCGGCCTGCCCAACTGGCGGCCCGATCAGCTCGTCGATGCCGTCGCCGCGTGCGACGCCGCGGGTTTCGACGTGCATCTCCACGCCATCGGCGACGCCGCGGTGCGCGCCGCCCTCGATGCGGCGGAGGGCATCCGCGAGAGCCTGCGGCGCGGCCGACGGCTGACCATCGCGCACGCGCAGGTGGTCGACCCCGCCGACCTGCCCCGTCTCGCCGACCTCGACGTGACGTTCTGCTTCCAGCCGCAGTGGGCGATGGCCGACGACGTCATGACCGAGCTCACCCTCCCGCGCCTCGGCCCCCACCGCGAGCGGCAGTACCGCATGCGTGCGGCCCGCGATGCCGGAGCACGCCTCAGCTTCGGCAGCGACTGGCCCGTCACCTCGCCCGACGTCCTGGTGGGGCTCCGCACCGCCGTCACGCGGCAGGACGCCGCCGGCCGACCGGCCGGAGGCTGGCAGCCCGACGAACGACTCACCCTCTCCGAAGCCATCGACGCCGCCACGAGCGGCGTGGCCCACCAGGCCGGCGACCATGCCACCCGCGGGACCCTGCGTCCCGGCATGCGCGCCGACCTCGTCTGGCTCGACCGCGACGTGCGCCGCGGCCCCGCCGACCGCATCGCCGATGCCCGAATCCGGGGCACCTGGCGACGCGGTATCCGCACCTATACGGCGCCGGTCCCCGAACCCGCCGCCGTCTGACCCGAACAGGAAAGCGCGTGACCTCCACCGACACCTCGCTGCGGCGAGTCATGGGAGTTCCCTCCCTGGTCATCTTCGGCTTGGCGTACATGGTGCCCCTCACCGTGTTCACGACCTACGGCCTCGTCGCCGTCACCACGGGCGGCCACGTGCCGACCGCCTACCTCGTCACCCTCGTGGCGATGCTCTTCACGGCGTTCAGCTATGCCGCTCTCGTGAAGGCGTTCCCGCGCGCCGGAAGCGCCTACACCTACGCCCGCCGCGCCTTCGGCGGCACGGTCGGCTTCCTCACCGGCTGGTCGCTCATGATCGACTACCTGCTGCTGCCGCTGATCAACTACGTGCTGATCGGCATCTACCTCAACGCGCAGCTGCCGGGGATCCCCCCGTGGGTGTTCGCCCTGGCCGGGGTCCTGCTGATCACGGGCCTGAACATCGTCGGCGTCACGGTCGTGCGCAACGCGAACCTCGTGCTCGTGGGCCTGCAGCTCGTCTTCGCCGCGGTGTTCGTGGTGTGCGCGGTGCTGCACGTGCTGCAGAACCCGGGCGTCTCGCTGCTGCAGCCGCTGTACGACGCGGGCCTCACCTTCCCGGGGCTCCTGGCCGGCGCGGCGATGCTGGCGCTGTCGTTCCTCGGATTCGATGCGATCTCGACGATGTCCGAAGAGGCGCGCGACCCCGAGCGCACGGTTCCCCGGGCGATCGTCCTCACGACGGTCATCGGCGGACTCATCTTCACCGTCATCGCCTACGTGTCGACGCTGGTGATCCCGAACGTGGCCGACATCGAGAATCCGGATGCCGCGGCCAACCAGATCATGGAGATGTCGGCGGGCCGTTGGCTCGAGGTGTTCTTCCTCGTCGCCTACATCGCCGGCTGCATCGCGGCGGCCCTCGCCTCCCAGGCGAGCGTCTCGCGCATCCTCTTCGCGATGGGCCGCGACGGTGTGCTCCCGCGCTTCTTCGCCCGGCTCAGCACGAGGTACCGCACGCCGATCGGTGCGGCCCTCTTCGTCGGTGTCGTCTCTCTCGCCGCGCTCTTCGCCGACCTGAACACCGTGGCATCCCTCATCAGCTTCGGCGCGCTCGCCGCGTTCTCGCTGGTCAACCTCTCGGTCGTGAAGCACTTCCTCATCGACGAGCGTCGGCGCGGGGGCGCGGCGATCTTCCGGTACGGGGTGCTGCCGGGCCTGGGCTTCGCGCTGACCGCTTGGCTGTGGTTCAGCCTGTCGCCCCTCGCCCTGACCGTGGGGCTCGTGTGGATCGGTGTGGGTGTGATCTGGCTGGCGGTGCTCACCCGCGGCTTCCGCCGTCGCAGGCCCGAGGTGGAGTTCGACGACGAGGCCCCGGCCCCCGAGCGGGTCGTCGCCTGACGCGCGTCGCCGCGGCGCTCCGGGCGTCGCGGCGACCATCTCGCCCCGCGGGTCCGTCCGGGCGACACCCCGGCCGGTCGTCTCCGGTCGGCATCCACGTCACCCGGTGCCGGCGAGCCAGTGGTCCTCGACCTCCGCGGCCGTCAGGACCCGGTCGTAGATCGCGCCGTACTGGATCGAGCCCGTGAAGAAGGCGGGGTCGCTCGCGGCGGGACCGGTCTGCGACGTCCAGAAATCGGTCTTGCCGCATCCGAACTTCCAGTAGCCGTCGTACCACTGGCCTCGGGTGGCGCCGTCGCTACCGACGAGTGCACCGTCGACGTACAGCTGCATACCGGAGCTCGAGAGCGTCGCGACCACCGCGTGCCACGCTCCGTCGGCGTAGCTTCTGCCCGCGGGCGTGGCGATCAGGGCGAAGGCGTCGGGAAAGTTGCCGTAGACGATGCGCCCGGTCGCGTCGAGGTAGATGTGGCGGTCCCAGTGGTTCTCGTTCTCGGGTGCCGGGTCGGTGCCGAACCCCACGATCTTGCCGCTCGGGGCCGAGGTGGTCGAGAACCACGCCTCGAGGCTGTAGGTCTGCGGGTCGAGCTGGCCGGGCACGTACAGGCACTGCGAGCCGTCGAAGGTCACGGATCTGGCGGGGCTGTCGCGTCGGCATCCTACCGAGCCCGAGGTGGTGGGGGGCTTGCGCCAGGTGCCGGTGCGACCGTGGCCCGAGATGTCGGTCTCGGATGCCGTCGAGGTCGCCGACATCGCGTACGCGGCGTAGAGGTCGGAGGGGTTCTCGGCGGCGAGGCGGGTCACGGCGAAGCGGCAGTCCTGATTGATCGCCCCCGCCGTGTCGGAGGTGTTGCGGATCGATGCGGAGAGGGCGGCCTGGCTTCCGCCGACGCAGGTGAGCGCGATCACAGCGACGAGGGTCGCGATGGCCACGGGGACGAGCACCGTGCGCGCGCGACGATCGGCGCGGACGCGCACGCCCCCGGCCGGCACGACGTCGCTCTCGCAGATCAGGAGGGACGCGAAGAAGGGCAGAAGGCACAGGAGCACGAGCAGGATGCGCGCCGGCAGGTCGGGGTCGGGCACGGGAGTGAGCGAGTACGCACCCGAAGCGATGCGATGAGTGGACAGCACCGTCGCCTGCTCGCCACTGATCAGACGGGTCGTGTCGACGAGCAGGGGCAGGATGCCGGTGTTCACGACGTGCATGAGGGCTCCGTCGCCGCTGTCGGCGGCGCGGAAATCGAGCAGCACCATGTTGAACCACGGTCGGAGCCAGAAGGTCAGCGCCGTGATCACGACCGCCCATCCGGTCAACCGGACGCTCCACGCCCACGCGCGACGGCCGGAGCGCGCCCGCGCGAGCGCCTCGACGAGAATCGCGCCGAGCAGGAGCCAGGGGGCGGCCTTCAGCACGAACCCGAGTCCGGGTGCGATGAGCGTGGCCGCGCCGATGATCTGATCGGGACGCACGTCCCACGGGTCGGCGGAGCCGTTGAGATCGCCACGCGTGCGGAAGACGTCGCCGTCGGTCTCGACGATGCGGTGCGTGATCGTGCGGTCGTCGTGCGTGTACGTCAGGACATCGCCCACGTCGTAGTGGCTGCGGGGCTCCGTCACGACGAGCGTGCCGACGGGCGCCGCCTCGGCCATGCTCGGGGTCTCGACGACGAACAGACGGGTGCCCGTGGCCCCGAGAACGGTGGCGATCGCGACCGCGAGCAACGCGATCACGACCGCCACCGGTAAAGCGGATCCGCGACGACCCCGGGCGGGCGGAGCTTCGAGGGTGTCGGTCACGGGGCGGGGCTCAGGACGAGAACGTCCAGGTGAGCGGCTGCGACACCTTCAGGTTCGAGTAGCTGGCGTCGAGGGTGCTCGGCAGGGTCACCGCGAACGTGAAGGTCGCCGATGAACCGGCCGGGAGCGAAGAGGCCCCCACCTTGTCGAGGATGTCGATCGTCGACGACAGGCCGGCGACGGTGCCGTCGTAGAGGACGAAGGCGCCGGAGGTGATCTTGATCTTCATCTGCGAGCACAGGTCGGTGGCGGAGCCGTAGACCGTGCTCGAGGCCGACTGGGTGCACGCGCCGGGGGTCAGCGTGAAGCCCTTCGCGTCGAGCGTTCCGGCGTTCAGGATCGGGATGTTCGTCGTGACCGTCTGGCCCGGTGCCATCGCCAAGTCGCCGCCGTACTTGTTGATGGTCGAACACGTGGCGCTGTTCGTGGACACCCCGCTCGCACCGTCGGTGCTCTTGCAGACGATCTGCCCGGTGGAGTCGTTCTCCTGCATGATCAGCGAGCCCGCGCCGGCGGTGTTGATCGTGTTCTGGATCGACGCAGTGAAAGCGGCGACGGTGGGTGAGAGCCCGAGGGCGAGGATCAGCGAGGCGATGCTGCCGGCGAGGACGACGGGCAGCGCGAGGCGGCGGCGCCGGCGCGCGGGCGTGGGTGAGGACGATGAGGACACGGGTGCTCCTTGGTGGGCGAGGACGGGGTTGGGCATCCTCATACAAGGACCCCCGTTATCCCGGCTGAGGGGCGTGCCGACGTCGACCCGGGCGGGTGGAGTGTCGTCCGGCCCCATCACGAGGGCCGCGCGGCGGAGCGCGGCGGCGTCACCCCCACGGCAGGGTCCTCCGACCTCTCACCCGCCCGCCAGATGGAGGTCACCCGCGAACGACGCTCGCCCCCGCGCGACGCGAGGCGGCGCAACCCTCACCGAGAACTCAGGTCGGGCGGGTATCCCGGAGATCCACGGACCCCGACGAGGAGAGCCATGACCACCGCCACTGTTCCGCTGCGCGCGACCGCGGCCGCCGTCGGGGCGCTCGCGCTCGCCGCCCTCGCCGGATGCGCTGCCGAACGGCAGACGGATGCCGGCACCCCGAGCCCCGCGCCGCCCTCGTCCATTGCCCCGTCGCCGTCGCCGTCGCCGTCGTCGTTTTCCGATGCACCGCTCGCCCTCTCTCCGGAGCCGACCACGGTGGTCGAGGGGCTCACGACCCCGTGGTCTGTCGCCTTCGACGCGGACACCGCGCTGGTGAGCCAACGCGACACCGGCGAGGTGCTCGAGATCGTCGACGGATCCACGCGAGTGGTCGGCGAGGTACCCGGGGTCGCGCCCGGCGGCGAAGGAGGCCTGCTCGGCATCGCCGTCTCCGACGGGTTCCTGTACGCCTACGCGACGACGGCCGACGACAACCGCGTGATGCGTCTCCCCCTCGAGGGCGAGCCCGGCTCGCTGCGCCTGGGCGCCGCCGAGACGGTGGTCGACGGCATCCCCTCGGCGAACATCCACAACGGCGGGCGCATCGCCTTCGGCCCCGACGGTCTGCTGTACGTCACGGCCGGAGATGCCTCCGAGCCCGGTGCCGCCCAGGATTCCGGTTCGCTCGGCGGCAAGATCCTGCGCGTCGAGCCCGACGGGGCCATACCTGCCGACAACCCGTTCCCGGGTTCGCCGGTGTGGAGTCTCGGTCACCGCAACCCGCAGGGCATCGGGTGGGATGCCGCGGGCGTCATGTACGCGTCGGAGTTCGGCCAGAACACCTGGGACGAGTTGAACGTCATCGAGCCGGGTGCGAACTACGGCTGGCCCGAGGTCGAGGGCACGGGAGGGCAGGCGGGCTTCGTGGACCCCGTGCAGCAGTGGGCGCCGACGGATGCCAGTCCGAGTGGTCTCGCGGTGATCGACGGGGCGGTGGTGATCGCCAACCTGCGCGGCCAGCGCGTGCGCGTCGTCCCGACCGCCGACCTGGGCGCGGCGTCGGAGTACTTCGTCGGCACGTACGGGCGGCTGCGCGACGTCGTCGTCGCCCCCGACGGTGCACTGTGGGTCGTGACGAGCAACACCGACCGTGGAGGCGGCGATTCCGACGCGATCCTGCGCGTGCCCCTCGTCGCCGACTGAGCGTCAGGGGGTCAGGACCGTGACGCCCGCCTCCGCGAGGGCTGCAGCGAGCTCCGCGGACGGCGGTGCGTCGGTGATGAGGTAGTCCGCCTTCTCGAGAGGGGCGATCTGCGCGAACAGGCGCCGGTCGAGCTTGGAGGAGTCGGCGAGGATCGCCGTGCGGTCGGCCTTCTGGATCATCTCGGTCATCATCGTGGCGTCGCCGAGGTTGCTCGTGGAGAAGCCCGACCCGTCGACCGCCCCCACCGCGATGAGGGCGTAGTCGCTGCGGATGTCGACCTCGGGGGAGTGCGAGTTCATCGCGAGGGTCACCGGGCCCGTGGTGGCCTGGGTGATCGTGCGGACCGCTCCGCCGAAGATGAAGAGGTCGCGGAACACCGACGGCGAGATCTCGGCGGGGATGCGCAGGTTGTTCGTCGCGATGGTGAGGTCGCGGTGGTTGCGCAGGGCGCGCGCGACGGCGAGCGTCGTCGTGCCGGCGTTCAGCATGAGCGTGGAGCCGTCTTCGATGAGCTCGACGGCGAGGGCGGCGATGCGCTCCTTCTCGGAGATCTGCATCTGCAGGCGCACGTCCAGCCCGCGATCACGGCCGGGGACCGACATCGCGCTGACGGCCCCGCCGTGCGTGCGCACGACGATGCCCTCGCGATCGAGCTGATCGAGATCGCGGCGGACGGTGTCGATCGAGACGCCGAAGTGCGAGGCGAGGTCGACCACCGTGACCTGTCCGGTGTCGGCGACGTAGGCGGCGAGTTCCGCCTTGCGGCCCGCCGGCAACCGCCGCTTCGTCGTGGCTGTGCTTCCGTCCATGGCGTCATCTTTAGCACGGTTCTGCTGCGGCATCCGCAGGATTTGTGAGAAAACGGCAAAGAACAGCAGCTTTGGCCGGTGATCTGGGTTCTCTGGCGCGCTTTCGTGCGTGAATTGTCACGAATCTGCATCGAACGCTTGACCTTCTCCCGCAAGGACGCGCATACTCATGCTCAAAGATGCAAGAACGCGCAGAACAGCGCGAAATGCAGCAGATCTCAACGAGGAGAAACGATGGACAACAGCGGGCGCCGGCGTCGGAACGCCTTCAAGCTCGTCGGTGTCGCAGCAGCGGCCACGACCCTCCTGGCGATGGCGGGGTGCTCGTCGAACAACGCCGCACCCGCGGATGGCGGGGACGTCACGATCGAATTCGCCCAGTGGTGGGAGCCCGAACTGGGCGACGGGCAATTCCGCGGTCTCATGGACCAGTTCGAGAAGGAGAACCCGGGCATCAAGGTCGACCTGGTCAGCGGCCCGTACGCCTCCACCAAGGAGCAGCTCTTCGCCGGAGCGGCATCCGGCACCATGCCCGACGTCGTCGGTCTCGACGGCGCGTGGGTCAGCGACTTCGCCAAGCAGGGCGTGATCGCCGACCTGTCGAAGCTCATGAGCGACTCCGGCTACGACGAGAGCCAGCTCGCCAGCCAGATCAAGGTCGACGGCAGCACGTACATGATCCCGGTCGTCAACTTCGTCTACCCGATGTTCACGAACGACGGTCTGCTCTCGCAGGCGGGCGTCTCGGCTCCGCCGTCCACGCGCACCGAGTTCGCCGACGCCGCGAAGAAGATCACCGCCCTCGGCGGCGACGTCTCCGGGTGGGTGCTTCCGCTCTCGCTCGAAGCCCCCAACGGCGTGCAGAACGACGTCATGTCGTGGGTGTGGGCCTCGGGCGGATCGATGCTCAAGGACGGCAAGCCCGACCTGACGAACTCCGACGTCTCGTCGGCGACCGACTACATCCAGCAGCTGTGGAAGGACGGCGTCATCGCGCCGGGCTCGTTCACCATGAAGGAGCAGGACAAGGTCGAGGAGTTCACGAACGGCCGCGTGGGCATGATGATCGACTCGCTCGCGCACATCAACCTCATCCGCGAGTCCAACCCCGACCTGAAGTTCTCGATCTCGGCGATCCCCGCCGAAGACGGCTTCTCCGGCGAGCGCGGCATCCCCTACGCCTCGTGGGGCATCGGCGTCGCCGAAAACTCCGAGCACAAGGACGCCGCCTTCAAGCTCGTGCAGTTCCTGATGGGCAAGGACGTCAACAGCGAGCTGTCGACGATGGCCAAGGCGTTCCCGGGCAACACCGAGAGCGTGCCCACCTTCGTCGAAGACGACGAGCTGTTCAAGACCGCCTTCGACATCTACAAGAAGGGCTACCCGGCGAACGAGTTCACCGGTCTGCCCGTCGCCGAGGACCTGATGCGCCAGTTCGGCGAGCAGTTCCAGGCAGCCCTCGACGGTCAGCAGTCCATGAGCGACGCGCTGAAGAAGTCGCAGGACGAATGGACGTCGGAGTTCTGATCCGATCCTGATCCGGGATGCCGCACCGTACCGCCTGGCGGTGTGGCATCCCGCTCATCGAAAGCCGCACACCATGTCAATGCGCACCCTCACTCCCCCCGACACCGAGGTGATCGTCACCGGACGGCCCACCTCGCGCCGCACCCGCCAGCTCCGCAAGGCCGGCGAGGCGTACGTCTTCCTGTCGCCGACCCTGATCCTGCTCTTCGTCCTGATGATCGTTCCGATCGTGATGGTCGTGGGGTACTCCTTCCAGGACAACGTCATCCTGAACAAGAGCCCCGACCTCGTCGGCGTCGACAACTACGTCGCGATCCTGACGGACCCGGGCTTCTGGAAGGCCACCGGCAACACCCTTTTCTTCACCCTCACCAGCGTCGCCGCGCACCTCGTGCTCGGTCTGTCGTTCGCGATGCTGCTCAACAGTCGCCTGATCGGAGCGGTGCCTCGCGCGATCTTCCGCGGGCTGTACGTGCTGCCCTGGCTGTTCACCGTCGCGGTGATCGCGGTGCTGTGGCGCATGCTGCTCGCCCCCAACGGCATCGTCAACTTCCTCCTGAACACGAACATCGAGTGGCTCTCGTCGCCGCAGCTCGCCCTGGGCACCGTCACGTTCATCAACATCTGGGCCGGCTACCCGTTCTTCATGGTCAGCCTGCTCGCCGGCCTCCAGGGCATTCCGAGCGACCTGTACGAGGCGGCGACCGTCGACGGGGCGAGCCCCGCCCAGCGGTTCTGGAACGTCACGATCCCGCAGCTGCGACCCATCATCGTCAGCCTCGTGCTGCTCGACCTGATCTGGACCTCGCAGCAGTTCGCCCTCATCTGGCTGACCACGGGCGGCGGTCCGATCGACGTCACCGAGATGCTCAGCACCTTCACCTACAAGCTCGCATTCGCGAAATACGACTTCTCGATGGCCTCCACCTCGGCGGTGCTGGTCCTGGCGATGTCGATGATCATCGCGGTGCTCTACGTCCGCCAGCAGAAGGCGAGGGACTGACATGGCCTCGACGACCACCACGCCGCGTCAGCGCGTCGGCACCACCGCCCCGCGTCAGCGCGTCGGTACCACGAAGACGCGTCGCCGGCTCGCCCAGACCGGCGTGCTCATCGGCCTCGTCATCGGAGCGGTGTTCGCCGCGGGTCCGGTGCTGTGGATGCTGTCGAGCTCGTTCAAGTCGAACACGCAGATCTTCGAGCTCCCGCCGCGCCTGATCACCGACACCTTCTCGTTCGACGCGTACGTGTCGATCTTCACCAACCCCGAGACGGTGCGCTTCTTCATCAACAGCTACGTCGTGGCGGGAGCGGTGACGATCCTGACGCTCCTCGTCGCGATCCAGGCGGCGTACGCGTTCAGCCGCTTCGAGTTCCGCGGCAAGCGCATCGTCAACGTCATCATCGTCAGCGTCCAGGCCGTGCCGCCGATCACGCTGCTCATCCCGTACTTCGGGCTGATGGTCGGGCTCGGGCTCTACAACACCTATCCGGGCCTGATCTTCACCTACATGGTCTTCACGTTGCCCTACGCGATCATCATGATGACCGGGTACTTCAACACCCTCCCCAAGGAGCTCGACGAGGCGGTCCGCGTCGACGGCGCCGGCTCCTTCACCGCGCTGTGGCGCGTGCTCGTGCCGATCTCGATCCCGGGCATCGTCTCGGTGGGCATCTACACGTTCATGATCGCGTGGAACGAGTTCCTGTTCGCCCTGACCCTCACGCGCACCATCGACATGCGCACCGTGCCCATCGGCATCCAGTTGCTCATGGGCCAGCACTCGTACGAGTGGAACCAGATCATGGCGATGAGCATCCTCGGCTCGATCCCGGTGCTGCTGCTCTTCCTCTTCTTCCAACGCTTCTTCATCAGCGGCCTGACGGCCGGCTCGGTGAAGAGCTGACCGCCGCCCAACCAACCCCGAACAAGGAGTCATCCGTGCTTTACACCGGCAAGTCCATCCTCGACGTCGCCAATGCCCACAGCTTCGCCATCCCGGCCTTCAACATCAGCGACTGGGCGATGTTCACCGGGATCATGGACATCAGCGAGGAGAAGAACGCTCCGGTCATCATCGCGATCCACCCCGACGAGGTGTCGCACATCACCACCGACCTGATCCCGGCGATGCACGCCCGCGCGCACCGCTCGAGCGTGCCGGTGGCCATCCACTGGGACCACGGCGGAACGTACGACCAGATCATCACCGCGATCAAGGCCGGCTTCACCTCGGTCATGATCGACGCCTCGCTCGAGCCGTTCGAGCAGAACGTGGCGCTCACCCGCAAGGTCGTCGAGGCCGCCCACGCCGTCGGCGTGCAGGTCGAGGGAGAGCTCGGCACCATCGGCGCGAACGACAGCTACGGCGAGTCGGGAGCGGCCGAGATCATCTACACCAACGTGGACGACGCGGTGCGCTTCGTCGAGCAGACCGGCGTCGACAGCCTCGCGATCGCCATCGGCACCTCGCACGGGCTTTACCCGGCCGAGAAGAACCCCGAGCTGCGCCACGACCTGCTCGAGCAGATCAAGGCCGCCGTCGGCATCCCGCTCGTGCTGCACGGCGGATCGAGCAACCCCGACGCGGAGCTCACCCGCGCGGTGTCGCTCGGCATCAACAAGATCAACATCTCCAGCGACATCAAGGTGGCGTACCACGACCGCATGCGCGAGGTGCTCGGCACCGACCGCCGTTTGCGCGAGCCGAACGCCATCCAGCCCGAGTGCATCGCCGCCATGAAGGTGACCGCCGCTGAGAAGATCGACCTGTTCGGCGCCGCCGGCAAGGCCGACCTCTACTGATCGGACGGTGATCGACGTCATGGCGGAAGACCTCGTGCTCGGACTCGGCGGCACCGTCGACTACGAGATCCGGTGGGATGCCGATGTGCTCTCAGCCCTCGCCGAGAGCTACGGCATCCGTGTCGACGAGTTGACCACCACGACGCCGATCATCGACGAGCGGGCGCTCGTCGTCACCGTGCTCGCCTTCCTCGCCACCGGCGGGGGAGGCGAGCGCTTCGTGCTGTCGTCGGAGATCGTGGAGACCTTCGCCGCGCACTTCGACAAGACCATCACCCTCGGCGGGACGGGGGTGCGCGCGGGGATCGCCCTCGACCGCATCGGCGTGCCCACGGTGCAGCATCTCGTGAGCATCGACGACAACGTGCGGCGTCTGCTGCCCGCGTCGATGAGCATCGTCTCGTCGGCCACGCACGACACCCTCGACCCGCACCTCATCGTGCAGTACCCCGAAGCGACGACGGTGCGTCTGGTCGACGGGGCGGTGACGGCGCGGACGTCGAACCGCATCATCTTCGCGAACGACGCCCCGAACCGCGAGATGGCGATCGCGGCCGGCCTCGGTGACGCCCTCGCCGACGCGGCGGCATTCCTGGTGTCGGGCTTCAACACGATGCAGGATGCCGCTCTGCTCGCGTCGCGGCTCGACGATCTCGTCGCGGCGATGCGGCGCCTCCCGCCCGAGGCCCTCGTCTACTACGAGGACGCGGGGTTCTACCGCCGCGAGCTGTCGGCCCTCGTGCGCGAGCGCCTCCTGGAGCGCATCGACGTCTACGGGATGAACGAGGACGAGCTGCAGGAGTACCTCGCCCGCCCGGTCGACCTGCTCTCGCCGGCCGATGTCTGCGCCGCCCTCGCCGACGCGCACGCGCTGATCCCCGCACGGGCCCTGGTCGTGCACACCCGGTACTGGGCGATCGCGGTCGGCCCCGCAGCGGCCGCGCACCGTGCGGGCCTCGAGAGCGCGGTGCGCACGGCGGCCACGCGCTTCCGGCTCGGTGACGCCTGCACGGCGGCCGACCTCGACGACACCGCGCGCCTGGGCCGACACCCCGGCGGCGAGACGGTCGTCGCCGCCACGGAGCGCGAGCTCGGCGCGACGGGAGTGGCGGCCTTCGTCGTCGACACAGCCCAACCCACCACGATCGGCCTGGGCGACACCTTCGTCGGGGGCTTCCTCGCCGCGGTGCCCGCTGCGGCCCGACGCGCCACCGCCGTCGCCCTCGATCGGGCCCTCGACGCGGCGTGCGGCCGGCTCTGACCCACGGCGGCGGGCGGGGTCAGTGCGCCCCGGTGTCGGCATCCGGATCGGAGAACGGCCCGCACGCCGCGATCACGCGGCGAAGGCTCACGGCCGCGGCCCAGGCGTCGAGGGGTTCGTCGTGCGCCTCGAGTGCGCGAAGACGGTCGGTGAAGGTCGTCAACGCCTCTTCGGCAGCGTGCAGCTGGTCGGCCGTACCGACCGGATCGGGCGGTGTCTCGACCAGGTGCGCCACCGTCGTGATCGCTTCGGAGAGGACCCGGCGCGCGTCGGCGGGGAGCTTGGCGTCGACGGAGGGACCGCTGGTGAGGCCGGCGAGGGCGGCGGAGAGTTCCCGCGTGGCGTCGGCCGTGCCCGTCAGGGCGTCGAGGCGCCGCCGGCCGAGGTCCCGCGGCGCCTGCAGCCGGCGACCGCGCGGGTTGTAGCGGCGGCTCTCGTCGGCCAGTTCGACCTCTTCGCGCACATCGGCGAGGGTGCCGCGCAGGCGAGCTTCGGCCTCGTCCGCGGCGTCGGGGTCGAACGAGTGGCCGGCGAGCGAATCGGCGATGCTCCGCAGCGACGCGGCGAGCGCGTCGCGCAGTTCGGCGAGGCGGTCGTCGGCGCGCTTCACGCGCAGGGGCGGGACGACGACGAGGTTCACGATCACGCCGACCACGACGCCGAACGCCATGGTGACGAGGTACGACACGGAGTAGCCGTCGGGGTCGGCGCCGCCCAGCAGCAGCACGAAGAGCCCGGCGATGGCCACCCAGTCGCGGCCCACGCCGAGGGCGCGGACCCCCGCGAGGAGCACGCCGATCAGGATGACGGCGGCCACGGCGGCGATGCGCGGCACGCCGAGGCCCACGACGGCGAGGCTGGCGAGCCCCAGGCCGATGCCGATCCCCAGCCCGACCACGGCCTGCACGCCACTGGAGGCCGATCGCGCGACCGTCGGATACATGCTGACGAGCACCCCGAGCGGCGCGTAGTACGAGTACTCGCTCTGCGCCCACGGCACGTACGGCGCGAGATACCAGGCGAGAGCGGCGGCGACGGCCGTCTTGGCGGCGAGCAGCAGGCGGTCGGCGGTCACCGCGTCGGCCCACCACCGTCGGGGGTCGAGGGCGGGGGGAACGTTCACAGGCACAGCGTGCGGGGGCGAGGCGACACCACCCCATGCTGCGTGCTCGCGCCGATCTCGTCGCGGGGGTTGCCGCCGCGCGACGGGGCGGGTAGCCCTCACCCCTTCGGGCGGTAGGCCCTCCAGAGCACCCGGGCGTGACGGGCCTTGGCGCGCTCCACGCCGTTCTCGTCCTTGCGGGCGGCGCTGATCCATTCGGCGAGGCGACTGGCCACCGCTCCGAGCACCATGCTGATGTCGGCGTGCGTCGCGGGCGGCACTGCGGCTTCGGCCGCCGGCATCCGCCCCTTTGGTCCCAGATCGTCGTCGATGTGCCGGAAGACCAGCCGCGCGACGCCGACCGCGTGGCTGTTGACGACGCAGTGCGCGGCGCCCTCGATCTCCCATCGGCGGGCGCTGCGGGCGCGCGCGACGAGACGGGAGTGCAACCGCCGCGGCGACGGGCGATCGAACTCGCCGCGCAGCAGGAGCAGGCGCGCGTGCCCCGCGCCGACGCGGTCCGAGATGCGGTAGCGGAGCATGTGGGGGAGCGCCTCGAAGAAGTACAGCACTCCGCACAGCAGGTAGGCCGAGACGGCCAGGAGGGCGATGTGCAGCGACTCTCGCACGGTCGACTGCACGAAGCGCACGGCCTGGACGAGGGCGTTGGCCTCCGCCTCGTCGACGACCGGACTCACGAGGACGGCGTGCGAGAGGTCGGGGCGCCGGGCGAGCACCTCGGTGACCACCTGCGTCCCCATCGAATGGCCGAGCAGAACGGGGTCGACGAGGTCGTAGTGGTCGAGCACGCTCTCGACCTGGTCGGCGAAGAACGCGGCGGTGGGCTGTTCTCCGGATGCCGGGACCCCACCGAAACCGGGCAGATCGAGCGCGAACACCTCTCCGCGTTCGGCGAGCAGCGGAGCGAGGAACTCGAAATAGGTCGCGGCGACGCCGATGCCGGCGATGAGGACGAAGGCGCGGTCCGCCCGCGCTCCGGTCGACATGCGCGTGACGCGCGTGCGGACCGCGCCCCGCCGGTGCGTCTCGACCTGCACGTCGATGGAGGAGGAGTCGGCCATCGATCCAGGATGCCGTACGCCACGGCATCCGCTGTCAATCCCGGACCCGACGTCGCAGGTGCGGCCTAGCCTTCCTGCATGAGCGATACTTCCCGTGAACACGAGACCCTCGGCGCACAGCGAGAGGGCGACAACCCCGCAGAGAAGGACCCGTCGGACTGGGTCACCGGTGACGAGCCGATGACCGCGCCGCAGGCCAGCTACCTCGACACCCTCGCCCGTCAGGCCGGAGAGGAGATCTCCGCCGACCTCACCAAGGCCGAGGCATCCGAGCAGATCGAGCGTCTGCAGGGCGAAACCGGCCGCTCCACCGAGTGACCCTCACCCCCTGAACGACGAGGCGTCCCCGCGACCGGATCAGGTCGTGCGGGACGCTTCTTCGTCTGCGGAGATGTCGTCGATGTCCTGCTGCTCTCCGCGCGCGATGTCGTCGAGGAAGTCGGCGACCACGCGGCGTTCGGCGGGGCCGAGGCGCGCCGCCGCGGCCACGGCGGAGGAACGACGCACCGACAGCACACGGCGGGCGGGGGATGAGGGGTCGATGGTCTCGCGGACGACGATCGACCGGCGGTCGCCGGGGTACGGCTCGCGCGCGACCCAGCCGGCGTCGGCGAGGCGGTCGATGAGCGCCGTGGTCGCCGCCGACGAGATGCCGAGCATCGAGGCGAGCAGACGAGGGGTGACGGGTTCGTCGTCGGGGGAGCGCTGCAGCAGGAAGCGCAGCACCTTCGCGTCGTTGGGGCCGATGCCCAGGGAGTTCAGCGCCGCTCGCTCCGAAGCGATGCCCGAGTCGGTGAGGTCGTTGAGCGCTCTGACCACGTCGTCGGCGGAGGCCGTGTGTCGCATCTCTCCTCCTCAGGTGTCTCGGTGATCTAGTGGTTTCGAACCCGATCAAGTAGGCGACTGTTGTATTCCGCCATGCTACCTGTCGATCAACCGCAGGGGCAGGGGGCTGGACGAGCGGCTCTGACATAGGATGCCCAGGTGGAAAACGGGTCGGAAGCGTCGCGCTATTGGTACGGCGCGAGTGAAGAGGATCGCCGCCGTCGCGCGGTCGACGTGCTCCAGGCCTTCCGCGTGTACCGCGCCGCCGAGGTGGCGATGCGTCGTCGCACGCGCGAATCGATGTCGATGGGCGAGAACGAGCTGCTCGTGCTGCGCTACCTGCTGAGGGCCGCCGGCCAGAACCGACAGGTCTCGCCGAGCGAGCTCACCCGTTACCTGGGCGTCTCCACGGCGTCCACCACCGCGATCGTCGACCGACTCGAGAAGACCGGACACGTCACGCGCGTGCCGCATCCCACCGACCGCCGCAGCATCTTCATCGTGGCCACGACCGAGAGCGACGACGAGGTGCGGGCCACGCTGGGCGACATGCACGCCCGCATGATGTCGGCCGTCGTCGACATGTCGCCCGAAGACAGTGCCGCGGTCATCGCGTGCCTCGGGCGCCTGCAGGATGCCGTGGACCAGGTCGACCCGCACCCGGTCGAGGTCGACGTCGCCCCCTGAACCCCGATCGCGAACGAGGCGAGTAGCTAGGCGGCCTTCTTTCCCCCGCAGCATTAGGCGGGCGTGACAGCGCGTGAAACCATGGGGGACATGGACGACGATGCACGCGATGCGGTGATCTCTGCGCGCTCGAGCGACGTCGTCCGCGAGGTCGACGGCGTGCTGGTCGCTCCGTTCCGCGAGGTCCTCGGTCGCCTGCGCGCGGACTACCCCGACGAAGATCCCGGCCGTATCGAGGCGATCGTGCTGCGCGAGTGGGAGGCCTTCTCGGCCGGGCGTCCGCTCGTGGTGCCGACCGCCGTCGAAGACGGGGCCCGCGAGATCCTCGGTCCGCCGCTCGTCTGAGTCACGACCCGGGGTGCTCGGGCTCGGGCACGATCAGAAGACCGCCCGAGGAGTTGGCCGAGGTGGCGAGGGCTTCGATCCACGAACGGCTCAGGAGAGCAGGCTCGGGCTCGTCGAACACGAACCGCAGCGGGATCGACGGATGCAGCCACACGGTGCTGCGGCCGACCTCCTGGTCGGGCCCGTGCGTCCACGACAGGGTGAAGCTCTCGCCGCGGCGGAGCTTGGTGGCGATGACGACCTTGACGTGCGCGAGGGCGCGGTCTTCGATCTCGATCGGCGTCGCGACGTCGCCGTAGTAGAGCGTTCCCACACCCGCAACGGTAGTCGCGACCTCGAGGGCCGATCGCGGGGGTTGATTCGCGTCCGGTGACGTGGCAATGACGGGTCGTTCCGCGGAAGCGGTCCCATCTGCGTTCCTCGGATAGGCTCGTGCGCATGGGCAGATTCATCTACGACACCGTCGCCAATGCGGTCGACATCGATGACCGCACGCTCGCGCACCTGCGCATCGTCGTGATGAACAAGCTGCGCCGGTCGGAGTCGTTCATGTTCGACGTCGAGGTCGGAGACGGCAGCGGGCGTCGCAGCTTCTGGATGCACCCCTCGGTGCCCATCCAGTTCCACTTCTACGGCAGCCGTCAGCCGCGCATCAACCGCGTGTGGGTCGAAGACCTCATGCTCGCGGCATCCGGCCCCAATGGGCTGGCGATCACTCCCGAACCGAGCGAAGACGCCCTCGTCGAAGAGGGCTGACCCGCCTCAGTGCTTCTCGGCTTCTTCGGCCGGGGTGATGTCTTCGGGCACGAGCATGATGCCGCCCGAGGAGTTGGCCGAATCGGCCAGGCGCTCGATCCACTCGCGGCTGAGCATCGTCGGCTCGGCGTCGTCGAAGACGAAGCGCAGCGGGATCGCCGGGTGCAGCCACAGCGTGCTGCGGCCGCGTTCCTCGTCGTCGCGGTGACGCCACGAGAGCGTGAAGCTCTCACCGCGACGCAGCTTGGTGGAGATCACGACCTTGAGGTGCGCGAGGGCGCGGTCTTCGATGTGCACGATCGTGCCGCTGCCGCCGTAGTGAATGGTCCCCATGCGGCCCACGATACGCCAGGACACCCGGGGGGTACGCGGGGCGTCGGCGAGTGTCAAGGGCGGGGGTCGCGCACCCCGGGCGTGTCATCGTGAGGGGAATGCACGGAAGGAGGGCGCCGTGACATCTCCCCCGAATCCCTGGCACCCTGAACCTGCGGATGGCCACGACGACGATCTTCCCGACGTCTTCGACGGTCTGACCGCGATCGACGTCGTCGACGGCGAGCTCGTTCCGCGTGCTCCCGCGCCGCCGCGAGCGTGAGGCTCCCAGCGACCTCGTAGCGCTGCTGGTTACGGTCGGATCATGTCTGACCCGCTGGACGATCAGCAGATCACCGTTTCGGGGGCCGCGCTGCGCGCGATGCGCGACGAGTTCCAGCGGTTCCTCATGGAGTACCGCTTCGGGCTCGCCGAGGTCGAGACGAAGATCTCGATCCTGCGCGAAGAGTTCCAGGAGATGCACGCGTACAACCCGATCGAGCACGTCTCGAGCCGGGTGAAGTCGCCCGACAGTCTCGTCGACAAGGTGCGCCGCAAGGGCATCGACACCGACTTCGCGTCGATCAGGTCGACGATCACCGACATCGCCGGCATCCGGGTCACGTGCAGCTTCATCGACGACGCCTACCGGCTCTCCGACCTGCTCACCCAGCAGGACGACATCACCGTCCGCGACGTGAAGGACTACATCGCCCAGCCGAAGGCGAACGGCTACAAGAGTCTGCACGTGATCGTCGAGGTGCCCGTGTTCCTGTCGACCGGCAGGGTGGACGTGCCCGTCGAGGTGCAGTTCCGCACGATCGCGATGGACTTCTGGGCGAGCCTCGAGCACAAGATCTACTACAAGTACGACCGGCTCGTCCCCTCCGACCTCCTCGACGAGCTGAAGGACGCCGCCGACATCGCGGCAGAACTCGATCACCGCATGGAGCGCCTGCACCGCGAGATCCGGGGGCCGCGGCCGGGAGTCGTCTCCCTCTGAGGGCATCGAGTGGCCCGGGCGGGCCGCGGTGGTCACAATGGAGGGATGAGCGACGACGCCGCCCGCCTCGACGAGGTCGCCGCAGAGCTGCTCGCGCTGCCGCCGGCGCGCTTCACCGCGGCGCGCAACGAACGTGCCGCTGCGGAGTCGGGGGCGGTGGGCCGACGCATCGCGAAGCTGCGCAAGCCCACGGTGGCCGCGTGGGCCGTGAACCTGCTCGTGCGCGACGGGCAGCTCGGCGAGGCCGTCGAGCTGTCGCGGGCCCTGCACGAGGCGCAGGACGACCTCGACGCCGCTGAACTGTCTCGGCTGGGGCGTCAACGCCGGCAGCTGGTGGCCGCGCTCGCGCGGCGGGCCGGAGAGCTCGCGGCCGAGGCCGGAACGCCCCTCAGCGCGACGGTGGCGGATGCCGTGCAGAAGACGATCAACGCCGCGGTGGTCGACGAGTCGGTGGCGGCGGCCGTGCTCACCGGGCGCCTCGTCGCCCCGATCGACCTCGCCGATCTCGGCGAGGGAGAGCTGACGACGGCCGTCGCGGGGTCGGTTCCCGAGGCGCTCCCGGCGCCGCAGCCGCGCGACGACCTCGCCGCACGCCGGGAGCGCAAGGCCGCCGAGCGTGCGGAACGCGAAGCGGAGCGCGCGCACGCCGCCGCCGAGCGGGAGCAGACCGCGGCGGAGCGCCGACGGGTCTCGGCGCAGGAGCGAGCGGAGCGGTTGCGCGAGCGCGTCGATGGGCTCCGCGCCGATCTCGAGCGCGCCGAGGCGGAGGCCGACGACGCCGACGCCGAGCTCGACGAGCGCGAGAAGGAGAGGGCGGATGCCGCTGCGGCGGTGGCGTCGAGCCTCCGCACGCTCGAGAAGGCGCGCGCTGCGCGCGAGGAAGGAGAGCGCGGGTGAACACCGCCGTGGAGGGGATCCTCGCCGCCGCGCGGACGCGGCTGGCCGACGCCCCGCGCGAGCGCCTAGGGGAACTGCAGGAAGGGCGCCGCCTGCTCGGCATCCCGCGGGCCGCGCGCATCGCCCCGCGGGGGACGGCGTGGCATCTCGGAGCGCTGCTGCTCACCGACGACGCGGTGCTGAGCACCGGCGACATCGTGCGCTCGCGCGCCGAGGTGCGCCGCGGATTCGCCGCGGAATCGCAGCGGCGTCGCGCGGAGCTCTCGGCCGCGGCCGCTCGAGGAGGCGTGCCAGAGGGCGAGACGATCCACATCCAATGGGCGCCGGTGGACCTGTCGGCGCTCGGGGAGCGCAGCGCACCGCTCGCGCTCCGGGGCGGGGAGGTGCTCGTGCGCTGGAGCGCCGCGGGCGGGTACATGCCCCTGGAGCGCTACCTCGACGAGCGCATCGAGCTGCTGCGGCATCCGCCCGAGAGGGCATAGAGACCCGCGCGCATAGCCGGGGGTGGGGTGGGTGTCAACTGCCGTGACCACGCAGGTTCGCGGAAACGACGCTGGTCTATCGTGAGCGACGTGCAGCAGGTATGGCCAGGATCCAGTTATCCCCTCGGGGCCACTTACGACGGTAATGGGACGAACTTCGCCCTGTTCAGTGAAGGAGCGGAAAAGGTAGAGCTCTGCCTCTTCGATGAAGACGGAACGGAGACGTGCGTCGAGCTGATCGACGTCGACGCGTTCGTCTGGCACGCTTACCTCCCCAACATCCTGCCCGGGCAGCGCTACGGCTACCGCGTGCACGGGGAGTACGACCCCGCGAACGGCAAGCGCTTCAACCCCGCGAAGCTGCTGCTCGACCCCTACGCGAAGGCCGTCGAGGGCCAGATCGACTGGGGTCAGCCCGTCTTCAGCTACGAGTTCGGCGATCCCGACTCGTTCAACGACGAGGACTCCGCCGCCCACATGATGAAGGGCGTCGTCATCAACCCGTTCTTCGACTGGTCGGGCGACCGTCAGCCGAAGATCCCCTACGCCGAGTCGTTCATCTACGAGGCGCACGTACGCGGCCTCACCCAGCTGCACCCCGACGTGCCCGAGGAGCTGCGCGGCACCTACGCCGGCATCGCCCACCCGGTCGTCATCGAGCACCTCAAGAAGCTCGGCATCACGGCGATCGAGCTCATGCCGGTGCACCAGTTCGTCAACGACTCCACTCTCGAGGAGAAGGGGCTGTCGAACTACTGGGGCTACAACACCATCGCGTTCCTCGCCCCGCAGAACACCTACTCCTCCACCGGTGACCACGGTCAGCAGGTGCAGGAGTTCAAGGCCATGGTCAAGGCCCTGCACGCCGCCGGCATCGAGGTCATCCTCGACGTGGTCTACAACCACACCGCCGAGGGCAACCACATGGGCCCGACGTTGTCGATGCGCGGCATCGACAACGAGGCGTACTACCGCCTCGAAGACGACGACAAGCGCTACTACACGGACTACACCGGCACCGGCAACAGCCTGAACGTGGGCAACCCCCACACGCTGCAGCTGATCATGGACTCGCTGCGCTACTGGGTGCTCGAGATGCACGTCGACGGCTTCCGCTTCGACCTCGCCTCGACCCTCGCCCGCGAGTTCTACGAGGTCGATCGCCTCGCGGCCTTCTTCGAACTCGTGCAGCAGGACCCGATCGTCTCGCAGGTCAAGCTCATCGCCGAGCCGTGGGACGTGGGCCCCGGCGGCTACCAGGTCGGCAACTTCCCGCCCCAGTGGACCGAGTGGAACGGCAAGTACCGCGACACCGTCCGCGACTTCTGGCGCGGTGAGCCGCAGGCCCTCGGCGAGTTCGCCTCGCGCCTCACCGGGTCGGCCGACCTGTACGAGCACTCGGGCCGCTTCCCCGTGGCATCCATCAACTTCGTCACCGCGCACGACGGCTTCACCCTGCGCGACCTCGTGTCGTACAACGAGAAGCACAACGAGGCCAACGGCGAAGACAACAACGACGGCGAATCGCACAACCGCTCGAGCAACATGGGCATCGAAGGTCCCACCGACGACCCCGAGGTGCTCAAGCGCCGTGCGCAGCAGCAGCGCAACTTCATCGCGACGCTGCTGCTCAGCCAGGGTGTTCCGATGCTGCTGCACGGCGACGAACTCGGTCGCACGCAGGGCGGCAACAACAACGGCTACGCGCAGGACAACGAGATCACCTGGGTGGACTGGTCGAACATCGACACCCCGCTGATCGAGTTCACCGCCGCGCTCGCGCGACTGCGCAAGCAGCACCCGACCTTCCGCCGCAGCCGGTTCTTCGACGGTCGCCCCGTGAAGATGGAGGAGGGCGCTCCGGTGCCCGACGTGGTGTGGCTGCGACCCGACGGCTCGCTCATGCAGCCCGAGGACTGGGACAACGGCTTCGGCCTGGCGGTGGGGGTCTTCCTCAACGGCCAGGGCATTCGCGAGCGCGACCGTCGCGGCGAGTCGATCAGCGACGACCACTTCCTCGTGCTGTTCAACGCGGGCGACGACAAGGTCGACTTCCAGCTGCCCGACTTCGAGTACGCCCCCAAGTGGGACGCGTACGTCGACACCGCGGGCGAGCGCGCCAACACCGAGCCGCTCAACCCCGGCGAGACGCTGCCGCTGGAGCCGAAGTCGCTGATGGTGCTCCGCGAGCACCACCTGCCCGAGCCCGAGGTCGACCACTCGGTCGCGGCCTCGCTCACGGCGCAGATCCAGACGCTCGGCACTGACGACCTGCCCGGGCAGGCGCCCAAGCCGGAGCTGTGACCGAGATGCGGCATCCGCTTTCGACGTATCGCCTGCAGATCCGCGAATCGTTCACCCTCGACGACGCCGCCGAGGTCACGGATTACCTCCGTGACCTCGGGGTCTCGTGGGCGTACCTCTCGCCGATTCTCGAGGCCACGCCCGGGTCGGACCACGGCTACGACGTCGTCGACGTCACGCGCGTCGACCCCGCCCGCGGCGGCGCCGAGGGACTCTCGCGCTTCGTGCAGGCGGCGCGCGCGAAGGACCTCGGCATCCTGATCGACATCGTGCCCAACCACATGGGCGTCTCGGAGCCGCGGAGCAATTCGTGGTGGTGGGACGTGCTGCGCCAGGGACGGGCCTCGGCCCATGCCCCCGCCTTCGACATCGACTGGGAGTTCGGCGCGGGCAAGGTGCGCGTGCCGATCCTGGGCGCCGATCTCGCCGAGGTCATCGATGAGATCTCGTACGACCCGACGCCGGCCGACGACGCCCCCGACGGGCTGATCCGCTACTACGACCACGCCTTCCCGGTGGCTCCGGGAACGGGGACGGATGCCGCGGCCTCGGGCTCGCGCGACGCGATCGAGGCTCTGCTCGACGCGCAGAACTTCGAGCTGCGCTTCTGGCAGGACGAAGCGGCCGACCTCAACTACCGCCGCTTCTTCGCCGTGACGACCCTCGCGGGTGTGCGCGTCGAGCTGCCGGAGGTGTTCGAGGCGACCCACGCCGAGATCCTGCGCTGGGTGCGCGAGGGTCTCGCCGACGGCCTGCGGGTGGACCACCCCGACGGTCTCGTCGACCCGGGTGGGTACCTCGACCGCCTCTCGGCCGCCCTGCGAGAGGCGAGCGACGACGAGGTCGGTTATGTACTCGGCGAGAAGATCCTCGAGCACGGTGAAGCCCTGCCCTCGTGGTGGAAGACCGCCGGCACGACCGGATACGACGCGCTCGCCGAGATCGACCGCGTGCTCACGGATCCCGCGGGTGAGGTGCCCCTCGACGCCCTGGATGCGCGCCTGCGCACCGAGAGCGACCTGCCCGCCCTGACCGGCTGGCACGACCTCATCCACGACACCAAGCGCAAGATCGCCGACTCCATCCAGGTGTCGGAGATCCGCCGCATCGTCCGTGGCCTTCCCGCCGAGCTGCGCGAGGAGTTCGAGGCCGAGGTGCTGCAGGACGCCCTCGCCGAGATCCTCGCGTGCTTCCCCGTCTACCGCTCGTACCTCCCGGCGGGGCGCGCGCACCTCGACGCCGCCTCGGGCGAGGCCGAGATCCGCCGCCCCGAGCTCGACGACGTGATCGAGAAGCTCGTGCCGGCCCTCGCCGACACCGACCTCGAGATCGCGTGGCGCTTCCAGCAGACGACCGGACCCGTGATGGCGAAGGGCGTCGAAGACACGGCGTTCTACCGCTACACGCGGCTGGGCTCGCTCACCGAGGTGGGCGGCGACCCGGGCCAGTTCGCGCTCGACGTGCACGGCTTCCACACCGCGCAGGCGCTGCGCCACGCGTCGTGGCCGACCGCGATGACGACGCTCTCGACGCACGACACCAAGCGCGGCGAAGACACGCGTGCGCGCATCGCCGTGCTCGCCGAGATGCCCGAGCGGTGGGCCGCGCGACTCGAGGAGTTCCGCGGCATCGCCTCGACCGGGCACGGTCCCTTCGACGCGCTGCTGTGGCAGGCCATCGTCGGGGCGTGGCCGGCCTCGGCATCCACTCCCGAAGGTCTGAAGGACTACCGCGAACGCCTGCACGCCTACGCCGAGAAGGCCGCGCGCGAGGCGTCGGAGGTCACCGGCTGGTGGGAGCAGGACGAGGCCTTCGAAGAGCGCATGCACGCGCTGGTCGATGCGGCCACCGGTCCCGCGGCCGAGCGCGTGCGCGCGTTCGTCGACGAGATCTCGGCCGACGGCTGGTCGAACGGACTCTCGGCCAAGCTGCTGCAGATCATGGGCCCGGGCGTCCCCGACGTGTACCAGGGCTCGGAGCTGTGGGAGCAGTCGCTGGTCGACCCCGACAACCGTCGGGCCGTGGACTTCGCGGAGCGTCGGCGGCTGCTCTCCTCGATCGACGGGACGGATGCCGTGCGCCCGCCCATCGACGGGACCGGGGCCGCGAAGCTGCTCGTGACCTCGCGCGCGTTGCGTGTGCGGAACGACGTGCCGCTGGACGTCTACCGTCCGCTCGAGGCCGCCGGCGTGGCATCCGATCACGTCGTCGCGTTCGATCGCGGCGGGGTGTTCGCGGTCGCGACGCGCCTGCCCCACGGCCTGCGCACCGCGGGAGGCTGGCGCGACACCGTGCTGCTGCTGCCCGACACGCTGGTCATCGACGTGCTCACGGGCAAGCAGTACCAGGGCGGTCCGACCCGCCTCGGCGAGCTGCTGGCGAAGTATCCCGTCGCTCTGCTGATCTCCTGACCTGCGCGCGGCGGGGTGTGCGCCCCGTCGCGCGACGACCATCTCACGCGCGAAGGAAAGAACCCACATGAGCATCGACGTCTGGGCACCCAAGGCCGAGCGAGTGCGGCTGCGCCGTCTCGACGACAGTGGCGACACCGTCGTCGAAGACGTGGAGATGTCGGCGGATGCCGGCGGGTGGTGGACCGCTCCGGTCGACCTCGCTGACGGCGAGCGGTACGGCTTCGTGCTCGGCGACGGCGACGACCTGCGTCCCGACCCGCGGTCGCGGCGCCAGCCCGGCGGCGTGCACGAGGCGTCGGCGTGGTTCGACCCCTCGGTCTACGCGTGGAACGACGCTGCGTGGACGGGCAAGCAGCTCGCGGGCGGGCTGATCTACGAGCTGCACCTCGGCACCTTCACCCCCGAGGGGACCTTGGATGCCGCGATCGGTCGCCTCGACCACCTCGTCGACCTGGGCGTGACCCACGTCGAGCTGCTCCCGGTGAACGGCTTCAACGGTACGTGGAACTGGGGTTACGACGGGGTGCTCTGGTACACCGTGCACGAGGCCTACGGCGGACCGGAGGCCTACCAGCGCTTCGTCGACGCCGCCCATGCCGCGGGTCTCGCCGTGATCCAGGACGTCGTCTACAACCACCTCGGACCCTCGGGCAACTACCTGCCCCTCTTCGGCGAGTACCTCCGCGAGGGCAGCCGCAACACGTGGGGCGACTCGGTCAACCTCGACGAAGACGCCGTGCGCGCCTACATCGTCGAGAACGCGCTGATGTGGATGAGCGACTACCACGTCGACGGTTTGCGCCTCGATGCCGTGCACGCGCTGCTCGACCACCGCGACCCGCACGTGCTGCAGGAGATCGCCGAGCGCACCGACGCCCTGTCGGCGCACCGCGGCATCCCGCTCACGACCATCGCCGAGAGTGACATGAACGACCCGAAGCTGATCCTCCCGCGCGAGGCCGGCGGCTACGGACTCACCGCGCAGTGGTCGGATGACTGGCATCACACCGCCCACGTCGCCCTGACCGGAGAGACGATCGGGTACTACGAGGACTTCGCCGACCTCGACGCGTTCCGCAAGGTGAGCGAGGGCGGCTTCTTCCACGACGGCACCTACTCGACCTTCCGCGAGGAGAAGCACGGCAAGCCCGTCCCCGCCGACGTGCCGAACTGGCGCCTGGTGACCTTCGCGCAGGACCACGACCAGATCGGCAACCGTGCCGCCGGCGATCGCCTCTCGCAGACGCTCGACTACGACCGCCTCGCCGCGGCCGCCGTGCTCACGCTGACGGCCCCCGGCACGCCGATGCTGTTCATGGGCGAGGAGTGGGGCGCCACCACCCCGTGGCAGTTCTTCACCTCGCACCCCGAGCCCGAGCTCGGCAAGGCCACCGCCGAGGGGCGCATCGCCGAGTTCGAGAAGATGGGCTGGGACGAGTCGACCGTGCCCGACCCGCAGGACCCCTCGACCTTCGAGAACTCGAAGCTCGACTGGGACGAGGTGGGCGAGGGCGACCACGCGCAGCTGCTCGGTCTGTACCGCGAGCTCGCGAAGATCCGCCGCGAGCGCCCCGAGCTCACCGACCCCTCGCGCGAGGGTCTGTCGGCCGCAGCCCGCGAGGCCGAGGGCGGGCGCGTGTACGAGCTGCGTCGCGGCGACCTCCTCGTCGTCGTGAACCTGTCGGATGCCGAGGCGTCGGCCTCCGCGGCATCCGGTGCCCGTGTGCTGCTGGCCACCGCCGAGGGCGTCGTGCTCGACGGCACCACGCTGACGGTGCCTGCCGGAGCGAGCGCGATCGTCGCACCGGCTCTCTAAGCGAGGCGGTTCTCCGAGGCCTCCAGGTCAGTCTTCCCGCAGAAGCAGCTCTCCCGCATATATGGGGCAGGCGTCGAGAAGCTCTCCGACTCGGCTGTTCTCGGTAAGCCACGACGCGAGACCGTCGTCCAGGTACCTGGCGATCTCGATGACTGACGCGTGGGCTGTTTCGAGGTCCAGGCGCACCGGCTCATCGGAGTGGTGGCGTTCACCCACGAGAGGTATGCCCCAGATGATGTGTTCGTGGTGAGCAATCCGGTTGCGGAGGACCTGAACTCTCCGCGCGACATTCTCCACACGCTGGCGTTCGACATCTCCTACGCCGGGGAAGGCTCGACGAACGGCGGCCTTCCAGATAGTCGTGTCATAGATCCGACGCTCACGAATGCCGTTGCGTTCGGCGAACTGCCCGCGGCCGAGCAACTTCACCCAGAAACCGAACATCAGGGAAGCGACGAGCTTGCCGTGCCGCAGTGAGGGGTCATCAGGGAGCTTGCTGAGGCGGATGCGTCCTTTCGCCTCCTCGACAAGTTCGGTCCCGTCCTCGTCCGGAAGTGACCGGTCGTCGTACCACTCCAGCCCGTACCGGTCGGCGAGCTCCCTCGCCATGGCCGAGCGCATGGCGACCTCGACGTGACCGAGATCCTCGAAAACAGCGAGCGCCACAGAGTTGGCCCAGCGATAGAGATCGACACCGTCGACGTCCTGATCGTGTCGGCATGCGTCGTCGTAGCGTTGCATGCGAACCGCGGGGATCGTTGCGCGAAGACGATGCATGAGACCTCATTGCCGACGGGATCTGTTCGAAGTAAAATATCGAACAGCCCCCGACGCAGCGCACCTCGTGTGACGGTCGGGGTTTCTCTTTCGGCTGCCGCAGATTGGCGTAGTCGCGTGCGGGGAACGGCGTCGTTCAGTCGCTGAGCGAGATGCGGCCCATCGCTGCCTGGATCGCCACCGCCGCGGCTCCCCGCGCCCAGGCGGAGAAGCCCGAGCGGTCGGGGTGGATCGAGACGGCGGATGCCGAGCGCTCGCGGCCGCGCGCGAGAGACGCCTCGACCCGGTCGCGCACCAGATCGAACGCCTCCACGCCTTCTCCGGCGAGCACGATGTCGGACTGCAGCGACAGGTTGGCGGCGAGGGCGCACAGGGTTCCGAGGGCGTCGCCTGCGGCTTCCATGACGGTGCGGGCGGCGGGCTCGCCGGCGCGGGCGAGCGAGAGGGCCTCGTCGTACCCGACCTGTCGGCCGAGGGTGTCGGAGACCCGAGCCGAGATCGCGGTCGTCGTCAGCAGGGCGGCGGCGCAGCCGCGGTGCCCCTCGGGGCAGGCGGGGCCGTCGGCCATGAGCGGGAGGTGGCCGACGGTGCCGACCCCGGCATCGGGGGTGCGCACGGTACGTCCGTCGATCACGAGGCCGAAGCCCACTCCCGCGCCGACGGTCACGATCGCGAAGCCCGGGAGGTCGCGACCCACTCCGAACCAGCGCTCGGCCTCGGCGAGGGCGACGACGTCGTTCTCGAGGGCGACCGGCACGTCGAGGCGCGCCGCGAGCGCATCGGCGAGGGCGACGTCACGCCAGCCGAGGAAGGGGGCGTCGACGGCGACCCCGTCGCGCACGGCGCCGCCCAGGCTCACGCCGATCCCGCGCACATCGCTCAGCCCGAGCGCCGCGACCGCGGTGGCGATCTCGTCGATCACGGCCTCCGGCGTCGAACCCGACAGGCGACGGTCGGAGCGCTCGCGCACCTCGGCCCGGATGTCGGTCGCGACGAGGTAGAGGTGATCGCCGGTGAGCTTGACGCCGACGAACGTCCCGGCCGTGGGCGAGATGTCGAGCGGCCGCGAGGGGCGCCCGACCGAACCGTCGACGTCGTCGTCGAGCTCGATCAGGATGCCGGCGTCCACCAGGGGGCGGGTCAGGCGGGTGAGGCTCGGCGGCGAAAGGTGCAGGCGCGCGGCGAGGGCGGTGCGCGACAGGGGGCCGTGGGTCAGCACGGCGCGGGCGACGGCGGCTTCGCTCTCGGTGAGCATCGCGCCTCCGTCCCGTTCGCCCACAGCAGGCGGGCATTTGTTTCGTGGTAGAAATAATGCCATGTCGCACACCGTCGTCGCACCCGAGACCCCTCCGGCGGCGCACCTCCGCGCAGGCGGCACCAGCGTCGTCATCGACCTCACCGCGCTGCCCGCGCCCGCCATCATCCACTGGGGGCCCGACCTCGGCGCCCTCGACGGGGATGCGCTCTCGTCGATGGTCGTGGCCGCGCGTCCGCAACGCGTCTCGGGCGGCATCGACCAGACGCCCCGCCTCACGATCGTGCCGACGGCCGCGGCCGGCTGGCCCGGCGCTCCCGGATACGAGGGAGGGCGCGGCGGCGTCGTGCAGGGAACGGTCTTCTCCCTGGCATCCGTCGACTCCACCCCCGACGCCGTGACGCTGCACCTCGTCGACGCCCAGCGCGCTCTGCGTCTGCGCGCGGATCTTCGGGTGGATGCCGCGGGCCTGTTCTCGCAGACGCTCACGGTGGTCAACGACGGGACCGACGACCTCGTCGTCTCGACCCTGCAGCCGAGCTTCCCGCTGCCGTGGGAGGCCACCGAGATTCTCGACACCACCGGCCGCCACCTGCGCGAGCGCTCGTCGCAGCGCCACGCCTTCACCTTCGGCACGCACCTGCGCGAGAGTCGCCGCGGTCGCCCCGGTGCCGACGCGACCCTGCTGCTCGCCGCCGGACGACCGGGCTTCGGGTTCGAGACGGGTCTGGTGCACGGCATCCACGTCGCGTGGAGCGGCAACCAGCGCGTGTTCGCCGAGCGGCTGCCGCTGGGCGAGGCGCTGCTCGCGGGCGGCGAGATGGCCGCGTGGGGCGAGATCGTGCTCGCACCGGGCGCCGAGGTCTCGTCGCCGCTCGTCTACGGGTCGTGGGGCGACGGTCTCGACGAGCTCGCCGCGCGATTCCACGACACCTGGCGCGCCCGGCCGCAGCACCCGGAGCGCCCGCGCCCGATCACCCTCAACACGTGGGAGGCCGTCTACTTCGACCACCGCCTGCCGAAGCTGCTGCAGCTGGCCGACGTCGCCGCCGAGATCGGCGTGGAGAGGTTCGTGCTCGACGACGGCTGGTTCCGCGGCCGCCGCGACGACACCGCCGGTCTCGGCGACTGGTTCGTCGACGAGGGCGTCTGGCCCGACGGACTGAGCCCGCTCGCCGACCACGTCACGGGCCTCGGCATGGAGTTCGGCCTGTGGTTCGAGCCCGAGATGCTCAACCCCGACAGCGACGTCGCCCGCGCGCACCCCGAGTGGATCCTGCGTGGCCGTGAGGAGCTGCCGCCCTCGGCGCGCCAGCAGCAGGTGCTGAACCTCGCGCACCCCGGCGCGTACGCGTACATCCTCGAGCGGATGACCGAGGTGCTGCGGGCCTACCCGATCGCCTACGTGAAGTGGGACCACAACCGCGATCTCGTGGATGCCGCGACCGGGCCCGGCGGCGGCTCGGCCGTGCACGCCCACACGCTCGCCGTGTACCGGCTGCTCGACGAGCTGAAGGAGAGCTTCCCGGGCCTCGAGATCGAGAGCTGCGCCTCGGGCGGGGCGCGCGTCGACCTCGGCATCCTGGACCGGACCGACCGTATCTGGACGAGCGACTGCCTCGATCCGGTCGAGCGGCTCGAGACGCAGCGCTACACCGCCCTGGTCGTGCCGCCCGAGATGATGGGCATGCACCTGACCACCCCGCACGTGCACTCGACCGGCCGCACGGTGTCTCTCGCCTTCAGCGGAGCCGTCGCGTTGTTCGGTCACTTCGGCATCGAGTGGGACCTGACCACGCTCGACGAGCGCGACCGTGCCGTCGTGGGGGAGTGGGTCGCCCTCGCGCGGCGGGTGCGTCCGCTGGTGGCGACGGGGCGTCTCGTGAACGTCGATGTCGCCGACCCAGGGCTCGACGTGCGCGGAGTCGTCTCGGCCGATCGCGACCAGGCGTTCTTCACCATCGCGCAGACGCAGACCCTGATCGCCTCACCCGCGGGACGCGTGCGTCTGCCGGGCCTCGATCCCGACCGCACCTACCGCGTGCGCCTGGTGACCCCGGGCGGCCTCGTGCAGGAGCCCGCGCAGTCGCCCTTGCCGTGGGCCCACCTCGACACCGAGCTCACCGGGCGCCAGCTGGCCGTGGCCGGCATTCGTCCGCCCGTGCAGAACCCCCAGCAGGCGGTGGTGGTGGAGCTGACGGCTCGCTGAGCCCCTCAGGCCGAGATGGCGAACAGACCGCCGATGCCCACGGCGTAGAGCACGAGGACGACGAACGAGTCGATGCCCATGCCGATCAGCCGTCGCTGCGGGCGGAAGATCAGGCCCACGACGTATACGAGCGTCAGCAGGGCGGCGAGAGCCGTCAGGTAGATGTCGGCGGCGTTGGCGCTGGGGAGCACCGCCGTCCCCGAGATCACCGTCGCCACGAGGAAGAGCGCCGGCAGGAAGGCGTTGCCGCCGAAGATGTCGCTGATCGCGAGGTTGTCGTCACCCTGGCGGATGGCCTGCAGCCCGGTCGAGATCTCGGGCAGCGAGGTCGCGAGGGCGAGCACCGTCGCGCCGAAGAGCACCCCCGACAGTCCGATCTGCGACGACGCCGCATCTCCCGCGCGCTCGAGCACCACGCCCGCCACGAGGGTGGCGAGTGCCGAGATCGAGAACACGACCGCGGCTTTCTTCGTGCTCATCGCCTTCGCCGGATCCTTCTTGTGCGGCTTCGGCGTGGCATCCGGTGCCCGACCGTCCTCGTGCCACGGCAGGTGCGATCCGGCGCGCTGCACGAGGATCAATCCCACGATCCACAGGGCCGCGATCAGCACGACGTCGGGGGTGAGCCGCAGCACCTCGAGTCCGCTCGGCAGCTGGCTTCCCGCGATGACGACGGCCAGGACGGCGACGACGACGAGGCCCTCCAGGACGAGGGTGAGGGATGCCGCGCGGTAGGTCAACGGCTTCACCCCGCGGCCCCGCTTGCCGAAGGCGTCGAGGATGACGAGCACGACCGTCTGCAGGGCGATCCCACCCAGGATGTTGCCCACCGCGACCTCGAGGTTGCCCGAGACGGCCGCCGACACCGTGATGGCGATCTCGGGGAGGTTGGTCGCCACCGCGAGCACGATGAGGCCTCCGAGCGCACTGCCCAGGTGCAGTCGGGCGTCGAGGACGTCGGTTGCTTTCGACAGCTGGATTCCGGCGACCCACACCACCGCCGCTGCGGCGACGAAGATCACGACGAGCAGGAAGAACGGCAGCGAGTCCACCGCCCGATTACACTCCCCGCGCCGTGTGCATCCGCCCCTCTTGCGGGACGGATGCAACGGGTCTAGTCGTCAGTCGACGCTCGGGCGGATCAGACGCAGCACCCGGACGATCACCGGCGGAAGCAGGACGACCGCGGCCACGACGAGAGCGGTCGCGCCGATCGGGCCGCTCTGCGGCTCGCCGGTGAAGCGCTCCACGGCGAGCCAGCTGAGGCCCCAGGCGAGGGCGATCGCGGGCGTCACGCGCCACGAGCTGCGCCAGGCGATCGCGAGTCCGATGAGGGCCACCACGATCAGGACCGCGATGCCGATGGCATCCGCCCCCTGCTCCCAGCTCGGCGGGACGATCGTCGTCAGCCATGCCGCGGTATTCGCGACGGTCGCCAGGGTGACCCAACCGAGGTGGAGGCCGGTGACGCCGTCGATGAGCACCGAGTCCAGGACGCCGCCCCGCGGCTCGCGGGTGGCGACCGCGACGCGGAACGTCCAGCCGAGCGCCGCGAGAAGCAGCACGATCACGACGACGGTGAGGAAGAGCGTCCCGAAGCGTGCGGCGACCAACCACAGTCCGTTGAGGGTCATCGTCAGCGCGATCAGCCAGCCGAGGGCGCGCTGGCGCGGGTTCGTGCGCTGGCGGGGGAGCGCCTGCCAGATCGAGTACGCGATCAGGCCGAGGCAGATGACCGACCAGATCGAGAACGCGGGACCGGCGGGCGCGAGGTACGAGCCGTCGGTGTTGAGCGCGCCCCCCTGCTGGTCCTGCACGGCGGAGTTTCCGAAGGCACCCGCGCCGATGACGGCCGCGATCAGCATGAACGACACGGCGGAGAGGACGACGATCTGGCGCGCGAGGTCCGAGCCCCGCCACTGAGCTGTTCCGTTCATATCTAGAACACTAGAAAAGCTAGGTAAATGGGGTGGTCGGGGTTGACATTGCCCAGTCCGGGGTGCCGTCGTGCGGACGGGGGAGGGGACACGCCGTGTGGCGACTCGTCGGGGCGGCGTGTCGTCGTCGGGATCCGCAGGACGGCACCTGCCGCGGGTTCAGGCGCCGTCGTGCGGACGGGGACTGTGACACGCCGGGTGGCTGGGCGTCGGGGCGGCGTGTCGTGCTCGGGATCCGCAGGACGGCACCTGCGTGAGGCGCCGCGCTCGGCCTCCTGCCAGGGCGGGCTCAGGCGGCGACGGCGCGGGCGGCGAACGACCGCAGCAGAAGCGTCGGCTGCTCGACCGTGGCGATGCGCACCTGCGCCGACACCTCGTCGAAGGCATTGGCGTCGAAGTAGCCGGCCTCGCGGTACACGCGCATGCGGGCGACGAACGCGTCGGCGGTCGGCTCGGGGTGGAACTGCGTCGCCCACAGAGCCGTCCCGGCGCGGTAGGCCTGCACGGGGCACGCGTCGTTCCACGCCAGCAGGGTGGCGCCGGGCGGGACCGCCGCGGTGCCCTCCTTGTGCGCGGTGTACGCCTGGAAGCGGGGGTCCAGGATGCCGAAGAGCTCGTCATCCCGCCCGGCTTCGGTCAGCGCGATCTCGGCGGGCCCGGTGTCTTCGGGGTGCTCCAGCGTCACGACTCCGCCCAGCAGGCGCGTGACCACGCCGATGCCGAAGCAGGTGAACATGACGTTCGTGCGGCCCTCGATGCCGGCCGCGGCCAGACGCTCGAGGTCGCGCTCGAGGCGCAGTTGCTCGTCGGTCTTGTCGGTGGCGGTGACGTTGAACGGGCTGCCGCCCACGACCACCGCGGCGTAGCGCTCGAGGTCGGCAGGGAGGGGCTGGCGGACGAGGTCGTGGTGCACGAGGTCGTCGCCTCGCACCCCCAGCCCGTCGCGGAACGAGGCCCACTCCGCCACGGCCGCATCGCGCTGCGGGCGGGCGCAGACGTAGAGCAGGGGCAGCGGAGTCACCCAGGGATTCTATGCGGCTCGCGCCCCCGCCGAGCAGGGCTGGAAACGCGGCGACACGTGCCGCGCGGAACGGCCCGGCGTTCATGCGCGGGGTGCCCGAGCCGGCGGGGCGGCGAGGGGGCGGATGCCGAGGGCTCGGGGCGTCAGCCGGCGACGGGCCGCGTGAGCACGGCGATGTCGTCGAGGCGCACGCGCACGCGAGCCCCGACCGCCAGCCCGAGGTCGGCGCCGTGCTGCACGTGCACGTGGGAGCCCTCGGCGGTCGCCACCAGCGAGCGGCGGATGCTGCCGAGGAACGTGGTCTGCTCCACAACGGCATCCGTCCCCTCCTCGCCCGCGCCGACGAGCCGAACGTTCTCGGGGCGCACGAACACCTCGCAGGGTCCCTCGTCGGCCGCGGCGAGCAGCGGGAGGCGTCGACCCCACACCTCGACCGTGGCGCCCGTGACGACACCGGGCACGAGGCTCGACGACCCGACGAAGGCGGCGACCTCGGCGTTCGCGGGGCGCGTGTAGAGCTCTTCGGGGCTGCCGACCTGCAGGATGCGGCCGGCGCCCATCACGGCGACGCGGTCGGACACGGCCAGCGCCTCCTCCTGGTCGTGCGTGACGAAGACGGTCGTGGTGCCCAGGCGCTGCTGGATGCGGCGGATCTCGTCGCGCAGCTGCACGCGCACCTTGGCGTCGAGCGCCGACAGCGGTTCGTCGAGCAGCAGCACGCGCGGCTCGGTCACCAGGGCCCGCGCGAGCGCCACGCGCTGCTGCTGACCGCCCGACATCTGATGCGCGTACCGATCGGCGAGGTGGCCGAGGCCCACGAGGTCGAGCGCGTCGCCCGCGCGGCGGCGGGCTTCTGCCGTGCCCACGCCACGACGACGGAGGCCGAACGCCGTGTTCTCGAGCGCGCGCAGGTGGGGGAACAGCGAGTATGACTGGAACACCATGCCGATGTCGCGCTTGTTCGTCGGCACACCCGAGACATCGCGACCGCCGATGCGCACCTCGCCCGCGCTGGCCTGCTCGAGCCCCGCGAGCACCCGCAGGGCCGTCGTCTTGCCGCAGCCCGAGGGCCCGAGCAGCGACACGAACTCGCCGGGCGCGACGTCGAGGTCGACGCCGTGCAGCACGCGCGTGGAGCCGTAGTCCTTCACGACCCCGCGCAGCTCGACGCCCGAGCTCGCGCTCGGCGCAAGCGCGGTCGCTGCGGTGTCGGGGAGGGCGCGGGCGGGGGTGTCGGCGGTGGTCATGAGGTCTTCCTTCCGGCACCGGCGCCGATGCGTCCGACGCGGCCGATGATGAGCAGCAGCACGAACGCGAACGCCAGTGCGAGCAGGGTGAAGATCGCCGCGACGTAGCCGTCCTGCTTGTTGACCACGACGAGCGCGGTCTGCAGCGTCTGGCGGTTCAGCAGCGAGGCGATCGTGAACTCGCCCAGCACGACCGCGACCGAGATGAGAACGGCCGCGAGCAGACCCTGCCGCAGGTTGGGCACGATGACGCGCAGCAGCACCGAGCCCCAGCCGGCGCCCAGCGTGCGGGCCGCTTCGGACAGGGTCGTGATGTCGATCGCGTCGATCGACGCCTGGATCGAGCGGTAGGCGAAGGGCAGCACCAGGATGCCGTAGGCGAAGGCGAGCGTCCACGCTCCGGTGCCGAGCGTGCGTCCGATCTGCAGATAGATCGGCGTGAGCCCCACCACCAGCACGATGGCGGGGATCGAGATCGGCAGGAGGGCGACGAACTCGAACACCCGCCGGAGCCGCGGGAAGGCCAGCGCGACGAGCACGAGGGTCGGGGTGAAGAGCCCGAGCACGAGGGCGACCGTGACTGCGGCGAGGATCAGGGAGTTGCCCAGCCCCGTCCAGATCGGGCGGTACTTCGCGGCGTTGGCCGGATCGAAGATGCCCGCCCAGCGATCGAACGACAGTCCCGAACCGCCGGGCAGCGGCGTGAGGGTGAACAGCGCGGTCGCGGCGAAAGGCACGGCGAAGGCGAGGCCGACGACGACCGCGATGATCCAGCGCGCGGTGCGCGGGGGAGCGAGCGGGTTCACGCCTGCCACCTCGCCGCACGGCGCTGGATGAGCGCGTAGACCACCATGACCCCGGCCACCACGACGATCATGCCGAGCGCGAGCGCCCCCGCGAGGTTCTCGCGCCCGAGCACGGTCTCGCTGGTCAGGGCGGTGCGGATCTGCAGGGGCACGATCTGCGACCCCTGGCTCGCGAGGGCCGCGGCGGTCGCGTACGACGAGAACGCGTTCGCGAACAGCAGCAGCAGGCTCGCGAGGAACGATGGGGCGAGCACGGGGATGCCGACGTGGCGCCAGAACCCGCCCTTCGTGCCGCCCAGCGTCAGGTGCGCCTCGACCCACTGCGGCTTGAGGGCGGCGAGGGCGGGCATGAACGTCAGCACCATGAGCGGGATCTGGAACACGAGGTAGGCCACGACGACCCCGGGCAGGTCGTAGAGCCACACGCCGTTCTCGTACAGCGAGATGCCGGTGAGCTGACGCAGCATCACCGTCACCACCCCCTGCGCACCGATCGCCGCGATGAGCACGAAGGCGAGCATCACGCCGCCGAATTGCGCGAGGACTCCGGATGCCGCGTCGACGGCGGTCCGCACGGCACCGGTCTCGGCGAGCCCGAGCAGGGCCCAGCACACCAGGGCCCCGACGACGGAGCCGATCACCGCGGTCACGAGCGACACCCACGCGGAGTTGGCGAACGTCGACAGCACGAGCGGATCGCCGAGCGCGGCGACGCTGTCGAGGGTGAAGGCGCCGCCTCGACCGACGAAGCCCGAGCCCACCGCGAGCACGGTGGGCAGGGCGAGGAAGAGCAGCACGTACGCGGCGAAGGGGACGAGCCCGAGCCACGCCCAGCTCCGACGCGCCGCGCCGCGCGGCGACGGAGCGGGCTGCTCCGACACCGCGGGGACGACGACCTGGTCGAGAACGGTCACTGGACCGCCGTCGCCCACTTCTGTCCGAGGGTCTCGCCGGCGGTGGTCGACTGAGCCTCGGTCGGCACGACAGTGTCGCTCGGCGCCGTGGGCAGTGCCGCGGCGAGCGTCTTGTCGATCGTGCCCGCCGAGGTCATGGCCTCCATGCGCGCGGGGCGGGCGCCGCCCTTGAGCCACAGGTTCTGAACCTCGTCGCTGTAGAGGAACTCCTGCCACAGGCGCGCGGCGGCCGGGTGCGGGGCGTCCTTGTTGATCGCCTGGTTGTAGTAGCCGGCGTATCCGGTGCCCGGCAGGACCACGGTCTTCCACGTCGGCACGGCCGACGCCTGCGCGGCGTTCAGGTAGTCCCAGTCGAAGACCACGGGGGTCTCACCGCTGGCGATCGTGGCGTCGGTGGGGTCGACCTTGAGGAAGTTGCCGGCCTTGTTGAGCTCGCCGAAGAACTCGATCCCGGGGGTGAAGTCGTCGAGCGTGCCGTCGTTCTGCACGGTCGCAAGGCCCACCGCGGCGAAGGCCGAACCCGCCTGCGTCGGGTCGCCGTTGATCGCCACGGCGCCCTTGTAGGCCGGCTTCAGCAGGTCGCTGAGCTGGGTGGGCGCGGGGAAGCGTGCGGAGTCGTAGCCGATCGACATGTACCCGCCGTAGTCGCCGACGAACAGACCCGACGACTCCTTCAGCGCATCGGGGATCTCGTCGAAGGTCTGCACCTTGTACGCGGCGAATGTGTCGGTGTTCTGCAGGGCCACGGCGAGGCCGAGGTCGAACACGTCGGGCGCGGTGTCGAGACCCTCGTTGGCGGTCGCGGCCTGGATCTCCTCGGCGCTCGAGACGTCGGGCGACTGCTCGTTGATCGTGATCTCGGGGTAGCGCTGGGCGAACAGGTCGAGGATCTCGCCGTAGTTGGCCCACGTGCGCGGCAGCGCAATCACGTTGAGCTGGCCCTCGGCCTTGGCCGCGGTCTCGAGGTCGGCGAGGGTGCCGAAGGCGGCGACGCTGGTCGCGGCCTTCGCGTCGACGCCGCCGTCGGCGGAGGAGTCGGCGCTGCCGCCCGCACAGCCGGCGAGCGTGAGCGCCGCGGCCGTGACGAGGGCGAGTCCGGCGACGGTGCGGCCGGCGGAAAGGCTCGGGAATGACATGGTTTCCTCTCGGGTCTCTCGGGAGGGGTGACCGGAACGGCCGACGTGAGACGGAGGAAAGCTACGAGCGCGGCGTGACCGGCGGGGACGCGACGGGTGAATTCGATTCGTCCTGCGGGCGAACGAATCCCGCCCCGGGGCGTTTTTCTGCGCGCAGGCGAAGCGTCAGCGCGACGAGCGCGCGGTGCGCCCGCGCACGATGCCCACGAACTCCTCGACGTCGGGCGTCGTCCGCTCGCGCAGCCAGGCGAGGGCGACGGTCGAGACCGGTCCGTCGCGGAGCACGCGGTACTCCACGTCGCGCCGCTGGTGAGCCCGGGCGAGCGACATCGGCACCACCGCGATTCCGACCCCCGCGGCGACGGTCGCGATCGCCTCGGCGGTATCGGCCGGCGGCGCGAAGCTCGGGGCCACGGCATCCGGAATCTCGAGATGCAGCACATCGTCGGCCGGAGTGATCTGGATCTCACCGGCCAGGTCGGCCAGATCCACCTCGTCGGCCGCGGTCAGGTGCGATTCCGTCGACATGACGACCACCGGCTGCTCCTCGTAGAGCGCGATGACGTGAAGATCGTCGGATGCCGCCAGCGGCAGACGAACCAGAGCGGCGTCGACCTCGTCGAGGGCGGCCACCTGCGTCTCGACCGCGATCTCGCGCAGTTCGAGGGCGACCCGCGGCATCCGCTCGCGCCACAGACCGATCCACTTGCCGGGAGTGGCGCCCGGGATCGCGCCGAGCACGAAGGTGCGCGGTGCTTCGCGCGGAGGCCTCGGGGCGGGCTTCGGCTTCGCCTTCGGGGCGGAAACCCGCTTCGCGGGTGCGGCTTTCGAACCCGGTGCCCGACGGGGGGTTCCGCCGCGACCTCGTGACCCGCTGCCGTTCGCCATGTCCCCAGGCTATCCGCGACGCTAACGTGGGGGCATGATCGGCACCCTGGCACTCGTCTTCGCCGGCCTCGCGGCCTTGCTCCACGTGTACATCTTCGTGCTCGAGAGCGTTCGATGGACTCAGCCCAAGACGTGGCGCACCTTCGGGATCGCCGACCAGCAGGCGGCCGACATCACCAAGCCGATGGCCTACAACCAGGGCTTCTACAACCTGTTCCTCGCCATCGGCGCGTTCGTCGGAATCGTGTTCTGGCTGGTGAACGGCATCGGCGACGTGGCCGGACGCACGCTGCTGATCTTCTCGCTGGGCTCGATGGTGGCCGCCGCGCTCGTGCTCGTGACCTCGGGCCGTAAGTACCTGCGCCCCGCATCGATCCAGGGCACGCTGCCGCTGATCGGACTCGTGCTGGCGATCTTCGCCTGACGCTGCGGGGTACCGCCTGCGCTCGCAGACTCGAGCGGGCACGGCGGGATCGCCTCTCGCGGGATCCGGGCAGGCGGCGACCCCGAACAAACGAAAACCCGCACGCTCCGAAGAGTCGTGCGGGTCGTTTGTGCCCGACGGGCGGTGCTCACGCCGCCAGGCGCAGGCCCCGTCGGTCGGTGGCGACGGCTTCCCCGTCGTTGATGATCTCGTCGTCGCCGATGAGCGAACCCATCGCGATGCGAGCGTTGTGACCCACCTGGGTGCGGACGCCGATGTGCGCGCCTGCGCCGATCACGGCACCCGCGCAGATGTGGGCGTGAGGCTCGATGCGCGCTTCCGGGCCGATGACGGCGTCGGATTCGATCCACGCGCCGCGACCGACACGAACACCCGCGGCGATCTGCACGCCGGGTTCGACGTAGGCGCCGTTCTCGACCAGCGCCGACGGGTGGACCTTCGCGCCGTGCGCGACGAGTCCGCGACCATTGACGTGCTTGCGGTAACGCAGCATCTCGCCGTGGTCGTTTTCGATGTCGATGTAGTTCTTTCCCACGATCCCCTCCGGTCGGCTCTCGGGTCCGCCGACATGTATGACAACGGGTCGGGAATGCCCTTCATTCCCTCTGACGGTTGTTCGTCGCCCCCTAGCCGATCGGTTTCCTCGATGTCGAGAGAACGTCGGCGTGGCCCGTTCGTGTCGTTGTCCCTACGTTCTCGCACGTCGCGCCGAGCGCGATGGACGGGTTGACACGGAGAGGCGGAAGACTCGTCGGCACGGGTCGTCGGCGCGGGGGAGAGGGGCGGTGCTCAACCGGGCTGGCAGGTGGGACACCAGAAGACGTTGCGTTCGCTGGTGGCCGAGGCCCCGAGCGTCGTGGCGCGGATCGGTGTGCCGCACCGACGGCATGGCGCCCCCTCGCGCCCGTAGACCCAGAAGCGGCGCCCCGGCCGGCTGTCACCGGTGAAGGTGCGTTCGGGTCGCGGCAGGTTCGCGCGGATCATGCGCTCGCCGAGGGCGATCGTCGCCTGCGCGTCGATCTCGGTCGCGGGGGTCGTCGGTGCGATCCCTCGGACGAACAGCAGCTCGTTCGCGTAGACGTTTCCGAACCCGGCGACGTTGCGCTGGTCGAGCAGAGCGACGTGCGCGGCGCGGGTGTCGGCGGCGACGCGCCGCACGGCTTCCGCCTCATCCCAATCGTCGGCCAGGAGGTCGGGGCCCAGGTGTCCAATGACGGTGTGCTCGTCGCTGGTGCGCAGCACCTCGACCATGGCGAGGTCGAACCCGACGGCGTCGGCGCCGGTGACGCCGACGATCGCGCGGGCCTTGAACGCCGGGCGACGCCAGCGTTCGCCCGGGCGGTAGACGTCCCACCGGCCCTCCATCTTCAGGTGCGAGTGAAGGGTGTATCCGCCGATGCGGTGCAGCAGATGCTTGCCCCGCGCGGCGACCTCGTGCACCGTCTCGCCGCGGAGGTCGGCCGTCGCACTCCCCGGAACGCGGATGTCGAAGCGGGTCACCACCTTGCCGGTGAGCGCGGCCGACAGTTTGGCCGCGGCGCGGTAGACGGTGTCACCCTCGGGCACAAGTGACTCCGTCGTTTCGGGGGGCGGGGGCCGCAGGCGACTGCTCAGGCACGCGCGGCCTCTCGCAGGGTGTCTCCCGCGGTGACCTTACGCAGCGTCAGGCCCTTGGGCGACTCGACGAAGCCCGCCTCGCGCAGGGCTCGGCCGACGGCGGTGCCGTAGACGAACTCGCCGTTGACCTGCTCGACGGTCAGGGTGTCGAGGCGCCGCTTCTTCGCCGTCTCGGCGAGGTGGCGCCCGGCCGCCTGGAGTCGCGCTTCGTCATCGGTGAAGGCGAGGGCGCTGCGGCCTCCGCGTTCGAGGTACAGCGTCAACTCGCCGTCGACGAGCACCACGAGGCCTCCGGCCTTGCGCCCGGGTCGATGAGTGACACCTTCGATCGCGGGCCATCCGAGGGCGGCACCGTAGGGGTTGGCCGGATCGGTGGCGGCGAGCGTGACCGCCCGGAGCGGGGGCGGATCGGCGACGGCCGCGAACTCGCGCAGACGATCGACGGTCGCCGACGCGGCGAACTGCGCGGCGCCGAGCTTCTCGATGACGTAGCCGCGGCGGCAGTGACCGGCCTCTTCGAACCCGGCGAGGATGCGGTACACCTGCGCGAACCCGCCGGGCACGCCCTCCGACTGCACGGCCCCGCGCGTGACGACGCCGTAGCGGTCGAGCAGCAGGCTCGCCGTCGCGGTCGCGCGGGCTGCGGCATCCGCCTCCCGCTCCGGGAGGAGCGACCAGCGCCCGCCGAGCGAGGGAGGACGGGGAGCGGAGGTCGCGCGCGGGATGGACGCGCCGCGGTACATGCGGGCGCGCGGGGGACGGCGGGCCACCCGGTGCGACTGCCCTCCACCGCTGAGCAGGGTGCGGACGGGGGCGAAGGTGTCGTTGGTGACGCGTCCGGCCCACGTGAGCGCCCACAGCGCGTCGTTGACCGACTGCTCGTTCTCGGCTCCCGCCAGCTGCCGCAGCTGTGCCGAGAAGTACGCGCCTCCGCCCGCGAGCGCCGCGAGCACGCGCGTCTCGAGCGAGTCGGGCGCCGGGTCGTCGGCGTCTTCGGGGTCTTGCAGAGTGAAGGGCGCCGCTTCGGCGGGATGCAGCGCGATCCACCCGTCGCGGCCGGGAAGGGTGCCGTGCCCCGACCACACGACCTCACCCGTCGCGGTCAGTTCGTCGAGCATCGCGGGGGTGTAGTCGGCCACGCGTGACGGCAGGACGAGCGACTCCCACGCGCTGGCGGGGATGGGAACGCCGGCCAGTTGCTCGACCACGGCGAGCACCCCGTCCACTCCTTCGAGAGGGCGGCCCAGGTGCTGCCACACCGGGAGGAAGCGGGCGTACGCCGCCGGTGAGACGGGCTCGACGCTGCCGCGGATCGCCGCGAGGGAGCGCATGCGCAACCGACGCAGCACCTCGGCGTCGCACCACTCCATCTCGTCGCCGCGTCCGGAATCACCGGCCCCCGAGCCCGCCGAGGAGGCGGGAAGGAAGAACCCGCTCGAGAGGCGTCCCTGCGATTCGAGGCGCTGCAGAGTGAGTCGCGCGACCGCGATGCCGACGCCCAGGCGCTGCGCGACGGCATCCGTCGTGAAGGGGGCGTGCGTGCGCGCGAAGCGGGCGACCAGGTCGCCGAGCGGATCGGCGAGCGGCTCGAGGAAGGCGTTCGGGATGCCGACGGGAAGGGCGGCACCGAGCGCGTCGCGCAGTCGACCGGCGTCTTCGATCCCCGCGACCCGGGGGATGCCTGCGATGGTCACGCGGATCGCGCGACGGTCGTCGACCAAGGCCGCGAGATGGCTCTCGGCCTCGGCGAGGGCGTCGCCCTCGGTGTCGAGGCGGTGCGCGACCTCGCTCGCATCGAGCGGGCCGAGGATACGGAGCAGGTCGGCGACGCCCTCGACGCCCCGGGCCTTGCGGTCGGGGTCGAGGCGCTGGGCCTCGCGCTCGAACTGCGCGATGACGTCGGGGTCGAGCAGCTCGCGCATCTCGACCTTGCCGAGCAGTTCGCTCAGCAGCGCCGGGTCGACCGACAGCGCCGCGGCGCGACGCTCGGCGAGCGGGGAGTCGCCCTCGTACATGAAGGCCCCGACGTAGCCGAAGAGCAGATCGCGGGCGTAGGGCGAGGGCTGCGACGTGGTGATCTCGACGAGGCGGATGCGGCGTTCGCCGATCTGCCGGGTCAGTCGCAGCAGGGAGGGCAGGTCGTAGACGTCTTGCAGGACTTCGCGCAGCGTCTCGAGGATGATCGGGAACGCGGGGTGCCGCTTCGCCACCTCGAGCAGCTGGGCGGAGCGCTGCCGCTGCTGCCAGAGCGGCGACCGCCGGTTGGGGTTGAGTCGCGGCAGCAGAAGGGCGCGCGCGGCGCACTCGCGGAACCGCGAAGCGAACAGCGCGGAACCGCCCACCTCGTCGGTGACGATCTGCTCGAGCTCGTCGGCCTCGAAGACGAACAGGTCGGCGCCGGGTGGCTCGGCCGCGGCATCGGGCACCCGGGCGATGATGCCGTCGTCGCTCGCGACGGCTGCGCCCTCGACGCCGAGGCGCTCGCGGATACGCGCGTTGACGGCGAGAGCCCACGGGGCGTGCACCTGCATGCCGTACGGGGAATGCAGGATGATGCGCCAGTCGCCGACCTCGTCGCGGCTGCGCTCGACGGTCAGCGTCTTGTCGGTGGGGAGGCTCCCTGTGGCCTCGCGCTGCTCGGCCAGATACGCCAGCAGGTTGGTGATGGCGTTGTCGTCGAGGCCCGACTCGCGCAGGCGCTCTTCGGCTTTGCCTCGGTCGAGGCCCGCGACGTCGCGCGAGAACTTTCCGAGAGCCTCGCCGAGTTCGGCCGGCCGGCCGATGCCGTCACCGTGCCAGAACGGGAGCTTGCCGGGCTGGCCGAAGGCGGGCAGCACGTTGACGCGGTCGTGGGTGATCTCGACGATGCGCCAGCTCGTGGTGCCGAGGGTGAAGACGTCGTTGACGCGCGATTCGTAGACCATCTCTTCGTCGAGCTCGCCGACGCGCGCGTTCTGCGACTCTCCCGCGACGAAGACGCCGAACAGGCCGCGGTCGGGGATGGTGCCGCCGCTGGTGACAGCGACGCGCTGCGCTCCGGGTCGACCCGTGAGGGTGCCGGCGTCGCGGTCCCAGACCAGGCGGGGGCGCAGCTCGGCGAACTCGTCGGAGGGGTAGCGGCCGGCCAGGAGATCGAGGGTGGCCTCGTACGCCGAGCGGGGGAGCGAGCGGAACGGCGCGCTGCGCTTGACCGTGTCGAACCACTCCTCGACGTCGATCGCACCGAGCGCCGAGGCGGCGACGGTCTGCTGGGCGAGGATGTCGAGCGGGTTCTGGGGCACCGAGATCGCCTCGATCTGCCCGGCGAGCATGCGCTCGGTGACCACGGCGGTGTGCAGCACGTCGCTGCGGTGCTTGGGGAAGAGCGCCGCCCGGCTGACCTCGCCGACCTGGTGGCCGGCACGTCCGATGCGCTGCAGGCCGGAGGCAGCGCTCGGCGGCGACTCGACCTGGATCACGAGGTCGACCGCGCCCATGTCGATGCCGAGCTCGAGGCTGCTGGTCGCGACGACGCACCGCAGCACGCCCGACTTCAATTCGTCTTCGACCTGGGCGCGCTGTTCTTTGGACACCGAGCCGTGGTGCGCCTTGGCGAGGATCGCGGCGACGCCGGCCGACGAGCCCGCCTGCGCCATCATCGCCGCGGGAACGGTCGGGTCGGGCACGTCGATGCCCTGCCGTTCGGCGTAGATCTCGTTCAGTCGACCCGTCAGGCGCTCGGCCAGGCGACGCGAGTTGGCGAACACGATCGTCGAGCGTCGTTGGAGGATACGGTCGACGATCGCTTCTTCGACGTGCGGCCAGACCGACCCGGCCATCTCGGTGCTCTCGGGGCGCTCCGAGAACCACTCACCGTCGACGGCCTCGTCGGGGGCCGGCGAGCCCGGGGGTGGCGGCGGGTTGAGCATGTCGTCGATCGGCACCACGACCGAGAGGTCGTAGGCCTTGGTCGCCCGCGGGGCGACGATGTCGACCGGCTGCGCCCCACCCAGGAAACGCGCTACCTCATCGATGGGACGCACGGTGGCCGAGAGGCCGATGCGCTGGGCGGGCTTGTCGAGCAGGGCGTCGAGGCGCTCGAGGCTCACCGCCAGGTGCGCGCCGCGCTTGGTGGCCGCGACCGCGTGCACCTCGTCGATGATCACCGTGTGCACGCCGCGCAGCGTCTCGGCCGCCTGGCTCGTGAGCATCAGGTAGAGCGACTCGGGCGTGGTGATGAGGATGTCGGGAGGCGCGGTCACGAGCTTGCGGCGGTCGCTCGAACTCGTGTCGCCCGAGCGCACGCCCACCGTCACCGAGGGCACCTCGATGCCGAGACGGCGCGCCGACTGCCCGATCCCGACGAGCGGTGAGCGGAGGTTGCGCTCGACGTCGACGCCCAGGGCCTTCAGCGGTGAGATGTAGAGGATGCGCGTGGTGGTCGGCGGCGCTTTCGGGGCAGCGCTCTTGCCGCGGCGTGCGGGAGCGGCATCCGGAACCTCGGGGCCCTTCTCGCGGAACACCCGGTCGATCGCGAAGAGGAAGGCCGACAGCGTCTTGCCGGAACCCGTGGGCGCGACCACGAGCGCGTTGCGGCCGGACGACACGGATTCCCACGCGCCCTTCTGCGCATTGGTCGGCGCCGAGAAGGCGCCACGGAACCAGTCCTGCGTCGCAGGACCGAATCTCTCCAACACGTCGGCCATGCCGACATCCTCTCCCGGACCTCCGACATCGGGTCGGGGTTGACGTTCGCCCGCCGCGGAAACGCCCGCTTAGACCGGCTCCTCGCGGAGCCTCCCCTCCCGCAGCTCGAGCCGCAGGTCGAGTCCGAGCCGCGCGAGGAAGGCGTCGTCGTGACTCACGACGAGCACGACCCCGCGATACGCCTGCAGAGCGGCGAGGAGCTGCTCGACGGTGTCGAGGTCGAGGTTGTTCGTCGGTTCGTCGAGCACGAGTATCTGCGGGGGCGGATCCGCCAGCAGCACGCGGGCGAGAGCGACGCGGAAGCGCTCGCCGCCCGACAGCGATCCGAGCGGTCGGCTGACCGCGTCGCCGCGCACGAGGAACCGCGCCAGTCGATCGCGCACGAGCGGAACGGGAACGCTCGGCGCCGCCGCGCACACCGTATCGAGGACGGATGCCGTGTCATCGAGGCCGTCGAGGCGCTGCGGCAGGTAGCCGATGTGCTCGACGCTCGCGCGCGCGCGGACCGGTCCCTCCGGCGCCGCGGAGTCGAGGAGGTTCTCGAGGAGGGTCGTCTTGCCCGCGCCGTTGCGCCCCACGAGGGCGACGCGCTCGCGGCCCGTGACGATCCACTCCCTCTCCCCGTCGCCGAGCGACATGACCCGCCGCCCGGCCGCGTTGCCCGGATCGGGCAGGTCGATGCGCACCACGTCGTCATCGCGCACACGGGCGGACGCCTCGCTCAGCGCCGCGCGCGCGGCATCCTCCTTCCCCTTCATCTCGGTGCTCAACCGGCCCGCGCTCACCTGGGCCGCGTCGGCTCGGGCTCCCGCGAGGATCTTGGGGACCCGCTTCTCGACCCGCGCCTTGTGCGCGACGCGCGATCGCGTGGCGAGCTTGTCGTACGACTCGATGCGCTGCCGGCGCTCACGCCGCAGGGACTGGGCCGCGTCGCGCTCGGCGCGGACGGCGGCCTCCTGCTCCGCGTCGCGGTGGGCGCGCCAGGCGCTGTACGGACCGCCGACCACATCGAGAGTGTGGTCGTACAGCTCGGCGGTGGCATCCATCAGCTCCAGCAGGCCGATGTCGTGACTGACGACGATCAGCGTGCCGGACCACCCCCGTACGAGGCCGCTCACGCGCGCCCGCGCATCGCGGTCGAGATCGTTCGTCGGCTCGTCGAGGAGTGTGATGTCGGCCGCGCGGGCGCGGAGCCCGACGAGGGCGGCCATCATCGTCTCGCCGCCCGAGAGCTCGCCGACCGTTCGATCGAGGGCTTCGGGCGGCAGACCCGCCTCGGCGAGCAGGGCCTGGGCGCGCGCCTCCACGTCCCAGTCGTCGCCGACGGCGTCGAAGCGGTGCGGTGCGACATCGCCCGACTCGATCGCGCGGAGTGCGGTGAGAGCCGTTTCGACGCCGAGAAGGGCGGCGACGGGGCGATGCGGGTCGGCGGCGAGGCGTTGAGGGAGCATCGCGACCTCACCGGACGTCGAGACCGTGCCGGACGTGGGGGCGAGCTGCCCCGCAGCCACCCGGAGGAGTGTGGATTTGCCGGCGCCGTTGCGACCGACGAGTCCGGTACGGCCGACCCCGATCACCCCCGAGATCTCGTCGAGGGCGACGGTTCCGTCGGGCCACACGAGGCGCACGCGGTCGAAAACGAGGGAAGAAGGAAGAGATGACAAGACGGAACTCCGATGACGCGGGGTGCGCGGACACCGGACCCGTCCGCATCAGCGGAGGGATGCCGAGAAGACGGCGGGTCGACGGATCAGCGCGCGGACAGGGGCGCGGAAGCGTCGACGTTCTTCACCGGAGGAGACCTCGTTCTCGGGGACAGGAGCATTCGCGATAGCCCACACTCGGGCTGCGCGTCACCCCTGGGATCAGCTCGCGTCGGTACCGGCGCGGTCGGCCAGCCGTTCGTCGAGGAAAGCGCGCACGTCGTCGAGCTCGTCCTGCGAGATCGAATGCGTGAGACCCGGGTACACCCGGCCGCGGAGGTCGCTGTGAGCGGGCAGCCACTGCGATGTCGCGTCGACCAGAGGCGTCGGGATGACGTCGTCGGCGGCCCCGCGGCCCCAGAACACCGGTGGGCGTCGTTCGCCGAGCACGGCGTCGCCGGGCAGCTCACCGCCCGCGGCGTACCCCGCCAGCACGACCGCGAACTGCACGGCATCCGGATCCGCCCGGAGGGTCTGCAGGGCGACGGCACCGCCCTGCGAGAAACCGAGGAGTCCGACGGGGGCGTCACCCACGGCGTCGCGGATCCAGGCGAGCACCGCCTCGGCGGCGCGGGTGACCGCGTCGGGATCACGACCGTCGAGACCCTCGATCGGGTACCACGACGCGCCCGGCATGGGCCAGGGTGGCGAGAGCGGTGCGCGCAGGCTCGCGATCACGAAGGCCTCGGGCAGATACGGCACCAGACCGAACAGGTCGTGTTCGTCGGACCCGTAACCGTGCAGCAACAGCAGGACCGGCCGGCGGCCGCGCTCTTCGGGCGGCACCGACCACCGCACGACGGACGGGTCGAGGGGGGACTCAACGCTCATGCGGCCATTGTGGCAAGGGCCTCCGACATCGCCCGCATCGCGGTCGAAGATCTGCTCCGGCGCGCGGCCCGCGGACGGTACCGTTCCGGTCTCCGTGGGCCGGACACGCGGCACCCGGGCCGGTCGGTTGATATACAGGGAGCATGCCCGTGCGCACTCCCGATCCCGAACCCGGTGACAACGGCGATGAGCGCGAGTCGCTCGGAGCCTCCTTCTCGGGTGCCCCCGCGGCGCCCAACTCCAATCCGGGGTGGCTGAGCGAGGTCGAACTCGCCGAGGCGCGGCGACGCCTGCCGATGCTCTACGTCGAGGCGCTGCCTGTGCGCACCGACGGCATGGGCGCCGTCACCCAGGTCGGCATCCTGCTGCGGGCGACGCCTCTCGGCGAGATGACCCGCACCCTCGTCTCGGGCCGCGTCCGCTACGGCGAGACGGTCCGCGACGCACTCTTCCGCCACCTCGAGAACGACCTCGGACCGATGGCGTTCCCGCTGCTCCCGCCTTCGCCGACCCCCTTCACGGTCGCCGAGTACTTCCCCCTCCCCGGGGTCAGCGCGTTCCACGACGACCGCCAGCACGCCGTGGCGCTCGCCTTCGTCGTCCCCGTCACGGGCACGTGCGAACCGCGCCAGGACGCGCTCGAGGTCACCTGGCTCTCGCCCGAGGAAGCGGCATCCGACGCCCTGTCCGATGAGATGGAGGGCGGCCGCGGCACCCTCATCCGTCAGGCGCTCGCCTCGGTCGGCGCCCTGCGCTGACCCCGGGCCGGGCTCGCGCGCCCGGATCATTGCCTGTGTCGGAGGCCCTGCCTAGGGTCGAAGCATGCCGCATCCTCCCCTGGAACCCCTGACCCTCCCGCGCGATCTCGACGGCTGGCGAGCGTTCGCCGAAGACCGTCCGACCGAGCGCCTCGCGCGCGTGGCCGAGATCGACGCCCGACTCACCGCCGAGTCCGACCTGCCGCTGCGCGAGCGTCTCGCGCTGTGGAACGAGGCCGAGATCGCCCTGAGCGAAGCCGCCGCGCCCTCGCACCTGGTGAGCGAGTCGCACCCCGACGCCGAGGTGCGAGACGCCGCCGAGAAGCAGGCGCAGGCGGTCGACGCCGTGCAGTCGCGCCGGTTGCTCGACCGCGCGCTGTGGGGCGTCTTCGCCGATGCCGCCGCCGACGGACTCGACGCCGACGAGCAGCGCCTGCTCGCCCAGATCCAGCGCGACTTCCGTCGCGGCGGGGTCGACCTCGACGACGCCGACCGCGAGCGCGTGCGCGAGCTCACCGACCGCGACACCGAGCTCTCGCTGACCTTCTCGCGCAACATCCGCGAAGGCCGTCGCGAGATCCGGGTGCCCGCGTCGTCGCTCGACGGGCTCCCCGCCGACTTCATCTCCGAGCACCCGGTCGACGCCGACGGGATGGTCACGCTCACGACCGAGTACACCGACCTCATGCCGGTGCGCGAGTACGCGCGCGACCGCGCGGTGCGGCACGAGCTCATGGGGGCCTACAACGACCTCGCGTGGCCGGTGAACGAGCCCGTGCTCGCCGAGCTGCTCGCGGTGCGCGCCGAGCGCGCGGCGCTGCTCGGGTACGGCGACTGGGCCGACTACGAGACCGAGACCCGCATGATCGGGTCGTCGGCCGCGGTGAAGGCGTTCCTCGAGAAGGTGGCGGATGCCGTGGCTCCCGCCGCCGCCGTCGAGTACGACCGCGTGCTCGAGCGTCTCCGCCGCGACGAGCCCACCGCCGACGCCGTCACGATCGCCGACTTCTGGTACGTCCTCAGCGCCCTCAAGCGCGAGGAGTACGACGTCGACTCGCAGCTCGTTCGCTCGTACTTCCGCTTCGACCGTGTGCTCGAGGGAGTCCTCGCGACCACCGCTCGCCTGCTCGATGTGGAGTACGTCCCCGTCGACGCACCCTCGTGGCACGACGACGTGCGCACCTACGACGTCGTGCGCGGAGCGGAGCGCTTGGGGCGCATCCATCTCGACCTGCACCCGCGTGACGGCAAGTACAACCACGCGGCGTGCTTCGGCCTGGCGCCGGGCATCACCGACCGGTCGCTGCCCGAGTCGGTGCTGCTGTGCAACTTCTCGCGCGGCCTGCTCGAGCACGACGAGGTGGTGACGTTCTTCCACGAGTTCGGTCACCTCGTGCACGACATCCTCGGCGGCCACCAGAAGTGGGCGCGGTGGACGGGCGTGGCGACCGAGTGGGACTTCGTCGAGGCCCCCAGTCAGCTGCTCGAGGAGTGGGCGTGGGACGCCGAGGCGCTCGCCGCTTTCGCGGTGAACGACGAGGGCGAGCCGATCCCGGCCGATCTGGTCGCGCGCATGCGCACGGCCGACGCCTTCGGCCGGGCCCTGGAGGTCACGCGTCAGCTCGGGCACGCCACCACCTCGTACCGCCTGCACGTCGACCGCCCCGCCGACCTCGCCGAGGCCGTCGACGGCTACTACCGCGCCGCGAGCCCCGTCACCCCGCTCGACGGCTCCCACTCGTACGCCGGCTTCGGGCACCTGACCGGCTACGGCGCCTGCTACTACACGTACCAGTGGAGCCTCGTGATCGCCCGCGACCTGCTGTCGGCCTTCGGCGACGACCTGTTCGACGTCGACACGGCCACACGGTACCGGCGCGAGATCCTCGAGCCGGGCGGCACCCGCGACGCCCGCGACCTCGTGCAGTCGTTCCTCGGTCGCGAGTCGACCTTCGACGCCTACCGGGCCTGGCTTGCCGGAGCGTGAACGACGAGGGCCGCGGCATCCCTTTCCGGATGCCGCGGCCCTGGGCGCGACGCGAGTGCGTGGTGGCGCGAGCTCAGGCCGTCGTCTCGCGCGAGATCGCCGCGATGAAGGCGTCGATGTCGGCCTCGGTCGTGTCGAACGAGCACATCCAGCGCACTTCGCGGCGCAGCTCGTCCCAGTCGTAGAAGCGGAAGCTCTGGCGCAGGCGGTCGGCGACGCCGGCCGGGAGGATCGCGAACACGCCATTGGCCTGCGTCGGCTGGGTGAACTCCACGCCCTGGATCGAGCCGTCGGCGAGACCGGCCTCGATGCCCTGGCGCAGCCGCTGCGCCATCGCGTTGGAGTGTCGCGCGTTCGTCAGCCACAGGTCGTTCTCGAGCAGGGCGACCAGCTGCGCCGACACGAACCGCATCTTGCTCGACAGCTGCATGTCGAGCTTGCGCAGGTAGGTGAGGCCGGTGGAGGCCTCGGGGTCGAGCACGACGATGGCCTCGCCGATCATCGCGCCGTTCTTCGTTCCTCCGAAGCTCAGCACGTCGACGCCGGCGTCGCGCGTGAAGGCCCGCAGCGGAACGTCGAGGGCCGCGGCGGCGTTCGAGATGCGCGCACCGTCCATGTGCAGGCGCATGCCGTGGCCGTGGGCGTGGGCCGCGAGCTCGCGGATCTCGTCGACCGTGTAGAGCGTGCCGAGTTCGGTCGACTGCGTGATCGAGACGACCAGCGGCTGCGCGCGGTGCTCGTCGCCCCAGCCCCAGGCTTCGCGGTCGACGAGTTCGGGGGTCAGCTTGCCGTCGTCGGTCGGAACGGTCAGCAGCTTGATGCCGCCGACGCGCTCGGGGGCGCCGCCCTCGTCGACGTTGATGTGCGCGGTGGATGCCGAGATCACGGCGCCCCAGCGGGGGAGCATCGACTGCAGGCCGACGACGTTGGCGCCCGTGCCGTTGAAGACCGGGTAGGCCTCGACGCCGTCGCCGAGGAGCGAGACGAACAGCTCCTGGAGGCGGGCGGTGTAGACGTCTTCGCCGTAGGCGACCTGATGGCCTTCGTTGGCGGCAGAGATCGCGGCGAGGACATCGGGGTGGATGCCGGAGTAGTTGTCGGAGGCGAAACCGCGCACCGAGGAGTCGTGGAGGGTGGTCACTTCTCCAGCGTAACGACCGCCGAGCCCACCCCTCCTCCCCATCGGGAGATGTGGTCGGACTATCCACTTCTCCGCCGGTGCGGCGGCCCGATGTCGTCCGCCCCGGAGAGAATGACGGGATGCACATGGACCCCGAGGCGATCAGCATCGCCGGCGAGATGTTCTCGTCGGGCGCGATGACCCGGGCCGACCGGCTGCTCATCTACGGCTCGGTCGAGGTGGGCGACGCCAAGGCGTACGACGGCGTGGTGGTGGCGACGGCGCAGTCGTTCGGGCCGACGGGATACGAGCACCTCGAACTGCGTGTGCCGACCGACTTCTCGCGTGTCTCGGGCTGGTGCTCGTGCGGGCGCGGGCCCGAGTGCGAGCACTCCTGCGCCGCGGCCCTGGTGCTCTTCGATCGCATGCTCGCGGTCGGCCGCCCACGCCGGCCCGCGTGGCAGCGGTCGCTCGACGAGCTCTTCGAGGTCGTCCCTCCGGCTCTCGAAGAGCCCTCCGCCGACCTCTGCCTGTTCCTCTCGATGCGCCGCACGGGCGGCTTCGGGCGCGGGGCGGCTCTCACCCCGGCCGTGCGCCCCGGAATCCGGGGCACCCGCGGCACGTGGATCAAGGGCCGGGCCGGGTGGTCGAGCTTGCCCGCGCTCCCGGCCGAACCGCGTGCCCGCGCGGCCCTCGACAGCCTCGGCCGCCTGGGCCGCTCCGCGAACGGCGTCTTCCTCTCCGACGAATGGATGCCGTTGTCGGCGGTCCCTCCGCACTCGCTCTGGCTGCAGCTCGAGGCCGTCATCGCGGCGGGGGTGCCGCTCGTCTCGGGCGGCGCAGCCCACCACCCCGTGCGCATCCCGGACGAGACCGTCACGGCCGCAGTGTCCGTCGAGCGCATCGGCGATGCGCTGGAGGTGCGCGGAGTGGTGCAGGGCCTCGCCGACGATGCTGCGGGCCTGCCGTCGTGGGTGATCGGCGACCCGGCGGTCGCCGTCGCCGTCGTCGACGACCGCGACGGCGTCGACGAACGCATCACGCTCGCGCGGTTCGCGTCCCCGGTCGCAGGCCCCGTCCGTGCCCTCCTGGCGCAGCCCGACGCCCTCTCGATCGACGCCGCCACCGACACCTTCGTGAGCGAGTACCTGCCCCGCCTGCAGCTCGAGGGCCCCGTCGTCTCGCCGAGCGGCTCCGTCGACCTCCCGCCGGCCCCGTGCAACCTGCTCGAGGTGCTCGTCGAGCACGGGGTCGGTCGGACGTCGGTCCGGCTGCGCTGGGATCGCACCCCCACGAGAGGGCGACGCGACGAGGATCACGAGGCCCGCGTCGGCGCCGCCGTTCGCGCCACGGCGGAGGAGTTCGGCCTCGAGCTCCCCGATCCGCGGGCGGTGGGGGAGTCGTCCCCCGCGATCCTGCCCGCCCCGGTCGCGGCGATCCTCGAGGGAGAGGCGCTGCCGCGACTTCGCGGTCTCGACGACGTCCGGGTCACGGTCTCCGGCGAAACCGTCCGCTATCGGCCGGCCGACGCCGAACCGTCCGTCCACCTCTCGACGGGTGATGACGACGGCAGCGACTGGTTCGACCTGCATGCGCGGGTCAGCGTGGGCGAGATCGAGGTCGACTTCGCCGATCTCTACACGGCCCTCGCGAACGGCGATCGCGCATTGTTCCTCGGCGACGGCTCGTACGTGCGACTCGACTCGGAGGCATTCGACCGGTTGCGGGAGGTGATCGACGAAGCGCGCGCCCTCGCCGATCGGCCCGGGGCCGATCTGTCGATCAACCGCTACAACGTCGGGTTGTGGGACGACCTCGCCGAGCTCGGCATGATCGCGGCGCAAGAGGCCGATTGGTGGTTGCGCGTGCGCGGGCTGACCGACGAGGCGGCGATCGTGCCGGTCGAACCGCCGCCGGGGCTGCGCGCGACGCTCCGCGATTACCAGCGCGCAGGGCTCGACTGGCTGTCCTTCCTGTGGTCGAACGGCCTCGGCGGGGTCCTCGCCGACGACATGGGACTCGGCAAGACGGTGCAGACGATCGCGCTGATGGAGACCGTGCGCACCGCCGACGCGGACGCGCCGCCGTTCCTGATCGTCGCGCCCACCAGCGTGGTGGGCAACTGGGCTCGCGAGTGCGCGACCTTCGCGCCCGGACTCCGAGTCGCCGTCGTCACCTCGACGCAGGCTCGTCGAGGCGCACCCATCGCCGAGGTGGCCGAGGGGGCGCATGTCGTGGTGACGAGCTACGCCCTCATGCGACTCGAGCAGGAGCAGTACGCCGCCGTCTCGTGGTCGGGCGTCGTGCTCGACGAGGCCCAGCAGATCAAGAACCCCGCCTCGCGCGGCTACCGCGCGGCGCGTGCGCTGGCGGTGCCGTTCACGCTCGTGGTCACCGGCACCCCGATGGAGAACAACCTGCAGGAGCTTTGGGCGCTGGTGTCGCTCGTGGCCCCTGGTCTCCTCGGGACGCGCGAATCCTTCTCCGCCCGGTACCGCGCGCCGATCGAGAAGAACTCCGACCCCTCACGCCTCGAGCTGCTGCGCAGCCGGATCCGTCCGTTCCTCCTGCGGCGCACGAAGGAGCTCGTCGCTTCGGAGCTGCCCCCCAAGCAGGAGCAGGTGATCGAGGTGACCCTCCACCCGGCGCACCGCAAAATCTACGATCGGCGTTTCCATCGCGAGCGCCAGCGCCTGCTCGGCCTGCTCGACGACGTCGACGGCAATCGTTTCGCGATCTTCCGGTCGCTCACCCTGCTGCGGCAACTCGCGCTCGATCCCGCGCTGACCGACGAGGGCGAGGCGCCGTCGGCCAAGCTCGACGCCCTCGTCGACCTCGTCACCGAGGCCGCCGCCGAGGGGCATCGCGTGCTCGTCCTGAGCCAGTTCACGCGGTTCCTCCGGGCGGCGCGGCAGCGGTGCGCCGATGCGGGACTCGGCTCGGCCTACCTCGACGGAGCGACGACGCACCGGCAGGCCGAGATCGATCGCTTCCGCGACGGCGACGACCCCGCATTCTTCATCTCGCTCAAGGCGGGAGGCGTGGGTCTGAACCTGGTCGAGGCCGACTACGTCGTGCTGCTCGACCCGTGGTGGAACCCCGCCGTCGAAGAGCAGGCGATCGACCGCGCTCACCGCATCGGTCAGACGCGCCCCGTGATCGTCTATCGACTCGTGGCATCCGACACGGTCGAAGAGAAGGTCGTGGCCCTGCGCGAGGCGAAGGCCGAGCTGTTCGCCAAGGTGCTCGACGGCACCGAGGGCGAGACCTTCGCGGGCGAGTCGATCGCGGGTGGGCCGCCCCTCACCGCCGCCGACATCCGCCGCCTCATCGACTGAGCGCACGCGGTTGGACGAGCGCGCCGGGATGTGGGAGTGCGCAGGGTTGCCCGAGCGCGCCGGGCCGCCGCAGCGCCCCGGGTCGCCCGAGCACACGCGACGCCCGGTGATGGTGCCGCCCGTGCGCGCGGGGCCACCCGAGCACGAGCGCGCGAGCGGTGACGGTGGTGCCCTGGTCGATGTCGGAGGTTCGGTCTAACGTGACCCCCATGTCCGAACCGCAGCCGTCCGCCGCCGTCGGCGCCGGTGCGATCGCCGCCCCGGCGGGAGGCAACCGCACCTTCCTCGCCGTGCTCATCAACACGGCCGCGGCCAACGTGACCACCAGCTTCCTGTGGTTCGCCCTGACCTTCTGGGTCTACCTCGAGACGCGGTCGGTGCTGGCCACGGGCATCGTCGGCGGTGCCTATATGCTGCTGCTCGCCGTGTTCGCGATGGTGTTCGGCTCGCTCGTCGACCGGCACCGCAAGCATCGCGTCATGGTGTTCTCGGGCGTGATCACGCTCACGGCGTTCCTCTTGGCGGGCGCGCTCTGGCTCGCGTTCCCCGAGGCCGTGCTGCTCGATCTGGGCGAACCGTGGTTCTGGCTGTTCTCCGGCATCATCCTCGCCGGATCGGTCGTCGAGAACATGCGCAACATCGCGCTCTCGACCACCGTGACGCTCCTCGTCCCCGTCGAACGGCACGCCAACGCCAACGGACTGGTGGGCACGGTGCAGGGCCTCGCCTTCGTCGTCACCAGCGTCTTCAGCGGCCTGTCGGTCGGTTTCCTCGGCATGGGGTGGACGCTCGCGATCGCCCTGGTGTGCACGGCCTTGGCGCTCGTGCACCTTCTGACCATCCGCATCCCCGAAGACCGCCCCGCAGCCGCCGACGAGCCCGGGCCCCTGGTCGATCTGCGCGGGGCCACCCGCGCGGTCCGCTCCGCGCCGGGCCTGTTCGCACTGATCATCTTCTCGACGTTCAACAACCTCATCGGCGGCGTCTACATGGCGCTGATGGACCCCTACGGACTCGAGCTGTTCGACGTGAAGATCTGGGGCATCGTGCTCGGTGTCACGGCGACCGGGTTCATCATCGGCGGCGGGCTGGTGGCGAAGTTCGGCCTCGGCAAGAACCCCATCCGCACGATGCTGTGGATCGTCATCGGCATGGGCGTGCTCGGCGCGGTGTTCACGCTGCGCGACTGGTGGTGGCTCTACGCCCTCGGCATCTGGGTCTACATGGCGCTCATCCCGCCCGTCGAGGCGGCCGAGCAGACGGTCATCCAGAAGGTCGTGCCCTTCGCGACGCAGGGGCGCGTCTTCGGCTTCGCGGCGGCGTTCGAGTCGGCGGCCGCGCCGGTGACGTCGTTCCTCATCGCCCCGATCGCGCAGTTCCTGATCATCCCCTATATGAACGACGACAGCGGCCGGGCCACGTGGGGCTGGCTGCTCGGCGAGGGGCAGTCGCGGGGGATCGCCCTCGTCTTCCTCATCGCTGGCCTCGTCATGGTGGTGATCGGCGCGCTCGCGTTCCTGACCCGCTCGTACCGGATCCTTTCGCGCCAGTACAGCGAGGCGACGGTCAACGCCGAGGTGGCCGACCCGGGCGAGACGGATGCCGCCGGGGCCAAGCGATCCGCCGAACGAAAGGCCCCCGCCGAACGCCAGGCCGCAGCCCAGCCGTCCGACCCCGACCGGTCCGCGTCCTAGCCGCCGGCGCCGATCTCGATCACGACGTCGTTCCAGGCATCGGCCGCGTCGTCCCACAACGCGACGAAGGCCGAGGCCACGGCGGACTCGAGTCCTTCGAGACTCCGCACCCGCAGGATCACCGCGGCTGACGACACCTCACGTGCGTCGTCTCGCGCGGCCTTCGCGTACCCCTGCGCGACAGCGCGCACCCACGCTTCGCTGGCCGCCTTGACCGCCGCGTAGTTCGCTCCGCCCGCGAGGGGGCGGGCGACCGCGGTCGACGAGACGATCGCGAGGCGACCCGCGGGGGAGGAGCGCAGGTCGGCGTCGAACGCGCGGGTGATCAGCCGCAACGCCGTGAACGAACGCATCAGGAAGGCGAGGTCGTCGTCGTTCTGACCGGCCAGTCCGCCCCCGCCGCGCCAGCCGCCGACGAGGGGGAACAGGCCGTCGACACTGGCGTGCGCGGCGTGCACGCGATCACGCAGGGCGGTCACGGCATCCGGATCCGTCAGATCGCACACCTCGGTGAACGCCCCCGGCGCCTCGGCCGCCGCAGCGGCCACCCGTTCGGCATCGGAGCCGACGATCATCACCCGCGCCCCGGCGTCGACGAGCGCGCGGGCGCTCGCGCGACCCACCGCGCTCGTTCCGCCGGCGAGCAGCACCAGCCGCCCGTTCACTCCTTCGTCGGTGCGATCGGTCATGTCGGCCCCTTCGTCAGTCCGTGCCGCGGATGCCCTCGGTCGAGGCGATCACGGGGCGCATCTTCTTCTCGAGCGCTTCGAAGAACATCGACAGCGGGAACTCGTCGTCGAGCACCGCGTCGGTGTACCCCTTCGGCAGTCCCGCGAGCACCTCGTCGGACAGTCCGCGCGCCCACACCGAGGCGGGGTGGGGCGTGACGACCCCGCGCACGAGGTCGTAGGCCGCGAGCCAGTGGGCGACCTTCGGGCGGTCGATCGAGCGCCAGTACAGCTCGTCGATCGCGTCGGCGAGGGCAATGACCGCGGCGGGCACCTCGTCCCAGTCGAACGCGAGCGAGGTGTCGGTCCAGTGCAGCACGCGGTGCTGGTGCAGCCACGCGAACAGCAGCTGTCCGCCGAGGCCGTCGTAGTTGCGCACGCGCGAGCCGGTGATGGCGAAGCGGAAGATGCGATCGAAGATCACGGCGTACTGCACGAGCTCGGCGTGCTCGAGCATCGTCTTCTCGGTGGCGTCCAGCTCCGCTCCCTCAGCCTGTCGAAGGGACAGGCGCGCCTGCAGCGAGACGCACTCGCGGAACGCGGTGAGGTCGCAACGCAGCTCCTCGAGCGAGTAGAGGAAGAACGGCATCCGCTGCTTGATCATGAACGGGTCGAACGGCAGGTCGCCGCGCATGTGCGTGCGGTCGTGGATGAGGTCCCACATCACGAACGTCTGCTCGGTGAGCGCCTGGTCGTCGAGCATGCGGGCGGCGGCGGCGGGCAGCTCGAGCTTGGTGATGTCGGCGGCGGCGCGGGTCACCCGGCGGTACCGCGCGGCCTCGCGGTCCTGGAAGATCGCGCCCCACGTGAAGGTCGGGATCTCGCGCATCGCCACGGTCTCGGGGAAGAGCACGGCCGAGTTCGTGTCGTAGCCCGAGGTGAAGTCGACCAGACGCAGCGAGACGAACAGGCGGTTGGTGTACTCGGTCTCGAGCCGCGCGATGAACTCGGGCCAGATCGCCTCGACGATGAGGGCTTCGACGTGGCGGTCGCTCGAGCCGTTCTGGGTGTACATCGGGAAGACGACGAGGTGGCGGATGCCGTCGACCCGGTGCTCCTGGGGCTGGAACGCCACGAGGGAGTCGAGGAAGTCGGGCACGCCGAGCCCCTCGTCGCGCCAGCGGCGGAAGTCGACGACCGACGCGGCGAGGTACGCCTCATCGTGCGGGAAGAGCGGCGCGAGCGCGTCGAGGGACTGGATGACCTCGTCGATGAGGGGGGAGGCGGCAGCGGTGTCCTCGATCGAGCCGTCCTTCGCCTGCAGTGCCTGCAGGGCGGTGGCGGCGGTCTTCAGCCGCGTCCATGCGGGGGTCCGTTCGACCGTGTCGACGGTGTGTCCGTCGAGCAGCTCGTGGCCGGCACGGGTGGGCGTCGCGATGGTCATGGCATCCTCCGATCGAGGGTGGAAATATTCCTGTCAAAACGCCATGCTAACGGAAAACTTACGGCATGCGCCAGAGCGCCGTTTTCCCGCACTGCTACTGTCGAGCGCATGACCGAGGCACCCTCCCGCGCAGCGCGACTGGAGGATTCCGTCGATGCCGCGATCGTGCGCGAGATCTCGATCGACGCGCGCGCCACCCTGTCGCATCTCTCCGATCGCGTCGGCCTGTCGGTCTCGGCCGTGCAGTCGCGGCTGCGGCGCCTCGAGGCCCGGGGGATCGTGCAGGGTTACCGGCCGATCCTCGACGCCGAGGCCCTCGGGCGCCCCCTCGCCGCGTTCGTCGAGATCACCCCGCTCGATCCCGCTCAACCCGACAACGCCCCCGAACTGCTCGCGCACCTGAGCGCGATCGAGGCGTGCCACTCGATCGCCGGTGAGGCGGCGTACATGCTCTTCGTCCGCGTGCCCACCCCGCGCGACCTCGAGGCGCTCATCCGCGACATCCGCGCCGCCGCCCAGGTGAACACGCGCACCACGGTGGTGCTGCAGACCTTCTTCGAGGCGCGGCCCATCGAACCCGCCGAGTTCCCCGCCTGATCCCCGCGAGGTACACGCGGATACATCCTGCGGCGGATGCCGTGTCGGAGGCCCCCGCGTAGCGTTGCGGTGATGTTCGTCCTCCGCTCTCTCACTCGCGCGCAGCTGATCACCGATCTCTCGGTCGCCGCGGCGTTCTTCCTCATCGCGCTGGCGATCGAGACCTCGGGCGCCACGAGCTTCGGTGGAATCGCCGGCGCCGTGTTCGTCACGCTCGCCTTCACCGGCGCGGTCGCCTTCCGACGCCTCCACCCCGCGCTGGGGCTGTCCCTCGCGTGGGCGGGCGCGCTGCTGCAGATGGGTTTCGGTCGCGAACCCTCGCCCACCGACGTGGCGATCTTCGCGGTGTTGTACACCACCGCCGCCTACGGCTCCCGGCGCGTGTTCTGGAGCGGCTTCGCGTCGGGCATCGCGGGAGCGGTCATCGTGCCGCTGTATCTCGTGGGTCGCGGGATGACCGCGCTTCCCTCGCCGAACGAGTGGTTCGCGCTGGTCGCTCTGCTGCTGGCATCCGGATTCGCCCTGATGCTGTCGTGGGTGTCGGGCGCGCTCGTGCGCACGGCGATGCGCGCGGCCGACACCAGTCGGGCCCAGCGCGCGGCCGAGGCGCAGACCATCGCCGAGCAGGAGCGCGTGCGCATCGCCCGCGACATGCACGACGTCGTGGCTCACTCGCTCGCGGTGGTCATCGCGCAGGCCGACGGGGCGCGCTACGCCGCGGCGTCGGATCCGGCCGCGACGGCGGAGGCGCTCACGACGATCTCGTCGACCGCGCGCGCGGCGCTCACCGACGTGCGTCTCCTGCTCACTCAGCTCCGCCACAGTCAGGGCGAGGGTCCCCAACCGACGCTCGCCGACCTGCACGCGCTGTTCGATCGCATGCGCGCCGCGGGACTCGCCCTCGACGTGCACGTCGACCCGCAGCCGCCCGGAGAGCCGCCCGCGGCCATCCAGCTGGCGGTCTACCGGATCATGCAGGAGGCCCTGACCAACGCGCTCCGACACGGTGCCGGGGGAGAGGTGCGCGTGCACCTGGGCTGGTGGCCCGACCGCGTCGACCTCTCGGTGCGCAACGCCCGGGGCACGGCATCCGCCCCCTCCACGGCCCCGGTCGCGTCGGGTGGACATGGACTCATCGGCATGCGCGAGCGCGCGCAACTCGTGGGCGGGTGGCTCACGGCCGGGCCCGAGTACGGCGAGTTCGCCGTGCGGGCGAGCCTGCCGATCGGCGCGCGGGCGTGAGCGCGGCGTCGACGCGGCGAGCGTCGGCGGGGCAGAGTGGATGCCGACCCCTTCGCGATTCCAGAGAGGTGGCGCCGTCATGACCGCCCCCGTCCGCATCGTCCTCGTCGACGATCAGTCCCTGTTCCGCGCGGGTATCCGCATGGTGATCGACTCGCAGAACGACCTCGAGGTCGTCGGCGAGGCCTCCGACGGGCGCGAGGCGATCGAGGTGGTGCGCCAGGTGCGGCCCGACATCGTGCTCATGGACGTGCGGATGCCGGTGATGGACGGCCTGACCGCCACTGCCGAGATCCTGCGCGAGCCCGAGCCGCCGCGCGTGATCGTGCTGACCACCTTCGACCTCGACGAGGCGGCGGCGCGCGCGATCCAGGGCGGTGCCAGCGGCTTCCTCTTGAAGGACTCCGAACCGGAATTCCTCCTGTCGGCGGTGCGCACCGTGCACGCGGGATCCGCGGTGATCGCGGCCCAGGCCACGCGGGAGCTCTTCGCCCACATCGCCGACGCCGGGTCGACCGAGCCCGTGCCTGCGTCGTTCGGCGCGCTCACCGAGCGCGAGCGCGAGATCTTCGCCCTCGCCGCTGCGGGGTTGAGCAACGCCGAGATCGCGGAGCGCGAGTTCTTGTCGGAGGCGACGGTGAAGACCCACATCAGCCGGATCCTCACCAAGCTCGCTCTGCGCGACCGCGTGCAGCTCGTGGTCTTCGCCTATCGGCACGGGTTGGCCTGAGCCGCACCGCCTGTCAGGAGCGCGAGAGGCGTACCTGGTGAAGGGGGTCTCCCCAGCGGTCGTCGTCGCGACGGGCACCGTCGGGGCGGAAGCCGTGCTTGAGGTAGAACGCGACGGCACGGTCGTTGCCGTCGAGCACCCACAGGCTTGCGGGTTCGCCTCCCAGCGCGGCCTCGAGCAGCGCGGGCCCGACCCCCGTGCCGTGGTGCTGCGCGAGCACATAGAGCGCGTAGAGCTCGCGCTGGTCCGCGGGGAGGTCGGGATCGCGGGTGGGGCCGGCCGAGGCGAACCCGACGACGCGCCCGTCGACGTCGGCGACCCAGGCGTCACCCAGTCGTTCGGCGCCGGCAGGGGTGCCTCCGGCCAGGCGTACTTCCCAGCGCCAGGCCGACAGGTCCTCATCGAGAGCGTCCGAAAGCGATTGCGGCATGGTCCCGGCGTGCGCCTCCGTCCAGCTCCGCACGTGCACCTGAGCGATGCGCCGACCGTCGGCGGGCCTCGCGGAGCGCACCGACAGCACGGTCATGACGAGGCGGGGCTCTCGGGCTCGGGCTCGGACTCCGGGTCGTGCGCCCAGGTCGGGGCGAGGGCCTTGATGCGCGTCGCGCGCCACTGCCAGGTCGCCCACAGTCCCGGCCACAGCGCGGGCGCCGCGGCGCCGCCGATGGTCAGCCGTTCGCGCCAGAGGGTCTTCGACGGATCGCCCGGAGCCGCAGACACCGCCATCTGGTGGTCCCACACGTCGAGCGCCGCGAGCGGACCGGTCAGCGGCACGCCCCAGTCGCGGAACACGCGCACCCGGCCGTTTCCGTCGCGCGTCTCCCGATCGGCCACCGAGATGAGCTGGCGTCCGACCGGCACGAGTCCTGCCACGCTCATCTGCACGGGCACGTCATCGCCTGATTCGAACGACGTGGGCATCGTGCCGAGCGCCTCCACATCGAGCAGGGGACCGTAGAGCTCCGCCACGGCGCGCGGCGAGTGCAGGGCGCGCCAGGCGGCATCCGGGTCGCAGTCGACGACGAACTTCAGCAGAATGCGCATGCGGCCCATGCTGCACGACGACCGTCGGTATCGACCCCGGCTTGACGCGGCGGAGCCGGAGCCTGGCGTTCTAGGCTCGAAGGATGCCGAGCAGTGATCCCCACGCGCAGTCCGACTACCAGGTCCGCTTCGACTGGGGGCGGCGGGGCTTCGACCGCCTCGCTCCGGCGCACGTCGTCGTGGTCGTGCAGACCCTCGGCCTGACCGCCCACGCCCTCTCGGCGGTGGAGCACGGCGCTGCCCTCGACCTGGCGGGCGACGACGACCCCGCGGCGGCTCTCGCGCTCGCCGCAGAGGCCGCGGGAGCCCACGTCGTCGTCGGCGGTCTGCGCAATGCCGCCGCGGTCGCCGACCACGTGCTCGCGGTGCAGCGAGCGCGCGGAGAGCGTACGAGCATCTCGATCGTCGCGGCCGGGTACCCCGACGGCGACGAGGCTGTCCGCTTCGCGGTCGACGACCTGCTCGGGGCGGGAGCGGTGATCGCGGCGCTCGGCGACCTCGGCATCGACCACGCGTCGCCCGATGCCGCGGTCGCGGGAGAAGGGTTCCGCGCCCTCGGGGGCGCCGTGCGGCATCTGCTCACCGCGAGCGGCACGGGGCGGGCGCTGGCGGCCGACGGCGGTCGCGACGGCGTGCTGCACGCGGCGGCCCGCGACGCGGCATCCGTCGTCCCCGTGCTGCGCGACGGGGTGTTCGGCCCCGCCTGAGCAGGTACGCCGCGCAGAACCCGGCTCAGCGCGGCGTCGCCGCCGCCAGACGTGTCGCGGTGCTGATCTCGCGGTGCTCCCACGTCAGCGCGAAGCGCGGGTCGAACGACGGGGCGCAGCGCGCGCACGAGGTCGGCCGGGTGGCCCGGCGGTGTCGATAGGCGATGTGACCGGCCGGGCAGGTGCCCACCCACGGGGCGAGCTCGTTGGCGGTCTCGCCCGCGTGCGTCGTGCCGCCGACGTAACCGAGGTCGAGAGCGACCCGCTTCCAGCCCGGGCCGTGGCCCGCGGCCGGGCCCGCCAGGGCGTGCGCCACCTCGTGCAGCAGCGTCTGGTGGTTGGTGTCGTCGTCGTAGCGGGCGGTGAGGTAGCGCGACACGCTGATGCGCTTGCGGGTGTAGTCGCACAGCCCCGCGCGGCGCTTGGCGTTGTCGAAGGCGAACGTCCACGACGCATCGAGGTGGAGGGCGATCAGCGCCTCGGCCCAGATGCGCACACGCTGCAGGTCGGACATGAGCGGAAGACTAAGCCGAAGCTCCGACACTCAACTCGCGACGACCTCGCGAGCGCGGCGACGGTCGGCGGCGTCGATCGCGAGCAGGGTCGATTCGAGCTGTTTGTCGGTCGCGCCGGAGTTCTGGCGCAGGAAGAGTGCCTGCTTGAAGTCGCGGCGGGCGCCTTCGTAATCGCCCTCGTCGTAGTGCACCTTGCCGCGGTGCTGCAGCGCGAAGGCGGCGATGCTCGCCCAGCCCTGGCCCTCGGCCTCTTCGGCGCACATGGTGAGCTCCTGCTCGGCGGCGGCGTAGGCGCCGCGGCACTGCATGATCGTGGCGTGCAGGATGCGCGCGCGCAGCAGGTCGCGACGGGTGCCGGCCATGCGGGCGACGCGCACGGACTGCTCGGAGATGTCGAGGGCCTCGTCGAAGCGGTCCAGCACTTTCAGCAACCACACGCGCTCGAGCAGCGCGTGCAGACTGCGCTGCGAACCGATCTCCTCGAGACGGTCCGCGCACTCACGAGAGTCGGTGATCTCACGCAACGTGTCGGGGTCGTACCCGTGGATAAAGCTCACCGTCGCTCCTCTCGGTCAGGCAGGGTTCCAGTCTGCGATGCCCGCGCCCCGCGGGCGGGCGCGCCACGCGGTCACCTCTCGAAGATGGATGCCGAGGGCTTGGGCGACGGCGTCGCGTCGGCGTCGGTGGCCGGTCGGGCGTCGCGGATGAACTCGTCGATCTCGGCGCCCTGTGCGACCTTCGCGGGGTGGGGGCCGGCGGCCATGAGCCGGGGGAGCCACTCGACGGGGAGCGCCGCGGCGGAGGCGGCCACCACGAGGTTGCCGAAGCGGCGCCCCTTGAGCACCTGCACCTCGGCGAGCACGATCACCTCGGGCAGGACGGCGCGCACCGTCGCGACCTGTCGACGGGCGAAGGCGAGGCCGGGCCCGTCCGACACGTTGACCAACAGCACCCCGTCGGGGGCGAGCAGTCGCGCGGCGTCGCGGTAGAACTCCACGGTCGTCAGGTGGGCCGGCGTCTGCGCGCCGGAGTAGACGTCGCTCACGAGGAGGTCGACCGCGCCGGTGAGCCCGGCGGGCAACCGCGAGACGCCCGCGCGGGCGTCGCCGATGCGCACGCGCACGGCGGCGCCGCGGGGGAGGGGGAGGTTCTCCCGCACGAGGTCCCAGAGCGCCGGCTCGAGCTCGATGACCTGCTGGCGCGATCCGGGCCGCGTGGCCTCGACGTACCGCGGCAGGGTCAGCGCCCCCGCACCCAGGTGCACGGCGGTGAGGGGTTGCCCCGGCATCCGGAGTCTGTCGATGACGGCACCCATGCGCGCCACGTACTCGAAGTGCAGGTGCGTGGGATCGTCGAGGTCGACGTGCGACTGCGGCGTGCCGTCGACCACCAGTTCGAAGCCCGAGACGAAGCCCGAGGGCGTGACGCGGGCGAGGGATCCGTCCGACAGGCGCGCCGTCGGAGCATCGTCGGGTTCCACGCGCATCCGTGCCATGCGTCAACGCTAACCCGCGGCCCGCCCCGCGCCCGCCCGTGTCGGGCCGCCCGCCGGTACCGTGGCGGCATGCGGGTGGACCTGAACGCCGACCTCGGCGAGACCGTCGACGGTGTGCCCACGGCCGACGACGAGGCGATGTTCGCCGTCATCTCGAGCGCGAACGTCGCGTGCGGTGGGCACGCGGGAGATGCCGCGTCGATGCGGGCGTCGGTCGAGCGGGCCGCGCGCTTCGGCGTCGCCGTGGGGGCCCACCCGTCGTACGACGATCGCGCGAACTTCGGTCGGATCCGCCGCGACCCCGACCCCGCGGATCTGCGCGCGGGGGTCTCCCGCCAGCTCTCCGCTCTCGCCGCCGCCGGGGCGGACCTCCGCTACGTCAAGCCGCACGGCGCCCTCTATCACGCGGTCACCGTCGACCACCGGCAGGCGGAGGCCGTCGTCGCCGCCGTCGCCGACCTCTCCGCGCGGCTCGGCCGCGCCCTGCCCGTGCTGGGCATGCCCGGTGCGATCGCCGGGGCCGCGGCATCCGCGGACCTTCCCTTCGTGCACGAGGCCTTCCTCGACCGCGGCTACACCCGTGTCGGGGGCCTCGTCCCGCGCGACGAACCGGGGGCGTTGGTCGACGATCCCGCGGTCGTGGCGGAACGCGCGGTGCGCCTCGTGCGCGACGGCCTCGTCGAGACGGTCGAGGGGACGACGCTCGAGGTGCGCGCCGCGTCGCTCTGCCTGCACGGCGACACCCCCGCCGCGGTGGCGATGGCGCGGGCCGTGCGCTCGGCCCTCGACGACGCCGGTGTCGAGGTGCGCGCCCCGTGGTGATCCTGCGGCCGATGGGGGAGCGCGCCGTGCTCGCCGAGGTGGCCGACCTCGCGGCCGTCACGCGTCTGCACGCGGCGCTCGCCGCGGATCCTCTCCCCGGCGTCGACGATCTCGTGCCGGCCGCCCGCACGGTGCTGGTGTCCTTCGACCCGCGCCGCACCTCCGCGGCGGTCGTAGGCGCCTGGGTGCGTGCGGCCGAGACGGCGGTTCCGGATGCCGCGCCCCCCGGGCCCCGTGTCGAGGTGCCCGTGCGCTACGACGGCGTCGACCTGGTGGACACCGCCGAGCTCCTCGGCATCCGCCCCGACGACCTCGTCGCCCGCCACCGCGCCGCGGAGTGGACGGTGGCGTTCACCGGCTTCGCACCCGGCTTCGCCTATCTCGTGAGCCCGGACTGGCCCTTCGACGTGCCGCGTCTCGCCCGGCCGCGCACGCGGGTCCCCGCGGGAGCCGTCGGCCTCGCGGCCTCCTTCACCGGTGCGTATCCGCGCGACACCCCGGGAGGGTGGCGGCTGATCGCCTCGACCGACGCGGTGCTGTTCGATCCGGATGCCGCCGAGCCCGTGTTGCTGCCGCCCCGAGCCCGCGTGCGATTCGTGCCCGCGCGGGTGCGGGTGCGGGTCAAGGGAGACACCGGCCGGGTCCTTGCGCCACCCCCGGTGTCCGCCCGGCAGGCGACCCCCGCCCTGCGCATCCTCGCGCCCGGCCCGCTCGCCACCGTGCAGGACCTCGGGCGCCCCGGCCGCGCGTCCCTCGGGGTGGCACGCTCCGGCGCCCTCGACCGGGCAGCGCTGCGCATCGCGAACCGCCTCGTCGGCAACGCCGAGTCGGCCGCGGGCATCGAAATCACCCTCGGCGGCTTCCGCGCACGGGCCGAGGTCGACACCTGGGTCGCCGTGACGGGTGCGCTCGCCGACGTCTCCGTCGACGGCCGCGCCGCCGACGCCTACGCGCCCCTGCTGCTGCCCGCCGGCGCCGAGCTGTCGATCGCGCCCGCCCGCGCGGGCCTGCGGCTGTACCTCGCGATCCGCGGGGGAGTCGACGCGCCCACCGCCCTCGGCTCCCGTGCGACCGATGTGCTCGCCGGTCTCGGCCCCGCGCCGCTGCAGGCGGACGCCGTCGTGCACAGCGGAGCCGCGGTCGGCGAGATCCCCGCGATCGACGGGTTCCTCTGGTCGGTGCCGCCGTCGGTGCTCGAGGTGGGGCTCGGGCCCGGACCCCGGGCGGAGTGGTTCGCCCCCGCCGCCGTCGACGCCGTGATCGAGACGACCTGGACCGTCTCGCCCGACCTCGACCGCATCGGCATCCGCCTCGACGGCCCCGCCCTCGCGCGCGTGCGCCACGAGGAGCTGCCCAGCGAGGGCATGCGCCCCGGGGCGATCCAGGTCCCCCCGCACGGGCGCCCGGTGATCCTGCTGGCCGACGGTCCCGTGACCGGCGGCTACCCCGTGATGGGGGTGGTTCCGGATGCCGCGCTCGACGCGCTCGCGCAGGTGCGGCCGGGCGATCGGGTGCGATTCCGGCGCGGCTGAACGGTGCCCGCGAGGGGAATGCCGGACGGGCGCACGCGGTTATACCGCAGGTCCGCAGACGCGTCAAGAATTGGACTGGACACGGCGAGTCCTCCCGCGTATGCTTGGACTTTGCGCTCCTCGATTCCCCCTGCCCTCATATGGTGGTCGGCTGAGCCTGCCCGTCCCCGCTTCATCGCGGTGTGCGGCGAGCAGGTTATCGGGGCAGGAACGCACTCCACCTGACGACAAGGAATCACGAGCCCCTCGCCCGGGCTTCTGGAGGTTATTCCCTTGGCTGCTGCGAGCAACGCATCCACCACCACCACCCCCAAGAGCGGACGCGGAGCATCCCGCCTCTCGTTCGCGAAGATCTCCGACAAGCTGACCGTTCCCGATCTGCTCGCACTGCAGACCGAGTCGTTCGACTGGCTCGTCGGTAACGAAGCCTGGAAGGCGCGCGTCGCCGAGGCCCAGGAACAGGGACGCACCGACGTCCCCGAGATCAGCGGACTCGAGGAGATCTTCGAGGAGATCTCTCCCATCGAAGACCTGAGCGAGACGATGCAGCTCTCGTTCACGAACCCGTACCTCGAGCCCGAGAAGTACTCGATCGAAGAGTGCAAGGAGCGCGGCAAGACCTACGCCGCCCCGCTGTACGTCGAGGCCGAGTTCATGAACCACCAGACCGGTGAGATCAAGACCCAGACGGTCTTCATGGGCGACTTCCCGCTCCAGACCGACAAGGGCACGTTCATCATCAACGGCACCGAGCGTGTCGTCGTGTCGCAGCTCGTGCGGTCGCCCGGTGTCTACTTCGACAAGACGCCCGACAAGACCTCCGACAAGGACATCGTGTCGGCGCGCGTCATCCCCTCGCGCGGAGCCTGGCTCGAGTTCGAGATCGACAAGCGCGACCAGGTCGGCGTGCGCATCGACCGCAAGCGCAAGCAGTCGGTCACCGTCTTCCTCAAGGCCCTCGGCCTGACCAGCGAAGACATCCTCGCCGAGTTCTCCGGCTTCGACTCCATCGAAGAGACGCTGTCCAAGGACACGATCCTCACGAAGGAAGACGCCCTCCGCGACATCTACCGCAAGCTCCGTCCGGGCGAGCAGGTCGCCGCCGAGGCCGCCCGTGCGCTGCTGGACAACTTCTACTTCAACTCCAAGCGCTACGACCTGGCCAAGGTGGGTCGCTACAAGATCAACCAGAAGCTCGGTCTCGACAAGCCGCTGAGCGACTCGGTGCTGACCGTCGACGACATCGTCGCCACGATCAAGTACCTCGTGCGCCTGCACCGCGGTGACGTCACGTTCGACGGTGTCCGCGGTGGCCAGGCCGCCGAGATCCGTCTCGACACCGACGACATCGACAACTTCGGCAACCGTCGCATCCGCGCCGTCGGCGAGCTCATCCAGAACCAGGTCCGCACCGGTCTGTCGCGCATGGAGCGCGTCGTCCGCGAGCGCATGACCACGCAGGACATCGAGGCGATCACGCCGCAGACCCTGATCAACGTGCGCCCCGTCGTCGCCGCGATCAAGGAGTTCTTCGGAACCTCGCAGCTGTCGCAGTTCATGGACCAGAACAACCCGCTCGCGGGTCTGACCCACAAGCGCCGCCTGTCGGCCCTGGGCCCCGGCGGTCTGTCGCGTGAGCGCGCCGGCGTCGAGGTCCGCGACGTCCACCCGTCGCACTACGGCCGCATGTGCCCCATCGAGACCCCTGAAGGCCCGAACATCGGTCTGATCGGCTCGCTGGCCTCGTTCGCCCGCATCAACGCCTTCGGTTTCATCGAGACCCCGTACCGTCGCGTCGTCGACGGCCGGGTGACCGACCAGATCGACTACCTCACCGCCAGCGAAGAGAGCGACCACATCGTCGCTCAGGCCGGTGTCGCCCTGCAGGCCGACGGACACTTCGTCGAGGACCGCATCCTCGCCCGTCGTGGCCAGGGTGGCGAGGTCGACCTCTTCCCGAACGACGAGATCGGCTACATGGACGTCTCGCCGCGCCAGATGGTGTCGGTGGCGACCTCGCTCATCCCGTTCCTCGAGCACGACGACGCCAACCGCGCCCTCATGGGTGCGAACATGCAGCGCCAGGCCGTGCCGCTCGTGCGCAGCGAGTCGCCCGTCGTGGGTACCGGTATGGAGGGCTTCGCAGCCATCGACGCCGGTGACGTGGTCACCGCCGACAAGGCCGGTGTGGTCCTGGAGGTCTCGGCCGACGTCGTGACCATCCAGCTCGACGAGGGCGGCACGCAGGACTACTTCCTGCGCAAGTTCGACCGTTCCAACCAGGGCACGTCGTACAACCAGCGCGTGGTCGTCTCGGCCGGCGAGCGCATCGAGGCCGGCGAGGTCATCGCCGACGGTCCTGCGACCGAGAACGGCGAGCTCGCCCTCGGCAAGAACCTCCTCGTGGCGTTCATGACCTGGGAAGGCCACAACTTCGAGGACGCGATCATCCTCAGCCAGGACCTCGTGAAGGACGACACGCTGTCGTCGATCCACATCGAGGAGTACGAGGTCGACGCGCGCGACACCAAGCTCGGCAAGGAGGAGATCACCCGTGACCTCCCCAACGTCAGCCCCGATCTGCTGAAGGACCTCGACGACCGCGGCATCATCCGCATCGGTGCCGAGGTGCGTCCCGGCGACATCCTCGTCGGCAAGGTCACGCCCAAGGGCGAGACCGAGCTGAGCGCCGAGGAGCGCCTGCTCCGCGCGATCTTCAACGAGAAGAGCCGCGAAGTCCGTGACACCTCGCTGAAGGTGCCCCACGGCGAGCAGGGCACGATCATCGCCGTCAAGGAGTTCAACGCCGAAGACGGTGACGACGAGCTCGGCTCGGGCGTCAACCGCCGCGTCGTGGTCTACATCGCCCAGAAGCGCAAGATCACCGAGGGCGACAAGCTCGCCGGCCGCCACGGCAACAAGGGTGTCATCGCCAAGATCCTCCCGATCGAGGACATGCCCTTCCTGTCCGACGGCACGCCGGTCGACATCATCCTCAACCCGCTCGGCATCCCGGGTCGAATGAACTTCGGCCAGGTCCTCGAGCTCCACCTCGGCTGGATCGCCCAGCAGGGTTGGAAGGTCGAGGGCACGCCCGAGTGGGCCGCCCAGCTGCCCGAGGTCGCCCGCGAGGCGGCTCCCGGCACGAAGGTCGCCACCCCGGTGTTCGACGGTGCGTTCGAGGCCGAGATCGCGGGTCTGCTCGACTCGACGATCCCGAACCGCGACGGCGACCGCCTGGTCGACTCCACGGGTAAGACGCTGCTGTTCGACGGTCGCTCCGGCGAGCCGTTCCCGGCGCCCATCTCGGTCGGCTACATGTACATCCTGAAGCTGCACCACCTCGTCGACGACAAGATCCACGCGCGTTCGACGGGCCCGTACTCGATGATCACCCAGCAGCCGCTCGGTGGTAAGGCGCAGTTCGGTGGTCAGCGCTTCGGTGAGATGGAAGTGTGGGCGCTCGAGGCCTACGGTGCCGCGTACGCGCTGCAGGAGCTCCTCACGATCAAGTCCGACGACATCCTCGGCCGCGTCAAGGTGTACGAGGCCATCGTCAAGGGCGAGAACATCCAGGAGCCCGGCATCCCCGAGTCCTTCAAGGTGCTCATGAAGGAGATGCAGTCGCTCTGCCTGAACGTCGAGGTCCTCTCGGCCGACGGCACGGCTGTCAACCTGCGCGACACGGATGACGACGCCTTCCGCGCTGCGGAAGAGCTCGGCATCAACATCTCCAGCCGCTTCGAGTCCTCGTCGATCGACGAGATCTGAGCTTCCAGCTCAGCGACCCAGCTCAGATTTCAGAGAATTCCGACACAGGAGAACCAGTGCTCGAATCAACCACTTTCGATCAGATCCGTATCGGTCTGGCCACCGCCGACGACATCCGTCGTTGGTCCTTCGGTGAGGTCAAGAAGCCCGAGACGATCAACTACCGCACGCTGAAGCCCGAGAAGGACGGCCTCTTCGGCGAGCAGATCTTCGGACCCTCCCGCGACTGGGAGTGTGCCTGCGGAAAGTACAAGCGCGTCCGCTTCAAGGGCATCGTCTGCGAGCGCTGCGGCGTCGAGGTCACCAAGAGCTCGGTCCGTCGCGAGCGTATGGGCCACATCGAGCTCGCCGCGCCCGTCACGCACATCTGGTACTTCAAGGGCGTGCCCTCGCGCCTCGGCTACCTGCTCGACATGGCGCCGAAGGACCTCGAGAAGGTCATCTACTTCGCCGCCTACATGGTCATCTCGGTCGACGAGGATGCTCGTCACCGCGACCTGGCGACGCAGGAGAACAACATCCGTCTCGAGCTCAAGACGCTCGGCGACCGTCGTGACGCCCGCATCGCGGCGCGCATGGCCAAGCTGGAGGAGGAGCTCGCGGCTCTCGAGGCCGAGGGTGCCAAGGCCGACCAGAAGAAGAAGGTCAAGGACGCCGCCGAGAAGGACATGACGGCGGCCCGCAAGAACGCCGACGAGCAGATCGCCAAGCTCGAGCGCGTGTGGGAGGACTTCCGCACGCTCGAGGTGGGCGCCCTGAAGCCCGAAGACGACGTCTTCCACGAGCTCCAGGACCGCTTCGGTCAGTACTTCGAGGCCCACATGGGCGCGGAGTCCATCAAGCGCCGTCTCGAGGCCTTCGACCTGCAGGCCGAGGCCGACAACCTGCACCTGCAGATCTCCGAGGGCAAGGGTCAGCGCAAGATCCGCGCGATCAAGCGCCTGAAGGTCGTCAACTCGTTCCTGCAGACCGGCATGAGCCCGGCCTCGATGGTGCTCGACGTCGTCCCGGTCATCCCGCCGGAGCTTCGTCCGATGGTCCAGCTCGACGGTGGCCGTTTCGCCACCTCCGACCTGAACGACCTCTACCGTCGCGTGATCAACCGCAACAACCGCCTTCGTCGCCTGATCGACCTCGGTGCCCCCGAGATCATCGTCAACAACGAGAAGCGCATGCTGCAGGAGGCCGTCGACGCACTGTTCGACAACGGTCGCCGTGGTCGCCCCGTCACCGGTACCGGCAACCGCGCCTTGAAGTCCCTGAGCGACATGCTCAAGGGAAAGCAGGGTCGCTTCCGCCAGAACCTGCTCGGAAAGCGCGTGGACTACTCGGGCCGTTCCGTCATCATCGTCGGACCCCAGCTCAAGCTCCACCAGTGCGGTCTGCCCAAGCAGATGGCTCTCGAGCTGTTCAAGCCCTTCGTGATCAAGCGCCTGATCGACCTCGGTCACTCGCAGAACATCAAGGCCGCCAAGCGCGCCGTCGAGCGCTACCGTCCCGAGGTCTGGGACGTGCTCGAGGAGATCATCCGCGAGCGCCCCGTGCTGCTGAACCGTGCACCCACCCTGCACCGTCTCGGCATCCAGGCGTTCGAGCCCCAGCTCGTCGAGGGCAAGGCGATCCAGCTGCACCCGCTCGTGTGCGCGGCGTTCAACGCCGACTTCGACGGTGACCAGATGGCCGTCCACCTTCCCCTGTCGGTCGAGGCCCAGGCCGAGGCGCGCGTGCTGATGCTCGCCTCGAACAACATCCTCAAGCCGTCGGACGGTCGTCCGGTGACCCTGCCCTCGCAGGACATGATCATCGGTCTGCACCACCTGACCACCCTCAAGGAGGGTGCGAAGGGCGAAGGCCGTGCGTTCGGTTCGGTGGGCGAGGCGATCCTGGCCAAGGACGAGGGCACCCTCGACCTGCAGGCCAAGGCGCGCATCCGCATCCCCGGCCTCACGTTCCTCGAGGGCCAGGCGCCCGAGGGCTACGAGAAGCACGGTCTGGTCGACGCGTCGCTCGGACAGGCGATCTTCAACGACACGCTCCCCAAGGGCTACCCGTTCGTCCGCGAGCAGGCCGACAAGGGCAAGCTGTCGCAGATCGTCAACAAGCTCGCCGAGGAGTACCCGAAGGTGGAGGTCGCTGCTTCGCTCGACCGCATCAAGGACGCCGGCTTCTACTGGGCCACCCGTTCGGGTGTCACGGTGGCGCTGAGCGACATCCTCACCCCGCCGAACAAGGCGGAGATCGTCGCGGGCTACGAGAAGCAGGCCGCGAAGGTCCAGGGCCAGTACGAGAAGGGTCTCACCACCGACGCCGAGCGTCGTCAGGAGCTCATCAAGATCTGGACCGAGGCCACCGACGAGGTCCAGAAGGCGATGCGGGACAACTTCCCCGCCGACAACACCATCAACCGCATGGTCTCGTCGGGCGCCCGTGGTAACTGGCTGCAGATCCGCAACATCGCGGGTATGCGAGGCCTGGTGAACAACCCCAAGGGTGAGATCATCCCGCGTCCGATCATCTCCTCGTACCGCGAGGGTCTGTCGGTCGCCGAGTACTTCATCGCGACGCACGGTGCCCGTAAGGGTCTGGCCGACACGGCCCTCCGTACGGCCGACTCGGGGTACCTGACGCGTCGTCTCGTCGACGTCTCGCAGGACGTCATCATCCGCGAAGAGGACTGCGGCACGTCGAAGGGCCTCGAGCTCCCGATCGCCGCCGCCGACTCGACCGGTTCGCTGGTCAAGGACGCCAACGTCGAGAACTCGGTGTTCGCTCGCACGCTCGCCACGGCGGTCGTCGACGCGCAGGGCACCGTGCTGGCCGAGGCCGGCGACGACGTGGGTGACGTGCTCATCAACAAGCTGGTCGAGGGTGGCGTGGAGTCGATCAAGGTCCGCTCCGTGCTGACCTGCGACTCGGCCGTGGGTGTCTGCGCGAAGTGCTACGGCCGTTCGCTGGCCACCGGCAAGATCGTCGACATCGGCGAGGCCGTCGGCATCATCGCGGCCCAGTCGATCGGTGAGCCCGGTACCCAGCTGACGATGCGTACCTTCCACACCGGTGGTTCGGCGTCGGCGGATGACATCACGCAGGGTCTTCCCCGTGTGCAGGAGCTGTTCGAGGCCCGTACCCCCAAGGGTGCGTCGCCGATCGCCGAGGCCGACGGCCGCATCACGATCGACGAGACCGACAAGGCCAAGAAGGTCATCCTCACGCCCGACAACGGCGACGAGCCCGTGGTCTACCCCGTCCTGAAGCGCGCGACGCTCCTGGTCGAGGACGGCCAGCACGTCTCGGTCGGCGAGCCGATCCTGGTCGGAACGCTCGACCCCAAGGAGGTCATGCGCGTGCAGGGTGCCCGCGAGGTGCAGAAGTACCTCGTCAACGGCGTCCAGGGCGTGTACCGCTCGCAGGGTGTGCCGATCCACGACAAGCACATCGAGGTCATCGTCCGACAGATGCTCCGCAAGGTCACCGTCGTCGACCACGGCGACACCGACCTGCTGCCCGGTGAGCTGGTGGACTTCAAGCGCTACCAGACCATCAACCGCGAGACGGTCGGCGAGGGCAAGCGCCCCGCGTCGGGTCGTCCCGAGCTGATGGGTATCACCAAGGCGTCGCTCGCGACCGAGTCGTGGCTGTCGGCCGCGTCGTTCCAGGAGACCACCCGCGTCCTGACGCAGGCGGCCATGGAGGGCAAGAGCGACCCGCTGGTCGGCCTCAAGGAGAACGTCATCATCGGAAAGCTCATCCCCGCCGGAACCGGACTTGCGAAGTACCGCAACGTCACGGTCGAGGCGACGGAAGAGGCCAAGAGCGAGCGGTACCCCAACCGCATCTTCGCCTCGGACGGCGCGTACAGCGACGCCGACCTGAGCTACGTCGACTTCGACAGCTTCTCGACGGACGACTTCACGCCCGGCACGTACAACTGATTGAGGCGAGAGGAGAGCGAGCTCGCTCGCTCGACCGAGCCGATTGAAGTTGCCGAGCGACGAAGTCGCAAAGACAACTGATTCAGGGATGCCGCGTCCTCGACGCGGCATCCTGATCACCCCGAAGGCCCCCGGCTCGCGCCGGGGGCCTTCGTCGTGTCAGGGCGGTGTCGACGGCGTGTCGGGGCGGGGTCGCGGCGTGTCGGGGACCCGCTCCCGCGGGGTGGTGCGCCTACCGTGGATGCGGAGGAACGCATGGCCCGGATCGGTGGACGCAGCCTGTGGCTGGCCTGGCCGGCGGGGTTGTTGTGCGCAGCCGCCGTCGGCGGCCTCGTCGTGCTCGCGATGCCCGGCGTGCCGGTCGCGGTCGATTTCGTCGGTGAGACCCTGCGCGCCGCATCGACGGTCTCGTCCGACACGGCGGAGACGCCCCCGACCCCGGCCTCGGATTGCCGGCACCTCTACTCCCAGCCGCTCTGGTCGTCGCTCGTGTGGTCGCCGGGTGCCCTGCTCTCGCAGCGGCACACGGCCGCCGCCTCGACGCCGGAGGCCGTCGCGGCCGCCGGAGCCACGGTGGTCGTCACGTGTCACTGGCGCGGAGAGGGGGATCGCTCCCTCGAGACAACGGTCTCCACGGTGTCCGCGCAGGGGTCCGCGGCCGTGCAGGCGACGCTGGCCGGTCAGGGCTTCGCGTGCACGACGGAAGCCGACACCGTCCACTGCGAACGCGAGGCGGGCGGGGTGGTCGAGATCCACGACCTGCGCGCCGACCGATGGGTGTCGTCGACCCTGGTCGACTGGCAGCCCCCGGACTACGCCGCGATCGTGGCGTCGCACGCCTTCTTCGGCGAGTGAGGAGTCCCGCGGACCCGCGGCGGGATTACGACCCGAAGATCGACGAGATGATGCTGGCCGTGTACCCCGTGGGCGCCAGGTTCGAGTACTGCGTGTCGATCAGCACGTCGTCGCGCCAGTAGAGCGTGCGCCCGTCGTTGACGGGGTAGGTGTCGTTGATCCACGTCTTCTCGCAGCGCGTGCCCGCGTCGGGGGTGTAGCAGCTGAACCCCTGCGTCGAGACGAGGTCGTTGAGCATGTCGAGGGCCGGTCCGCGGTCCATGCGCGTGATGTGGGTGACGAGTCCGGTGGTGTCGGCGGCGGGGTCGCGCCAGATGCAGGTCAGCGAGCCGTCGGGCTGTGCACCCGAGGGGCCCATCGCGGGATCGTTCAGGGGAGTGTCGCCCAGCTGCGCCAGCACGTCCGCCGTGAGCATGGATCGGCAGTCCGCGGGGATGCGCACGGCCGTCGCCGTCTGGGTGATCGTCGGGATGGGGGTCGGCGACGAGGAGACGGTCGCCGACGGCGCTGGTGCGGACTCGTCGGCGGCGGGCGCGCACGCGGTGAGAGCGAGCATCGCCGCGCCGAGCGCGACGGCGGTCAGGGCCGGGCGGAGCGGTCGACGAGGCATGCTGACACCCTAAGCGCCCCCGCCGACACGGTCGAGACGACAATGCCCGGCACGCCTGCGCGGTGGCCCGCAGGTCCCGGGATAGCCTTGCGCGGCAAGCATCGCGTGAGGAGACCCCATGAGCGACCATCAGTCGTACGGCGACCCCGTCGCTGAACCCAAGGACGAAGGGCACGACGTCGTCGGCCGAGCCCACGAGGGACTCGCCGACGCCGAGGCGGCGCGCCGCGATGCGGTCGACCCGCAGGAGGCGCAGGCCGCCTGGGACGAGCGCGAAGACCACGAGCGCGAGACCGCGGCTCCGCTCGCCGCGCGCAGCGAGCACACGGCTCCCGTCGTGCACGACGCCTCGCCGGTGCCGCCGCAGTCCACCTCGCAGACGGATCTCGACGACGAAGACGCTCGCTGGGCCGCCTACGCCGCCTCCGCCGAGTCCGAGAACGCGGCGCCGCGCACCACCGCGTACGACGCCCCCGTGGCGCAGACCGACCACGTCGACCGGACGGCAGCGACCACCGCCGCTCCCGCGGTCGCCGGAGCCGCGGCCGGTGCGGCCGCCGGGACCGGTGCCGCCACCGCATCCACCGCGCCCGTCTACGACGAGCCCGCCCGCGTCGGCGGCGGTGCGCAGCCCATCTTCGTGCAGGCGCCCGAGGCGCCCCGTCCGCGCGGCAACCGCGGCGCGGCCGGCGCCATCGGTCTGCTCGCCGCCCTCGTCTTCGCCGTGCTGTACCTCGCGGCCACGCTCGGTCTGGGCCTGCTCTCCGGAGACTTCGTCGCGGCCGACCTCGGTCGCGAGGCGCTCGCAACCCTCGCCACGGCGGGCCTCTGGGTTCCGACGGTGGCCTTCTACCTCGGCTTCTGGTTCCTCGGCGCGCTGATCAACCGCGGACGGTGGGGCCACTGGGTGGTCTGGGGCCTGCTCGTGGGCGTCGTCGCCTGGGCCGGTCACCTGCTGGGCGTGCTCCTGGGCGCTCCGTTCTGGATGATCACCGCGCGTCAGTCGTTCGAGCTGCTGCAGGACAACCTCCTCGCGCCGCTCGGAATCGTGGCCTTCGTCCTCGGCCGTGAGCTCACCATCTGGTTCGGCGCGTGGGTGTCGGCCCGCGGTCGCCGCGTCACCGAGATCAACGCCGAGGCGCAGCGCGAGTACGAGCGCACCCTCGAGGCCGGCCCTCAGCTCTCTCAGCGCTGAGACCGGATGCCATGACGAACGAGCCGCGACCGGCGGGGGTCACCCCGCCGGTCGCCGTCGTCTTCGCGACCGTCGTCTGCGTCGCGCTGTCGATCGGCGGGCTCGGGGTGGCGAGTCTCGTGCTCGACGCCGACGTCATCCCGGTGCGCGGCCTGGGGGTCGTCCCGGGTGTCATCGGGCAGGTGTTCGCCTTCGCCGCCTTCGCGGGCGTGCTGCTGTGGGGTGTGCGGGCCGACCCGCCGTCGTACCGGACGGCGGTGCCGTGTGCCATCGGCGCCTATGTGGGCGAGATCCTCGGCATCGTCGTCGGAGCGCTCGTCAGCGGAGCCGATCCGGCGCGCGGGCTCTCGGCGGCGGGGAGTGTGGCCATCGGATTCGCCGGCCCCGTCGTCGCCCTCGCGGCGCTCCTGGCAGCGTTCTTCGGTGTCTTCCTCGTGCGCGCCCGCAGTAGCGGCCCGCGCTGGCGCTGGGAGGACGACGACGACGACGCGCCCTGATCTCCGCGTGCGAAGGTGGCTCCGACGCGGCGCGCAGCACGGCATCCGCGTGCTTCCGGGCGTGTCGCACTAGCCTTAGGGCCGTGGAGCGCTCCCTCGAGTCGCAGGTGAGCCAGGCGGTCGACGCCTGGCTGCGCTGGCTGCCGCGCTGGGAGCCCGCCAACCACCGCGGCCGCATCGCCCCGTGCCGGCGGTGCTTCGGCTCGCCGGTCCTGTCGGCGGCAGGGCTCGGAGCCGACGTGCCCCACGGCGTGCAGCACGGTCTGTCGACCCGGGTGAAGAGCATCGTCGACCACGCCGTCGCCGAGTACACCTCGCGCAACCTGCCGATGCTGCAGGCCGAGCTCGACCAGCAGGCCGAGCGCAATCGCCGCCGCACCTATCGCCCCGCCGAAGACCTCGAGCCGGAGTTCGAGGGCATGCCGCTCGACCCCGACCCCGAGCCCGGTTCGCCGTTCCTGTTCACCCTGTCGGGTCTCGCCGCCGAGGAGGACGCGGCGCTCCCCGCCCTTCCTCCCCTGTCGGATGCCGCCAAGGCCGCGCTCCGGCAGGAGGTGGGTCTCGCCGACGACTACGCCAACATGATCGGTCGAGAGGTGTGCACGGTTCTGCTGCACCACCGACTCCGCATCCAGGCCGCGGTCGCCGAGTACGTCGAGCCGCAGATCGCTGCCCTCCTCGACGAACTGACGCGCTCTCTCGACGCTCCGTTCGATCCGCGCGAACCGGGGCCGTCGGCCACCTGACCCCTGTGGATGAGCGCGCGGGTCTCATCGGCTGCTTTGTTAGCATCGACGGGTTGTCCGCCGCGTCGGTGCGGGCGTGTCGTGCGGGGGAGGGGGCTCGATGCCGCAGCGCCTTCCGTCGTCGCCGCCCATCCTGCCCGGGCTGGCCTACATCCGTCCCCTCGGCTCCGGCGGGTTCGCCGATGTGTTCCTGTACGGCCAGGACATGCCGCGTCGCGACGTCGCGGTGAAGGTGCTGCCGAGCGACGTGCGCGACCCCGATCTTCTGCGCATGTTCAACGCCGAGGCCGACGTGCTCGCCCACCTGTCGGCGCACCCGTCGATCGTCACCGTCTATCAGGCGGGGATCTCCGCCGACGGTCGGCCCTACATCGTCATGGAGTTCTGCCCCGGCTCGCTCTCGCAGCGCTATCGCGTCGAGCGCATGCCGGTGGCCGAGGTGCTGTCGATCGGGGTGCGCATGGCGGGCGCGCTCGAGTCCGCGCACCACGCGGGCCTCATCCACCGCGATGTGAAGCCCAGCAACATCCTCGTCACGACCTTCGGGGCGCCGGTTCTCGCCGACTTCGGCATCTCGTCGTCGCTCGTGCGCCAGGGGGCCGACGAGATGCTCGCGATGTCGGTTCCGTGGAGCGCCCCCGAGGTCGTCGCCGAGCAGACCGCCGGCACCGTCGCCAGCGAGGTGTGGAGCCTCGGCGCGACGGTGTACTCGCTGCTCGCGGGCCGGAGCCCGTTCGAGCGGCGCGAGAAGGGTCAGAACTCCCGCGAGCAGTTGCGCCGTCGCATCGCCCGCGCCTCGTACACCGACATCGGCCGCGGCGACGTCCCGGCTTCGCTGCAGGCGGTGCTGGCCCGATCGATGTCGCGCGACCCAGCCGATCGCCACGCGAGCGCCCGCGCCTTCGGTGAGGCGCTCCAGGCCGTGCAGACCGAGCTGGGGCTGCCGGCGACCCCGCTCGAGGTGCCCGCCGCGGAATGGACGGCCACGGCGCGCGCCGTCGATTTCGCCGACGGCACCCTGCGCGGCCCCGCCCGCTCGCGCATCGAGCGAGAGGGCTCGCGCAAGCTGCGCAGCTCGTCCGGCATCACCGGCTATGCCCGCGACGAAGACACCGACATCGCCTCGGGAAGCGCGGGCGCATCGCGCGCGCTGCCGTGGATCCTGGCATCCGCCACCCTCGTCACCGCCGGAGCGGTCGTCGTCGCCGCGCTGTACGCCACGGGAGTGCTGCGATGAAGCGCCGCACGATCGCCGGCCTCGGGGCCACCATCGCGGCCGCCGCGCTCGTGGTGACGGCGAGCATCGTCTGGCCCGGGCTCGACGCGCAGCAGACGCCCGAGGTCGACACCTCGGTGTGGGCCCTGCAGACCGGAGACGGGCAGCGCTACGCGCGGGTGAACACCGCCGTGGGCGAGCTCGACACCGTGCGCAGCGCCGGCAACCCGAGTCAGGTCGCGCAGTCGCCCGAGGGCGCGTTCCTCTTCACCGACAGCTTCAGCAAACTCACCCGCATCGACGAGGCCCAGCCCGTCGACCTACAGGACGACCAGCTCGAGGCCGCCCCCGACACCCCTCCGGGAACGACCTCGGTCGTCACCGCGGGCGACTACGTCGTCTACCGCACCGATGCGGGGACGCTGTTCGCCAGCCGACTCAGCCGTGCTGGGCAGGCGGCCACCGAGCTCGACCCGTTCGGCACGTCGTCGGACGACGACGCGCCGGCGTACACGGCCGATGCCGTGGCGCTCGATGCGCGGGGCATGCTGTTCGCCTATTCGTCCGCCGACGGCTCCGTCATCCGCTACGACATCGAGGCCGACGAACTCCGCGGCCGCGATGCGCTCGACGCGCAGGTGACGACGCCGCTGCTCTCGGCGGCGGGCGACACCTGGGTGCTCGTGGACGCGGACTCCGGCCGCACCTGGAGACGCGGCGCGGATCCCGTCGACATCGACGCCGGCGAGCAGCTCGTCGTTTCCGATGCGGATGCCGATGCCCGGGCCGTCTACGTCGCCGATGACCAGTCGCTGTGGAGCATCCCCGCCGACGGCTCGGAGCCGCGGCGCGAGGTCGGCGGCGGCGGCAACGTGCTGGGTCAGCCTGCGCGGCCGCTGTCGCACGAGGGTGTCGCGTACGCCGCCTGGCTCCTGCCCGGCGATGCGCGCGGCACGCTGTGGCGCTCGGATCAGGGCGAGACCGAACTCGACTACGCCGGCCAGACCATGCCCGATCAGCGTCGCCCGGTGTTCGTCGCCACCGATCACGCGGTCATCCTCAACGAGACCCGCACGGGCTGGGTGTGGACGGTGCCCGACGGTGCGCTCGTCGCCTCGAGCCAGAACTGGTCGCTCGACGACCGCACCGAGCAGACCGCCGTGCAGAGCGACGAACAGCTGAGCGTGGTGCTCGATCCCAAGCCGCCGATCGCCGAGCCCGACGTCTTCGGTGTGCGCGCCGGACGCCTCACCACTCTCCCCGTGCTCCTGAACGACCATGATCCGAACGAAGACGTCCTGAGCATCGTCGCCGAGAGCGTCACCGGCCTCGACCCCGGCTTCGGCACGCTCACCGTCACCGACTCCGGCCAACGCCTCGCAGTCCGCGTGGCCGCCGGCGCCACCGGCAGCGCGACCTTCAGCTACACCGTTACCGACGGCACCGCCGTCGACGGGCTCACGTCGGCGCCCACCACCGTCACCCTCACCGTCTCGCCCCCCGAGACGAACGCGGCGCCCGCCTGGTGCGGCGTCGAGGGGTGCCTGCAGCAGTGGCCCACGCCCGAGGTGCAGCGCGGCGGAACCATCACGGTGCCCGTGCTCCCCGGGTGGGTCGACCCCGACGGCGACCCCCTGCTGCTGCTGTCCGTCGACAACCCGGGTGACGTCGGCACCGTGGCCTCGACCCCCGGCGGCGACGTGGTCTACCAGCACGCCGACGACGGCTCGGGCGCGGAGCAGAACGTGCAGCTCGACGTGACCGTCGCCGACACCGACGGCGCCGTGACGACGAAGCCCCTCGTGATCCGCGTCCTGCCCGACCCGGCGCTGGCCGTGCAGTCGTTCGCGCGGATCGACACCGTGGGCACCTCGCTCGCGGTCGACGTCGGCCCGCACGTCACGGGGACCGCCGGCGACGTCTCGCTCACCTCCGTTCGCGTGCTCGACGACGCCGCCGCCACCGCGACGGTCGTCGGGGGGAGCACGACCTTCGACTTCACGGCATCCGCCCCCGGGGTCTACCGCGTCGACTTCACCGTCAACGGCGGGGGGCGCGATGCGACCGGCACCGCGCGCATCACGCTTCTGCCCGCTGATGCGCCGGCGCAGTTGTCGACCTCTCCGGTCGTGGCCTTCGTGCGCCCGCAAGAAGATGCGACCCTCGACGTCTTCAGCGCGGTGTCCAATCCCACCGGTCGCGTGCTGCTGCTCAGCGACGTGACCCCTGCGGCCTCCGACGGGGCGTCGCTCACCGTCGACACGGTCGCCCAGAACGACCTGCGCGTCTCGGGCAGCACCGCCGACGGAAGCGCGGGTCTCCTGGGCACCGTCGGCTACACCGTCAGCGACGGCACCGACGACGAGGGTTCGAGCGTGGTCGGCGAGGCGACGGTGTACCTGCTCCCTCCGGCCCCCGAGATTGCCCCCATCGCCGTCGACGACACCGTGACCGTGCGCGCGGGGGCGCAGATCGACATCCCCGTGCTCGACAACGACATCTCGCCCGCCGGCGGTCGACCGACGCTCGACCCCGCGAGCATCCAGGCCCAGCCCGCCAGCGACGCGCTCGCCTTCGCCTCGGGCGGCGTGTTGCGCTACCTCGCGCCGACCGCACCCGGCTCGTACGAGGTGACCTACCGCGTTTACACGACCGGCACCCCGGCGCTGTGGGACGAGGCGACGGTGCGCATCACCGTGCTCGGCGACGAGGCCAACCGCGCCCCACTCCCCGACACCCTCGAGGGGCGCGTGCTCAGCGGGGGCACCACCACGATCGACTTCTCGGCGTTCGGCGTCGACCCCGACGGCGACGGCGTCACCCTCGACCGCATCGTCGCCCAGCCCGACCGTGGCACCGCCACCGTCGCGCCCGACGGATCGTCGATCGTCTACTCCTCGATCCCCGGCGATCGCGGGCAGGTGTCGTTCCGCTACCGGGTGTCCGACTCGGCGGGCGCGACCGGCGAAGGCACCGTGCGCATCGGCATCCTGAACGCCGAGGCGAACCCCAGCCCGGTCACCTTCACCGACTACGTGCAGGTGCAGGCCGGGGCCGACCGCACGATCCGGGTGAGCCCCCTGGCCAACGACATCGACCCGACGCAGGGGCGACTGACGCTCACGGGCGTGCGCCCCGACCTGCCCGAGACCCTCGTCGACGACAGCGCCAACCCCGAATACGCGCGCACCGCGGGCTTCATCGACACCGTGACCGACACCGGCGTCGTGCTCCGTGCGGGCGAGCAGCCCGGCACGATGTCGTTCCTCTACGACGTCGCCAGCGACTCCGGCAACACCGGTCGAGGCCTGATCGTCGTGAAGGTGGTCCGCGAGAGCGTGCCCGACTACCCGGTGGTGACCGACACCGTGCTGACGGTGGAGAACCGCGACGACTTCACCGGCGGCGTCGACGTGCTCGCCGGTCGCGCGACCTGGGCCGGCGGCGAGGTCGGCGACCTCGACGTGTCGCTGTGGGGCACGCCGCAGGGCGTGCAGCTCGACGGTCGCCGCATCTCGGGCGAGCTCCCGGCGACCCGGCGGGTCATCCCCTTCGCCGTCACCGGACGCGCCGGCGACACCGACGTCACGACCTACGCCTTCCTGCGCGTGCCCGGCGACGACGACGTGAGCCTGTCGCTGCGTCCGGGTTCGGCGCAGCGCGTCGACGAGCTCGCCTCGGTCGAGTTCGACATGGCCTCGCTCGTGGCGGTGCCCCGACGGGCGACGCTCGAGGTCGGCACCGACGTGGCGTCGTCGGGCGCGCGGGCCGAGGGGAAGTGCTCGGTGTCGGGCTCGGTCGTGCGCTACGACGCGGGCACCGGCTCGCCCTGGACCGACTCGTGCCAGGTGCCGGTGCGCGTGGCCGGCACCGAGGACTGGACCATCGTGTCGGTGCCGATCGGCGTCGTCGCGCGCGACCCCCAGCCCGAGCTGCGCCCGGGAGCCCTCACCGTCGGCCCCGGAGAGACCGAGACGTTCGATCTGCGCAACATGACCACCTGGCAGCTGGGCCGCGAGGACTGGGACGGCATCCGTTACGCCGTCGACTACTCGGGCTCCGCGTTCGACGTCCGACTCGACGGCTCGACGGTGACGGTCGTCGGCGACGACCGGGCGGTTCCGGGCACCGAGAAGGCCGCGGTGATCTCGGTCACCAGCCACAACGCAGTCGCCCCCGCCCGACTCGTCATCCGGGTGGGCGCGGCCCCCTCGACGCTTCCCCAGGGCGGTACGACGTCGGAGCAGTGCTCCCAGGCGTCCGGAAAGAGTTGTGCGATCGACGTGGTCGGTGCCAGCGGCGAGGTGAACCCCCTGCCGCGCACCCCGCTCGAGGTCGTCGGCGTGCGTGCCGCGGCGGCGTGCACGGGAGTGAGCTTCGCCGTCGCCTCGGACTCCGCCATCGTCGCCTCGTGGAGCGACGACGCCCCGGGCGGCACCTGCAGCGCGAGCGTCACTCTGCGCGACGCGCAGGGGCGCACGACGGCATCCACCCGCGACGCCCGGGTCGTGCTCGATCTGCTCGGCTACCCCCGCGCCCCCGCGAGCGTCCGCCAAACGGCGTACGCCGACGGCTCCCTCACGCTGCGCGTCGACGCCGGCGAGGCGCGTCGCGCCTACCCCGCGTTGAGCGGCTTCGTGGTGCGGTACGGGGGAGACGTCGTCGCCCGGTGCGCCCCCGACGGCTCGTGCCCGGCGATCTCGGCGCCCAACGGCGAGCAGCGCGAGTACGTCGTCACCGCGATCAACAGCGTGGGCGAATCGCGCGGCGCCGTGCGCACCACGGCGTGGTCGTACGACGCCCCCGGCCGCCCGTCGGGCGGCGACTTCGTCCCCGTCTCGAACGGGGGAGAGGGCGGCGTCGCCGATCTGACGATCCGCGGCATCGACTCGGCCGAGACGGGCACCCTCGAGGTCAAGAGCGCGGCCGGCGAGACCAAGACCGTCTCGATCGGTCGCAACCAGGACACCGTCTCGCTGAAGGGCTTCGGTGTCGGCAGCAACTCGTCGACGCAGATCTCGGTGACGCCGATCTCGCGCTTCACCGTGCCTCCCGGGCTCGGCGGGTCGCAGACCGGGCAGACCCTCACCTTCACCGCCCACGGCGTCGGAAAGCCGCAGCAGCTCGCGCTGACGCTGACGTCGAAGCCCACCGGAAACGGCAAGGTCACGATCGTCGCCGAGGGGTCGGCGTCGAAGAACGGCGACGATTCCGAGCTGCGCTACGGCTTCGCCCTCAACGGATCGTGCAAGACGAGCGGAACGCAGGCACGCGCGGAGTTCCCGAACCAGGACGACGGCGAGACCTACACCGTGCGCATGTGCGTCGATTCCGTCTACGACGGCACGGTCTTCGGGTCGGATGCCACGGAGAAGAGCATCGACGCGACCCAGGACTCCGCGGCTCCCCAGGGCTACACGTTCCGCGTCGACGCGCGCCCCGCCGTGAACGGCGACAAGGCGACCTGGACGATCAGCGACATCCAGGAGGGCGACAAGCCCCCGCGCAACAACCGCGTCGTCTACGACGGGTGGGGGCCCGGCACCGACGTGTTCGGACGCGACCCCGGCATCGGCGTCTTCTTCCAGCACAACCTGTGGGGGACGAGGTCAAACCGCGGCGTCGTCGAGGCGGCGGCCGGCAGCGCCCCGTACCAGGTGCGGGCATCGGCGCGCATCGGGTCGTGCGTCGCGGGGAACCCCCTGACCGTGCGCGGCGACACCACCAACGACGCCGGCCGCACCACGGTCGACATCAGCGGGGTCCGCTACTTCGACAAGAACGACCGACCCATCGCGACCACCGACCCCTCGATCGTCCCCAACGGGGCGACCCGCGTCGAGAACGCCAAGATCGCCGTGCACTGGGGCGACCAGGGCTGGGACCTCGACCCCGCCACCCTCGTCACCGGCGGCGGCTGCGACCCGGGCAAGTCCTCGCCCTCCCAACCGCCCAAGGGCAACGGCTGAGCGCCGCCCCCGTCCATCCCCCGACAGGAAGAACGCACCGACATGACGATCACCCAGGAGCAGGCCACCTGGTTCTCCCAGACCTTCTCGCAGATCGCCGACAACGTCGAGCGCGCCGTCCTCGGCAAGCGTCACGTCGTGGAGCTCGTGCTGACGGCGATGCTCAGCGACGGGCACGTGCTGCTCGAAGACGTGCCGGGCACGGGGAAGACCTCCCTCGCGCGTGCCGTCGGGCAGACCGTGCAGGGCACCAACACCCGCATCCAGTTCACCCCCGACCTGCTGCCCGGTGACATCACCGGCATCACCGTGTACGACCAGAAGACCGGATCGTTCGAGTTCCACTCCGGCCCGATCTTCGCCAACATCGTGCTCGCCGACGAGATCAACCGCGCGAGCCCCAAGACGCAGTCGGCCCTGCTCGAGGTGATGGAGGAGGGCAAGGTCACCATCGACGGCGTCTCCCGCGAGGTCGGCGTGCCCTTCCTCGTGCTCGCGACGCAGAACCCCGTCGAGCAGGCCGGCACCTACCGCCTGCCCGAGGCGCAGCTCGACCGCTTCCTGCTGCGCACCTCGCTCGGCTACCCCGATCACGCGGCGACGGTCCGCATCCTCGACGGCGCGGCCACGGCCACGGCCGATCTGCGCCCGATCATCACCCCCCAGGCCCTCGTCGGCATGGCCGACCTCGCGGCATCCGTGTACGTCGACGCCCTCGTGCTCGACTACATCGCGCGCCTGGTCGACGCCACGCGCACGGCCGACGAGGTGCGTCTGGGCGTGTCGATCCGCGGAGCCCTCGCGCTCACCCGCGCCACTCGTGCCCGCGCGGCCGCCCAGGGGCGCACCTTCGCCACCCCCGACGACGTCAAGGCGCTCGCGGTGGCCGTGCTCTCGCACCGCCTCATCCTGCACCCCGAGGCGGAGTTCGACGGGGTGACGCAGGAGGCCGTCATCGGCCAGGTCCTGCTCGACACGGTTCCGCCCTCGCAGCGCGAGAGCGCCTGACGTGACCGTCGCCGTGGCATCCGCGAGCCGGGGAGGTGACCCGTGCCCGATGTGAACCTCACCGAGTCCCGTCTGACGCGCGCCTCCGCGTCCACGATGGCCACGGGCTCACGCACCTCGATCACCTCCACGGCCGCGCGCCGTCAGCGTCGCATCGTGCGGACGGTAGTGCGGATCGCCGAGTGGTGGCGGGTGGCGACGGATGCCGCGCGGGCCGCGGTCCGCTGGGCGGGACGCACCGTTCGCCCGGCCGGAGCCGTGGTCGTCGCGGCCGCCACGATCGGTCTGCTGCTGGGGATCTTCTTCGGATGGGTGGAGTGGATGGTCGCGGGCACCGCGGCGCTGCTGCTGCTGGCGATGGCCGTGCCCTTCCTCTTCGGTGCGCGCGCGTACGAGGTCGACCTCTCGCTCACCCACGAGCGGGTCGTGGCGGGCACGGGGGTGACCGGCGAGATCGTCGTGCGCAACGTCAGCGCGCGTCCCGCCCTGCCCGGTCGTCTCGACATCCCCGTCGGTCGCGGGCTCGTGGAGTTCGGGGTGCCCCTGCTGCGCCCGGATCAGAGCACGACCGAGCCGCTCGAGATCCCGCCCCTGCCCCGCGGTGTGGTGCGCGTCGGACCGGTGACGACGGTCCGCAGCGACCCCGTGGGGCTGCTCCGCCGCGAGCACGCCTTCGACGACGTGCACGATCTGTTCGTCCACCCCCGCACGGTGGGCCTGCCGTCCACCAGCGCGGGGCTCGTCCGCGACCTCGAGGGCAATGCGACCCGCCGCCTCGTCGACGCCGACATGTCGTTCCACGCGATCCGCGAGTACGTCCCGGGCGACTCCCGTCGTCAGGTGCACTGGAAGTCGACGGCCAAGACGGGCCGGCTGATGGTGCGGCAGTACGAGGAGTCGCGACGCTCGCGCATGGCCGTCGTGTTCGCCGCCGCGACGCAGGAGTACGCGGATGCCGACGAGTACGAGCTCGCCGTGTCGGCCGCGGCCTCGCTGGGCCTGCGTGCCGTGCGCGATGCCCGTGACATCGACATCGTCACGGGTTCCGAGATCCCGCGTGTGGTCAAGGGGCGCCTGCGCGCCATCCGCCATGTGCCGATCGTCTCGCCTCGGGCGATGCTCGACGGGTTCAGCGCCGTGCAGCGGCACGAGAACACCATGCCGGTCGAAGACGTCTGCCGATTCGCCGCCGAGGCCAACGAGCGTCTGTCGATCGCCTTCGTCGTCGTCGGGTCCGCCGTGCCCCTCGCCCGCCTGCGCCAGGCCGCCCTGGCGTTCCCCGCCGACACCGCCGTCGCCGCGGTGATCTGCGACGAGCGGGCACACCCGCGCATGCAGAGCATCGCGGGACTCACCGTCCTCACCATCGGAACCCTCGACGACCTGTCGGGTCTGCTCGTGCGCGGAGCCACCTCGTGAGCGCCGGTCGTCGCGAGCGCCCGACGCGGACGCGGGAGTCCTCCGTGACCCGGTGGGTGGCCGCATCGGCGTACACCGCGGTGTCGGTCGCCCTCGCAGCCGTCGCGGCGTGGCCGGTGTACGCCTCGGGGTCGTTCCTGCTGCTCGTGCTGGTGTCTTCGTTGGTGGCGACGGCGGTCGTCGCGCTCGCCGCGTGGCGGCGCGGCGGAGGGTGGGTGCTCGCCGCCGGGCTGGTCGGCGCGTTCGCGGTGCTCGCGGTGCCGCTCGCCGTCCCCTCGAGACTGACCTCGCCGCTCGACGTGCTGCGTGGGCTGGGTGAGGCCTTCGCGGGGGTCGTCGTCGCGTGGAAAGACCTGGTCACCGTCGACCTGCCGGTCGGCGCGTACCGCAATCTGCTCGTCCCGGCGCTCGTGGTGTTCCTGGTGGGTACCGCCCTCACACTGGCCCTCGCGGCTCGCACCGACCGGCGCGCTCCCGCAGCAGTGGTGCCGGGCCTGGCGATGACCGGGTTCGGGCTGTTCTTCGGCCGGACTTCCACCAGCGCTCCGCTCTCGCTCGGGGCGGTGTCGCTGCCGGCTCCGGTCGAGACCGCCGTCGGACTCGGCGCTCTGCTGTCGGCCGTGCTTTGGCTGGCCTGGCGTGCGCGCGACGAACGCGCCCGCGCCCTGCGGAGGGCTGCCGACGTGACAGCGGTGCAGGTGTCGCGCGGTCGCTCGCGCACCGACTCCCGGCGCGGAGCGCTCGGCGTCGCGATGATCGTCGTCGCGATCGTCGCGACGATCGCGGTGGTGCCGTGGGCCTCTCGCGACGCCGACCGTCAGGTGCTGCGATCGGCGGCCGGTCCGCAGCGTCTCATCGCCGAGGCGGTCAGCCCGCTCGCGCAGTACCGGGCGATGTTCTCCGACGCCCGCAGCGACGACGTGCTGTTCCGCGTCCGCAGCGACGACGGCGCCCTGCCGGAGCGCATCCGCATCGCCACCCTCGACGCCTACGACGGCGAGATCTTCCGCGCCTCGGGAGACGAGGGGACGGGCTTCGTGCGTCTGCCGTCCACCCGCGACGCGGGCACGGGCCGCTCCGTCTCCGCCGACGTCGACATCGCCGATCTGGGCGGCATCTGGATGCCCACCGCGGGGAGCCTGGTGGCGGCGACCTTCGAGGGCGAGCGCCGCGGGCAGCTCGCCGACCGCTTCTACTACAGCGCCGACGCCGAGGCGGGCGTGCAGACGGCCGACGGCGGACTCGAACCGGGCGACTCCTACCGGATCGACGCGGTCGAGGCCGCGCCCGACGATCTCGCCTCCCTGACGCCTCCCGGGGCCGTCGGCGCGACGGCCGGGGGCGACAACCTCCGCCGCTGGGTCGAGGAGCACGCCGATGGATCCGACGGTGCGGCCCTGCAGGCGCTCGTGCAGCTGCTCCGCGAGCGCGGCTACCTCAGCCACAGTCTCGCGCCGGAGGGGGCCGCGCCCCCGGCCTGGACCGCCGACCTGCCCGGGTACCAGCTGCAGCCCAGCGCCTCCGGTCACTCGCTGGCGCGCATCGACCGCATGTTCGAGCGGTTGCTCGAACGTGAGGACGACCCCCGGGCCGCGGCATCCGGAAATTACGTGGCCGCCGTCGGCGACGACGAGCAGTTCGCCGTGGCGACGGCGCTCATCGCGCACGAACTCGGCTTCCCGGCCCGCGTCGTGGTGGGAACGCGTCTGTCGTCGCCGGACAGCGCGCTTCCGACGTGCGAGGCGGGGGAGTGCCGTGCGCGCGATCTGGTCGCCTGGACCGAGGTCGAGGGCGACGACGGCCGGTGGACGCCGATCGACGTGACCCCGCAGTGGGAGCAGTCGCCGAGCCTCGAGGTCACCCAGCAGCAGGATCCCGAGAACGTGACGGAGGTGCGCCCCGACACGGTGGACGAGGTCGTTCCGCCCGAGCCCGTGCAGGAGGACAACTCCCTCGACGACGATCAGCGCGCCGACGACGGCGTCGATCTCGCGTGGCTCTGGCCGATCCTGCGAGTGACGGGTCTCGCGCTGCTCGCCCTTCTCATCGTGTTCGGTCCCTTCCTCGCCGTCGTGATCGCCAAGGCCGTGCGCCGCCGCGGTCGGCGCCGCGACCCCGACCCCCGCTCCGCGATCGCGGGCGGATGGGACGAATACGTCGACGCCGGGGTGGATGCCGGTCGCACCGTGCCGCGCGCCCCCACCCGACGCGAGGTCGCCGACGCGTTCGCGACCCCGTCGGGGGCACGGCTCGCCGACGACGCCGACCGCGCCGTGTTCGCGGGCGGTGCGGTCACGGCCGACGAGGTGGCGGAGTTCTGGAGCATCGTCGACGCCGAGCGGCGTGTGCTGGTGCGTCAGCGAGGCTTCTGGCGGCGCGTGCGCGCGGCCGTATCGTTGAGATCGTTCCTGCGGTTCCTCGCTCCGCGCTCCCCGCGCACGAGATCCCCGCATCGCGACGAGAGGGGGAAGCGTCCCACCGCCCCGGGAGGACGCGACACGACATGACCGATTCGACCATGGTGGTTCTCGGCGCGAGCTCTCTCGCTCTCGTCGTCGTCGTGTACGTGTGGTTCGCCCTCGCCCTTGCCGCGGTGTTCCGCAAGACCGGCGAGCCGGTCTGGAAGGCGTGGGTCCCGATCGTGAACGTGGCCACCGTGCTGAAGCTCGGCGGGTTCTCGCCGTGGTTCGTGCTCATCAACCTGGTTCCGCTGTTCGGAACGCTCACCTTCGTGATCCTCTTCATCATCGCCGTGCACCGCATCACGGTGGGCTTCGGCGCCGGTGCGGGCATGACCGTGGTCGGCGCGATCTTCCCCGTCGTGTGGGCGAGCATCCTCGGTTTCGGCTCCGCGCGGTGGGAGGGCGATGCGCCCCGCGGTCCCGACGAGCAGTCGGCCCCCGTTCGCCGCGGCCAGGACTTCCAGGGGCCGTACGTTCCGCTGGTCGGCGGATGGACCCCCGCACCCGAGTCCCGTCCCGGCGACGGCAGCCGCGACGCCGAAGACCACGTTCCGGATGCCGCTGACGCGCCCGCCGAGCCCGCTCCGGTGTCCGAGCCCGTGATCGTGCCGTTCGCCGCTCCGACCGGTTCGCTCGCCGATGCCGTGCCCGCGTCCGGTGGATGGGGTCCTCCGCCCGGTCTGCGTCCCGCGGAGTTCGATGACCGCCGTCGCCCCACGCCCGCCGTCTCCGACGAGCAGATCGCGCCCGCCGAGCGCCCGGCCGCCGCCGCGGCACACGGATCCTCGGTCTTCGAGGTGCTCGACGCCCTCCGCGACGGTGCCGACGACAACGACTCGTCCCGCAGCGCCGCCCGTGCCGTGCCGTCCGCGGCCGACGACGACGCGTCGACCCGTGCGCTGGTGATCCCCGGCGAGCCCTCGGCGTGGACCCCCGCGCCGGCCGAGCCCGCCCCGGCGCCCCCGACGGTCGACGAACAGTCCCACCCGATCGCCCCGTGGGTGACGCCCGCGCGCCGCACGACCCACTCCGACGCGGCGGCCCCGATCGCCGAGGTGCCGTTGACCCGGCCCGCCCCCGAGCCCGTACCCGCGCCGCGCGCGTCGGCACCCGCGCCGGCGGACGAGTTCCCCGAGCTCTCCGAGGCGGTCTCCGCGGTTCCCGATGCTCCGGATGCCGGCTCCCCGCGCTCCGCACGCACGTCGGTGTCGTCGCTGTACACGCGACCCGAGGTGCCGGCCGTGGCATCCGACGACGACGATTTCGACGCCCTCGACCGCACGGTGGTGACCAAGCGCAAGCGGATCCCGTGGGCCCTCGTGCCTCCGAGCGGGGCGCCCATCGATCTGACGTCGACCGTCGTCATCCTGGGGCGCCGCCCCGCCGCCGACACCGCCTTCCCCGACGCGCAGCTCGTGTCGATCGTCGATGAGACCCGAACGGTCTCGAAGACCCACGCGCGCCTGCACCTGCGCGGCGAGACGTGGTTCGTCACCGATCTCGACTCCACCAACGGCGTCCTGTTCGCCACGCTGATGGGCACCGAGGTCGAAGCCCCTCCCGGCGAGGAGATCGAGGCGGGGGAGCGGTTCTTCCTCGGCGACGCGGAGGTGCGGCTCGCGCGGAGCAGCGCGTGAGCGGCCCGAACGACCGTCCCGACGATCCCGACGAGGTCACCCTCTGGGCCGGGCGTCTGCGCGCGTGGCCGACTCCTCCGGCGCACGACGACGCCGCGGCGGTGGAGGTCGACGACGACACCGTGCGTGTGCACGCCGCCGGACCGGAAGTCGAACCGGATACCGAACCGGATGCCGACACGGTGCTGTCCGGGCGCGCTCGAGCCGCCGATGACACGTTCGTCTCGACGACGGACGACGACGGGATCGGCACGACCGCACCGCGGCGTGCAGCGCGGCCCTCCGCTGCTGCGCCCGACCTCGACGACGAGACGCTCCGTCGCCCCGCGTCCCCGGCGGTCCCGGACCTCGATGACGCGACGGTGCGCCGTGCCCCGGCCGGGGTCGACCGCGTCGACGACGAGACGATCCGTCGCCCCGCGCCCCCGGCGCTCTCAAACCTCGATGACCAGACCATCCGTCGCCCCGCCCCCGCGGCGGCCACGGACCTCGACGACGCGACCCGGCGCCGCCCCGGCCCCGCGTCGGCGGGGGTCGACGAGGACACCCGCCCGCGCGCCGCGCCCGCGCGCGGCGACGACGACACCGCCGCGGGGTCCCGTCGGAGCCGGCGCGAGGCGGCGGCGCGTCCGGGCCCCTCCGAGGCGCCCCTGCCGCCCGTCGTCTCGCGCGAAGCGCACGTGCCGACCGCCCTCCGGAGCGACGTCTACGCGCCCCGTACCGACGGACCCGTGCGCGTCGAACGCGCGCTCCCCGTCCCCCGTGCGTCCGCGTCCGACGCGTCCGTCGTCCGCCCGCGCTCCGAGCGCCGCGGAACAGGCCGCCTCGTGGTGCTGGCCCTGGTCGTCGTCGTGATCGTGGCGGCAGCGGTCGTGGGTGGGGCGCTGCTGCTCGGCTGAGGAGCGGCATCCGGCACACTCCCAGCCGGAGGGCCCGTGATCGTTTGCCGCGCCCCCGGAGAACGCGTATCATTGACCGGGTGTGCGTTCACGCGCGCCGTGCGTCATGCCCTCGGGCGGGTCGTACGGATCAACGCTCGCACCATCTCAGGGATCGGCCTGCGAACAGGTCGCCCCCACGGCATATCCACCACGAATCGCGTCAGATCATTCTGTCGCGGGGTGGATCACACGTGAGCCCGACACGTCACGAATCGCAAGATGACCGACATGGCGGGGGAGACACGACGCTGTCACCGTGCAGCACCCTGGGCGCCCGAGAGGATCGCCCAGCCAATCAAGGAGAGAACGTGCCAACCATTCAGCAGTTGGTTCGCAAGGGCCGCTCGCCGAAGGTCTCGAAGACCAAGGCTCCCGCGCTGAAGTCGAACCCCCAGCAGGCCGGCGTGTGCACCCGCGTGTACACGACGACCCCCAAGAAGCCGAACTCGGCGATGCGCAAGGTCGCCCGCGTGAAGCTGCGCAACGGCACCGAGGTCACCGCGTACATCCCCGGTGAGGGCCACAACCTGCAGGAGCACTCGCTCGTGCTCGTCCGTGGTGGTCGTGTGAAGGACCTCCCCGGTGTCCGTTACAAGATCGTCCGCGGTGCGCTCGACACCCAGGCTGTCAAGAACCGTAAGCAGGCTCGTAGCCGCTACGGCGCGAAGAAGGGCTGAGAACAATGCCTCGTAAGGGTCCCGCCCCGAAGCGTCCCGTCGTCAACGACCCGGTGTACGGCGCTCCCATCGTCACCCAGCTGGTCAACAAGATCCTCGTCGACGGCAAGAAGTCCATCGCCGAGTCGATCGTCTACGACGCCCTCAAGGGCGTCGAGGCGAAGAACAGCCAGGACGCCGTCGCCACGCTGAAGAAGGCGCTCGACAACGTCCGTCCCACCCTCGAGGTCAAGAGCCGCCGCGTCGGTGGCTCGACCTACCAGGTTCCGGTCGAGGTCAAGCCGCACCGCGCGAACACCCTCGCGCTGCGCTGGCTCGTGAGCTACGCGAAGGGTCGTCGTGAGAAGACGATGACCGAGCGTCTGCAGAACGAGATCCTCGACGCCTCGAACGGCCTCGGTGCCGCGGTCAAGCGCCGCGAAGACACCCACAAGATGGCCGAGTCGAACCGCGCCTTCGCGCACTACCGCTGGTAAAACCCGCGGGGTGTCCGTGACCGCATCCCGGTCACGGACACCCCGATGGGCCCGGCATCAACCTCCCAACAGGTAAGGAAGACACCCGTGGCACAAGACGTGCTCACCGACCTGACCAAGGTCCGCAACATCGGCATCATGGCGCACATCGATGCCGGCAAGACGACGACCACCGAGCGCATCCTGTACTACACGGGAACCAACCACAAGATCGGCGAGACCCACGACGGCGCCTCGACGACCGACTGGATGGAGCAGGAGCAGGAGCGTGGCATCACCATCACCTCCGCTGCTGTGACGTGCTTCTGGGACAAGAACCAGATCAACATCATCGACACCCCCGGTCACGTCGACTTCACCGTCGAGGTGGAGCGCTCGCTCCGCGTGCTCGATGGCGCCGTCGCCGTCTTCGACGGCAAGGAGGGCGTCGAGCCCCAGTCCGAGACCGTGTGGCGTCAGGCCGACAAGTACAACGTCCCCCGCATCTGCTTCGTCAACAAGATGGACAAGCTCGGCGCGGACTTCTACTTCACCGTCGACACCATCATCAACAAGCTCAAGGCGAAGCCGCTGGTCATCCAGCTGCCCATCGGCGTCGAGAACGACTTCATCGGTGTCGTCGACCTCGTCGAGATGCGCGCACTCGTCTGGGCGGGCGACGCCAAGGGTGATGTCACCATGGGCGCCAAGTACGACATCCAGGAGATCCCGGCCGACATGGCCGACGTCGTCGCGAAGTACCGCGAAGAGCTCCTCGAGACCGTCGCCGAGACCGACGAGGAGCTTCTCGAGAAGCACTTCGGCGGCGAAGAGCTCACCGTCGCCGAGATCAAGGCCGCCATCCGCAAGATGACGGTCAACTCGGAGATCTACCCGGTGCTCTGCGGCTCGGCGTTCAAGAACCGCGGTGTGCAGCCCATGCTGGACGCCGTCATCGACTACCTGCCGTCGCCCCTCGACGTGCCGGCCATCGAGGCGCACGACCCGAAGAACGAAGAGACGATCATCGAGCGGCACGCCGATCGTGAAGAGCCCTTCACCGCGCTGGCGTTCAAGATCGTCACGCACCCCTTCTTCGGTCGTCTGACCTACATCCGCGTGTACTCCGGTCACCTCGACTCGGGCGCGCAGATCGTCAACTCGACGAAGTCCAAGAAGGAGCGCATCGGGAAGATCTTCCAGATGTACGCCAACAAGGAGAACCCGGTTCCCTCGGTCACCGCCGGCCACATCTACGCGGTCATCGGCCTGAAGGACACCACGACCGGCGACACCCTCTGCGACGCGCAGAACCAGGTCGTCCTCGAGTCGATGACGTTCCCCGAGCCGGTCATCGAGGTCGCGATCGAGCCCAAGACCAAGGCCGACCAGGAGAAGCTGGGTCTCGCGATCCAGAAGCTGGCCGAAGAAGACCCGACGTTCCGTGTCGAGCAGAACAACGACACCGGCCAGACGGTCATCAAGGGCATGGGCGAGCTGCACCTCGACATCCTCGTGGACCGCATGAAGCGCGAGTTCAAGGTCGAGGCCAACGTCGGCAAGCCGCAGGTGGCGTACCGCGAGACGATCAAGAAGACCGTCGAGCGTCACGACTACACCCACAAGAAGCAGACCGGTGGTTCGGGTCAGTTCGCGAAGATCCAGTTCGCGCTCGAGCCCCTCGAGGTCACGGCCGACAAGACCTACGAGTTCGAGAACAAGGTCAGCGGTGGTCGTATCCCGCGCGAGTACATCTCGCCGACCGACCAGGGCTTCCAGGACGCCATGAACGTCGGCGTGCTCGCCGGCTACCCCATGGTGGGCGTCAAGGCGATCCTGCTCGATGGCGCGTCGCACGACGTCGACTCCTCGGAAATGGCGTTCAAGATCGCCGGCTCCATGGGCTTCAAGGAAGCGATCCGCAAGGCCAACCCCGTCATCCTCGAGCCGCTCATGTCGGTCGAGGTGCGTACTCCCGAGGAGTACATGGGCGACGTCATCGGCGACCTGAACTCGCGTCGCGGGCAGATCCAGTCGATGGAAGACGCCCAGGGTGTCAAGGTCGTGCGGGCGCTCGTCCCGCTGTCCGAGATGTTCGGCTACATCGGCGACCTGCGCTCGAAGACCTCGGGCCGCGCCGTGTACTCGATGGAGTTCGACAGCTACGCCGAGGTTCCTCGCGCCGTCGCTGACGAGATCGTCCAGAAGAACAAGGGCGAGTAACACCGCTCTCACGGATGCCGGGAATCCCGGGTTCTGCTCGGGTTCCCGGCATCCGCTCAAACTGAATACCGACTCTCTAGTAATCTGAGAACCATCCCCGCGAAGAATCGGTCGCAATCCAGTGCCCGAGACGTCGCAACCAACGTCCTGAGGAGGACCCAGTGGCTAAGGCCAAGTTCGAGCGGACCAAGCCGCACGTGAACATCGGAACGATCGGTCACGTCGACCACGGCAAGACCACGCTCACCGCTGCCATCTCGAAGGTGCTCGCCGACAAGTTCCCGTCGGCCACCAACGTTCAGCGCGACTTCGCGTCGATCGACTCGGCGCCCGAAGAGCGTCAGCGCGGCATCACGATCAACATCTCGCACGTCGAGTACGAGACCCCCAAGCGTCACTACGCTCACGTCGACGCCCCCGGTCACGCCGACTACATCAAGAACATGATCACCGGTGCCGCTCAGATGGACGGCGCGATCCTCGTGGTCGCCGCCACCGACGGCCCGATGGCTCAGACGCGTGAGCACGTTCTGCTCGCCAAGCAGGTCGGCGTGCCGTACCTGCTCGTCGCGCTGAACAAGAGCGACATGGTCGACGACGAGGAGATCCTGGAGCTCGTCGAGCTCGAGGTTCGCGAGCTTCTGTCGTCGCAGGACTTCGATGGCGACAACGCCCCCGTCGTGCGCGTCTCGGGCCTGAAGGCTCTCGAGGGTGACGAGCAGTGGGTCAACTCGATCGTCGAGCTCATGGAAGCCGTCGACGAGTCGATCCCCGACCCGGTGCGTGACAAGGACAAGCCGTTCCTCATGCCCATCGAGGACGTCTTCACCATCACCGGTCGTGGAACGGTCGTCACGGGTCGCGCCGAGCGCGGTACCCTCGCGATCAACTCCGAGGTCGAGATCGTCGGCATCCGCCCGACGCAGAAGACCACGGTCACGGGTATCGAGATGTTCCACAAGCAGCTCGACGAGGCCTGGGCCGGCGAGAACTGTGGTCTGCTCCTCCGCGGCACCAAGCGTGACGACGTCGAGCGTGGCCAGGTCATCGTCAAGCCCGGTTCGGTCACCCCGCACACCAACTTCGAGGGCACGGCGTACATCCTGTCCAAGGAAGAGGGCGGCCGTCACAACCCGTTCTTCACGAACTACCGCCCGCAGTTCTACTTCCGCACCACCGACGTGACCGGCGTCATCACGCTGCCCGAGGGCACCGAGATGGTCATGCCCGGTGACACCACGGAGATGTCGGTCGAGCTCATCCAGCCGATCGCCATGGAAGAGGGCCTCGGCTACGCGATCCGTGAGGGTGGCCGCACCGTCGGTGCCGGTACCGTCACCAAGATCGTCAAGTAAGTCCTTCCAGACTTCACTCGGCACAGGCCGGGCCTTCGGGCCCGGCCTTTGTCGTTCCCGGGGGACATCTCTTCCCCCCCCCACAGCATTCCGGCCGGGGCGCACGCGAGCCGCCCGGTAGAGTCGCTCGGGTGAATTCCTTGTCCCGTCTGCTCGGTGTGCTGTCCCTGCTCCTCGCGATCGCCGCCGTCGCGGTGCCCGTCGTGGGGGTCGCCGTGCTTCTGCTCGCGGGCTCGGGCACCGTCGTCGCGCAGGCGGTGGGCACCGGCCTCGCGATCGCTGCGGTGGGCGTGGTCCTCGCGGTCATCGGATTCGTCGTCGGTCGCCGCGGACGCGCCACGGCCATGCCGGTGGTCGGCGGGCTCACGTCGGCGTGCGTCGCCGCCGGCATCCTGATCGCCCTGCCCTTCGTCTGAGCCGTCTCCCGCGGGGGCCGACGCGGCCCGGTTCGTCGGGGCGATCCCGCGGGTGTCCGCGGAGCGCAATCGCGCCCCAAGGACGTCCAGGGAGCCTCAACTAGAATTCATCCCATGGGTGAACGTCTGCGACGAGATGCGAGAAGTCAGGCGACGCGAGGAGATTCCGACCTCGACGTCTTCGACTCGACGCCGACGGACGACCCCCCGCGTCGGTCGCGGTACGACGACGAAGACGACGCCCCCCGGCGCCGCGTGTGGCCGTGGGTCGTCGGCGGGGTGTTCGGGGTCGTCGGCGGCGCCGCTGCCTTCGCCGGCATCCTGGGCGCCACCCTCGCCGTGCAGGCACTCGACGTGCGTGACGACCTGCTGGCGGCGAAGTCGTCGATCTCGAGCCTCGGTCCTCTCGCCGAAGCCCGTGACGAGGCCGGGCTCCAGCAGGCGGCCGCCGACCTGAGCGAGCGCACCTCGCGTGCGGCAGCCACCGTGAACACCCCCCTGTGGGACATGGCCGCGCAGTTCCCGGTCGTCGGGGTGAACATCGACGCCGTGTCCCGCGTGACCCGCGCCGCGGACATCCTTGTGAAGGACGCCCTTCCGCCCGGCATCCAGATGCTCGCGCAGACCGACCTGTCGAAGCTGACCCTCGACGGCGGCGGCATCAACCTGCAGCCCTTCGTCCAGGCGCAGGACGCCCTGCCGGCGATGTCGCAAGCCTTCAGCGCGGCCAAGGCCGAGACCGACGGCATCGATTCGGACCAGCTGCTCTCGCCCGTCAGCGGTCCCGTCGACGAGATCCGCGACGTGGTCGATCGCGCAGCGCCCGCCCTCGACATCGCGAACCGGTATCTGCCGACTCTTCTCGACATCGCGGGGGCGAACGGTCCGAAGAAGTACCTCGTGGTCTTCCAGAACAACGCCGAGAGCCGCGCGACCGGAGGAAACCCCTCCGCGAACATCATCATGGACGTCGACCAGGGTGCGTTCTCGCTGCTCGACCAGGGCGGACCGAGCACGTTCTACGGTCCCGAGGGCGCCGGCGTGCAGTTCACCGACCTCCCGGCCGAGACCATGTCGCTGTACCCCTCGTCGTTCGCGCACTACTCGCAGGACAACACCATGACGCCGGACTTCCCGACGACGGCGCAGCTCTTCAGCGACGCCTACACGGAGGTGAACGGGGGCCGGTTCGACGGTGTCATCTCCATCGACCCCGTCGTGCTCTCGCACATGCTCCAGGTCGCGGGCCCCGTCGACGTCGCGGGTCAGCAGATCAACGGCGACAACGCCGTGAAGGTGCTGCTGAGCGACGCGTACCAGAAGTTCCCCACGGCGCGCAGCTCGGACGCGTTCTTCGCCGCCGTGTCCGACAAGGTCTTCCGTCACCTCACCTCGACCAAGTGGGACCCGACGAAGATGCTCGACGCACTCACGCAGTCGGCCGAAGAGAAGCGCATCAATCTCTCGTTCACCTCTCCCGAGGCGCAGCAGCTGGTCACCGAGGTCGGCCTCGACGGCGGCCTGCGCGCCGACAACACGGTCAAGACGCAGGTGGGCACTTATCTGAACGACTACTCGGTCGGAAAGCTCGAGTACTACCTCACCCAGTCCGTGTCCGCCGTCTGCGACCCCACCGCGCGCACCATCACCACCACGACCACTCTGTCGAGCTCGGTGCCGACGGAGGGGCGCAGCGCCTACACGCTGGGTGAGCGCAACGCGGCGAACGGTCTGCCCGCGACCTCGATGATGCTGAACGTGCTGTTCTTCGCCCCTCCCGGGGGAGAGATCGTCTCGACCGATCCCGCGTCGAGCGATCGGGGCGGTTTCGACCGGTCGGGCACGGAGAAGGGCAACACCGCGGTGAACCGACTGGTCGTGCTGCCGACGGGGGAGACCCGTACGCTCACCTCGACCGTGAAGCTGCCCGACGGTCCGCTCGGCCCGCTCGAGCTGCGGCATTCGCCGACCGCCACCGACACCTCGGTGACCGTCGACGCCTCGTGCGGTTCGTTGTTCGGGCAGTGACGCATGTACCGGCCGTGCGCGGGGCGCTCCCCGTGGGCCGGTAGTGTGACTGTCTCGTACGCCAGCGAGCTTCGACCCGCTCCCGAATGATGGAGGCTGCTCTGCTTCCCCTTCCCGGACAGGCCCCGCCGCGCAGCCATGCGCGCGTGGGAAGTGCGTCGGTGCTGCTGTTGATCTACGCGGCGGTCGTGGTGGCGATGACCATGTCGCCCACGCCGTTGGACCGCGGATACCAGGGCGCGATCTCGCGCTTCCTCGCCGTGCTGCACCGCAACGGGGTGCCGGAGTGGTTCGGGTACTCGCAGTTGGAGTTCAGCGCCAACATCGCCATGTTCGTCCCCCTGGGCTTCCTCGTGGGTCTCCTGGTCCCGCGCCGGCTCTTCTGGCTCGCGCTCGTGATCGTGCCGGCGACCTCCACGGTGATCGAGGTGCTGCAGGGGCTCTTCCTCTCGCAGCGCTTCGCGAGCGTGTTCGACGTGCTCGCCAACACGATCGGCGGGTACATCGGCGTCGCGATCGTGATCGTGCTGCGCGTGTTCGTCGAGGGTCGTGACCGCAAGATCGTGGCCCGGGCGTTGTGGGAACGCAACGTCGCGATGATGAACGCCCAGCGCGCCGCCGTCCCTCCTCGACCGGATGCCGCGGGCCCCCGCCCCGGTGCGCCGCGGGCGGATCGCCGATGACGGCCTCGTCCTCGGCATCCGCGAGTGCCTTTTCCCCCACCCCCATCCCCGCGCGCCGATCGAGTCGCGCGCGAACGAAGACGGAGTTCCGATGATCGAGATCATGACCGTGTGCACGGGCAACGTGTGCCGTTCGCCCCTGGCCGCCACGATGCTGGCGACCCGGCTCGCCGACCTCGACGTGCAGGTCACCAGCGCCGGCACGTACGGACTGCAGGGCGAGTCGATGACCGACGAGACGAAGCGCCTCGCGGCGCAGCTGGCGGTCGACCCCGCGCTGATCGAGGGCCACCGGGCGACCTACCTCACCGAAGCCCACCTGCGCGCCCCCGACCTCATCCTCGCGATGAGTCGCGAGCACCGACGCCGCATCGTCGAGCTCAACCCGGCACGGCTGCGGTCGACGCTGACGCTGCGGGAGTTCGCGCGGCTCGCGGCGGAGGTTCCGGATGCCGACATCGTCGGCGATGCGTCTGCCGCGGGCGACGACGACTCGCGGCGACTGAAGGCGGCCATCGACGCGGTGACCGGGGTGCGCGGTCTGACGCCTCCTCCCGCGGACCCGGCCGACGACGACATCGTCGACCCGTACCGCCGGTCGTGGGAGACCTACGAGCTCACCGCGTCGCAGTTGGCCCCTGCCGTGGAGCAGGTCGTCCGCGTCGTGCGGCTCGCGCTCACGCGCTGACCCCGCTCCCGGCAGACGACTGCGGCCCGCGACCCTCGGTGAGGGTGCGGGCCGCAGTTGCGTGGCGTTCGGGACTACTGCCCGATGATCGTTCCGGTGCCAGTGCCAGTGCCGGTGCCAGTGCCGGTGCCAGTGCCGGGGTCGGTCGACGGCTGCGACGGTTCCGGCGTCGACTCGACCGGGTCCGGCGCAGGCTGGCTGGGGGCGGGTGACGCGGGCGGTGTCGACGGCTGCGGCTGCTGTTCCTGCTGCTGCTGCTGTTCCCGCAGCTGCTGCTGACGCTGCAGCTCCTGCTGGCGACGACGCTCGGCTTCGGCGGCGGCCTGTCGGTCGGCCTCTTCGATCTCCGCCGTGCGCTGCCCCGTCTTGAGCGCGGCTACGGCGTTCACGAAGTCGCTGATGGCGCTGGGCGAGGTGTGGCTCTCGACGGTGGCCACGCGTGCCGCGAGGCTGGTGACGTTCGTGCGCAGCGTCTCGTCGGCCAGGTCGTTCTCGGTGACGAGCGTGGTGGCTACGGCGGGCAGCTCGCGGCCGACTCCGGCGACGGCGTCCTCGAAGGGCTGCACCGTCTTCTCCAGCGTCGTGCGCAGGTCGTCCAGCTGCGCCGACGCCTCCTGCGCCTCGCGCGTGCGGGTGTCGACGAGGTCGATCGCGGTTCCGACGGACTCGAGCGAGTCGCCGTCGATCGCGGGACGTCGGTACGCGGCGAGCTGGTCGGGCATCTGCACGCCGTCGATCTCCGCCAGCAGCGCTTGACGCGCGGTCTCGGCGGTGGCGACGGCGGGGATCTCGGCGATCTGGGCGAGTGAGGCGAGAGGTGCGGCGAGGGCCTCGGCGTCGCTCTTCGCCGTCTGGCGGGACTGCTCGAGGGCCGAGATGCTGCTGTTGACCCGTTCGATGCTGTTGGCCAGCACCGCCTCGTTCGCCGTGAGGGTGTTCAGGGCATCCGAGGCGGGGGAGGCGGATGCCACGGAGATGCCCACCAGGGTCGAGGCCGACACGACCGAGACGACGGCGAGGGCGGCGGCGCCGATCGACAGCCAGTCGCGGCTGCTGCGGCTGCGGCGCAGGCGGCCGGGCTTCTTCACGCCGCGCAGCTCGGGCTCGGCGACGCGACGGCTGCCGATGAGGGAGTTCAACGCCTGCACCTCGTCGGCGAAGTCGGTGGGCGCCGACGTGACGCGGGGCGCACCATCGAACATCTCCTCGAGACGCCGATCGGTCGCAGGGTCGCCGAGAGTAGTTCGGACGCGTTCGTCGCGTCGCCGCTGAGAAGCGAAGAGGTCCTGCATTCGAGTCATGAGAATTTTCTTGGCGCGTAGTGTGAAAAGATCGTGCGTCGGCATTCAATGCTAACCGGGGCGGACGGTCCCGTTCAGCGCTCGGAGGATTTGCTTTTGCTTTTGCGTGACGTGCTCGCTGCTATTCGGCGCGGCTGGCTGCTCGTCGTCGCTTGCATGGCGATCGGCGCCGCGGCCGGCACGGCCCTGGCCGTGCTGACGCCCACCACCTACAAGGCCTCGGTCGAGTTGTACGTGGCGGCCGAAACGAATGGCACGCCGAACGGCCTGATCCAGGGGCGCAGCTACGTCCGCCAGTCGCTCGAGAGCTTCGTCGACCTCGTCTCGAGCGCCGTCGTCGTCGATCCCGTCATCGCTCAACTCGGGCTCTCCGGTAATGACGACAATGTCGAAAGCCGCATTTCGGCTGAGAATCCGCCGAGTACGCAGACGATCGTCATCACGGCGACGGATGCCGTTCCGAGCGAGGCATCGCAATTGGCCAATGCTGTCGCGGAGAGCTTCACGACCGTCGTCGAGAAACAGCTCCAGGCTCCTCGCGGAACCGAGGGGGTGGGACTGCTCCGCGTCGAGACGGTCAGCCCCGCGCGCGTCCCGCTGGAGCCCTCCGCCCCGGACTACCGTCTGAACCTGCTCCTGGGCCTCGCGCTCGGAGCCGGCGCGGGCATCATCCTGGCGATCATCCGCACGATCATCGACACCCGCATCCATACGGCCGCCAGCGTCGAGTCGATCCTGTCGGCCCCGATCCTCGGCGGCATCCCCTTCGACCCCGACGCCTCCAAGCGGCCCCTCATCGTGCAGGAGTCGCCCCGCGATCCGCGGTCAGAGGCGTTCCGCCGCGCGCGCACGGCACTGCAGTTCGTCAATCTCGACGGACGCGCGCCCGTCTACGTGGTCACCAGTGCCAACCCGGGCGAGGGCAAGTCGACCACCAGCGCGAACCTTGCCCTGGCCCTGGCCGAAGACGGCTCGAGCGTCGCGCTCGTCGACGCCGACATGCGCAAGCCGCGCACCGCGCAGATCTTCGGGATCGAAGGCGGCGCCGGCCTGTCGACCGTCCTGGCGGGTGCGGCGCCGCTGTCGGCCCTTCTCCAGCCGTACGGCTCCGGCCGCCTGTTCGTGCTCCCCGCCGGCGCGCAGCCGCCGAACCCGGCGGAGCTGGTGGGATCGCCGACGATGGAGGCGACGCTCGACACGCTGCGTCAGGCCTTCGACTACGTGATCGTCGACTGCCCGCCGGTGCTGCCGGTCACCGACGCCGCCGTGCTGGCGCGCTTCGCCACCGGGGCCATCCTGGTCGCGGCATCCGGATCCACCCGCAAGCCCCAGCTCGCCGACGCCGCGAAGGCGCTGTCGGCGGCCGATGTACGCCTGCTCGGCGTCATCCTGACCAAGCTGCCGACCCGGGGGCCCGATACCTACGGGTACGGCGCCTACACGTACGGCATGACGCACCAGCCGACCGACGCATGACGTCTGCCCGATGGGGGTATGACAGGATACAAAAGGGGCGCGACAGCTGTGCCCCACGACTGTGATTGAGGGAATTCACCGTGGAGTTGCGCGACTACATCCGGATCCTGCACCGAAATTGGGTGCTCATCCTGGTGCTCACGATCCTCGGCGGAGCCGGTGGATTCGGCTATGCGGCGACGCAGACGCCCCAGTACCAGTCCACGACGCGCCTCTACGTGTCGGTGCAGGCCGATAGCGCCGACCCCGCCACGGGCGACCTGGTGCAGGGCACCACGTTCGCTCGGCAGATCGTCGCGAGCTACGTCGATGTCGTCACCAGCGCGCTCGTGCTGCAGCCCGTGATCGACGACCTGAACCTCGACACCTCGGTGGGCTCGCTCGCCTCGAAGGTGACGGCCGAGGCCCCGCTGAACACGGTCAACATCAACATCACGGTCACCTCGACCAGCGGCGCGCAGAGCGCCAAGCTCGCCGACGCGATCGCCTCGAGCCTGGTGGACGCCGTCCAGACCACGCTCGAGCCGCCGGTCAGCGAGGGGGCGGCCAGCCCGGTGCGTCTGACGGTCGTGCAGCCCGCGGTCGAGCCCTCGACCCCCTTCAGCCCGCGCATCCCGGTGATCGTCGTCGTCGCAGCCCTCTTCGGCCTCGTCGTCGCCGTGCTGCTGTCGATCCTCCGCAACGCCCTCGACACCCGCGTGCGCACGCTGAAAGACCTCGAGTCGCTCACCGAGGCACCGCTGCTCGGTGGCATCGCGTTCGACCCCGAGGCGACCAAGCGTCCGCTCATCGTGCAGGAAGACCCCCGCAGCCCGCGGTCGGAGTCCTTCCGCGCATTGCGCACCAACCTGCAGTTCCTGAACGTCGAGGGCGGCCCCAAGCTGTTCGTCGTCACCAGCTCCGGCCCCGGTGAGGGCAAGTCCACCACCACGGCCAACCTCGCGATCGCCCTCGCCGAGACCGGGGCGCGCGTCGCTCTGCTCGACGGCGACCTGCGCCTGCCGCGCATCGCCGACTACATGGGCATCGAGGGCGGCGTCGGCCTCACCGACGTGCTCATCGGCCGCGTCGAGGTGGCGGACGTGCTGCAGAAGTGGGGTCGCGGCCAGCTGTTCGTGCTCCCCTCGGGTCCCGTCCCGCCGAACCCGGCCGAGCTCCTGGGCTCCGCCGCGATGTCGCAGCTGCTCGCCACGCTGACCGAGCACTTCGACTACGTCCTCATCGACGCGCCCCCGCTGCTGCTCGTCACCGATGCCGCCGTCCTCAGCAAGGTCACGCGCGGGGCGATCATGGTCGCCGCGTCCGGCAAGGCCAAGAAGCAGGAGTTCGAGGGCGCGCTGCGCACCCTGCAGACGGCCGGTGGCCGACTGGTCGGCGTCATCATGACGATGCTCCCGACCCGCGGTCCGGACAGCTACGGCTATGGCGCCTACTCCTACGGAGGCGACGCCGAGACGGGGTCGTCGTCGGGCTCCTCGTCGAAGCGTTCGGGCAAGCGCGCCTCGTCGCGTCCGAAGAAGAAGCGCAAGGTCTCCGCGAAGTGAGCTCCGAGGTCGATCACTCCACGTCCGTCGTGCACGTGGTCGATCGCCTCACCGGCGGCGTCCCGGTCGCGGTGTGCGACTACATCCGCAACTCGCCCCGCGGCATCCGGCATACGATCCTGTCGCCGTGGGTCGAGGGCCGGCCGTCGCCGATCTGGGACGACGTCGACGCGGCGCATCTCGACCTGGGCGCGTCGCGTCTGCGCCAGCCGATGCGCACGCGCGCTGCCCTGCGCGGGAGCGACGCCGACGTGATCCACGCGCACTCGAGCTTCCCCGGTGCCTTCGTGCGACTGGTCAGGCCGTCCGGCATCCCCGTGGTCTACTCGCCGCACTGCTTCAAGTTCGACGACCCGAGTGTGTCGCGGGCGCTGCGCACCGCCGTCCGCGGCGCTGAGCGCCTCCTGGCGCGCCGGACGGACGTCTTCGCGGTCCTGTCCGGGCACGAGGCCGATCTGGCCCGTCAGCTCGGCGCAGGGGCGCGCGTGGCGCGCGTGCCCAACACCGCCTCGGTGCCTCCCCGCGCGCCTCGGGCGCATGCGCAGGACGCTCCCCGCCGCATCGGCATGGTCGGGCGCCTCGCAGGGCAGAAGGACCCGGCGATGATGATCGCCCTCGCGCGCGAACTCGCCGCGGGCCCCGCCCCCGTCGAGGCGGTCTGGATCGGCGGCGGCGACGACGCCTGGACGCAGCGTCTGCAGGAGGCGGGTGTGCGGGTCACCGGGTGGCTGCGCAAAGACGAGGTCACGCGCGAGCTCGACGCCCTCTCGCTCTACGTGCACACGGCCTCGTACGAGGGATTCCCGCTGAGCGTGCTCGATGCCGCGGCTCGCGGCATCCCGGTCCTCGGACGCCGCATCCCCTCGCTCGACGAGGTGGGTCTGCTCACCTTCGATTCCGCCTCCGACGGTGCGGCCGCCGTGCGCCGGCTCCTCGACGATCCGGCGGCCCTGCGCGACGCGCAGGAGCGCGGCGAACGCATGCTCGCGCAGATGAACCCCACGACCCAGGCCGACGCGCTCGACGCCGTCTGGCGCGGGATCTGAGCCCCGCGGCATCCGCCCCCTCGTCGCGCGGTCAGCGCACCGCGACGGCCAGCAGCGAGCTTCCGCTCCAGCTCCTGTAGTCCTCGTACCGTTCGATCCTTCCGACGAGGACGGAGACCGGCCCGCCCGGAGTCGGCATCGGACGGAACAGCGGCGCTTCGGAGTCGAGGATCTTCCGGTCGTCGCGCCACAGGGAGGACGTCCCCCCGTCCTCGCCGCAGTGCCAGACGGAACCGTCGACGCCAAAGGACGCACCGCACGGATAGCGCTCGAGGTGGGCGCCCGTCTTCCCGAAGGTGCGCGACGTCGTCAGGCCGTTCTCATCGACGGCGGTCTCGGTGTACACGCCGTCAGGAGAGACGTCTCCCGGGTACTCCACGGTCAGGACCGCGGGCGCGGCGGGAGAGGCACGGACGTCGAGGAGACGGCGGGTGCCGGAGGTCTGCCCGAGCACCGGGGTGAGATCCTCCGCCGACAGATAGGTCGACGACGTGATGTCGTGCGTCGTGCGGGGCTTCATCAGGTCCGTCAGGATGCCGGTGCGCAGGTCGAGCTCGAGCAGATAGACCTCGCTGCGACCGACGGCGGGGTTGTACCCCGCGGCGATGCGCACGGTCCCCGCCGACGTGTCGTCGAAGGTCGAGGTGAGGTACGCCTGCTCGGGGAACGTGATCAGGCGGCGGTACTTGCCGGAGTAGCTCGCCTCGCCGGTGGACCAGTTCACGACCAGTTCCGCGATGCCCCAGTTGAGGTCGTTGCGTAGGAGCACCCAGAACGTGTCGGTGTCGGCGGTCTGGGCATCGGGAATGTGCAGGATCTGGCCGTACGAGACCTTGCTGCCCACGGTGATCTCGGTCACCGGACGGTCGGCGAACGTTTCGGCGCGTCCCGATCCGGGGGCGACGGAGACATAAAAGCCCTCTTCGGTGCCGTGGTGCGTCCACTGCACGAGCGAACCGCGTCCGGGGAGCGTGATGCGCGCCGGCACGTTGTGGTCGTCGACCGGGGCGGTGCCGACCACGGTGCGGGAGGTCGCGCCCGTGTCGTCGATGTCGACGGCCTCCACCTCGCCGGTCTCGCTCAGCGCCGCGGTGGAGTACCAGTCCGACTGCTGCTGCACGACGGGACCGATCCACCACTCCTGGATGGCGTCGTCGATCGTGGCGACGATCTCGGTCGAGGGCGCGGGCTCGGGCGGAGCGGGCGGCCCCGCCACGCACCCGGCGGCGCCGACGGCCACGGCCGCGAGCAGGCCGAGCGCGGCGCTGAGGCGCGCACGCGGACGGCGCCGCACGGAGGAGGTGTCGGCCGGGTCGGACCGGCGCACTTAGTCTCCGATCGCGTTCTGCAGGGCGAGGACGATGTCCGCGCGGGCATCGCGGATGCGCGCCGACGAGTTCATCAAGCGCGCGTCGTAGTCGTCGCGCACCGCCGCGTCGTTCAGCAGGTCGGCGACCTGGGTGGCGACGGTGTCGACGTCGAAGCCGTTGACGCGGTGCACCCAGGGCGAGATCCCGAGGTCGTCGAAGGCGCCGAAGCCCTTGCGCTCGTACGCGAGGTGGACGACGTAGTGGCCCGCGGCCAGAGCCATCAGGGCGGCATGCAGACGCACGGCCACCACCACGCGCGGAGTGCTCCCGGCGCCCATCAGTTCGCTGCGCTCGAGGGTACGTGCGGGGCTCAGGGTCGCGGATGCCGGGCGGTCGTCGTTTCCGCCGATCGTGCTCTGGATGTACCCGTCGTAGGGCGTCATGCGCTCTGCCAGCGCGTAGATGTCGGGGTTGATGCGTCCGTGGACGCTGCGGATCGACAGGACGGGACGGGGCTCCACCGTGGTGCCGGCCTTGCGGGCGTCGGCGATGGACGCCGCGGCCAGATCGGGCGTGCGTACGAGGGTCGGGCCGGCGACCTCGAGGAAGGTGCGGTCGTCGCGCACCATGACCACGTCGATGTCGCGGAGCAGGCGCGTGAGCACGCCGCGCGTGCCGAAACGAGCCGGCCCGATGCTCTGCGGGAGGTAGACCGACGGCGTGGTCGACCGCGCGGCCGCCCGCAGCTGCGGTCCCATGACGAGTGCCGACTTCAGCAACTCGACGGGGGTGCCCGCGCGCAGGTATCCACCGCCGACGCCGACCACGAGGTCGAAGTCGTCGATGCGCGAGAGCACGGCGCGCGTGCGCCGGTCCCATCCGCGTCGGGTCGGCACGGTGGGGAAGGTCGGGATGCCCAGGTCGGCGAAGCTGTCCGGGCGCGAGGCGAGCATCGTGGCATCCACCGAGCCGAAGGCGTCTTCGAGCAGGGCCAGCGTCTCGCGCACGAGCAGGCCGTCGCCGGCGTTGTCAGCGGAATAGGCGTGCAGGATCAGCACGCGGGGAGAACGGTTCATCGCAGCACCCGCCGGTAGACCTCGAGATGTTTGTCGACGCTGGCGTCCCACGTGAAGCGGCTCGCCCACGCCAGGCCCTCCGCGCGGCACTGCGCGCGGGCGGTGTCGTCGGTGACCGCCGAGACGATGCCGGCGGCGATCGCTTCGGGCTCCAGACCCGGCAGGCGCAGCGACGGGCCCGCGACCTCGGCGAGCGATCCGCGATCCGAGGTGGCCACGACGGCGCCGGCGGCGAGGGCCTCCAGCACGGGGAAGCCGAAGCCCTCGTACAGCGAGGGGAAGAGGAAGACCTCGCACGCCTGCATGAGAGCGGCGCGGTCCTCGTCGCTGACGAACCCGAGCGAGATGACGTCGGGGGAGTCGCGGATCTCACCGAGCGAGTCGTCGGCGTTCCACGCCGCCTTGCCGGCGATGACCAGGGGCAGGCCGAGCGCGCGCACCTCGGGGGTCGCGAACGCCCGCACCAGCGAGACGAGGTTCTTGCGCGGCTCGATGTTGCCCAGGTACAGGGCGAAACGCTCGGGGAGCTTCGCACGCACCTCGGCCGACAGCTCCACCGGAGTCGAGAACCGCTCCACGTCGATGCCGTGTTCGATGGTCGTCAGACGCTCGGGCTCGACGCCGAAGACCTCGGCGACATCGCGGGCGCTGGAGTTCGACACCGTGATGACGTGGTCGGCGGCGCTGATCGCGCGGCCCACGCGGAAACGCCACGCCTTCTCCTGTGCGGGACGACGTGCGACGTCGATCCACCGACTGGCGACGCCGTGCACCGTGACCACGGTCGGGGTCCGGGTGCCGAGCAGGGGCCCCGTGTCTCCGACGTAGTGGAGCACATCGCCCGCGGCATGCCGGCGCAGGCCCGCGGCGGTCTCGAGCGCGGCGGTCGCGACCGGGTGCGAGGCGGCCGCGATGCGCCCGACGGGCACCCCCCGGGCCTCGAGCCCCGTGGCGATGTACCGCGCGTAGGTCGTGTTGCCGCCGACGTGGCGGTCGACGAAGCGCGACGGCATCAGCACGCGCAGGCGCGACGAGCCGCTCCCGGCCGTCACGAGCGGATCCCGAGGACCGATTCGACCTCAGTCCACATGCGCTCGTTCTGCGCGAGCAGCTCGGGCACCCGTGCGTCCAGGCGGGCGGCGGTCTCGGTGTCGGTGAGGGTGTGGCGGATGCGTGCGGCGATGGCATCCGACCCGTCCGTCATCCACGCACCGGCGCCGAAGTCCTCGAGGAGCTCGGCGTACTTGTGCGACCACCCCAGCGCGACGACGGGCGTGCGCGACGAGAGGGCGCTGACGAGCGCGTGGAAGCGGCTGGCCACCACGATCCGCGCGTCCGAGAGCACGCGCTTGAGCACGAGGGGGTCGGGGCTCTCGAAGATCTCGACCTCGCTGCGCTCGGACAGCGCCTTGGCCAGGGCGCGGTCGTTGTGCTCGTGCACGACCACGACGGCGCGCAGCCCCTGTGCGCGGAACTCCGCCGCACCGTCGGCGAGGAACTGCGTGTACTCCTCGAGCGAGAGCTTGGTGTGGCTGAGCATCTTCGCGTTGGGGACGATGGCGCCGAACTCGCCGGTGAGGGGCGAGGGGATGCCACCGGGCTTGAGGCCGATGGTGAAGTCGGGGGCGAGGCGCACCTCGGTCTTGGCGCCGAGGGCCGTGACGTAGTCGAGGCTCTGACGGTCGCGGGCATAGACGAGGGCGGCGCCGTCGAGCAGCTCGCGGGTCCACTTCGCCTGCTCGGGGTTCGTGAACGGACCGAACGCCTGCGGAAGGAACACGCGCGGAACGCCGCGCTTCTTCCACGCCGCGCTGATCTTGGCCTCGCGCTTGCTGCGCTGGATGCTGAAGGAGTCGCTGTACGCGAAGCCGGCGGCGTCGAGCACTCCACCCACGTCCTTCGAGGCCACCAGGCCGAACGCGTCCTTGACCGAGCCCGGGATCAGACCGCCCACGGCGCCCGACACGGCGGGCAGCTGGTTCAGCAGGAGCGTCTGGTGGAAGCCCAGAGCGCCGCGGTCGTCGAAGTCGCTGCCGTTGGGCGAGACGGTCAGCTTCGCCCGACCCTGCAGACGGTTCGCCACGGCGATCATCATCAGGTGGGCGCCCTTGTTGTGCGTGTTGACGCCACGCAGTTCGATCCACTCAGCGGTCATAGCGAGTTGTAGCTCCTTAGGGCGTCGAGGTGGCGCTTCGCGGAGTACGGGGTCGTACCCTGCTCGTCCGCGTAGCCGTAGCCGACCAGCATGACCACGCGTTCGTGGGACTGGAGGCCGAGAAGGCGGCTCATCTTCTCGTCGCGCGAGGCGATGTCGGGCCAGTTGATGCAGACCGACGCGACGCCCTGCGACTCCAGGCCGAGGATGAACGACATCGCGGCGAGGCAGCCGTCGGTGTAGATGAGGTGGCGGTCGCGCTCGTCGATGAAGGCCGACATGTCGCCGACGATCACGGCGATGCCGGGCAGGTTCTGCCCGTAGCCGGCGGTGCCCATCGGCACCTTCGCGACCTTGGCGACCTGCTCGGGGTCGTCGAAGAAGCGGAACGAGAACGGCTGGCGGTTGCACGCGGTGGGGGCCTCGGCGGCGACCAGCATGGCCTTGTCGACGACTTCGTGCGGCACCGGGCGCTGCTCGAACCAGCGCACCGACTTGCGGCGCTTGGCGAGGGCGGTCAACGCCTCGATCTCGACCGGCGGAGCATCCACGAAGGGGGCGTGCGGGCCGCTGACGTTGTCGCGCTCGATGTTCCACGAGATGCGGCCGAAGTTCTCGCGGGCACGCGCGATCGTGGGGTCGGAGCTCGACGCCGTCGCCTCGAAGTAGCGCTCGAGCACCTCTCGCGCCCACAGCTCGACCTCGGCCGAGATGATCGGGGGCATCGCCTGCGTCAGGCGGCCGGCGAGGGTGACGGTCTCTTCGATGTACGCCACGGCGAAGGTCTCGCGCCGGGGGCGCATGGTGAGACCCTTCTCGGCCATGTGGATGTTGCGGCGCAGGAGGAACTCGAGCTTGCCGTCTTCGAGACGGCGCCAGTACTCCTGGTTGCCGCGGGCGACCACGAGCCGCTCGCGCCGGTAGGCGTCGCTCCAGAACGTGAAGTAGATCGAGCGCTCGAGGGCGTTGCCCTTGCGAAGGCGAACGCGCAGGCGCTCCCGCAGACGACCTGCGGCCTTACGGAGCTTCTTCTTCATGGCTGCCTTTCTTTCGCGTTCCGCGCACGGCGGAGGCGAGGAGTCGGAGCGGATAAATGAACGCCAACGTCATCTGAACGCCCGCGACACGTGTCGTCTTCGTCGCGAAACACGAAAGGTACGAGGCGACGAAATACGAGAACACCGTCGCCCACGCGCTTCCTAGGATTCCCCAATGCGGGATGAGAAGGAAATTCAGAGCGATGTTGAGAACCGCGCCGAGCGTATTTCTGGTCAGCGAGGCGAAGAGTGCGTTCTCGGCGATGATGAACTTGCTGAACACCGCCGCCATGAAGACGAACGGCAGAGCGAGCACGTGGATCTGCAGCACGGGACCGGATGCCTCGTACTTCGCGCCGTACAGGGTGGTGAGCACCCACGGGCCGATCAGCAGGATCACCACGGCGATGAGCACCCCGGCCCAGAACGCGCGGTCGTAACTGGCCTGCAGCTCCTGCTTGTACTGCCGGCTCTTGTGGCCGTACTCCCGCCGCACCTGCAGCAGACGGGGGAAGGTCGCCGTCATGAACACGACGGGCAGGAAGTACGCCATCTCCGACAGGCGCGCCGCGGCCGAGTACAGGCCGACGGCCGAGCTGCCCAGCAACGCCTGGATGACCACGACGTCGCCGCGGGAGTTGATCTGCGTGGCCAGGCTCGCCAGCATCAGGATCCACGAGCTGCCCAGCAGAGCGCGCGGGGTCTCGATCTCGGGCTTGGCGAACTTGGGGGAGTCGCGGTCACGGGCGTACCGCACCAGGAGCAGGCTCGAGACGACGACCGCTTCGACGACGTAGAGGATGACGAAGGTCATCAGGTCGGCACCGGTGAAGGCCAGGACGAGCCGGATGCCGAGCATCACCAGGACGACGGCGATGCGCACCGGCGCCGTGCTGCCGCTGCGCGCCTGCGCCTGGAACCACAGTTCGCTGGCATCGAGGGCGCGGGCGAACAGCACCAGCAGCGCGATCGCGGTGGCCCCGACGACGGCGGCGTCGCCGACCAGGGCCGAGATCGGCAGGAGCACCAGGTACGCCAGGATCGCGAAGAACTCGCGGATGAGGATCAGCGCCGTCATCGTGCGATGGGCGGATGCCGGCTTGTCGACGAACGCCTTGATGGCGATACCGGCGAGACCCGCGGTCAGGATCGCCGTGCCGATGCTGGCGAGGTTCGTCGCGAAGCTGAACACGCCCAGATCCGAGACGCTGACCGTGCGCGCGAGGATGATGCCGGTGATGGCCGTGCTGCCCAGGGTGACGAACTGCTGGATCGTCGCCCAGACGCCGCTCTTGATCGAGCGGCGGCGAGAGAACGGCGCGGAGGAGGTGCTCACGTCGTCGAGCCCCTGCGCGTCGAGTCCGCGAAGGCGAGAAGGCGCTTCGCCCGGTCGGCCCAGCCCATGTCCTGAGCGGCGCGACGCCCGGCCGCACGCTCGGCCTCGCCGGCTGCCGCGGCCGAGGTGACGGCGCGTGCGGCGCCGACGACGTCGTCGTAGAGGTGGACGTTCGTGTCGGCGCGGCGGCGCAGCTCGTCGGAGGAGCGCGCCACGACGGAGAGACCGGCGGCGAGGTACTCGTAGTACTTCATGGGGCTGCGACCGGCATTCCCGGGGTGGTCCGAGAGCGGGAGCAGTCCGACGGCGTGACGGGCGAGCAGGGCGGGCGCCTGCGCGTACGGGACGGCGCCGACGAGTGCGACGTTGGCGGGGAGGGCCGGGACGACCGCGGGCCGCGGGCCGGCGATGGTGAACGACACGTCGGGAAGCGCCCGGGCGAGGTCGGCCACGAGAGCCCAGTCGAAGCGCGCGTCGAGGGCGCCCAGGTAGACGACACCCGCCCGCTCTCCGCCGTCACCCGCGGAAGCGAACCGGTCGTACTCCACGCCGTTCTCGATCACGGTCGAGGGTCCGGTCCATCCGGTGCCCGCGGTGACCTGCTCGAGGGTCGACGCGGAAGCGGCGGAGATCCCGTCGGCCCGCTCGAGCAGCCGCACCTCGGCTGCGCGGGCGCGCGGGTCGTGGTGCGCGTCGGTGGGGCGGTAGATGATCTTCGCCCGGGGGAAGTCAGCGATCGCCGGACCGAGCAGGGGCTGGTCGACGAACACCACGTCGGCCGACCGGAACGCACCGAGACGCCGCCGGCGCCAGGGGCCCGTCAGGCGCAACTGCGCCTCGTTCACGGTGGTGGGAACCGAGCCGAGCGGAGCGGGGACGAGGGGGACGAACTGACGGACGCCATCGGCATCGGATCGAGGCGCCCGCGCCGATTGAAGACGCGCGCGAACGTCCTCATCGCGCATCGCTTTTCCGAGGTGGGCGAGTGACACGGGCGTCGCGACGTGCGCCACGGAATGTCCGAGGCGAGCGATTTCGCGCGAAAGATGATGGCTTCCGACGCGGAACACACCACTGGGCGCTGTGTGGCTCAGAAAGACGACCCTCACCGATCTGTCCCCGAGCAATGGCCGGGGCCAGGCATTTCGGTCATGGCCTCCAGTCTATGTGCTCCCACGTCGGAGGCCTTTCTGCGCAATGGACGTCATTGCATTGATGCGGGAGGCGTCATTCGTCCGATCCGCGCCCGGTTGGGTACGCTGACGCGGTGAGTGATGTGAGAGCAGCGTTGGCGGAGCGCCTTCCCCCGACTCTCGCGTCCAAGCTCATGTTCATCGCGGTGTGCGCCGTCCCCTTCCAGCAGGCGCTGACCATCGACGCCGGATTCCCGCTGAAGATCAGTGAGATCACCGGCATCCTGGCGGTCGTGCTCTACATGACCAGCGAGCGCACGGGCGAGCGGCGGCGGTACTTCGGCGCGCCGTTGCAGTGGGCCCTCCTCGCCCTGGTCTACCTGTCCACCACGCTGTGGCTCATCATGGGACCGCCCCGCGAGACCGCACTCGGGTACGAGCGCGGGATGAACGCCGACATGCTCCTGTACTTCGTGTACGCGGCGCTCGTCATCGTCCTGTCCTCCTTCGCCGGAACGCGACTCGGACCGGACTGGATCGCCCGCGGCCTCGGCGTGGCGGTCAAGCTCGCAGCGGCCTGGAGCCTGCTGCAGGTGGCGCTGTACTTCGTGGGAGCCGCGTCGATTCTGCGCGAGGTCCACGCCACGGTGCAGATCGGCACCGCGTACGGCGTGGGTCTCCCGCGCAACGGCCCCTTCCTCGAGGGCAACTACCTCGGCTTCTTCGCGGGCATCGCGCTCTTCGTCGTTCTCCGTCGCCGCGACTGGTGGGGCGTCGCCGCCGCGGCCGGCTGCCTCCTGTACTCGCAGTCGACCGTCGCCCTCGTCGGCGTGGTGGTCGGCGTGCTCGCCGTCGCGGTGCTGCGACCGGCCGGTCGCGTCGTCGGCGTCCTGGCCTTCGTCGCCCTGGTCGGGATCATCGTCGTCTCCACCGTCGACGTGGTCGCGGTGTACATCACACGCCAGCTGGGCAAGCTCGGCCTCATCAGCGACGCGTCGCTCGGTGCGAGCATCGAATACTCGCTCAACAACCGCACGTCCTCCATCCAGCGCGCCATCGACATGTCCGAGGTCTTCCCGTGGCTCGGCGTGGGCCCGGGTCGCTACGGGTACTGGGACGACGCGTTCAGCGACACTGCGGCGGCCATCGGCAACCGCGGTATCGCGAACAACGCGTACGCCCAGGTCCTCGCCGAGGTCGGCGTGGTCGCCGTCGTATGTCTGATCGGACTCATCCTCACGCTGATCCTGCGCAACCTCCGATCACCCCGCAGCGTGCTGGCGATGGCGGTGTTCCTCGCCGTCGGTCTGAACGCCGCGCCGTCGTGGACGGTGCTGCCGATCTGGTTCGCGGTGGCCCTGCTCGCCACGACGCCGAGCGCCAAGGCGCCGCAGACCGACCTGTTGCCGGAAGGCGCTCTCAAGGGTCAGGCGCTCGACGCCCCGAGTGAACGAGGCGTCGCGGTTACAACGCCGTGATGACGATCTCCTGAATCTGGGTCTCGCCCAGCCCGGTCTTGTCGAACAGCAGCCGCAGGCGGAAGTGCGTGGCCCAGGCGGGTGCACGGCGATCCCACGTGCCGGCGCCGAACACCCGCCGGTAGTTCGCCGTGCCCGCGATCGTTTTGAGAGGGATCGACGTGGCTCCTCGCGCTTGGTTTCGGAGCACGTTCGGCACTCCCGCCGTCGTCTCCCCGCGCAGGGCCACGAACGACTCGATCAGTTCGAGCGAACCGGTCGAGGTCGTCGAGCCGAAGGTGATGGCCATCGCATAGAGCTTGCCGTAGGCGACCGGCACGTCGAACGCCACCGTGCCGGGCTTGGTGGTGCTGAGTCTCTTGACGACCAGGTTGCCCGAGGCGACGCGCAGCGAGATGCCCGGGTTGGCCGTGCGCGACGTCCGATCGGTGTTGTTGACGTAGGCCTCGACGACGGTGCTCTGCTCGAAGCTGCCGTCGACGAGGACGTTGGCCTGCGGGCTGGGCATCAGAGCGCCCATGGAGGAGCCGGACGCGCCCCCGTCGTACACGACCGGATCGCTGATGGTGATCTGGCCCGTTCCGCCGCACAGGAAGCCGGAGGTCGTGCTGGTGCGCATGAGGGCGGTGCTGATGAGGTGGATGCCGCCACCCCAGCTGGGGTTGCGGGTCTCGAAGATCGCGGGGGCCACGGGGTCCTCGTGGAAGAAGATGTGGCCGCTGGTCAGGATGATCTTCGCGCTCGAGTCGGAGCCCGTGACGAAGTGGGCGTCGGTGGACCGCGCCCCCGTCTCGTTGAACTCGATGTGCGGGGCATCGATGAAGACACCGCCGGCGAGGGCCTCCACCGCGCGTCGGCAGAAGTCGATCGACGTGGAGATCAGGTGGAAGTTACCGTCGGGGTTGGAGTTCTGCACCGCGAGATCGCACGTGCCGATGCCCCCGCCGATGAACTTGATGTTCTCGCCGTAGTTGCGGAGTCCTCCGGGCATCGAGATGCCCACGTTGCAGCGGTAGACGTGGCAGTTGAAGAAGCTGAGCAGGAAGGCGTTCGAACGGAATTCGATCCCCGTCGCGAAGCCGGAGAGCTCCATGCCGAAGATCCCGACCCCGCGCACGTCGGTGGTGGAGGTTCCTTCGAAGACGACTCCCGGAGCCGTCGTCGCCGACGAGCCCGGGCCGAGGATGCGCAGACCCGTGACGGTGGAACGGGTGTTGGGATAGCCCGCGTTGCTGCTGCCGGTGAAGACGAAGGCGGGCTTGTTCTTCACCCCTCGGGCGTCGACGGTGCCCTGGGTGAAGTCGAGGGAGACGTATGAGGTGTCGACGGTGATCGTGTCGGTGATCACCATGCGCCGCGAGATCGTCAGTCGCACCTCCTCCCGGGAGGAGACGAAGCTCGACAGCGCCACGCGCAAGCGAGCTTCGTCGGTCATGCTCGAGTCGCCGAACTCGAGGATGTTGCGGACGCCGTGCACCTGCTGCTTGGTCACGACGTCGGCGGGGTCGGCCGCCGATGCGCGCTGAGCGGGTGCGGCGACGGTGACGGCCGTAGCCGCTGCGGCGATGCCGAGCAGTGCTCGGCGGCGCGTCGTGTTCATTTCTCTCCCCCAGGACATGGGGTGAGCGTAACGTGCGGCTTCCTCATCCGTGGGGTGTTTTTCCGCGGGCCGGTGCGCCGCCGTCGCGCGGCGAGCCTGGGGGAGTGCTTAGCGCGGCGTATGATTAACGTCTGCCGACGACATGGGAGCCCATCGTGACGCGACACACCGCACCGGCAACGCAGCATCGAGATCCATCCTCGGCCGTACCCGGCGCCGGGGTCGACGATGCCCAGAATCCTGCCCCCGGGGCGGGCGAGCACCGCCCCTCGGGCAAGCGCGTCGCGCGGTGGCCCGAGCGCTACGCAAGCCGGCTCTTCTACAGCGACGCCCTCGTGATCGCGCTGTCGTTCTCGATCTACGCCCTCCTCGCGCTGCCCGAGTTGAGCCTCCCCGTCGCCTGGGACGGCGGTCCGCGCATCTCCTACGCGCTGGCGCTCGTCGTCCTCGGCATCATCTGGCTGATCTGTCTCGACGTCGTCGACTCGCGCGACCGGCACACGGTCAGCGAGGGCTTCGCCGAGTACCAGCGCATCGTCAGGGCGTCTCTCCTCGCGTTCGGCCTCGCCCTCGTCATCGCGTTCTTCCTGCGCATCGATCTCGCTCGATCGCTGTTCGTGCTCGCCCTCCCCATCGGCGCGGTGCTGCTCATCGTGTCGCGATCGCTGTGGCGCCGGTGGCTGCACCGCCGCCAGCTGCAGGGCAAAGACGTCCACCGTGCCGTCGTGATCGGCGAGCGCGCGAAGGTGGGGCACGTCATCCGGTCCATCCAGCGTGCATCGCGCGCCGGCTACCACATCGTCGGCGCCGTCACCGAGCGCGGGACCCGAGCGGAGATCGAATCGGTCCCGGTTCTCGGTTCGTACGCCGAGGCCGAGCAGACCGTCGACAGCGTCAAGGCAGACACCGTCATCGTCGCCGGTGCCGACGACCTCGACCCGCAGGCCATGCGCGAGCTGGGATGGGCCATGGCGGACCGTGACGTGGCGTGGATCGTCGCGCCGGCACTGACCGATGTCGCCGGCCCCCGCATCCACGCGCGCCCCGTGGCGGGCCTGCCGCTCGTGCACGTCTCGTTCCCCAAGCTCGAGGGCATCAATCGCATGGCCAAGCGCTCCTTCGACATCGTCGGCTCCGCGCTGCTGCTCCTGCTGCTCTCGCCCGTCATGATCGTCGTCGCGCTCGCGGTGAAGCTCACCAGTACCGGGCCCCTCTTCTACTCGCAGGAGCGCATCGGGCGTCGCGGACGACCGTTCGGCATGTTGAAGTTCCGCTCGATGGTGGCCAACGCCGATGATCAGCTCGCGGGCCTGCTCGACCAGCAGGGCACCACCGACAAGCCCCTGTTCAAGGTGGTCAACGACCCGCGCGTCACGCGCGTCGGTCGCATCCTGCGCCGGTACTCGCTCGACGAGCTCCCTCAGCTGATCAACGTGCTGCTCGGCGACATGAGCCTCGTCGGTCCCCGACCGCAGCGCCAAGCCGAGGTCGAGCTCTACGACGACGCCGCTCACCGTCGTCTGCTCGTGAAGCCGGGAATGAGCGGCCTCTGGCAGGTGAGCGGACGCTCGACGCTGTCGTGGGAGGACTCCCTGCGCCTCGACCTCTACTACGTCGAGAACTGGTCGTTCACGCAGGACATCGTCATCCTGCTGCGCACCTTCCGCGCCGTCGTCGCTCCCGGCGAAACCGCGCACTGAGCGGAAGGGGCTTCCGCGGCACCGCGCGGTCCCTCCAGAATGAGGGCACGGCCGACACCACCGTCGGCCCCGTCAGCGAGGGGGATCACCATGGGTGTGGACGACATCATCGCCAAGGGCAAGAAACTGCTCGACGAGAACCGCGACAAGATCGAAGAGGCGCTCAAGAGCGAGAAGGCCGAAGAGGTGAGCGACAAGATCCTCGACGGTGCAGCCGACGCGATCAAGAAGGTCGTTCCGGCCGAGCAGCACTCCAAGGTCGACGAGGTCCGCGAGAACGTCGACAAGAACATCGGCAACGCCTGACATCAGGTCGCCGGATCGGCGCCGTCTCCGGGAATCGGGGGCGGCGCCGTCGCGTTCGGGGAAGAGTTGCTGAGGATACGCCGCACGCGACACGCCCGGGTTTGCGACACGCGCGGGCGGTCCGTAGACTAGTTCAGTTCCACATTCCGGTGCGCGCTCGGCGCGCGCCAGGATCACTGTCTCGGCAGTGCACAGGCGGCGCGGAAGCGCAGGGTCCTGGGCCGCGGGCAGCAGAACAGACACCGAACCCCTCATCCTTCACCGGATTCGTGCGCGTGCGCACGCGGGGTGGGCCGGATGCCATGGCATCCGGTTTGACAGCTGAACAGCGGTGCAGCATCTCTCGCGCAAGCGAGGGGAAGTGCCAGGGCGCGAGAGCGCCACCGTGCGTCCAATGCCCCAGGTCGGGTAAGACGCGAGAAAGAGAGAGAGCAGACAATGGCGGGACAGAAGATCCGCATTCGCCTGAAGTCGTACGATCACGCCGGGCTCGACTCGTCGGCGCGCAAGATCGTCGACACCGTGACCCGTGCCGGTGCCACCGTGGTGGGCCCGGTTCCCCTGCCGACCGAGAAGAACGTCGTGTGCGTCATCCGGTCGCCCCACAAGTACAAGGACAGCCGCGAGCACTTCGAGATGCGCACCCACAAGCGCCTCATCGACATCATCGACCCGACGCCCAAGGCCGTCGACTCGCTGATGCGCCTCGACCTTCCTGCCGATGTCAACATCGAGATCAAGCTCTGAGGTTCGACATGGCTGACATCAACTCCAAGATCTCCAAGGGCCTCCTCGGCACCAAGCTCGGCATGACCCAGGTGTGGGACGAGAACGGCAAGCTCGTTCCCGTCACCGTCATCGAGGTCGCCCCGAACGTCGTGACCCAGCTCCGCTCGCTCGAGAAGGACGGCTACAACGCCGTTCAGATCGGCTACGGCCAGATCGACCCCCGCAAGGTGAACAAGCCCCTCACGGCTCACTTCGACGCCGCGGGCGTCACCCCGCGCCGCCACCTCACCGAGGTGCGCACGGCGGATGCCGCCGACTACGCGCTGGGCCAGGAGCTCACCGTCGACGGTCTCTTCGAGGCCGGCCAGCTGGTCGACGTCGTCGGCACCAGCAAGGGCAAGGGCACCGCGGGTGTCATGAAGCGTCACAACTTCAAGGGTGTCTCCGCTTCGCACGGTTCGCACCGCAACCACCGCAAGCCCGGCTCGATCGGCGCATCGTCGACCCCGAGCCGCGTCTTCAAGGGCATGCGCATGGCCGGCCGTATGGGTGGCGAGCGCGTGACCGTCCTCAACCTCACGGTGCACGCCGTCGACGCCGAGAAGGGTCTGATGCTCGTCAAGGGCGCCGTCCCCGGTGCTCGTGGCCGCATCGTCTACGTCCGCAACGCAGTGAAGGGTGCCTGAACATGGCTGACTCGACTCTCGCGCTCGACGTCGTGAAGGCAGACGGCAAGAAGGCAGGCTCCGTCGAGCTGCCCGCCGCTCTCTTCGACGTCAAGACGAACATCCCCCTCATCCACCAGGTCGTCGTGGCGCAGCGCGCCGCGGCTCGCCAGGGCACGCACTCGACCAAGCGTCGTGGCGAGGTCTCGGGTGCCGGCCGCAAGCCCTTCAAGCAGAAGGGCACCGGTAACGCCCGTCAGGGTTCGATCCGCGCGCCGCACATGACCGGTGGTGGCATCGTCCACGGCCCCAAGCCCCGCGACTACAGCCAGCGCACCCCCAAGAAGATGATCGCCGCCGCCCTCCTGGGTGCGCTCAGCGACCGTGCTCGTGGCCAGCGTCTGCACATCGTCGACAGCTTCGCGATCGAGGGTGCACCTTCGACCAAGGCTGCCGCCGCCGCGCTGAAGGCCTTCGGTGCCGTGAAGAACGTCCTCGTGGTCATCGACCGCGACGACGAGCTCACGATCAAGAGCGTGCGCAACCTCGCGTACGTCCACGTGCTGACCGTCGGCCAGCTGAACACCTACGACGTGCTCGTCTCCGACGACATCGTCTTCACCAAGGCCGCCTACGACGCGTTCGTCGCGTCGAAGGCTGCGGCCACCGAGGAGGTCTCGGCATGACCGCCGTCAACAAGGACCCGCGCGACATCATCCTGAAGCCGGTCGTCTCCGAGAAGAGCTACTCGCTCATCGACGAGGGCAAGTACACCTTCCTGGTGGACCCCCGTTCGTCGAAGACCGAGATCAAGCTCGCGATCGAGAAGATCTTCGGCGTCAAGGTGGCTTCGGTCAACACGATCAACCGCGTGGGCAAGGCCCGTCGCACCCGCTTCGGCATCGGCAAGCGCAAGGACACCAAGCGCGCCATCGTGTCGCTCAAGTCGGGCACCATCGACATCTTCACGTCTGTCGGCTGACGGTCGGGATAGAGGACAACAACAATGGCTATTCGCAAGTACAAGCCCACGACCCCCGGTCGCCGCGGCTCGTCGGTGGCCGACTTCGCCGAGATCACCCGATCGACGCCCGAGAAGTCGCTGCTGCGCCCGCTGTCGAAGACCGGTGGCCGCAACAACCAGGGCCGCATCACCACGCGTCACATCGGTGGTGGCCACAAGCGTCAGTACCGTCTGATCGACTTCCGTCGTAACGACAAGGACGGCATCGACGCCAAGGTCGCTCACATCGAGTACGACCCCAACCGCACCGCGCGCATCGCGCTGCTGCACTACGCGGACGGCGAGAAGCGCTACATCCTCGCTCCCGCGAAGCTGTCGCAGGGCGACGTCGTCGAGTCGGGTGCCGGCGCTGACATCAAGCCGGGCAACAACCTGCCGCTGCGCAACATCCCCACCGGTACCGTGATCCACGCGATCGAGCTCCGCCCCGGTGGCGGCGCGAAGATGGCCCGTTCGGCCGGCGCCTCGGTGCGTCTGGTCGCGAAGGACGGCCCTTACGCGCAGCTGCGTCTGCCCTCTGGCGAGATCCGCAACGTCGACGTGCGCTGCCGCGCCACGATCGGCGAGGTCGGCAACGCCGAGCAGTCGAACATCAACTGGGGCAAGGCCGGCCGCATGCGCTGGAAGGGCGTCCGCCCGACCGTGCGTGGTGTCGCCATGAACCCGGTCGACCACCCGCACGGTGGTGGTGAGGGTAAGACCTCCGGTGGTCGTCACCCTGTTTCGCCGTGGGGTAAGGCCGAGGGCCGCACCCGCCACGCGAACAAGGAGAGCGACAAGCTCATCGTCCGCCGTCGCACCGCCGGCAAGAAGCGCAAGTAGGAGTAGAGGAAGATGCCTCGCAGCCTTAAGAAGGGCCCCTTCGTCGACGAGCACCTGCTTCGCAAGGTCGTCTCGCAGAACGAAGCCGGTTCGAAGAACGTCATCAAGACCTGGTCGCGCCGTTCGATGATCATCCCCGCCATGCTGGGACACACCATCGCCGTGCACGACGGTCGCAAGCACATCCCCGTGTTCGTGACCGAGACCATGGTCGGCCACAAGCTGGGCGAGTTCTCGCCCACCCGCACCTTCCGCGGCCACGTGAAGGACGACAAGAAGGGCCGTCGCCGTTAAGGCGACCGAGGAGGAGAGAGAAATGGTGGAGTCCATCGCACGTGTGCGACACATCCGCGTGACCCCTCAGAAGGCTCGTCGCGTCGTCGCGCTCATCAAGGGCAAGCAGGCCGAAGAGGCCCTCGCGATCCTGAAGTTCGCGCCGCAGGGCGCGAGCGAGCCGATCTACAAGCTCGTCGCCTCGGCGATCGCGAACGCTCGCGTCACCGCCGACAAGACGAACGAATACCTGGATGACGCCGACCTGTACGTGAAGAACGCGTACGTCGACGAGGGCACGACGCTCAAGCGTTTCCAGCCCCGCGCTCAGGGTCGCGCCTTCCAGATCAAGAAGCGCACGAGCCACATCACGGTCGTGCTCGCGACGCCCGAGACCGCTGAGGCGGCCCCGGCTCGCGCCAACAAGAAGGCGAGCAAGTAATGGGACAGAAGGTCAACCCGTACGGCTTCCGCCTCGGCATCACCACCGACCACGTGTCGCGGTGGTTCTCGGACTCGACGAAGCCCGGTCAGCGTTACGCCGACTACCTCGCCGAGGACATCAAGATCCGTCGCCTGCTGACCACCTCGCTCGACCGCGCCGGTGTCAGCAACATCGAGATCGAGCGCACGCGTGACCGCGTTCGCGTCGACATCCACACCGCCCGTCCGGGCATCGTGATCGGTCGCCGCGGCGCCGAGGCCGAGCGCATCCGCGCCGACCTCGAGAAGCTCACCGGCAAGCAGATCCAGCTGAACATCCTCGAGGTCAAGAACCCCGAGGCTGACGCTCAGCTGGTCGCGCAGGGTGTCGCCGAGCAGCTGTCTGCTCGCGTGGCGTTCCGTCGCGCGATGCGCAAGGGTCTGCAGGGCGCGCAGCGCGCCGGCGCCAAGGGTGTCCGCATCCAGGTGTCCGGCCGTCTCGGCGGCGCCGAGATGAGCCGCTCGGAGTTCTACCGCGAAGGCCGTGTGCCCCTGCACACGCTCCGCGCGAACATCGACTACGGCTTCTACGAGGCCAAGACGACCTTCGGCCGCATCGGCGTGAAGGTCTGGATCTACAAGGGCGACCTCACCAACAAGGAGCTCGCCCGCGAGCAGGCCAACGCGCCGAAGTCGCGCGGTCGTGACGACCGCGGTGGCGACCGTCGTCGTGGCCCGCGCAACGAGGCCCCCGTGGCAGAAGGAGCGTCGGCGTAATGCTCATCCCCCGCAAGGTCAAGTACCGCAAGCAGCACCACCCCGGTCGCTCGGGCCAGGCCACCGGTGGCACCACGGTGTCGTTCGGTGAGTTCGGCATCCAGGCGCTGACCCCCGCTTACGTGACCAACCGTCAGATCGAGTCCGCTCGTATCGCCATGACGCGTCACATCAAGCGTGGTGGAAAGGTGTGGATCAACATCTACCCCGACCGTCCCCTCACCAAGAAGCCCGCCGAAACCCGCATGGGTTCCGGTAAGGGTTCCCCCGAGTGGTGGGTCGCGAACGTCAAGCCGGGCCGCGTCCTCTTCGAGGTCGCGGGTGTGAACGAGGAACTCGCTCGCGAAGCACTGACCCGTGCCATTCACAAGCTGCCCCTGAAGGCACGCATCATCAAGCGCGAGGAGGGCGACGCGTAATGGCGATCGGCACCAAGCAGCTCGCTCCGAGCGAGCTCGACACGTTCGAAGACCAGCGCCTCGTCGAGGAGCTGCGCAAGGCCAAGGAAGAGCTGTTCAACCTGCGCTTCCAGTCGGCCACCGGCCAGCTCGAGAGCCACGGTCGCATCCGTGCAGTCAAGCGCGACATCGCGCGTCTGTACACCGTGATCCGTGAGCGCGAGCTCGGCATCCGCGCCACCCCGGCCCCGGTCGAGGCGACGAAGGCGAAGAAGAGCAAGGCGAAGAAGGCGGATGCCGCTGACGACGCCACGAAGGAAGAGGCGGAGTAATGGCTACCGCGAAGAAGGCCGAGGCGCAGGTCGCCGGCCACGAGCACGCCGAGAACGACGTCCGTGACGAGAACGCCCGCGGTTACCGCAAGGCGCGTCGTGGATACGTGGTCAGCGACAAGATGGACAAGACGATCGTCGTCGAGGTCGAGGACCGCGTGAAGCACCCGCTCTACGGCAAGGTCATCCGTCGCACCTCGAAGGTCAAGGCGCACGACGAGTCCAACTCGGCGGGCATCGGCGACCTCGTCGTCATCAACGAGACCCGTCCGCTGAGCGCCACCAAGCGCTGGCGCCTGGTCGAGATCCTCGAGAAGGCCAAGTAAGCCTCGCGGCTTACTTGGAATCCAAGGAGTAAACAGTGATTCAGAACGAATCCCGGCTGAAGGTCGCCGACAACACCGGCGCCAAGGAGCTGCTCACCATCCGCGTGCTCGGCGGCTCCAACCGCCGTTACGCCGGCCTGGGCGACGTCATCGTCGCCACGGTCAAGGACGCGATCCCGGGTGGAAACGTCAAGAAGGGCGACGTAGTCAAGGCCGTCGTCGTCCGTGTCGTCAAGCAGACCCGCCGTCCCGACGGCTCGTACATCAAGTTCGACGAGAACGCCGCCGTGATCCTGAAGAACGACGGGGAGCCCCGCGGCACCCGTATCTTCGGACCGGTCGGTCGTGAGCTTCGTGACAAGAAGTTCATGAAGATCGTCTCGCTCGCCCCGGAGGTCATCTGATCATGGCGAAAATCAAAAAGGGCGACCTGGTTCAGGTCATCTCGGGTGCCAAGCCCGAGCGTGGCGGAGACCGCGGCAAGCAGGGCAAGGTCCTCGAGGTCTTGACCGAGCAGAACCGCGTCATCGTCGAAGGCGTGAACTACGTCACCAAGCACAACCGCGTGGGCCAGTCCCAGCGCGGTACGAAGACCGGTGGCATCGAGACCTTCGAGGCCCCGATCCACATCTCCAACGTCGCGCTCGTCGACCCCTCGACCAAGAAGCCGACCCGTGTCGGTCACCGTGTCGAGGAGCAGGTGAAGGACGGCGTCAAGCGCACCGTCCGCGTGCGCTTCGCGAAGAAGTCAGGCAAGGACCTCTGAACATGAGCACCGTGACTGCCGCGGAGGCTGGCAAGATCCAGCCCCGCCTGAAGCAGAAGTACAACGCCGAGATCAAGAAGGCGCTGCAGGACGAGTTCGGCTACGAGAACGTCATGCAGATCCCCGGCCTGGTCAAGGTCGTCGTGAACACCGGTGTCGGCGAGGCTGCTCGTGACAGCAAGGTGATCGATGGTGCGGTCGACGACCTCACCAAGATCACCGGTCAGAAGCCCGTCGTCACGAAGGCCCGCAAGTCCATCGCGCAGTTCAAGCTGCGCGAGGGGCAGGCCATCGGCGCACACGTCACCCTCCGTGGCGACCGTGCGTGGGAGTTCGTCGACCGTCTGGTGAACCTTGCACTGCCCCGCATCCGCGACTTCCGCGGTCTGTCGGCCAAGCAGTTCGACGGCAACGGCAACTACACCTTCGGTCTCCAGGAGCAGTCCGTGTTCCACGAGATCGATCAGGACCGCATCGACCGCGTGCGTGGTTTCGACATCACGATCGTCACCACCGCCAAAACCGACGACGAGGGTCGCTCGCTGCTCCGCCAGCTCGGCTTCCCCTTCCAGTCGGCCGACGCGCAGGCCTGACCCTTCGGGCCCCCGGGGTTTCCGGGGGCCCGTCATCGAAGGTCGGCTGTCGTGTAACGGCAGCCGAAACCTCATGAAAGAAAGAAGCAAGACATGACGATGACAGACCCGGTCGCAGACATGCTGACCCGTCTGCGCAACGCGAACTCGGCGCACCACGACTCCGTGTCGATGCCGAGCTCGAAGCTCAAGACCAACATCGCCGCCATCCTCAAGCAGGAGGGTTACATCGCCGACTGGAACGTCGAAGACGCCCGCGTCGGCCAGACCCTCAACATGACGCTGAAGTACGGCCCGAACCGCGAGCGGTCCATCGCCGGCATCAAGCGCGTGTCGAAGCCCGGCCTTCGCGTATACGCGAAGTCGACCGAGGTCCCCACGGTCCTCGGTGGCCTCGGCGTCGCCATCCTTTCCACCTCCTCCGGTCTCCTCACGGACCGTCAGGCCGAGCAGAAGGGCGTCGGCGGGGAAGTCCTCGCCTACGTGTGGTGATCTGACATGTCGCGTATTGGACGTCTTCCCATCGACATCCCCGCCGGAGTCACCGTCTCGGTGAACGGTCGGGAGGTCAACGTCAAGGGCCCCAAGGGCGAGCTCGCGCTCACCGTTGCGCAGCCCCTCGAGGTCGCGGTCGAAGAGAACCAGGTTCTCGTCACCCGCCCCGACGACGAGCGCGAGTCGCGGTCGCTCCACGGCCTGACCCGCACTCTCATCAACAACAACATCATCGGTGTCACCCAGGGCTACTCCAAGGGCCTCGAGGTCGTCGGTACGGGTTACCGCGTGGCGCAGAAGGGCAGCTCGATCGAGTTCGCCCTCGGCTTCTCGCACCCCGTCCTCATCGAGCCGCCCGCCGGCATCACCCTCACGGTCGAAGGCAACAACAAGGTCACCGTGAGCGGCATCGACAAGCAGGCCGTCGGCGAGGCCGCCGCCAACATCCGCAAGATCCGCAAGCCCGAGCCGTACAAGGGCAAGGGTGTGCGGTACGCGGGCGAGGTCGTGCGCCGCAAGGCCGGAAAGAGTGGTAAGTAGCCATGGCTGTCAAGACAAAGTCCGTAGCCCGCTCGCGTCGCCACCTGCGTCTTCGCAAGAAGATCGTCGGCACCGAGCTGCGCCCCCGCCTCGTGGTGACGCGTTCCGCCCGCCACGTGTTCGTCCAGGTCGTGGACGACAGCAAGGGCCACACCGTGGCCTCCGCTTCCACCCTCGAGACCGACCTGCGCGGTTTCGACGGTGACAAGACCGCCAAGGCCCGCAAGGTCGGCGAGCTCGTCGCCGAGCGTGCGAAGGCCGCCGGTGTGTCCGACGTCGTGTTCGACCGTGGCGGCAACCGCTACGCCGGCCGCGTCGCCGCGATCGCCGACGGAGCTCGCGAAGGAGGGCTGAACCTGTGAGTGACAACAAGGAGACCGAAGTGACCACCGAGCAGACTGCACCGGCTGAGGGTGCGGCTGCGGCTCAGGCCCCCGCCGAGCGTGAGCGCGAGCCGCGTCGCGGTGGTCGCGAGCGCAACACCAACCAGCGCGACCGTGGTTCGCGCGACCGCAACGAGAGCCAGTTCCTCGAGCGCGTCGTGACGATCAACCGCGTGTCGAAGGTGGTCAAGGGTGGCCGTCGCTTCAGCTTCACGGCGCTCGTCGTCGTGGGCGATGGCAACGGCGTCGTGGGTGTCGGTTACGGCAAGGCCCGCGAAGTCCCCCTCGCCATCTCGAAGGGTGTCGAAGAGGCCAAGCGCAACTTCTTCCGCGTCCCCCGCTCGGGCTCGACCATTCCCCACCCCGTCCAGGGTGAGGCCGCTGCCGGTGTGGTGCTCCTGCGCCCCGCCGCCGCCGGTACCGGTGTTATCGCCGGTGGTCCCGTCCGCGCCGTCCTCGAGTGCGCCGGCATCCACGATGTCCTCTCGAAGTCGCTCGGTTCGTCGAACACGATCAACATCGTGCACGCGACCGTCGCGGCTCTGAAGTCGCTCGAGGAGCCCCGTGCCGTGGCCGCCCGCCGTGGCCTGGAGTTCGACCAGGTCGCCCCGGCCCGCCTCGTGCGCGCCGAGGCCGCCGCCCAGAAGGTAGGTGCCTGATGGCCGAGCGTCTGAAGGTCACGCAGATCAAGTCCAAGGTGAGCGAGAAGCAGAACCAGCGTGACACGCTGCGTTCACTCGGTCTCAAGCGGATCGGCGACTCTGTCGTCCGTCCCGACGACGCGCAGACGCGCGGTTACGTCAAGACCGTCGCCCACCTCGTCAAGGTTGAGGAGATCGACTAATGGCTGCCAAGAAGGACGAGACCGCCACGGTCGACGCCCCGAAGAAGGCAACGGCCCGTAAGACGGCCGCCAAGAAGGAAGCCCCCGCGGCGCGCCCCGGCGTGCTGAAGGTCCACCACCTGCGTCCCGTCCCGGGTGCTCACACCGCCAAGACCCGCGTGGGTCGCGGTGAGGGCTCGAAGGGTAAGACGGCTGGTCGCGGTACCAAGGGAACCAAGGCCCGTTACCAGGTCCGGGTCGGCTTCGAGGGTGGGCAGATGCCGCTGCACATGCGCACCCCGAAGCTCCGCGGCTTCAAGAACCCGTTCCGCGTCGAGTACCAGGTCGTGAACTTGGAGAAGCTCGCCGAGCTCTACCCGCAGGGTGGCGACGTGACCGTCGCCGACCTCGTGGCCAAGGGCGCCGTCCGCAAGAACGAGAAGGTCAAGGTGCTCGGCACCGGCGACATCTCGGTCGCGCTGACCGTTTCGGTCGACAAGGTCTCCGGCTCCGCTGAGCAGAAGATCGTCGCCGCAGGCGGCTCCGTCAACTGACGCCCGACCCCGAAGGGGCCGGCGGCCTTCCGGCCGTCGGCCCCTTCTGGGTTAGTCTGATTTGGTGTGCGCCCCGTCGCGCGCCGAGATCGTTCTGGAGGATTCTCCCTTGTTCAGCGCCATCGCGCGGGTTTTCCGCACGCCCGACCTGAGGCGGAAGATCGCCTTCACGCTGGGCATCATCGCCATCTACCGGCTGGGTGCCCACGTGCCGACGCCCTTCGTCGACTTCCCCAACGTTCAGCAGTGTCTGAACCAGTCGGGTGGGACCGAGGGCCTTCTCTCACTGGTCAACCTGTTCTCGGGCGGCGCGCTCCTGCAGCTGTCGATCTTCGCACTGGGTGTGATGCCGTACATCACGGCGACCATCATCGTGCAGCTGCTGCGCGTGGTCATCCCGCACTTCGAGACGCTGTACAAAGAGGGCCAGGCCGGTCAGGCCAAGCTCACCCAGTACACCCGCTACCTGACCATCGCTCTCGCGCTCCTGCAGTCGACGACTCTCGTCACCGTGGCGCGGTCGGGTCAGCTCTTCGGCTCGGCCGGAGTGCCCGAATGCCAGCAGCTGCTCACGAACGACATCTGGTGGGCGCAGCTGCTCATGATCATCACGATGACCGCCGGTACCGGCCTGGTCATGTGGTTCGCCGAGCTGGTCACCGAGCGCGGTGTCGGCAACGGCATGTCGATCCTCATCTTCACCTCCATCGCCGCCACGTTCCCCGGCGCGATGATCTCGATTCTCAACGCCCGTGGCGTCGAGGTCTTCCTCCTCGTGCTCGCGGTCAGCATCGTCATCGTCGCCCTGGTGGTGTTCGTCGAGCAGTCGCAGCGTCGCATTCCCGTGCAGTACGCCAAGCGCATGGTCGGACGCCGTACGTACGGCGGTACGAACACCTACATCCCGATCAAGGTCAACATGGCCGGTGTCGTGCCCGTCATCTTCGCCTCGTCGCTGCTGTACATCCCCGCCCTGATCGCGCAGTTCAACCAGCCGCAGGCCGGCCAGGAGCCCGCACCCTGGGTCACCTGGATCTCGCAGTACCTGACGCGCGGCGACCACCCGCTGTACATGCTGATCTACTTCCTGCTGATCATCGGGTTCGCCTACTTCTACGTCGCGATCACGTTCAACCCGGTCGACGTCGCCGACAACATGAAGAAGTACGGCGGGTTCATCCCCGGCATCCGCGCGGGTCGCCCGACGGCCGAGTACCTCGACTACGTGCTCACCCGGATCACGCTGCCCGGCTCGATCTACCTCGGCCTGATCGCCCTCCTGCCTCTGGTTGCCCTGGCGACCGTGGGGGCCAACCAGAACTTCCCGTTCGGCGGAGCGTCGATCCTCATCATCGTGGGTGTCGGTCTCGAGACGGTGAAGCAGATCGACGCGCAACTCCAGCAGCGTCACTACGAAGGGCTGCTGCGATGACCGCGCGTCTTCTGATCGTGGGCCCGCAGGGCTCGGGCAAGGGAACCCAGGGTGTCCGCGTCGGGGAGTCCCTCGGTATCCCTGTCGTCTCCACGGGCGACGTCTTCCGTGCCAACGTCAAGGACGGCACCGAGCTCGGCCTCCAGGTGAAGTCGATCATCGACGCGGGCGATCTCGTTCCTGATGAGCTGACCAGCGCTGTCGTGCGCGACCGCCTCTCGCAGGAGGACGCCGCCGAAGGCTTCCTCCTCGACGGGTACCCCCGCAACCTCGCTCAGGTGATGCATCTCGACGAGTTCCTCGAGGGCCGCGACGAGGCGCTCGACGCCGTCATCGCCCTCGTCGTACCGCGCGAGGAGTCGCTGTCGCGTCTCACCGCCCGTGCCGCGGAGCAGGGCCGTGCCGACGACACCGAAGAGGCCATCGCGATCCGCCTCGGCATCTACGAGCGTGAGACGGCGCCGATCCTCGACGTGTACGGCACGCGCGGCATCGTCGACGAGATCGACGGTGTCGGCAGCCTCGACGAGGTCACCGCCCGCATCTTCGCGGCGCTCGAGGCGCGCGGCATCATCGCCACGCCGGCTGCCTGACGTGGTGTTGCGCTCCATCTACAAGAAGCCCGCCCAGCTGCGGTCGATGATCGAGCCGGGGCTCATCACGGCCGACATGCTGGCCGCGGTCCGCGCGATGATCGAGCCGGGCGTGACCACGCTCCAACTCGACGCCGAGGCCGCGCGGGTACTCGGCAGCCGCGGCGCGAAGTCGAATTTCCAGATGGTGCGCGGCTACCGGCACACGATCTGCGCGTCGGTGAACGAGCAGGTGGTGCACGGGATCCCCAACGAGCGCCCCCTGCAAGCGGGCGACATCCTCTCGATCGACGCCGGCGCGGAGTTCCGCGGATGGAACGGCGACTCGGCGTTCACCGTGATCGTGCCGGGCGAAGCATCCGAAGAGTTGGTGGCGCCGCGTCGCCGCCTCTCGGAGGTCACCGAGGGGTCGCTCTGGGCGGGTATCGCCGCGCTCAGCCGCGCCTCACATCTCGCCGAGGTGGGGGCAGCGATCCAGGAGTACATCGACGACAACGCCCCCGCCGGCGGGTACGGCATCCTGCGCGACTACGTCGGGCACGGCATCGGCCGCAAGATGCACGAGTCGCCGAGCGTGTTCAACTACGCCGTCGACGACCTGGGTCCCGAAGTGCGCCCCGGTCTCGCCGTGGCGATCGAGCCGATGGTGGTCATCGGCGATCAGGCGACTCAGGTCGAAGGCGACGGGTGGACCGTCACGACGATCGACGGTACGGCCGGCTCCCACTGGGAACATAGTGTCGCCGTGCATGATGGAGGCATCTGGGTGCTGACCGCGCACGATGGCGGAGCCGAGAAACTCGCGCCGTGCGGCGTGGTGCCGAAGGAGATCGACTGATGATGATGGCCGCTGTGCGGAAGTCCACCAACTGGTTCGCGATCGGAGTCACGGCCGCCGCGGTCGTGGTGGTGCTGATCGTCGGCGGAGTGGTGTGGTTCGCCAACAGCCAGGTGGGATCGCCGGGGGCTCTGCCCCAGTCCTCGGCCGTCAACACCGAGACCGGTGCGATCGCGGTGGGCACGGGCCCGAAGACGGTCGACACCTACATCGACTTCATGTGCCCCATCTGCAACCAGTTCGAGCAAAGCTACGGCCCCACGCTCGACCAGCTGGTGGCGGACGACCAGATCACGCTCAACATCCACCCGATCTCGATCCTCGACCGGGCTTCGCAGGGAACCCAGTACTCGACGCGGTCCGCATCGGCTGCGTACTGCGTGGCCGTCGACGACCCGGCGAACGTCCCGGCGTTCGTGAAGGCCCTCTACGCGCAGCAGCCGTCGGAGAACACCGCCGGGCTCGACGACGCGACTCTGGCCTCGATCGCGACCTCGGCGGGTGCATCGGATGCCGTGACTTCCTGCATCAACGACGGAACCTACGAGAAGTTCGTGACGGCGATGACGCAGAAGACGCCTGTGCAGCCGGGGCAGAGCGGCATCGCGACCCCGACGATCGCCGTCGACGGAACCGTGCTGTCGAACCAGAACGATCTGACCGGCGACCCGAAGAAGGACATCGTCGCCCGCCTCGACGGCTGACGACACTCCCGGCGAGTTGCCGGGTCAAGCGATACCACGTATGCTTGATCTTTGGTGCGTTGCGCCTTCATTGGCGTGTCGAAGCACCGAATCCCCATCCACCGCAGACCGGCCGGTCTGCAACTGAGCGTGAGCGAGTTTATGGCGAAGAAAGACGGTGTCATCGAGATCGAGGGCACGGTGTCCGAAGCACTGCCCAACGCGATGTTCCGTGTCGAGCTGACGAACGGGCACAAAGTGCTCGCGACCATCTCGGGCAAGATGCGACAGAACTACATCCGCATCATCCCCGAGGACCGCGTCGTCGTCGAACTGAGCCCTTACGACCTCACCCGCGGTCGTATCGTCTACCGCTACCGCTGAGTCCGGCCGAGAAGTAACGAGCCGCTCCCGCGGCCTCGAAGACAGCGAAACAGGAACATCATGAAGGTCAACCCCTCCGTCAAGCCCATCTGCGACCACTGCAAGGTGATCCGTCGTCACGGGCGCGTGATGGTGATCTGCAAGAGCAACCCGCGCCACAAGCAGCGCCAGGGCTGAGCTTCCAGCTCCACACCTTTCCAACTGAATACACATCGGCAGGATCAGATCCCGTTCGCTGACGCGGACGGGGGACACCTCGGGTCGGAGGCCCGAGCACCGATCCTGCTCCACACCTCCACGACACTCTGAGGAGAGCCGCATGGCACGTCTCGCCGGCGTCGACATCCCGCGCGACAAGCGCGTGGTGATCGCACTTACTTACATCTACGGCGTGGGTCGCACCCGCTCCGTCGAGATCCTGAACGCCACTGACATCAGCCAGGACATTCGCGTCAAGGACCTCACCGACGACCAGCTGGTCGCTCTGCGCGACCACATCGAAGGCACCTACAAGGTGGAGGGTGACCTCCGTCGCGAGGTCGCCGCCGACATCCGCCGCAAGGTCGAGATCGGTTCCTACGAGGGCCTGCGCCACCGCCGCGGCCTCCCGGTGCGCGGTCAGCGCACGAAGACGAACGCGCGTACCCGCAAGGGTCCCAAGCGCACCGTCGCCGGCAAGAAGAAGGCGCGCTAAGCCGCGGGCTGAGCGTCAGGATTCAGGAGAACGCACATGGCACAGGCCAAGTCCGCCGCGCGCAAGCCGCGCCGCAAGGAAAAGAAGAACATCGCCGTGGGTCAGGCCCACATCAAGTCGACGTTCAACAACACCATCGTTTCGATCACCGACCCCTCGGGTGCCGTCATCAGCTGGGCTTCGTCCGGCGGTGTCGGGTTCAAGGGCTCGCGCAAGTCGACGCCGTACGCCGCCGGCATGGCCGCGGAGTCGGCCGCTCGCCAGGCGCAGGAGCACGGCGTCAAGAAGGTCGACGTCTTCGTGAAGGGTCCGGGTTCGGGTCGTGAGACCGCGATCCGCTCGCTGACCGCGGCCGGCCTCGAGGTCGGCTCGATCCAGGACGTGACGCCGCAGGCCCACAACGGCTGCCGTCCGCCCAAGCGTCGCCGCGTCTGATGCGTTTCGTTCCCGGGGAGTGCTCGTCACTCCCCGGGAATGCCGCGCTCTCGCGCGATTCAGACTTCCGGATGCCGCGCGCGGCCGTCGAGGCCACGCGGCATCCCGCGAGTACAACTCAACACCTCACCCCATTACACGTGTCATATAGCGGGCACGTGATCGAAAGGAACACATAGTGCTCATCGCACAGCGTCCCACTCTGACCGAGGAGAAGATCGGGGAGTTCCGCAGCCGTTTCGTCATCGAGCCGCTGGAGCCCGGCTTCGGTTACACGATCGGCAACGCGCTGCGTCGCAGCCTCCTGTCGTCGATCCCCGGCGCGGCCGTCACGAGCATCCGCATCGACGGCGTCCTGCACGAGTTCAGCACCATCCCGGGCGTGAAGGAAGACGTCACCGAGATCATCCTGAACATCAAGCAGCTGGTCGTCTCGAGCGAGCGCGACGAGCCCATCACGGCGTACCTGCGCAAGACCGGCGCCGGTGAGGTCACCGCCGCCGACATCTCCGCTCCCGCGGGTGTCGAGGTGCACAACCCCGAGTTGGTCATCGCGACGCTCAACGACACCGCCAAGTTCGAGCTCGAGCTGACGATCGAGCGTGGCCGTGGCTACGTCTCGGCGACCCAGAACCGCAACGAGTACGCCGAGGCCGGTCAGATCCCGATCGACTCGATCTACTCGCCCGTGCTCAAGGTCAGCTACCGCGTCGACGCCACCCGTGCCGGTGAGCGCACCGACTTCGACAAGCTCGTCCTCGACGTCGAGTCGAAGGCCTCGATCGCCCCGCGCGACGCCGTGGCCTCCGCCGGCCGCACCCTCACCGAGCTGTTCGGCCTCGCCCGCGAGCTGAACGTCGAGGCCGAGGGTATCGAGATCGGCCCCGCGCCGGTCGAGACCGTCCTCTCGAACGAGCTGTCGATGCCGATCGAAGACCTGGACCTCTCGGTCCGCTCGTACAACTGCCTCAAGCGCGAGGGCATCAACACCGTCTCGGAGCTGGTCGCCCTTTCGGAGACGCAGCTGATGAACATCCGCAACTTCGGTCAGAAGTCGGTCGACGAGGTGCGCGACAAGCTCACCTCCCTCGGCCTGTCGCTCAAGGACTCGGTGCCCGGCTTCGACGGCGCCCAGTTCTACAGCGGCTACGACGAAGAAACCGTCTGACGCGTCAGACCCGACCGAACCTTTTCCAGGAGTAACACGACATGCCCAAGCCCACGAAGGGTCCCCGCCTCGGAGGCGGCCCGGCCCACGAGCGTCTGCTTCTCGCGAACCTCGCGGCAGCCCTCTACACGCACAAGTCGATCAAGACGACCGAGACGAAGGCCAAGCGCCTCCGTCCGCTCGCTGAGCGCCTCATCACCTTCGCCAAGCGCGGCGACCTGCACGCGCGTCGCCGCGTGCTGGGCGTCATCGGTGACAAAGAGGTCGTGCACACCCTCTTCACCGAGATCGCGCCGCTGGTGGCCGACCGTGAGGGTGGATACACCCGCATCACGAAGGTCGGCAACCGCAAGGGTGACAACGCCCCCATGGCCGTGATCGAGCTCGTTCTCGAGCCCGTCACGAAGAAGGCGTCGAACAAGGCCGCTGCGGCCCCCGCCGCCGCTGCCGCCCCGGCCGCCGCCGAGGAGCCCGCCGCCGACGAGACCGCCGCTGAGGAGACCTCCAACGACGAGGCCGCCGAGGCCGGCGCCGAGTCGCCCGAGGAGGGCGCGGCCGCCGAGGCCGCCGCCGACGACGCCGTCACGGACGACGCCAAGGCCTGAGCCCTCCCGCTCGCACGAGGCCCCCACCCGTCAGGGTGGGGGCTTCGTCGTTCCCGCGCCCCCTCCGACGCTCGTAGGCTGGGGGAGTGCGCATCCGTCTCGACATCTCCTACGACGGCACGCACTTCCGCGGCTGGGCGCGGCAGCCGGGTCTGCGCACCGTGCAGGGAGTTCTGGAGGACGCCCTGTCCCGCATCGTCGGAGGGTCGCCGCGGCTCATCGTCGCGGGTCGCACCGACGCCGGCGTGCACGCGTCGGGCCAGGTGGCCCATCTCGACCTCGACGATGCGCAGACGGCTCGCCTTCCGCGACGGCGTCGCGACAACGACGAAGGCGACGCGGTCGCGGCGCTGGCCGGCCGCGTGCGCGGCGTGCTGGGCGCCTATCCCGACGTGACGGTCCGACGCACCTCCACGGCTGCGAAGGGATTCGACGCGCGCTTCTCGGCGGTGTGGCGGCGCTACAGCTACCGACTGGCCGACGCAGCCACCGGGTACGACCCCCTTGACCGCCTTCGCACGACGACGGTGCGCAGCGCGCTGGATCTCGAGGCAATGGATGCCGCCGCCTCGCGTCTCATCGGGCTCCACGATTTCGCGGCGTACTGCAAAGCCCGCGAAGAGGCGACCACCATCCGTACCCTGCTCGAGTACGACTGGCGCAGAGGCGACGACGGGGTGCTGGTCGCGAACGTCCGCGCGGACGCCTTCTGCCACAGCATGGTCCGCGCCCTGGTGGGCGCCTGCGTCGCGGTGGGGGAGGGGCGGATCGCGGTCGAGGACGTCGTTGCGATCCGCGACGCGCGCATGCGCATCCCCGAGACGAAGGTGCTGGCCGCGCGAGGTCTCGTCCTCGCCGAGGTCGGTTATCCGGCGGACGAGCTCCTCGCCTCCCGCGCGGAGCAGACGCGTGCGCGCCGCGACGCAGACGTCGCCGATTCCTGATCCCCGAGTCGGCGGCATCCGGAATCGCCCGTTGCGGGTGTGTGCAACCCCTCGGCTCGCCCCGAGCCGACGGTCGTAGGCTGTCTTCGCCATGAAGGTCATCTCGTACAACCTCAACAAGCACCGCGCTGCCGGTGAGCTCGTCGCCCTCGTCGAGGCCCACGAGGTCGACGTGCTCTGTCTGCAGGAGTGCGACGCGAACGACATCCCCGCTCAGATCGGTGGTCTGCGCCTCGCGGAGGCGACGCAGCGCAATCGCCTCGGTCTCGCCCTGTACTACCGCGAGAACACCTTCCGTGCGGAAGAGGTGCGTGCGATCGCGCTGAAGAAGTCCCTGCACGACCGTGTGCTGAAACCGGCTGAAGAGCGGATGCTGGGGGTGCGCCTCAGCGACATCGACACGGGTCGCGACGTGATCGTCGCCTCGTTCCACGCGGCGCCCTTGACCGCGCTGAATTCCCTGCGGCGGCATCAGATCCGTACCGCCCTGACCGAATTGCAGAACCTCGGTCCGGGGCTGCCCGCCTTGATGGTCGGCGATTACAACTACCCGGTCTTCAAGGAGAACCTCGGGCAGAAAGTCCGCGACCAGGGATACGAGCTCACGCTGAGCGATGCGCGCACGTACACGAGGTACCGCGTGTTCCGCGGCCATTACGATTTCGCGACGTCGATCGGCTTCGACATCGCCCACATCAAGACCCTCCCGCAGGGGCTGAGCGACCACCTCCCGATCCTCATCACGGCTGAGGTGACGCAGGGGCATCGCGCCCCCGTCGCCGGCTGACACGCGGGAGAGCGAACGCGAAAGGAGGGGCCGTCGAAACGACGGCCCCTCCTGCTGTGCGCGTGCCGGTGCTCAGGCCTCGACGCGGCGACGGCGTCGCACGCTGGCGCCGATCGCGACGGCCCCACCGGCGAGGACGAGTGCGCCTCCGCCGATCCACAGGCCGGTCGCGGCGCCGCCGTCGACACCGGTGACCGCGAGTCCGCCCTTCGAGGGGTTCGATGCCGAACCCGAGCCCGCGGTGGTCAGAGTGACCGTGGCGTGCAGGACGTGTCCGCTCGACGCGCCGGTGAAGGTGAAGTCGTACGAGCCCTTGCCGTTCGCGGGCATCTTGACCGGGACGCGGAGCGACCCGTTCGACGACTTGCCGCGCAGCGAGGTGTTGGTCTCGACCTTGGCCGAGGCGAGGGTGATGCCACTGGCGTTGATGCCGGTGACCGAGATGAGAACGTCTTCGTCGCCGACGAAGGGGGTTCCGGGAGTGGTGAAGGTGGTGACGTCGCCGGCCGGCAGCGTGGCCGGGTTGGCGACGATGGCGCCGGCGTCGGTGTACGCGTTGGCGGCCGTGGGGGCCATCAGCGCGGCCGCGGCGAGCGAGAGCGCGGCGACGGCCCGGATGATCGTGGTCTTCATGGTGTGCCCCATCTGCTTAGCGTGGTCGAGCCGTGTGCCGTGTCGGAGGGGACGCGGCGTCTTCCGCGTCCGCATGACATGGCGGCTCCTTTGCCCGAGTCTGTCGGCCGTGCCGTGTGCGACCCGGCGGAAAGGGCTCGCTTTCACGCGCCGGCGGGGCAGACTTCACCAGGGGGTCCGGCGCGGCGTCACTCACCGGACCGACATGTGCCTGCACGCGGCACCTCGTCGGGGATGCGGGTGGGCGTCGAGACCGCGCTGACCGCGGTCATGCCCGGCACCGAGACGGTGACCTCGAGATCGGCGCTCTCTCCCGGTGCGAGCTGCACCGACCACTTCAGCACCCGGCGGCCGTCGTGCACGCCGCCGGCGAAGCCCGGGGGATCGCCGTCGCTCGTCGTGCGCTGGCCGATGATCTCCGCGCCGGGCGGCAGGTAGACGTAGACGCCGGTCAGGACGTCGCCCGGGGGCACGCCGTGCTCGCCACCACCGGTCACATACGCGGGGAGTGTGGCGGGGTCGGGGGCGTCGCTGCGCAGCGTCACGTGCACGGACGCCGTTCCGTCACCGCACGACGCGGTCTCGACCTGCGGGTGCAGGTAGTAGTCCATCTTCGAGCCGGTGCCGTCGTTCAGGTAGACCCCGAAGACCCCGGTGGTGGCGCCGGAGACGGGCAGCGCCCCCTGCAGGGTGGTGCCATCGAGGAGCGCCTGCTGCACGGCATCCGCATTCCAGACCAGCAGACGTCGCTCGAGTCCCGCGCGACGGACCGCGTCGATGAGGGCAGCCGGGTCGGCGCGACCGTCGGCGACCGCCTGGAAGACCGCGGTCGACGCGCTCTGGAAGAACGCGTCCTGCTCCCGCGAGTCGGAGTAGCGCCGGTACACCTCGTCGAGCAGGAGGGAGACGGCGTTGTCGGCGGTGAGCTGATCTCCGGAGGGGAGGGCGACGGGTCCGGTGGCGCGCAGCAGGTACGACAAGGTCACCGGGTCGACGGCGACGACGGCGTCGACCTCGGTCCCCGACAGGCGTCGCCACAACTCACGTGCGACGGGGGCTCCCACCGAGAAGTCGGGCACCTGTGTAGCGTTCTGGACGAATCGTGCCGGCCGGGTGTCGTAGATGCTCTGCACGTCGGCCGGGAGCTCGCCTGCGGGCGAGGTGGCGACGGGCTCGAACTCCGGGCTGGAGGCCTGCGCGACGAGCGCCAACCGCCCGTCGTCGGCGTCGAGTTGAGCGACGGCTCCGACGACGCCCCCGAGCGAACGCCACTCGGCGTTGTTCTCGAAGAGCACGAGCGTCGACCGGGGGCCGTCGGCTCCGAGCATGCTCGGGACGAGCAGGGTCGCCCGTCTGAGCGCGTCGGCGTCGTCGGCGGCGGTGTCGAGCTGCTGCGCCGAGGCGGCCACGGCATCGGCGAGCCGTCCGAGGAGCGGAGCCCGTTCGATGCCGGCGACGTCATCGGCGGCGGCCCGCAGTGCGGCGGCGGCCGTCGAGGCGGCGGGCGCGACCGCGGCCAGTCGTGCGACGTCGAAGGCGCCGCCCACCGGCCGGAGGGACTCGGGAGACAGTCCCGCCGAGGCCTCGGCGAGCGGTTCGAAGGCGTTCGCGGCGACGTCGTCGATCGCAGCGGCGGTGCGGGTCAGCGCGTCGAGCTGCGGCCCGACCCACGGGAGCGCCGTCGCCGCGGCCCAGATCGGATCGCTCGTCAATTCCCGCGCCGCGCGGGTGTCGTCAGCGACCGTCGACAGGCGGGAGAGTGCTGCGGCGAGATCGTCGCCGTCGCTGGCCGCGTCGGAGACGCCGGCCTGCGCGGCCGCGAGATGGCCCGCCGCGAGTACCCCTCGCGTGCCGATCCAGGCGGCTGCGGCGAGACCCAGCACGAGCACTCCCACCACCGTCCAGGCGAAGACGGAAGCGGCCGGCGTGGCCGACGAGCGGCGGGTGGTGCGGATCACGCCGAAAACTGTAAGCCTGCCTCATCCGCGCACCGGACCGCGCCGACCGCGGCCACCTAGACTGGGAGGAACGACTCGGGGGAGAATCCATGGTGCGGGCGATGCGGCGCGGCAGAGCGTTCTGGAGCGCGGCGATGGTGGGCGCGTCCGTGTTCGCACTCACCGCGTGCGGGGCCCCGCCATGGGCCCAGGGCGGCGGTCAGGGCACGCCCTCGGCGTCGCCGACTGTCACGCAGACCACGGTTCCGCAGCCGGTGCGCAACGACCTGGCGAGCGGCTCGACGCAGCGGACGCTGACGGCGGGTGCCGTCGGTGCCACAGTGGACTACTGGTCGACGCTGTCGATGGACAAGTGGACGCCCACGGCGCTCAAGCCGGTGAACCTGTCGATGGTCACCACCGTCACGCCCAACGACGGGCAGAAGGTGTACCTGCAGAGGGCGACCATGACGGCCGTGCCGGGCAACGCTTCGCAGTCGTTCTCGCCCCTGTCGGCACAGTCGGATCAGACGGATGCCCCGGGATATCTGGTGCTTGCGCCCTACAGCTACTCGCAGACGTTCAACGTCGGAGAGGTCCCGGCGGACGCGACGTTTGTCACCCTCCAATTCACCTTCGAGTTCTTGGTCCAGACCACCCCCACGTCCAACGAGTTCGCCAAGCAGACGGCCAGCGACACTCTGACGGTCGCCATCGCCGGGGGCGGCGAAGCGACGCCCGCAGGCTGATCAGGGTCGGACGCGCTCCCACCGATCGCCGCCCTGACGGGTGGCCTCGGCCGCGGCTTCTCCGGCCGCCAGCACGAGGGCTGCGAGGTCGTAGTCGGCGCTCTCGGCGGGCACCCAGCCCACGCTCGCCGACAACTGCACGTCGACGTGGTCGGACACGTCCAACTCGGTGATGCGGCGCAGGGTCGTGCGGACGTGCTCCCGGATCACGGAACCCGGTCGGGCGAGGACGATCACGAGGCGACCCCGCGTCTCGCGTCCGATGTCCGCGTCGGCGGGGAAGCTCTCGTCGACGACCGCCTCGAACTCCGTGACGAGCCGCAGCCACCCGTTCTCTCCGGCCGCGCTGCGGATGTGCGTGGGGTCGTCGAGCCGCACCGTCAGCACCGCCCAGGACTGCTCGCGCGCACGGCGGGCGCGACGCAGACGGTCGGATGCCGTGATCACGAAGTGCGGCCACGTCGACGCCGTGTGGCCCCCGGTCGGCGACACCGAGGTGAAGTACAGCAGCGAGACCGTGGCGCACACCAGGTAGATGAGCATCGCGAGTCCGTTGATCACCCGGGGGAGGGCGAGGTCGCCGATGTCGGCAGGGGCGGCCAACCCCGACACGAGGATCGCGGCTCCGACGGCGACGAAGCCCGCCGACACGATCGTGAGCGGCAGAGCGAGTCGCTCCAGGCGATCGGCGGCGCGCCGCAGCTCGCCGATGGTGAGTCCGGCGAACACGGCCGCACCGACGAAGGCCAGCCGGAAGGCGAGGCCGTAGGCGGCGGCGTCGGTCACCGCCGTGAACGCGATCGCGGTCAAGACCGCCTGCATCCCGCCGATCCACGGGAACGCCGGCACCCCGCGACGCGCGCGGAACCCCGACCAGATCAGGGCGGGCGCACCCAGCATGAGTCCGAGCCCCGCGCGGCGCACGGGCTCGGCATCCGCGATCGATCCCATGATCGACACCCAGGTGCTCGTCATCGCCAGCACGAAGGCGAGCGACCACAGCAGCGCGGAGCGCGAGGGACGATGCAGGAAGCCGAGGCCGATGATCATCACCGTGGAGACGGTCGCGACAGTCGCCTGCGCGAGTCCGAGGTTCGAGAGGACGTCGGTGGTGTTCATGCGACGGCGGCGTCCGATCGCGAGGGGAGCACCACCGTCACGGTCGTACCCGCGCCCAGCTCGCTCTCGAGGAAGAGCGACCCGCCCTGGTCTTCCACGATGCTGCGGATGATGCCCATGCCGAGCCCCGTGCCGGGCGTCGGGCTCTCGCGCACCGCCTGCGCGCGGAAGTACGGGTCGAACACCCGATCGATGTCATCGGGATGGATGCCGATGCCCGTGTCGGCGAAGTGGAGGATCACGTCGTCGGGGGAGACCTCTCCGCTGATGCGGATGGTTCCCCCGGCGGACGTGTACTTGATCGCGTTGCTGAGGATGTTGTCGAAGGCCTGCCGCAGGCGGAACGCATCGCCGAGCACCTCCGCGGACTCGGGGAGTTCGTCGATCACGCTCACCCGGCGCGCGGCGGCGGCGGGGCGGAACGAGGCCAGCGACGACGCGATGATGCGGCTCGCATCGGCCGTGGCCGGCCCCGACGTCTCGCGGAACACTCCACGGGAGGTCGCGAGGATCTCGGAGATCAGTTTCTGCATGCGCTCGCCGGCCGCGGCGATGACCTCGAGCTGCTCGTGCACCTTGGGGGACAGGTTCGGATCGTCGAGCGCCAGGTCGGCGTGGCCGATGATCGCCGTCAGCGGGTTGCGCAGCTCGTGCGACACGGTCGCGGCCAGTCGCTCCCGTGCGCGCTCGGACTCGATCAGGGCCGTGATGTCGTGGATGATCAACAGCGTGCTCTCGGGCTCGTCCGACGAGATGAGACGACGCGTGGATGCCGAGAGGGCGTGCCAATCGCCGTGCGGATCGAACAGCCACACCCGCTCGTCGTCGAACTGCTCGCCGCGGGCCGCGCGGGCGAAGGGCCGCTCCGACTCGGGCAGTGGTTCGCCGCGGAGGTTCGCGTACTCGACCGCGCCGCCGGGTCGTTGCGGCTCGTCGCGCTCGACGCCGTACAGCGCGACGTACGTGTCGTTGAGGGCGAGCACCTCGCCGTCGGCGGAGAGGCGGGCGATGCCGGTGTCGAGACCGTTGAGCATCTGCGAGACGCGGCGCTCCTGGCCCGAGACACGTTGCAGAGTGCCCTGCAGGCGGCTCGCCTGGCGACGCAGGAGCTGCTTGAACGCCCGCGTCTGTCGCGCGGACAGGTAGGACGTGATCGCGATGAAGGTGAGAGACAGCAGCACCACGATCAGACGCAGCGCGGTGACGGGACCGGTGGCGTTGACGGCGGCGTCGATGACGATGATGACGCCGACCGCGCCGATCGCCGAAATCAGGTAGACGAGGGTGAAATGGGTGGCGATCCAGATGATCGGGAAGACCCAGAAGAAGCTGAAGCGCAGGTCGGTGCCGAAGCTCAAGAGACCGATGCCGACGATGTCACCGAACGGAATCAGGGCGACCGCCGCGCGGGGCAGCTTCTGCCACGGCACCACGATCGCCACCGCGGTGAGGGCGATGATGACGCCGACGCCCGAGGAGAACGGCCACAGGGCGAACAGCGACGGCTCGAGCGCCTGGACGAGCAGCACGGTGATGACGACGCTGGCGCCGAGCACGAGCTGGAGGAGCCAGACCGACCGGGTGCGGCTGCTCGGGTTCGTCGCGTCGTCGTCCGGCACGACCTCGGGAGGAACCGCCGGCGGGACGCTCCTCAGTGATGCCATGTGTTCGAGTGTATAGAGAGTGGTGTAGTCTTCTGCGCGCCATCCTGTCTCTGCTCGCCGCTCGTGGTTTCGCACCCACGCGCCCGGTCAGACTCCCCCTGAGGCCTGCATCCCGCAGCGTGATGGTCGTTCGTCGACCTCGGCGCGTCCGCGCCCATTCCTCAGGAGTCACCTGTGAGCATGACCTCTCGCCGTCGCGTCCGCGCGACCGCCCTGGCCGTTGCCCTCGCCATCGTCGCGCCGGCCACCTTGACCGGTTGCGGTCAGATCGCCGATGCCTTCAATTCGCTGCCCGGCCAGCCGGGGAGCAACCAATCGGTGGTCGTGCCGACCGCCGCTCCGCAGTCGTCCGCCGACGCGAAGCCCTTCGACTCGCAATTCACCTACGACGGCTCGGTGCGGCTGACCTCCGAGGTCGCCGACGGCCTCGAGCTGCGTCTCGACGTCTGGGCGGTCGACCCCAAGCGCACCATGGAGTGGACCCCCACCAACGAGAAGCAGCTCGGCTTCGCGGTCAACATCGTCGACAACCGGGTCGACGAGAAGGCGGTTCTCGCCGAGAAGCGACGCGTGTACGTCTCGTCGATCTCGGTGACCTCGCAGACGGCTCAGACCAGCGGTCAGGTGTCGAACCCGTTCCAGTTCAGCGCCGACCCGCGCACCCTGGTTCCCACCGACACCCTGCGCTCCGAGCGCGGGCTGCTGCTGAACAGCTACCAGGGCGGCCTGCTGGTGCCCACGACCTCGATCCGCCAGCTGCCGAACGACACCTACGGCATCACGCTCGAGTTCGCGCTCAACGTGGCTGTCGAGGGGACGGCGAACACCGACACCTCGTTCTCGCAGCAGACCGTCTACCAGTACCTGCCGATCGCGATCTTCGCCGACGACGGACAGGTCGACGGAGGCAGCCAGGGGACCGGCACGCAGAGCAGCACGGGCCGCGCACCCGGCTGGGGCCAGACCAACGGGCAGGGCTGAGCGGGCGGCATCCGCCCCTCTCACTCCGCGCCGTTGTGCCCCTGCCGCGGGCGGAGGCGTCGACTCTCCATGAGCAGCGAGAGATCCTCGACGTCCATGACGAGGTAGTGCTCGAACGTCAGGTCGGGAACGTCGTCGTAATCGATCGCCGGCATGCGGCGGGCGAAGGCGCGTCGCACGGCCTGCTCGACCTCGGCGGTGTCGAGAACCGACGGGGCGACGACGAAGACCGTGTCGCGCGCGGGGAGGCCGGTGGCGGCTCCGGGTAGCACGTCCTGGGCCGCCTCGCCGACCGTGCGCAGGATCGTGTCGCCCCGTTCGCCGCTGTGTGCGGCGCGGATGAGATCGATCTCGGGCACGCGCACCAGGGTCGCGCGGACCGACACGTGCTCCGCGAGCAGCATCTCGGCCTCGCGGCGCAGCGAGCCGCGATCGTGCGCGCGGGTGCCGGGGGCGGGGTCGTCGTCGAGTTGCCGGCCGATCCACACGGCACCGACGGAAACCGCGGCGATCGCGAGCGCGCTGACGACGGCCGTCGTCTCGGCCGATACGGCTCCCGGGCTCAGCAGGGGTGCGATCCCGACGGCGGCCACCACGGCGAGTCGGGAGAGGTTGTACGCCGCGAAGAGGCTGAGCGTCCACGCGATCAGCTTTGCTCCGCCCAACTCGCCCAGCGGTCGTCGTGAGAGCTCGAGCGCGCCGAGGGCGGCGAACACCACCAGCCCCGCGGTCTTGAGCAGCGTGGCGTCGTCGAGGTCGATGAGGTACGTGACCCCGAACATGAGGATCACGACCGCGACAGTGCTCACCCCGCCGATCGCGGAGCGACCGTTCAGCCGCCGCGCGCCCGCCCACTGCAGGCCCACCGCCAGCAGATTCGTGGCGTTGCCCGCCGCCGCGGCGGTCACCCCTCCGCCCGCGGTCTCGACGACGTTCATCGCGCCGCACAGCAGAGCCGCGATGGCCGCCATCCCGAAGTAGCGCACCATGTCGGCGCGGGCACCCCCGCGGTCATCGCCGGGGCGGCCGTGGGCGAGGAACAGCATCGTTCCCGCGACGCCGGCTACGGCGATCGATGCGAGAAGAGCGAGGACGATCACAGGGGTCGTCTCCTTCGGGCGTCAGACGCAATCTTGAGGAAATCTTGCGCAGACGGGGGTGTTCGGCAGTGGTCGTCTTGCGGCGAACCTACCAGAGTAGGAACAAGCCGATACGCCGCTCCACCGACAGGAAGACCCCGCCATGACCGATGCGCGCAACTTCACCCCGCAGTCTCGGGATCTTCGCATCCACCCGGGCGAATTGACGGCGACGGCGAGCGAGGAGCACGGCTTCGCCGATGACTTCGCCGCGGTCCTCGAGAACACGTCGGTGCACCGCTCCACCATCGGCTGCGTCATCCCCGCCTACAACGAGGAGGAGTCGATCGCCGATGTGATCGAGGCCCTCCTGGCGCAGACCCGCGTTCCCGACGTCATCCACGTGGTCGTGAACAACACCTCGGACGCCACGGTCAAGATCGCTTCGGAGTACAGCGGACCCCACGAGCTGCACACCGAGCTCGGCGAGCAGTTCACCGAGGTCTTCGTGCACGACATCGGCAAGAACCCCGACAAGAAGGTCGGCGCGCTCAACTACGGCTACTCCCTCGTGGAGGGCTACGACTACCTCCTCGGCGTCGACGGCGACACCATCGCCGACAGCAAGGCCGTCGAGTTCCTCGAGACCGAGGCCGTGTCGGACTCCCGCATCGGCGGCATCTCGGCGATCTACACGATCGACGACAAGCCCATCAAGGGAGTCATCGCGCGCTTCCTGACGGCCGGTCAGCGCACGCAGTTCGCCGCCTTCAACCTGCAGAACATGCTCCGCGGCCGCAATATGGCGGTCCTCGGCGGGCAGTTCTCGATCTTCTCCACGAACGCCCTCCGCGACGCCATGTCGCAGAACCACCAGTCGACCCCGTGGGTGAAGGACTCCGAGGTCGAGGACTCGCTGCTGTCGCTGCAGATCAAGAGCGCCGGCTACCTCACCAAGATCAGCCCGTACGCCCGTGCCGACGTGGGTGGCATGACCACCCTCTCGGGCTACGACGCACAGCAGGTCAAGTGGACCTACGGTGCCATCGAGCTGATGTGGCCCGGCCAGCGTGGTGACACCAAGGGCCAGCCCTTCCACCCGAACCTGCGCCTGCGGTGGTTCGAGAACTTCGGCATGCTCACGAACCTCTTCGTCCGCGTCGCGTTCCTGACGCTGCTCGCCGGTTCGCTGACGCTGAACGCCTTCGTGTTCTCGCCGCTCTGGCTGATCCCGCCGGTCATCGCCATGCTGCTGAACCTGCGCATCGCCCGCACGATGAAGAACGTCAACCGCAACGACGTGCTGTTCGCCGTGTTGTTCTTCCCGGCCGAGTTGTTCATGTGGATCCGCATCAGTCACTTCGTGCGCTCGTGGACCCGCTTCCTCTCACGCAAGAAGGTCGACAACTGGGCGATGCAGGCCAAGGCCGAGCGCGGTGGCGGCCTCGGTCACTGGACGCCGATGATCGTGCTCATCGGCGTGGCGATCGCCCTCGCCGTCATCTGGATCATGGTGGGCCCGATGGTGCAGTCCTCGATCCTGTGGATCGGATGGCCCATCGTCGGCGTGGTCACGGTCCTGCAGACCCTCCTGATGTTCTCCAAGCTCGTCCGTCGCCAGCACGGCTTCAAGGTCTGACGGACCCACGATCTGACCCGAACGCGTCAGAAAGGACGAATGCCTCGGCCCTGGGGAGGGCCGAGGCATTCGTTATGTCCGGGGGCGTCAGGGCGCGGCCAGCAGCTCGGAGGTCAGACGGTAGCCCACGCCGCGCACGGTCTCGATGTACCGGGGGTTCGCGGGGTTGTCGCCCAGCTTGCGCCGCAGGTTGGTCATGTGGGCCTCGATCGCGCGCTTGTCCGCCTCGCCGACGAAGTAGCTCGTGACGTAGGACTCGCCGCGCAGGACGAGGGTGAGGTCGGCCTTGCTGCGCACGCGTCGCTTCGACTCCATCAGGGTCGCGAGCAGGTCGAACTCGGTGCGCGTGAGGTCGAGCTCCTCGCCACCGACACGCACGAGGCGACTGTCGGGGTCGAGCTGCAGGTCGCGGTGCGCCACCCAGGCTCCGCCGGTCGGAGTGAGCTCGCCCGCAGCGGCGCGCGGCACGATCTCGCCTCCGGGTGCCGCGGCGCGCGGTTCGGGTCCCTGCGACGACGGCACGACCACCGGTGCGCTCGCCGCGGGGGCCGAGGCGACCGGTGAGGGTGCCGCGGGTGCGGGCGAATCGGTGCGGGCGGCGGGGAACGAGGGGCCGACGCTGTCCTGTCGAGGGGCCGCGGATGCCGCGGAGTCGCCGGCGCGCGGACGTCGCAGCAGCGCCTCGATGCGCGCGCGGAGTTCGCGCGGACGGAACGGCTTGACCACGTACTCATCGGCGCCCGCGCCGAGGCCCAGGACGACGTCGGCCTCTTCTTCGAGGCCGGTCAGCATGATGATGTAGGTGTCGCTCTGCTGGCGGATGCGGCGCGCGGCTTCGAACCCGTCGATGCCGGGCATGTTCACGTCGAGCGTGGTGATCAGCGGCTGGTAGGCGATGACCGCCCGCACGCCGTCGATGCCGTTACCGACCGACACGGTGGAGAAACCGGCCGATTCGAGCACTTCGACCAGGAGGTGTCGGATGTCGGGATCGTCTTCGACGATGACGGCTGTCTTCAGCAACTCGGTGCTGTCGCTCATTTCACCCACTCTTCCGGCTTCGCACGAGATCGTGCCCGCGTTCTCCCCCGAGACACGGCGTCGCACAGCGACGAGCGCAATCTTGACACACTTCGCGCGCGGGGAGGACGGTCCGCGCCGTCAGCGCTGCTCTCTGGTCAGCTCTGCAGCGGCCGCCGGCCACCACGTGCCGGCAACCGGGCCCCCGTTGCATTCGCCGTCGCTCTCGCCCGGGGGCTTGATCCACAGGTTCGTGTCGACGACCCCGTCGCCGTAGGAACCGCCCGGGCTCCCCACGAGTCGACCCGCGGGGTTGCACCACTCGGAGCCCGCCGGCCCGGCACCGTTTCGCGAGGTGTCGATGACCGCGTGGATGCCGCCGAGCTGGTCGGAGAGCGCGTGGGCGTAGGCGAACTCCGCCGCGGTGTCCTGGTAGTTCGACACATTCAGCGCGACTCCGCGCACGTCGGAGAGAAGATTCGTCGCTCGCAGGAGGTCGGCCATCTCGGCCGGCGGATGCCACGAGGAGTGGCCCCCATCGAGGTAGATCCAGGTGTTGGTGCCGCGGATGCTGTCGACCGCCCCGCGCAGGTAGCCCGCGCGGTCCTGGATGGACCCGCACGAGGATGCCAGAGCGATGCTGTCGGGCTCGAGGACGACGATCTTCTGGATGTCGGAGGCATTGCGCAAGGCGTCGCCGATCCGCCCGGTCCATTCGCGGTAGGCGTCGGGGTCGAGTCCGCCGGCGGAGTGATTGCCGCAGTCACGATCGGGGAGTCCGTACACGGCGATCGACAGCGCCGCCTTCTGGTCGCGGGCTTCAGCGGCCAGGTGCGCCACGCGGTCCCACACCTCATCGACCGGATCAATCTCGGGCGTGAGCCAGTATGTCGTGGGCTGGGTCGAGAGCCACTCCGCGGCCGCGTTCTCATCGGCGTCGCCCGCGCCGGCGCGGGCCGCCTGCGCGGCCTTCGACTCGTCGGGAGCGACGATGCGCGTGTCGACGGCGGGCGGGCGGGCCCCGAGGGTCTGGAAGAGAGTGGTCACGAGGCTCCCGACCACGGCGATGGCGGCGATCAACGCCGCGATGACGACGATGGCTCCGACGACCACGAGGGCGCGCGGAATCCGTCGTCGGGGCCTCTTCGGCCGGTGCGTTCGCGCCACGTTGAGGACTCTATCCGAGGTGAGCGGGGGTGGCGCCGAGGTAGTTAACTCGGTGAACGGGCATAGACTCTCTCCGTGGGAAAACTGGTTTACAACACGTCAGGTCACTCGTTCGACATCGAGGACCGGACGCTCTCTCACCTTCGTGTCGTCTTCATGAACAAGCTGCGCCGTGGCGAGCCGTTCATGTTCCACTTCCCGATGGGTGACGGCAGTGGCACGCGTTCCCTGTGGATCTCGCCGTCGATTCCGCTGGTCTTCCACTTCTACGGCAGTCGTGCTCCGCAGCTGAACCGCCGGTGGATCGACGACCTCATGAACGAGGCGAGCACCCCGCAGGGTCTCAGCGTCGTCGCCGAGCCCGACCCCGATTCGGTGCCGAGCCTCATCGGGTGACGATCGTCAGGCGCACTCGGCGTCGACGACTTCGCGCACGCGGTCGAGGAAGGCGGCGACCTGGTCGGCCAGCGCGTCGGGAAGGTCGAGGGCGAACTCGCGGATGCGCGCCGTGACCGGGTCGATCGCGTCGGCGTCGGTGTCGCGATCGAAGGGGAGCACGAACTTGCTCCGGCGATCGGCGGGATTCGCGGCGAAGGTGATGAGGCCTCCCGCGTGCAGACGATCGAGCATGCCCGTCACCGACGCCGTCGATACGGCGAGCGACTGAGCGATCTCGGTCGGCGTGACCGACAGGCCCGCGTCGGCCCGCTCGAGGATCAGGCGCATCGCGGCTCGAGCGTTCTCGCTGGGTCCGCAGTCTGTCTGGCGGCGTCGCGCGAGGCGCGCCTCCGCGAGACGCAGTCGCTCCACGGCGCGTGCGGCTGTGGTCGCGTGGTCCTCAGCAGTGTCGAACGTCATAGGTCTCCTCGGGGCTCCGGCCACCCGGGGCCAGTCTAGTTAGGTCGTCGAGATACACGACAGGCGATGCATTCCGGTTCGAGTCCGACAACGCGATGGATCCCCGTCGTTTCCCTTCTCTTCCCTTGCGATAGTTAGGCAATCTAGTAAAATAACGAGGGCCGAATCTCCTGGAAGGAGACGCTCATGGGCTTCTTGTATTACGGTTCCTCCGCGAGCCCGATCAGCATTCCCGATCGGGTTCTCGCGCACGTGAAGGTCGTGATCGCGACGAAGCTCCGACGCGGCGAGAGCTTCACGATGTCGTGGCGGCACCCGTCGGGCGAAGAGACCGGACGCAGCACGATCTGGATCCAGCCGTCGATCCCGCTTCGTTTCGTCTTCGGGGCGGTCGAGCCCGAGATGCTCGATCCGCAGTTGTTGCAGACCTACGCGAACTCGGCCAACTCCTCGAGTGGCCTGACCCTCGACATCGAATCGCACGACGTCCCCGTCGCCGAGCGGTCCCGCTGAACCGACTCGACCCGGTCAGACGGTGCCCGTGGCGTGACGGTGAGCGATCGCCGACATCCACTGCAGGCCCGGGCACGGAGGCGCGGATCGTCCGCGCATCCGCTCCCACGCCTCGACGTAGATCCCCTCGAGCAGGGCGTCGGCCCGCTGCGCCAGGCCGGTGAGGGCCAGCAGAGTCGCGTACACGCGCGGCGAGGTCGCATCGTAGAAGGCGACGAACGCGTCGCAGTCTCCGGAGGCCGCGCGCACCAGGAGGGCATCCAGATCGGGATCGCGGGTCGCTGCGGATGCGACATCGGTCATGGTCACGGGCACCTCCTTCGTGTGTGAACCAAGTCAACTCGCGGGCGCGGCCGGCGGCCTGGGGTTGCGCAATACGTACGGGTGTCGTAGCGGTCATCGGCCGATGTCGTGTGTCGGTGCGGAGGCCGCCGTCAAGCCCGCCGGGGTGGCCCTGGAACGTCATAACGTGGGGGTCATGAGAACTCCGGTGCGGTGGGCCCTCGCCCTGGCCATGATGTTCGCCGGTGTCGCGCACCTGACCTTCGCGCGGCGCGATTTCCAGGCGCAGGTGCCCGATGCCCTGGTCGAGAAGCTCCCTCTGGATCGGGACGCCGTGGTCGTGGCATCCGGTGTCGTCGAGGCGGCGTTCGGTCTCGCGCTCGTGGCGTTGCCCAAGGAGCGTCGGCGGATCGGAGCGGCGCTGGCTGCCTTCTTCGTGGCGATCTTCCCCGGCAACATCGATCAGTGGCGCAAGGGACGTTCGGCCTTCGGGCTCGACACCGACCAGAAGCGATTCGGACGCCTTTTCTTCCAACCTCTCCTCGTTGCCGCCGCCTGGTGGTCGACGCGCTGAGCGCGCCATGACGGACGTCGTCAGTCTCGAGCTCGTCTTCGACGACGACACGGATGCCGCGGTGCGCAGCGAGTGGAAGGCCTTGGCCGACGCCGGTCTGCCCAGCCAGGCCCAGCACAAGGGCGAGAGCAACCGGCCGCACACGACGCTGCTCGTACGGTCCGCGCTCCGCGACATCGCGGCGTCGGAGCTCGACAGGGCGCTCCCGGTGGCTCTCACCCTCGGCGCGCCGCTCCTGTTCGGCGCGGGGCGCACGCGTGTGATCGCGCGATCGGTCGTTCCGACCATGGACGTGCTCGCCCTCCATTCCCGCGTCCACGAGCTCGCGGGCCCCGGCGACGACGTCGACCACACGCGTCCCGGTGCCTGGACGGCCCACGTGACGCTGGCCCGTCGGGTGCCGCTCGACCGGGTGGGCGACGCGCTGGAGGTGCTCGCCGCGGCGGGCGGCGCCGATCTCGCGGCCCGAGCCGTCGGCATCCGGAGGTGGGATGCCGCTACGCGGACGGTGTCGTCCATCGCCGGACGTGGCACGCTGTAACCGTGCTGACCGACGACGCCCTCGCCTTCATGAGCGAGTACCACCTGGCCACCCTTTCCACCGTGGGCCGCTCCGGCCGTGTGCACTCGGTGCCCGTCGGCTTCACCTACGAGGACGGCGTGGTCCGTGTGATCGGCTCGCGCGGGACCCAGAAATTCGTCAATGCCGCCCGCAGTGGTCGCGCATCGATCTGCTCGGTGGACCGGGGCAGCTGGATCAGCTTCGAGGGCCCCGCCCGGGTTACCGACGACGCCGACGCGGTGGCGCACGCCGTCGACCTGTACGCCGCCCGCTACCGCCAGCCCCGCGTGAACCCCGAGCGCGTGGTCCTCGAGCTGACCGTCGAGCGGGTTCTGGGCTCTCCGTCCTTCCGCGCCTGAGGGGGTCGTCGGCGCGCGGAGCCCCGGCGGCAGACACACCGCGCACATCTCGGCGAAGCGGCGGGGCAGCTGATCGGTGTCCTCGATGTCGATGACGTGCTCGCCCTAGACGCCGGGGCAAGCGGGGCACTCCTCGAAGGCGGACACGGTGCCACGCCTCCGATGACCTGACCGCTCAGGGGCCGGCGCCGGCAGTCCGCGCATGCTCCGGAGCCGGGGCAAGCCACGACACGTGGCCCTCGCGTCGGTCCTCGTCGTCGAAGAGGTGGCCGACGCGCTTGTAGTAGTGCAGCAGGATGGCGCGATCGAGGACGCGCAACTCCAGGCTCCGGGCCAGCTCCGCCTCCAGCGAAGCGGCATCCGACAGGTCTCGGAGCCACACGATGACGTAGAGGTTCGATGCCCCGCCCGCGAGGGCGGCGCACATGCGCGTCATCGGCATGTTCGCGATCTGCAGCGCCGTCGCCTCGAGCCGTGCCGCGGGGACCACGAGCCAAAGGGCCAGAGCGTGCGGCCACATCCTCTGTTCGAGCGACACGTCGATGCGCTGCTGGATCCATCCCGTGCCGAGCAGCCGCCGCACCACGCGACGCGCGTGAGCCTCGGAGCTGCCAAGCCTGGCCGCGATCGCCTGCGGCGACGCGCGACCGTCGCGCTCCAGTTCGTCGAGCACCGCATGCCACTGCGCGGTCGGCGCGATCGGCTCGTCATCGGGGACCGAGGGCAGAGCAACCGCCTGCGGGGGACCGACCGCGCGCCAGCGCGAACCTTCGGAGAACATGCGGGTCACCACGGTCGAGCGCACGCCGATGACCGCCTCGTGCGACCCCAACCACGACTGGATGAGCCGGCGGAAGCGCGCCATGTCCTCCGCGAGGATCGTCAGGACGAGATCGCGGTCGCCCGTCATGCCGGTGACGGAGATGACCTTCGGATGCATGCGCAGCACGGCGGCGACGGCGTCGACGCTGCCCGGTCGGCAGCGTACCTCGGTCAGCCCGAAGAGCATGCCCGCGCCGGAACCCACGTACGTCGTCGCCCATGCGGCCCCCGACTCGACGATCGCCGCCCAACGCCGTCGGGCGGTCGGGGCGCTGACGCCGACGGCGCGGCCGATCGACGCCCACGAGGCGCGTGGCGCGTCCTGCAGAGCGGCGACGAGCGCGAGGTCCGAATCCGACAGGTCGTGCGGGTGGGGCGACGACTCGATGCGCATAACCGACATCTTGGCATCCGTGGGAGTCGGAATCGAACATCCGCCACTGGTTGTGACACGCGATCGGCAAGATGCCAGGCACAGTCTTTCCGACCGCCACGTCGAACAACACGGAGCCCCCCCATGTCGACCGACACCACCCCCGCACTGACCCTCGCCGACGCCACAGGCCTCGGCGGCCGCATCCTGCGCGGGATCGAACGCGTGGGCAACAAGCTGCCCCACCCCTTCTACCTCTTCCTCCTCATCGCCGGCCTCGTGGCCGTCGCTTCGGCGATCGCCACCCTGCTCGGGGCGGCCACGATCGACCCCGCCACGGGCGAGACGATCCCCATCCGCAGCATCCTGTCGGGCGAAGGCGTCGTCTACGCGCTCACGACCGCGATCCAGAACTTCGTCACGTTCCCCCCGCTCGGCCTCATCGTCACCGTCATGCTCGGCATCGGCGTCGCCGAGCGGCTCGGACTGCTGAAAGCCGCGATGCGCGGCGCCGTGCTCGCGGCGCCCGGCTGGGCGGTGACGTTCGTGGTCGTGCTCGTCAGCCTCATGGGCAACCTGGCGTCCGACTCGGCGATGGTGATTCTGCCGCCCCTCGCCGCAGCAGCGTTCCTCGCCGCCGGTCGGCACCCGCTCGCCGGCTTCGCGGCCTCGTACGCCGCGGTCGTCGCCGGGTTCAGTGCCAACGTCGTCCCCGCGGGCACGGACGTTCTGCTGTCGGGCATCACGACGAGCGCCGCGCAGATCGTCGATCCCGGGGCGTCGGTGTCACCGCTCGCCAACTACTTCTTCATGGCCACCTCGACCCTCCTCCTCGCCGTCGTCATCACGGTCGTCTGCCAGCGTTACGTCGAACCGCGTCTCACCCCCTACGAGGGGGGCCTTGCCGACGAAGACGCGTCCAAGCCGCTCGAGGCGATCGAGCGCCGCGGACTGCGGGTGGCCGGAATCGCCGTCGCCGCCTACCTCGCCATCGTCGCGACGGTCGTCGCCGTGCCCGGGTCGCCTCTGCAGGGCGAAGGAGGGCAGATCCTCCGATCGCCCTTCATGACGGCGCTGCCGATCTTCATCCTCTTCCTCTTCCTCGTCTCGGGCATCGCATACGGACTCGGTGCCCGCACCCTCACCTCGGCGCGACAGGTACCCGAGCACATGACGGCAGCGGTGAAGGACCTCGTTCCCTTCATCGTCGTGATCTTCACGGCCGCGCAGGCGATCGCGTGGTTCAACTGGTCTCAGCTCGGCCTGCTGCTCGCGACATCGGGGGCCGAGGCGATGAAGGCGACCGGGCTCGGCGGGCTCGGCGGACTGGTGCTCTTCAGCCTGTTCTGCACGATCCCGGCGTTGCTGCTGGCGAGCGGTTCGGCGTTGTGGACCCTGCTCGCGCCGATCTTCGTGCCGATGTTCATGCTCGCGGGCATCGACCCCGCGTACGTCCAGGCCGCCTTCCGCATCACCGACTCCGCGACCAACCCGCTCGTGCCGATGAACCCGATGCTGCCCGTCGTCCTCGGTCTGCTGCAGCGGTGGCAGCCGAAAGCCGGACTCGGAACCCTCTTCAGCCTCGTCATCCCCTTCACCCTCGTGATCTGGGGCGTCTGGCTCCTGCAGTTCATCGTCTGGGGTCTGCTCGGCCTGCCGGTCGGCCCCGGCCACGGCCTCGAGCTGCAGTGACCGTCATCGCCTCTCCATCCGCCCGCCGAGACCCCCAGGAGGTCCACCCCATGTCCACCCTCACCGCGCGTTCCACCGCCGCAGCGAGCATCGACGCGATGCCGACCACGATCACCGAGCTGCGTCCCTTCCTCGAGCGCAGGCTCGCAACGCTCGTCGACGTCGCCGCAGACCTGCACGCGCATCCCGAGATCCGCTTCACGGAGACGCACGCCGCCGCGCGCCTGACGGCCGAACTCGAGCTGGCGGGCTTCGCAATCGAGCGCGGTTTCGCCGGCCTCGAGACGGCGTTCGTGGCGCGCTGGTCGACGACGGATGCCGACGCCCCGACCATCGCGATCTTCTGCGAGTACGACGCCCTCGAGGAGATCGGTCACGCGTGCGGGCACAACATCATCGCCGCCTGCGGTCTCGGCGCGGGTCTTCTCGTCAAGGACGCGTTGGAGGCGTCGCCGGTGCCCGCGAATCTCGTCGTCATCGGCAGCCCGGGCGAAGAGGGCGCCGCCGGCAAGGTGCCCATGATCGAGGGCGGTGTGCTCGACGGCGTCGACCTGGCGATGATGGTGCACCCGTCGGGGACCGATGCCGTACGCGGCTCGTCGCTGTCGCGCGTCGCCCTCGACATCGACTTCCACGGAAAGGCGGCGCATGCGGCGGCGGCGCCCGAACTCGGTCGAAACGCCCTCGACGGCGCGACGCTGGCGCTGACGGCCATCGGGATGCTCCGACAGCAGATGACCGATGACGTCCGCATCCACGCGATCATCACGAACGGAGGGCAAGCGCCGAACATCATCCCCGAGCGCGCGAGTCTGCGGATCTTCGTGCGGGCGGCAGATCGCGACCATCTGCTCTCGAACGTCGTACCGCGCGTGCGGGACTGCTTCGAGGGTGCGGCGATCGCAACCGGCACGACGGTGGAGATCGCGGAGAACACGCCACCCTATTTCTCGTTGCGGTCCAACCCGACGCTCGTCGACGTCGCCGAGGCCGCCTACAGCGTGCTCGGGCGCGATCTCGAGCCCGACCCCACCGTCGCGGGCTCCACGGACATGGGCAACGTCAGCCATGTCGTCCCGTCGATCCACCCGATGATCTGCCTCGCCCGCGACGTGGCTCCGCACACCCGGGAGTTCGCCGCGGCCGCCGGTTCGGCCGAGCTCGCTCCGCCCACGATCGCCGACGGAGCGCTCATGCTCGCCGCGACGGCGCTCTCCGCGTTCCGTGAACCGAGCGTGGTCGCCGACGCCAAGGCGACCTTCGCGCGGGACTGAGCTCGTCCGGCCCCGCGCCCCTGCGACGCCGAACGCATCCGCCGGCGGCGGGGGAGACCCTGCCGCCGGTCGGACGTGGGTCCGTCGAAGCGGGGCTCCTGCGATACTCGACCCGATGTCCCGCCTTCCTCGATCCCTCGCGCTGCTCAGCGCCGGCCTGATGCTCTCCGCATGCGCCCCCGGTGTCGCGTCGACCGCGTCGACGGCGCTTCCCGCGGCGGACGAGCCGTGCGCGCCCGGGGCGGTGCAGGTCGGTGCCGACGCCGACGCCCTGCAGCGCGCTCTGGATGACGCGAAGCCCGGCGCCGTCCTGCAGCTGGCCGATGCGACCTACACGGGGCGGTTCCGCGCCACCGCCTCAGGGACCACCGATCAGCCCATCGTCCTGTGCGGCGTCGCCGGCAGCGTGATCGACGCGGGCGGTGTCGATCACGGGTATGCGCTGCACCTCGACGGAGCGTCGCACTGGGACGTTCGCGACCTGGAGGTGCGCGGTGGGCAGAAGGGCGTCGTCCTCGACGGCGTCTCGCACACGATGTTGTCCGGCCTGCGCATCTCCCACGTCGGCCAGGAAGGGCTCCACCTGCGTGCGGCGAGCAGCGACAATCTCGTACGCGCGATCACGGTCGAGCAGACCGGGTTGACCGACCCCGAATTCGGGGAGGGGATCTACGTGGGATCGGCCGAGTCGAACTGGTGCCGCTACAGCGCGTGTCAGCCCGACCGCAGTGATCGGAACGTCTTCGAGCAGCTCGTCGTCGCGGACACCACCGCGGAGGCCGTCGACGTGAAGGAGGGCACCAGCGACGGCATCATCCGGGCGTCCACGCTCGCCACCGCGTCCGGGGCGAGCGTCGACAGCGCGATCGACCTGAAGGGCTCCGGGTGGCGGCTCGAGGGCAGCACCGTGACCGGCCCCGTCGACGCCGTCTCGGTGCACGTCATCGTCGCGCCGTGGGGGGAGCGCAACACCGTCAGCGGCTCGGACCTGCGGGCGGCGGCGGCCGGCGTCGGCGTGCGGCTGGTGGGCGCGGCGCAGAGGGCGGGCAACGTCGTCGCGTGTGACAACACCGTGTCGGCGGGTATCGAGCTCGTTACCGGTCGCTGTACCTGACGACACGGCGGCACCGGACGCGCTATCGTTCACTGTCTCCCCTGGCGCAGCCGACGGCATTGGCCGTCAGGAGGGGACACGGTGCACGACGGCTCATTCGCTGAGCAGCTCATGTGGGTGCTGCCCTTCGGCTACCTCGGGATCGTCTCGTGGGGCTTCTGGCTGGTGCGCAAGATCCTCGCCGCCACCGCCCGTCCCGTGCGAAACGCGTTCCGCACGACCACGACCGTCGTCGTCCCGTCGTTCCACGAAGACCCCGACGTCCTCGTCCGATGCCTTCGCACCTGGGTACGGCAGGGGCCCTCGCGCATCATCATCGTGCTCGACCTCGCCGACATCGAGGCCCAACGGCGCATCGAGGCCCTCGGCATCCCGGGCGTCGACGTCGTCATGTTCCAGCACCGGGGCAAGCGGTCGGCCCTCGGCGTCGGCATTCGGATGGTCGACACCGAACTCATCGTGTTCGTCGACTCCGACACCGCGTGGGACGACGGCATGCTCGCCGCCGTGCAGATGCCCTTCATCGATCCCGCGGTCGGCGCCGTCAGCACCCGGCAGAACGTCTACCTTCCGCGATCGAGCGTGTGGCGCCGCGTCGCGGACTGGATCATCGACCTGCGCTACACCGACTACGCCCCCGCGATGGGGCGGTTTGGGGGGATCATCTGCGCCTCGGGTCGTACCGCCGCGTACCGACGCACCGTGATCCAGCCCCGCGTCGAAGACCTCGAGCACGAGATCTTCTTCGGACGCGAGTGCGTGGCCGGAGACGACGGCCGGATGACGTGGCTCGTGCTGTCGCAGGGGTTCCGCGTCGCGCATCAGGACAGTGCGCGGGCACTGTCGATGTTCCCCGGCACGTTCCGGGCGTTCGTGAAGCAGCGGGTGCGATGGAGCCGGAACTCCTACCGCTGCTATCTCACGGCGATCCGGCGCGGGTGGGTGTTCAAGGTGCCGCTGATCTCGCAGATCACGATGATGCAGATCCTGCTCACCCCGTTCACGATGTTCGTCGCGCTCGGTTACATCGCGCTCTCCGTGCGGTCCTCCCACCCCTGGCTCGCCCTCGGGCTGGCCGTGCTGTGGTTGTTCGTCGGTCGCGGCATCCGCGGCATGTCGCATCTGTGGCGGCGGCCCGAGGACATCGTGCTGCTCCCGCTCGTCACCCTCGTGATCATCCTCGTGGCGCTGCCCATCAAGGTCTACGCGCTGTTCACGATGAACAAGCAGGGGTGGCTGACGCGATCGGCGGATGCCACGGGCGGCGAGGGCCAGACCGAGGCGAGCCTCGGGGGCGAGGGGCAGTCGGCGGCGAGCGTCGGCCTGTCGGGCGCGGATGCGCACGCTGCGGCGGCGACCGGTGAGGTGAGCCGTGGATGACGATGGCGCGCTGACGGCGGAGGAGCGCGGCGACGCCCGGCCCGGCATCCGCGGCCCGGTTCGAGTGGCCATGGTGGTCGCCGTCGTGGTGCTGGTCGTGGGGGTCGTGCTGACGGGCAACTTCGTGCACACCGGCACGTTCCTGCCGTGGGTGGACGCGGCCGCGCAGTCCGACACGCCCCTCGTCGCGCCGTCTCCGTCGGGCTCGGCGGGTTCCGACGGTTCGGACACGCCGAAGACGCCGGCCGAGAGGGTCGCGGCGGAGGACGCGCGGCTCTCCGCGGTTGCGGCGCTGCCCACGGGCGATCCCGCTCTGCTGGACACCTGGAACACCGTGGTGCTTGCTCCTCGCAACGGTCAGCAGACGGGGTACCTCTTCGGCGACCTCGTGGCCCTGGGGGCCGTGCGGGTCGACGACGGCACGACCGCGACCCTCGTCCGCAACGTCGTCATCCGGGCGGGTGCCGAACTCGACCTGTATCCGAGCGCAGCTCAGGGCACGGACACCCTGCGCCTGCTCAGCACGGCGGACACCACCACGAGCATCGTGGGCTGGGGCGGCATCCTCGCGATCGGCGGAACAGCCGACCACCCCGTCACGGTGACCAGCTGGGACGACACGCTGGCCGCCCCCGACACCGATCAGAGTGACGGGCGCGCCTACATCCGTGTGCGCGACGGCATCCTGGGTCTGGTGTCGACACGCCTCTCTGATCTCGGCTTCTGGAGCGGTCGCACGGGTGGGGTCTCGGTGACGGGGAGCGGCAGCGGGTCGATCGCCGCGTTGCAGGACGTCACGACGACGGGACTGCACTACGGGTTCTTCGGATCCGACACCACCGGCATCACGATCACGGATTCCCGCTTCGACGATTCGACGCTGACCGGCGTGGAGGTCACGAACGGCGCGAGCGACACGACCATCGAGAAGACGAGCATCACCGGTTCCGGCGGCGACGGGATCGCCGTCTCGCGGCAGTCGAGCGCCGTCACTCTCGACGACGTCACGGTCGAGGGATCGGCCGGGTGGGGTGTCCGGGTCGACGGAGCCGCGCTCGCTGACGGACCGACGACCGGCGGCTACGGTCTCACCCCCTCCCAGGGGCTCACGCTCACCGAGTGCCGCATCTCGGGCAATCGCGAGGGCGGTCTGCGGGTCATCTCGACCGACGACACCGAGATCCGGCGCACCACGGTCGACGAGACGCGCACGGCCGTCCTCGTCGAGGGGCCCTCGACCGGGCTGACCGTCGCCAACGCCGATCTATCGTCCGCAGATCTGCGCGGTCTCGACATCTCGGGCGACATCACGGATGCCACGGTGTCCGACTCGCGCCTGGTGGGCCGCCGCATCGCGCTGGAGTTGACGCGCGCGGCCGTCATCGTGAGCGGAAACGACATGACCGTGGCATCCGGATACGCGGTCGAACTGGCTGACGGAGCCCGCGCCGACATCACCGGCAACGTGCTGCGCGGCGTCGGTCAGGACGCGGTCGCCCTGTGGTCGGGGGCGCGCACCATGCAGGCAGACAACGATCAGTCCGCCTGGACGTTCCAGTGGGCCTGGGTCGGGTGGATGAACGAGCATCCGATGATGTGGATGTGGGCCCTCGTGCTGCTGGTCCCCGCGATCGGCGTGCCCGTGCTGTGGCGTCGCCGTCGCGAGCATCAGCGTCTGCGCGACCTGCTGCGTGAGGCACTGCTGCGCCATGGTGAGGAGCAGATGGCCGCTTACCCGGGAGGCGTCGTCGAAGCGCCACGCCCGGTCGACGAGCAGCCGGCGGAAGCGACCGCTCCGGTGCTCGTCGGATCGCCGTCATCGACGAGCACGCGCGGAGCGGGACCGCGGATGCCGCGGGGTCCGGGGTCGTGGACGCCGGGGGAGCGGTTCGCGACGTCGGAGCCGGTTGCGACCCCGCGTGGTGGGGTCCGTCCGGGGCGCGTGCGGCCCCGATCCTTCGCCGATCTGCGGACGGGGCCCCTGGAGGGGCGCACGTTCGCTTCGCTCCAGGACTTCGCCGTCGCGGCGGTGCGGGAGGGCGGTTACTCCGTCACCACCATTGCGCGCCTGTTCCGGATACAGCATTGGCGTCTGCAACAGTGGGTCGACGAGGCCGATCGCGCCTCGCGTGAGACGGGAGTGAGCGCGTGAACGACGCACCGGAGGCGGATCGCCTCGACGAAGTCCTGCACACCTTGGCTGCCCGCGTGCGCCGCATGCGCGAGGAACGCGATCTGTCGATCACGGCCCTGTCGTTCGAAGCGGGGCTGTCGGAGTCGCGGGTGCGCGCACTCGAAGCCGGTCGGACGACGGCCTCGTTGGCGACCCTGGTCGCCCTGGCCGAGACCTTCGAGGTCGACGTCGCCGAGCTCTTCGCCGACCCGGTACGCGCGGCTGCACCGGTCGAGCCCGCGAGCGCCTACGTCGTTCCCAGCGAGGTCATCTGGGGCGGCGAGCTCCCGCCCGCGCCGTGGATGCCCGAGGCTGCAGCCGCTCCGGCGCCGAGCCCCTATGTCGTGCCCAGCGAGGTCGTGTGGGGAGGCGATCTTCCGCCCGCGGCCTGGACGACCGCGGTGGCCGCACCGACGATGCCGGAGGCGACCTCGGGTGCACGCCCCGCGCCACCGGCGGTGACCCCGACCGAGACGACGTGGGGAGGCTCACTCCCGGACGCCCCCTGGGTAGCGCCGGTACCGGCACCGCCCGTGGCCTCCGTCAGCGTCCCCGTGTCGAGCCGGGTACCCGCCGGCGTGAGCAGGGACATCGCCTCGAACGCCACGTCCGCCGCGGAATCGGTGCACCGCCGTGCGGCCGCCCACGGGGTCGAACACATGTCGCCGTACGTCTTGGTGGTGCAGGGGCAGACCCCGCCCCGCCAGCCGCGGACGTTCGCCGACCTCCGCGAGGGAGTGCTCGCGGGTCGGGAGTTCCGCTCGCTCCGCGAGTTCGCGATCGCCGCGGTGGCCGAGGCGAACCATTCCCCCGTCGCCGTGGCACGGGTTTTCCGTCTCCCGGTGTGGCGCCTCGAGGAGTGGGTGCGCGAGGCGGGATACGTCGCAACCCGCTGAGGCGGATCCCGGATGCCGCCGGGGGGACGCACGAGATGCGCGCCCCCGCGACGGGTCGATCCGGGGGATCAAAGGGCGCGGAGCTTCTCCAACAGGGGAGCGGCGACCTCGTCGACGAACCGCTGCTGCTGCGCGTCGCCGACCTGCACGATGGCGATGTCGGTGAAGCCGGCGTCGATGAACGGGCGCACGCTCTCGGCGAGCTCGTCGAGATCGGGGCCGCACGCGATGGAATCGGCGACGTCCTCCGGGCGCACGAACTGCGACGCCCCCGCGAATCCGGCCGGGGTCGGCAGGTCGGAGTTGACGGCCCATCCACCGGCGAACCACCGGAACTGGTCGTGCGCGCGCTCGATCGCGGCTCCCTTGTCCGGGTCCCAACTGATGGGGATCTGCCCGATCTTGCGGGACTCGCCCTCGTGGTGCTCGTCCCAGCCGGCGATGAGGTCGGCTTCGGGTTCGGTGGTGATGAGGTGGTCGCCCAGCGGGGCGAATCGCTTGATGGAGTGCTCGCCCGACACCGCGACGCCGATCGGGACCCCGCCTTCGGGGGCGTCCCAGACGCGAGCGGAGTCGACGCGGAAGTACTCTCCGTCGTACGTCACGAGGTCGCCCGTGTGCAGGGCGCGGATGATCTCGATCGCCTCGACGAGCATGTCCTGGCGCGCGTGCACCGCGGGCCATCCCTCTCCGACCACGTGCTCGTTCAGGTTCTCACCCGAACCGAGGCCGAGCGTGAAGCGCCCGTCGGAGAGCAACTGCAGGGTGGCTGCCTTCTGAGCGACGACGGCCGGGTGATACCGGATCGTCGGGCAGGTGACATAGGTCATGAGTTCGACATCGGTGGTCGCCTGAGCGACCGCGCCGAGAACCGTCCACGCGTACGGGGCGTGCCCCTGGCTGGTGAGCCACGGCGAATAGTGATCGCTGGAGACGAGGAAGTCGTAGCCGGCGCGTTCGGCGCCGACGGCATAGTCAACGAGGGCCTTCGGGCCGCTCTGCTCGGTCATGAGGGTGTAGCCGAATCGCGTCATGCGGCCACGGTAGGTGCGATCTCGAGGGGGATCGCCGGGGTTGCGCCGACACCTCGGATGCGGCAGGGAACGACGACGGGCCCGCGGCGGCTGCCGCGGGCCCGTCGTCGAAGGGTCAGTCCTCGGGGGCGTGGATGACCTTCTCGCCGTCGAAGGTCTCGCGTTCCTTCTTCTTGTCGTCGTTGCGGGTCTTGCGCAGGCTCGCGATCGTGGCGACGGCGACGGTCGCGGCGATGAACAACAGCGAGAACCAGATGGGGATCTCGGGCACCCACAGCAGCGGCTCGCCGCCGTTGATGAAGGGCAGCTCGTTGACGTGCAGGGCGTGGAACACGAGCTTGACGCCGATGAAGGCGAGGATGACAGCGAGGCCCTGAGCGAGGTAGACCAGGCGCTCGAGCAGGCCGCCGATGAGGAAGTACAGCTGACGCAGGCCCATCAGGGCGAAGGCGTTGGCGGTGAAGACGATGTACGCCTCGTTCGTCAGGCCGTAGATCGCGGGGATCGAGTCGACGGCGAAGACGAGGTCGATGAAGCCGATCGCGATGATGACCAGCAGCATCGGGGTGACGAAGCGCTTGCCGTCCTTCTTCACCGTCAGCTTGTCTTCGTTGTACTCCTCGGTGACGGGGAGGACGCGGCGGACGAAGGTCATGAACTTGCCGTTGGCCGGGTCGCTCTCGCCGTGGGCGAAGGCCTGGCGGTAGGCCAGGACCAGCAGCAGGGCACCGAAGATGTAGAAGATCCACGAAAAGTTCTCGATGAGGGCGGCGCCGACGGCGATGAACGCGCCGCGCATGATCAGCGCGATCACGATGCCGACCATCAGCACCTTCTGCTGATACTTCTTCGGCACGGCGAAGCCGGTCATGATGATGAGGAAGACGAAGAGGTTGTCGATCGACAGCGCCTTCTCGGTCAGGTACCCGGCGAAGTACTCACCGCCGTAGGTCCAGCCCGACACGACGCCGATGCCGACGCCGAACAGCAGCGCGAGCCCGATGTAGAAGGCCGACCAGCGGGCGGATTCGCCGATCGTCGGCTCGTGCGGCTTGCGCACGTGCGCGAAGAACTCGAACACGAAGAACGCGATCGTGACCGCGATCGTGACGATCCAGATGAGGGGGGTGACGCCCATGGCGACCTCCAAGGGAAATAGGTGTACGACAAGACACCAAGGTCTCTTCCGCCCCGGTGAGAGGGCCGACGTCCCGGGCTCACGATGGCGTGGTCCGTATTGACGAGATCGTCGCGGTGGGAGTACTCCCCTTGTTGAGAGAGATTGTACGGGATGCCGCTGTGCGCTGCGGGGCTGGACGCTGAGAGTCCCGTCGTGGTAATCAGCTCAGCGCGGGGGGCGGGCCGGCGACGACATCGACCAGCGCCAGCATGTCGGCGGAGTCGAAGTGCTCACGGCTCAGCGCGCGCAGGATCACCGCACCGAGGAGAGCGTCGGCGGCCGCCGCGAGACGCGGGCCCCCGGCGTCGCCCATCGCTCGTGACAAGCGGTCCATCAGCGGCGCGGCCAGGATCTCGGATCGCAGGCGCCGACCGGTTTCGGCGCTGCCGGCGGAGGCGGCGACGAGGGAGCGCAGCAGTCCTTCTCCGTCGGCGCTCGCGCGCAGGGTGAAGATCTCGATCAGCCACGCGGCCAGGTCGGCGCGCGGGTCGCCGGTGTCGGGGATCGCGCGCTGGGGGCCGAGCAGGCGGCCCTCGAGGATCGCTTCGGCGAGCACGTCGCCCTTGCTCGGCCACCAGCGGTAGATCGTCTGCTTTCCCACGCCGGCGCGACGGGCGATTCCCTCGATCGTCAGGTGGTCGTAGCCGCGCTCGGCGAACAGGGCGACGGCCGCGTCGAGGATGGCCAGGCGCGCGGCTTCGCTGCGGATGGGGCCACTGCGCGGAAGTGCCATGACACACATTCTGGACGATGTCGAGCCGAATCGAGACGAGACGGTGCGTGTTATCTTATCCGCACTGGTCGGAGCCGACGGTGCTCCTGCGTGCGCACCGCACGAGAGGAACACCGCATGGCCGAATTTCTGCACCGTCTCGGGACCTTCGCCGCTCGGCGCGCGTGGACGGTCGTCGTGGCCTGGGTGGTCATCCTCGGCGTCGTCGTCGGCGGCTTCCTGATCGGATTCAAGGGGCTGAGCTCGAGCTTCGACATCCCCGGCACGGCATCCGGAGACGTGATCGCCGAACTCGAAGGCGAGCTGCCCGACTTCGCCGGCGCAGCGGGAGCGGTCGTGTTCCGCACCGACAACGGGTCAGCCCTCGACGACGCGCAGAAGAGCGCCATCAGCGCTCTGGTCGCCTCCGCGGGCGACCTCCCCGACGTGGCGCGCGTGACCGATCCGTTCTCGGCGCAGCAGCAGCTCGACGATCAGCGGCAGCAGGTCGCCGACGGGACTCAGCAGCTCGACGCGGCGCGCGCGCAGCTCGCCTCGGGGCAGCAGCAGCTCGACGCCGGCACCGCTCAGCTCGACGCGGGCCAGCAGCAGCTCGACGCGGCTCGTGCGCAGCTCGAGGCGGCGCCCCTGCCCGAGGCGCAGAAGGCCGCGCAGCTGTCGGCGCTCTCCGCGCAGCAGAGCCAGCTCGACCAGCAGCGCGCTGCGCTCGGCGACCAGCAGACGCAGCTGACGGACGGGCAGGCGCAGCTCGAGGCGCAGCAGACCCAGCTCGACCAGGGCTCGGAGCTTCTCGCATTCGCGGATGCCGTGCGACTGGTGTCCGAGGACGGCTCGACGGCCATCGTCAACGTGTCCTTCAGCGAGCCCCGGCTCGAGCTCTCGGAGGAATCGAAGCAGGCGGTCGTCGCCCACTTCACCTCGGACCCGGTCGACGGCGTCGACGTCGCGTTCAACACCGAGATCTCGCAGGGGGTGCCCGAGATCCTCGGCGTCGGCGAGGCGATCGGTGTCGCGGTCGCCGCCATCGTGCTGATCGTCGTGCTGGGCTCGCTGCTGGCGGCGTCCTTCCCGATCATCACGGCGCTCGTGGGTGTGGCCATCGGTGCCATGGCGACCCTGTCGTTCTCGGGTGTCGTGCAGATGGCATCCGTCACCCCCATCCTCGGAGTCATGCTCGGTCTCGCCGTCGGCATCGACTATGCGCTGTTCATCCTCTACCGGCACCGCCGGCAGGTCCTGCAGGGGGCGGACGTCGTCGAGTCGATCGGCCTCGCGAACGGCACCGCGGGCAACGCCGTGGTCTTCGCCGGCACGACGGTCATCGTGGCGTTGCTGGCCTTGAACATCACCGGCATTCCGTTCCTGGGGCTGATGGGCACCGCGGGTGCGGTCAGCGTCCTGGTCGCGGTCCTCATCGCGGTCTCGCTCACCCCCGCGCTGCTGGGTCTTGCGGGGCTGCGGATCCTGAGCCGTCGCGCCCGCGCCCGTGTCGCCGCGCTCGGCGCGGCCGAACACCCGCGCCGCGCCGCGCGCACGGGAGTCGCCCCGACGGATGCCGAGGAGCACCCGCGCCGCGCCGCCCGCACCGGTTCGATCCTCACCGCCGGCGCCCCCGTCGCGCCCATGTCGACCGTGCGGGCGATCGTCACGATGCTCGTCGCGACCCTCGCCCTGCTCGTGGTCGCCATCCCCGCGCTGTCGATGCGTCTGGGACTCCCCGACGGCGGCTCGGAGGCGGAGGACTCGACGGCGTACCAGGCCTTCACCTGGACCGAAGAGGCGTTCGGCGCCGGAGCGAACGCTCCTCTGCTGGTCACCGCGGCGCTGCCGGCGGACACGGCCGAAGCCGACGTGCAGGGCATCCAGCTCGACGTCGCCCGCGAGCTCTTCGCTCAAGACGACGTGGTCGCCGTGGCGCCCGTCGCCGTGTCGGAGGACCGCCGTCTCGCCGCTTTCCAGGTGATCCCCGCCGAGGGGCCCAATGCGGTGTCGACCGATCGGCTCGTGCGCGATCTGCGCGCCATCCCGCCGGTCGATGGAGACATCGTGCTCGGGGTGGCCGGGGCCGCGGCCATCAACATCGACATCTCCGAGGGGCTCGCCGACGTCCTGCCCATCTACCTCGTCGTCGTCGTCGGGTTGTCGTTCCTCATCATGGTGGCGGTGTTCCGCTCGCTGCTGGTGCCGCTGATCGCCACCCTCGGATTCGTGCTGTCGCTGTTCGCCACCTACGGCGCGGTGACCGCGGTCTTCCAGTGGGGCTGGCTCGGCGAGGTGCTCGGAGTCCACAACCCCGGCCCGATCCTGAGCTTCCTCCCGGTGATCCTCGTCGGCATCCTGTTCGGGCTCGCGATGGACTACCAGCTCTTCCTCGCCACCGGCATGCGCGAGGCCTGGGCGCACGGCGCCGCTCCCCGGCTCGCGGTCGCGCGGGGCTTCCGGGCCGGACGCACCGTGGTCGCCGCGGCGGCGATCATCATGATCGCGGTGTTCTCCGGCTTCATCGCCTCCGATTCGGTCATCATCAAATCGATGGGGCTCGGGCTCGCCCTGGGCGTGCTGTTCGACGCCTTCATCGTGCGCATGCTGCTGATGCCGGCCATCATGCACGTGCTCGGCGGAGCGGCGTGGTGGCTGCCGAAATGGCTCGACCGCATCGTGCCGAACGTCGACGTGGAGGGCTCGGCGCTCGAGCGCCGGCACCCGTCGCACCACGGCGTCTGAGCATTCTCGGCCGGGGCTGCGCAAGCCCCGGCCGATCCTCTCGCGCGGAGGGGAGGATTCGGGCACGACCCGTACCGAGGAGGACGACGATGACCGATCGCGAAGAGACCCAGGACGCTCCCGTCATGGACGGCGCCACCGACGCCGGTGTGGAGGAGAAGAAGGACGGCGCGCGCGAGCAGCGCGCCGCGGACGCTGCGGTGCAGGACGACGACCCGGCCCAGCAGGACCTGCAGGACGACCTGCGCAGCATCAAGGGCTACGGCGAAGACCGCTGAGCCGGACGACGACCCCCGTCCGGAGCCAGGTGGGGGACAGGCTCGACGAGCGGGAGTCGTCGCGGACGCCGAGATGAGGCGTCATCCGCGCCGGCGATGCCGGGGTCGGGTACAGAAACAGTACGCCCGGCCACCGGACTCGCTGCGGGAATTCAGCCAATCCGAAGGCGGCGCCGAAGGGTTTCGCGCACACGCCAGGTCGAATGACGCAGGCGGTGCCGACGTCGGGCTCGCCGAAGTGTGAGACCCCAGCGCGCGAGCACCGCGTTCTCGTCGTAGGCGCGGGCGCGATCACGCGCACGACGCCGCATGCGTTGCAGCGAGGCGGCGTCGAGGGATGAGGCGGCGACGAGGGCGTCGGCGAGGGCGTCCACGTCACCCGGGGGCACCAGCCACCCCGTGCTGCCGTGAGCGATCAGCTCACGGGGACCGTACGCCACGTCGTACGCGATCGGGAGGCAGCCCGCCGCCATCGCCTCGGCGACCACGAGCGAGAAGGCCTCGGAGCGGCTGGTCAGCAGGAGGAACCCCGTCGACGCGAGGGTGTCTCGAGCCCCGGGCTGGAAGCCGTGGAAGCGCACGCCCTCGCCCGCGCGCTGTTCGAGAGGGAGGCGCGCGGGTCCGTCGCCGTAGACGTCGAGGGTCAGATCGTCGAGGCGGGCGCGGGCGCACGCGACGGCCTCGATCGCATCCTCCACCCGCTTGATGGGTTCGAGACGAGCGATCACCGTCGCACCCGATCGCGGCCGAACGAGGTCGGCCTCGGGGATCGCCACCGGATGCGGAACAGCGGCCAACAGGGGGAGCACCCCCACCTCGCGTCGGACGTCGCCCGCTTGGCGTGCCGTGCAGAACACGACGGCGTCGAACGCGCTCAGGCGGGAGAAGACCTCCGCGCGCGAGGGGCGGATCGAGGTGCCGTCGTCGGTGAGGTGCGAGCCGTGCACCACGTGCAGCACGGTGACGCCGGGTCGTCGGTATCCCGCCGCGAACCGCGCCATCGCCTTGCTGTCGACGAGCAGGAAGGAGGGTTCGCCGGCGGTGAGCCGGTCGAGCCACGCCGCGTAGAGCTCCCGCACCCCCCGCCACGCCGAGCGAGGCGCGCCGGTGGCGTCGCACGTCACGATCACGCGACGCCGGCGTCCGGACGCGTGCGGGACGTCCCGCCGGTCGCTCGCGGCGAGGGTCCCGTCCGGGCGCAGGTGATCGATCTGCGCGACGGCGCCGCGGGCATCGGTGCGGATCCGTCGCACGAGCGTCTCGCCGGAGTACTCGGCATCCGCGTCGCCTCCGAGGGGGGAGAAACCCGCCCCCGCGCCGACGGCCCGACCGCGCAGATCGTTCTCGCGCAGCCAATCCCACAGGTTGGTCAGTCGCACCCCGTCGGTGAGGGCTCCGCGACGAGCGAGCTCGGCGGTCACCGCCACCCGGTCGTCTCGATCGTCGCAGGTGAGGACGTGCACCGCCGTCCTGCCGAGCCCGGCGAACAGCCGCGAGCGTTGGAACAGGGCCGCGGTGAGGCCGCCGTATTCGCGTGGTACGCCCCAGGTCAGAACGAATTGCCGGCCGGCGGGGAGAAGGGAACCGCGCGCCATCACGCGTCGTGGGTGGGGATCTCCCCGGCGGCGATCGCGTCGGCGTAGGTGCGGATGTCGGGGCCGGGCTCGTAGTCGATGAAGCGGTCCTTGATCCGGGCGTTGATCTGCGCGAAGGCCTCGTCCGACGAGATCCCCTCGCTCTCGCGTGCCACGGCGACGACGGCCTCGCGCAGCACCTTGTCGGCGTCGTCGAGGATCTTCTGGCGGGCCGGCTCGTTCCAGCGGATGTCCGAGGTTTCCATGGCGACACCCTACGGCGGCCGCGGCGGGTCGAACGCCGGGGTTGCGTCGCACGGAGGCCTGTGCGGAGCAACCCACCTCCGCGCTCGCGATGAGGCCGCGAGGATGGGCGGATGTCGACGGATGCCGTGCCCCCACGCGACTCGAGGACGCCCGGTGTCCGGGCGCGGAACCTGAGATGGTGGGTGCGCGACTACGGCTACGCGCTCGCCGCGCAGCGACGGGCGGCCTTCGGTCGGTCGCTCCCCGAGGGGTTGACGAGCGGAACAGGCACGCCGATCGTCCTGCTGCCGGGCATCTACGAGACCTGGCGCTTCCTCGAACCCCTCGCCCGGGTGCTGCACGACAGAGGCCACCCCGTGCACGCGGTGACCGAGCTCGGTGACAACCGCCGACCGATCGCCGAGCAGGCTCGCCGCTTGGGCTCTCTGCTCGAGACGAGGGGCCTCGACGACGTCGTGCTGGTGGCGCACAGCAAGGGGGGCCTCATCGGCAAGCACCTGATGGCGTTCAGCCCGCTCGGGGACCGCGTCAGGGCGATGGTGGCCGTCGCGACCCCGTTCGGGGGCTCGCGCTACAGCAGGGTCATGCCGACGCCGTCCTTGCGCGCCTTCGCGTCGGGGGATGCGACGATGCGGGCGCTGTCCGCGGCCGTCGAGGCCAACGCGCGCATCGTCTCGATCTACGGCGTCTTCGACCCGCACATCCCCGAAGGCAGCGAACTGGCGGGTGCGCGGAACGTGCCCCTGTCCACGGGCGGGCATTTCCGCGTCCTCGCCGACCCGCGCGTGGTGGAAGAGGTCGTCCGCGTGGCGGAATGACCCACCCGGCCGCGTGGTGGCACTCAGGCGGCGTCGGGGTGGGCGATGCGCGGTGCGAAGACGGTGTCGGATGCCGCGGACGAAGTCCGGGAGATCATGCAGCACGTGTCGCCGGCGTCGACGCACAGATCGGCGACGGCGCAGCGCATGCGGCGGAGGAACGCCGTCACTGCCTCTGTCTCGCTCTCGGTCATTCCGCGGGTGGCCTGCATCATCCGGGCGTGCATGGCGGTGAGGGTCTCGCGCATCTCGTCATCCGCGTGGGCGGTCGTCGAGACGAGCACCTTGCGACGGTCCACGGGATGCGGCCGGCGCGTCAGGTGACCGGAGCGCTCGAGGCGGTCGAGGAGGGCGGTGACCGATGCCGTGGAGACGCCCAGGTGACGGGCGAGATCGATCGGGGTCACGTCGCGCTGGGCGCTCGCCGCGCGCGTGAGGAAGCGCAGGACGAGCAGTTCGTTCTCGCCCATCGCCATCGAATCCTGCGTGCGTCGGCGCATCGTCATCTCGGCCGCGCGGTACGACCGCATGGCCTCCATGATGCGCGCCCCGCGCTCGTCTTCGCGATTCTCGCTGTACCAGTACGAGGGCGGTGACGGATCTTCGTTCGTCATCTGGTTCCTAATATCTCGCTTGCCTATTCGCTAGTCTAACTAGTAAGTTCTGAAACGAGCAACGAGCAGAGGGGTACATCATGGCGAAGCTCTACTACGGCACGACGACCGAGCCGATCAGCATCGACGACCGCATGTTGGCGCACGTCAAAGTCGTGGTCGCCACGAAACTGCGACGTGGCGAGAGCTTCACGCTCTCGTGGATCCACGGCGCCGACGAGCCCGCCGGCCGATCGACGATCTGGCTGCAGCCGTCCATTCCGCTGCGGTTCGTGTTCGACTCCGAGCAGCCCGAGGCTCTCGACCAGAACCTCCTCAAGCGCATGGCGAACGACGCCAACTCCTCGCGAGGGCTGAGCCTCGACATCTCGATGGACGAGCCGGCCCAGACCGGCTCCGCCACCCGTCCTGCTTCGCAGGGCGGCAAGGCGGCGCGCTCGCTCGCTCGAGCGGCGTGAGCGGGCCGAGGGAGCGGACGGTCGGGACCGCGAGTGGTCCCGTCTCCTTCGCTACGTGGGCGCACACTGAACAACGTCTTCGAGAAAGAGAGCAATGAACCCTCCTGCCACGTGGGACCTCCCCACCGAACCGATCTCCATCGTCACCGCGGAGGAACTCGAGGCGCTCAGTCGCCGGTGACGTCTCCGTCAGTCGGCGGAGGCGCGTGCTCGCTGCGGATGCGAATCGTCCCGAGCGCGAAGAGCACCGTGCCGATCGCGAGCAGGCCCAGCTTGGGCTCCGTGGGGGAGTCCGCCGGGAAGAGGAGCGTCGGGGCGGCCAGCACCGCCGCCGATGCGACGCACAGGAGAACGGCCACCGGGCGCTGCGTCGACCGTTTCGTCATCGGGCTCCCTCCGGTTCGCCGCTAGCCTAGCGAGCCGCTGAAGCGGAGGCACGGTCTCGCCGTTCGGGTTCCGTGACCGCGAAACCGTGCCTCCCTGAGCAACCGGTCGGCGGGTTGGGAACCTGGGGGAGAACCGTTCGCGCCGCTGCTCGAGGTCGAGCATCGCACGTGATGCAGACGGTCTGAGAGGCTGATCGAGCGTTATCACCCGTCAATGCGTCAGAGATCATCAGACGCTGTCGGCGGGGCCGCTTGCGAAGAAGAAGGTGCGGGCAGAGCGTCGGCATCTTGCGTTTGCGGCCCCCCGGCTCGCATGCGCCGCGTTCGCTCTGCCCGCTGAACCAAGCATCCGACGTCGCGGGGGCAGACTGAAGCCCAAAGGCCCGGAAATCACCCTGACGGCCGAACACCTCACCACGCGGGGCGGGGCAACGGGGCGAAGCGATAGTGTGGCCGGGCGCCACCCGGGAGGACCCATGACCGAAACCGTCGAGCGGCCCGTCTCGGGAGTCCGTCGAGACGCCCCCCATCGGCCCGCTCTGCTGGCGAATGTGGGGGCTGCCGCCGCGTTCGGCAGTGCCGCCCTCATCTGGTTGTGTCGTGCTTGGGATCCGAGCGTCCAATACGTCAGCCAGTTGGGCGCGACCGCGATGCCCACGGCTCCGGTGTTCAACCTCGCGCTGCTCCTGCTCGCCGTGGCCGCGGTGCTGGTGGATCGCGCGCTCGTTGCGCGGCCGGTCGGCTACGTCGTGGGGTGGCCCGTGGCGACGACCCTGCTGATCTGCGGGCTCTGCTTCGGCGTCGCCTCCGTGGTCACGTGCTCGCCGGGCTGTCCCGTTCCCTTCACTCCCGGTTCGCTCCCTCAGGATCTCCTGCACATCACGTTCGCCGTGCTGGGATTCGTGCTCGCGATCGTCGCGATGGGGCAGGTCGCGATGATCCGCCGTCGTCCGTGGATGCGCGCGACGAGCGTGGTCACGCTCATCGCGGTCGGCGTCACCGCTTTCACCGGGGCGATGATCGCCCTCTTCCGGGGGGACACCGCGCTGGGCGGCAACCTCGAGTTCACGGCTGCCACCCTGGCGATCGCCTGGTTCGGTGTATTCGGACTGCAGGTCGCCGCCGACCATCGCCAGGCCGTCCGCCGGGGCTCGTCGGTCTGAATCGGTCCGCCGAGCGATTACCGTGTCTCGCGTGCGACTTCACCGACTCCGACGGCTGCTGACCTGGCTGCTGTCGTTCGCCGCGCTCGTGGTCATCCTCGCGGTGCTGCGCGGTGCCGGCGTTCCCCTCTCGGTGCCGGGGGTGCTGATCGTGGTTGCGGCGCTGGTCCTCGCGCGCGTCGTCATCGGACGTGCGCGTCGCCGGCGCCGCGACCGTGCGATCACTCCACCTCGGTCTCGATGAGACCCCAGGCGTGCGCGGCGCGGATCGCGCTCGATCTGTCGGAGACCTCGAGCTTGCGGTAGAGGCTCTGCAGCTGGGTCTTGACGGTGTTCGGCGAGACCACGAGCGCTCGGGCGATGTCGGCGATCGTCGAGGTCGGCGTCAGCTGTGCCAGCACGACCTGCTCCCGACGCGTCAGGTGCGGAACGCTCACCGACGAGGCGAAGAACGAGGCGCGCTTCTCCACCTGCTCTCGTGCCGTCGGCGACAGCATCCGCAGCACGAGGGCTCGGTCCTCCGGCGCGACCGCACTCCACGGACTCCACAGGCCGTAGCGCATGCTCAGCGCCTCGGCGCGCTGCACGGCCGAGCGGTGCGCGGCCACGCCGTTCAAGCGGACGTCGGCGACGATGCTGACCACCAGGCTCTCCAGAGCGGCCCGGGGAGACGGCTCATGGTGCAGACCCCACTTCACGCTCATCACGAAGGCCTCGTGGGCGCGTCCGGCGTACAACTGCGAGAGCGCGATCGCCGGAGCGGTCGTCGACGACAGGGCGAAGGGCCCTTCGAACAGAGCCAGCGCTTTGCGCGCCTGGCGCAGCGCGATGAGCACCCGGGCGCGCGCGGTGAGGATCTGCGTGGACTGGAAGTGCGACGGCGGCGTGCTGCGCGCGCGTGCGGTCCACGACCGCAAAAGACCGAGAGCATCGGGCGCCGCCTCCGACAGCAGGTAGGACTGCACGTGCACGGCAGCGGCGTAGGGCCAGAGCTCGCGCGCGCCCGCAGTGGCGCTGACGTCGTCGAGGATCGATCGCGCAGCGGGAGCGTCGCCCTCTTCGAGGAGGAGCCACGCGGTCGCGATGCGCATTCCTTCCCCCCAGGGCGAAGCCGCCCAGTCGTCCTCGGCGCTCTGACGCGCGATGTTGCGAGCCTCGGCGACGTCGCCCTCCATCAGGGCGATGATCGCGCGGGCCCCCCGGGCGCGGAGTTTGCGGGCGGGGGGAGCGACCCGCTCGGACTGGGCCAGCGCGAGACCGGCATCGCGCAGCTTGCCCATCGCGAACGAGGTCATGGCCACCTGGTACCACCCCTCGGCGGTCGCGTCCGCACCGGATTCCGACGACCGGCGTAGCGCGTCGGAGAGCAGTGAGGCGGCTTCGGTCGCGAGGGCGAAACGGCCGGCCGCTTGCAGGATGCCGACGCGGAGGACGAGCGATTCGACATCGGTCGATGAGGCGCTCTTCGCGTCGGGCAGCTGCGTCAGCACCCGGACGGCGGCGGTCGGGGTCTCGGCCGAGCAGGCGGTCTGCGGATCGAGGGCGAGCAACGCGTCCATGGTCCGCGGAGTCAGCGGCGCCGTCGTCCGCAGCACTCCGACCAGCCGGGAGAAGGCCGCCTTGTCGCGCGCCCAGATCTCGGGTCCGGAGGACCGCAGGATCGAGGCGAGCATCTCCCAACGTTCGGCATCGGCTGCCATCTGCGCGGCTCGCACTTGCTCGCCGCCGCGGACGAGGTGGTCGAGCAGCTTCGACTGGGCGGAGCTGACGAGCTCGGGCTTGCGCGTGCCGATGTCGCGGAGCCACTGCTCCCGGACCGGCTCCGCGAGGGTCAAGCGCGTCGCGCTCGGCCACATGAACCCCGCGCTCTGCAGTTCGCTCAACAGCTGGCGGACCGAGCCGACCGTCGGATCGATCCCCAGCGCGTCCGCGAGGGGCACGGTGACGTACGGGGCGACCGCGAGAAGGCGGACCTCGTCGGTGATGACCTGCGACAGGCGCTCCTCCATGTCGGCCGTCAAGGTCGCCCCGGCGTGCTCCGCCGCGACGATGGCCTCGTCTCGGGTGCGTAACGGGAGGCCCTCGAGCCGGAGGCGGGCGGCGACGAGCTGACACAGCGCCGGCCAGCCGTGCGTGCGCTCGACGAGGGTCTCGACCCCCACCTCTGTGCTCTCGACGCCGTTGAGTGCGAGGACGGACGCCACCTCCTGCTGCGACATCAGCAGGTGCGGGGCGGGGACGACCTGCACGTCGAACTCGAGAGCGACCAGCGGGCTCTCGAGCCCTGTCGCCTGGCGGGTGGCGACGACGATGCGAAGGGCCGTGTCGGCGCGCAGGAGGGCGAGGACGTCGTCGGTCGTGAGTCCCTCGGCCTCGTTGAAGTTGTCGATCAGCAGCACGTGCAGGCTCGGTCCGTCCGAGAAGGCGTCGAGGACGCGCGAGAGTTCTTTCGCACCCGTCACGCCGCCGTCGATGAACTGCACGCCGCGCTCCGGGTCGTGCTCCATGGAGGCCGCGAACTGGCGCAGCAGCGAGGTCTTTCCGACGCCGGCGGGACCTCGTAGGAGCACGACGTCGCTCGACATGGCCTCGCGCACGCGGGCGATCGCCTCGTGGCGCGTCGTCCAGAATCGGCTGGTCCGGCGGATCGCACGGATGCCATCGGGCGCTGTCTCCACATCGATCAGCATGAGTACCTCCAAAGTGTCGCGACGTCGGCGCTCTCGGGCGAGCGCGATCTCCACGCGGCGGTGTGCCGTGCGTGTCGAGATGATCTTCGGGGTGATGCGGCATTCGATCCGTCGAAACGGCGATCTTTCATCCCCCTTGTCATCCCCTCATCACCCCCTGCTCTTCACCCTTTTTTCTCACCCTCCGGCGGTCCGGCCGGTGGGTCGGCGGTGCCTCGCAGCGCGGGACCCTATCGGTCAACGCGGCTCCGCCGACGAGGCGGCTGATCGGCGAGCGCCGTCTTTCGCCCGTCGCCGCGGTGCGAAGGCGCGCGCGAAGAGATCTCGGACTCGTGCCTATGCTGCGGCGACCCGGCGGTGTCTCCGCCGCATCGCGAAAGGCGGATCCGAGTGGACATGCAGAAGGTCGTGCGCATCTTGCGCGCCTACTGGAAGGCGATCGTCGCCTTGACGATCGTGGGGAGCTTGGCGGGGTTCGCCTGGAGCGCCGTGCAACCGCGCGTCTACACCGCCGACGCCAGCGGGTACGTCGCGGCCACCTCGTCGGACGGGTCGACGGGAGCAGCCCTCGCCGGAGACCAGCTCGCGCTGTCGAAGGTCAAGTCGTTCGTCGACATGGGCTACTGGCGCAGCGTCGCCGAGTCGGCGCGGCAGCAGTTGGGGGTCGATGACAGCCCGGAAGACCTCGTGCAGCGCATCCACGTGTCCAATCCGGTCGACACCGTGAACATCCGGGTGGATGCCACGGGGTCGACGCCCGAAGCGGCCCGCGATCTCGCCGAGGCCTGGATCCACGGCATGACCTCCGAGGTCAACGGATTGGAGACGGGCGGGAACGGTGAAGGCGCCGTGCGTCTGATCGCCGGGGATTCCGCGCGCCTCCCCGACGCTCCGTCGTCTCCGAACGTCAAGCTCGACGTGCTGATCGGCGGTCTGCTCGGTGCCGTGGCCGGTGTCGTGTTCGCGCTCGTGCGCCGGGCGTTCGATCGCCGGCTGCGCAACGCCCGCGACGTCACCGACGCCGTCGACGCGTCGGTCGTCGGTGTGCTCCCCGTCGACAAGGACCTCGCCGGCGGTCGAGCGGTGTTCTCGTTCGACGACATCAAGGACGGTCGGGGATCGTTCGCTCACAAGGAGGCCATGCGCGAGTTGCGCACGAACCTCCAGTACGTCGACGTCGACCGCCCCGCCCGCATCATGGTGATCACGAGTCCGCTCCCCGGTGACGGCAAGTCCACCACTGCGGCGAACCTCGCAGTCAGCATCGCGGCCACGGGACAGTCCGTCATCCTGATCGACGCCGACCTGCGACGACCGGTGCTGGGCGGCATCTTCGGCTTCTCCGATGACGTGGGGCTCTCGGACGTCCTCGCCGGCCGTGCACAGATCGAGCAGGTCGCACATCAGGTCGATGAGCACGGGCGCCTGTTCGTCGTGGCGGCCGGGCGCACGCCGCCCAACCCCACCGAGATGGTCGGTTCTCAGCGCATGCAGGCGCTGACCCGCAAGCTCGCCGAAGACCTCGTGGTGATCATCGATTCCCCGCCCACGTTGGCGGTGGCGGATGCGGCCGTCATCGCGAGCTGGGCGGACGGGGCCGTGCTGGTGGTCACGGTCGGCCGTACGACCGACGACATGCTCACGCGCGCGACCGAGAACCTCGCGAAGACCCGTGGCCGCCTCCTGGGCGTCGTGCTGAACCGGATGCCGCTGCGCGGCGCGGACTCGAGCTACTACGGAGCCCAGTACGGCGGCTACTACGGCTACGGCGTGCCGGCCTCGACTCGGGGACCCTGGTGGCGCCTCCGGCGCCGGGTACCGGCGGAGGCGGGCGCGGTATCGGACGCGGATTCCGCGTCGCGTCGCGCGTCCGGCGGTGTCCCGCCGGAGAACGTGCGAGGGCTGCGGACTCTCGCCCACCGGAGGACGACTGGCGCGCCTGTGGGTGAGCCGACTGGTGATCCGGCCATGGTCGGAGCCCCCTCGGGAGCGGAAGACTCCGCGCACCTGCGCCGTTCGCGGGGGAAGTGAACCTCCGCACCTGACAACGTGCAAAGGGGGGAGGCGCCGATCCGATGGATCGGACCCCCCCCCCCCCCCCCCCCCCCCCCTTGTTCGTCAGTGCGCGGTTTCGCCGGGAGCGACGACGGCGCGGAAGGTGCGGGCGAGGATCACGATGTCGCCGACGAGGGACCAATTCTCGACGTAGAAGAGGTCGAGTCGGATGGCATCGTCCCAGGCCAGCGCGGATCTGCCGCTGACCTGCCAGAGCCCGCTCATCCCCGGGCGCACCATGAGCCGACGGTGGGCGTCGTCGTCGTAGAACTCCACTTCCGCGTCGCGCTGCGGGCGCGGGCCGACGAGGCTCATCTGCCCGCCGAGGACGTTGAAGAGCTGCGGCAGCTCGTCGAGCGAGTACTTGCGCAACCATCGCCCGACAGGCGTGATGCGGGGGTCGTTGTCGATCTTGAACAGGGGAGTGCCCTCGCGCCCCTGTTCGGCGAGCAGCTCCTGCAGCCGCGCGTCGGCTCCGTCGATCATCGATCTGAACTTCAGCATGCCGAAGTGCGCGCCGCCCTGTCCGACGCGCTCCTGGCGGAAGAAGACCGGTCCCGGCCCCGAGGCGCGCACGAGCAGGGCGAGCACCGCGAAGACGGGAGCGAGGGCGAGCACGAGCACACCGGCTCCGGCGATGTCGAAGACGCGCTTCAGAACGCGCTGGGTGGCGGAGAACTGCGGCGTCTCGACATGCACGAGGGGTAGGCCTGCGACCGGCCTCGTGTGGAGCCGGGGGCCGGCGACATCGATGAGGTTCATCGCGACGATGAGGTGGTGTCGGCCGGAGTCGAGGCTCCAGCCGATCCTGCGGATGTCTGCGGGCTGGAGGACCGCTCCGCCCGAGACGAGCACGCCGTCGGCGCCGGACGTCGCCAGACACTCGCGCAGGGCGTTCGCCTCCTCGTCCGACCACGCGGGGCCCGATCCCGCGCGAGAGAGGGCGAGCACTCCGACGACGTGGAGGCCGGCGCTCGGCTGGCGAGAGAGTTCGCCGGCGACGCGCTCGTTCTCGTCTGCGGCTCCGACGAGCACCACTCGCGTGCTCATGGCCCCCGCGGCGCGACGGCGGGAGAGCCATCGCCGGCTCAGGAGCCGCCCGCACAGAAGGCCGGCGGTGCCCAGCGGGAGGCTCAACAGGAAGTAGCCACGCGAGAGCTCCGCGTCGCTCAGGTAGGCCACGATCGAGACGAGCCCGAACATCTGCATCGACGCGGCGAGGATGAGGCGGTACTCGGCTGCTCCGTAACCGATGACGCGAGGCTGGCGAGTACCCCAGAGGAACAGGGCCGCCAGCCAGGCCGCCGCGAGACCGAAGGACACCGCCGTATAGGTGACGGGCGCGGATGCCACGTGCACAGGGTCCGGGCCGAGCCAGGCCACCTGCGCACCGAAGACGGCCGCGGCGATCACCGCGGTGTCGACGGCGGCCACCACGTGGGAGTACTTCCTCTGCCAGGGCGTGCGCACGCCCCTGCCGGACCGGGTGAGATTGTCGGACTCGACGGATGAGGCGACGAGTGAGACGGAAGAGTTCATGCATACTCCGCAGTCCATGCCCGGGGGCTGATGATCCCCCCACCGCCCCGGGATGGTTTCGACGGTGGGCGCGGGGACTCTGCCACCTTCGCGGTGGTCGAAAGACCGGGGATCCGGGCGATGGTGCGGGGTGAAGCCCGTTCCTTGGTGCGCTCGTCACTCCGGTGGTGCGTCCACGCCGAGCGGCTCGCCCGCCGCCCGCACCGCACATAGCCCTCGCGCTCACCCCTGCGTCAGTTCGCCTCACCATGCCTCGAAGACCTCACTCAGAGGCGATCGAGGATGACGTAGGCATGTTTACATGTCTATGTGGGGGTGATGCACCGATCAAGCTTTACCTATGACCGATGCGCCCGACCCCTGGTCCGACTTCGTCCGCGAACTCGGCATGCGCATATTCCGCGCGCGCTCCGAACAGCACCTTTCGCAGGAGCAGGTCGCGCACGCTGCCGGGCTCGCGACCTTCACGTACCGGAAGCTGGAGAAGGGCGAGTCCAATCCGGGCACTTCCGCCAACCCGCGTCTGCGGACGATCGTGGCCGTCTCCGAGGTGCTCGGGGTGCCGCTGCCGGACCTCATTCCGACCCCGCCGAAGGGGCTGCCGCCCGAACGGTGAGGGCAGTGTCGGAGGTCTGTTGTTCACTGTGTTCGTGCCCGCCGATGTTCGGGTCGCCGAGTTCTGCGGCGGCCCCGAGAGAGAGGTGTCAGGCATGGCCGCTGATGATCGATTCGCCCGCGAGGTGAAGACCCGACGATGCTCTTACGAATGGTGCGTCACCGCGCACGGGGCGACCGTTCACCCCGACGACGAAGATCATCGCAGCGCGGGTCGCGGATTCCGAGCCTGGGTCCGCGACGGTTCCGGGCGGGGGACGGGGACGCTCAGTGACGTCGAGGTCGGCGCGCTCCGGCGCACCGACGACGATCGCACGTGGGTGGTCGTCGAGACGGGCGCGGGGATCGCCCTGGCTCTCGACGCCGACGCGGCTCGTTCGCTGGGGCGGCGGCTGACCGACGATCTGGGGCCGACCGGCGTCTTGCGATCCGTCTTCGACGACCGGTGATGTCGCTGCCCGGTGGCATGCGGATGACCCACGACGTCGTCGGGCGTCTGTGCGGCCGGAGTCAGGACGCCGCGGCTGCTTTCCGCGCGGCTCGCCGGTCGTGCACCCACGCCCACGCGGCCGAGCCCAGATAGAGCAGGCACAGCGGAAGGGCGATGATGAGCATGCTCATCAGGTCGGAGGGCGGCGTGACCGCAGCCGAGAAGACGACGATGATCACCAGCGCGACGCGCCACCCGCGGATGATCGTCCGTGCGCTCAGCACCCCGACGGCGTTCAGCAGGACCACGGCCAGGGGAGAGACGAAGGCGATTCCGACGCCGACGACGAGCTTGAGGAGGAAGTCGAAGTACTGACTCGCGGTGAGCAGGGTGGTCGAACCGGCCGGCGCGAAGCTCGCGAGCACGTGCACGATCTGCGGCATGACGGTCCAGCCGAAGAAGACGCCTCCGAAGAAGAGCGGAAGCGCCGTAGCGACGAAGACGATGCCCATCCGCCGTTCGCGCGAGGTCAGACCGGGAACGAGAAAGCCCCACACCTGGGTCAGCCAGACGGGGGCCGCGAGCACGATGCCGAGCGTCATGGCGATCTTGAACCGCAGATCGAAGGCTTCGCCGAGTCGCGTGAAGTTGAGGCTGGTCGTCGAGGGACCCTGCACGGAGCTCAGCGGCGCCGATGCCGCCTCGATCACCAGGTCGGAGAGCAGGAAGCCGCCGACGGCCGCGACGATGATGGCGATCGCAGAGACCGTGGCGCGTCGACGGAACTCGGACAGATGGGACAGGAGGGACATGGCCCCGCCGCTCCCTGTGCCGTCGGCGTGTCGGCTTCGGCGCCGATCGCGCACGCGGGTGCGGGATCTCACGTGGACGACGACGGGCCTGACGGATTGCGGCCCGGCTGGTCGTTCGCCGTCGCGGAAGAGGGCGCCGACGCGGGTTCCGTCTTGTCGCCCTTCGCCTCGCGCGTCTCGGCGCGCAGAATGCGAACCGATTCACCGACGCTCTTGGCGAGGCTCGGCAGCTTGGCGGCACCGAACAAGAGGAGGACGACCGCCAGGATGAGGAGCAGGTGCCAGCCAGAGAACGCATTGCCGAAAATACCCATGTGGGAACCCTTCGATAGACGGCGGTACTCCTCATGCTTGACGCCCGACATCATGAGAAGGGGGCGTGGGTGCGCGAACATCGCCCGGACCCCGAGGAAATTCACCCGGTTGGCGAAGAAAGGCCGATCGGCCGACTGCGCCGGTTCACGCGTTCTACTGGAGCGGCGGGGCGAGCTCTCGCAGAAGAGGGGGCGTGATGCGCGCATGCCGTTCATGACCGTCGATCGCATCCTCGTGCTGTGCACGGCGAACATGATCCGCTCACCGTTCGTGGCCGGATTGCTCTCGTCGCGGCTGCCGCAGGCGCGGGCCGGACGCCTCGCGGTGCACAGCGCCGGGACGGCGGCGCGACCCGGGCACGCGGTGCCCGAGGACGTCCTGCGAATCGGACGGACCTACGGGTTGTCGCTCGACACCCATCGCTCGCGCCGTCTGGACGAGAGCCTCCTGCGGGCGGGCGACACGGTGCTGTGCGCGGAAGCCGCTCACCGTCGCGTCGTGCTCGATCTGCGCCCGGATCTCATCGCCTCCACGTTCACGATCCGCGAGTTCGCCCGGCTGACCGAGGCTCCGTCCGTGCGTGGTTCGGCCGGTTCGTGGGCGGAGCTCGTGCGCGCCTGCGCCGGTGCCCGACTCGCCTCGGCGGGCACGAACGCCGAGACCGACGACATCGTCGACCCCGTCGACGGACCCGCCTCGGCGTGGTTCGCGTTCGAGCGCCAGGCCACCGGCGCCGTCTCGGCGATCCTGGGCGCCGTCGGATCGTTGCGACCCACCGGCCCGAGTGCCTCCGCCGCCGATCCGGCCCCCCGCACGCGGCGGGAGTACCGACAGGCGCAGCTCACGCCGTCAGACCCGCCCGCCCCGTGGAGGAAGTGACATGTTCGATTTCGGACTCGACAAACTGCTCCTCGTCGGAATCCTCGTCGGGGTGATCCTCGGACCCTCACGGCTGCGCGAGCTTCGTCAGACGATCCCGCGCTCACTGGGTCGGCTGCACGCCCTTTACCTCGAGGGGCGGTCGCAGGTCATCGACGAACTCGACGATCTGGCGCCGGATTGGCGCGAGTATGACCCGCGCGCTCTTCATCCACGCCGGATCCTGCGCGAACTCGCCGACACCGCCGCACGGGATGCGGCGACGGGAGGGGAGAAGACGACCGCGGACGCCGCTCAGGGTGAGTCGGAAGGTGAGGGGGGCGACGCCAAGGAACGGCGTGAGTCGAGCGCTGGCTCGCCTCACCCCGTGTCCGTCACGGCGGAGAACTCGCCGAGCGAGGTGCCCTCCGCTCCGCCGGATGGCGAGACGTCAGAGGCGCCCGGAGGGGACGAGCTCGTGCGGGGCGCCCGCGACCGAGAGGACCGACTCGGACTCGGCGCGGGTGATCATCCGACCCACCCCGACGCCGACGGCGACGGACGCGAGCGCCCAGACGATGACGGCACAGAACACAGCGGCGAGAGCGATCATGGGACTTCTCCTTCGTAGCCCGATTGCCCACCGGTGAGGTGGTTGATGTCACGGTAGCGCCGCGGACGGCCCGGACGCGGCATCCGGAGACCATCGATTCGCGCGTGTCAGCCTTTTCTGGTGAACGTTCTGCGGACGATGCGCAGGAGTCCGAGGAATCCGAAAAGGCCGATCACGGCGCCGAGCACGCCGAACAGCGTGATCGATCCGCCCAGAACGGGACCCCCGCCGGCGACCACGAGGACCACGGCGAGGACGACGGCGGCGATGGAGACCAGCGTCGAGGCGATCTCGGCGGTGGTGCGGCCGAGGATGCCGCCCACGTCGTCGCCGCTCTCGCCGCGGAGGGTGATGCCGATCGACCCCTTCTCGGCGCCGGCGAGGAGGTTCTCGAGGCGACGGGGGATGCGCTGCAGCCGGGCGAGCGAGATGACGCTCTGCGCTTGCAGGTCGGTGAGCATCTTCTTCGCCGAAACGGTGCGCCGCAGAAGGCTCGGCATGAGCGGGAGGGCTTCTCCGACCATGTCGAAATCGTCGACGATGACCCGGAGGCACCCCTCGAGCGTGGCGAAGCTGCGGAACGCCGAAGCCAGCTCGCCCGGGAGCGCGATGTGGTGTTGGCGAATCACATCCACCATGCGGGTGAAGATCGAACCCTGCCCGGTGGTGCGCAGGTGTTCGGTCGTGAGCACGATACCGACATCGTGGCGGAAGGCCTCGACGTCGAGGTCGTCGGGAGGATCGACGATCAGCAGCAGGGCGTCGGTGGCCGCGACGTCGTTCTCGCTCAGGGCGGCGAGCAGGAACGCGGTCATGTGCTGGCGACGGCTGCGCTCGATCACTCCGACGGCGCCGAAGTCGATGAGCCCGAGGGAGCCGTTCTCGCGGAGGAGGACATTGCCCGGATGCAGATCGGCGTGGAAGACCCCGTAGACGAGGATCTGTTCGATCACCGTCGACATCAACACCCGTGCGAGCCGTTCCCGGTCGTCGGCGGTCATCGCTGCCAACCGCTCGGCGGAATCGCTCAGTGCGGTGCCGTCGACGAGCTCCATCGTCAGGACGCGCTGATGCGAGGCTGCCGCGTGGATCCGCGGAACGGTGACCATGCTGCGGCGGTCGGGCTCCGCGCGGTCGATGAGATCGACCGTCGAGGCGACCATCATGGTGTTGCGGGCCTCGATGCGGTAGTCGAGCTCCTCGAGCAGGGTGGCGGTGAAGCCGCGCGCGACCGACTCGATGCGCAGATCGCGCCCGACGCGCGTGCGCATCTCGGCCCGGTGCGCGAGTCGGCCGATGATGTCGGCATCCGCCTCCACTTGGGCGCGCGCGGCGGGACGCTGCACCTTCACGACCACGGCGGTGCCGTCGAGAAGGTGCGCGCGGTGGACCTGCGCGACGGAGGCAGCGGCGAGGGGAGAGGGGTCCACGTCGGCGTACACCTGATCGAGGGGGCGACCGAGGTCCGTCTCGATCACCGCCCGCACGGTGTCCCACGGCAACGTGGTCGCCTTCGTCTGAAGGGAGGCGAGCGCGCTCAGGTAGGGCTCCGGGATGAGGTCTCGACGGGTCGAGAGCACCTGCCCGAGTTTGACGAAGCTGACCCCGGCGTCGTTGATGGTCGCGACGATCGCGTTCGCGCGTTCCTCGGAGGTGCTCAACTGCTCTTCGACCCGTGAACGACCGCCGTGGAACAGCCAGCCGACGCCGTGACGCGAGGCGATGGCGAGGATCTCCAGGTACCGGCGCGTGCGCTTTCGCTGGCGCAGCGCGGCGCGCACGAGATCGACGGGGTTGGGGAGCGCGCGCGTGGGGAAGATCGCCTCGCTCGCGACCAAGGCGGCGACGCCCAACGCGAAGACCCACGCGAGGGAGAGGGCGATCAGCCCGACCCACAACCACACGTCGTCCGCGGGGATGGGCGTCGTGGCATCCGGAAGCCCTGTCTGGCGCAACGTCCACTGCGTGAACGGCACGCCGAGGAAGAAGACGAGCAGGCCGACCACGATGCTGCGTGGCCACCCCACTGCGGTGCCGAGGACGCGGCGCGCCACGAACCCCACGAGCACCGCAGACACGATGGCGGAGATCGAGATGAGCAGAGTGGCGACCACGGGGTCAGCGTATCGGCCCGTCGCTCACCCGCCACGAGGCGGACGCGCGGGCGGTCAGTGGTGGAGTTCGCGCAACAGCTTCTTCCCGCGCTTCTCCGCCGCGGACGCGGCCTTCTTGGCAGCCTTGTGACGACGCTTGCGTGCCCGGGGGTCGTCCCAGAGTCGCACCAGTTGGTGCCCGACCGATTCGCGGTTCTTCACCTGCACTCGCGATGAGCGCGCACCGACGACGTACGCGACGACCGCGATCGCGCCGATCAGGATGATCTTGTTGCGCATGGCATCCTCCTCTGGATCCGGATCCGCCGCGTGCCGACACGGAGGTCGTGGGCACGGACGAGACCCTCATCACTCAGACGTGTCGACCACCGCATTCGTCACGCGATTCACGACGGGCGACGCGCAACGACGACGAACGCCCCGACCGGAAGGGGTCGGGGCGTTCGTCATCACGGGAGGCTCAGGGGCGGCCCATGCCGAAGTAGGTCCATCCGGCCGCACGCCAGGCTGCGGGGTCGAGGCAGTTGCGGCCGTCGATGACGACGCGGCCGCGCGCGAGCGACGCGGCGTGCTCGGGGGAGAGCTCGCGGCGGTACTCGTCCCACTCCGTGACCACGATCACGGCGTCGGCATCGCGCAGGGTCGCGTCGAGGTCGGCGTCGTAGGTCAGCTGGGGATGGATGCGTCGCGCGTTCTCGATCGCGGCCGGGTCGGTGAGCGTCACGTGAGCACCGAGCCCGTGCAGGCGGACGGCGACGTCGAGCGCGGGGGAGTCGCGGATGTCGTCGCTGTGAGGCTTGAAGGCCGCACCCAGGACGGCGATCTTCTTCTCGAAGACGCTCCCGTCGAGCGCCTGCGTGGCGAGCTCGACGGCGCGGTCACGACGGCGCAGGTTGATCGCGTCGATCTCGCGAAGGAAGGCGACGGACTCGCCGCGACCGAGCTCCTCCGCGCGAGCGGAGAAGGCGCGGATGTCCTTGGGCAGGCATCCGCCGCCGAAGCCGATCCCGGCGCCGAGGAATCGTCGGCCGATGCGGGCGTCGTGGCCGATGGCGTCGGCGAGGGTCGTGACATCGGCTCCGGTGACCTCGGCGATCTCCGCCATGGCGTTGATGAAGCTGATCTTCGTCGCGAGGAAGGCGTTCGCCGACACCTTGACGAGCTCGGCCGTGGCGTAGTCGGTGACGATGAAGGGCGTGCCCTTGGCGATCGACGGGTGGTAGACCTCGCGGAGGACCTGGGCGCAACGCTCGCCCTCGGCCGTCGGGGCACCGTCGTCGGAGGGGACGCCGGCCACGAGACGGTCGGGATCGACGGTGTCCTGTACGGCCCAGCCCTCGCGGAGGAACTCGGGGTTCCACACGAGGGTCGCACCGCGCTCGGCGACGCGCGGTGCGAGACGCGCGGCCGTGCCCACGGGAACAGTCGATTTTCCGGCGACGATGTCGCCCTCGCTGAGGAAGGGCAGCAGGGCGTCGACGGCCGCGTTGACATAGGTCATGTCGGCGGCGTGCCCACCGGCTTGCTGCGGGGTGCCGACACCGATGAAGTGCACCACGGCGCCCTGCGCCGCGGACATCTCGGTCGTGAACGACAGACGACCAGAGGCGATGCCCTCGGTCAGAATCTCCTGCAGACCGGGCTCGAAGAAGGGGGCCTCCCCGCGGGAGAGCGCCGCGATCTTGCGCTCATCGACGTCGATCCCGACGACCTCGTGACCGATGGAAGCCATCGCGGCGGCGTGCACCGCTCCGAGATAACCGCATCCCACTACAGACAAACGCACTATTTAGCCTTTCGGGTAGGTGTGGACGCACTTCCGCGGGGCGGAGCGCGTTCCCGCGACCACGCGGGCGGACATCATGCGGCTGTCTCGCCCGGCGCCAGGGTGGCGCGAGCCGTCTTGCCGAGGATGACGAAGTCGCCGAGGAGCGTCCAGTTCTCCACGTAGGAGAGATCCAGTCGCACCGACTCCTCCCAGGATAGAGAGGAGCGGCCGCTGACCTGCCACAGACCGGTGATCCCGGGCTTGGCCAGGAAGCGGCGGTGCACGTGATCGGCGTAGACGGCGACCTCGGACGGCAACGGAGGACGCGGGCCCACGAGCGACATCGAGCCGCCGATCACGTTGAACAGCTGGGGGAGTTCATCGAGGCTGAACTTGCGCATGATCCGCCCGATCGGGGTGACGCGCGGATCGTTCTTCATCTTGAACAGCACTTCGTTGCCCGAGTCGCGGTCGTCTGCGGCCAGCTGCGCCAGCAACTCCTCGGCATCCACCACCATCGACCGGAACTTGATCATGGTGAACTCGCGTCCGCGGAAGCCCACGCGGGTCTGCCGGAAGAAGATCGGCCCCTCGCTCGAGAGCCGCACGGCGGCCATGAGGAACAGCAGGAGCGGGCTGAGCAGCACGACGCCGACCGATGCCGCGATCAGGTCGACGCTGCGCTTGAGGAAGCTCTGCCCCTTGGAGAACTTCGGGGTCTCGACGTGGATGAGGGGGAGCCCGGCGACGGGGCGCGTGTGCAGGCGCGGGCCGGCGATGTCGACGATGCTCGGGGCGAGCACGAGGTGCTGACGACCCGCCTCGAGACTCCAGGAGATCTGCTTCACCTTGGACGCCGGCAGATCGTCGGCGCTCGTGATGGCGACGGTGTCGGCGCCGGTCGCCTGCAGGGCGCGGGTCACGTCGCCGACCTGGCCCATCACGGGGATCGAGGTCCCGGGGATGACGTCGGCGACCTTTCCGTTGGGGACGCATGCCCCCACCACTCGGTAGCCGGCGCTCGGCGTGCGGGCGAACTCCTGGGCGAGGTGCGTGACCGAGGGGAGGGATCCGACCAGGAGGACGCTCGCCGAAGACAGGCCGCGCGAGCGCTGGAACACGAGCCACTGCCGCCACATCCACCGCGTGAAGATGAGTACGAGGATGCCGGCGGGGAGGCTGATGAGGAGATAACCGCGCGCGACGTCGATCTGCGTGAGGAAGGCGACGATGGCGATCGTGCCGAAGAGGCGGAAGCTCGAATCGGCGATGCGCACGTATTCCTGCGAGCCGGTGCCGATGACGCGGTCGCTGCGGGAGTCGACGAACGACAGCGACCACATCCACGTCACGATGACGATCGCCGAGAAGACCCAGTACGACAGATCCGAGATGCGGCTGTCGCTGCCTGCGGCGACCTGCGCGTTGCCGAGGCCGAACCAGAGCAGCTGCGTGCCGTAGACCACCCAGACGAGCGCGAAGAAGTCGGTGATGGCGAGGTTGCGTCGGTAGCGGCGCCGCCACGGGTCGGGGGACGGCGCTGGGGGCACACGAGGCGCGACGGTCTGCGGCCCCGGGGTCTGCGCCTGTGGGTCGTCAGGAAGCGGTGCGTCCTCGGCGGGCAGGCCCGTCCGCACGTCAAAGGCCACGATGTGATGCCCCTCCCCCGGGGTTCGAGCGCGCCGATATCGACTTGTGAAAGATAACAGGCTCGATTCGTCGGCGTCGGCGACCTTTGCGAACTGTCATTCGTCCGAAACATGAACGTTGCGTCCGTGCGCGGGACGGCCGGGTCGTGGCGGCGGGAAGGACGCGTCGTTTACACTCGGGGCGGGCCGGGGGGACCCCCCGGTGTCCGTCATTCTCGGCCTCGCCAGGGCGAGACCCCCACCCGCCGCCGGAAGGCCTTCGATGTCACGCGCTGATCTGCGCCCGAGGCCTCCGCGCCGACGCCTCTCGGCGGGGCTCATCGCGGCGCTCGCCATGGCCGTGGTGGTCGTCAGCGCCGTCGCGGGTGTGTTCGCGTTCGCCCTCCTGCGACCCGGTGGCGACCCCGTCGCGGCCTCCGCGTCACCGTCGGCGTCATCCGTTCCGACGAAATCGCCATCGGCGCAGCCGACCCCCACCGCGAGCGACACGCCGACTTCGACTCCGACGCCGCCTCCGCCTCCCGCGGTGTCTTCTCCCGCGGCTCAGCCGTGCGAGTCGGGCGCGACGATGCTGACGGTCTGGGCGCATCCCGACGACGACATCATCTTCGCCAACCCGATGATCTCCGACGCCCTCGCTGCCGGCGAGTGCGTCCGAACGGTCTTCGTGACCGCCGGCGACGCGGGCAAGGGGATGGGGTACGTGAAGGCGCGCGAGCTCGGCATCCTCCGCGCCTACAACGCCATGCGAAAGAACGACGGGCTGTGGGATGCGCAGGAGTTCGACCTCTCCTCCGGGCTGCACGTGCGACGGCTCAGCCCCCAGGGCGACGCGCGCGTGTCGGTGCTGTTCCTGCGCCTTCCCGACGGCAACATCACCGACGGGGGATTCTCGGCGACGGGCTACGCCACCCTGAGCAAGCTGTGGGACGGGCAGAGCGCGACGCTCGCGCCGATCGACGGCGGATCCGCCGTCTCGCGCGATCAGCTCGTCGCGTCGATCGCCGAACTCGGAGCCGCGCTCACTCCCGCGCAGATCCTGACGCACATCCCGCGCGGCAGCGCCTTCGCGCCCGGGGACCATCCCGACCATTCGGTGGTGGGCAGCCTCGTGCGCGAGGCGATCGGAGCGAACGCGACCTTGGCACCCGGCATCCGGTACTTCGTCGGCTACCCGTCGCAGAACCTGCCCCGCAACCTCGACGACGCGACCCTCGACGCCAAGGTCGACACGTACCGCATCTACACCCAGCAGGACGACGTCATCCGGTGCGCGGACCGATCGGCGTGCCTGAAGACGCGGAAGTTCGGCGAGTGGCTGCAGCGGTCGTACCCCAAGACCGAGGCAGAGCTCCAGCTGGGCTGAGCGGGATCAGCTCTCGTCGAGGGAGTTTTCGACGGCGGTGCGCGCGTCGCGCTCGGCGATGATCTCGACGAAGTCCTTCACGGGGGCGTCGGCGTATTTGTCGACCGCCGCCACCGCCTCGTCGTGGATGACGTCGGACGGTGCGGCGGGGAAGCGCGCCTGAACGCGCTCCTCCACTTCGGCGATCGTTTCGTCCTTGTCGAAGCCCTCGCTGTGTTTCGTCATGGCCGGACCTCAGTGCTGGTAGGTGCCGTGCAGGATCGCGCGGCCGAGCGTTTTGAACGCCAGGTTGAACGAGACCACGGCGGGGGAGGCGTCGGCGTCGACGCCGAGGGTGTCCTCGCCCACGGCGTGAACGACGAAGAAGTAGCGGTGGATCTGGTCGCCCTCCGGCGGTGCCGCTCCCATGAAGCCGGCCTCGCCGCCGTCGTTCCGCACGTGGAACGCGCCGCCGGGCAGATCGGCGGCGGCCGCGCCCGTCGCCAGCTCCGTCACGTCGCCGGGGAGGTCGACGAGGACCCAGTGCCAGAACCCGCTCGGGGTCGGCGCGTCGGGGTCGAAGCAGGTGACGACGAACGATTTCGTCCCCTCGGGTGCCCCCGACCAGCGCAGGTGCGGGGAGGTGTTGCCGCCGTCGGCGACCTGGTCGTCCTTCAGCGGCTGTCCGTCGGTGACGTCGTAGCTGACCACCTCGAACGAGGCGACGGCGGGGAGGAGCGGGTAGGGGTCCGGAGTCTGCGCGCGGGAGAGGTCGACCATGACGGGCACGTTAGGCGGCGCAGGTGACGTGTCGCGAGGGCTTGCACCGTGCCCGGCCGACCGGTAGCGGTCAGCGGGTGACGGCGAGGAGCGAGCGGGCGACGTCGTGGCATCCGCCGGGTGAGGGAAGGCCGTAATCGACCTCGACGACCGTGCGGAGTTCGGCCGCGAGGTCGTCGGCCGTGGGGGCGCTTTCCAGAGCTCCGAGGATGGGGAGGATCAGGTCGTCGTACTCGTCGGCGGGCCAGCCACGACCGATGTGGTGCACGCCGATGGGGTCCCATTCGTTGAGGATTTCGCGGATGCGGAGGGCTTCGGGAGACAGTGACCGCGGCGGTGAGGACGTCTGCATGCCCCGAGTGTGGGCAGTGCGCTTCGGAGTGGGCTGAGCGTCGGCCCAGCGCTGGGTGTACGAAGAGTGCAGAGAGCGTCGCGAATGCCGTCGCTCGGAGGTTCTTCAGCAGGATCATCGACGAGCCGATGTAGCGTCGGTAGCCGATATCCGCCGCCGGGGGGCGCTGTACAGGACGGAGTCGCCGTGAGTGACATCGACGAGCCTTCGGGCGGCGACCCCGCGCGCGGCGGCGACCAGTCGTCGCGCAAGAGCGGACTGTCCCGGCGCACGCTCGTCTTCGGGGGGATCGCGGTCGGCGGCTTGGCCGTGCTCGGCGGGGGAGCGCTGGTGTACCGGGAGGTGCGACGCGCCGCGGGACCCGAGGGCAGCTGGGTGAAGTTGAGCCCGATCGTGCCGCTGCCCGAATCGTCGCCCGGCGCCACCTCGCCGGCGTTCGAGCAACCGGGGGCGGACACGACGGTCGCCGTCTGGGCCCACGCCGATGACGACATCATCTTCGCCAACCCGCATCTCGCGGGGATCATCGCCTCGGGCGCGACCCTGCGCACGGTCTTCGTCACGGCCGGCGATGCGGGACGGGGCCTGGAGTACGCGAAGCTGCGCGAAGCCGGCATCCGCGCCGCCTACGACGACATGCGCGGCAGCTCGGAGCCGTGGGACGAGAAGCAGATCACGTTGCTCAGCGGCGCGCGGGTCACGCGCTTCGTGCCGTCGGACGACGATCGGCTGTCGATCACCGTCCTGCGGCTGCCCGACGGCAATCTGAGCGCGAAGGGTTTCCCCGCCACCGGCGATGCGGGCCTGACGCAGCTCATCAACGGCACCGTGCCGGCTCTGCAGCCCATCGATGACGGTCCCACCCTCGACAGCGGGCGCCTGTCGCAGACCGTCGCCGAGTTGATCCACGCGGGTCGGCCCGACCGCGTGACGACGAACGTTCCGCACGAGAGCGCCTTCGCCCGGGGCGACCACCCCGACCACTCGTGCGTGGGATCGCTCGTGCGCACGGTCGCGGCGACGGCGGGGGTGGCGGCGGAGGCCATCACCTACTACATCGGTTATCCGTCGCAGCACCAGCCGCCGAACGTGCTCGGCGCGGACCTCGATGCGAAGGTGGCGGCCTACCAGACCTACGCCGCGCACGACCCCGTCGTGACGTGCGACTCCGCCGCGGCCTGTCTGGCGCAGCCGGGGTTCGGTCAGTGGCTGCGGCGCTCGTATCCCAAGACGGACGGCGAATTGCAGCTGCACTGAGCCTGTCGGGAAGGCCCAGGACGGAGCGCGATACGTGGGGCTCAGCGCTCCGCCCCGGGGGTCGAGGGGAGGTCAGTCCTCCGAGACGGTGACGGTGACCTCGATGTTTCCGCGGGTGGCGTTCGAGTAGGGGCAGACCTGGTGGGCCTCGTCGGCGAGCTGCTGGGCGAGCTGCGCCTCGATGCCCGGCAGGACGACCTCGAGCAGAACGGCGAGCTGGTAGCCGCCCTGTCCGTTGGGACCGATGTGCACGCGACCGCCGACCGACGAGTCGGCGAGCTTCACCTTGTGGCCGCGGGCCACCGCGTGCAGCGCGCTGTGGAAGCAGGCGGCGTAGCCGGCCGCGAACAGCTGCTCGGGGTTGGTTCCGGCGCCGGATCCGCCCATCGCCTGAGGGACGGCGACGTCGAGGTCGATGTAGTCGCCGGCGGTGACGTGGCCGTTGCGGCCCTCGCCGGTCGAGACGGCTTCGGCGGTGTAGAGGACGTCCATGGGGGTTCCTTTCGTGGGGCGGGGCATCACGCGGTGGTGCGTGGCGCCCGGGATGCGGCGATCACCGGTTCGGGGTGGTCCCGCAGGTCTTTCATGGCCTCGGTGAGCTGGTGCAGCGCGTCGATCAGCTCGCGCGCGCTGTCCATGTCGGGTAGGCCCGACCCGGCCGCGATGCAGCGGGGCACGTGGGCGAGTTCGGTGCGCAGGGCCGTTCCGCGCGGCGTGAGGGACACGGTGACGACGCGCTCGTCGGGGCTGCGGCGCGCGCGCGTCACGTATCCCGCGGCCTCCATGCGCGCCAGCATCGGCGAGAGCGTGCCGGAGTCGAGCTGGAGCGCCTCGCCGAGGCTGGTCACGCTCTGGTCGCCGTCGGTCCACAGCGTGACCAGCGCGATGTACTGCGGATAGGTGAGGTTCCACGGCTCGAGCAGAACGCGGTACGCCTGCGTGGTCGTGCGGTTCGCCGCGTAGAGCGCGAAGCAGACGAGGTGGTCGACAGCGGGCATGGCAGAACTCTTGCACACAACTCAGTTGTGCACAACTCAAATGAGAATCGCTCGCCGTCCGCCATGGACGCAGACGGACCATGGGCCTGATGTCAAGCCCTGACATCCCGACCGCCGACGCCTCAGCATGGGTCGCATGACCAGCCGCAGCGACGCGAGTTTCGCCTCGCCCTCGGGATTCCTCCCCGACGGCGACGGCGACCTGCTCGCCATCAACGGGCACCACTTCGACCTCGGCACGCCTTCGACGTTCGCGGGAGGCGGCGCGGTCTGAACCCGCGTCACCCGCGGTCGGGCTCGATGTCGTCGGCGGGATGCCGCGTCACCAGCAACTGCGAGACGCGCCGACGTTCGATCGCGCTCACCTGCAGCGTCGCTCCCTCGACCTCGACGGTGTCGCCGACCCGCGCGAGTCGTCCCAGGCGCTCCACCACGAATCCCGCGACCGTGTCGGACGCGCCGCGGGGGAGGGGCACGCCGGTCGCTTCTTCGAAGTCCTGCAGGTTGAGTCGACCCTCGACGGTGCCGTGCTCTCCCTCGGACAGGGGCTGCTCGGCATCCGTGTCGTACTCGTCGAAGATCTCGCCCACCACCTCTTCGACCAGATCCTCCAACGTCACGATCCCGTCGGTGCCGCCGTACTCGTCGACGACGACGGCGATGTGACTGCCGTCGGCGCGCATCGCCGTGAGGGTCGGCAGCACTCGCGCCGTCGAGGGGATGTAGCGGATCTCGCGCATGACGGCCGAGAGCGGGCGGCCGGGCTCGTCGTAGAGGTCGCGGACGTGGACGAAGCCCACGACGTCGTCGATGGTCTGCTCGGCGACCGGGTAGCGCGAGTAGGGCAGATCGCGCACGCGTTCGGCCGCCTCGGCGATGGTGCCCCCGGCGTCGAGCGTCACGACCTCCGGGCGCGGGCGCATGACCTCGCTCACGTGCCGATCCCGCAGCGACAGGACATCGTCGAGGATGCGACGCTCGTCGTCGGGAAGCCCCTCGTGGCTGGAGACGATGTCGCGCAGCTCTTCCTCGGTCAACTCCTCGCCGGTCTTGTCAGGATCGCCGCCGAGCAGTCGGACCAGCAGGTTGGTCGAGATCGACAGCAGCCAGATCACCGGTCGCATGAGCTTCGCGAAGCCGTTCAGCACCGGCGCCACCGTGTAGGCGAACGCGGCGTTGCGCTGAATCGCGAGGCGCTTGGGCACCAGCTCTCCCAGCACGAGCGAGAGATAGGCGATCACGAGCGTCAGGGCGATCGTCGCGACCGTCGCGGCGGCGCCCTGCTCGAGGCCCAGAGAGACGAAGAGCGGGGTCACGGAGGGGGCGATCGACGAGGCGCCGTACGCGGCGGACGCGAAACCCGCCACGGTCACGCCGATTTGGACCGCCGAGAGGAAGGTGTTGGGGTTGCGCGCGAGATCGGCCACCTTCTGGCCGCGCTTGCCCCGCGACGCGAGCGCGTTGACCTGGCTCTCGCGCAGGGTGACCAACGCCATCTCGGTCGCGGCGAACACGCCTCCGATCAAGACGAACACCACGACCAGGACGATGTTGAGAGCGAGGTCGTTCACCGGCCCGCCCCGTTCTGTCCGGAGTTCGCGCCCGGGGTCACCCGGGCGTTCGGACTGTGACCGTCGGGACCGCAGGCGTGGCTCATGCGCCGAGTGTACGGAGCGTGCGCTCGGGCAGCGCCGTGAAAGCGGGGGGTTGCGCCGGGATGCGCTCGTCTGCTCGTCAGCGGATCGTGCCGTCGGCGCCCGAGACCCGGACCGTCTCGCCGCCCTCGCGTTCGATGACCCACACCGAGGTTCCGCCCTCGTCCTCGAGCTGCGCTTCGTCGACCGCGGCGTCGCCACCCTCGCCCGCGGCGATGCGCACCGCGTCGGCCAGGGTGGTCGTGATCGCGTCGAGAGCGGTGCGGTCTTCGTCGTCGAGCGCGTCGGCGTCTTGCGAGGACTGCACCGTCGCGCCGTCGGAGCTCACCCGCACCTCGATCGCGCGGTCGCCCGTCGCCACGTGCACCTGCCACTCGCCGTCGTCGGTCTCGAGCTCGAAGGCTCGGCCGCCGGCGCTCGCCTCCGCCGTGGTGATGGCCCGGACCGCCTCGCGGTCGGATGCGGCGGCATCCGTTCCTCCCGCCGGGGTGGACGCGCATCCGCTCAGCGCGAGGGCGGCCGCGGCGATGAGGGCGATGGCGGCGGGGAATCGGATCGAGGCCATGCCCGAAGGCTAATCAGCGCTCCCGCTCGACGCAGGGTGTTGCGCGCGGGGTCGTCGGTGTGCGTTCGGGGGGCATTACCAAGCGGCGGCCGACCCGTCAACGGTGGCCCGACGTCCAGCTTCGGGTTTAATCATCACCGGCATGAGCGAGATCACCGCACACCATGGACTCCTGACCGACATCGACCTCCACGTCGACGACACGGGCGGCTCCGGTCGCCCCGTCGTCCTCATCCACGGCTGGCCCCTCTCCGGCGAGTCGTGGGCGCACCAGGTCCCCGCCCTCGAGGGCGCCGGGTACCGGGTCGTCACCTACGACCGGCGCGGCTTCGGCCGCAGCGACAAGCCGCGCTCGGGCTACGACTACGACACCTTCTCGGACGACCTCCAGGCCGTGCTCGAGGCCCTCGACCTGCGCGATGTCACTCTCGTCGGCTTCTCGATGGGCGGCGGCGAGGTCGCCCGCTACCTGACCCGGCACGGGGCGGACCGCGTGCACAGCGTCGTCTTCGCGTCGGCGGTGCCGCCGTACCTCGCGAAGACGGACGACAACCCCGAGGGCCCTCTCGACGACGCGACCGCCGACGGGATGAAGCAAGGGCTGAAGGACGATGAGAAGTCGTTCTACCACCAGTTCACGACCGACTTCTTCTCTGTGAACGGCGAGCTGGTGGTCTCGGAAGCCGATCGCGCCGAGGCGGAGCGCCTGGCCGACCAGGCCGATCACCACGCCGCGCTGAAGTCGATGGAGGCATTCGCCACGACGGACTTCCGCGACGATCTGCCCAACGTGACGGTGCCGACGCTCGTCATCCACGGCGACAGCGATGCGACCGTTCCGTTCGAGGGGTCCGGCAAGCGCACGCACGAGGCTGTCGCGGGCAGTGAGCTGCACGTCGTCTCGGGCGCCCCGCACGGCGTGAACGTGAGCCACGCCGAGGAGTTCAACCGCGTGCTGATCGACTTCCTCCAGCGCTAAGCCCTCCGGTCGCCCTCTCGATCTCGCCCGCATCCGCGGAGGGCGCGACCTTTCTTCGACGCCCTCGTCACCATCGGTGGCGGGGGCGTCGTGGCGTCCGGCCGGGTGAGTGTGATCTGCGCGAGGGGTGATGCGTCGGGCGACAGACTCCCGGGGGCCGCCGCAAATGCCGGTGAGCAGCCCGCCTCGTCCCTAGCCTGACGCGCATGTCCGACACCGACGCCGCCCTCCTGCGTCGCGGTCGTCCTCGGCGCCGCGGGTGGCGCGAGGGCGGATCCCGCGTTCGCGGCTGGGATCTCGAGATGCTCGGCTGGGCCGTCTTCGCCCTGGGCGTGGGCGTGCTGCTCGCGCACGCGGCATCCGTCGCCCTCCCCGTCGAAACGTCGTCCGACGCTTCTCGCGTCGTGTTCTGGGTGGCCCTGCTGGCGCCCGCCGTGATCGCCCTGCGCCGGTCGCGACCGCGCGGCCTGCTGCGGATCAGACTCGTCGACCTCGCGTACGGCATCGTCTTCGGTCTGATCGTGCGCGGGGTGCAAGGGGCGCTCGCCGGCCTCGAGGGGCCTGTCGCCTGGCCGTCGACGTTCACGACGGGCGACGGACTGCCGTCGTCGTTTCTGACCGACGCGGTGGGGGACGCGATCGTGGCGCCGCTGTGCGAGGAGAGCTTCTTCCGCGGGGTCGTGCTGCTCTGCATCTTCGCGGTGGTGAGGCGGTGGAGCGGCCCGGTCGCGGCGGGCGTCGCGGCCGTGGCGCTGTCGACCGCCCTGTTCGTCGTCACGCACCAGATCCTCGGAGCACCGGATGCCGTGGACCTGGCCGCCCTGGCTCTGCTCGGCGTCGTCACGGGGGTCTTCGTCGTCGGCACGGGGCGCATCTGGCCGGCGGTGGCGGTGCACATCGTCTTCAACGCGTCGGGTATCGCCCTGGTCGCCATCGGCACCCTGCTCGCGTGAGTCCGACGGCACGGTTTGGCCGTGGCATCCGGATGACGTAGTCTTGATCTTTGGTGCCTGCCTCTCTGCGAGCGGGTCACCCGAACGTGAGCCCTCCACCGGCCCTGTTCCCCCGCCCCTCGGGCGGAGAACGGACCACCGGAGCGGGATTCACGAACTCCTCCGTTCGATCAAGAAAGCAGCACTACTGTGACGCGCACTTTCACCCCCAAGGCCGCTGAGGTCACGCGCGAGTGGGTCGTTATCGACGCCACCGACGTCGTTCTCGGCCGTCTGGCCTCGCACGCGGCGGTCCTCCTCCGCGGCAAGCACAAGGCGACCTTCGCCAACCACATCGACTCCGGCGACTTCGTCATCGTGATCAACGCCGAAAAGGTGGCGCTCACGGGTCAGAAGCTCCAGAAGAAGATGGCCTACCGTCACTCGGGTTACCCGGGCGGCCTCAAGTCGGTCAACTACGAGGAACTCCTCGAGAAGAACCCCGTCCGCGCGGTCGAGAAGGCCATCCGCGGCATGCTGCCCAAGAACAGCCTCGGCGCGGCGCAGCTCAAGAAGCTCAAGGTCTACCGCGGCGCCGAGCACCCCCACGGTGCCCAGCAGCCCACGGCATACACCTTCGACCAGGTCGCCCAGTAAGCGCCGCCGGATAAGGACGAAACAGTGTCGAACATCGACTCCAGCAACTACAGCACCGAGACGCCGGCCGAGCAGACGGCCGTCGCCACCGAGCGCCCCGTGCTCTCGGTCCCCGGCGGCGCCGTCGGCCGTCGCAAGCAGGCCATCGCCCGCGTGCGTCTGGTTCCCGGCTCGGGCACGATCACGGTCAACGGCCGCACGATCGAGGACTACTTCCCGAACAAGCTGCACCAGCAGCTGATCAACGACCCGTTCACGGTGCTCGAGCTCGCGGGCTCGTACGACGTGATCGCGCGCATCTCCGGTGGTGGCCCCTCGGGTCAGGCCGGCGCGCTGCGTCTGGGCATCGCTCGTGCGCTCAACGAGATCGACGCCGAGAACAACCGCCCGACCCTGAAGAAGGCCGGCTTCCTCTCGCGCGACGCTCGCGTCAAGGAGCGCAAGAAGGCCGGTCTCAAGAAGGCCCGCAAGGCGCCTCAGTACTCCAAGCGCTGAGTTCGAAGCTCCGTATGCCTCTTTTCGGCACGGACGGGGTGCGGGGGCTGGCCAACGGCCTCCTCACCGCCGAACTCGCGCTGCACCTGGCCCAGGCGACTGCTGTCGTCCTGGGCCAGGGTCGTTCCGCGGAGGCGCGCAAGGCCGAGGGCCGTCGACTCACGGCCGTCGTCGCGCGCGACCCGCGCGTGTCGGGGGAGTTCCTCTCGGCCGCGGTCGCCGCGGGACTGGCGTCGTCGGGTGTCGACGTGCTCGACGCCGGGGTCATCCCCACGCCCGCGACAGCTTTCCTGATCGCCGACCACGACGCCGATTTCGGCGTGATGGTTTCGGCGTCGCACAACCCCGCACCCGACAACGGCATCAAGATCTTCGCGCGCGGCGGCACCAAGCTCCCCGACGTCGTCGAGCAGCGCATCGAAAGCGCTCTCGAGGGCGAACGGCTGCAGCCCACCGGCGCAGGCGTCGGACGCATCCGCCGCTTCGCCGACGCGGAGGACCGCTACGTCCTGCACCTGCTCGGCTCGCTCCCGCACCGTCTCGACGGCATCCACGTCGTGCTCGACTGCGCGCACGGAGCCGCGGCCGGTGTGTCGCCCGAGACCTTCAAGGACGCCGGCGCCCAGGTCACCGTGATCGGCGCCGATCCCGACGGACTGAACATCAACGACGGTGTGGGCTCGACGCACCTCGACGTGCTCGCCGAGACCGTCGTGCGCCTCGGTGCCGACCTCGGCATCGCTCACGACGGCGATGCGGACCGCTGCCTCGCCGTGGACGCCGAAGGCAACATCGTCGACGGCGACCAGATCATGGCCATCCTCGCGGTCGCGATGAAGGACCGCGGCGCCCTCGTCGACGACACGTTGGTCGCCACGGTGATGAGCAACCTCGGACTCCATCGGGCGATGCAGGACCACGGCATCCGTGTGCTGCAGACCGCGGTCGGCGACCGCTACGTGCTCGAGGCCATGAACGAGGGCGGATACTCCCTCGGCGGCGAGCAGTCGGGGCACGTGATCATGAGCGAGTTCGCCACGACCGGTGACGGACTGCTCACGGGACTCCACCTCGTGGCGGAGATGGCGCGGCAGGGCAAGACCCTCGCCGAGCTCGCCTCGATCATGACCGTGTACCCGCAGGTGCTCGTCAACGTGCGCGGCGTCGACCGCGACGGAGTGAGCGACGACCAGGTGCAGGAGGCCGTCGCGGCCTCGACCGCGGAACTCGGCGATTCCGGACGTGTGCTGCTGCGCGCGTCGGGTACCGAGCCGCTCGTGCGCGTGATGGTCGAAGCCGCCGACGAGCACACGGCTCGCCTGCACGCCGATCGGCTCGCCGACGTGGTGCGGGAGCGTTTGGCGCTCTAGGGTCCGTCCCTTCGACAGGCTCAGGGACCTTCGACAGGCTCAGGGACCTTCGACAGGCTCAGCAGTCTCCGTCCGCGGAGACTGCTGAGCCGTCGTCGTCTCAGTACTCGAGCGACTCGATGTAGCGCAGCAGGACGCCCTCGCGCAGGGCCCACGGCGAGACCTCGAGCTCGTCGACGTCCATCGCCTTCATGGCCCGCTCGACGACGACCGCCGCCGCCACGATCTGGAACGTGCGATCGGCCGTGATGCCCGGCAACGCCTCGCGGGCGTCGGCGGGGATGCGGGCGAGGCGCGGAATCCAGTCCTTGAGCTCCTTGCGCGGAAGCACCATGCGATCGATGCCCGACCACCCCGGCACGGGGTACCCGGCGAGCTTCGCCAACGAACGGATCGCCTTGGACGAGCCGATCACGTGATCGGGGCGGGGGAGAGCAGCGAAGCGCTCGGCGACGGGGGCGAGGACGGATGCCGCGTGCTGGCGGAGCGCCTCGATCTCATCGTCGCTGGGCGGGTCGTGGGGGAGGAACCGCACGGTCGATCGTCCGGCGCCCAGCGGCACCGATTCGGCGAGGTCGGGCAACTCGTCGGCGCCACCGGCGATCTCGAGCGACCCGCCCCCGATGTCGAAGAGCAGGATCTGCCCCGCCGACCATCCGAACCAGCGGCGCACCGCCAGGTAGGTGAACCGCGCCTCGGTCTCGCCGCCGAGCACCTGCAGTGGCTGGCCGAGGGCATCCTCGATCAGGGCGATCACGTCGTCGCCGTTCGTGGCCTCGCGCACCGCCGAGGTCGCGGTGGCGAGCAGCTCGTCGACCCCCTCGGCGCGAGCCCTCTCGCGAGCGGCGGTCACGGCATCCACCAATCCCCTCACCCCCTCGGGCGAGATCGAGCCGTCGGGCTGCACGTAGCGCATCAGGCGCAGGACCGATCGATGCGACGAGGTCGCGGTCGGTCGGCCGCCCGCGCGCGCATTGGCGACGAGCAGGTGGACGGTGTTCGAGCCGATGTCGAGGACTCCCAGGCGCACGGTCCGAGCGTAGTGGGCGGATGCCGCGGACCTCCGGCCGCGGGGCGCTCGAGGGTCCGCGCGGCCGCGCCGGTAGCATGGGCGGGTGTCCGCCGCCGAGACAGCCGCTCCCGCACCGTCGCTGAGCCCCTACCGTCAGATCGACCGCGAGGACTGGGCCCGCATGGCCGGTGGACTCGAGCAACCGCTGACCGAGAACGAGATCGTGCAGTTGCGCGGGATCGGCGACCGGCTCGACCCCCGCGAGGTCGCGGAGGTGTACCTGCCGCTCAGTCGCCTGCTGAGCCTTTACGCCCGCGCGACGCGTCGGCTCGGCGTCGACACGAGCCAGTTCCTCGGCGAGCCGGATGCCACGACGCCTTTCGTCATCGGCGTCGCCGGGTCGGTGGCGGTGGGCAAGTCGACCATCGCGCGTCTGCTGCGCGAGCTCATGAGTCGCTGGCCCGATACGCCGCGCGTGGAGTTGGTGACCACCGACGGGTTCCTCTATCCGAACGCCGAGCTCGAACGGCGAGGCCTGATGGACCGCAAGGGCTTCCCCGAGTCGTACGACCGGCGGGCGCTCGTGGAGTTCCTCAGCGAGGTCAAGTCGGGCGCCGAAGAGGCCCGCGCCCCCTTCTACTCGCACGTGCGGTACGACATCATGCCCGACGCGCACGTGAGCGTGCACCGTCCCGACGTGGTGATCGTCGAGGGCCTCAACGTCCTGCAGCCGCCGCCCTCGCCGAACGAGGTCGCCGTCAGCGACCTGTTCGACTTCTCGATCTACGTCGATGCCGACGCCGCCCACATCGAGCGCTGGTACGTCGACCGGTTCCTCGCCCTGCGCGACAACGCCTTCACGAACCCGACGTCGTTCTTCCGCGTGTTCGCCGACATCAGCGACGAAGAAGCGGTCGAGCGCGCGCTCGGCTACTGGCGCGAGATCAACCTCCCCAACCTCGAAGAGAACGTGCTGCCGACGCGGCATCGCGCGAAGCTCGTGCTGCAGAAGGGCGCCGACCACACCGTCGAGTCGGTGCTGCTGCGCAAGCTCTGAGTCGCGGCATCCGGAACCGTCGTTCCCCGTGAAGGGCCGGTAATCGGCGACGGATCCGAGCGGTACCGACGTCCGTCGCTCGGTATACCTACTGGCCTCGGCCCCGCATTCAAACCGGTACCACAGGTCGTTCACAGACTCCTCACAGCCGACCTAGCGTGACTGCACGGCTCTCTTTCGCGGGATGCCGTGACCTGCGCCGACGGCGGCGCCGGCGTACCGAAGGGGGAGTCATATGTTTCGCGTGAGATGGAGGGACCGGGGTTCCGGTCCCGGCAGCGGGTCGACGGAGAACGGTCGGGTGTGGACGGGCAGTCGCACCGGACGCGCCGCGATCAAGGTCGCCGCAGCGGTGGGCGCGGGATCGCTCAGCCTGTTCGGCGGGGTCACGGCCGCGCAGGCCGCTCCGACGGTGAGCGCCCCGGCGCCCATCCAGCTCGGAGTGCTCGACCTGATCGACGGGACGCTCGACCTCGACGTCACGGACGTGGTCGACGCCCTCGACCTGGCGGACGCCGTCGACACGACGCTCGACATCGACGTCGCGGATGTGCTCGACGCCCTCGATCTCGACGCGGATCTCGATCTGCTCGACGCCGACGCCGACGTGCTCGATGTCACCGACGTCGTCGACCAGCTCGACCTGGACGTCATCGACGCCTTCGACGCGGATGCCGACGTGCTCGACCTCGACGCCGACACCGTCGACGCGACGGATGTGGCCGACGCCGACGCCGCCGACGCGGAGGCGCTCGACGTGCTCGACATCGACGTGACCGACGTGCTGGACGCCCTCGACCTGGACGGCACCCTCGACCTGCTCGACGCGGACGCGGACGTGCTGGACATCGACGGTGACGCCGAGGGTCTCGACATCGACCTGATCGACGCGGATGCGCTGGACATCGACATCCTGGACGCGGACGCCGACGTGCTCGACATCGACGCGGACGGCGCCGACGTCGTCGACGCGGCCGAGGTGCTCGACGCCGCTGACGTGGTCGACGCGACCGAGGTGCTCGACGTGGATGCCACCGACACGCTGGACATCCTCGACATCGATGTGACCGACGTGCTCGACGCTCTCGACCTCGACGCAGACCTCGATCTGCTCGACGCCGATGCCGACGTGCTGGACGTGACCGACGTGCTCGACGTGGTGGACGTGCTCGACATCCTGGACGCGGATGCCGACGTGCTCGACATCGACGCCGACACGGTGGACGCCTCGGACGTGGCCGATGCGGATGCCGCTGACGCCGACGCTCTGGACGTGCTCGACCTGGACGTGACCGACCTGCTCGACGCCCTCGACATCGACGGCACCCTCGACCTGCTGGATGCGGACGCGGACGTGCTGGACATCGACGGTGACGCCGAGGGTCTGGACATCGACCTGCTCGACGCGGACGCGCTGGACATCGACATCCTCGATGCCGACGCCGACGTGCTCGACATCGACGCCGACGGAGCGGACGCCGACGCCGCTGACGTTCTCGACGTCCTCGACGTCGTCGACGCTGACGGTCTCGACGTGCTGGACGTGCTCGACATCGACGTCACCGACGTGCTCGACGCGCTCGACATCGACGCCGACGCGGACGTTCTCGACGCTGACGCTGACGTGCTCGATGTGACCGACGTGCTCGACGCGGTGGACGTGCTCGACGTGATCGATGCTGACGCCGACGTGCTCGACATCGACGCCGACGGTGCTGACGCCGCAGACGTGGTCGACGCGGATGCCGCTGACACCGACGCGCTGGACGTGCTCGACATCGACGTGACCGACGTGCTCGACGCGCTCGACATCGACGCCGACGCCGACGTGCTCGACGCTGACGCCGACGTGCTCGACATCGACGGTGACGCCGACGGCCTGGACCTCGACGTGATCGACGCCGACGGTCTCGACGTCGACGTCTTCGATGCCGACGCCGACGCCGACGTGCTCGACATCGACGCCGACGTCGCTGACACCGACGTCGCTGACGCGGACGTGGCTGACGCCGACATGGTGGAGGCCGACATGGTGGACGCGGATGTCGCTGACGCGGATGTCGCTGACGCGGATGTCGCTGACGCGGATGTCGCTGACGCTGACGTGGCTGACGCCGATGTGGCTGACGCCGACGTGGCCGACGCTGACATGGTCGACGCCGACGCCGACGTCGCAGACGCGGACATGGTGGATGCCGACATGGTTGACGCGGATGTCGCTGACGTTGCTGACGCCGACGTGGCTGACGCCGACGTGGCTGACGCCGACGTGGCTGACGCCGACGTTGCCGACGCTGACATGGTCGACGCCGACGTCGCTGACGTGGATGTCGCCGACGCCGATGTGGCTGACGCTGACGTTGCTGACGCTGACGTTGCTGACGCCGACGTTGCCGACGCCGACATGGTCGATGCAGACGCGACGGACGCCGCTGACGCGGCCGATGCCGCTGACGCGACCGACGCCGCCGATGGCGACGCGACGGACGGGGACCCCACCGCGGGAGCCCGAGCCGACGCGGTGAACGGTGTGGTGGTCCGCGGTACGGACGCCCGTCAGAACATCGTCGTCTCGGGCTTCCAGCCCGGTGAGACGGTCTTCGCGACGGTGTTCTCGACGCCGTTCGACTTGACCCCGGTGACGGTCGATGCCTCCGGCATGGCCCGCATGTCGTTCGCCGTCGGACCGGACTTCGAGCTCGGCGCACACCGCGTCGAGATTCGCGGATCGGTCACGGGCGACCTGCCGCAGGACCGCGAGAACACGGCCTTCCTGGTCGTCGATCCCGCGAACGCCGGCCCCAGCGGGGACGGTGGTGGTGACGGCATCCAGGGCGGTCTCCCGCAGACCGGTGCCGAGGTGAACGCACCTCTGGCTCTCGGTGGAGCGACTCTCCTGCTGCTCTTCGGTGCCGGGCTCTGGAGCATCCGTCGCCGCGAGAACCGGAGGACGAACGCCGGTGAGTAAGACGACCACGGTGGAGGGCGCCCCTGACACGGGGGTTGCGGAGGGGCGTCCCTCCACCGGGCGGTCGACGAGGGTCGCGGCGGTCGCCGCCGCCGCGACCCTCGCCATCGTCGCCGGATACGCCTTCGTCGCCGGGTCGTTCACCGTCCCGACGTCTCCGACTCGACCGGTCGTGAGTGAGGTGTTCTCGCCCTGGTTCTCGCAGCGCTGGAACGTCTTCGCGCCGAACATCATGAAGGTCAATCGCAACCTCCAGATCCAGGTGCAGTGGCGCGACGGCAACGAGCTCGTCCACAGCGACTGGGTCGACGTGACCGACATCGAGTTCACGTCGGCCCGTGGCATCCCGATGCCGTCGCGCATCTCGAAGAACTCGTTCAACGCGACCCAGGCGATGTTCACGCGGTACCAGGCGCTGAGCCCGCAGCAGCGGGATCGGGTGCGCGACACCTTCATCCGGGGGCTCGGCGGCGGCGCGTTCGAGCCCGTGGACGCCGGAGACCTGCTCACCCAGCTCGACGGCCTCGAGGGCAGTCGGGCCGCCGCGGTGAGCTACCTGCGCTACGACTACATGCTCGTTCGTTTCGCCTCGGCCTTCGGCACCGCGTACTTCGACCGGCCGGTCGAGCGCGTGCGGTGGCGCATCGAGTCGGATCGACCGAACGATTTCCTCCACCGATTCGATCAGGAGCGGCAGACGGAGTTGTCCTACATCACATTCGGCTGGCGTCAGCCGGCCGCGGCACCGACCGACGAGGTCCAAGCCATCTACGACGAGGTCGTCGAGAGGTACACGGGACGATGAACACAACGGCATCCATCGCCCGCCCGCAACCGCTGCGCGAGAGGCTTCGGCCCTCGGCGCTGTGGCCGCGGTTCGTGGACTGGATCATGGACCGGCCGCACGCCACGATCGGCTTCTCGATCCTGCGCATCCTGATGGGGCTGTCGATGCTCATCGTGCTGGTGCCCAGCTACGCCGATCGGCAGTACCTCTGGGGAGCGGGCGCCTGGTGGGTGGAGCCCGAGGCGAGCCGGCGGGGCTGGTGGGAGCCGCTGCGCGTGTTCTTCCCGAAAGACAACGCGGTGGTCTTCGAGATCTGCTTCCACCTCCTCATCGTGCTCGCGGTGGTGTTCGTCGCCGGCTTCAAGACCCGGTGGGTCACCCCCGTGCTGATGGTGTTGTGGGTCGGCCTGTCGACGAACACGACGCTGCTCGGCAACGGCGGCGACACGCTCATGCGCATCGTGCTGGTGTTCGTGGTGTTCGCCGACCTCAGCCGGCATTTCTCGGTCGATGCGTGGGTGCGCCACCGACGCGGCGCCCGTGCCTCGTTCTGGGCGCGGCGGCGACCGGCGTGGGTGCCGATGTGGCTCGGGGCGTGGCTGCACAACACGGTGCTGATCCTCTGCGTCTTCCAGATCCTGCTCGTGTACTTCGTCTCGAGCGTGCTGAAGTTCCAGGGCGAGGAGTGGTTGAACGGAACGGCGATCTACTACGCGTTGAGCATCGAGCAGTTCCATGTGCTCCCGGCGCTCAGCCAGCTGGCGTGGCAGTCCGCGCCCATGGTCGCGCTGGCCACGTGGCTCGCCCTGTGGGTGCAGATGCTGTTCCCGCTCATGATCCTGTGGAAGCCCACGCGGTACGCCGCGGTGTTCCTCATCACCGGGATGCACCTGGGCATCGCGATCCTGCTGGGGCTGTGGCCGTTCTCGCTCATGATGATCGCCCTTGACCTGCTGCTGGTCAGAGACGGGTCGTGGATGCGACTGGGCGGGCGCCTCGCCTCGCTGCGGAGGGGTTCACTCAGGCCTGCCACGTAGACTCGACCCCATGTGCGGAATCATCGGTTACGTGGGTCCTCGGCAGAGCCAGGACATTCTCATCGCGGGGCTGTCGCGTCTGGAATACCGGGGCTACGACTCCGCGGGTATCGCCGTGATCGACGGCGACGGTCAGCTCGACATGCGCAAGCGCGCGGGCAAGCTCGCGGTGCTGCGCGACGACCTGGCGTCGTCGCCCATGCCCGACGGCACCACCGGGATCGGCCACACGCGGTGGGCGACGCACGGCGGGCCGACCGACGCCAACGCGCACCCGCACCTGGCCGACGACGACAAGCTCGCCGTCATCCACAACGGCATCATCGAGAACTTCGCCGAACTCAAGAGCGAGCTGGTCGGAGAGGGCTTCGCCTTCCGCAGCGAGACCGACACCGAGGTCGCCGCGGTCATGATCGGCCGCGAGTACGCCCGCACGGGTGACCTCGTCGCGGCGTTCCGCGCCGTCGTGTCGCGCCTCGAGGGCGCGTACACGCTGCTCGCGATGCACAAGGACCACCCCGGCCTCGTCGTCGGCGCGCGCCGCAACTCCCCGCTGGTGATCGGACTCGGCGAGGGCGAGAACTTCCTCGGCTCCGACGTGGCCGCCTTCGTCGAGCACACGCGCAACGCGCTGGCCATCGGTCAGGACGAGATCGTCGCGATCACGCCCGAGGGCGTCGAGGTCACCGACTTCTCGGGCGCGCCCGTCGAGGTCGAGCCGTTCGAGGTCACCTGGGACGCCTCGGCTGCCGAGAAGGGCGGCTGGTCGTCGTTCATGGCCAAGGAGGTCTCGGAGGAGCCCGAGGCCGTCGCCAACACGCTGCGCGGTCGGATCCACGAGGGCCGCGTCGAGATTCCCGAGCTCGACGGCATGGACGAGTTCCTCGCCGACATCGACCGCATCCTCGTCATCGCGTGCGGCACCGCCGCCTACGCCGGCATGGTCGGCAAGTACGCGCTCGAGACGTGGACGCGTGTTCCCGTCGACGTCGAGCTTGCGCACGAGTTCCGCTACCGCGACCCCGTGCTCTCCGCGCGCACCCTCGTCGTCTCGATCAGCCAGTCGGGCGAGACGATGGACACGCTGATGGCCGTGAAGTACGCGCGTTCGCGCGGTGCCAAGACGCTGTCGATCTGCAACACCCAGGGCGCCACGATCCCGCGCGAGTCGGATGCCATCGTGTACACCCACGCCGGCCCCGAGGTCGCTGTGGCCTCCACCAAGGCCTTCGTCGCGCAGATCACCGCCCTGTACCTGCTTGCGCTGCACGTGGGCCGTGTGCGCGGCGCCATCGACCCCGTCGTGGCCGTCGAGGCCGTGACCGAGCTCGAGGCCGTGCCCGGCAAGATCGCCCGCGTGCTCGAGACCGAGCAGTCGCGCATCGAGCAGCTCGCGCACTGGATGGCCGACACCCGTTCGGTGCTGTTCCTCGGCCGCAACGTCGGCTACCCGATCGCGCTCGAGGGTGCGCTCAAGCTCAAGGAGCTGGCCTACATCCACGCCGAGGGCTTCGCCGCCGGCGAGCTCAAGCACGGTCCCATCGCGCTGATCGAGCCCGGACAGCCCGTGTTCGTCGTCGTCCCGAGCCCGCGCGGGTCGGGTGAGATGCACAAGAAGGTCGTCTCGAACATCGAGGAGATCCGCGCCCGCGGTGCCCGCGTGATCGCGATCGCCGAGGAGGGCGACGTGGCCGTGCTGCCCGCCGCCGATGAGGTTCTGCGCATCCCGCTCGCGGCCCCCCTCTTCGAGCCGCTGCTGGCCGTGGTGCCACTGCACATCTTCGCGATGGGCCTCGCCGAGGCGAAGGGCCTCGACGTCGACCAGCCGCGCAACCTGGCGAAGTCGGTGACGGTCGAGTAGGACTCGTCGTCTTCGGGGCCGGATGCCGTGGCATCCGGCCCCTTCGTCGTCTCGGGTGCCCGCCGGCACCGGCAGAATGGAACGGATGCCGAGAGGGGAGGGCCCATGATCGTCGGAATCGGCGTCGACCTGGTCGACGTTCCGCGGTTCGAGGAGCACCTCGCTCGCACCCCGCGCCTGCTGCCGCGTCTGTTCGCCCCCGCGGAGCGCGTGCTCAAGCCGCGATCGCTGGCCGCCCGGTACGCCGCGAAAGAAGCGCTCATCAAGGCCCTCGGAGGGTCGGACGGCGTGCACTGGACCGACATCGAGGTCACCTCGGAGCCGTCGGGTCGCCCCGTCTTCGCGCTCAGCGGAGAGACGGCGGCGACCATCGCTGCACGCGGCATCACCGCTGTGCACCTGTCGATGTCGCACGATGCCGGGCTCGCGACGGCCTACGTGGTCGCCGAGGCGGCATCCGGAATCGAACCCACCCGAGAGGACACCGCGTGAGCATGGCATCCGGGGTGCTGCGCGAAGCGCTCATCGACGTCGACGCGATCACCGAGAACGTCCGGCACCTGCGCCGGCTGACCGGCTCCGAGATCATCGCCGTGGTCAAGGCCGACGGCTACGGCCACGGTGCGTTCCGCGCGGCGCAGGCGGCGCTGCGGGGAGGGGCGACCCGCATCGGCGTCTCCGACATCGACGAGGCCCTGGCGCTGCGTCGCGCCGGCATCCGCGCCCCGCTCTTCGCGTGGCTGCACGCGCCCGGCGCGTCGTTCGTCGAGGCCGTGCGACACGAGGTCGAGCTCGGCATCTCCGACCTCGACCAGCTGTTGCGGGCAGCGGAGGCCGCCCAGGGCGAGCGCCCCGCCGCCGTCCACCTGAAGATCGAGACCGGGCTCTCGCGCAACGGCATCGCACCGGCGGACTGGCGGCAGGTGTTCTCGGAGGCCGCGCGTCTGGAGCGGATCGGTCGCCTGCGCGTGGTCGGGCTGTTCTCCCACCTGTCGAACACGAGCATCGACGACGATCGGGCGGCGCTGGCGAAGTTCGAGGAGGGCGTCGTGCTCGCCGCGGGCGTCGGCCTGACCCCTCCGCTGCGCCACATCGCCGCGACGAACGCGGCGATCGCCCTTCCCGAGGCGCGGCTGGGCTGCGTGCGCATCGGCATCGGCATCTACGGCGTCTCGCCGTTCGACGACCGGACGCCCGCCGATCTGGGTCTGCGCCCCGCGATGACCTTGCGCGGCGCCGTCGCGGCCGTGCGCCGCGTGCCCGCCGGCACCGGGGTCTCGTACGGCTACGACTACCGCACGACGACCGACACCACCCTCGCGCTCGTGCCCCTCGGGTACGCCGACGGCGTGCCGCGACAGGCCTCGGGTCGGGGCCCCGTGACGATCGGCGGTCGTCGGTTCACCGTCGCGGGTCGCATCGCGATGGACCAGTTCGTCGTCGACGTCGGCGATCACCCGGTGGCCGTGGGCGACGAGGTCGTACTCTTCGGCGACCCGACCCTGGGTGTGCCCTCGGCGCGCGAGTGGGCGGAGGCCGCCGACACCATCGACTACGAGATCGTCACGCGGGTGGGGGCGCGCGTACCGCGACGGGAGGGCGGGGCATGAGCATTCCGGACGACCTGCTGGGCGAGCGCGTCATCGACGCCCCCGGCGACATGGAGGAGCTCGGCCGCGCGATCGGTCGCGTCCTCGAGCCGGGCGACGTCGTGGTGCTCACCGGCCCGCTCGGGGCGGGGAAGACGACCCTGACCCGGGGGATCGGCGAGGGTCTCGGCATCCGGGGTCCCGTCCAGAGTCCGACGTTCGTGATCGCGCGCACGCACCCCTCGCTGGTCGGGGGGACTCCGCTGGTGCATGTCGACGCGTACCGGCTCGGGGCGGCCGTCGAACTCGACGACCTCGACATCGACGTGGCCGGATCCGCCGTCATCGTCGAGTGGGGGCGCGGGGTCGCGGAGTACTTGGCCGACCGATGGTGGGAGATCGAGATCTCGCGTCAGGTCGGCGGCCGCGGTGTCGACAACGCCTGCGGTGAGATCGCGGTGCACACCGTCGAGCTCGACGCCGACGCCCCGCGGACGGTCACGATCTCGCGTCGTCCCTGAAACGCCGCGTCTGGCCGGTGGGCCGCTGTCGGCCGCCGGCACCGCGCGCGGGTGCGCGATGCGCCGACCACACCTCGCGGAGGGCGCGCAGCGTCTCGACCGGCTGCTCGACGTGGGCGAAGTGGCCGCTGTCGGCGAGCACGCGGTCGTCGTAGTCGCGCATGAGGCGCGCCCAATCGTGTGCGTCGCGGGCGGAGACGAAGACGTCGTGCTCGCCTCGGACCGAGCGCACGGGGCAGGAGATGCGTCGCCAGACGCCGTCGTCGTGCGTGCGCGACGCCTGCATCGCGGCGAGGAACGCCGTCGGACGGATCTCCGTGGCGAGGGCGTCGGTCACCGCCCGATCCACCCCGTCCGGATGCCGGAACAGGGGCCGCGCCAGACGGTGCAGCAGACCCGTGCGGCGCAGGACCCGCAGCAGCGGGGCGGACAGCGGTCCGAGCGCGCGCAGGATGCGCATGGCCAGAACCATCCCGGCGAGCCACGGCAACCGCGCCGCCTTCGCGATCGGGCGCCGGCCGACGGTACGTGCTCCGGCGCCGCTCGGTGAGACCACACCGACCGCGACGGTGTCGTTCGGAAAGCGTGCGGCGACGTCGAGCGCGATCACGCCGCCGAGGGAATGGCCGACGATGCGCCAGCGCGGGTATCCGAGTGCCCGGGCGACGGCGGCGACCGCGACCGCGAGGTCGGCGGGGTCGGGGACCGGGCCCGGCGTCTCGCCCCAGCCGGGGAGGTCGATCGCCACGATGTCGGACAGCGGCAGGCGCAGGGCGTCGGATGCCGCGATGAGCGGTACCCACGTGCGCCACGATCCCGCGGCCCCGTGCAGGAGGACCGTGGCGACGGGGTTCCCCGACGCCCGACCCGCGCGCACGACGATCGGCCCCACCCCCGTGGGCACGATGACGCGGCGCAGGCCGAGGTCGGTGGCATCCATGTCCCTTCTTCGGAGCGGAGGTGGTCCCGGATGCCGTGTCGGAGGCGCCGACTACCCTGGAACCGTGATCATCGGCATCGACACCTCGCTCGGCACCGCTGTCGCGGCCATCGCTCGCGACGGCGAGATCCTCGCCGAGGAGCAGAGCAGCAACCCTCTCGGGCACGCCGAGGTGATCGGCGACCTGCTGCGACGCGCCACCACCGCAGCTCCCGCGCCGACGCATGTCGCGATCGGCATGGGACCGGGGCCCTTCACCGGGCTGCGCGTGGGCATCGCCACCGCTCGGGTCTATGCGCTTGGTCGCGGCGTGCCGCTGGTCGCCGTGCCGAGCCACGACGGCGTCGCGCTCGGCGTCCTGCTCGCCGACGCCCTGACCGGTACCGAGACCGGCCGCTTCGCCGTCGTGACCGACGCCCGCCGCAGAGAATTCGCCTACAGCGTCTACGACGGGCTCGACGACGACGGACTGCCCGTGCGCGTGACCGAGGCGGCTCTCAGCCCTCGCGACGACCTCGACGCGCGCCTCGAGGAGCACGGGGCACGCCGCTACGACGCCACGAGCGTGTCGGCCGCGATGATCGCGCTCGCCGCAGCGCGCGCCCTCGACGCCGATCGCACGCTCGCCGGCCCCGAGCCGCTGTACCTGCGCAGCCCCGACGTCGTCGCCGCCCACGCGCCGAAGCGGGTCAGCTGATGTCGACGCGGGTGGCGACCGCCGCCGACCTCGACGCGATCATGGCGCTCGAGCACGCGTCGTTCCCGACCGACGCCTGGAGCCCGGCCATGATGCGCGAAGAGCTGGCCTCGCCGCACGGGTGGTACGTCGTCGTCGAAGAGGCCGGGAGTCTCGTCGGCTACGCGGGCCTGCGCGCGGTGCGCGGGGCTCGGGATGCCGACATCCAGACGATCACGATCTCCGAGTCCGCGCGGGGTCGGGGGCGGGGCCGTGCCCTTCTCGCCGCCCTGCTCGACGAAGCCGCGCGGCGCGAGGTGCACGACGTGTTCCTCGAGGTGCGCGCCGACAACCCGGTCGCGCAGAGGCTGTACCTCTCCGAGGGCTTCGTCGAGGTCGGACGACGACCGCGGTACTACCAGCCCGACGACGTCGACGCGATCGTGATGCAGCTCGACCTGCGGGGCTGGAGCGCGCGGCGTGCGCAGGAGCCGGCATCCGGGATCTCCGAGACCCCCACCACCACCAGCGGAAAGGGATGGTGCTGATGGACGCTCCCCTCGTACTCGGCATCGAGACCAGCTGCGACGAGACCGGCATCGGGATCGTGCGCGGTCGGCAGCTGCTCAGCAACACCATCGCGTCGAGCATGGACGAGCACGCGCGCTACGGCGGCGTCGTGCCCGAGGTCGCCGCGCGCGCCCACCTCGAGGCGCTGCAGCCCTCGATCGACGCCGCGCTCGCCGAGGCCGGCGTGACCCTGGCCGATCTCGACGCCGTGGCCGTGACCAGCGGCCCGGGTCTCGCCGGCGCGCTGATGGTCGGCGTCGGAGCGGCAAAGGGCCTCGCGGTCGCGCTCGACAAGCCGCTGTACGCGGTGAACCACCTGGTCGGTCACATCGCCGCCGACATCCTCGACGCCGACGCGGGCGAGCTCGAATATCCGACCGTCGCGCTGCTGGTGAGCGGCGGTCATACCTCGCTGCTGCTCGTCCGCGACCTCACCAGCGACGTCGAACTGCTGGGCGAGACGATGGACGACGCCGCGGGCGAGGCCTTCGACAAGGTCGCCCGGTTGCTGAAGCTGCCCTACCCCGGCGGACCCGAGATCGACCGGGCGGCCGCCGACGGCGATCCCACGGCGATCCGCTTCCCCCGGGGCCTCTCGCGGGCCTCCGACATGGCCGCGCACCGCTACGACTTCTCGTTCTCGGGGCTCAAGACCGCCGTCGCCCGGTGGGTGGAGCAGCACGAGGCTGCCGGTCAGCCGGTGCCGGTGTCGGACGTCGCGGCGTCGTTCCGCGAGGCCGTCGTCGACGTGCTCGTCACGAAGGCCCTCGACGCGTGCGCGCGATTCGAGGTGCCGCGTCTGCTGCTGGGCGGGGGAGTGATCGCCAACAAGCGCCTGCGCGACGTCGCCCTCGAGCGGGCGGCGGCCGCGGGCGTCGCGGTGCGCATTCCGCCCCTGCGACTGTGCACCGACAACGGTGCGATGATCGCGGCGCTCGCCGCCGAACTGATCTCGTCGGGTCGCCGCCCCTCGACGCTCGCCTTCGGGGCCGACTCGACGCTCCCGGTGACCGAGATCCAGGTGGACGAAGACCCGGATGCCGTGGCTCCGATGCTCCCCTCGGGCAGCGCCCCGTGAGCGAGCCCACACCGCCCACGCGACGCGCCCGCAAGGACGCCCCGCCCGTGCCTTCTCTCGACCCGTCGGACGCCGCCCGTCTCGCCGCGCAGGCGTCGCGGTCTGCTGCCGCCCCGGCCGACGACGACCCCGAGCGACTGCCGACCGCCCAGCTCGAGATGGCCGCCTTCGGCGATCACCTGATCCCCTACGTGCCGCCCGCACCGCCGACCCCGCTGTCGCTCGCACCGGGGGCGCTCGCGGCGGCGATCCTCGCGCTCGTCGCCTCGTTCTTCACCGGCTGGCTGCTGCCGCTGGGCGCCGTCGCGGTGATCCTGTCGATCATCTCGCTGCGGCGACCCCACGACAGCACCCGGGTGGGGGTCTGGTCGCTGTGCCTCTCGCTGCTGTCGATCGTCTTCAGCGCCGGATGGCTCATCTGGGGCTTCTCGCAGCTCGCCGTGGTCTGACGCGCAGGAGCGCGTCTGCCGTCACACGCGGTCGGCCAGCAGGGCGAGGCGCTTCGAGCCCACGCGGGTGAGGATCAGCGTCGCCGACTCGTCGCCGCGCAGCGACAGCTTCTTGCGCAGCACCGCCGGGTCGACGTCGACGCCGCGCTTCTTGATCTCGAGGGTGCCGATGCCGCGCGCGCGAAGCGCCTGCGCGAGCTTCTTGGGGTCGGCGGGCAGCTGCTCCCGCACGCGGAACGACGACACGAACGGACTCGTCAGCGCCGCATCGGAGGTGAGGTAGGCGATGCCGGGCGCCAGCATCCCGGCATCCAGCGCTCGGGCGACCTCGCCGATGAGGCGCGCGCGGATGACGGCGCCGTCGGGTTCGTGCACGAAAGCGCCGAGCTCGCGCACCTCGACGTCGGGGGTGTCGGCGGGCGCCGTGAGCTCCCACGCGTCGCTCCCGCGCACGACGAGGGCGGCGCGCCGCACGCCTTCGCGGGCGAGGGAGCCCGACCAGAGCACGAGCTCGATGGTCGAGCCGTCGGCGCTGATCCACTGCGCCTCGAGGTCGTCGGGGATCTGGGCGCGGTCGAAGCCCGGCCCGAGCTTCACTCCGCCCGGTTTCGTCTTCAGCAGCTCGAACACCCACTCGAGAGAGGGCGACCACTCGGCGGCCGACACCTGGCGCGTCTCGGAATGGCCCGCCGTGCGTCGCGCGGGGTCGAGCCACACGGCATCCGTCCCGCTGAGGTCGACGTCTTCCGCGCGCGCGTGGGTGACAGAGGCCGCATCGCCGAACGGAGCGAGGTTGTACGCCGCGATCGCCGCGGTGACCTCGTCGGCGTCGACGGCGTGCACGCGGACGCCGATGCCCGCCATCCCGAGGGCGTCGCCGCCGATCCCGCAGCCGAGGTCGGCGACGCTGTCGATGCGGGCGGCGCGAAAGCGGCCGGCGTGGCGGGCCGCGATCGACAAACGTGTCGCCTGCTCGAGGCCTGCGCGGGTGAAGAGCATGCGTTCGGCGAACGGGCCGAACTTCGTCGCCGCCTTGACCCGCAGCCGTGCCTGCCCGACGACCGCCGAGACGAGGTCGGGGGAGTGACCCGCGGCGCGCAGGCGCGACACCGTGCGGGCGGCGTCGTCGGTCGAGGCGATGGGTCCGGCCTCGTCGAGGAGGCGCAGGCCCTCGGGCGTGAGCAGGGCGGTCAGCTCGCTGGTGTCCACCGATTCAGCCTAGGCGGGCGGCCGTGTTGGCACTCGCGTTGCGTGAGTGCCAACGCTTCTCTACACTCGGATTAGCACTCTCCCCGCGTGAGTGCTGACAAGTCTTCTGTAACGAGAAAGAAGAGGTAGACCGTGTCGGTTTCCATCAAGCCGCTCGAGGACCGCATCGTCATCAAGCAGGTCGAGGCTGAGCAGACCACCGCGAGTGGTCTCGTCATCCCCGACACCGCCAAGGAGAAGCCGCAGGAGGGCGAAGTCGTCGCCGTCGGCCCCGGCCGCATCGACGACAACGGCAACCGTGTCCCCCTCGACGTCGCCGTCGGCGACCGCGTGCTCTACAGCAAGTACGGCGGCACCGAGGTCAAGTTCGGCGCCGAAGAGTACCTCGTGCTCTCGGCTCGCGACGTGCTGGCGGTCGTCGTCCGCTGATCGAGTGAGATCCTCCGAAGACCCCGGATGCCACGGCATCCGGGGTCTTCGTCGTTCCCGGGATCGGCCGGGGCCTCTGGCAGGAAAGAGTGCACCGGCGTCGCTCGGCCTCTCCTCGCGCCGCGTAGGCTGAATCGGTGACCCCCGCCGCCCCCGCATCCACCGGCGGGAGCAACCGCGGAGTGCTCTACGCCTTCTCCGCCTATCTGCTGTGGGGCGTCCTGCCCATCTACTTCCTGCAGCTCGCCCCCACCGGCCCGTTCGAGGTCGTCGCGTGGCGGATCATCCTGGCGTTCGTGTTCTGCCTCCTGCTGCTCACGGTGCTGCGCACCTGGAAGGCGTTCCTCGCGATCGTGCGCCAGCCGCGGCTGATGGCGCTCACGGCGCTGGCCGGCGTGCTGATCTACGTGAACTGGCAGACGTATCTGTTCGGGGCGCTGACCGGGCACGTGATCGAGACGAGCCTCGGTTACTTCATCAACCCGATCGTCACCGTGCTGCTGGGGGTCATCGTTCTGCGCGAGCGGCTGCGCGTGATCCCGTGGATCGCGATCGGCCTGGCCGTCGTCGCCGTCGCGGTGATCGTCATCGGCTACGGCGCCTTCCCCTGGATCGCCCTGACGCTGGCGTTCTCGTTCGGCTTCTACGGTCTCGTGAAGAAGCAGATCGGGCCGGCGGTCGACGCCGTCAGCGGGCTGACCCTCGAGTCGATGTGGCTGTTGCCGGTCGCCGTGATCCAACTGTTCTTCGTGGCGAACCTCACGGGCATCACCCTCGGCACCGCGGGCGTGCTGCACACCGTGCTGCTGCTGCTCGCCGGCGCCGTCACCGCCGTGCCCCTGCTGCTGTTCGCCTCGGGCGCGCGGCGCGTGCCGCTGACGGTGATCGGACTGCTGCAGTTCGTGGCGCCGATCATCCAGTTCGCGATCGGCGTGTGGGTGCTCGGTGAGCCGATGACCATCGAGCGGTGGATCGGCTTCGCCCTCGTGTGGATCGCCCTGGCGATGCTCAGCGTCGACTCCGTCATCGCGTCGCGGCGCAACCGCCGAGTGGTCGCCGACGTCGTCGAACCCGTCTGAACGCCCCGCGTCCCCCGTTCGGTCTACAGACGTCGGCGGCGGGGGTCTGCCAGAGTGTGAGCACCCCGCGGGATCGCGCTTCTCGAATCGGCTCCTTCTTCGTAATCGGTCCCGTCGGGTAGGTGCGATGAGGGGCTCCGTCAACGCGCGATGCCAACCGTTATGCGGCCGTGACCGCTTCGACCCACATCGTTAACGAACGGCAACACGCGGAAAATGCGCGGCCGATTAGGTTTGGGGACACCAGGCGGCCCAAAGGGTCGCCGAACGTTCATTCACAGCAAGGAGCCCTATGAACGTCTTCACGCGTACGCGCACCGCGAAGGTCCTCGGCGGTATCGCCCTGGTCGGCGCCAGCGCGCTCGTCCTCGCCGGATGCTCTGGTGGCGGCGGCAGCGAAGCCGCAGCGCCCAGCGCATCGTCCGGCGGCGGGGCAACCTCGACCGCCGACGGCACGTTCCACGTCGGCACGATCCTGCCCGCCACGGGTAACCTCGCCTTCCTCGGCCCGCCCGAGGTCGCGGGTGTCAAGCTCGCCATCAAGGACATCGAGGCCACCGGCGGCGACTTCCCCTTCAAGACCGAGCTGACCGAGCGCGACTCGGGTGACACCACCACCGACATCGCCACGCAGTCGGCCACCGAGCTCGTCGACGCGGGCGCCGACGTCGTCATCGGTGCCGCCTCGTCGGGTGTGTCGTTCACGTTCGTCGACCAGCTGGTCAACGCGGGTGTCGTGCAGATCTCGCCGGCCAACACCTCGCCCGACTTCACGACCTACGCCGACGACGGGTACTACTGGCGCACCGCGCCCTCCGACGTGCTGCAGGGCCGCGTGCTCGGAAACCTGATGACCGGAGACGGTGCCGCCAACATCGGCATCATCTACATCAACGACCCGTACGGCATCGGCCTCAAGGACAACGCGACCAAGGCCGTCGAGGCCGCCGGTGGCGAGGTCTCGGTCGCTGTTCCCTACAACCCGGGTGACACCGTGTTCACCTCGCAGGTCGACCAGCTGCTCGCGGCCAAGCCCGACGCCGTCGCGGTCATCGCCTTCGAGGAGACCTCGTCGATCATCCCGCAGCTCGTCAGCACGCAGGGCTACCCGGCGTCGAAGGTCTACTTCGTCGACGGCAACCTGTCGAACTCGTACGAGTTCCCCGCCGGCACGCTGCAGGGCGCCAAGGGCACGCTGCCCGGCAACCCGGCCGACACCTCCTTCCAGGACCGCCTGAAGGAAGTCGACCCCGCGCTGACCGACTACAGCTACGCGCCGGAGTCGTACGACGCCGTCATCGTCGCGGCCCTCGCCGCGGCGCAGGCCAAGGACGACTCGGGTACCGCGATCCGCGACAACATGCAGTCGGTCTCCGAGGACGGCGAGAAGTGCACGACCTTCGCCGACTGCCTCAAGCTGATCAACGCCGGCACCGACATCGACTACGACGGTGTCTCGGGCCCGATCACCTTCGACGGCAACGGTGACCCGACCGAGGCGTACATCGGCATCTACCAGTACGGTGCCGACAACAAGTACACCCTGCTGAACACGGAGTTCGGTTCGCTCAACGAGTGACCTGAGTTCGTACGAGAGGCCCGGATCCGTGAGGATCCGGGCCTCTTCGCATTGCCGGGGGCGGCGTTCGGGTTGCGGGCGGCGGCGTTCGCGTTGCGGGGTCGCGGTGCGGTGTTCGCGGTGCCGGTCGAGAGCGGGTCGACGGCTCCCGTGCGCGCAGCGGGTGCGGAGGACGCGCCGGGATGCCCGTCCCGGCTCTGTGCGCCTCACAGGCGGAACGGGCGGGTCCCCGGGCGGACAGGACCACTCATGCCATCCCGACAGCTCACAGAGCGCGTACCGGCGCACGGTCCACGCGGGCGCTCGTGGCCCGAGGCCGCCCCTCGTCGCGATCCACGTCCCGGAACCACGAGTGCCCCGCGGCCGGAGCCGCGGGGCACTGAAGAGCCGGAGTTACTCAGCGTGGGGGTTCTTGCCGCTGTCGCGCTTGGCGTCCTCATCGGCCGCCAGGGTGCCGAGGTACAGCTCGATGACGCGGGGATCGTTGAGCAGCTCGCGGCCACCGCCCGTGTACGCGTCCTTGCCCTGGTCGAGCACGTACGCCCGGTGGCAGATCTGCAGGCAGCGGCGGGCGTTCTGCTCGACCATGATGATCGTCACGCCCGCGCGGTTGATCTCTGCGACGCGCAGGAACGTCTCGTCCTGACGCACAGGGGAGAGGCCGGCGGACGGCTCGTCGAGCAGCAGCACCGAGGGGTCCATCATGAGCGCGCGGCCCATGGCGACCATCTGCCGCTCACCGCCCGAGAGCGAGCCCGCGCGCTGACGGCGGCGCTTGGCCAGCTCGGGGAACAGGCCGGTCACGAACTCGAAGCGCTCCGCGAACACCTTGGGGCGCTGGAAGAGCCCCATCTGCAGGTTCTCCTCGATCGAGAGGCTCGGGAACACGTTGTTGTTCTGCGGCACCATGCCGACGCCCTTGCCGACGAGCTTGTCGGCCTTGAGCGCGGTGATGTCGTCACCGTTGAGCAGAACGGAGCCCGAACGGATCTTGACCTGGCCGAAGATGGCCTTCAGCAGCGTCGACTTGCCGGCGCCATTGGGGCCGATGATGCCGATCAGATCGCCCTGGTAGGCGTCGACGGTGCACCCGTTGAGGATGTTGACGCCCGGGAGGTATCCGGCGACCAGGTCGTCGGTGCGCAGCACGGGCGTGCGCGTGTCGGTGGCGGTCTGAGACATCAGAGCTTCCCGTCCTTCTCATCGGCGGTGAGCTCCGCCTCCGCCTCGGCGGCAGCTTCGGCCTGGATGGTCTCGAGCTGCGAGGTGGTCATGTCACCGAGGTCGGTGTCGTGGTGTGCGCCCAGGTAGGCATCGATCACTGCCTGATCGCTCATCACGGTCTCGGGCGGACCCTCGGCCACGACCCGGCCCTCGGCCATGACGATGACCCAGTCGGAGATGTGGCGCACCATGTGCATGTCGTGCTCGACGAAGAGCACGCTCATGCCCTCCTTCTTCAGGTCGAGGATGTGACCCAGCAGGCTCTGCGTGAGCGCCGGGTTGACGCCGGCCATCGGCTCGTCGAGCATGACGAGCTTCGGGTCGCTCATGAGCGCCCGCGCCATCTCGAGGAGCTTGCGCTGACCACCCGAGAGCGACGCGGCGAAGTCCTCGCGCTTGGCGTCGAGCTTGAAGCGGCGCAGCAGGTCGTCGGCGCGCTCGGTGTTCTCGGTCTCCTGCGACTTCCAGATGCCGGGGATCAGGGCGCGGAAGATGTTCTCGCCCTTCTGCCCGCGGGCTCCGAGCAGCATGTTCTGCAGCACCGACAGGCGGCCCAGCGACTTGGTGAGCTGGAAGGTGCGCACCATTCCCTTGCGCGACACCTTGAATGCGGCGACGCCGGCGAGGTTCGACCCCTCGAAGCTCCAGCGCCCGGTGTTGGGCTTGTCGAAACCGGTCAGCAGGTTGAACAGCGTGGTCTTACCGGCGCCGTTGGGACCGATCAGGGCGGTGATCTGACCGCGCGGGATCTCGAGGTGATCGACGTCGACGGCTTTGAGGCCGCCGAACTGGCGGGTGACGCTGTCGGCGACGACGATCGGGTCGACCTTCGCGCAGCCGGGGCCGACCTCGCCCTTGACGAGCGGGTGGGTGACGGTCGTGTCAGACATTGAACGACAGCTCCTTCTTGTTGCCGAAAATGCCCTGCGGCCGGAAGATCACGAGCAGCATCAAACCGATGCCGACGAGGATGAAGCGCACCTGACCCGTCTGGGTGGAGGACATGAAGCCCAGGATGCCGACGTCGCGCAGACCCACGATGATGCCGTTCGACAGCGAGAGCAGCACCCAGAAGAGCATCGCGCCGACGATGGGTCCGAGCAGGGTCGCGGCCCCACCCAGCAGGAGGGCGGTCCAGATGAAGAACGTCAGCGCCGTTCCGTAGTTACCGGGCTGCACCGCGCGGGGGAGGATGAACACCACTCCCGCCAGGCCGCCCATCACGCCGCCGAGCACGAGCGCCTGCATCTTGTAGGAGTAGACGTTCTTGCCGAGGCTGCGCACGGCGTCTTCGTCTTCGCGGATGCCCTTGACCACGCGGCCCCAGGGGCTGCGCATGAGCACGTAGACGAGGATCGTCGCGAGGATGACGAGCAGCCAGCCGAACAGGCGCACCCACCAGTCGTTCGCCGAGTAGGTCCAGGGGCCGATGCCGTAGGTGCCCGCCGGGAGCGGGTTCATCGCCTGGAATTCGCGGTTGTAGCCGTTGAGGCCCTGCGAGCCGCCGGTGATGTCCGTCAGGCCGACGGTCGAGACCACGTACCGCACGATCTCCGCCGCGGCGATGGTGACGATGGCGAGGTAGTCGGCGCGCAGACGCAGCGTCGGGATGCCGAGGATGAAGGCGAACACCACCGAGGCGACGATGGCGAGGAGGATCGCGAGCCACACGGGGGCCGAGAACGACAGGGTCGCGATGGCGAAGGCGTACGCGCCGACCGCCATGAAGCCGGCCTGGCCGAAGTTGAGCAGGCCCGCGTAGCCGAAGTGGACGCTCAGGCCGATGGCGGCGAGGGCGTAGGCCGCGGTGGTCGGGCTGATGAGCTCGCCCGCGGCGTTGTTGATGATCGAAAGCCAGTCCATGTCGTCGTTCCTCAACCGATCCGCTCTTTACGACCGAGCACACCTTGCGGCCGGAACAGCAGCACGCCGATGAGCACGATCAGGGCCACCGCATACCGAAGGTCGGGAGGGATGACGATGGTGGAAAGTTCCGTGATGATGCCGATGATGAGCGAGCCCACGAGAGCGCCGAACGCGCTGCCGAGGCCACCCAGGGTGACGGCGGCGAACAGCAGGAGCAGGATCGCGAAACCCATGTCCCAGGTGACGCCGCGGTAGAGGCCGTACAGCACGCCCGAGAGACCGGTCAGCGCTCCCGCCAGCACCCACACGATGCGGATCACGCGGTCGACGTTGATGCCGGATGCCGCGGCGAGCGAGGCGTTGTCGCTCACGGCGCGCGTGGCCTTGCCGATGCGGGTGCGCGTGAGGAAGTAGGCGACGAAGGCCAGCATCACGATGCTGACGCCCATGCTGATGATCGAGGTCAGGGTCACCGTGACGGGTCCGATGGTCACGTTGTCGGTGATGCCGGTGTCGATGTTGCGCGTGCCGCCGTCGAAGAAGTACAGGTACAGGTAGCGCAGCACGATCGACAGACCGATCGTGACGATGAGCACCTGTACCAACCCCACCCCGCGCTTTCGCAGGGGTTTGAAGAGCACGGCATCCTGTGTCCACCCGAGAGCCGCCGAGAGGGCGACGGTGAGCAGGATCGCCAGGATGATGTTCCAGCCCATGGCCGTGAACACGTAGAAGATGATCGCGCCGAAGGTGAGCATCTCGCCGTGGGCGAAGTTGTTCACGCCGGTGGTGCCGAAGATGAGCGAGATGCCGATCGCGGCGAGCGCCAGCAGCAGGCCGAAGTTCAGGCCGTAGAAGAACCGCGAGAAAAGCGTGTCCCAGATCGTGGCCGTCGCGGCCGTGCCCTCACCCGTGGGGAACAGCACGTTGACCGTGTTGGTCGTGCCGATCGTCACGTCGCGGGTGATGTTGTCGGGGTCGCGCGGGGCGACTCCGTCGGGAAGGGTGTCGACCTGCAGCTGCGCGGTGTACGCGCCCGGCCCCGGGACCGAGACCGACCAGCGCCCGTCGGCGCCGGTGGTGCCGACCTCGCTGAAGCCCGAGCCTTCGACGGTGACCTGAACCCCCTCGAGTGGCTCGTCGCCGGAGCGGATGATGCCGCCCACCGAGTACTGAGTGGACACGTCGCCGGTGCCGGCCGAGGCGGCCGGAGTCGGGGCGGGCGTCGTCTGCGCGCTCGCCGGTGAGGCGAGGAGCAGGCTCAGAACGGCGATCGCACTCGCGAGGAGCGAGACGATCACAGCCATGCGGGATAGGGATCGCGATCGTATCGCGGTGGGGGAGGAATGACCCACGGAGTCTCCAGTTCGGCAGCGCTGACGAAGTCTTCCCGTCAGCTTCGACGGTCGACGCTACGAGCGTAATGTGTCGCGCGTGTTTCCAGTGACGAGTCGTTAGCGAACCGTGTCGTCGCGGCTGCGCACGGCGGACGAACGTCCGGGAATGTCACGGACCCCTTCGACGCTTACACTTTGAGACGGAGCGCTTCGCACGCGTTCCGGCCGACGTCGTCCCGAACAGAGCAGGCGCCGCGCGCGCAGGAGGATCCATGGAGCAGCACGACCCCTTCGGTTTCATCGGACTGACCTATGACGACGTGTTGCTCCTGCCGGGGCACACCGACGTCATCCCGAGCGAGGCCGATACGTCGTCGCGTCTGTCGCGCCGCATCACGGTCGCGACGCCTCTTCTCTCGAGCGCGATGGACACCGTCACCGAAGCGCGCATGGCGATCGCGATCGCGCGCCAGGGCGGCATCGGCATCGTGCACCGCAACCTCTCGATCGAGGATCAGGCCGGCATCGTCGACCAGGTCAAGCGCAGCGAGTCGGGCATGGTCTCGAACCCCATCACCACGAACCCGGATGCCACGGTCGCCGAGGTCGACGCGATGTGCGCGCAGTACCGCATCTCGGGCCTGCCGGTGGTCGACCCCGACGGCGTGCTGGTCGGCATCATCACCAACCGCGACATGCGCTTCGTCTCGGGCTTCGAGCGCCAGACCACCAAGGTCAAGGACGTGATGACCAAGGACGGTCTGATCACCGGGCACGTCGGCATCCACGCCAACGACGTCATCGCGACCTTCGCCAAGCACCGCGTCGAGAAGCTGCCGCTCGTCGACGACGAGGGCAAGCTCGCCGGTCTCATCACCATCAAGGACTTCGACAAGAGCGAGAAGTACCCCCTCGCCACCAAGGACGAGCAGGGACGCCTGCGCGTCGGCGCGGCGATCGGCTTCTTCGGCGACGCCTGGCAGCGTGCCGAGGCGCTCCGCGACGCGGGCGTCGACGTGCTTGTCGTCGACACCGCCAACGGTCAGTCGGCGGGCGTGATCGACATCGTGCGGCGCGTCAAGGCCGATCCGACGTTCGACCACATCGACGTCATCGGCGGCAACGTCGCCACGCGCGAGGGCGCCCAGGCGCTCATCGACGCGGGCGTCGACGCCGTGAAGGTGGGCGTCGGCCCGGGCTCCATCTGCACCACCCGCGTCGTCGCGGGCGTCGGTGTCCCCCAGGTGACCGCGATCTACGAAGCCGCGAAGGCGGCGATCCCCGCGGGCGTGCCCGTGATCGCCGACGGCGGGCTGCAGTATTCGGGCGACATCGCCAAGGCCCTCGTGGCCGGCGCCGACACCGTGATGCTCGGCTCGCTCCTCGCGGGAACCGACGAGTCGCCGGGCGAGATCGTCTTCCAGGGCGGCAAGCAGTTCAAGCAGTACCGCGGGATGGGCTCGCTCGGTGCCCTGCAGACGCGCGGCAAGAAGACCTCGTACTCGAAGGACCGCTACTTCCAGGCGGACGTGCCGAGCGACGACAAGCTGATCCCCGAGGGCATCGAGGGTCAGGTGCCCTACCGCGGACCCGTCGCGGCCGTGGCCTACCAGCTGATCGGCGGACTGCGTCAGTCGATGTTCTACGTCGGCGCGCGCACCGTCGAGGAGCTCAAGACCAAGGGCAAGTTCGTCCGCATCACCTCGGCGGGACTCAAGGAGTCGCACCCGCACGACGTGCAGATCGTCGTCGAGGCGCCGAACTACAAGAAGTAATCGCGTCGCACGAAGGGCCGGGCCGATAGCCCGGCCCATTGTGGTCTCCGAGGGACGTGCGCGGCTACGCTGTGCGCATGATCCGACGGCGCAGCCACCCGGCGGCGTCGATGTCGGCGCGGCGGACCGAGGCGTTCACCGACGGCGTCTTCGCGATCGCGGCCACGTTGCTCGTGCTGGGGCTGACCGATCAGTCGCTGGGGTCGCCCACCACGGACGACGCGTTGGCTCGGGGTCTGCTCGATCTCGCCCACCCGCTGTTCTCGTTCGTCATCAGCTTCCTCATCCTGTGCGTGATGTGGATGACCCACGTGCGCCAGTTCGAGTGGATCGTGCGAATCGACGACACCGGCATGTGGATCAACAACATCCGGTTGCTGCTGGTCGTGCTCGTGCCGTTCACCTCGTCGCTGGACACCACCCACTCCGACCTCCTTCTCGGTCGCGTCCTGCTCCCCATCAACTTCTTCCTCGCGATCGTCATGGGCTGGCTGCAGTGGGCGTGGGCCGTGCGCTCGGGGGCGATCGCCGATCTGACGCGGGACGACGCGCGGCGACTGGGTCGCGCGAGCCTCAGCGCGGTCATCCTCAGCGCGGCGGCGATGCTGCTGAGCCCGCTGCTCGGCTCGATCGGCTTCGTGCTGTTCGCCTTCGACGGCCTGCTCACCCGCCTGCTGCGGGGCTCGGACGATCCGCTGAGTCCGCCCTCTGCGTCTGCTGCGCAGTCCGACGCGGCCGACGGCGATGTCGGAGGGCGCGGGTAGGCTGGTCGGGTGACCATGGAGATCGATCTCGGCCGCGCCAAGCGCGCCCGCCGCGCGTACACCTTCGACGACATCGCCGTCGTGCCGTCGCGGCGCACGCGCAACCCCGAAGACGTCTCGACCGCGTGGACCATCGACGCGTTCCCGTTCGAGATCCCGGTGCTCGGTGCGCCGATGGACTCCGTGGTCAGCCCGCGCACCGCGATCGAGCTCGGGCGCCTCGGCGGCCTGGGCGTCCTCGACCTCGAGGGGCTCTGGACGCGGTACGACGACCCCGAGCCGCTCCTGGCCGAGATCGCGACGCTGCCCGAGGCCGACGCCACGCGGCGCATGCAGCAGTTGTACTCCGAGCCCATCAAGCCCGAGCTCGTGCGCGACCGCCTCGCCGAGGTGCGCGCTGCGGGGGTGACCGTCGCGGGTGCCCTCACTCCGCAGCGCACCAACGACCTGTACGAGACCGTCGTCGCCGCCGGCGTCGACCTGTTCGTCATCCGTGGCACTACGGTCTCGGCCGAGCACGTCTCGAGCGTCGACGAGCCCCTGAACCTGAAGAAGTTCATCTACGACCTCGACGTGCCCGTGATCGTCGGCGGCGCCGCGACCTACACCGCCGCTTTGCACCTCATGCGCACGGGGGCCGCGGGCGTGCTGGTCGGCTTCGGCGGCGGTGCGGCCTCGACGACGCGCGCCACGCTGGGCCTGCACGCGCCCATGGCCACCGCGGTCGCCGACGTCGCCGGCGCCCGTCGCGACTACCTCGACGAGTCGGGCGGACGCTACGTGCACGTCATCGCCGACGGCGGGGTCGGAACCTCCGGTGACATCGTGAAGGCTCTCGCCATGGGCGCGGATGCCGTCATGCTCGGTGTCGCGCTCGCGCGAGCGACCGATGCCCCCGGCCGCGGTTTCCACTGGGGTCCCGAGGCGCACCACGCCAAGCTGCCGCGCGGACGCCGCGTCGCCGTCGATCGCGTGGGCCCGCTCGAGCAGGTCCTCTACGGTCCCGCGCCCGTCGCCGACGGCACCGCCAACCTCATCGGCGCCCTCAAGAAGTCGATGGCGACCACCGGGTACTCCGACCTCAAGGAGTTCCAGCGCGTCGAGGTCGTCGTCGCGCCCTACGGGCACTGACCCCCGAAAGCCCCATGACCTCCACCCCCATGACCGAGCCGGCGCCGCCGCAGATCTTTCCGCCGACGCTGCGCGAGGTCATGCTGCGCCCGCGCTGGATCGCGCTGCTGGCGTTCTCGCTCGTGGTCGCGGGGGTACTCGCGTGGCTCGGGCAGTGGCAGCTGGGTCGTGCCGTCGACACGTCGCCGCCCGAGCCGGGGCTGACCGAGGTCGTGCAACCGCTCGCCGACGTCGTCAAACCGGGCGACTACCTCCCCGAACCCCTCGTGGGGCAGCGGGTCGAGGTGAGCGGCACGTGGGTGGCATCCGACTTCATCGTCGTCTCGTCGCGCTACAACAACGACGTCGAGGGCTACTGGGTGACCGGCCAGCTCCGCGTCGCGGGTGCGGTCGCGCCGACCTCGATCGCCGTGGCGACCGGGTGGACGAGCAGCCTCGACCAGGCGAACGCCGCGGCCGCCCAGCTCGAGGCCGACGCGGAGGCGAATCCCGCCGCCGTCGTCGAGGTGACCGGGCGCCTGATCTCCGACGAAGGCCCCTCGGTGCCGCCCGCCGGGGCCGACCCGCAGACGCTGGTCAAGATGTCGCCGGCCATGCTGCTCGGCCGCTGGCACGACACCGCCGACCTCGACGTCTACCGGCAGTACGTCGCCTCGCAGACGGCGATCGGTCCCCTCGACGACATCGCCTCGCCCGCGCCCGACGAGCGTTCCCGGGTCAACTGGCTCAACATCTTCTACGCGGCGGAATGGGCGATCTTCGCCGGCTTCGCGCTGTACCTCTGGTACCGCCTCGCGCGTGACGCGTGGGAGAAAGAAGTCGAAGACCTCGAAGACGAACAGGCCGAGGCTCTCGCGGAAAGCTCCGCGTCGAGCAGTCCGGCAGGAGCCGCGGAAAGCCGCGACTAGACTGGCATCCATGCCCCGCGCCCCCAAGCTCGCCTCGTTCCCGGCGATCCGCGGAGCCCTGAAGTTCTACCAGATCTGCTCCGTCATCACCGGTATCGGCCTGCTGCTGCTGGTCACCGAGATGATCCTGAAGTACACGCCCATTCACGTGGAGCTGTTCCTCGGCGGATCCGGCGGCTTCCTGTGGTTCGCGGATGCCGTGCCCGGTCCCGACTGCCAGTGGTTCTCGCTCTTCATGCCCGGCGGTAACGGCTGCAGCATCCTCTCGACCGGCGACGGAGTGAACGTCTCGCTGGCGATCCTCGTGGCCCACGGCTGGTTCTACGTCGTCTACCTGTTCTCGTGCTTCCGCGTGTGGAGCCTCATGCGGTGGCCCTTCAGCCGGTTCGTGTTCCTCGCCCTCGGTGGCGTCGTGCCGTTCCTGTCCTTCATCCTCGAAGTGCGCACCGCCCGCCGCGTGCGCGCCTACCTCGCCGAGCGAGAAGCCGCCCAGGCCGCCGCTCCCGTACCCGCCCCGGAAGGCAACCGGTGACCGAACAGACCGAAACGTCCCAGCGCCCCGTCCTTGTCGTCGACTTCGGCGCCCAGTACGCGCAGTTGATCGCCCGCCGCGTCCGCGAAGCGGGCGTGTACAGCGAGATCGTGCCGCACACCGCCACCGCCGACGAGATCGCGGCAAAGAACCCCGTCGGCCTCATCCTGTCGGGTGGCCCCTCGTCGGTGTACGAAGAAGGAGCCCCGAGCCTCGACTCGGGCGTCTTCGACCTCGACGTGCCCACGCTCGGCATCTGCTACGGCTTCCAGGTGATGGCCAAGGCGCTCGGCGGCGAGGTCGCCAACACCGGCCTCCGCGAATACGGGGCGACGGATGCCACTGTCGTCACCGAGGGCACTCTGCTCGAGGGTCAGCCCGCCGAGCAGAACGTCTGGATGAGCCACGGCGACCAGGTGTCGCGCGCCCCCGAGGGCTTCGAGGTGCTCGCCCGCACGGCGCACACCCCCGTCGCGGCGTTCGCGAACGACGCCCGCCGCATGTACGGCGTGCAGTGGCACCCCGAGGTCAAGCACTCCGACCACGGCCAGCAGGTGCTCGAGAACTTCCTCCACAAGGCCGCAGGGCTCCCCGCCGACTGGAACAGCGGAAACGTCATCGCCGAACAGGTCGAGCGCATCCGTCAGCAGGTCGGCACCAGCCGCGTCATCTCGGCCCTCTCGGGTGGAGTCGACTCCGCCGTCTCGACGGCCCTCGTGCACGAGGCCGTCGGCGACCAGCTCATCGCCGTGTTCGTCGACCACGGACTGCTGCGCAAGGGCGAGCGCGAGCAGGTCGAGAACGACTACGTCGCCTCGACCGGCGTCAAGCTCATCACCGTCGACGCGCGCGAGACGTTCCTCGACGCCCTCGCCGGAGTCAGCGATCCCGAGCAGAAGCGCAAGATCATCGGCCGCGAGTTCATCCGCGCGTTCGAGAAGGTCCAGGCCGACCTCGTCGCCGAAGCCAAGGCCGAAGGCGAGCAGGTGCGCTTCCTCGTGCAGGGCACCCTGTACCCCGACGTCGTCGAGTCCGGTGGCGGCGCCGGTACGGCGAACATCAAGAGCCACCACAACGTCGGCGGCCTGCCCGAAGACCTGCAGTTCGAGCTCGTCGAGCCGCTGCGCACCCTCTTCAAAGACGAGGTGCGCGCGATCGGCCGCGAACTCGGCCTGCCCGAGGCCATCGTCGGCCGTCAGCCCTTTCCGGGGCCCGGTCTTGGCATCCGCATCGTGGGCGAGGTCACCGCTGACCGTCTCGAGATCCTGCGTGAGGCCGACGCCATCGCCCGCGCCGAGCTGACCAAGGCGGGCCTCGACAACGAGATCTGGCAGTGCCCCGTCGTGCTGCTCGCCGACGTACGCTCGGTCGGCGTGCAGGGCGACGGCCGCACCTACGGCCACCCCATCGTGCTGCGCCCCGTCTCGAGCGAAGACGCCATGACCGCCGACTGGACGCGCCTGCCCTACGACGTGCTGTCGAAGATCTCGAACCGCATCACCAACGAAGTGCGCGACGTCAACCGCGTGGTTCTCGACGTGACGTCGAAGCCGCCGGGGACGATCGAGTGGGAGTGAGCGTCTAGCCTGCGCCCGCGCCGACGTCGTCGGCCGGCTCCGGGGCACCGCCTTCGGGTCGAGAGCGGGGCCCCTACCCCGATCGACCCGGAGGCGGTGCTCCTTCGCCGTCCGGCGCCGGCGTCGCTCTGTCTCGACGCGGAAAGTATGTGGCGGGGCCCCTACCCCGATTGACTCGGGAGGGCGTGTCACTTCGCCTTGCGTGCGCGGCGGCGCTCGCGCTCCGCCCGCCCGGTTGCCGGGTTTGGGGCGGCATTTTTCGTTTGGGGCGGGAAAAATGCGCCCCGGGCGACGGAATCTGCCCCAAAACCATGTCACGACGTGGCCCCGGGGCCACGTCTGGCGCCCCGGGGCCATGTTCGGCGCCCCGGCGACGTCGGCGGCTGCACGGGCGGTGCCCCGGGGCCACCGCCCGCGACCCGATGGGCACGCCGGCAGACCGCAGCCCCGGCGCGCGCAAACCGCGCACGCCAGGGCCCGGGACCCGATGAGCCACGAGGCGCCCGCGGCTCCGGTGCGCCGCAGACCGCGCCCGCCGGACCCGATGGGCACGCCGGCAACCGCAGCCCCGGCGCGCGCAGACCGCGCACGCCGGAGCCCGGGACCCGATGAGCCACGAGGCGCCCGCGGCTCCGGCGCGCCGCGGACCGCGCGGCGGGTGGGGGAGGATGGGGGCGTGACTTCCGGCGACTTCCCCGACGCGTGGTACCTCATCCTGTCGAGCCGGCTGATCCCCGACCTCGACGGCGGATACACGATCGCCACCCTCTCGCGAGCGCGACAGATGGCGGATGCCGGCGCGGACACCCTTCTGCTGACCGTCGACCCCGGTGACGTCGACGCCCACTCCGCGCAGCGCGCGACCTTCGTCGAACGGGGGGCGGTTGCGGCATCCGGGATCTTCCGAAACCTCTTCGACGAGGCCGTCGACGCGCAGGGCGGCGCGGCGGAGTGGGTGCGCGACGCGGCGCATCCCGGTGACGCCGATCCGGCACTGGAGTACCGCGGCGTGGCCGGGGGAGCGGTCGAGCTCCCCGTGGTGATCGACCCCGACTGGCACCTCACGACGGCGCCGATCGTGATCCGGGATGCCGCGGGTAAAAACGTCGGCGTGATCGACGGATTCGGGGCGCTGTACCGCGCCTGGCTGACCCACCTGGCCGGCCGGCTCCACGCCGAGAACGACCGGCCGATCGTCGTCATCTGCGAGTCTCGGCAGCTCGGCGAGCTCATCGCGGGCTGGGGTGACGACGCCGTGCGGATCGTGCACACCGTGCACACGATCCACCTCGAGCCGCCGTTCCAGGCTGACTCCGACCTCAACCCGCTCTGGACGCGGTGGTTCGAGATCGCTCCGCGCTTCGACGCCGTGCTGTGGCCGACCGCATACCAGCGCGACGACGTGCGCGCCCGCTTCGGCACCGCCGCGAACGACGTGGTCGCGCCGCACGGGGTGAAGGCTCCGGATGCCGTCGTGCCCGCGTCGCAGCGGGAGCGCAGCCTCGTCGTGGTGCTGGGGCGGCTCGCGCCGGGTAAGCGTCTGGATCGAGCGATCAAGGCCTTCGCCCGCGTGCTCGATGACGTGCCGGACGCCCGGCTCGAGCTTTGGGGCGAGGGTGCTCAGCGGGGTGCGCTCGAAGCGCTCGTCGCCGACCGCGGACTCGCGCACGCCGTCTCGCTACCGGGACTCACGACCGAGCCGGGGGCGGTGCTCGATCGCGCCGCGGTGTACCTGACGACCTCCGGCTTCGAGGGGCAGGGGCTCGCCCTCGCCGAAGCCCTCGCGCACGGCACTCCCGTGATCGCGTGGGACATCCGCTACGGCCCGCGCGACATGCTGGCGTCGGGTGGCGGCATCCTGGTTCCGGACGGTGACGACGACGCTCTGGTCGACGCGCTGCGGCGGGTGCTCACGGACGACGGGCTGCGCGAGAGTCTTGCGGCCGAGGCGCGGCAGGCGGCGGATGCCGTGAGCCCGGCGCGCGCGATGCACACGCTCGCCGCGGTCGTACGCGAGGTGCTGGGCAGGCCGCGCCGGCGCTGACGACGGGCAACCGCGACAGCCGCTCGACCTTTCTACCGCGTTCGCCGCATCGGCCGGAGAGTCGCGGTACGCCGGGCCGCACCCTGTCGGCATCCACGCCCGCGACACGATCCAGTGAGGCGAGCGCCTCGGTCGGGCCGTCGATGACGGGCGGCGCGTCCGCTCTGACCGACACCGGCCGAGCCGCGTCGGCGTCCGCGCCCTGCTGTGACCGGGTGAGGCGAGCGCCTCGGCCCGGTCGTCGGTGAAGGGTGGAGCGTCCGCTCAGGCCGACACGGTCCGAGCCGCGCCGGCGTCCGCGTCAGCCCCGCGCGACCTTCCGCACCGCGTCGGCCGCATCGGCCGGCGAGCCGCGGAACGCCGGGCCGTGGCCGGGCAGCACCCAGTCGGCATCCAGTCCCGCAATGCGATCGAGCGAGGCGAGGGCCTCGGCCGGGTCGTCGGTGAACGGCGCCGGTCCGGGGCCGGTGCGACCGGTCAGGACGTGTCGGGTCGTGAGGGCGTCGCCGACGAACACGGCGCGAACCGCGGGGGAGAAGACCGCGACGCTGCCCGGCGAGTGGCCGGGCATGCCGACGATGCGGGGGCTTCCGGGCAGGTCGAGGGTCTCGCCGTCGGCGACCTCGCGCACCTCGGTCAGCCACTGCGGACGCATGCCCTTGCGGAGACCGAAGGCGGCGAAGCCCAGCAGTGGTCCGAGACGGAAGGGACCCATCGCGGTCTTGGGCTTGTCGCCGCCGCGCGCCCGGTCGGCGTCGGCTGCGTGGACGAAGACGGGCACGCCGTGCTCGCGGCGGAGGCGTTCGGCGAATCCGACGTGGTCGCTGTCGCCGTGGGTGAGGATGACGCCGCGGATGTCGTCGGGCGTCCGGCCGATGCTCTGCAGCTCCCGGAGCAGGTCGGCGTACATTCCGGGGAGCCCGGCGTCCACGAGAGTGATGCCCTCGGGGGCGACGACGAGGTACGAGGCGACGATGTCGTTGCCGATGCGGTGGAGCGATGGCGCGAGTCTCATGGGGTGCCTTTCTGGATGGCTATGAGTGTTAGCCATGATAGCTTATAAGCGTAGCTATGAGGAGGGGTCGTGCCCACACCGGAACGAACGTCGCTCGACGAGATCGTCGACGCGGCCGCGGGACTGCTCGAGAAGGGCGGGCCCAGCGCCGTCACGATGCAGGCCGTGGCCCAGGCTGTCGGGGTCAAGGCTCCCTCGCTGTACAAGAGGGTGCGCGACCGCGAAGCCCTGCTCGGACTCGTCGGTGCGGCCGCGGCCGACGACCTGACGGAGCGGCTCGAGGCGGCATCCGGAGGCCTCGACGACCTCCTGGTCGCCTTCCGCGCGTTCGGGCGCGACCGGCCCGAAGCGTTCCGTCTGCTGTTCACGACGGTGGTGGATGCCGACCGGCTCGCTGCCACGAGCGCCCCGGTGCTGCGCGCGACCACCGTCGCCGTGGGCGAGGCTCACGCGCTCGAAGCGGCGAGGCTGCTCACCGCGTGGGCGACCGGGTTCGTGACGATGGAGCTCGCCGGGGCCTTCCGCCTCGGTGGCGACCTCGACGAGGCGTACCGCTACGGGCGGCGCCACCTCGTCGCCTCACTCACGCAGGATCAGGTGGCCGAGCGGCTGGCCCAGGGGTCGTAGTCGGCGATCAGATCCTCTTGCACCGGGCGGTCGGCATCCGGAACGTGCTGCAGGTTCACGCGGACGCGGTACCAGAGCGAGCTCGACCCGCGCATGCCGTCGACGAGGACGTCGGCGGGGTGGAGCAGCGACGTCGCTTTTGGATGCTGCTGCTTCCACGTTTCGAGCGCGTCGAGGGCCTCGAGCTTGGTCTTGGTGCGGGCGACCTCGATGAGCGGCATGGTCGAGGCCCGGCGGCCCGAACCGTCGGATCCCCGCGGGGGCTTCTCGGCGGGGCCGAGTTCCTTCGCCAGGGCGAGGAGAGCGTCGAGCGAGCCTGCCGCGTCGTCGATGCCCGCGTGCGGGTCACCGATGCTGCGGAAGCGCTCGGGCACCGTGAGCACGGTGAACTCCTCGGGGCGGCGATCTCGGACCTCGTCCCACGTGAGGGGAGTCGAAACGCGGGCATCGGGGAGCGCGCGGATCGAGTACGCCGAGGCGACTGTGCGGTCCTTGGCGTTCTGGTTGAAGTCGACGAAGACGCTCTCGCCGCGCTCCTCCTTCCACCAGCGGGCGGTCGCGAGGCCCGGGGCGCGGTTCTCGACCTCGCGGGCGAGGGTCTCGGCGGCCAGACGCACGTCGGCGTAGTCCCACTCGGGGCGGATGCGCGCGAGGATGTGGAGCCCGCGCGAGCCCGACGTCTTCGGCCATCCGGTCAGACCATGGTCCTCGAGGACGTCGCGGGCGATGAACGCGACATCGACGATCTGCGACCAGTCGACGCCGGGCATCGGGTCGAGGTCGACGCGCAACTCGTCGGGGTGATCGAGGTCTTCGGCGCGGACGGGGTGCGGGTTCAGATCGAGGCAGCCGAGGTTGACGACCCACGCCAGCCCCGCGGCATCCCGGATCACCGTCTCTTCGGCCGAGGTACCCGAGGCGTAGCGCAGGGTCGCGGCGTCGATGAAGTCAGGGTGGTTCTCGGGAACGCGCTTCTGGAAGAACGGCTCCTGATCGAGGCCCTTCGAGAAGCGCTTGAGCACCATCGGGCGGCCACCGGCTCCGCGGAGGGCGCCCTCGGCGACGGACAGGTAGTACCGCACGAGGTCGAGCTTGGTGAGACCGGGCTCGGGGAACACGACGCGGTCGGGGCTCGTGACGCGGACCTCGTGGCCGTCGACGTCGAGGATCTCGGGCGGCGTCTTCGCGGGACTCATGGCGCGAGGCTAGCGGCGCGGCATCCGGGGTTCGAGCCCCTTGCGGGCGCCGTGCGGGGGCGTCGCGCGGTGCAGAGGGTCCAAGAAACCCGGACGAGATCGGGGGGGGGTCTTGGACACTCACGGGGTGGCGCAGGGGCCGTTCAGTGCCCACGACACGCCGCTTCCCGCGCGGGCGTGCGGCGTGTCTTGGACACTCAACAGGGGGGGGGAGGGCCGGTGCGCGGGGCGTCATGTGCGGGAGCGTCGCGCGCGGGGCTCGCGCGCGCGGCCCGCACGACGAAGGGCCGCCCCGAAACGGGACGGCCCTTCGTGCGAGACGCTGCGTCAGTTGTTGCCGCGCAGGATCGCGATCATGCGGAGGATCTCGACGTACAGCCACACGACGGTGACCATGATGCCGAAGGCGCCGACCCAGCCGTAGACCCGGGCTGCGCCGTTGCGGACGCCGCGCTGGATCTGGTCGAAGTCGAGCACCAGCGAGTACGCGGCCATGATGACCACCAGAACGCCGATGATCAGGCCGAGCGGGATGCCCGCGACCTTCATGCTGTACAGGCCGAAGGCGCCACCGGCGATCGGGGCGTTGAAGAGCATCAGGCCGAGGTTCAGCAGGGCGAACACGAGGTAGCCGACCATCGCGATCATGAAGATCTTGGTGGCGCGGGCCGAGGCGCGGATCTTGCCGCTCGCGAAGAGGGCGAGGGTCACGCCGACCACGGAGAGGGTCGCCAGCGTCGCCTGCAGGACGATGCCGGGGAACATGAACTCGAAGAACGCCGAGATGCCACCGACGAACAGGCCCTCGAAGGCCGCGTACGCGATGATGACGGGAACCGACGGCTTCTTCTTGAACGTCGCGACCATCGCCAGCACGAAGCCGACGAGGCCACCGACGATCATCGGGGCGGCGGACGGGTTCGGGTTGGCGACGCTGACACCGGCCATCGACCAGACCCAGCCGACGACGGCGGTCACGACGAGGATGCCGAACAGGGCCAGCGTCTTCATGACGGTGTCTTCGACCGTCATGCGACCGGTCTCGACGGCGCTCGCGGACGGGGCGGCGTACGCGCCTTCGATCGTTGCGGCGGCGGCGGGATCGACGGCCGGGGGCGGGCTGTAGCGCGTGTTAGCGCCACCGGCTCGAGGGTCCTGGAACGCCGGGGTATTGAATGCCGGGTTATTGAGGGCCACGGGAACTCACACTCCAAAGATGGTGATCACAGCACCGTGCTGTAGATAAACACTAGCCGAGCTGGTCGGCGAAATCCTTGTGCTGACTGGGATTTCGCTTTGAGCGATGCTGCCGTTCACCCGGCCTGACTAGCGTGTGCACGTGCCTCTCGTGATCGGTCATCGCGGTGCTCCCGGCTATCTGCCCGAGCACTCGCGCAGCTCCTATCTGCGTGCGATCGAGGCGGGGGTGGATGCCGTCGAGCCCGACGTCGTGCCGTCGAAGGACGGGGTGCTCGTCGTGCGCCACGAGAACGAGATCTCGGGCACGACCGACGTCTCGACGCGTCCGGAGTTCGCCGACCGCCGAACGAGCAAGACCGTCGACGGGGAGCTGCTGACCGGCTGGTTCGTCGAGGACTTCACGTGGGAGGAACTGCGCACCCTGCGCTGCCGCGAGCGCATCCCCGCCATTCGGCCCCAGAGCGCCGCCCACGACGACGAGGATCGAGTGCTCTGCCTGCGCGACCTCCTCGACCTCGCTCGCGCGGGCGGAGTGGGAGTCATCCTCGAGATCAAGCACGCCGCGACCTTCGCCCGGCTGGGATTCGACATGTCCGCTCTCGTCGAGGACGAGCTTCGTGCCGCCGGTTGGGTGGACGCCGTCGACGACCTGGTGATCGAGTCGTTCGAACCGCTCGTTCTCGCGCGGCTGCGGGAACGCGGCATCCGGATCCCCCTCGTGCAGCTCATCGAGGCCGACGGGGCGCCGTGGGACCTGCGTGAACGGCACGGAGCGGATGCCGCGAGCTACCGTTCGATGCTGACGACGGCCGGCCTCGACGCGCTCGCCGCCGAGGTGCAGGGGATCAGCCCCGACAAGAGGATCGTCCTCGCTCCGGACCGGCTGGGGAGGGCTCGCGGACCGGCGCGCGTCGTCGGCGAGGCACAGGACCGCGGGCTGCGCGTCTTCACGTGGACATGCCGACCGGAGAATACGTTCCTTCTCCCGGCATACCGACGGCCCGGCGGCAAGGCCGCGTTCGGCGACTATCGCCGCGAATGGGCGGTTCTGCGAGACGCGGGCCTCGACGGCGTCTTCGTCGACCACGCCGATCTGGGTGTGGAGTTCTTCGGCGCGGCATCCGGAACCGTCTGACACGCGCGCGCAAGCCCGACCCGGCCCGACGGGTCTCCCGCGAGGATGGCGGCATGACGGTGGACGTGACGGTGGTCGGCGGCGGAATCTCGGGACTCGCCTGCGCGCGAGCGGTGCAGGACGCAGGGGGCACGGCACGTGTGATCGACCGCGGGCGCCGCGTCGGCGGACGCCTGTCGAGCCGCACGGTCGACGGCCGCCCGGTGGACCTCGGTGCGTCGTACTTCGTGGTCGGCGAGGCGGAGCGCTTCTCGCACGTCGTCGCCGATTGGGAGGAGCGCGGGATCGCTCGGCCCTGGACGGACACCTTCCAGGTGATCGACCCCTCCGGTGAGCGCCGGCCGAAGCCCGGACCCATGCGCTGGGCAGCGCCGCTCGGACTGCGATCTCTCGCGCTCGACCTCGCGGACGGCGTGGACGTCGAGTCGGGCCGGGTCGTCGAGAGGGTCGAGCCGCATCGCGTCGACGGCATCGAGGCGGGCGAGGTCGTGCTCGCGATGCCCGCGCCCCAGGCTGCGCGTCTGACCGGTGAGGCGCCCGGGGGCCCGCAGGAGTGGGAGCCCGTGATCGCGGTCGTGTTGCGGTGGGACGGACGGCAGTGGGACGCCGATCTGCACGGGGCGTTCGCCGAAGCGGATGCCGATGTGTCGTTCATCGCCGACGACGGCGACCGTCGCGGAGACGCGGCGCCCGTGCTCGTGGTGCACACGACGGCGGAACGCGCCCGCCGGCACCTCGACGACCCCGACGCGGCGATCGAGCCCGTGCTGGCGGCCACCCGGCGCCTGCTGCGGATCGACGTGGAGCCCGCCTCCGCCCACGCGCACCGCTGGACCTTCGCCCGGCCGACCCAGACGACGGGGGAGCCGTTCTTCCGTTCGCCCGGGCTGTCCGCGTGCGGCGACGCCTGGGGGAAGTCGGCGGCCGTTCGCACGGCGTGGACGTCGGGCGATGCGTTGGGGCGCGCGCTCGTCTCCTGACCGAGGACACGCCGGGGCCGGAGCAGCGTCGATCACGCATTCCGGCCGGGCGGTCCGGGTGGGCACGGGCGCCGTCGTGGGCTGCCTGCGCGATTCGTCCGTCGCCGAGCGGAATTCGCCCGGGCGTCTCGGGAAGCCGCCCCTATGGTGGGGGCCATGGATGTGGGGATCGACGTCGCGGGGGTCAGACGGTCGTTCGGTGCGGTGCACGCGGTGCAGGAGGTCACCTTCCGAGCGGCGCCAGGGCGGGTGACCGGACTGGTCGGGCCGAACGGCTCGGGCAAGACGACGCTCATGCTCATGCTCGCGTCGTTGCTGCGACCCGACGCGGGGCGGATGAGCATCGGCGGTGTCGATCCGGTCGCCGACCCCGCCGGCGCGCGCCGTCTTCTCGGGTGGATGCCGGACTCACTCGGCGCCTGGCCGAGCCTGACGGCCCGCGAGGTGCTCGTGGCCACCGGCCAGCTCTACGACCTCGCGCGTGACGACGCCCGTGCCCGTGCCGATCAGTTGCTCGGGCTCGTCGACCTCGCCGCTCTCGCGGGTGCTCCGGCGCGGGTGCTTTCCCGCGGGCAGAAGCAGCGCCTCGCGCTCGCCCGCGCGCTGGTGCACGACCCGCAGGTGCTGCTGCTCGACGAACCCGCGTCGGGTCTCGACCCGCAGTCGCGCATCGCGCTGCGCGAGCTGCTGCGGCGGTTGGCGGCCGAGGGGCGCACCGTGCTCATCTCGAGCCACGTGCTCTCGGAGCTCGAAGAGGTCGTCGACGACGCCGTCTTCCTCGTCGGCGGTCGCACGGTGGCCGGAGAGCGCATCGCCGCGGCAGCCACGCGGACGCGCGTGTGGCGCCTGCGAGCGGTGGCCGACGCCTCGCGCTCGCTCGAGGCGGATCGTGCGCAGGTCGCCGCAACCCTCGGCCGCGCGTTCGACGACGTCGCCGCCGACCGGCGCGACCTCCTCGTGCCCTTCGCCGACGAGGCCGCGGCCGTCGCGGGCCTTCGGGCTCTCATCGCGGCCGGGTTGCCGATCGTGGAGTTCGCTCCGGCCGTCGGAGACCTCGAGCATGCGTTCCTCGATCTGCGGGCGTCGGGGCACGCCGGCCCCACGGGCGCCCCGAGCGGGCCCGTCGACCCGCCACCGGCCGATCCGCACGCGGGGTGGGCTCCGCCGCACGCGCCCGACACCCGCCCTGACGACGGGAGCCCGGCATGAACCTCCACCGCCTCGGAACCATCATCGGCATCGAGCTGCGTCAACGCGTGCGCTCGGTCGCCTGGTACGTCCTGCTGGCCGTGTTCGCGGTCATCCTGATCGGCATGCTCGCGCTGTCGTTTGCGGCGTTCTCGCTGTTGAGCGGCGGCAACGACTGGTTCTTCTCGCTCATCATCATGCTCGTGCTGCTGCTGACGCTGCTGGTGTCGCCCACGCTCAGCGGAAGCGCGGTCAACGGGGATCGCGACGCGGCGACCCTCGCCCCCGTGCAGGTGACACTGGCGACCACGAGCGAGATCGTGGTCGGCAAGTTCCTTGCGGCGTGGGTCTCGGGTCTCGCGTTCCTGCTGGTCGCGCTGCCCTTCCTCGCGGTCGCCACGCTCGCGGGTCGCCTCAATCCGACGGTCATCATCACCTCCCTCGGCATCCTGATCATCGAGGTCGGGATCGTCGCGGCGATCGGGGTGGGACTCAGCGCCATCGTTGCCCGGCCCCTCTTCTCGGTCGCGAGCACCTACCTGATCATCGCCGCGCTGACCATCGGCACGCTTCTCGCCTTCTGGCTCGGGGGGACCGCGCTGCGGACCACCCAGACGACGGTGACGCGCGATTTCGATTACAGCGCGCTCCCGCCGACCTGCGATCCGTGGGCCGACATGCGCGCCGAGGGGTGCCCGTCGTTCGACGAACTCGAGTGCACTGAGACCACGACCAACTCGTTCGAGGTGGCGCGTTTCGACCGGGTCTGGTGGGTGCTCGCCGCGAATCCGTTCGTGATCCTCGCGGATGCCACGCCCCCGACATACGACAACGGGTACCCCAGCGACCTGTTCTCGCAGATCGCCTCGGGCGTGCGCCTCGCGCAGATCCCTCCGGAGCAGCAGACCTCGTACGACGGATGCGATGCCCGCGGGTGGAACGCGAGCGACCCCTACCCGACGACCGAGGACCAGGTGCGGGGAACAGCACCGAGCTGGTTCGTCGGTCTGCTCGTGCAGCTGCTCATCGCGGCCGGGCTCATGGCGTGGGGCGTCGCGCGCACGCGCACACCGGCCAAGCGCCTGCCGCCCGGCACGCGCATCGCGTAGCCGGTCGACAGGCGCTTGAGGGCGAACGGGCCCCCTCGAGGGAGGGTCGCGCTCGCCGTGAGGGTTGTGCTCGCCGTGAGGGGTGCCGTCAGGCGTGGCCCTCAGCGGCGGGGAAACCCGGGTCGTCGGCCGGGGCCGCATCGCCCTCGAGGGGCTCGCCGATGTGGTCGTCGAGGTTCACGTTCTCTTCGGCCTGGGCGGCGTCTTCGCGGACCTCGTCGGTGACGGCGTCGGTGGGGGCGGCCGCGTCGGCGCGGGCGTCGTCGGAGTGGCGGGTGGGGATGTCAGGAGTGCTCATCGCTCCACGGTGCTCCTGAGGAGGCGTCGGTCGGACCGGGTTGACAGGCGCACGTCGGCCGCGTGTACCCGTCCCGAGCCGATGCTCTGCCCTGCGAATCGCGATGCGGCGGGGCCGACCGTTTGCCCCGGTGTGGCAGCGCCCCGGTAAACCTGTGCGGGTGATCGTCGCGGCCGAGGTGCTGCGAAACGCGTCAACGAGAAACGTCCGGGCCGCGCGATTCGAGGAAGGTCGCCGATCGGATGCGTGCTCACCCGTTCCAGGATGGACGACACCTGAACACGAGGAAACGCCATGACCACCTTCACGCAGACACGCCGCGCGCAGACCGAGCCGCCCCGCATTCGCCGCCCCAGCGCGGTCGCTGGATACCTGCTGCTGCTGCCCGCGACCGCTGTGATCGTCGTGCTGGTCATCGTGCCGACCCTGGTCATCCTGCGCGACAGCTTCGCCATCAGCGACCCGCTCGGCGGCACCCTCGGAGGCTTCACGCTCGACAACTACGCGAAACTCCTCGACCCCGTGTACGCGAAGACGTTGGGGTACAGCCTTGGCATGGCCGCACTCAATGCGATCGTGTGCGTGGTCGTGGGCTACATCGTCGCCTACTTCGTCGCCACACGGTCGGCCCGCACGCAGCCCGTACTGCTCGTTCTCGTCATCATCCCGTTCCTCACCGACTTCCTCGTCCGCACCTTCGCCTGGATCACGTTGCTCGGATCGGGGGGCCCCCTCATCCCGCTGCTCCGCGCGGTGGGCATCGACGCGACCTCGCTCGTCCCCTCGCAGCTCGCCGTGACGCTGTCGCTGCTGTATGCGTTCCTCCCCGTGGCGGTCTTCCCGATCTACGCCTCGCTGCGGGCGGTCGATCCGGCCCTGCGTGAGGCGGCATCCGACCTCGGCGCCACGGCGGTCCAGACGCATCTGCGGGTGTTCATCCCGTTGGCCACACCGGGGATCGTCTCGGCAGTGGTGCTGACCTTCGTGCCCACCCTGGGGGTCTTCGTGATCCCCGTCCTCCTCGGCGGCGGCAAGGACCCGCTCGTGGGGAACCTGATCGTGACGCTGTTCACCGAGTTCCGAAACGAACCCCTCGGAGCGGCCCTCTCGATGGTGGTGCTCGCCCTCATGTTGCTGACGATCGTCGTCGCTGCTCTTCTCGCCCGCCTGCGCACCTCTCGGAAGGCCTCGTGATGGACCGCATCATCTCCTGGATCGCCGGCGCGGTCTTCGTCTTCCTCTACATCCCGATCGCCGCCGTCATCGTCTACTCGTTCAACGCCTCGGAGGTCGGGTACCGCTTCGACGGCCTGACTCTGCGGTGGTACGCCGAGCTCTTCGGCGATCGAATGCTGGGCGATGCGCTGCGCACGAGCCTCGTCGTCGGTCTCGCCGCCGCCGTGCTCTCGACGATCATCGGTCTGCTCTCCGCGTACGGACTGGTGCGATTCCGCGTCCGTGGTCGCGCCGTGTTCCTCGGCGCGATCCTCATTCCGCTGATCGTCCCCGAGATCGTGCTGGGCGTCTCGCTGCTGACGATCTTCTCGAGCGCCGGCATTCCGACCGGTTACGCGACGCTCATCCTCGGCCACGTCGTGATCACGCTGCCGCTGTCGACCCTGGTCCTGGTCGGCGCCATGAGCACGCTCGATCCGAGCCTGGGCGAAGCGGCGGCTGACCTCGGCGCGAGTCCCTGGCAGACCTTCGCCCGCGTCATCCTGCCTCTGCTGCGTCCCTCGCTCATGGCGGCGTTCCTGCTGAGCTTCGCGACGTCGTTCTCGAACATCGTCGTGTCGACCTTCACCTCGGGTGTCGGTACGACGACGCTCCCGCTGCGCATCTACAGCACGCTCCGCACGGGGCTCACCCCCGAGCTGAACGCGCTCGGGACGCTCCTCGTGCTCGCCACTCTCGGCCTCATCCTCGTCGTCGGCGTCTCACAGATGCGCCGCATCCTCGCCGGCCCTCCCACTCCCGCCGCCTGAGCGGGCCGACGACGACGTCGGACTCAGGCATCACCCGAAACATGCGCTCCACCCACCACGAAAGCAGGCACCCATGAACACGCGTCACCGGGCCGTCGGTGCGGTCCTCGCCGTCGGCGTCCTCTCCGCACTCACCGCTTGCGCCTCCGGCGCCGGCACCGACTCCGCGGGCGGCGGTTCCTCGTCGCTCAGCATCTACGCCTGGGCGGGTGAGATCCCCGACTCCGTCATCTCGGGCTTCGAGAAGGAGACCGGCATCACGGTCACCGTCGACACCTTCGACAGCAACGAGACGATGATCTCCAAGCTCGCCGCGGGGAACTCGGGGTACGACATCGTCGAGCCCAGCCAGTACGCCGTCCAGCTGCTCGTCGACCGCAACCTCGTCGCGCAGATCGACAAGAGCAAGCTCGAGGGCTTCGACAACCTGGCCGAGAAGTTCGTCGACCCCTCATTCGACCCCGACAACGCGCACGCCATTCCGTGGGCCTGGGGCACCACCGGCATCCTGTACAACCAGGCCTGCACCGGCAAGGAGATCACCGGCTGGGCCGACATGTGGGACCCCGCGTACAGCGGCAAGATCTACATGCTCGACAACATGCTCTCGGCCTACATCGCCGGACTCCAGGTCGAGGGACTCAGCGCCACCACCACGAGCCAGGACGATATCGAGAAGGCCACGCAGAAGCTCATCGAGCAGAAACCGCTCCTCGCCGGATACAACAGTCAGAACTACGCCGACCTCGTCGGGTCGGGCGATGCGTGCATCGCCGAGGCGTACAGCGGCACGACCGCGGCGAAGGCGGTCATGGCCAACTCCGACGTGCACTACATCATCCCCGAAGAGGGCGGCACGCTCTGGACCGACAGCTTCTCGGTCGTCGAGGGCACGAGCAACACGGATGCCGCGTACAAGTGGCTCAACTACACCCTTCGTCCCGAGGTGGCAGCCCTGCTCACCGACGACGCGTCGTTGGCCTCCACCAACGCCGGGGCGCTCGAGCTCGTCAAGGACCAGAGCCTCGTGAGCAACCCGGCGATCTACGCCCCCGCTGACTCCCTTACGAAGTCGGAATTCATCGTCGACCCGGGCGCGGCTCTGTCGTACTTCCAGGACGGCTGGACCCGCCTCCGCGCCTCGTGATCTGAGACCGAAATGAGCCCCATGACGATCGACAGCCCCGTGGCCGGCACTGCGCCGGCCACGGGCCCCGCCCCGGCCGTGCGCCTGCGGGGCCTCACCAAGTCGTTCGGCGCCAACCGCGTCGTCGACCCTCTCGACCTCGACATCGCGCAGAACGAGTTCTTCAGCATCCTGGGCCCGTCCGGCTGCGGCAAGACGACGCTCATGCGCATGATCACGGGGTTCGAAACGCCGACCGCCGGCTCGATCGAGCTCGACGGCCGCAACGTCGACGGTGTCGCCACCCGTCAGCGCGATCTGAACATGCTGTTCCAGAGCTACGCGCTGTTCCCGCACCTCAGCGTCTACGAGAACGTCGCCTTCGAGCTGCGCGTGCGCCGCACTCCGAAGCGCGAGATCGACGACCGCGTCCGCGCGGCGCTCGAGCTCGTTCGGTTGAGCGCGTTCGCCGACCGCAAGCCCGCGGCGCTGAGCGGCGGTCAGCGTCAGCGCGTCGCCCTCGCCCGCGCCGTCGTCGGGCGCCCCGCCGTCGTGCTGCTCGACGAGCCGCTCGGTGCGCTCGATCAGAAGCTGCGCAAAGAGATGCAATTCGAGCTCAAGCGCATGCAGCGTGAGGTCGGCATCACGTTCATCTACGTCACCCACGATCAGGAGGAGGCGCTGACGATGTCGGACCGTATCGCGGTCATGTCGGAGGGGCGCATCCAGCAGATCGGAACGCCGACCGAGATCTACGACACCCCGGCGTCGCGGTTCGTGGCGGGGTTCATCGGCAGCTGCAATCTCATCGACGGTGTCGCGGATGCCGCGACCGGCCGCTTCACGATCCCCGGCGTGGGCGAGGTGCCGGTGGACGAGATCCCGGACGCCGCGCCGGGGACGCCCCTCACCCTCGCGGTGCGTCCCGAGCGGGTACGCGTGCTCCCCGACGGTGCTCGTACCGAGGGCGGCGTCCACCTGCCGGCGACGCTCACGCAACGCGTTTTCCTCGGCGACGAGTGGATCTCGCACCTCGCGCTCGATTCGGGCATCGTCCTGTCTGCCTCGGTGCCGAGCGGCGACGCCGCCCGGGCCCTCGCGGCGACGGCCGATGGTGCGCGCGTGACGGTGTCATGGCATCCGTCCGACAGTCGTGTCATCCCGACGGGAGAGCTCGCATGAACCCGGTCCTGCTGGCCGCCGTGGGGCAGATGGCTCCCACCACCGACGCCGCTCACAACCGCGACGAGGTCACCGCGCTCGCCGCCGACGCGTCGGCCGAGGGAGTGCGTCTGCTCGTGCTGCCCGAGGAGGCGATGCTCGTCGCAGGCGAGATCGACGCGTCGGAGCGTGCAGACGTCGTCGCCCGAGAGTGGCCCGCGTTCCTCGCGCACCTGTCGGAACTCGCCATGCGGCACGATCTGTGGATCATCGCCGGGGGCTACGAGCCCAGTGGCTCCGAGCGACCCTTCAACACCCTCGTCGTCGTCAACCCGCGCGGCGAGTTGGTCGACGTGTACCGCAAGCTGCACCTCTACGACGCCTTCACCTATCGCGAATCCGACTACGTCACCGCCGGGCACGAGCTGCCGCCGCTCGTGCTGATCGACGGCGTGGCCGTCGGACTGGTCAACTGCTACGACCTGCGTTTCCCCGAGCTGGCGCGCGACCTCGTCTCGCGCGGCGCCGACGTGCTCAGCGTGTCGGCGGCCTGGGTCGCCGGTCACCGCAAGGTCGAGCACTGGACCACCCTGCTCACCGCTCGCGCGATCGAGAACACGTGCTGGGTGCTGGCATCCGGATCGTCCTCGCCCGACTGCATCGGCACGAGCCTCGTCATCGACCCCCTCGGGGTCGAGCAGGTGCACCTGCCCGCCACCGGTCGCGCGATCGGCATCGTGCCGGTCTCGCTCGATCGCATCGCCGAGGTGCGCGACGCGCTGCCCGCGCTGTCGAATCGCCGCCTCTCCGCCCACCTCTCCCTCCTGGACTGATCCATGCCCTACACCTCCGGCCCGACGCCGCCCGCCCTCGACCCCGACCTCGTTGCGAAACTCGAACGCGTGTCATTCCCGACCCTCGGCCACTACCTCGAGGAAGGCTTCGTCGACCCTGAGATCCGTCGACAGACCGGCGATCGTCGGGTCGTCGGGCGTGCCGTCACGGTGCGCCTCACCGCGCAGGACTCCACCGCGCTCCATCACGCCGCGGGCTGGTGCGAGCCGGGTGACGTGTTCGTCATCGACACCGGGGGAGACGTGCGGCACGCACCGGTGGGCGAGGTTCTCGCGGCCGCTCTCAGCATCCGCGGAGCGGCCGGAATCGTCGTCGACGGTGTCGTCACCGACCTCGACGAAGTGGAGGCGTTCGGCATCCCCGTCTACGCGCGGGGCACGAGCGTGCTGACCACGAAGCTGCTGGGGGTGGATGCCGGTGGCCACAACATCGCGGTCACGTGCGGCGGCGTGCCGGTGCAGCCCGGCGACGTCGTGCTGGCCGATCGCAACGGGGTGTTCATCGCTGCGGCGGCGACGGTCGCCGCGTTGATCGACACCGCGCTCGACGACGACGCCGAAGAGCCCGAGCTCGTCGCACAGCTGCGCGCGGGCGGTCGCCTGGGCGAGCTGACGGGTGCGACGGCCATGCTCGACGCCCTCACCGGCCACTGACGACGACAGCGAAAGCGCAGGAGAACCATGCTCATCAAGGCCGCCATCAACGGAGGTCGCTCGCGCGACGAACACTCCGCCATTCCCCTCACCGTCGAGCAGATCGCGGATGCCGCGGTCGCGGCCGTGCGTGCCGGAGCCGATGTCGTGCACGCCCATGCGCGCACCGACGACGGCGCCCAGACGATCGCGCCCGACGAGATCGCCCGCATGGTGCGCGGCATCCGGGAACGTGATCCCGGCATCGTCGTCGGAACCACCACAGGGCTGTGGACGTGTTCGGGACACGAGGAGCGGATGCGCCTGATCGCGGAGTGGCCCGAGGAGTGGCTCCCCGATTTCGCCTCCGTCGCATTCTCGGAAGAGGGGGCGGCCGAGGCCGCCGTGCTCGTGCGCGAGCGCGGGATGGTGCTCGAGAGTGCGGTGTGGCACATCGACGAGGTGCCCGCGCTCCTCGCCTCGCCGACCCTCCACGAGAACGTCCGCATCCTCATCGAGCCCGAAGACGAGCAGATCCAGGATGCCGTGGACCACTCGCGGCGCATCGCCGCTGCACTGCGTGAGGCCGGGGTGACGGTACCGATGCTCTACCACGGGTATGACCAGACCGCCTGGCCGGTCGTGCGCGCGGCGATCGAGGACGGATGCGAAGTGCGCGTCGGTTTCGAGGACATGCTGACCCTCCCCGACGGGTCGATCGCCCCCGACAACAGCGAGATGGTGCGGACCGCGCGGCGGTGGTCGGACGCCGAGTGAGCCGCGGGTGAGCGCCGACGCGCGAGAATGAGAGCATGAGCGCCGACGATCTGGACCGTCGCCTCGTCGAACTCCTCGTCGAGGACGGCCGCCGCGCCTACACGGAGATGGCGGCGATCGTCGGAGTGTCCGAGGCGACGGTGCGCACGCGCGTCAGCCGACTGACCTCATCGGGGATCCTCCGGATCGTCGCGCTGTGCAACCCGCTGACGCTCGGGCATCAGTCGGTGCGCCTCATGCTGTCGGTGCAGGGGCTGCGCCCCCGGCAGGTGGCCCGTTCGCTCGCGTCGAACCCGATGATCGGGCACGTCTCGCTCACCTCCGGAGCGCACGACATCTACCTTGAAGCGACGGCTCGCGACCTGACCCAGCTCGTCGAGCTGCTCGATGAGCTCCGGCGCACGCCGGGCGTGACGACCATCGACCAGTACGTGCTCACACGGTTGTACAAGGACTACTCGTGGAACGGGCTGCGCGACCAGTCAGGTCAGCGCGCCGTCGGCGGATCCGCCGGCGCCGCAGGGACCACCGGGGCGGTCACGACCCAGACGGGCGCGATCCGGCAGACGGATGCGGCCGGGTCAAACGGCCGACCGGGTCACGGAAGCCCGACCACAGATACTCGTCTTTGATCACCTCGAGGATGTTCGTCGTGTCGACGACGGCGATGCCGGGGATCGTGTGCAGGGTGTCGGTGAGGAACGCGGTGAGCTCGGTCTGCGTCTCGCAGCGCACGTCGACGATCAGGTCGTAGGCGCCGATGCACGCGCCGACGTACTTGACGGGCGCGAGGGCCGAGAGCGCGTGCGCCACGGCGTCGACCGTGGTTCCGCGCACGCGGATCGACAGGCGCACTTCGAGCAATCCGAGCTTGGGGCTGTTCGGCATGCCGATGACCTGCACCACACCCAGGTCGAGAAGCCGCTTGTACCGCTGGCGCACGCTCGCCTCGGACAATCCGACGTAGCGGGCGATCTGACCGAACGAACGACGGCCGTCGAGGCGCAGCTGATCGATGATCTTGCGATCGATCACGTCGATGGCCTCGAGCTGCACGCCTCGATCCAATCACACGAGCCGTGCGCGCGCCGCGTCAGTCATCGGCATCCGGAATCGAAGAACTCACCACGGGCCACGCGGGAAGAGGGTCGTCGTAGCGCACCCACGCGGAGGGGCCGGCGGCGAGCTCGTCGTCGGTGAGCGCGGCGGCATCGAGGAGGTGTCCGAGGCGCGGGGCCGACAGATCGAGACCGGTGGTGACGATCTCCTGTCCGAGGCCCATGCGGCCGTCGTCGGCTCCCAGAGGTTCGAGCCACATCGCGGAACCGACGTGCTCCCACCGCGCGAGGATGCCCGGCCGCGACGCCAGCCGGCAGAAGCCCGCGGAGCGCACGAGGCGTCCGGCGGCGCCGTCGTCGAGGCGGTCGAGCGCGGTCGACAGGCGGCCGGGGTGGAACGGCCGCACCTGCTCGTAGCGCAGCGTGAAGACGCGGTTGTCGTGCATGTAGGGGTCGTGCTCGTCGTTCAAGGCGCGTACCCACCCGGCGCGCTCGAGCATCTCGCCTTCGTGCACGGCCTCGGACTGCAGGTCGCTCAGGGGGTCGCGCGAGAGCCGCACGATGGCGGAGGGGTTCAGGTGCGAGGCGAGGGCCATCTGCACCGCGAGAGCGTGGGTGGGCACGCGTTCCCAGTTGATCCAGACGATGCGCGTCGCCAGCTCCAGCGCCAGCGCCGCCTGTCGAGCGCGGGCACCGACATCGCCGCGGGTGTCACCGGGCCTTGCGGATGCCGCGAGGGGAGCGTCGTCGAGAAGGTCGCCGATCATGTGGCGGGCGTCGACCACGCACACCGCCTCGACCTGCGCTGCTCCCCGCGCGGTGATCGCGTGCACGAGATCGACGTCGGTGCCCAGGTCGACGACCGCCGATGTGTCGTCGGCACGCGGGCGGGGGAGCGGGAGCGCGTGCGAGACGCGCAGGTCGGCATAGCGCAGCAGGTGCAGGGGGCGCGCGAGCGCGACGGCGGTGCGCTCGGCGTAGGCGCGGCGCTCCGGGGCGCACACGCCCATGATGGCGATTGTTCGGGGCATGGCATCCGCCTCTCGTTCGTCGATGGGGCTGCAATGACTCTATCGTGTAGATGAGAACGGTTATCAACAAGGAGGATGTCATGAAGGTTCGCGCATCGCTGGCGTCGCTGAAGAAACAGCCAGGAGCTCAGGTCGTCCGGCGTCGAGGGCGCGTGTTCGTCATCAACAAGGCGAACCCGCGGTTCAAGGGCCGACAGGGATGACCGCGGTCTGCGTCGGGGTGAGTCCGCGTCGCAAGCTCTTGTCGTGAGACGGAGGTGATGGTGTCGTGGGGGCCGTGGACGGCACGCGCCGCCGCTGTCCGGATTCCGAAAGACCACAGGAGTGAAGAATGAGCACGCCCGAGACCCACGCGGAGCACACGATCGACGAGCACGCACACGGCGACGACTGCGGCCACGAGAAGATCGAGCACGGCGACCACCTCGACTACGTGCACGGAACGCATCGACACGCGCTGCACGGCGACCACTACGACGAGCACGAGTCGCACGCCGAGCACTCCGTCGACGAGCACCGTCACGGCGACGACTGCGGTCACGAGAAGGTCGTGCACGACGACCACGCCGACTACGTGCACGACGGCCACCGTCACGCGCTGCACGCCGACCACTACGACGAGCACTGAGTCGTGCGGCATCCCGTGTCACGAGCGCGGGGTGTTCGAGGCCCGCTTCCCCGTCGGGGTGGCGGGCCTTTCGTGTGGGCCGGGTCAGGCCTGAACGCGGAAGGAGGGGGTCACTACATCGACATGGCGGTGCAGAACGGACCCGTTCACGAATCGGATGGTGTCGACGCCACCCACCAGTCGGTGAAGAGCGCGGCACGGCCGTCTTCGGCGAGCCGGATGACCATCATGTTGTCGTAGTGTCTCGCTTTCGCAGTGGCGTTGGGGTAGTCCGTCCACCCGCGGATCACGGCGACGTCGCCGTCGACCGCGACGAGCTCGTGCGTGAACGACCACGTTCCCGGTTCGTCCTTCTGAGCGAGCCACGCGTCGACGATCGCGTCGCGACCCACCCACGGAGGGGTCGACGGCCCGTCGCGGTACTCGGCCTCCTCCGTGAAAAGGGAGCGGATGTCGTCCGGGTCGTTCGTCGACCACGCGCGGACGTAACGAGCGATCCAACTTTCAGCGGCGACGGCATTCTCGCGATTGTCCATGTGGGTCACGCTTCCGGAGCGGATGACAGTGCGCAAGCGCTTTGCAGCGCAGCAGGGCGGGCCGCTTCAGGTGACGAGGGGTGGCTCATCGCGCCAATGTCGGGCCGGATCAGGCCTGAACGCGGAAGGAGCGGCCCTCGAAGGTCACGACGTCGCCCACCTGCAGCTGGCGGCCTCGGCGACGGTCGACCTCGCCGTTGACCTCGACGTAGCCGTCGATGATGGCCTCTTTGACGTCTCCGCCGGAGTCGAGGATGCTGGCGAACTTCATGAACTGGCCGAGGCGGATGCCCTCGCTGCCGACGGGCACGTCTTCGGGGGCGGGGGAGGTCATGCTTTCAGTCTGGCAGGCTCCGGCCCGCGCGGGCTTCTCGTGATTGCCCGAGTGCTCTGAAGATATCGAGATGAACTCAACCGACGAAGCGATTGCTCTTCCCGAGATTGCAGTCCTGGCAAAGGGTCTGCAGATTCTCGGGGATCGAGCGGCCGTTTCGACTGACCGGGATGATGTGGTCGACGTGCAACGTGATGCCGTGGTCGGCGGCTCTTCCGCACATTCGGCAGCGATATCCATCACGGCGGAGAATGTCCGCGCGCAGACGAGAGGTGAGCAGGCTGCGTTCTTTGCTACGGAGATATGAAACAGTGCTTCGCTCGGCCCGAATGGCTTGCGCGGCCGACAGGTTGCGAGCGAGTTCGTCGAAGTCCCATACCGTAGAGCGTGCGTAGCTGTTGCGGCCCTGAGGGCTCGTGTACGTCGCCGAGATCTCGACCTTCGCGAGCGGTGTCGGACGGGCCAAAATCCACTTGTTGAACAGACTCTTCTCGATTTTCAGGTAGGTGTCGCTCCGCAAGCGGTCGTCGGAACTGTGACCGATGTGCTGCCCGCCAAGCGTGACGACGTCATTCGAATACATCGAGTACGTGCGGAGAACAGTCCTGCGTACCGCGATCGCCTTCTCGAGCGCAGTCTCCTGCTCGAGAACGTTAGACCGCCCGAAGCCGTCGAGATCGAACTGATCGAACTTGGCTTTTGTGGGAGCACGGAAGCCGAAGTCGAGACGAATGACGGACAACGGGGTCACTGCCTCCGCGTAGCGGTTGTTGAGTGTCGTGAGCTCTGAAAGAGCCGAGCTGGTATCCACGACAATCCGACGACGCCGTGCGCGGATGACTAAGACAACCCCGACCACGGCGGCGGCCACGGCCAGGACGACGAATACGACAATGACGACGGTCGTCGAGGTGGCGGACGCCGCGGGCGTGACCTGCGACAGACGCGAAAAGGATGCGGGTGAGAGCGTGTACATCGAAATCTCACCGTAGCCGAACAGATGGCCGCATTTTGGGCCGCGAATGCAGGCGGTCGTGACTATAAGTGGACGCGACGGCGGGAGTCGAACCCGCCACGCCTTCGGTTATGAGCCGAGGCCCGGGACCGCCCGGATCGCCGCGATGCGACCACGCTAACGCGGGCCATGAACCGCTCGAATGGGCGTTGCGAAGCGTGACGGGATGTGTCGTCACATGCGGGGCGAACGCGCGCTGCGTCCGTCGATGATTGCCCGCGTCGAGTGGTCGAGGTGCGCGCGCACCGCACGTTCGGGGTCGCGCAGGGCGTCGGCGACGTAGGCCCGGTGCTCGGTGGTCAGCGCGCCCGGGGCGTAGGCCGGCCGCACATGGGTCAGCAGCAGGTGCATCTCGGAGTCGAGGCGGCGGTACTCCTCCACGATGCGAGGACTGCTCGCGGCGTCGACCAGCGCGAGATGCACGCGCGCGTGGGCGGCGAGCGTGGCGGGCCAGTCGTCCGCGGCCTCCGCCCTCGCAAGCTCGTCGAGAGCCGCGTCGACGTCAGGCGGGCGGATGCCGCGGTCGCGGACGATCCGCAACGCCTCGGTTTCGAGGGCGCACCGCAGCTGCTGCAGAGCGATGAGGGCGTCGTCGTCGAGCAGCGAGACGCGCACTCCGCGGTAGGGCTCGGCCACCGCGAGGCGCTCGCCGGTGAGTGTCGCGAGCGCGGTGCGGGCGGTATGGCGTGAGACGCGGTGCGTCGCGCTCAGCTCTTCTTCGCGCAGGGGCGTGCCGGGCGCAAGGTCACCCGCGAGGATCGCCGCACGGATGGTGTCGGCGAGCAGGTCAGCCGCGCGAGGGCCCGGGGTGCCCGTTCTCCTCGGGGGCCGTGTTCCCCGGTCGGCGGGGGAGCGTTCGGCCGCGCTCGACCGTGCGGCCGCGGCGTCGTGGGCGTCAGGCTGGGGACGCGGCATCCGGAACCCCCTCACGCCGACGCGAGGGAGTCGACACCACGGCGAGACCCACCGCGATGAGGGTCAGGCCGACCGCGCTCACGGGGGTCAGCTGCTCGTGCAGCACGAAGAGTCCGAGCAGCGTCGCGGCCAACGGTTCGGCCAGAGTGAGCGTCGACACCGTCACGGCGCTCAGGCGGGCGAGGCCCCGTCCGAACAGCAGGTACGCGATCGTCGTCGTCACGACGCCCAGCCACACCGCGAGCGCGAGGCCGTTCGGGGTCAGCAGCCACGCGCTTCCGGCGAGCAGCAGCACGGGAGCGCTCGCGATGGCGGCCACACCGAAGACGGTACCCATGACGCGCGTGGAATCCCACCCCCTCTCGATCAGCGCCTTGCCGCACACCGTATAGAGGGCGTACGACATTCCCGCGCCGGCCGACGCGAGCAGGCCGCCGGGGGTCAGCGCGACCGCTCCGCCGGTGACGCCCGACACGAGGATCACCCCGGCCAGGGCGATGGCGGTGGCGAGCATCCAGCGGCTCGAGGGAGCGCGGCGGAGGCGCACGGCATCCGCGATCCCGGTCGCGATGGACGCCGAACCGAGCGCGACGACCGTGCCGATCGCGACGCCGTTGTCGCGCGTGCCGAGGAAGAAGAGCGGTTGATACGCGAGCACCCCGACCGCGCCGAGGGCGATGAGGCCCGCGAGCGAACCGCGGGAAGCCACGACGCCGCCCGACGCCGCGCGCGCAGGTGTCGAGCGCCGCCGGGCCAGGGCGAGCAGTCCCAGGATGCCGCCGCCCACGACGATGCGCGCGGCTCCGACCGCCACGGGGGAGGCGTCCACCCCCGCGAGAGCCTGCGCGGTGCCGGTGGTCGAGAAGCACAGCGCCGCGGCGAGGATCGCGAGAGCGGGAAGCATGGATGGATTGTTACACAATCCGCGATGCGGCGTCAGTTCCGTAGCGAGGTCACCATCGAGCGCAGGGCCACCAGGGCCGCCTTCTGCTCGGCATCCGTCATGCCGCTCAGCATCCGCTTCTCCACGCTGCGGACGGCGGCGCTCGCCTCCTCGAGGGCGGCGCGACCCTTCGCCGTGAGGCGCGTGGGGAGCACCTTGCCGACCGGCGCGGCATCCGGGCGCTCGACGATGCCCTCGCGCTCGAGGGTCTGCAGCAGCACGTTCATCGACTGGCGGGTGACGAAGGCGCCGCGGGCGAGGTCGGAGTTCGACAAGCCAGGTCGCTGCTTGAGCAATTCGAGGCACGAGTAGTGCGTGACCGTCATTCCGAGGGGGCGCAGCACGTCTTCCATCGCCACGCGCAGCGCGCTCGCCGCCTCCTTGAGGAGGTAGCCCAGGGAGGTGTTCAGGTCGATCGCCTCTTGCGTCATGTCAGTATTCTGACATACAGTCAATGTCAGATAACTGACACGCAAGGAGAACCTCATGCCCGTCACCGGACCCGACTTCCTTTCCCTCCAGGTGCGCGACCTCGCCGCGTCGCACGCCTTCTACGAGAAGTACCTCGGCCTGCGGCGCTCGCCCGCGGGCCCGCCTCACGCTGTCGTCTTCGACACGACGCCCATCGCCTTCGCCTTGCGCGACCTCGCCCCCGCCACCGATCTGACCGACGTCGCCCAGCCGGGAATCGGCGTCGCGGTCTGGCTTCACGCCACCGGCGTGCAGGAGATCCACGACGAGCTCGCCGCCGACGGCCACCGCATCGTGATGGACCCGATCGACGGCCCCTTCGGCCGCACGTTCACCTTCGCCGACCCCGACGGGTACCACGTCACCCTTCACGACCGCGGCTGAGGTCTCGATCGGGTCGGGCGGGCGGCGGCATCCGGGGTCTTTCTTCTCTCATTCGTCCGGGTCGCCGGGGTCGCGACCGTCGTGCGGATCAGGGGTCGACACGCCGTTTCCGGATGCCGCGGAATCGGCGTGTCGACGATGGCGCCCGCACGACGGCGAGGGGTGGGGCCTCCCGCGGCCCGCGTCCGGGAGCGGTGCCACCGGCGGGTAACGTAGGTGCATGGCGACGACGGCGGGGCGAGGCATGATGGCCCTGACCTACGCCGGAGTCCTGCTTCTGCTCGGCGTGATCCTCGCCGCGATCGTCGATCCGTTCGCCCGGCAGCCCGCCGAGGTCGACTCCACGACGGAGTGGCTCGCTCGCTTCCTCTTCGCCCTCGGTGCGGCATGGCTCGTGATCGGCATGGTCGCCGCCCGCACGCGTCTGGTTCGCCGCCCCGGCGCCGCCGCGGCCCGCGCCTCGTGGATCGCCTCGACCCGTCCGTGGCGGGCCCGCGAATCGAGCCTCGGCGTGCTGCCGCTCGATCGTTGGCTGATGATCATCGTGCCCGGCGGTCTGCTCGTGGCCACCCGCGTCGTGCAGGCGCCGCGCGACGGCCTGTGGAGCGTGCTCGTCGCGATCGGCGGCTGGCTGCTCTTCGCCGCCGTGGTGCGACTGCTGCTCGGCCGCCGTTCTCCGTGGCCCATCATCGCGGCCGTCGGTGGTGCCCTCGTGCTGCGCTGCGTCTTCGCTCTGATCGCGATCGCCCTGTCGGGGCCCGAGGGGATCTGGCCGGCGCTGTGGTCGTCGCCGGTCGTGCGCATCGCCTATCTCGCGATCGCCTTCGCCCTGGTCGCCTGGGTGTTCGTCGCCGCGGGCTGGTCGCTGTCGGCCCAGCTCGGCCGGCGCCGCGCCGCGGGTGTCGCGCTCGCCGGAGTGGGCGTGGGCTACGCGCTGCCCGCGACCACCATCGCTCTGCTCGGCGTCGGCGACGCGCTGCGTTCGTGGAACGAGCAGATCGGCGTGCTGCCGTGGGACCTGGCGCGCATGACAGCCGTTCGAGAAGGCGCTCTGCCGGTAGAGGTCGTCACGGTCACCGCCGTTATCGGCGCCGTCATCACCGTGGTGGGCGTCGTGCTCGCTTTGCCGCAGCGCGTGTACGACCGCAGCCGTCGAGGCTGAGCGTCAGCGGCGCTCAAGGGTCGCATCGAACGGCCCGCCGCGGCGGATCTCGCGCACCTCTTTGCCCAGGGGCATGAGCGAGACGGGCACGAGCTTGAAGTTCGCGATGCCGAGCGGGATGCCGATGATCGTCACGCACAACAGCAGGCCGGTGAAGATGTGGCCGAGGGCGAGCCACCACCCGGCCAGGATCACCCACACGACGTTGCCGAGGAACGACGCGACGCCCGCGCGGGGCTTGGCGACGATCTCGCGCCCGAAGGGCCACAGCGAGTACAGGCCGATGCGGAACGACGCGATGCCCCACGGGATCGTCACGATCAGCACGCACAGCACGATCCCCGCGGCGAGATAGCCGAGGAAGAGCCAGAAACCCGAGAGTACGAGCCAGAGGACGTTGAGGATCAAGCGCATGCCTCCATTCTCGCGGGCGCAGCGGGGTGGCATCCGGGGTTTGACTCCCGGTGACTAATCGCTGCTCGCGCGCCGCGCAAGCGCCCCATCGTGCTCGGTCAGCGGCGTTAACGTGAGGCCACCGAGGGAAGGAACCCCCATGTCCGATATCACCCGCGCCACCCCCGAGCGTCGCGTCCTGTCGAGCTTCAGCGACTACACCGGCGCGCAGGCCGCCGTGGACCGGCTGTCGGATGCCGGGTTCCCGGTCGAGCACACCGCGATCGTCGGGCACGACGTGCGCATCGTCGAGCAGATCACCGGCCGCCTCACCCGCGGGCGCGCGGCGCTGCTGGGCGCGGCGTCGGGCGCGTGGTTCGGCCTGATGATCGGCGTGCTCGTGGGGCTGCTGACCCCGACCGGATTCCTCGGCCTGCTGCTGTTGGGCCTCGTGCTCGGAGCGGTGTGGGGCGCGGTCTTCGGCTTCGTCGGCCACGCGATGACCGGCGGTCGCCGCGACTTCTCGTCGGTGCAGGGCTTCGAGGCCGAGCGATGGGATGTGACGGTGGATGCCGAGCACCTGGCCCGCGCGCAGTCGCTGCTGTCGGCGGGGGCCGCGGGCGAAGAGCGGGTCTGAGCCCAGGCCCGTTGACGCGGCGGTGGGTGCCGCGGGGTTGTGCGGCGCTGGGCGTGGACGCGGGGCGTTGCGGGTGACCGGCCGCGCGGTTGTGGGGCGTCGGGCGTGGCCCCGGGGCGTTGAACGTGGCCTGCCGCGCGGATGTGGGGCGTCGGACGTGGCCCCGGGGCGCTGAACGTGGCCCCGGGGCCACCCCGCGCGCACCGAACCGCGAGAGGGAGCCCACCGGGGGCCGATGTCGGAGGCCCCGCCTAGACTTGATCCGCCATGACCGATGCCTCCACGCCACTCATCTTCGACGGCCCCGCGCCGTCGTCGGCCCGCCCCGACGCCGACCTGCTCGAGGGCCTGAACGGCCCCCAGCGCGAGGCCGTCACCTATCGCGGGCAGGCGCTGCTGATCGTCGCGGGCGCGGGTTCGGGCAAGACGAGTGTGCTCACGCGCCGCATCGCATCGCTGCTGCGCACGCGTGAGGCGTATCCGAGTCAGATCCTCGCGATCACCTTCACCAACAAGGCCGCCGGCGAGATGCGCGAGCGCGTGCACCAGCTCATCGGGCAGAAGGCCGACGGCATGTGGATCTCGACGTTCCACTCGGCGTGCGTGCGCATTCTGCGGCGCGAGGCCGAGCAGTTCGGCTTCACCAAGTCGTTCACAATCTACGACTCGGGCGACTCGCGCGCCCTCATCAAGCGTCTCGTCAAAGAGCACGAGGGCGACTCGTTCGGCCTCACCCCGGCCGGCACGCAGAGCCGCATCTCGAAGCTGAAGAACGAGCTGGCGGATGCCGAGTCGTACGCCCGATCCGCGAACATGAGCGACCCCGCCGAGCGCGTGTTCGTCGAGATCTTCGGCTCGTACCAGCGCGAGCTGCAACGGGCCAACGCGTTCGACTTCGACGACCTCATCGCGCAGACGGTCTACCTCTTCCGCGCGTTCCCGCAGGTCGCCGATCGCTATCGGAAGCGGTTCCGGCACATCCTGGTCGACGAATACCAAGACACAAACCACGCGCAGTACGCGCTCATCCACGAGCTCACCCGGGCACCGGGGTCGGATGCCGAGCCGTTCTCGTCGGGCGGCATGATGATCTTCGACGCCGAGCCCGCGGGCGAAGACGCCGCCTCGCTCACCGTCGTCGGTGACTCCGACCAGTCGATCTACGCGTTCCGCGGCGCCGACATCCGCAACATCAGCGAGTTCGAGCGCGACTACCCGGGTGCCAAGGTCGTGCTCCTCGAGCAGAACTACCGGTCGACGCAGAACATCCTCTCGGCCGCCAACGCCGTCATCGCGAATAACTTCGACCGCAAAGACAAGAAGCTGTGGACCGACGTCGGCGCGGGCGACCCCATCATCGGCTTCACCGGCTACTCGCAGCACGACGAGGCGCAGTTCGTCGCCGACGAGATCGAGGCGCTGCACAAGAAGGGGCTTCCCTACTCCGGCGTCGCGGTGTTCTACCGCACCAACTCGCAGTCCCGTGCGCTGGAAGAGATCTTCATCCGCTCCGCGGTGCCCTACAAGATCATGGGCGGCACCAAGTTCTACGAGCGCGCCGAGATCAAAGACGCGCTCGCGTACCTCATCGCCGTCGCGAACCCCGCAGACTCGATGGCGCTGCGCCGCATCCTCAACCGTCCGCGCCGTGGCATCGGCGACGTCACCGAGACGGCGATCGCCCGCTACGCCGCCGAGCACGGCATCACCTTCCGCGACGCCCTTGCGAACTCGGCCCAGATCGGGGTCGGCCCGAAGCTGCAGAAGGCCATCGACCAACTCGACGCGGTGCTGAGCGAGGCCACGGCGGTCATGCTCCCGGCATCCGGAGAGCTCGCCCCCTCCACCTCGGTCACCGAAGGCCTCACGCTGCTGCTGAACAAGAGCGGCTACTTCGACGCCCTGCGCGCCAGCAAAGACCCGCAAGACGAAGCGCGCCTCGAGAACCTCGACGAACTCGTCGCCGTGACCCGCGAGTTCGCGCGCAACAACCCCGAGGGCACGATCATCGACTTCTTGACCGAGGTCACCCTCGTGGCAGACGCCGACGACCTCGACGACGCGTCGGGATCCGTGTCGCTCATGACGCTGCACACCGCGAAGGGCCTCGAGTACGACGCGGTGTTCCTCACCGGTGTCGAAGAAGACCTGCTGCCGCACCGCATCTCGGCGAACGAGCCGGGCGGTCCGCAGGAGGAGCGACGGTTGTTCTACGTCGGCATCACCCGCGCCCGCAAGCGCCTGCACGTCTCGCTCGCGATGACGCGCGCGCAGTTCGGTGAGGTGACGGTCGCGATGCCCAGTCGATTCCTGCAGGAGATCCCCGCCGACCTCATCGACTGGAGGCAATCGCCCGGTGACGTGAACGGTCGCGGCGGTTCGCAGTCGCGCGCGCTCAACGCCCGCGGTCGGCGTCCCGGCCAGCCCGGGGCCGGGGGCAACCGTTACGGCGACGACCTCGTGCCGCTGCCGAAGCGCGCGCCGGCGGATCCGAGCAAGTTCCCCAACCGCATCCCGGCCAAGGTGCGCGACAACGGCGACATGGAGCTCGCCTCCGGCGACCGCATCCGCCACGACGACTTCGGCGAGGGCCGCGTCGATGCCGTGACCGGCGAAGGCGCGAAGCGCGTCGCGCACGTGCGGTTCGACTCGGTCGGGCCGAAGAAGCTGCTCATCAAGATCGCGCCGATCGCCAAGCTCTGACGGCCGGGCTTCCCCGTTTGGGTCGGATTCCGGCGTTTGGGGCGGATTCTGGCGTTCGGGGCGTGAAATATCCGCCCCGAACTGCGGAATCTGCCCCGAACACTTGCGATCGCACTCTCGAGGCGGTCGCGGCGCTGCGTCGGCTCGGGGCTCCCCGTTTGGGGCGCATTCTTCCGTTTGGGGCGTGAAATATCCGCCCCGAGCTGCGGATCCTGCCCCAAACGTGCGCTGGAGCGCGCCGCCGGGCGATTGAGGTGACGGTCGGACCGCGCCGGGCCGCGGGCGTCCGGGTTTGGGGCGCGTTCTTGCGTTCGGGGCGGAAAATATTCGCCCCAAGCTGCGGATCCCGCCCCAAACCCGCACCCGCACCCCGCCGACCCCGCGCCAAAACCACATCCCCATCCACACCCGAACCCCGCCGACCCCGCGCCGCGCCCGCGGCCTCGACCACCCGGCGCGCGCCCTGCGGACCGCGCGGGGGAACGCCCCGGCTAGGCTGAAACAATGGCTCTCTTCTCGCGCCGCAAGAAGTCCGACTCCGACGACGCATCGGCCGCCCGCCCCGACTCCACGATCGAGCCGGGCGAACAGCCCGTCGATCCTGCCGGTCCGAGCGACGCCGCTCCCGCAACGGATGCCGCGGACGCGGCCCCCGCCCAGGCGACCCCGACCGTCGGCATCTCGATGTCGTCGTTCCGCGGTGTCGGCGCCGCCCCCGAGGCAGCGCCGCAGCTGACCAACGCCCCGCCGGTGGCCGACCGCCCTTCGGCGCGTCAGCCCGGTGCAATGGAAGCGCCGGAGGCACCGGAGACGGTCCCGGGTCTGCGCGACAACGTGCTGCTGGGCAACGCCCTCGCCGAGATCAACGGTCAGCCCGAGCCCAACCAGCTGCTCAACGTCGCTCGTCAGCTGCTGCAGGGGCACGTGTTCCTGCGGGTGAAGGGCGACGCGCGTGCGCTCGTCGCCGAGGGCAAAGACCTGCCGCTGGCCGTGGCGAACCGTGGCGACGAGCAGCTCGTGCTCGCCTACACGGGCGGACTCGCGCTGCGTGCGAGTGTCGACGCCGACGGCGATCGCGACACCTCGGCGATGGGCCAGCCCATCATGGCGCTCCTGCGGCACGTGCTCGCCGGACCCTACGCGGGCATCATCCTCGACCCCGCGTCGGAGGAGCACCGTGCCGTGCTCCCCTCGGCCCTGCTCGAGCGCATGGTCACCGAGGCCGATCCCGAACTGCGCATCAAGACTCTGCTCTGCGAGACCCGCGCCGACGAAACGCCCGGCGCCATCGTCGACGCGATCATCGCCGACGCGCCCCTGTGGATCGCTGTCAACCGCGCGGGCGAAGACGGCCCCATCGGCGTCGCCGAGTCGCGGTCGGCTGCGGGCGAGCGCTTCCTCGAGGTCTTCACGCACCCGCTCGAGCTGCTGGCCCTCGGTCGCGGCGACCAGCCTCTGCCGATCAAGCGTGCCCAGCTGTCGAAGGCGCTGGCCACCGACGGCGGGCTCACCGGCATCCTGATCGACGCCGCCGGCCCGTGGATCCGCATGACCCGCGACGAGCTCGCGCCGCTCATCGCCCTGGCCGAGGTCGACGAGGCGCCCGCTTCGTAGATTCCGGATGCCGTCGGGCCGGCGCAGCCGTCGCCTCACGGCGCTCGCCTCGCCGAGCCGTCGGTCCGCGACCGTGCGGCCGCTACGTCGCCCGTGGGTGCGCGCGGCGGGAGCTGGTCGGGTGCCCCGTGTGCAACTCCGGAGATCCGCCGCGTGGTGCCGCCGCCGCCGCGGTGTTCCGGCCCGAGTGGGGCCGTTTCTCCGGAGTTGTGACCGCTCAGACGCCGTAGAGCTCGCCCACCGGCACGGTGACCGGAAGCACGTTGCCCGCGGGCGCGAGCGGACAGGCCCACATCGGGTCGTACGCGCACGACGGATTGTACGCGAAGTTGAAGTCGATCACGAGCGTGTCCGGCGCGGAACCCGTGCCCAGGTCGGCCCCCTTGATCGTGTCGAGCAGGTAGCGTCCGCCGCCATAGGTTCCGCCCGGGCGTCCGGCCGACGCATCGCGCACCGGAACGAACAGGCCGCCGCCGTACGAGGTGAGACGCCACACATCGAGAGAGCCGGTGTCGGGGAGCTCCACCCGCCCGATGCGCTCGAAGCCGACCTCGCCGTCGGTGCCCGTCGTCGCGACGAACGACGCCTCGTCGGCGTCGAGCAGCGGCACCTCGAATCGCCACGCGGCGTCGTAGGGGGCGAGGGGCAGGCCGACGAATCCGGCCCGCTGCTCCAGAAGCAGGGGAGTGGCGGGATGATCGGCGAACAGCGCATCGCGCTCGATGCGCCAGAGCTCGTGCGCGTCTTCGGGGTCGTCGGCTTCGCGCACCGCGTCGTACAGCGCGAAAACGCGGCGGCGCCAGTCGACGATGTCGAGGGCGGTGCGGCCTGCAGCGGTGGTCATGCCCTCGAGCGTAGGACGGTGCCGGATGCCGCGGCCCGGGCTGGACACGCGTGTCGCCGAGCGTCGGGGTACGGCGCGAAGGTGGCCCCGGGGCCACTTCTGTCGCCCCGGGGCTGTGGACGGCGCCCCGATCCGCGCCGGATGCGGTGTGGCCCAGGGGCCAAATGCGGTGCCCGGGCCGAGCGAGGGCGCCACGGAGCGTACAGGTGCCGTGCGTAGGTGGCCCCGGGGCCACGGACGGCGCCCCGATCCGCGCCGGATGCGGTGTGGCCCAGGGGCCAAATGCGGTGCCCGGGCCGAGCGAGGGTGCCACGGGGCGTACAGGTGCTGTGCCTACGTGGCCCCGGGGCCACTCTGTCGCCCCGGGGCCACGAAGCGTGCCCCGGAACGGCGGCGCCCCACGGGAGCGCTACCCCGCAAAAGCGCCGCCCCGCCCGCTCGCCCGCAACGGGGCAGACACGGCCCCGGCCCGCGCACTAGCGTCGGGTCATGGCATCCCCCCGCATCACGTTGACCGTTCCGGGACCCGAGGGCGAGCGCGAGGTCGGCATCTCGAACCCCGACCGCGTGCTGTGGCCCGAGGTCGGGATCACCAAGCGCGAGCTCGCCGAGTACCTGATCGCCGTCGCCGATCCCTTCATCGCGGCGAACGGGCACCGGCCGGTGTCGCTCGAGCGCTTCCCCGAGGGCGTCGGGGGCGAAGCCTTCTTCTCGAAGAACCCGCCGAAGGGCGCGCCCGACTTCGTCGAGGCCGTGACCGTGACGTACAACAGCGGGCGCCGGCATCCGCAGCTCTTCCTCGGCGAGATCGCATCGGCGGTGTGGGCAGCGCAGATGAACACGATCGTGTTCCATCCGTGGGCCTCGCTCGCGACCGACCCCGACCACCCGATCGAGTTGCGCATCGACCTCGACCCGCAGCCGGGCACGGGCATCGCCGAGGCGGTCACTGCCGCGCACGAGCTACGCGCGGTGCTACGCGAGGCGGGCCTCGAGGCGTGGATCAAGACGAGCGGCAACCGCGGCCTGCACGTGTTCTGCCCGATCGAGCCGACGCACGAGTTCCTCGACGTGCGGCACGCGGTCATCGCCGCGGCACGTGAGCTCGAGCGCCGGATGCCGGATGCCGTGACCACCAACTGGTGGAAGGAAGAGCGCGGCGAGCGGATCTTCGTCGACTTCAACCAGGCGAACCGGGATCGCACCATGGCGGGGGCGTATTCGCCGCGGGCGCTGCCGACCGCGACCGTGTCGACGCCGGTGGCCTGGGACGAGCTCGACGACCTCGACCCGCTCGCGTTCACCGTGCGCTCGATCCCCGAGCGACTGGCATCCGTCGGTGATCCGTGGAAGGGGTTCGCCGACAAGCCCGGACGCGTCGACACCCTGCTGGAGTGGTGGCAGCGCGACCTCGACAACGGTCTCGGCGAGCTGCCGTTCCCGCCCGAGTTCCCGAAGATGCCGGGGGAGCCGCCGCGCGTGCAGCCTTCGCGGGCGAAGACGCCTGGCGCCTAGGGAGTCAGTGCGTCGCCCGCGGCGCTGCGGTAGTACAGCACCGCGCGGCCGTATCTCGCGCGGTTGAGGAGTCCGGCGCGTTCCATCACGCGCAGATGCTGGTTGATCGCGGAAGTCGACACCCCGAGCTGCAGGGCCAGGTCGGTAGACGATGCCGGTTCGCCGAGCGCCGCGAGCAACGTCGCGCGGGTGCGGCCGAGCAGGTCGGACACGGCATCGGGTGCGGGCTGTCCGCTCGTCGACCACATCGCTCCCTGGCCGCGCGCGGGGTACATGACGGTGGGTGGCAGGTCGTCGTCGATGGGGGTCGAGACGCGGACCGTGAAGATCGACGGGACGAGAGTGAGCCCGTCGCCGCGCACCGGGCGACGGCGGATCTCGGGGTTCCACAGCCGCACGTCGAGGTGGCGGCCGTCGTAGCGGGCGGCATCCGAGAGGCCGTTGAGCACGGTGCCCATCCCGGCCTGGGCGGCGATGCGGCAGCGGTAGGCGATGTCGGCGCGCAGCACCGTGCTCATGCGCGCCCAGTGCGGGGCGAAACACAGGTCCCACGCGGTGGCGAGGGCGCGTTGCAGGCGGGCGATGACGACGTCGTGCCGGCCACGGAACACCGCGGGCACCTCCCCGTGCACGCGCTCGAGGTCGGTCGTGAAGTGGGCGCGCGTGATGCGTCCGAGCGCGGTCAGTTCGTCGTCGAGCGAGGTCAGCGGAGAAGCCGGCCGAGGGTTCACGAAGTCGGCGGTCCACTTGCGGTCGTTGACGAGCGCGAGCAGCACCTCGAGATCGAGTAGCGGGCGCACCGACGCGATCCGCTCGAGCCACGGACGCTGCAGAGGGAAGCCCTCGGGCTGCGAGAAAGCGCGCAGACCGAGCCCGAGCTCCGACAACGGCGAGATGCCGAAGCGAATCGCCGAGATGTCGGCGGCATCCAATTCGTATCGGATCATGAAGCCCCACGCTACATCGATTGAACGACCCCGCCGCGCCTGGATCAATGGAGACGTGACCAGCACGATCCCCACCGTCCCCCTGAAAACCCTCGTGCAGACGGACCGGACGCTCCGCCGTCTGCTCACGATCACCCTGGTCGACACCCTCGGTCGCGGCGCGTTCTTCACTCTCACCACGCTCTACCTCACGCTCATCGTCGGCCTCGAGCCGGTCACTGTCGGGATCGGCCTCACGATCGCCGGCGCGGTCGGTGTCGCGAGCTCCCTCGTGTTCGGGCACCTGTCCGACCGCTTCAGCGCGCGGACGATGCTCGTCGTGCTGCACGTCGTGCAGGGGACCGCCCTCATCGGCTATCTGTTCGTGCGCGATCTGCCCACGCTCGTGGTCGTCGCCTCGCTGGTGCTGCTCGCCCAGCAGGGTGGCGGCAGCGTGCGCTCTTCCGTCGTCGGACGGGCGTTCCGCGGCGAGGATCGCGTGCGCATCCGCGCCACGATGCGAACCGTCACGAACGTCGGCATCGGCGTCGGCACGACGGTCGCCGCCATTCCCCTCGCGCTCGGCACGCCGTTCGCCTTCCACCTGACGATGACCCTCGCCGGCTCGCTCTTCCTCGCGTCCGCCGTGTTCGTGGCCGGCCTGGATCCGGCGCGCGTCGACGTGGCGGTCGCGGAGCCCTCGTCGGATGCCCCCGCTCCAGCGGGCCGAAGCCCCTACCGCGACCCGCGCTTCCTGTGGCTGACCGTGCTGATGGGGGTCTTCGGCATCCAGTTCGGGGTGTTCGAGATCGGCGTGCCGCTGTGGGTCGTCTCGCACACGATCGCCGCCGACGTGGTCGTGAGTCCGCTCCTGCTGGTCAACACGGTCGTCGTCGTGCTGCTGCAGGTGCGGATGAGCCGCGGCACCGGAACGTTCGCCGGCGCGGGGCGCGCGATGACGCGAGCCGGATGGCTCATGGTCGCGGCGTGCGCGCTGTGGGCGGGCGCCGGGTGGGTCGGGGGAGACGGGTGGGGTCCCGCGACGCTGGTGATCGTGGTGCTCTTGGCGGCCGCCGTCATGCACTCGCTCGCCGAGATCATGTCGAGCGCCGCGGGCTGGAGCCTGAGCTTCGACCTCGCCCCGCAGGAGCGCATGGGCAGCTACCAGGGCGTTTACGGCACCGGGTATGCGGGCGGGGCGATGATCGCGCCCGCGGTCGTGACGCTCACCGCGATCGACCTCGGCACGGGCGGGTGGGCGATCCTCGCCGCGATGTTCGCCGGGGCGTCGTCGGGAGTGGTCGTGATCGCCCGGCGGGCGGGGCGGGAGGTGGGGGCCGCAGGTTAGGCGCCTGCGGTCGCGGGCGCGGTCGCCGTCGCTGTCGCGGTCACCAGAACAGGACGCTGCGTCGAGAACAGGACGATTGCGGCAGTTTCGTCCTGTTCTCGTGGCGTCCCCTGTTCTCGTGACGCGCGCGGCGCGCGGCAGGCTCAGGCGACGGTGCGGGCCGGCCGCGCCTGCCGTCACCAGAACAGGACGCTGCGTCGAGAACAGGACGATTGCGGCGGTTTCGTCCTGTTCTCGTGGCGTCCCCTGTTCTCGTGACGCGCGCAGCAGCGCCAGGAGGCAGCTGGGCGGATGCCACGTCCCGTGCGCACCGCCAGCTGGCGGAGCCGGCCGGGCTCAGTCGAGCACGTCGCCCAGGTCGTACGAAGTGACGGTCTCGAGCTGCGAGAAGGTGCAGGAGCGGGCGTCGCGGTCGGGGCGCCAGCGGTCGAACTGCACCGTGTGGCGGAAGCGCATGCCCTCGAGCTGGTCGTAACGCACCTCGAGCACGAGCTCGGGACGCAGCCGCACGAACGACACGTCTTTCGACGCCGAGAAGCGCGAGCGGTCGGTCTCGCCAACCACGGCCCCGCCGTCGGCGTCGCGCTCCACCAGGGGAGCGAGCTCGTCGATCAGCTCTTTGCGGCGCTTGTCGGTCCACGCCGAGACGCCGCCGACGCCGTGCAGCCGGCCCTCGTCGTCGTAGAGGCCGACGAGTAGCGAGCCCACTCCCTCGCCCGACTTGTGGATGCGGTAGCCGAGGGCGACCACATCGGCGGTGCGGGCGTGCTTGATCTTGAACATCGTGCGCTTGTTCGGCGCGTAGGGCTGGGCGAGGGGCTTCGCGATCACACCGTCGAGGCCCGCGCCCTCGAACTCGGCCAGCCAGCGGCGCGCGAGGTCGGGGTCGTCGGTCGTGCGCGTGACGTGCACGGGGTGCGGCACGGCGCCGAGCAGGTCTTCGAGCTGGGCGCGCCGCTCCGCGAACGGCTCGGACTGCAGGTCGCGGTCGCCCCGGGCAAGCAGATCGAACGCGATGAACATGGCCGGGGTCTCTTCGGCGAGCATGTTCACACGCGAGGCCGCGGGGTGGATGCGCTGCGACAACGCCTCCCAGTCGAGACGCTGGCCGCCCTCGGCATCGCGAGCGACGACCACCTCGCCGTCGATGAGACACGGCTCGGGCAGCAGTTCGGCGAACGCCGCCACGAGCTCGGGGAAGTACCGCGTCAGCGGCTTGGCGCCGCGGCTGCCGATCTCGACGTCGGTGCCGTCCCACGAGATCAGGGCGCGGAAGCCGTCCCACTTGGGTTCGTAGCTGAAGCCGCCCTCGACCTTGGCGTGCTCCGGAACCTCGGGCACCGACTTCGCCAGCATCGGTGCGGGGATGTCGTACGGCATGGCCGTCAGCTCTCGTCGCCCGCCAGCGGCACGGGGTTCTTGCGCTTCTTGCGGCGCGCCCACTCGGCCGGCTTGTCGGGGCCGTTCCAGACGGTGATGATGCCCCAGACCACGGCGGTCAGCGGCACGGCCAGCAGGGTGCCGAGGATGCCACCGATCGCGGTGCCGCCCGCCAGCACGACGAGCACGACGAACGAGTGCAGCTTCATCGAGCGGCCCATGAGCACCGGCTGGAGGAAGTTGCCCTCGAGCTGATTCACGAGCACGACGATTCCGACGACGATCAGCGCCACGATCGGGCCGTTGGTGACGAGCGCGACCAGTGCGGCGAGGATGCCGGCGGTGACCGCACCCACGATCGGGATGAACGCGAGCAGGAAGACGAGCACAGCCAGCGGCAGGGCGAGCGGCACCTGCAAGATCGCGAGGCCGATGCCGATGCCGATCGCGTCGACGGCGGCGACGGATGCCGTGCCGCGCACGTACGAACCGAGGACCGTCACGGTCTTGTCACCGATGCGGCGCGCCCGCTCGTAGTCGCTGCCGTGGAACGGACGAAGGACGAACTCCCACATGCGGGGGCCGTCTTTGAGGAAGAAGAAGAGGATGACGACCATCAGCACGAAGCCCGTCACGAACGACGCGATCGCGCTCACACCAGCGAGCGCACCGGTGCCGAAGGACGAGCTCGTGACGAAGCCCTGGATGCCCTGAATCGCCTGGTTGACCTGGTCTTGGGAGATCGCGAAGGGCAGCGTGTGGTACCAGTCCTGCGCCTGCTCGAAGCCCTGCACGGCCTGCGAGCTGAGGTAGTCCCACTGGTTGATGACGGCGTTGGCGACCAGCCATCCGAGCGCGGCGAGCACCACGACGACGGCCAGCAGCGTGAGCAGCGTCGCGATGACCGAGGGCACGCCCTTGCGGCGCATCCACATGGTGACCGGGCCGAAGGCGGACGCGAAGATGAGGGCCAGCACGAGGGGGATGACCACGAGCGTCACCTGCTGGATGCCCCAGATGAGCCCCGCGACGAGGATCACTACGACGATGATCTGCACGGCCCGCACCGCCAGACGGCCGAACCCGTCGGCCCACAGGCTCTTCGGCGGAGTCTGGACGGCCTGCGCGACGGAGTTGACGGCGTCGCGAGGCGCGGGATGACGAGAGAACAGGCCCATGCTCACAAGGTAGCGGGGGCCTCCGACATGGGTGCGGAGGTTGCGCCGTCCCCGGGCGCCGGATAGGACGACGGATGCCGAGGCCCGCACCGTTCCGCGGGACGCGGCGCAGCGCGGGCCGACGTCGACCGATCCGCGGGGTGCCGTGACCGGCGCCCTTGCCGCAGTGATCGGGGCGCCGGCGTCACGGTATCCGGAATCAGACGAACGCGCTCATGCCCGTGATGTCGCGGCCGAGTAAGAGCGCCTGGACGCTCTCGGTGCCCTCGTAGGTGTGGATCGCCTCGATGTCGGCCATGTGCTGCATGACGCCGTTCTCGAGCAAGATGCCGTTGCCGCCGAGCAGGTCGCGGGCGATCGCGGCGACCCGACGCGCTGCGCGGGTGTTGTGGTACTTCGCCAGCGATGCCTGGGTGGGGCGCAGGCCGCCCGACAACTCGAGGTCGGCGAGACGGCGGCAGTAGAGCTGCATCGCGGTGAGTTCGTCGAGCATCTGGGCGAGGCGTTCCTGCACCATTTGGAACTTCGCGAGGGGCTTTCCGAACTGCATGCGCTCGGTGGCATACGTCCGCGCGATCTCGTAGCAGGCGGTCGCGTGGCCGAGCGCCGACCACGCGACGCCCGAGCGCGTGGCGAAGAGCACGACCGATGCGTCCTTGAACGTGCGGGTGCCGGGCAGCACGGCATCCGCGGACAGACGCACGTCGTCCATCGCGATATGAGCCTGGTGGATGCCGCGGAGCGACACCTTTCCGGTGATCACGGTGCCGACGTAGCCGGGGGTGTCCTGCTCGACGAGGAAGCACCGCACGTTGCCGTGGTCGTCGCCGCCCTCGTTCTCGACGCGGGCCCACACGAAGGTGATGCCGCCGGAGGCGCCGTTGCCGATCCACTTCTTCGTGCCGCTGAGCGACCAGCCGTCGGCCGTGCGCGTCGCCGTCGTCTCGAGCGAGACGGAGTCGGAGCCGTGGTCGGGCTCGGTCAGCGCGAAGGCGCCCAGAACGGTGCCGTCGGCGAGCGGCTTCAGCCAGCGCTGCTGCTGCTCGGGTGAGCCGTATAACGCCAGCGTCCGCAGTGCGAGCCCGCCCTGCACGGCGAGGGCGGTGGCGAGGGAGCCGTCGTGGCGCGAGATCTCCATGTTGACCAGACCCGCCGCCAGGGGCGAGGTGTAGGGCAGCTCGTCGTGCTCGATGCCGTCGGTGAACAGCTCGAGCTCGCCCATGCGCTTCACCAGGTCGATCGGATAGCTCGCGGCATCCCATTCACCCTGCATGCGCGTGCCGACTTCGTCGGCGAAGGCCTTCGCGGTATCCCACACGGCGCGGTCGGGGCCGGGGATGTCGGCGAACACCGCGTAGTAGTCGGTGTCGCGGCGACCGAGCAGGTCGTAGTGGGCGACGCGCTCTCCGGGGAGCGTGCGGGCATCGGCGTCGATGGTCATGAGTCCCAGTATCGCGCATGTTGGTACTCAGTGCCGCGCATGCCCTGGCGCTCGGGGCGAACGCTCGGGTGGAGCATTCGGGTCGCCGGGTCGCCGAGCGGGCCTCGAGAGCGAGAGACTGCATCCGGCTGACAACTCGGTGTCAGGCTGCAGCGCAGTTGTCAGCGAGATGCAGTCTCGCGACCCCAAAGGGCCGAGCGCCGGCTCCGCGCCTCAGTCGCCGAGCGTCGCGCGCAGGCGCCGCGTGACCTCTGCGGCGGGCATGCGGCGGGGGAACGCGGCGACGATGAGGTCGTCGCCGGCGGAGTCGTCGCCGTCGGGGTGCACGCCGTAGCGACGCAGCACGTCGTCGAGGGCGCGACGCAGAACGGATGCCGGCACCCGGGCGCCGCGCATGAGACGGCGCAGAACGTGGTTGTGCACGGCGGTCACGAGGGCCGAGAACCCGACGGCGTCGAGCGGATCGAGACCGGGGAGCGCCTCGCGCAGGTACTCGTCGAACAGGCGCTCGTAGCGGAAGACCGTGATGATCTCGCGGTCGCGCAGCCCCGGAACCTGCCGCACGATCGCGTACCTCCGCCGCGCGACCTCGGGGTCGGCCGCGAAGTGACGGAACACCCGCACCGAGGCCTCGCACACCGCGGCCCACGGGTCGTCGTGCGGCTGGGCGAGGTAGGCGCGGGTCTCGGCGATGAGCACCTCGTGGTCGGCGAACACGACGTCTTCTTTGCCGCCGAACTGCCGGAAGAACGTCGAACGCGACACTCCCGCGGCCTGCGCGATCTGCTCGACCGAGGTCTGGTCGTACCCGTGCTCGACGAAGAGGTCGATGGCCGCGGCCACCACGGCCGTTCGACTCGTGGGAGCGGCGTTGTCGGTCACGCGTCGAGCCTATCCGCGGGGTGGGTGCGCGGCCCGCGCCGCGGTGCGTGAGGGGTCGAGATGTGTCGCCGAGAACGCTCCGAGGCGACACCGATCGACCCCTCACGCGGGAATCCGCCGGGTGCGGAGGACGGGTAGACGATCGCGGCCGTCGAGGCAAGCGGATGCTGTGGCGCCGGCATCCGGAGTGGGATGGAACGATGACGTCCTCCCTGTGGCACACCGATTCCGCGTCCGTCGAGACGGCACCTCTGAAGGACGGTGGGCGGCACGATGTCGTCATCGTCGGGGCCGGGATCACGGGCCTGTCGACCGCCGTCATGCTCGCCGAGGCGGGAGTCGACGTTGCGGTGGTCGACGCGGGCGACGTGGGTCGGGGTTCGACCGGGGCGTCGGTGGGCATGGCATCCGTGCTGCAGGGGTCGACCCTCGCGGCCCTGCGCGCGCATCACCCCGCCACCCTCGTGCGGGCCTACGTCGAGGCGAACCGGGCGGGGCAGGAGTGGCTCGCCGAGAAGGCGGGGGCGGATGCCGATCGCCGCACCTCGTTCACCTTCGGTCGGGGCCTCGCGACCGACGTCGCCCTCGACGCGGTGCGCGACGCCGCGCGGGAGGCGGGCCTCGCCATCCGCGAGGACACCCCGAGCGCCTTCGGCGGACGCACTCCCGTGCGGGCCGTCGCCCTCGACGATCAGCTGGCGCTCGACCCGGTGCGGCTCGCGCACACCCTCGCTCGCGCGGCCGTGGCTGCGGGCGCGACCCTGCACACCGGCGTCCGCGTCAGCGACGTGAGCGTGCTCCCCGAGGGGCGCGTCGACACCGACCACGGCACGCTCTTCGGCGACACCGTGGTGCTCGCGACAGGCACTCCCATCACGCGGCGCGGGCTCTACGACCTGAAGACGCGAGCCCTGCGGTCATGGGCGATCGCGTTCGAGATGGATGCGGATGCCGAGACCCCGGGCGGCATGTGGAGCGAGGTCGGCGCCGAGGGACGCAGTGTCGTCGCCGCGCCCTCGTCGTTCGGACGTGCCGCTCTCATCGTGACCGGGGCACGGCATCCGGTGGGGTCCGCCTCGTCGGAAGTCGCGCTCGCCGAAGCCCTCGCCGCGTGGGCGCGGCGGACGCTGCCGGTCGGGGCGGAGCTCGCGCGCTGGTCGGGGCAGGACTACCAGTCGCACAACCTCGTTCCCTTCGTCGGCGGGATGCCGCGGGGCCTCGGTCGCCTGCGCTTCGCCACCGGATACGCGGGGTGGGGCCTGACGAACGCCCCGGCGGCGGCGATGCGGTTGAGCGACGAGATCCGCGGGGTGTCGTGGCGCGACCGCCCGCGCTGGATGCGCACGATGGGCACGCGCATGACCGTTCCCGCCGACCTCGGCCGCGGGATCGGCGAAGCCGGGAGACGTGCGTCGGTCGTGGCGGAAGCATTCGCCGACGCCACCCCCGCGCCGGTCAAGCGACCGGCCGAGGGCGCGGGAGTCGTGTCGCGCCAGGGCCTGCGAACGGCCGCGGTCTCGACGGTCGACGGGCAGACGCGCGCGATCGTCGCCCCCGCCCCGCTGACCTGGAACGACGCGGAACGCTCGTGGGACAGCCCCGTCGACGGCTCGCGCTACGCCCCCGACGGCATGCGGATTGAGGGTGCGGCATCCACCGATCTGGGTGTGCGGGGGCGCTGACGCTGCGACGGTTTGCGTCGGAGTGGGCCGCTTCGGCGCTGAGACTGCATCTCGCTGACAACTGCGTTGCAGGGTGACGCGGAGTTGTCAGCGAGTTGCAGTCTCGCGAGAATCGCGCCCGATGCGACGCCCCGCGTTCGGCGAGACGACCCCGGTCACGCGACCAGCGCCCAGTGAGACGCCCCGCGTCAGCTCTTCGCGCCGGTGAGCGCGAGCGCGCCGCCGAGGCCGATCATCATGACGCCGCCGGTGCCCGAGAGGGTCGAGATGCGCTTCGGCGAACGGGCGAACCAGTTGCGTGCCGTGCCCGCGGCGAGGGCCCAGGTGCTGTCGCACGCGAGCGCGAGCACCTGGAAGGTCAGTCCGAGCAGCAACAACTGCAGCCAGACGGCACCCGCGTGGGGATCGACGAACTGCGGCAGCACGGCGACGAAGAAGGCGATGGTCTTGGGGTTCGTCAGGCCGACGATGAAGCCCTGGCGCAGCAGTGTCCACGATGAGGTGGGGCCGCCGGTCGCGCCCGTGACGTGGGCATGCCGGTGGCGAATGGCCTGGATCCCGAGCCACACCAGGTAGACCGCGCCGACGATCTTCAACACGGTGAACGCGACGATCGATGAGGCGACGATCGCCCCGACCCCGAACGCCACGGCGAGCACCGCGGGAACAGTTCCGAGGGCATTGCCGACGACGCTCAGCACGCCCGCGCGACGGCCGAGCGCGATCGAGCGTCCGATCACGAAGAGCACGCTCGGGCCGGGGATGACGATTATGACGACCGACGCGGCGACGAAGGCCACGAGGTTCTCGATCGGAGGCATGCGTGAACTGTACTGCCGTCGCGTTTCGGGGCGGTACCGCAAGGTGGGGCGTGCCGTACTCCGGAAATACCGGATGCCAAGGTGTCGAAGAGGCGGTCCAGGCCGGGTCTCCGCCCGTCTTTCCGGAGTTGTGCACAGCGACAGCCTGGAGGGAGGTCGGGAAGGGGAGGACGCCGCAGCGCCCACCCCCTCACGACTCACAGACCGACGGCGGCGAGACCGAAGTTGGCCTGATCGGCGGTGAACTGCTCGCCGTACTCGCTCGTCAGCTGATCGAAGAGCCCGTCGTGCGAGAAGCCCTTGAAGTCGAGGTACGACTGAGCGGCTTCCGCGGCCTCCTGGTTCCAGTCGACCGATCCGGTCGACTCCAGGTAGGCAATCGCGAACTCGGCGTCCTCGGCGGCGAAACCCTCGCCGTACTCGCTGGTGAGCTGCTCCGTCAGGCCGGCACGAGAGAAGCCCTTGAAGGACAGGTAGGACTCGGCGGACCGCACGGCGCTGGACTGCGCGGTCGACATCGCGGGCTTCTCGGGCTGGGCGGGCGCGGGTGCAGGTGCGGGTGCCGCGGATGCGGACTCCGCCGGGGCCGGAGCGGCCTCGGTGACCGTCTTCTCGACGTTGACGACGATCGTGTCGCCTGCTTTGACCGTCGATCCCGAGGCGGGCGTGCTGCTCAGGACCGTCCAGTTGTCGCGATCGAGAACGACGCCCTTCGTGGCGGAGAAATCGACCTCGAGGCCCGCGTTCTCGAGCAGCGCTGCTGCTTCTTTCGCGGTGAGACCCGTGGTCTCGGGCACGGCGACTTCTTCTTCAGCAGCCTCTTCGGCGACGGGTGCGGCGGCGGCAGCGGGCGCCTTGTCGGCGGCGGTGGTGGTGGCCCCCTTGCCACCCGAGATCGCGCCGCCGATCCCGCCGATCACGATGATCCCGGCCACGATGCTGACGGGGATGATGATGGCTTTCCGCTTGTACCAGGGTGCTTTGGCGGGCGTTCCGTCGGCTGCGACGGGAACGGTCGTCGGCGCCGGGCGGGACTGATTCGTCCACGCCTGGCCGTCGTAGTAGCGCTCGGTGCCCGGCGCGTTCACGTCGGCGTACCAGCCGGCGGGGTAAGCCGGAGTGTTGTCGGTCATGTGATTCCTTCGGATCTCTCGGTGGTGAAGGCGAGCGCCTTCGCGCTCGGCCCTGCCACCCGTCGAAGGGTGCTGAATCGAGCGCACGCGTCGAAGCCGGGAAGAAGAGCGACTGCTGCCCCCGCAGCTCCCGCCGACGCGCCCCCCGCGCTCGCCTCCCGCGATTATGGCGACGCAGCGCGCCGCCCGGCATGGCGTGAGCCGGAATGCGAAAGACGTTCTCGCTTCGCGCCAACGGTGCGTCGCCCCGGGCACTGACTACGGCGTGCCGAACTCCGGAAATCCCGGATGCCGAGCGGGTCGAGGACGCGATTCAGGCCGGGTCTGCGCCCGTCTTTCCGGAGTTGTGCGCGCGCCGATGCCGCCCGCGACGCGCGTCCTCACGCTGGAACGGCCTCGCGGGCCAGCAGCTCGGTGATCCGCCCGACGCAGCCGCCGCAGCCGGTGCCGGCGCGGGTCGCGGACTTCACGCACGCGACCGTCGGCTCGCCCGCGGTGACGGCCTCGCGAATCGCCCCCGCGCTCACCCCGTTGCACCAGCACACGGTCGCATCCGCGGCGAAGGGGTCGCCGACGGCGGGCATTCCGGCATCCGCGGCGTCGAGGCGCAGCAGCGACGAGCGGTCGGCGGGCAGCTCCGACCCGCGCTCGAAGAGCAGCGTGAGCTCGGCACCCGTTCGGGGCATCCCGACCGCGACGAATCCGGTCAGCACGCCCTCGACGGTCACGAGCTTCACGTACGCGCCGCGCGCGGGGTCGGCCCAGAGCGTGACCTGGGGGCCGTGGCATCCGGGAGCGTGTGAGAACGGATCGGCGTCGACCGCACCTCCGGCGACCACGTCGATGCCCTCGGCCTTCAGCATGACGACCCCGGGGCGTTCGACGGCGGCGGGTCCCTCGACCCCCGACGACAGCAGCGCCGCAAGGCGGTCGGCCTGCCGCCAGCCGGGACCGACGAGTCCGCTCGGGCCGCCGGGCACGCGGCCGTCGGGCTCGGCATCGGCGGGATCCGCAACGTGCGCGCAGTCGCCGATCGCGAAGACGTTCGGGTCGGTCCACGAGCGCGAGGCCCCGTCGACCAGCACGCCGGCCGAGGTGGCGAGTCCGGACAGCGATGCGAGCTCCGTCCGCGCTCCGACGCCGCACGACAGCACCAGCAGGTCGCCCGCGAGCACCTTGCCGTCGGCGCAGACGAGTCCGTCGAACCAGGCCTGACCGTGGTCGTCGTAGCGCTGCACGATGCTCTCGGCGCGCGCGTGGTGCATCATCTCGACGCCCACGGCGCTCGCCGCGGCGGCGAGCACGCGTCCGCCGTTCTCATCGAGCGTCCGGTTCATCGGGGCGGCCGAGTGGTACGCGACGACCACCTCGGCTCCCGCTTCGGCGGCGGCGAGGGCGAGCTCCATGCCGAGCACTCCGGCGCCGAGCACGACGATGCGCTGACCCGCCGAGACCGCCGCGCGCACGTGCTCGGCGTCGGCGAGGTCGCGCAGGGCCACGACACCGCGGGGGAGCGGGGCGGTTCCTTGATCCAGGGCGGAGGGGTCGGCTGGGCGCGCGGAGCGGTGCCGCTGTGCCCGCTCGAGTCCGGCGAGCGTCGGGACGTTCGCCCGCGCGCCGGTGGCGAGCACGAGTCGGTCGTAGGGAATCCGGATGCCGTCGTGCAGGCGCACCACGCGCAGGTTCCGGTCGACGCCGACCACCGTCGTCCCGAGCGCGAACCGCACACCCGCGTCTTCGGCGACGCGGCGGTCGCTCATGTCGAGACCGTCGCGATCGGTGCGGCCGACGGCGTATTCGGCGAGCAGCACGCGGTTGTAGACGTCGTGCGGTTCGGCGCCGACGACGGTGAGGTCGATCCGCCCCTCGCGCACCGCGGGCAGGAGCCCCTCGACCAGCCGCGCCCCGACGGGGCCGTAGCCCACCAGCACCACACGCTCAGACATGGGTCTCCTCCTGGGTGCTTCGGGTCCCTGCGGCGCCGACGAGCGCGGGCGCGACCCCCGGGTGCTCCGCCACGACGACGGGCGAGGCCGCAACGTGATGGACCGCCGGGGTCGTGGCATCCGGAATCGCCTCGACCCGAACCCGCGTGCGCTTGAACTCGGGCATGGCCGAGGTCGGGTCGACGATGGCCTCGGTCAGGCGGTTGGCGCACTCGTCACCGGCGTAGTGGAACGGCAGGAACACGGTGTCGTGGCGGATATCCGTGGTCACGCTCGCCCGCGCACGCACGGTGCCGCGCGTGTTCGAGACGGCGACGAGGGCTCCGTCGCGGATGCCGAGCCGAGACGCCGTCGCCGGATGAATCTCGAGCCGCGCCTCGGGGCGGGCGTTGTGGAGCTCGGCCACGCGGCGGGTCTGGGTTCCCGACTGGTACTGCTGCAGGTATCGGCCGGTGGTGAGGGTGAGGTCGGCGCCGCGGTCGGTCGGGGCCGGGGGAGTCGCCTCGACGGGGACGAGCCGCGCGCGGCCGTCGGCGTGGGCGAAGCGTTGGGTGAACGGACGCGGCGTGCTCTCGGAACGGTACGGCCAGTAGGCCTCGATGCCGGTGTCGAGCAGCGCGTGCGAGAGGCCGGAGTAGTCGGTGACGCCGCCCTCGGATGCGCGGGCGAGCTCGTCGAAGACCTCGGCCGGATCGGTCGACCAGGTGGATGCCGCGCCCAGACGCCGCGCGATCTCGGCCATGATCCACAGCTCGCTGCGGGCTCCCTCGGGTCCGGGTAGCGCGCGGCGACGGCGGATCACGCGGCCCTCGAGTGAGGTCATCGTGCCCTCCTCTTCGGCCCACTGCAGCACCGGCAGCACGATGTCGGCGAGCTCCGCGGTCTCGGAGAGGAAGAAGTCGCAGACGATCAGGGTGTCGAGGGCGTTCAGCCGCGCGCGCACGGCGTCGACGTCGGGTGCCGAGACGACGACGTTCGAGCCCGCGACCAGGAGCGTCTTGACGGGCCCGCCGAGTTCGCCGAGCAGGGCGGTGGCCGGGATGCCGGCATCCGGGATCTCGTCGGGATCGACGCCCCAGACCTCGGCGACGTGCCGGCGGGCGTCGGGATCGCGGATGGAGCGGTATCCGGGGAGCTGGTCGGCCTTCTGGCCGTGCTCGCGTCCGCCCTGGCCGTTGCCCTGGCCCGTCAGCGTGCCGTAGCCCGAGCCCTCGCCCCCGACGAGACCGAGTACGAGGGCGAGGTTGATCGCGGCGGTCGCGGTGGCGGTGCCGTCGACGTGCTGTTCGACGCCGCGTCCGGTGAGGATGAACGCGCGTCCCGCGGCGAGGCGACGCGCGGTGGCTCGGAGGTCGGCGACGGGGACTCCGGTGGTGGATGCCGTCCGCTCGGGCCACCACGGCGCGACGCTGCGACGCAGGGCATCGAACCCGCTCGTGCGCCCCTCTATATAGGCACGGTCGGCGAGACCCTCGGCGATCGCGATGTGCGTGAGGCCGAGCAGGAGCGGAAGGTCGGTTCCGGGAGCCGCCTGCAGGTGCGTGCCGGCGCCGTCTTCGGTGAGGCGCGCGGTGGCCGAGCGGCGCGGGTCGACGACGATGAGCCCGCCCGCGGCTCGTGCCCCGGCGAGGTGGGCGAGGAAGGGCGGCATGGTCGCGGCGACGTTCGATCCGAGCAGCAGGATCGTCGCGGCGTCGTCGAGGTCGGTGACCGGGAACGGCAGGCCGCGGTCCATGCCGAAGGCGCGATTGGATGCCGCTGCCGCGGACGACATGCAGAACCGGCCGTTGTAGTCGATGCGCGACGTGCCGAGGGCGACGCGGGCGAACTTGCCGATCTGGTAGGCCTTCTCGTTGGTGAGTCCGCCGCCGCCGAAGATCGCGTTCGCGTCGGGGCCGTGGGTGGCCTTCGTCTCGCGGAAGGCCAAGGCCACGGCATCCAGTGCCTCATCCCAGGTGGTCTCGGCGAGGGTGCCGTCGGGTTGGCGGAGCAACGGCATCCGGAGTCTCTGGGGAGACGCGAGGAGCTCCGCCGACGTCCAGCCCTTCGCGCAGAGTCCTCCCCGGTTGGTGGGGAAGTCGCGGCCGGTGACCGTGGTTTCACCCTGGTGGGTGACGGTCATCGCGCACTGCAGCGCGCAGTAGGGGCAGTGGGTGTCGGCGGAGCTCATGGCGTCAGATCCGAGTGCCGGACTTGGTCGACATCCGCAGGTACACGCCCGCGGTGAGGGCGAGGAAGATCACGTACGCGGCGACGAAGCTGCCGAGGGCGGGGACGTACGAGCCGAACGTGGTCTTCGAGAATCCGAGCACCTGCGGGATGAAGAAGCCGCCGTAGGCGCCGATCGCCGAGATGAGGCCGAGGGCCGCAGCCGCCTTGCGCTGCGCGCCGATCCCGCCGTTGGAGCGGAGGGCGAAGATCGTCGGGATCATGCGATAGGTCGAGCCGTTGCCGATGCCCGCTGCGGCGAACAACACGAGGAAGCAGAGCAGGAAGATCGCGAAGTTCTGCGTCGGCAGGGTGAGGATGACGCTCAGGATGCCGAGGCCCATCACCGTGAACGCGCCGATCGTGATGACCGTGCCGCCGAAGCGGTCGGCGAGCTTGCCGCCGTAGGGCCGGGCGAGCGAACCGACGAGGGCGCCGAGGAAGGCGAGGGTGACGGTCGCCGTGCCGATCGCGATGCCCTTGAAGTCGGGGAACGTGTCGGCGAGCAACTTCGGGAAGACGCCCGCGAAGCCGATGAACGAGCCGAAGGTGCCGATGTAGAGGACGGCGAGGATCCACAGGTGCGGCTCTTTGAGAGCGGCGAGGGATGCCGCGATGTCGGCCTTGGCTGCCGAGAGGTTGTCCATGCGGAAGTAGGCGCCGACCATCGCCACGAGGATCAGCGGCACCCAGATGAGACCCGCGAGGGGCAGGTTGAGGGTCGCCGCTGCGCCGATGGTGATGACGATGGGGACGACGAACTGGGCGACCGAGGCGCCGAGGTTGCCTCCGGCGGCGTTGAGTCCGAGCGCCCAGCCCTTCTGCGCGGCCGGGTAGAAGAAGGTGATGTTCGACATCGAGCTGGCGAAGTTGCCGCCGCCGAAGCCGGCGAGGGCCGCGATCAGCAGGAGGACGCCGAAGGGGGTCGCGGGGTTGCTGACCGCGATGGCGAGTCCGATGCTCGGGATGAGCAGGAGGCCGGCCGAGACGATCGTCCAGTTGCGGCCGCCGAAGCGCGGAACCATGAACGTGTAGGGGATGCGCAGCGTCGCGCCGACGAGGCTCGGCATGGAGATGAGCCAGAAGATCTCACCGGTCGACAGCTGGAAGCCCGCGGCCGGCAGCGAGACGACGACGACCGACCACAGCTGCCAGACGACGAACCCGAGGAACTCGGCGAAGATCGACCACCGCAGGTTGCGGGCGGCGATGGCCTTGCCCTCGGTGTTCCACTGCGTGGTGTCTTCGGGGTTCCAGTTGTCGATCCAGCGGCCGGGGCGGTGCTTCAGGGTGCTGTCCGCTGCGGGCGCGTGGGCGGTTTCGGGGCGCGGGTCGGTGACGGTCACGGAGTCCTCCGGTGGGCGATGCGGGGAGGTGCAGCGCCCCGCATGGGCGGGACGTGCCGCCAGCGTAGGGAGGAGGGATTACCCGGGACCACGTCGTCGGGGGCGGGGAGGTAACGACTGGCTCACCGGGGGTGGGGGTGGGGGAGAGGGGGAGTTTACGTGGGCGTTACACGGGACAATGGGGCCGGTACAACGCGGCGAAATCGGCGCGGGCGGCTGACTTATGACTCAATTTCGGTCACCACTATGGGCCGTGCCACGCCCTCACTGTTGACGCCCTCCGGCTCGCCCCTGCGCGGTATCATGATGCAACCAGAGGAGGATGCCGCCATGGTTATGACGGTTCGTTTGTCAGACGAGGCTGAAGCGCGCCTCGAGCACCTTGCCGCCGTGATGCAGATGAGCAAAAACGGCGTCATCGAGCAGGCAGTCCTGCACATGGACGAACGCGCCGTGCGGCGCCGCCGGTTCCGCGACGCCATCGCCGAGGTGGACAAGCGAGACGCCGAGCTGCTCGACCGACTCTCCCAGTGACCGAATACCTCGACCCCGAGGACGTCGACGAGCTCATCGCGGACAAAGGCTTCCACTACCGAGACCGGGGCGGCCTACTCTCTGCTCTCGCTGCCCCCATGCCGGTGTTCGGCGAAGAGGTCCACGAAGGCATCCACCGCAAAGCCGCCGTCCTCTTCACCGCGACCAACCACAACCATCCACTCCTGGACGGCAACAAACGGCTGAGCTGGTACCTCACCGCAGTGTTCTACGACTTCAATGGGTACACCCTGACCGCCAACCCCGACGAGGGCGACCGCTTCGTTCGGACGGTTGCTGGCGAGAATCCGCCCTCACTCAGCGAAGTCCAGCAGTGGTTCGAGGAACACACCGTCCGCACGGGCCGACACCCAGAGAACTGAGTGGGGACGGTGCCGGCCGGCCGACCAGCCATGTCCCGCACGATCTCGCCGACAGTCCACCCGATTCAGCGCTGTACGGCAGCCTCGAACCCGTCTGCACGGTGGCTCAGAGATGCCGGGTCCGATGCCCACACGGCATCCGTGCCGCTCTGTTTATTCCTGGCGCGTTACTGCGCCCACAGCTCGTGCGCGGGCACCCAGAGAGACGAACCCGCGGGGCAGCGCTGGAGGAGTGTGCGGTCGAAGTGGGCGGCCGAGCTGACGCTGGGGCGCACGGCACAGTGGGTCATCGATCGTCGGATTCCGCTCGAGGTGTGCGTGTCGTCGAACGCCATGGCCGTCCTCGACGGAATCGAGAACCACCCGATCGACCTGCTGCGAGAGCTCGGCTTCACACTCACGATCAACCCCGACAACCGCCTGATCTCCATGGTGTGCATCAGCGCAGAGTTCCGTCGCATCCAGGAGTGGTTCGGCTGGGGCGTCCCGGAGTTCCAGGCCGTAGAACTCCCAGGGGTCGAGGCCGCGTTCCTCTCGGGTCCCGAGAAGACCGCGCTCGCTGCCGACGTGCGCGCTGCGATCGCCGCCTTCACACCCGCCGCTCCTCATCCCGCGCCATGATCGAGTCGGCGACGGAGTGGAGTCGATCCTCCGCCCGGGTGACACCTTCTACGAGCCGGCGAACGAGACCATTTCGCGTTTCGACGCGACGAATGAGGGAGTCACTTTCCTCGCACGGTTCCCGATGCCGGCGGGGATCGCTGCCAAACTGGTCATGGGGACTGCATCGAGCGATGCGGCCCGATAGTCCTCGCGCCGTCTGACGGGTGGGACGCGCAGCGCGGTGTTACGCCCCACTACGCCCCAGATCGCCCACCCTCCCGACATCCCGTAGCTTCATCACACCAACCCCTCCGAAGGCAGGTGAAGCCATGTCCCGCACGATCTCGTCGACAGTCCACCCGATCCAGCGCTGCATGGCAGCCTCGAACCCGTCTGCGTGGTGGGACGGCCTCGTCATCGAGGCCGACGGCTCGACCGCAACAGTCGCACTGCTGAACGGCAGCACGGTGCAGCTGCGGATCGTCGGGCCGGCCGTCGACATCGCGGTGGGGGAGCCGGTGGCGTACCACCCGGTCGCCGAACTGCTCAGCGCGTCCGCGATCATCACGACCGCGCGCGCCGCATAGCCGAGCGGCCGCCGACGAAACGTCAGCGGCCGCGCGAAGAAGAGAACTCAGGCGGTCATCGAGGCCATCATGGCCTCGCACTTCATGACCATGTCGTCGCAGGCCATGGCGCAGTAGCGGCAAATCTCATCCATGTCGCCGTGCGCGCGGCACTCGGCGGCGCACGCCTTGCCCATGGTCATGCAGGCGGTCATCATGGCGCTCATCACGTCCAGGTTCATCCCGGCCGGACGCATCATCATGTGCATCGTCGCCTGCGCCATCTCGACCATGTTCGAGCACATGGCGCAGCACGTGGCCATCTCGGCGCCGTGCATCATGTCACTGCCGGCGCACATGGCCGCGGCCATCGCGCACGCGTTGAGGGACTGCATGCATTCCTGCATGGCATCCATGTCCATGGTCATCTCGCCCATGTCCATCGACTTCATCATCGCTATCGTGTCCATCTGGATCTCCCGTGTTCTCGTCGGTTCGGAGGGACCGGATGCCGCGGAGGGACTCCGGCGTACCGGCGATGCTACGCGCGAGAGGCGCGGGTGCGACAGAGCTCTCAGCGGGTTGCTCAGCGACCCTCGTGGTTGCTATCGAACCCGGATGCCGACCGACCTCAGCTCCAGCCCGGCGAGGCGCTGCATGACCTCGGGCTCGCTGCGGCGCCAGGCTCCCACGGCATCCGGAGCGATCTTCGAGATGACTGCCGCCTTCTGATGAGTGAGTGCTCGCAGAGCGAGAAGGTCGGTGTTGAGCCCGGATCGCATGAGCGCGCGGGTGCGCGTGGCGCGTGAGATGAAGCGCAGGCGCGGGATGAGCCACACCAGCAGGACGATGAGGATGGGGAGGGCCGCGACGCCCACCCCGAGCGCGATGGCCGCTTGCAGAACGAGGTCTTGCTGGGTCTGGCCGGCAGCCGCCAGGGTGTCGCCCGCGGAGCTGGCCGTGCTGAACGGGGCGCTGATCCCCTCGCCGATGAAGGGGACCCCGCCGAGTCGCGTGCCGACGTCGGTCATCGACGTGCGGAAGTCGGTGCCCGCGTTCTGCATCTGCACCCCGAATCGCGCGAGCTGGTTCACCGTCGAGAACACCACGATGCCGGTGGCGATGCTGATCGCGATGAGCGCGAGGGCGACCACGTCGGCGGTCATCTGACGGGCGCGCTGTGCGGCGAAGTCGGAATACAGTTTCACGTCGTCACTCTCCCACGCGGTCCGTCGGCACCGGACGCACCCGCGGGGTGGTCGTGTCGCCGGCGGGGGAGCGATCGCAACCCTCGCCTGCGCCGACGCCGGCCGACGTACGGTGGCCCCCGTGCCCCACCTCGACACCGCCGACCACACCGTCGGGGATCTCGCCTTCCGCTCGTTCTCGACCCGGCGACCGGGGCGGCCGGTGTACGTGCTCATCCACGGCATCGGCATGTCGCACCGCTATCTGAAGCCCCTGCACGAGGAGTTGTCGACGGATGCCGAGGTGCACTCGATCGACCTTCCCGGTTTCGGTGGTCTGCCGAAGCCGGGGCGCGGTTCCGGCATCCGGATCATCGCCGACGCCCTCGGCGTCGTGCTCGACGAGCTGGGCGTGAGCGACGCGGTGCTCGTCGGACACTCGATGGGGAGCCAGTGGGTCGTCGAACTGGCGATCAGACGCCCCGACCTTGCGCGCGGGGTGGTGGTGTTCGGGCCGGTGACCGACAGTCGACGTCGCGGGTTGCTCTGGCAAGCGGCGTTGCTGGCGCGAGACTCGGCGCTCGAGCCGCCCCGGCCGAACATGATCGTGTTCACCGACTACGTGCGGTGCGGACCGATCTGGTACGCGCGGCAGGTTCGGCACATGCTGCGGTATCCGATCGAGGATCGCGTCGGACTGCTCGACGTTCCGCTGCTCGTGCTGCGCGGAGGCGCCGATCCGATCGCTCGGCAGTCGTGGGCGGACCGGCTCGGCGCGCGAGCCGCCACGGCGGAGGTCTCGGCGATCCCGGGCCATCATCACCTCGCGCAGTTCACCGCGTCGCGGGAGTCGGCCGAGCGCATCCGCGCGTTCGCAGGAGCGCTGCCTCAGCTCTCGTGAACGACGGCCGTCAGCTCGGGCATGAGATCGCGCGCGAGGAAGCCGATGCCGACCCGCTCCTGCAGCCGGTCGCCCGCGCGGGCGTGGGTCCACCCGCCCCAGACGGCCGCCTGCTCGGCATCCATCCCCAAAGCGGCGAAGCCGGCGATCGTGCCCGACAACACGTCGCCGCTGCCCGCGGTGCCCAGGCCCGACCCGCCGGGTTCGGCCTGCCAGCAGCGACCGTCGGGGGTGGCGACCGTGCCAAAGCAGTGCACGACGGCGCGGTAGCGGCGGGCGATCTCGAGAATATCGGCGGCGCGGTCGTCGCCGAGGTCGCGCTCGAGCAGCAGCTCGGCCTCCTCTTCGTTGGCGTTGATGATCAGCTCGTCGGGGAGGAGATCGCGGTCGAACGAGGGCAGGATGCCGAGTGCGAACGCGTCGAGCACGAGCCGGCTCACATCGGGACCCGACACCGCATGGAGGGCCGCGCGGGTGGCATCCGGATCATCGAAACCGGGGCCGAGGAGCACGACATCCGCCGACTCGAGAGCGGAACGGAGGTCGTCGTCGACCGGGTCGGAGCCGACCGGCAGCTCGTAGATGCCGGCCTCGGGCATCGCCGGACCGAGCTGCGGAACGATCGCGGAGGGAGCAACGATGCCGACGCGTCCGGCTCCGACGCGCAGAGCCGCCTCGGCCGACAGCAGGGGACCGCCGGGGGAGCGGCGCGATCCGCCGACCACGACGACCTGGCCGCGCGACTTCTTCGAGCCGCCGGCATCGGGCACGCCCCACTCGCGGAGCAGCTGGAGGGTGACGGTCTCAGGCATCGTCTTCTCCTCCGTGCACGGTGACGTCGGCGCCCTCTGTCTCGAGGTGGTCGACGGCCGAGAAGGTCACGAGCTTCCAGCCCTCGTCGTCGCGTACCAGCTCGGTCACCGACGCGTTGCGCACCGTGTGGGTCGCGGCGAAGGCCATGAGCTTCGGCTCGTCGAGGGGCAGCAGCACGTGCAGGATCAGCATGATGACGGCGTCGTGCGCGACGACAAGAGCCGATGGTCCGGGGCGGTCGAGCGCCTCGCCGAGGAACGAGCGGAGTCGGAGCGTCACGTCGGCCCACGACTCGCCGCCGGGAGGCCGGTGGTAGTACTTGCCGAGGTGTCGCCGTCGCGCGGCTTCTTCGGGGTGGAGCTCCTCGACGCCCTTCCAGGTGAGCAGATCCAGGATGCCGAGTTCCCGGTCGCGCAGCCTCTCGTCGACGAGCGCCGGCCGGTCGTCGCCGACCGCGAGGGCGAGGGTCTGCCGGGCGCGGAGGTACGGCGACACCCAGTACTCGTCGATCGGGGCATCGACCGATGCCACCCAGGTGCGGAGCGCCTGCGCCTGCTCGCGGCCGGTGGGGGAGAGCTCGACGTCGGCATCGCGCGCGTCGAGCGCGATCACCGGGGACCCCTCGCGTTCCGCTGTCGAAGCGGCGACGTTGCCTTCGCTTTCACCATGCCGGACGAGCCAGAGTCGAGTCACTGCCATGGCGGCACGGTAGGTCGGCTGATCGCGTGAGCGCACGGGCGTTGACAGCGCGGTTCGACACCGACGAAGGGCGAGGCGGTCTTCTCGCGCAGCCCGGGTGGCTCAGCATCCGGGATCTGTCGAGACGCGCTACTCGACGCGGCGGAAGCGCGGGCCCGAGTAGCCGTCGCGCTCGACGTGCTCGGTGAACATCGCGATCGGGCGCACCCAGAACGAGTGGTCGCCGTAGAGGGTGCGGTACGAGACGAAGACCTCTTCGGTCTCGGAATGACGAGCGATTCCGAAGACCTCGTAGCGCTGGCCCTTGAAGTGCTCGTAGATGCCGGGTTCGACGTGCGGCAGCCCGGCGTGCGTCACGAAACCGCGGCGACGTCGTCGGTACGCGCTTGCAGGTACTCGCAGAGCTTGCCCGTCGTGTACAGCTCCTCGCCGAGAGCGACGAGGTTGCCGCCCGACAGGGGGAACTCGCCGGAGCGCTCCGAGAGAGCTGCCGTCCACGTGCGCTCGCAGTCGACGTTCAACGAGATCGACGCGGGACCGTGGTTGAGGTGGATCGCCACCATGCCCGAGTTGAGGTGCTCGGGGTCGTCCTGGCGGAGCACGTGCACCGTCGCGTGGGCGACGCTGTCGTGCTTCTCGTAGTCGGTGACCCACTCGTAGATCTCGTCATAGGTGGGGCGAGCGGTGCAGGTCATGAGTTGAGCCTAGACGGCGGGGCTCCGGCGCGGTTGCCGGGCGTCGAGTCGTTGCTCAGAGGCCGCGCGCTTCGCCACCTCGCTTCCTCGCCGGGACGCGAGCGGGTATCGTCGGCGGTCCCACGCACCGCGGCGACAGGGGAGGCCACGCGTGGGCGCATTCGGATGGATCGAGTACCTGTTCTGGGGCGCGATCGCGGTGGGGATCGTCGTGCGGCTCACGATTGCGCTGGTTCGTCGTCGGCGAGGGCGCGAGGCTCTGCGATCCGCGCTGCGTCCGCTGATGGACGCGGGAGCGGTGGAGTCCGCGGCCTACGGATGGACGCCGTCCACCTCGACGGACCTCCCTGCCGTGTACGGATCCGTGCTGACGGGGGAGGGTGACGACGGCCGCCCGCGTGACCTGCCTGATCGTCGGGGGTGACCGAAATGCGCGGCGACTCCTGACGAGTCGACCGACGCCGCGGCATCCGCCCTCTTCTTCCCCGAAACATCGATCCGCCATCATCGACGGCATGACCGACACGCTCGATTCGACCGACCTCGCCCACCTCCGCCGTGCCATCGACCTGTCGATCGCGGCGCGCGAGCACGGCAACCACCCGTTCGGTGCCCTGCTCGTCACGGGCGACGGCCGTGTGATCGAGGCAGAGAACACCGTCCTCACCGACCGCGACGTCACGGGTCACGCCGAGACCAACCTCGTTCGACGGGTGTGGAAGGAGGTGGATGCCGCTGAGCTGCCGGCATCCACTCTGTTCACGTCGTGCGAACCCTGCGCCATGTGCTGCGGGGCGATCTTCTGGGCGGGCATCGGCCGCGTCGTGTACGCCCTCTCGGGCACCGGCCTCATCGACATCGCCGGGGGAGAGGACGATGGAGCCGCCCTCGACCTGCCCTCGCGCGAGGTCTTCGCGCACGGCGGGCGGGCGATCGCGGTGTCGGGGCCGCACCTCGAGGACGAGGCGGCGGAGCCGCACCGGGGCTTCTGGGGCTGAGCGGGCTCTAGTGCGGGCGGTTCTCACGCAGTGAGCAACTCACCCTGCTCGATCGCGACACCTCGCTTGAGGAATTCGGCGGGAACATTGTCGTGATCTGCGCTGAGCGGGAGAGCGCGTGAACCGCGCTGAGGCTCCCACACGGCATCCGGCTGACCGGAGTAGCCGGTGACCCATGAAGGGATCGGAGCGCGAACCTCGTGCAAGCGCAATTCCACGACAGCGGCGATCGCGTCCAGCCACCGGGAGGGCAATGTGTCTGGCGGCTCCGCTGAGAGCAGCACGCGCGTCACCGGATCGGCGGAAGCGAGATCGTCGGCCAATTGAAGGAAGCGGCGGTACGCCTGCGCATGCCGCCCGTCGGCCTCGGCGCTCGTGATCTCTTCTGCGGCGGTCGCGGCGGGAGTGCGTCCTTCGGCGTGAAAGGGCACCCATTCGATTCCCATGGTCGAGGCGAGCCGATCCACCGTGGACGAGGTCGGCTCGCGGTGGCCGTTCTCGATCGCACTGAGATTGCCTGCCCCCACCCCCGATTGCGAAGCCACGTTTCGAAGGCTTGCGCCGGAGCGTCGGCGCGCCCTGCGAAGAGTGTTCACGATGCCCATTCCGACCTCCTGTTCTCTTAAACGATAACAGGATGGGCTTGAGGGATCGCGGCCGTATTCAGGACCAGGGGGCTGATCGTGACGAGCTGTTGAACGGGTTGAGGGGCGGGGCGTCAGTCGGGGTCTGGAGGCGCCGCGTCGCGAGACATGAGCTCGCGCTCCATTTCGCGGATCGTGCGGCGATAGAGGATCGCATACCAGAGGGTGCAGACCAGCACGCTGATTGCCATCGCGGCAATTCCCCAGCCAACCGGAAATTCCAGGGCGACGAACACGGAGGTGAGTCCGAAGAGTCCCGCGCCCAGGGCGACGAGGACCGTCCAGATCACGACCCCACGGCTTGTCGATAACATCACCTGCTCGCGGAGGAGCTGGGGGCTGGCGAGCTTGAATCGCATCACGATGGGGAATGCAACAGCCATGACCGAGCTGAAGACCAGCAGGAATACACCTTCTGCACCCCACTGGACTCCATCCACCCGCGACAACCTAGCGCCTACGGCGGAGGAAGAGCAGGCACCCTCCTCACTTCTCGCCGGGCTGAGACCATCGCTCATGCGCAGATTCCGGACGTTGCCGTTGTGGGCTCTCGCCCCGGTCTACTTCGTCTTCTTCGCGGGTGCCTATTTCGCGGGCGGGCAGTTGGCCCTGCCGGACGGCCCTCTCGCCGCCCGCCTGATCGGAACCTCCATTTTCGCCACCGTGATGACCGTCGTCTTCACGGTCATAGTTGTCCGGCAGCGAAGCGACGCCGGCGGAGCCCTCGAACTGGATCGCATCGGACACGCTCTCAAGACGGGGCGGGTGCCGGCCGAGATCGATGTCGTCGCGTGGGCGACCATCGTCGAACGTCAGCATCAACTACTGCGGCGCGCCCTCTGGCTGAATCCGGTCGTCTTCGGGTTGATGACCCCTGTCGCGCTCTCGCTCACGATCACGCGAAGCCCGTACTGGGGCCTGGCCGCGGCGTTCTTCGTCGTGATGCTCGTCGTTTCCGTCGTCACCACCCCGCGCAGTCTGCGTAAGAACGCGATCATCCGCGAGGTGCTCGCACGGCGGAGCGAGATCGACGCGACTCAAGACGGTCAACCCGCCGCCGACCCTTCGCCGGGACCGCCGGTCGCGGGCTAGCTAGCCGACGGACGCCGGCGCGAGGGGCTTCGCGGGATACTCGCGCAGCACCAGCGAGGTAGTGACCGGGCCGAAACGCGCGAGCGAATCGACGACCCTTTCCAACCGTGCTGCGTCGACGCAGTGCACGTCGAGAATCAGGCAGTCCTCACCCGTCACTCGCAGAGTCGACGTGACCTCCTCCATCTGCGACGCCAGTTGCAATGCGGGGCCGAGTTGCGCGTGGGTGGTGCGCAGGCGGATGACGGCGCGGATGTTCAGGCCCACGACGGCTGCGTCGACGACGGCGCGATACCCGGAGATGACCCCCGTCTTCTCGAGCCGCGCGATGCGGGCGCCGGCCGCCGGCTGCGACAGACCGACCCTGCGGCCCACCTCGGCGCCGGTGAGACGTCCGTCGTCTTGAAGCAGCTCGAGGATTCGGCGGTCCACTCGATCCAATGCTTCCATCGCGTTTCCGTCCTACTGCTTAGGGATCGCTCGCTGCGCTCGCGTGTCGATGATGATCCCATCATGCTCGACCCGTACAGCCACCCATCCGAGGCGCCTCGCGCGCGCAAAACCGAAGGAAGACTGTGATCGGATACGTGATGGTTCCCGGGATCGGCGGGTCGGACGACGCGCACTGGCAGACGAGGTGGGAGCGCCGGTGGGGCGACGAGATCGCCGTGCGTGTCGAGCCGAGCTCGTGGTCGCAGCCGGATCTCGGAGACTGGGTCGCAGCGATCGATCGGGCGGCGGCAGACCTCGAACCGCGGGTAGACGACATCGTTCTGATCGCCCACAGCCTCGGATGCTGGGCGGTGGCGGAGTGGCTGCGGCCATCAGCCGGACGCCCTCCGCGCGGGGTGCTCCTGGTGGCGCCGCCAGACCCGACGGGCGACGCGTTTCCGGCTGCAGAGGCCCCGAGCTTCACGAGGCTCGACGTGCGTTCGCTGCCTTGCCCCAGCGTGGTCGTGGCCAGCACGAACGATCCGTATTGCGACCTCGGAACGGCCGAGGGTCTCGCGCGCGGGTGGGGTAGTGAGTTCGTCGTCGTGGGTGACCTCGGCCATCTCAACTCCGCCAGCGGTCTCGGCGACTGGCCCCAGGGTCGAGAGGCGCTGCACCGAGCGTTCGCCGACGACTGAACCCAGCCCCTTACGCCACCGCGCGGATGACGCCCGTGATGAGCAGGGTGATCACCGTCGTCCACAGCACGATCGCGGCGGCCTGCCAGGCGATCACGCGCAGCGGGGGCACACCGGTCGAGGTGAGGGCGGCGGCGGTGAACTGCGTCGGCAGGAGCAGGGGGCCGAGCAGGCTCACACCGGGGGTTCCGTACCGGTGGTAGGCCTTCTCGAACTTCTCGCGGCGCGCGGTCGGGGGCTTCGCGGCGGCTCCGCGGCGGGTGGTGACGGCGGTGCGCACGCGCGAGGCGACCAGTACGACGATCGCGACGCACAGCAGGTTGCCCACGGCCCCGGCGACGGCGGCGACCACGGGGTGGATACCGCCGATGAGCCCGATCGCGGCGGCGCCCTCGCCCTCGATGAACGGCACGGCGCCGGCGAGGGCGACGATGAGCGGCTGCACGAACTCGGGCACATCGGCGACGAGGCCTTGAAATCCGAGAACGAGGTCCGAGACGGGGTTCGACATGGTCACTCCTGGGGGATGAGTCCGCGGCGTGTTCCGCGGTGGTTCCATCCCATCGATCCGCGCCGCCCGGCGGCAGTGTCGCGGTGTCATGACCGCGCGGGAGGATGCGACGGCCCACCCATGACGAATGTCACGGCCGTACAGTGGCCGGGGTGAGCACCTCCACCGCCGCCTACGCCCGCGACGTGCGCGTCACCTGGTGGTACACGGCGTCGTCGATCCTGTTCCTCCATCTGTTCGCGGCGCTGTTCTGGTCGCTGTCGGTCTTCGTCGACGGCACCGTGCCCGCCCTCGTACTGAACCTCGTCGGGGTGGCCGGGTCGGTGGCGTCCGCCGTCCTGCTGCTCATCCGCTACCGGCAGGAGCCCCTCGAAGACGACGACTCCGCGCGCCGCCGCGTGTGGCCGCTCGTCGCGCTCGGCTTCGTCTCGGCGGTGCTCATGGGCATCAGCGCCGGGTCGCTGCTGCTCGGCGTCGGCTTCACCGCGCAGGCGTTGTGTCTCGTGCGCTGGAGGCACGGCATCCGGCTGCGTCTGGTCGTGCTGCTGCTCGCCGTGATCGCGGCGGCCTGGTTCGTGGATGCCACGCGCATCCAACCCGCGGGATACGAGGTCAGCGGCTTCGCCCTGCCGCTGTTCGTCGCGATGCTCGCGCCGCTGACCGCGACGTCGCTGTGGTGGTGGGACATCGTGCGCGAACTCGACCGCGCGCGGCGCGCCGAGGGGCGTCTCGCCGCCGCGCAAGAGCGCCTGCGCCTCGCCGGCGACCTGCACGACCTGCAGGGCCACCACCTGCAGGTGATCGCGCTGCAGCTCGAGCTCGCCGAGAAGATGATGGGGAGGGATCCGGATGCTGCCGTCGAACAGGTGCGCGCGGCTCGCGCGAGCGTCGACGAAGCCCGTCGCGGCACGCGCGATCTGGCCGCGCGCTTCCGCGGAGTGCCCCTTCCCGACGAACTCGCCAACGCCGCCGACCTGTTGCGCGCGGCGGGGCTGACCGTCGATCTGCTGGTGGACACCGAGGCCGATCGGGCGCCGGCCGATGTGCTCGGACCGGTCGTCCGAGAGTCCACGACGAATGTGCTCAAGCACGGCGGCGGGGTCTCGGCCTCGCTCTCGCTCGCCCGACACGAGGGCGCCTGGGTGCTGGTCGTCGAGAACGACTCGCGCGGTGCCGCCTCACCCGTCGGCGATGGGGCGGGGCTGTCGGGCATCGCCGAACGCGTGGGAGCGGTGGGAGGAGTGGTGGATGCCACACGGCTCGGCGACCGCTTCCGCGTGACGGTTCGAGTGCCCGAGGAGGTTCCCGCATGATCCGCGTGCTCATCGCCGACGACGAAGACATGATCCGCACCGCGCTCGCCGCATTGCTGCGGCTGGAGGACGACCTCGAGGTCGTGGCCGAATGCCGCGACGGCGAAAGCGCCGTGACCGAGGCGCAGCGCCTGAAGCCCGACGTGTGCCTGCTCGATCTCGAGATGCCCGGACTCGACGGGGTCGACACGGCCGCGAAGATCCTGCGCAGCGTCGCCTCGCGCTGCGTGATCGTCACGCGTCACGCGCGGCCCGGCGTGCTGCGGCGCGCGCTCGGTGCGGGAGTCGACGGGTTCCTGCCCAAATCGAGGCCCGCGGATGACGTGGCGGCGGTGATCCGCGAGGTCGCGGCCGGGCGGCGCTACGTCGACCCCGAGATCGCCGCCGACGCGCTGAGCGACGAGCGCAGCCCCCTCACCGACCGCGAGCTCGACGTGCTGCGCGCGGGAGCCCGGGGGGAGACGGTCGCCGAGATCGCGGCATCCCTTCACCTGTCGGCGGGGACGGTGCGAAACCACGTGTCGTCGGTGCTCGGCAAGCTCGGTCTCGCGAGTCGCCAGCAGGCGACGATCCACGCGCGCGAGCGGGGGTGGATCTGATGGCGGAGCAGCTGACGCCGATCGAGTTCATGTTCCCCGGGCCCGGTCGCGACCGGATCGTCGCGGCGATCCGTGCGGGGGAGAAGACGACGACGAGCTCGCTGGAGCAGGAGTATGCCGTCGCCGGTGATCCGCTCCCCGCCGTCGGCGAGCGGGGCGTGGTGATCGACTCTTTCGGTGAGCCGGTCTGCGTCATCGAGACGACCGAGGTCGAGGTCGTGGCCCTGCGGGACGTTCCCCTCGCCCACGCGATCGCCGAGGGGGAGGGTTACGCGTCGGTCGCCCAGTGGCGCGATGGCCACGTGCGGTTCTGGACATCGGATGCCATGCGCGACGAGCTGGGCGACGATTTCGTCGTCGACGACGACACCCGAGTGGTGCTGGAGCAGTTCGCGGTGGTGGGCTGACCCACGCAATCAGTCGACGACCGCGGCGACCGCCTCGATCTCGACCAGCTGGTCGTCGTAGCCGAGGACGGTGACGCCCATCAGCGTGCTCGGCACGTCGTGATCGCCGAACGCGTCGCGCACGACCTCCCACGCCGCGACGAGATCGGCCTGTCGAGCGGATGCCACGAGCACGCGCGTGCTGATCACATCGGTGATCGTCGCCCCGGCCTCGCGCAGGGCGATCGTCATGTTCTCGATGCAGCTCGCGGCCTGCGCCGCGTAGTCGCCGACGCCGGCGGTCGAGCCGTCGGCGTTCAACGGGCACGAGCCGGCGAGGAAGATCAGGCGGGCGTTCGCCGGAGCGGTGGCGGCGTAGGCGTACTCGGCGGCATCCGACAGCGACGCGGAACGGATGAGGGTCACGACGGACGGCATGGTTCGAGGCTCCCGGAGGTGGCGATGTCGGAGGTCCTGGCCAGACTAGGCGCATGCCCCTCTTCGATCACCTGAGTGTCAGCGTCTCCGACGTCGATCGCGCGATCGCGCAGTTCGATCCGATCCTCACCGCTCTCGGGCTCGAGCGCACCGATGGCGGCAACGGGGCCTCGTGGTACGCCGAAGGCGAGACCGAATTCATCGTGCTGCCGGCCCGGGACACGGCATCCGGCCCCCACGAACACGGGCGGGTCGGGTGGCAGCACCTCGCGTTCGCCGTCGCCTCGCGCGCCGACGTCGACCGCATGCACGCCTTAGCCCTGGATGCCGGGTGGACGGCCGTGCGCGAACCCAAGGAGTACCCCCGGTTCACGCCGACGTACTACGCGTCGTTCGTCGAAGACGTCGACGGTATCCGCATCGAATTCATGCACAACCCGGGGTGAGCGGCATCCGTCAAGCTCTGCCTCCCGCCCGCCGGCGTCGCTACGGTCGGGGCATGGCGGACAACGCAGCGGGCGACGCGGGGCTGGCGCGGTACGTGATCATCGGGGTGGTCGTCGGCATCATCGCCGGGCCGCTCATCGGACTGCTCGTGCCCTCGATCGGGGTCGGATTCGGCATCTCGATCGGCCTGTTCCTCGGAATCATCGGCGCGGTCATCGCGTGGTTCGTAGTGCGTCCGAAAAAGTGAGCCGGCGCCCGCGTGCCGTCGCTGTAACCCTGAGTTCTCTGTTCTGCCGGCCACGGCGGCATCCGGGAACCCCCTCCCATCGAAGGGGCAGGGGTCGGGGGGCTCCAGCCCCGTCTAGTAGGGTTGTCGACTGGCGAAGATCTCTTGATATCGAGAGAGTTCGCCTCCTCCCACCACCGATCGCCCAGCGAAGGATTGTCCGTGGATCTCTACGAGTACCAGGCACGTGATCTGTTCGAAAAGTACGAGGTGCCGGTACTCGCCGGCATCATCGCCGACACCCCTGAGGAGGCGAAGGCGGCCGCGGAGAAGCTCGGCGGTGTCGTCGTCGTCAAGGCTCAGGTCAAGACCGGAGGCCGCGGCAAGGCCGGCGGCGTGAAGGTCGCGAAGAACCCCGACGAGGCGTTCGAGGCGGCCCAGGCCATCCTCGGCCTCGACATCAAGGGTCACGTCGTCAAGCGCGTCATGGTCGCCGCCGGCGCCCGCATCGCCAAGGAGTTCTACTTCTCGGTGCTGCTCGACCGCGCCAACCGCTCCTACCTCTCGCTCTCGAGCGTCGAGGGCGGCATGGAGATCGAAGAGCTCGCCGTCGAGCGTCCCGAGGCGCTCGCGCGCATCGAGGTCGACCCGATCGAGGGCATCACGCCCGAGAAGGCCCTCGAGATCGCCAAGGCCGCGAAGTTCGACGACGAGCTGGCCCCCAAGGTGGCCGACGTCTTCGTCAAGCTCTTCAACGTCTACAAGGGCGAGGACGCCACGCTCGTCGAGGTGAACCCCCTCATCCAGAGCGAAGACGGCGACATCATCGCCCTCGACGGCAAGGTCTCGCTCGACGAGAACGCCGGCTTCCGTCACCCCGACCACGAGGCGCTCGAAGACAAGGACGCCGCCGACCCGCTCGAGGCCAAGGCCAAGCAGCACGACCTCAACTACGTCAAGCTCGACGGTCAGGTCGGCATCATCGGCAACGGCGCGGGCCTGGTCATGTCGACCCTCGACGTCGTCGCGTACGCCGGTGAGAAGCACAACGGCGTCAAGCCCGCCAACTTCCTCGACATCGGCGGCGGCGCCTCGGCGACCGTCATGGCCGCCGGCCTCGACGTCATCCTCGGCGACGAGCAGGTCAAGAGCGTCTTCGTCAACGTCTTCGGTGGCATCACCTCGTGCGTCGCCGTGGCCGAGGGCATCGTCAAGGCCCTCGAGATCCTCGGTGACACCGCCACCAAGCCGCTCGTCGTGCGCCTCGACGGCAACCAGGTCGAAGAGGGTCGCGCGATCCTCGCCGCCGCCAACCACCCGCTCGTCACCCTCGCAGCCGGTATGGACGAGGGCGCCGACAAGGCCGCCGAACTGGCCAACGCCTAACCCTTCGACAAGCTCAGGGACCGGATAAAGAGAACATGTCTATCTACCTCAACAAGGACTCCAAGGTCATCGTCCAGGGCATCACCGGCGGTGAGGGCACCAAGCACACCGCCCTCATGCTCAAGGCCGGCACCCAGGTCGTCGGTGGCGTGAACGCCCGCAAGGCCGGCACCACGGTCTCGCACCAGGACGCGTCGGGCAACGACGTCGAGCTGCCCGTCTTCGCGTCGGTCGAAGAGGCCATCCGCGAGACCGGCGCCGACGTGTCGATCGCGTTCGTGCCCCCGGCCTTCACCAAGGACGCGATGGTCGAGGCCATCGACGCCGAGATCCCCCTGCTCGTCGTGATCACCGAGGGCGTTCCCGTCGGCGACACCGCCGAGGCGTGGGCGTACTCGAAGGCAAAGGGCGAGAAGACCCGCATCATCGGTCCGAACTGCCCCGGCATCATCACGCCCGGCGAGGCGCTCGTGGGCATCACGCCCGCGAACATCACCGGCAAGGGACCCATCGGCCTCGTGTCGAAGTCGGGCACCCTGACCTACCAGATGATGTTCGAGCTGCGCGACCTCGGCTTCTCGACCGCCATCGGCATCGGCGGCGACCCGGTCATCGGCACCACGCACATCGACGCCCTGGCGGCGTTCGAGGCCGACCCCGAGACCAAGGCCATCGTCATGATCGGTGAGATCGGTGGAGACGCCGAAGAGCGTGCCGCCGACTTCATCAAGGCCAACGTCACCAAGCCGGTCGTCGGCTACGTCGCCGGCTTCACCGCTCCCGAGGGCAAGACCATGGGCCACGCCGGCGCCATCGTCTCGGGCTCGGCCGGTACCGCTCAGGCGAAGAAGGAGGCCCTCGAGGCCGCCGGCGTCAAGGTCGGCAAGACGCCGTCCGAGGCTGCCGCCCTGATGCGCGAGATCATCGAGAGCCTGTAAGCAGCACTCTCTGCGGGGCCCGGATGCCATTGCATCCGGGCCCTTTCGCGTGTCCGTCGTGCCGGGCGGGGCGGGCGCGGACGCGGGCGGGCGACGGGGCGGACCGCGTGAGGACGCACTCGGTCGTCGAGGACTATCGGATGGGCGGCAAACGGGTGCGGTCTGAGCAAACGGGTGCGGCTTCGGTGCGGTGGGGCGGTTGCCTCGCGCCCCGCCCTGCGGCAGCGACGGAAAAGGGCCCGGATGCCGCGGCATCCGGACCCTTCCGAGGGGAATCGAACCTCAGCCGAGCAGAGCCTCGACCGGGCCGCGGGCGAAGAAGACCACGAAGCCGGCGGCGACGATCCACAGCAGGGGGCTGACTCGACGCGCGCGACCCGAGAGGGCCTGGATCAGCACCCAGCTGACGAAGCCCGCGCCGATGCCGTTGGCGATCGAGTAGGTCAGCGGCATGACGGTGACCGTGAGGAACACCGGGATCAGCACCGACAGGTCGGAGAGGTCGACGTGGCGGATCTGCGCCATCATCAGCGCGCCCACGATGACCAGGGCCGCGGCGGCGATCTCGCTCGGCACGATGCTGGTCAGCGGCGTGAAGAACATCGCCAGCAGGAACAGTGCTCCCGTCACGACGTTGGCGAGGCCCGTGCGGGCGCCCTCGCCGATGCCGGAGCCCGACTCGATGAACACCGTGTTCGACGACGACGAGGTTGCGCCTCCGGCCACAGCACCGATGCCCTCGATCACCAGCGCCGAGCGCAGGCGCGGGAAGGTGCCGTCGGGGGCCGCGAGTCCCGCCTCGCGCGACAGGCCGGTCATGGTGCCCATCGCGTCGAAGAAGTTCGTGAACACGAGCGTGAACACCAGCATGAGGGCGGCGAGGATGCCGATGCGGCCGAACGAGCCTGCCAGGTCGACCTGGCCGACGAGCGACAGGTCGGGAAGGCTCACCCACTGCGCGGGGAGGGTCGGCACGGTCAGGCCCCAGCCACCGGCGTTGCCGTCGGCCTTCGCACCGAGACCCGCGACCGCCTCGACGATCACGGCGATGACGGTGCCCGAGAGCAGGCCGATGAGCAGCGCGGCCTTGACCTTGCGCACGAGCAGCACGGCGGTGATGACGAGGGTCAGCACGAACAGGGCGGTCGGGATCGTGGCGATCGAGCCGCCGACGCCGAGGCCCACCGGGGGCGAGCTCAGGCCGGTCGAGGTGACGAGGCCGCTGTCGACGAAGCCGATGAACGCGATGAACAGGCCGATTCCGACCGTGATCGCCGTCTTCAGCGCGAGGGGCACGGCCTCGAAGATCATGCGGCGCAGGCCCGTGACCGCGAGCAGCACGATGATCAGGCCGTTGATGACGACGAGTCCCATGGCCTCGGGCCAGGTGACCTCGCCCACGATGCCGACCGCGAGGAACGAGTTGATGCCCAGGCCCGCGGCGAAGGCGAACGGCAACCGGGTCACGAGGCCGAAGAGCATCGTCATGACACCCGCGGTCAGCGCGGTGACCGCGGCGACCTGCGTGAAGCCGAGGGCGTTGCCGGCGACGTCGGGCGTGCCCGACAGGATGATCGGGTTGAGGATGACGATGTAGGCCATCGTCACGAAGGTGACCACGCCGCCGCGGACCTCCGCGCCGACGGTCGAGCCGCGCGCGGTGATCTCGAAGAACTTGTCGAGACGGTTCTTCGGTGTGGGAACGGTCGTGGTCTCGGGAGCAGAAGCGCTCATGAAGGCTCCAGGAAAAAGGGGGAGGGGCTAGACCGGAGGGGGAAGACGCCGACGTATCGTGTGAGCTATGTCACTCTCAGGAGAGTATCTACCCAGCACCAGCGAATGGGCCCGTCAGCAGGCGGAGACGTTCGAAGCCACGGGGGGCAAGGAGTCCGCCGACATGCGGGGCGTACCCATCATCGTCCTCACCACCGTCGGCGCCAAAACGGGCGGCCTGCGCAAGACCGCCCTGATGCGCGTCGAGCACGACGGCAAGTACGCGGTCGTGGCGTCGAAGGGCGGCGCCCCGGAGCACCCCGCGTGGTTCTTTAACCTCGTGAAGAACCCCCGCGTCGCCCTGCAGGACGGCGACGTGAAGAAGGAGTACGACGCGCACCAGGCCGAGGGCGCTGAGCGCGAGGAGTGGTGGGGCTACGCGACCGAGGTCTGGCCCGACTACGACGAGTACCAGAAGAAGACCGACCGCCGCATCGAGCTGTTCGTGCTGGAGCCGGTCGACTGACGGAGCCGCTGGGCTTGTCGAAGGGCCGGGGTTGTCTGCGGGTTGCGGTGGCTTCGACAGGCTCAGCCACCGCGCTGGGCGCCGCGCGGGTTGCGGTGGCTTCGACAGGCTCAGCCACCTTGGCGGAGGTCCCTGAGCTTGTCGAAGGGCCGGGGTGGTCTGCGGGGTTCCGGTGGCTTCGACAGGCTCAGCCACCTCGGTGGGCGCCGCGCGGGTTGCGGTGGCTTCGACAGGCTCAGCCACCTCGCTGGGCGCCGCGCGGGTTGCGGTGGCTTCGACAGGCTCAGCCACCTTGGCGGAGGTCCCTGAGCTTGTCGAAGGGCCGGGGTTGTCTGCGGGTTGCGGTGGCTTCGACAGGCTCAGCCACCTCGGGCTCAGCCACCTCGGGCTCAGCCACCTCAGGCTCAGCCACCTTGGTGGGCGCAAACCTCACACCGGGCCCGCGCCCGCGTGAGAGAAACGTTCGCCGGGGGTAACGCGGGCGCGAGGGCGGGAGAAACCTCGGCTGCCTAGCGTCGGGGCATGGCCCGCTCGAACCCCGCAACCGGAACGAAACACGCCGCTGACGCCTCGGCAAAGTCCGCCGCGTACGGTGACGGCATGCTCCACCCCGCTCCATCCGGATCCGTCGTGGTCGTGGGTGCGGGAATGGTGGCCCACCGCTTCGTCGAGAGCCTCACGAGCCGCGACACCGACGGCCGTTGGTCAGTCACGGTGCTGGGCGACGAGGCCCGCGGCCCGTACGACCGCGTCGGCCTCACCGGCTACTTCAGCGGCAAGACCCCCGACGACCTCGCCCTCGACCCCGCCGTGCTCGAGCACGAGCGCGTGCGGGTGCGCACCGACGCCCGCGTCACGGCGATCGACCGCGCGGCGCGCACCGTCACCACGGCCGGAGGGTCGACGCACGCGTACGACCGCCTCGTGCTGGCGACCGGCTCGTTCGCGGCGCGCCTGGCCCTCGACGGCTTCGACCACCAGGGCTGCTTCGTCTACCGCACGCTCGACGACGTCGCGGCGATGCGGGCGTGGGTCGCGAAGCGCTCGGCCCAGCTCGGCCGGCCCCTGCGCGGCGCGGTCGTCGGCGGCGGTCTGCTCGGACTCGAGGCCGCGGGAGCCCTGCAGGCCGAGGGCGTCTCGCCGTTCGTGCTGCAGTCGAACGAGCGCCTCATGTCGGCCCAGCTCGACCTGGGCGGGGCGCGCACCCTGCAGCGGCTCATCGAAGCGCGCGGTATCGAGGTGCGCACGAGCTCGGTGACGACCCGGGTGGATGCCGACAAGACCGGCGCCGTGTGCGGCCTCGAGCTGCGCGACGGCACGTGGGAGGCCGTCGACATCGTGGTCTTCACGGTCGGCGTGCGGCCCCGCGACGAGCTCGCCCGTGCCGCCGAGCTGCGGGTCGACCCCCGCGGCGGCGTGGTAATCGACGAGGGCTGCGACACCTCGGATCCCGCGATCATGGCGATCGGCGAGGTTGCGAGCTTCGACGGGCAGTGCATCGGTCTCGTCGCGCCCGGCTACGCGATGGCCGAGGTCGCCGCGACGCGCCTGCTCGGCGGCGAGGCCGCCTTCCCCGGGTTCGACACCTCGGCCAAGCTCAAGCTCTCGGGCGTCGAAGTCGCGAGCTTCGGCGACGCGTTCGCCGAGACGCCGAACGCCCTCGACGTCACCTACGCCGACCCGGTGTCGGGCGTCTACAAGAAGCTCGTGCTGAGCGATGACGCGCAGACGCTGCTCGGCGGCATCCTGGTCGGCGACGCCTCGGCGTACACCTCGCTGCGTCCGCTCGTCGGTCGTGCCCTCGGCGGCGACCCCGCGGCCTACCTCATGCCCTCCGACCTCGCTCCGGCCCCGCAGGGCGACCTGCCCGCCGACGCGATCGTCTGCTCGTGCAACGGCGTCACCGCCGGAGCCGTGCGCGAGGCCGTCACCGAACACCAGTGCGCGGATGCAGCCGAGGTCAAGGCCTGCACCAAGGCGGGAGCTGCGTGCGGCTCGTGCTTCACGCTGGTGAAGAAGCTCGTAGCGACCGAGCTCGCGGCATCCGGAAAAGAAGTCTCGAACGGACTGTGCGAGCACTTCTCGTTCACCCGGGCGCAGTTGTTCGACGCCGTCCGGGTGTCGGGGCTGCGCACCTTCACCTCGATCGTCGAGCGCTTCGGCACCGGGCGCGGCTGCGACATCTGCAAGCCGGCTCTCGCGAGCATCCTCGCCAGCCTGTACTCGGGGCACGTGCTCGACGGCGAGCTCGCGACGATGCAGGACACGAACGACCACGTGATGGCCAACATCCAGCGCGACGGCAGCTACAGCGTCGTCCCGCGCATCCCGGGCGGCGAGATCACGCCCGAGGGACTCGTGGTGATCGGCGAGGTCGCGCGCGACTTCGGGCTGTACACGAAGATCACCGGCGGCCAGCGGATCGATCTGTTCGGCGCCCGCCTCGACCAGCTGCCCGACATCTGGAAGCGCCTCGTCGACGCCGGCTTCGAATCCGGTCACGCGTATGGCAAGTCGCTGCGCACCGTGAAGTCGTGCGTCGGCTCGACCTGGTGCCGCTACGGCGTGCAGGACGCGGTCGGCATGGCCGTGCAGCTCGAGCTGCGCTACCGAGGCCTCCGCTCGCCGCACAAGCTCAAGTTCGGCGTCTCGGGCTGCGCGCGCGAGTGCGCCGAGGCCCGCGGCAAGGACATCGGGGTGATCGCGACCGAGGCCGGCTGGAACCTCTACGTCGGCGGCAACGGCGGCTTCACCCCGCGTCATGCGGTGCTGTTCGCCGAGGGCCTCGACGACGAGGGGCTGCTGCGGGCGATCGACCGGTTCCTCATGTTCTACATCCGCACCGCCGACCGGCTGCAGCGCACGGCGCCGTGGGCCGAGGACTACGAGGGCGGCCTCGAGGCGCTGAAGGGCGTCGTGTTCGACGACACGCTCGGCATCGCGGAAGATCTCGACCGGGCCATGGCATCCCATATCGACGCCTACGAAGACGAATGGGCCGCAACCCTCGCCGACCCCGAGAAGCTCAAGCGCTTCCAGAGCTTCGTCAACGCCCCCGACAAGCCCGACCCCTCGCTCGCCTACGTCGCCGAGCGCGGCCAGGCCCGACCCGCCACGGCCGAGGAACGCGCGTCGGGCGCGGTGCTCATCGGTGGCACGACGCTGGCGGTGCGGTCATGACCCTGATGGAGACGACTCCGGATGCCGGGACCCCGGCCGTGACGTCGAGCTCGACCGGCGCTGCCGACGGGCCGGCGGCGCAGGGCTGGATCCGCGTGTGCCGCGTCGACGACCTGCTCGTGGAGCGCGGGGCCGCGGCCCTGCTCGGCGACCGGCAGATCGCACTGTTCCGCACGTTCGACGGCCGTATCTTCGCGACCGACCAGATCGACCCGTTCAGCGGGGCGGCGGTTCTCTCGCGCGGGATCGTCGGCGACCGCGGGGGAGTGCCCACCGTGGCCTCGCCCATGTACAAGCAGGTGTTCGACCTGCGCACGGGAGCCTGCCTCGACACGCAGGGCAAGGAGCCGCTGGCCGTGGCCGTGCACCCGGTCGCGGTCGCCGACGGGGACGTGTTCGTGAAGCTCGTGACCGGCGCGGTGCCGGCGGGCAGCGCTCACGCTGATCCCGCGCACGCCGATCCCGCGCATGCTGACCTCGCAGAAGGAGACGCCCGATGATCGCTCTCGCAGGACTCGACCTCACCGACAAGCTCGTCGTGTGCGTGGGCGGCGGCTCCGTCGCCGAGAAGCGCATCGCGCGGCTGCGCGCCGCCGGCGCCCGGGTGCGGGTGGTCGCCCCCGTCGCGACGCCGGGTCTCGCCGCGCTCGCCGCCGCGGGCGACATCGAATGGCAGGCGCGCGCCTTCGCCGCCGAAGACCTCGATGACGCCTGGTTCTGCCACACGGCCACGGGCGCGGCATCCGTCGACGCCGCCGTCGTCGCCGCAGCGGAGGCCCGCCGTGTGTGGTGCGTCAATGCGGGCCACGGAGGCAAGGGCACCGCGCGCCTGGCCGCCGAGACCACGAGTGGCGACGTCATGGTCGGCGTCGTCTCCACCGCGGGTGCCGACCCCCGCCGCAGCGTCGCCGTGCGCGACGCCATCGCCCAGCGCCTCGCCGAAGGCGCCCTTCCGCTCCGCCGCCGACGTCGCCCGCTCGTGGGGAGCGTGGCGCTCGTCGGCGGCGGTCCCGGCCCGATCGATCTGCTGACGGTGCGCGCCCGCGCGCTGCTGGCCGAGGCCGACGTCGTCGTGCACGACCGGCTCGGACCCACCGGCGTGCTCGCCGAGCTCGGCGACGACGTCGAGCTGATCGACGTGGGCAAGCGCCCGCAGCACCACCCGGTGCCGCAGCACGAGATCAACGCGATCCTCGTCGACCGCGCCGCTCGCGGGCTGCGGGTCGTGCGACTCAAGGGCGGCGACCCGTTCGTCTACGGCCGCGGTGGTGAAGAGGTCATCGCGTGCCGAGAGGCCGGGATCGCGGTCGAGGTCGTGCCCGGCATCTCGAGCGCGATCGCCGTTCCCTCGTCGGCGGGCGTTCCCGTGACGCACCGGGGCGTCGCCGGTACCCTGCATGTCGTGAACGGTCAGGAGACCCCGAGCGAAGCGACCCTCGCCGCCCTGCGCGACGACAGCGCCACGGTCGTCGCGCTGATGGGCGTGAGCGCCCTGCCGCGGTTCGTCGCCGCGGCCCGCGCCGCCGGGGCTCCCGAGACGCGGCCCGTCGCGTTCGTCGAGAACGGCCACACCCCCGCTCAGCGCACGATCCGCACCACGCTCGCGACGGCGATGGCGGATGCCGAGACTCACCGCCTCGCGAATCCCGCGGTGCTGGTGTTCGGCGAGGTCGCCCGGGCCGATCTGCTGCTGCCGGTCTCGGCGCCCGCTGCGGCTCAAGCTCCTGCGCCGTCGGTCGCGGTCACGGTCGGCCGGAGCGAGGGCCTCGGGTGACCACACCCGCGCGGACGATCAGCACGGTGCTCCAGGGGTGCACCGTGCTGCTTCCCGTCGACCGGCGGTCGGGGGAGCTGTCGGCCGCGCTCGAACGTCACGGCGCGCGCGTGCGGGTCGCGCCGGCGCTCACGATCGTCCCGCACGTCGACGACGACGAGCTGATCGCGCAGACGCGGTCGCTGGTCGACGACCCGCCCGACGTCGTCGTTGCCACCACCGGCGTGGGGTTCCGCGCCTGGATGGAGACGGCTGACGAGGCGGGTCTGCACGACGCTCTGGCCCCCGTGCTCGACATCGCACGGATCGTGGCCCGCGGCCCCAAGGCGCGCGGGGCGATCCAGCAGGCCGGGTTCGAGGCCGACTGGGTCGCCGAGAGCGAGACGGCCGCCGAACTGCGCGACTTCCTCGTGGCCGAGGGGATCGAGGGCCTCCACGTCGCGGTGCAGCACCACGGCTCGGGGGCCGACGGTCTCGACGAGGCGTTCGAAGCGGCCGGGGCCCGCGTGACCAGCCTCACGATCTACCGCTGGGGCCCGCCGCCCGATCCCGAGGTCGTCGCCGCGTCGACCCAGCAGGTCGCGCGGGGAGAGATCGACGCGGTGCTGTTCACCTCGGCCCCCGCCGCGCGCGAGTGGATCCTCGCGGCCGAACGGGCCGACGCGCTCGACGGAGTGGCCGCGCGAGCCGCCCGCGGGCACGTGCTCGTCGCCGCCGTCGGGCCCATCACCGCCGGTCCCCTCCTCGAGGCGGGTATCACCCCGCTCATCCCCGACCGCGGACGACTCGGAGCGCTCGTGCGCGCCGTGGTGACGCACTACGGCGGGGTGGACGCGGCGCTCATCCCGACGACGGTCGGGCACCTCGGCATCCGCTCATCGGGGATCGTGCTCGACGGGGAGTTCACGCCGCTGCCGCGCACCGGCGTCGAGATCCTGCGGGCACTCGCCAAGAACCCCGGGGCCGTCGTCTCGCGCGCCGACCTGATCGCCGCGCTGTCGAGCGCGGAGTCCAGCGGCCACGCCGTCGAGGTGGCGGTGGCCCGCACGCGCGAGGCGCTCGGCGGGCTCGACCTGATCCGCACCGTCTACAAGCGCGGATACCGGCTCGACGTGATGGACGAGGAGGACGCATGACCGCCGTACTGATCGCCTGCGCCCACGGCACGAGGTTCGAAGAGGGTCGCGTCGTCGTGCGCGAGCTGCTCGAGGTGCTGCGCTCCACCGCTCCCGCGGGCGTCGAGGTGCTCGAGGCCTATGTCGACGTGCACGGTCCGTACGTGTCCGACGTGGTCGCCGTAGCGCGGGAGCGCACGGACGACATCGTGATCGTGCCACTGCTGCTGTCGACCGGCTATCACACCGAGGTCGACCTGGTGGAGGCCGCGGGTGGCCTCCCGGTCGCGCCCGCGCTCGGACCCCACCCGGTGCTGGCCGAGATTCTCGCCGATCGCGTGCGCGCGGCCGGGGCCGCTCCCGACGACACCGTCGTGCTCGCCGCGGCCGGATCCACCCGCCCGGGCGCCGTGGTCGACGTCGAACGCATGGCGGAGCTGATGGCGGACGCCGGTGTGACAGGTCCCGTCGTCACGGCCTACGCCGCGGCATCCGACCCCCGCATTCCGGATGCCGTGGCGACAGCACGCGCGGACGGCCGCCGCACGGTCGCCGCGAGCTACGTGCTCGCCCCGGGGCACTTCTCGCGCGTGATCGAGAAGGCGGATGCCGACCTCACCACCGCCCCGATCGGCGCGGACCCGCGCCTGGCGACGGTGGTGTGGGAGCGGTGGGCCGCGGCGCGCCGCCCCCAGGCCTCGGTTGCGGAGGTGGTCCCGGCCCCTTCGACAGGCTCAGGGACCTCGGTCGCAGAGGTGGCTGAGCTTGTCGAAGCCCCCGGTCGTGCGTCGGTTCCGGACCCTTCGACAGGCTCAGGGACCTCGGTTGCGGAGGTGGCTGAGCTTGTCGAAGCCTCCGGTCATCCGTCGGCGTCGGTGGAGGTGGCTGAGCTTGTCGAAGCCCCCGGTCGTGCGTTGGTTGCGGACCCTTCGACAGGCTCAGGGACCTCGGTGGCGGAGGTGGCTGAGCTTGTCGAAGCCCCCGGTCGTGCGTTGGTTGCGGACCCTTCGACAGGCTCAGGGACCTCGGTTGCGGAGGTGGCAGGGTCCTCCTCGCGCGGGCTCCTCGCCGGGCTGCGCGACCTCTTCTCGCGCGCTCGCCGCCGCGCCTGAGCAGAGCGCTGGGGGAGCGCGGGTAGGGTTCACCACGCCCATGCATCGCCTTCTTGTCGCCCTTCTGGCCGCTCTCGACGCCGTCCTGGCCGCCGCGGGCGGTATCGCCGTGGTGCTCGCGCCCCTCACGCTGCTGTGGGTGTTCGGCATCGGCAACCCCGACTGGTCGGCCCTGTGGCCGGCGTCGGCCGCGGTGTGGCACCTCGGCCACCTGGTGCCGGTCACGCTCACGCTGCCCGACACGTATCTCGCGGCGACGGGCATCGACCCCTCGTTCGCGACCTTCACGCTGTCGCTCGCGCCTCTCGCCTTCGCCGCCTTCACCGCGTTGTTCGCCGCGCGCTCGGGAGCCCGCGCCGGAGAGGCGGGAGCAGCGCTCACCGGCTGGCTGTCGGGTTCGGTGGTCTTCACCGCCCTGACCACGGTCGTCGCACTCACGTCGAACGCCGCGCTCGTGGCATCCGACACCTGGCTTTCGATCCTTCTGCCGTCGCTGTTCTTCGTCGTCCCCTCGTTCGTCGGGGCGGTGCTCGGTGCGTGGCGGGTGGGCGACGACGGCCCCGTCGACGCCGTGCGCGGATGGATCTCGCGGATGCCGCGGGACTGGGCCCGCGTGCCCGCCCTGGCGCTGCGCGGTTTCGCCGTCACCGCGCTCGGACTGGTCGCCGTGGCCTCGGTGGTGGTCGTGGCCGGCCTCATCGCGCGCTCGACGCAGGTGATCGGGCTGTTCCAGGCCAGCAACGCCGACGCGCTCGGCGCCACCGTCATCGCCCTCGGGCAGGTGATGTACCTGCCGACGCTCGTGCTGTGGGCCCTGTCGTTCACGGCCGGCCCGGGCTTCGCGCTCGGCACCGACACCGCCGTGACGCCGGCGGCGACGCAGGTCGGAGCGCTCCCCGGCATCCCGGTGCTCGGCGCGGTCCCCGACACCACCTCGTCGTGGCTGCTGCTGCTCGTGCTGCTTCCCGTCGCGGTCGGCGCCCTGACCGGGTGGATCCTGCGATCCCGGATGCCGCTGCACGATGACCACGAACCCGTCGCACCCCGGCTGGTCGTCGCCCTCAGCGTCGCGGTGCTCACCGGCGGAGCGGGCGCGCTCGCCGCGGTGCTCTCGAGCGGAGCGATCGGGCCCGGACGACTCGTCGAGACCGGCCCGCAGCCCGGCCCCCTCGCTCTCGCGCTCGGCCTCGAAGTGCTCGTCGGGCTCGCGATCATGCTGCTCGGCCCCCGCGTCGGCGGCGACGCCCCGGCCGAGGTCGTCGAGCAGCGCGACGAGACGCCCGCGTTCGTCCCGGCCCCCCGCGAGCACGCCGCGTTCGACCACGACGAGCACGCGACCGGCCCCGCCCCCGTGCTCGCGGCCCCCGGAACCGGCATCGCCTCCGACGTCTGGCCCCGTACCTTCACCGAACCGGATGCCGGTGGCCCTAGCCCTTCGCCCGCCGCGACGCCCGAGCGCACCGACGTCGGCCTGACCGACGAGGAGCGCGCTCGCATCCGCGCGGCGTGGGGCTCGGCCGACCGCGACGACCGCTGACCCGCTTCGGCGCGCTCCGACCCACCTGCGTAGACTGAGCGCGTGCTCACGGTCGCCGTCCTCATCTCCGGCACCGGCTCCAACCTCCGCGCCCTGCTCGAGGCGGCATCCGCCCCCGACTTTCCGGCGCGCGTCGTGGTGGTCGGTGCCGATCGCGAAGCCGACGGCTTCGCCCACGCCGAGCACTTCGGCATCCCCAGCTTCCTCGTCGCGTACGACTCGTTCGAGAGCCGCGAAGAGTGGGGCGCCGAACTGGGTGCGCAGCTGGCCGTGTGGAATCCCGACCTCGTCGTGCTGAGCGGACTCATGCGCCTGCTGCCGGCCGACCTCGTCGCCGCGTGGGAACCCCGCATCATCAACACCCACCCCGCGTACCTCCCCGAGTTCCCCGGAGCCCACGGCGTGCGCGACGCCCTCGCCGCCGGCGTCGAGCAGACCGGAGCGAGCGTCATCGTCGTCGACTCCGGCGTCGACACCGGGCCGATCCTCGCGCAGGAGCGCATCCCCGTGCTGCCCGGCGACACCGAAGACACCCTGCACGACCGCATCAAGCCCGTCGAACGACGTCTGCTCATCGACGTCGTGCGCCGCATCGCCGAGGGCGAGCTCGACCTCGCCGCCGCGGCATCCCGAACCGCCTGACCCGCGCGGCGGGCGCTCGCCCGCTGCGGACGAACCCGACTCGAGACACAGGAGCCGAAAGCCATGGCCGGACCCCGCCACGACCCCGCCGACTACCGTCCCCGCGACATCGTCCCCATCCGCCGCGCCCTCGTGTCGGTCAGCGACAAGACCGGCCTGCTGCAGCTCGGTGAAGCCCTCGCCGCCGCCGGCGTCGAGATCGTCTCGACCGGCGGCTCGGCGACGCTGCTGCGCGACGCCGGCCTCGAGGTCACCGACGTCTCGGCCGTCACCGGCTTCCCCGAGTCGCTCGACGGCCGCGTGAAGACCCTGCACCCCAACGTGCACGCCGGTCTTCTCGCCGACCTGCGCCTGGCCTCGCACGAAGCGCAGCTCGACGAGCTCGGTATCCGCCCCTTCGAACTCGTCGTCGTGAACCTCTACCCGTTCGTCGAGACCGTGGCATCCGGAGCCGAGGGCGACGACGTCGTCGAGCAGATCGACATCGGCGGCCCCGCGATGGTGCGCGCCTCCGCGAAGAACCACGCCAACGTCGCCATCGTCGTCTCGCCCGAGTCGTACCCCGCGATCATCGACGCCGTGCAGGCGCAGGGCGGCACCACCCTCGTGCAGCGCCGCGAGCTCGCCGCCCGCGCCTTCTCGCACACCGCCGCCTACGACACCGCCGTGTCGACCTGGTTCGCCGAGGGCACGCTCGGCGACGACATCGACCTGCCCGCGCACCTCACGATCCAGGCCGAGCGCCAGTCGACCCTGCGCTACGGCGAGAACTCGCACCAGCGCGCCGCGATCTACACGCGCGTCGGCGGTCACGGCATCGCCCAGGCCACGCAGCTGCAGGGCAAGGAGATGTCGTACAACAACTACGTCGACGCCGACGCTGCCCTGCGCGCCGCCTTCGACATGGTCAAGCCCGCCGTCGCGATCATCAAGCACGCGAACCCCTGCGGCATCGCCGTCGCCGCCCCCAACGCGCTCGACCCGATCGCCTCGGCGCACCTGCGCGCGCACGAGTGCGACCCCGTGTCGGCCTTCGGTGGAGTGATCGCCGCGAACCGCACCGTGACGCTCAAGATGGCCGAGAACCTGCGCGACATCTTCACCGAGGTCATCATCGCGCCCGACTTCGAGCCCGAAGCGCTCGAAGTGTTCAAGCTCAAGAAGAACCTGCGCGTGCTGCGCCTGCCCGCCGACTGGACGCAGGAGTCGATGGACGTGCGCCTCGTCTCAGGCGGACTTCTGCTGCAGGACGCCGACCGCTTCCCCGACGACATCGAGTCGGTCGCCAAGAACTGGGAGCTCGTCTCGGGCGAGCGTCCCGCCGAAGCCGACATGGAGAGCCTCATCTTCGCGTGGAAGTCGTGCCGCGCGGTGAAGTCCAACGCCATCGTGCTCGCGCAGGCCTCGGCCACCGTCGGTATCGGCATGGGCCAGGTCAACCGCGTCGACTCGTGCCGCCTCGCCGTCGAGCGGGCCGGTGACCGTGCTGCCGGTTCGGTCGCGGCATCCGACGCGTTCTTCCCCTTCGCCGACGGGCCGCAGGTGCTGATCGACGCCGGGATCTCGGCGATCATCCAGCCCGGTGGATCGGTTCGGGATGCCGAGGTCGTCGACGCCGCGCGCGCCGCCGGCGTCACGATGTTCTTCACGGGAGAGCGTCACTTCTTCCACTGAGCCGTCGCGCTTCGCGCCGCCCTCGTGACCTCGGTCGCGGGGGCGGTGTGGTGTGTGGGGGTGTGGCGTGGATCTTGGCGTTGGCGGGGCGTTGCGTGGGTTCGCGGGGTGCGGTTTGGGGCGCACTTTGTCGTTTGGGGCGTGAATTTCCCGCCCCGAACGACGGAATCCGCCCCGAACCCGGAGGGGCGCGAAGCGCCGACGGCGGGGGACGAGTGGATCAAGCGGTAACGCACTCACAAGACCCCGCGAACCGCCAGTGCGAGCTTCCGGCGCGGACGGGCCGATAGCTTTCGGTGAGCGATCGTCGGTCGCGGTGAGGAGTCCGGAGACGTGGCCGGAAGAATGTCGCGAGCGTCGCGCGTGGCGGTGTTGGTGGTCGTCATCGTCGTGCTGCTGGCCTTCGCGCTGGGTGCCGGTGTCCTTTTGGGGCTGACCTCTCCTCGAAGAGCGGGCGGGGAGGTGTTCCTCGCGACCGCGGCGATCGGCGGATTCGCCGTCGGTCCGATGCTCATGGGGTCGTGGTTGACCTTTGGGACCCCCGCAGGTCTCGGGGATCGCGCCAGATGTTCCGCCGGATGTGGATCGTCATGGGCGTCGTCGAGATCGCCTCTGTCGCGCTGATCATCACGTATGCGGTTCTGGTGGGCGCTCCGACGTGGCTTCCGATCGCCTTCATCGCCGGGGGAGCCGTGCTGATGGCCGCGGCATACGCCATGGGCCCTGCGCTGCGGAACGCGGATCGTCATCAGGTCGCCGGCGAGGTGGCGTCGATCTACCCACCGGAAGAGCGACGCCGTGACATCCGCCGTATCGTGCTGACCGCCGTCATCACCTTCGTGATCATGGGAACCCTCTCGCTCTCCCTCGGCCTGATCTTCGGAGCGGAGGAGAACTGGTTCCCGCTCGTCGGTCTCCCCATCGCGATGACGCTTCTCTTCGGAGGTGGCGTGGGGGCGATGTTCCCGTCCTACCGGCTTGGTCGGCGCACCCGTGCGCTCGTTGACGGCGACCTCGGGCGACTGCGAGCCATCGGCAAGGTGGTGCTGGGGAACAAGAAGGTGGAGCTCACTCCGGAAGAAGAGGAGGCCGCCGCGCGGTACGCACCCGTGGCTCCCGCTCTTCTGACCTACCAGCTGATCTCGCTGGGGGCGCTGATCGCGGGTCAGGGGATCCTGCAGATCAATACTCTCCTGTCAGAGACCTCGGACCCTGCGTTCCGCGTGTTCAGCGCCATCTTCCTCGGACTGGTGATCGTCAGCCTCGCGGTCGTGATCCCGCTGCAACTGCGGCAGATCCGGCGTGCGCAGGCGTACGCGAGCGCCCATCCGGTGCCGAGGTCGGGGGCGACTGCGACTTCGACCGTTGAGGTGTAGCCGGGAAGCGATCACGCAATGGCGGCAGCTCGCTGGACGCGAAGGCGTACCGGACCGGCGGGTTTGGTGGTGGCAGCGGTCGCGTTCGGGGCGCGTTCTGTCGTTCGGGGCGTGAATCATCCGCCCCGAACGACGGAATCCGCCCCAAACCGGAGGGGACTGCCCCAAACCGGACGGGACCGCCGCAGGCCACGCGGGGGCGAGTGGACCGCGCGAGCGCGGCGCCCGGTCTCGCAGGGTGGGGGGATGCAGTCGGCATCCGGATATGTCTCGCGACGCGGCCTCGTGTGGGGTGGCCTCGGCGTGGTCGCCTTCTCGTTCACCGTGATCTTCACCCGCGTTGCCGTGGCGCAGCTCGACCCGTTGTTCGTCGGGGCGGGGCGGGCCGTCGTGGCCGCGGCGATCGCGGCGGTCGCACTCGCGGTGACGCGGTCGCGGATGCCGTCGGCCCGGCAGGCCGCACGCCTCGCGATCGTCGGCGGGGGAGTGGTGCTGGGCTTTCCGCTGCTGACCTCGTTCGCCCTGACCTCGGCACCCGCGAGTCATGGCGCGGTCGTGATCGCGGTGCTGCCCGCCGCCACCGCCGTGGCCGCGGTGCTCCGCACGCGCGAGCGACCGGGCCGCGGGTTCTGGATCGCGGCGGCGATCGGAGCCGTCGTCGCCGTGGCTTTCGCCGTCGGCGGTTCCGGGGGTGAGGGGCTGCATGCCACCGATCTGCTGCTGCTCGGCGCGGTCGTGGCCGCCGCCGTGGGCTACGCCGAAGGCGGGGTGCTCGCGCGCGAACTCGGCGCGTGGCAGACGATCTCGTGGGCGCTCGTGCTGTCGAGCCCCGTGATGGTCGGCCTGACCCTCTTCTCCGCGATCCGCACGCCGGTCACCGCGGATCCCGCCGCGTGGGGATCGTTCGCCTACCTCGCGGTGGTGAGCATGTTCCTCGGGTTCGTCGCCTGGTACCGCGGACTCGCGATCGGACCCATGGCCCGCGTCAGCCAGCTGCAGCTCGCCCAGCCGGTGCTGTCGCTGGGCTGGGCGGCTCTCGTGCTCGGAGAGTCGCTGACCCTCGGGACCGTGGCCGGTGGTCTCGCCGTCATCGCGTGCGCGGCGATCGCCGTGACGATCCGTCAGCGCTCGGCGGGCCCTCCGGCGCCCGTGTCTCCCGAGGCGACGGATGCCGCTGCGCTCACGCGCTCATCTCGATGAGCTTCGCGACGGTGTTGGCGTTGCGCGCCGTGCCGACGACGCCGAGTCGCTTCTCGATGTAGCTCGCTTGCACCTTCGACCGTCCGATGCCGTCGGGGTAGCGGACGAACACCTCGCGCCCGTCGACCACGACTTCTTCCGGCGCGCCCGTGGGGAGCTCGAGCGTGGTCGTGGCGGCGGGCTGATCGAGGAAGACGGTCTGCACCCAGTGACCCTCGGGGTCGGACGCGAACGGATTGCGCGCGTGCGCGTCGGCGAGCTCGGCGTGGGTGCGGACGATGACGGGCAGGTCGAAGCCGAACCCCTCCCGCACCGCCGCGCGGACCGTCTTCGCGATGGTGGCGGAGCTGCGTCGCCCCGGGTCGAGCACGAGGTTGCCCGCGACCTGCAGCGTCTCGACCTCGCCCAGACCGGCGGATGCCAGGACCTCGCGCAGCGCGGGCATCTTCATCGCCGTGGGTCCACCGACTCCACGGATCAGGGCGATGAGGCGTGACATGAAGCGACCATATTCCGTCGGCACCGGGTGAGGAGAGGGCGGATCCGGGCGCGACAGATCAACGCCCGGCTCGCTCGAGCGTCGAGCGACAGCGCGCGCCCGCCCCGCCTCAGGCCGAGTCGCGACCCAGGGTCTCGAGCAGGCGCAGCCACACCTCGCTGACCGTCGGGTACGACGGCACCGCGTGCCACAGACGCTTCACCGGCACCTCGCCGACGATCGCGATGGTCGCGGAGTGCAGCAGCTCGGCGATGTCGGGGCCGACGAAGGTCGCACCGACCAGCACGCCTCGGTCGAGGTCGACGATCGCGCGGGCCTTTCCGACGTAGGCGTCGGACTGCTCGCTCGAGCCGGCGATGCTCGCGAGGTCGTAGTCGACCACCTTGACGTTCAGGCCCTTCTCGTCGGCCTTCTTCGCGGTGAGACCGACGGATGCCACTTCGGGGTCGGTGAACGTCACCTGCGGCACGGCGTCGTGGTCGGCGGTCGCCACGTGAGCGCCCCACGGAGCGTCGTCGATCTCGTCGCCCTTCGCACGGGCGGCGATTACGTCGCCTGCCGCGCGCGCCTGATACTTGCCCTGGTGGGTCAGGAGCGCCCGGTGGTTGACGTCGCCCACGGCGTACAGCCAGTCGAAGCCGCGGACGAGGAGGGTGTCGTCGACCTCGAGCCATGTGCCCGGCTTGAGGCCCACGGCATCCAGCCCCAGATCCTGCGTGCGGGGCGTGCGACCGATCGCGACGAGCACCTCGTCGGCCGTGACGGTCGTGCCGTCGGAGAGCTCGAGCGTGGCGCGGCCGTCGTCGTCGCGACGAGCGGAGGTGGTGTCGGCGCCGGTCTTGACGGTAACGCCGCGCTCGCGCAGGGAGTCGGTGACGAGCTCGCCAGCGAACGGCTCGTTGCCGCCGAGCAGGCCGGAGCGCGCGATGATCGTGACCTCGCTGCCGAGACTCTGGAACGCGGTGGCCATCTCGGCGCCGACGACGCCGCCGCCGATGATCGCGAGGGATGCGGGGATCTGCTCGACGGCGGTGGCCTCGCGACTCGTCCACGGTGAGATGTCGGCCAGACCCGGGATGTCGGGCAGGAGCGCAGCCGACCCGGTGCAGACCGCGACCGCGTGGCGCGCGACGAGGTCGGTGGTCGTGCCGTCGGCGGCGGTGACCCGCACGGTCTTCTCGCCGGTCAGGGTGCCGTGGCCGCGCACGAGGTCGATGCCCGCGCCCTGCAGCCACTGCACCTGACCGGAGTCGTCGTAGTTGCTGGTCATGGTGTCGCGACGGCGGAGCACGGCCGCGACGTCGAGGTTGCCCGTGACCGCCTGCTTCGCCCCGTCGACGTCGCGTGCGGCGCGCAACGCGGCGGCGCTGCGCAGCAAGGCCTTCGACGGCATGCAGGCCCAGTACGAGCACTCGCCGCCGACGAGCTCGGACTCGACGATGACGGCGGTGAGGCCGGCCTGCACGGCATGGTCGGCCACGTTCTCGCCGACGGGGCCGGCACCGATGACGATGAGGTCGTATTCGCGTTCGCTCATGTCGCTCAGGCTACTCAGGGGGTGCGACATCGGGCGGGGGTTGCGCTGCCCACCCGCGCGCGGACTTCCGAGCCAACCGCACCCTGGGGGAATCCTGCAAGGTCTTGACTACTATCTCTGAACCGGTTTAGAGTTTTGATTACTGAACCGGTTTAGGCCGCAGGCCCCCACGACGGAGTGACGGATGACGAACGACACGCGACCCACCATCGCCGATGTCGCGCGCCGCGCCGGCGTGAGCAAGGGCCTCGTCTCGTTCGCGCTGAACGGCCGCGCGGGCGTCGCCCCCGACACCCGCGACCGCATCCTCGCCGTCGCCGCCGACATGGGTTTCAGCCCCAGCCTCCGGGCTCGCTCGCTCAGCGTCGGCCGGGCGTTCGCGTGCGGTCTCGTGATCGGTCGCAGCCCCGACGTGATCGCCGCCGACCCCTTCTTCCCCTCGTTCATCGCGGGCGTCGAAGACGAGTTCTCGGTCTCGGGCCAGGTGCTCGTGCTGGCCGCGGCCACCCCCGGTCGCCACGAGGAGGAGACCTACCGCGGCCTGGTCGCCGATCGCCGCGTCGACGGCGTGATCCTCTCCGACCTCCGCGCGGGCGACCCCCGCATCGCGCTGGTCGCCGAGCTCGGCATCGCCGCCGTCACACTCGGCGTCCCCGACGTCGACAGCCCCTTCACCTCGGTGTCGGTCGACGACGGAGCGGGCATCCGTCTCGCGGTCGGCCACCTGGCCGACCTCGGCCACACCGACATCGCCCACGTGGCGGGCCCCACCGCGATGCTCCACGGCCGCAGCCGCACGGCGGCGTTCGAGGCGGCGGCTGCAGACCGCGGCATCCGGTCCCGGGTCGTGCCGACCGACTTCAGTGCGGCCGACGGCGCCCGGGCCACGGATGCGCTGCTCGACGCCGACGTGCCTCCGACGGCGATCGTCTACTCGAACGACAACATGGCCATCGCCGGCCTCGGTCGTGCGCAGCGCCGCGGGCTGGTCGTGCCCCGCGACCTGTCGATCACCGGGTTCGACGACGCCGAGATCGGCCGCCACCTCTTCCCGGCCCTCACCAGTGTCGCCACCGACGCGCGGGGCTGGGGGGCCGCCGCCGCTCGCGCGCTGCTGGCCGCCACCACGGGCGGTGCTGCCGAGGCCCTCGCTTTGCCTGATCCCCGACTCATCGTCCGCGCCTCGACCGGGGCGCCGCCGACCGCTTGACGCACCGCGGGTCATCCCGCACACACAAGGAGGAAGAGATGCGACGACGCATTCTGACCACAGCACTCGCCGCCACCGGCGTCTTGGCCCTGTCCGCCTGCAGCGGCGGGGGAGGAGCCAGCTCGGGCATGGACGCCCGCGGCCCGATCACCATCTGGTACTCCAACAACGACGCCGAGATCGCGTGGGGCGAGCAGATGGTGAAGGCGTGGAACGACGCCAACCCCGACCAGCAGGTCACCGCGCAGGAGATCCCCGCCGGATCCTCGAGCGAAGAGGTCATCGGGGCCGCGATCACCGCCGGCAACGCGCCGTGCCTCATCTTCAACACCTCGCCCGCGGCGGTCCCGGGCTTCCAGAAGCAGGGCGGACTGGTCAACCTGTCGGACTTCCCCGACGGCGAGCAGTACATCACCGACCGCAGCGGCGACCTCGCCGACCAGTACCGCTCCGACGACGGCGGCTTCTACCAGCTGCCGTGGAAGAGCAACCCGGTCATGATCTTCTACAACAAGGACCTCTTCGCCCAGGCCGGACTCGACGCCGAGAACCCGAAGCTGTCGACCTACGACGACTTCCTCCAGACCGCGCAGACCCTGAAGTCGGCCGGGGTCGCGCCGTACGCGATCAACCCGGCGCCCACGAGCGAGTTCTTCCAGTCGTGGTTCGACTTCTACCCGCTCTACGCCGCGCAGACGGGCGGCAAACAGCTGGTCGAAGACGGTCAGGCGACCTTCGACGACGCGAACGGCGAAGCGGTCGCCGACTTCTGGCGCACCATTTACAGCGACCAGCTCGCCGGCAACGAGCAGTACCAGGGCGACGCGTTCGCCGACGGCCAGGCCGCTATGGCGATCGTCGGGCCGTGGGCCATCTCGGTCTACAAGGACAAGGTGAACTGGGGCTCCGTGCCCGTGCCGACCGAGAAGGGCACCGCCGCCTCCGACACGTGGACCTTCAGCGACGCGAAGAACGTCGGCCTGTTCACCGCGTGCGAGAACAAGGCCACCGCGTGGGACGTGCTGAAGTTCGCCACGAGCGAGGAGCAGGACGGCACCTGGCTCGAGGAGACCGGACAGATGCCGCTGCGCACCGATCTCACGACGACTTACGCCGATTACTTCTCGGCCAACCCCTCGTACCAGCAGTTCGGTGACCAGGCCGCCCGCACCGTCGAGGTGCCGAACGTGCAGAACTCCGTGGAGATCTGGCAGGCCTTCCGCGACGACTACTCGAAGGCCGTCATCTTCGGCGAGGGCGACGTGAAGACGTTCCTCTCGGATGCCAAGACCCAGATCGATCAACTCGCGGCAGGGAAGTGACATGACCACGTCCGTCGCCGGCACGGCCGGCCGCACCGGGGGCGACCCCGGGCGGCCGGGCCGTGCGGCGGGCGCGGAGACCACGACCAAGACGCGGCGCCGCCCGTTCGGTGCGCAGCCGCTCGGCATCCTGTTCTCCGCCCCGTACCTGATCTTCATCGGGGTCGTCTTCGCGTACCCGATCATCTTCGCGGTGTGGATGTCGTTCCACGACTACTTCTTCACCGCTCCGGGTGCCAACGTCGACCGGCCGTTCGTCGGCTTCGACAACTACGTCACCGCTTTGAGCGATCCCGACGTGTGGCGGGCCTTCGGCAACGTCGGCGTCTTCCTGCTCATCAACGTGCCGCTCACCGTGGTGCTCTCGATCCTGCTCGCGACGGCACTCGACCGCGCGGTGCGCGCCCGCGCGTTCTTCCGGGTGGCCTTCTACGTGCCGTACGTCACGGCATCCGTCGCCGTGGTGGCCGTGTGGCTGTTCCTGTTCTCGAACACGGGCCTGGTCAACAACGTGCTCGGGCCGCTCGCGCCGAACCCGTCGTGGCTGGTCAACTCCGCGCTGGCGATGCCCACGATCGCGCTGTTCGTCACCTGGAAGGGCCTCGGGTTCTACATCCTGCTCTACCTCGCGGCCCTGCAGAACGTGCCGCGCGAGCTGCACGAGTCGGTCGCGGTGGACGGGGGCGGGCGCATCCGCCAGTTCTTCTCGGTCACCGTGCCGGGCGTGCGGCCCGCGACGTTCCTCGTGCTGCTGCTGTCGACCATCACGGGCGCGAACCTCTTCACCGAGCCCTACCTGCTCACGAGCGGCGGCGGACCCAACGGCGCGTCCACGTCGCCCGTGCTCCTCATCTATCAGAAGGGCATCGAACAGCAGAACCCCGACGTGGCCGCGGCCATCGGAGTGGTGCTGATCATCTTCGTGCTCGTCATCGCGCTGCTGCAGCGCCGGTTCGTCGGAAGGGAGGAATCATGAGAAGCAAGATCGTCACGTACAGCGTGCTGACCGTCGGTGCGCTCGCCTTCCTGTTCCCCTTCTATTACATGATCGCCGGGTCGCTGCAGACGAGCCCCGACACCTCGATCGCGGGGGCGTTCCCGCACCCCTCGAACCTGACGGTGGAGAACTACACCGCGATCGACGGGCGCATCAACCTGCTGCAGGGCCTGGCGAACTCGGGCATCTTCACCGGCGGCGTCATCCTCGGCACGCTCGTGTTCGGCGTGCTCGCCGGATACGCGCTCGCAGTGCTGAGGTGGCGCGGCCGCTCGGCGACCTTCGCGCTCGTGCTGCTGGTGCAGGTGATCCCGTTCCAGCTGCTGATGATCCCGCTCTACGTCATGATCGCCCGCGATTACGGCCTGAGCGACAGCTACCTCGGCATGATCCTGCCGTTCTTCATCAACTCCACGGCCGTGGTCATCTTCCGCCAGTACTTCCTGCAGCTGCCCAAGGAGCTCTTCGACGCCGCCCGTATCGACGGCGCCAACGAGTTCCGGCTGCTGTGGAGCGTCGCGCTGCCCCTCGTGCGCCCGGCGCTGCTGACCGCGGTGCTGTTGACGTTCATCGGTCCGTGGAACGAGTTCCTCTGGCCGTTCCTGATCACGAAGGACGCCACGATGCAGCCCCTGGCGGTGTCGCTGGCGAACTTCATCTCGAACATCGCGGCATCCACCACCAACCCCTTCGGCGCCATGATGGCCGGCGCCGTCGTGCTCGCCGCACCCGCGGTGGCGCTGTTCCTGATCTTCCAGCGCTACTTCACCTCGAACGACCTCGGATCCGGAGTGAAAGGATGACAATGACCCCCGAATCCCCCGTCCCCTACCGCCTCACGCGCGTCGGGGTGGTGATGACCCCCGAGCCCGGCAACGCCGACGAGGCCGAGGGCGTGCTCAACCCGGCATCCGGACGCGGCCCCGACGGCCAGCTGTACCTGCTGCCCCGCCTGGTCGCGGAGGGAAACGTCTCGCGCGTCGGCATCGCCCGCGTCGTGATCGACGACGGCGTGCCCGTCTCGGTCGAGCGCGAGGGCATCGTGCTGCAGCCCGATCGCGGGTGGGAGCGCGGCGTCGGCAACGCCGGCACCGAAGACCCCCGCACCACGTGGATCGAAGCACTGGGCCTGCACGTGATGACCTACGTCGCCTACGGCCCGCTCGGACCCCGCACGGCCGTCGCCGTGTCGGAGGACCTGCGCGAGTGGAAGCGGCTGGGGCCGGCGATGTTCCGCTACCAGGACGACCTCGACATGGACCTCAACCTGTTCCACAACAAGGACACGGTGTTCTTCCCCGAGCCGGTCACGGCGCCCGACGGCACCGAGTCGCTCGCGGTGCTGCACCGCCCGATGTGGGACCTCGGCGAGACCAAGCCCGGCCAGGGCGTGCGCGTGCCGGCCGGGATCGAAGACCAGCGGCAGTCGATCTGGATCAGCTACGTGCCCCTCGAGGCCGTCCGCGACGACCTCTCGGCGCTCGCGCTCTGGGGACAGCACCGCTTCGTCGCGGGGCCGCAGTACCCCTTCGAAGAGGTCAAGATCGGTGGCGGTCCGCCGCCGCTGCGCATTCCCGAGGGCTGGCTCGTGCTGCACCACGGGGTGACCGGCGTGATCGACAGCGCCTTCTCGCAGCAGCAGAAGGTCAACTACGCCGCCGGGGCCTTGATCCTGGATGCCGCTGACCCCAGCCGCGTGATCGCGCGCACGCCCGAGCCGCTCCTGGCTCCCGAGACCGACGACGAGCGCAGCGGCATCGTGCCCAACGTCGTGTTCCCGACCGCGATCGAGGAGATCGACGGTCGTCACTTCGTGTTCTACGGCATGGCCGACTCGAAGATCGGCGTCGCCCTGCTCGAGCGCACCGACTGAGTACAGCGCGGCTCCGGCCCTCGCGGGTCCCCTGACGGGAACGCGTCGGCCGGGGTCGCGCACCCCACCCATCGAAAGGATCCCCCTCCCCATGAACGCACGATGGAGTGCGCGAATGACGGCCGTGCTGGGCGCCGCCGCCCTCGCCGTCCCGCTGACAACCGCCGCCGCAGCGGCCCCGCAACCTGCCGTGGCGCCCGCGACAGCGGCATCCGGCTCGCTGACGAACCTCGACCACCTCGACTTCCTGCTCGACGAAGCGACCCCGCCCGCCGATGTCGCCGGTCACTCGACCTACCGACAAGCCGAGGAACCCACGATGCTCGCGCCGTGGACCTACGCCGACGCCCGCGACGGCGGCACCTTCCAACGCGTGGGTGGCGGTCCGCTCGACCCCGCGACCGGCGACTGGGGTCAGGGCGCCTTCAACGCCGACGACAACACCCGCGCGGCCGTCGTCTACACCCGGCATTGGGAGCTCACCGGCGACCCCGACAGTCGGCAGAAGGCGTACGAGCTGCTGCGCACCGTCGCGTACCACCAGACGACCGACGGTCCCTCCGCCGGCAACGTCGTGTTGTGGATGCAGCCCGACGGAGAGCTCAACCCCTCGGCCGAGCCCGTCGAGCTGCCCGACCCCTCGGATTCCGGACCCAGCTACTGGACAGCCCGCACCGTCTGGGCCCTCGGCGAGGGCTACGCGGCGTTCGCCGACGACGACCCGGCGTTCGCCTCGTTCCTCAAGGACCGCCTCGCTCTCTCGCGCGGTGCCATCGAACGCGACGCGCTGTCGAAGTACGGGCAGTACGTCGAGTCCGACGGCGAGAAGGTGCCCGCGTGGCTGATCGTCGACGGGGCGGATGCCACGGCGGAAGCGGTCCTCGGACTCACGGCGGCCGTGCGCGCCGGTGACGACACCTCCGCCACCGCGGCGCGTCAGCTCGCGGAGGGCGCGGCCGCCATGGCATCCGGGAACACCCGCCAATGGCCGTACGGCGCCGTCCTGCCGTGGGCCCAGTCGCCCGCGATGTGGCACGCGTGGGGCTCGCAGATGCCCGCAGCGCTCGCCGAGGCCGGCGACCTGTTCGGCGATGACGCGCTGGTGAAACCGGCGATCGCGGATGCCACGGGCTTCACCACGACGCTGCTCACCGCCGGCGGGCCCGACAACGGATGGTTCCCGAGCCCCACCGACCGCGTGCAGATCGCCTACGGCGCCGACTCGCGCGTGCAGTCGCTGCTCGCGCTCGCCGACACGACGGGATCGGCCGCATTCGCCGAGCTCGCGGGCATGCAGGCCGCCTGGTTCTTCGGAGCCAATCACGCCGGGGCGCAGATGTACGACCCCGCGACCGGCATCACCTACGACGGCCTCCAGCCCGACGGCACGGTCAACCGCAACAGCGGAGCCGAGTCGACCATCCACGGCCTGCTCACCGCGCTCGCGCTCGACGCCCACCCCGCGGTTGCGGAGCGGGCGACGGCCCTGACCTCGGTCGAGAGCCGCGTGGGACTGTCGTACGTCGAGGCCGAAGACGCCGTGCGCACCGACGGCACCGTGTTCACTCCGGAGTCGTCGTGGACGGGGGAGTCGAGCTGGTCGGGCGACGGCCTGACGCTGGAAGCACGTCACAGCGCCACCTGGGACATCGGCCCCTCCGACACCGGACGATGGATCGAACCCGTCGTGTGGACCGAGCCGGGTGAGAAATCGCAGTCGACCTGGCGAGGCGGCGGCGCGCTGAAGATCACCGGACCCGAACAGGGCATCTCGCCGACGCCGGGCGCTCTGCTGCCTTACGCGCTCACGGCGCCCGCCGCGGGCAAAGGTTCTCAGGTCGACGTGAAGGTGCAGAAGGGCGAGCTCACGCTCGACGGACTGATCGTCCGGCCCTGGATCTCGCGGCTCGTGCTGGGTGGAGACGCGCGCAGCGAGCTCGTGCACTCGAGCGCGGTGGGGCCGCAGCGCACCGGCATCGGTGCCGCGGGAGTGTCGTCGACCGTGTCGGTCTACGACGCCTCGGGCGCGCTGGTGCGCAGCACGTCGACGAGCGGAACCGTGACCGTGGTCGTGCCCCCGGGTGGATTCGCGATCGCCCAGGGGTGAGTGCGGCGGACCGGCCGGGTCCTTCGGGGCCCGGCCGATCCGCTGCGCCGGGTCGCTGGGCGGTGTCGCTGCGCCGTGGGGCCGGCGGCCTCGGGGCGTGCCCGTCAGCCGCGTCACGGTCGTGTCCGATTTCCGCCAGCCGATGTCGGAGGTCGATGGCAGGCTGGATGCCATGACCACCACCGCCGCCGCCCTTCCCGGCTTCGCCGAGCGCTACCGCGTCATCCAATCGCGCGATCGCCGGTTCGACGGCCAGTTCGTCACGGCGGTGAGCTCGACCGGCATCTACTGTCGCCCGAGCTGCCCCGCACGCACCCCGAAAGAGCAGAACGTCACGTTCTACGCGACCTCCGCGGCCGCGCACGAGGCCGGGTATCGGGCGTGCAAGCGGTGCCTGCCCGAGGCGGCACCCGGGTCGCCGCTGTGGGACGTGCGGGGCGACGTCGTCGCGCGGGCGATGCGCCTGATCGCCGACGGGGTGGTCGACCGCGAGGGCGTGCCCGGTCTGGCCCAGCGGTTGGGCTACTCGTCGCGTCACCTCACTCGCCTGCTCCAGGCCGAACTGGGCGCCGGTCCTCTCGCGCTGGCTCGAGCGCATCGCGCGCACACCGCCCGCGCCCTGCTGGTGGGCACCGACCTCTCGTCGGCCGACGTGGCGTTCTCGGCGGGTTTCTCGAGCGTGCGGCAGTTCACCGACACGATCGGCGAGGTGTTCGGCATGCCCCCGCGCGAGCTGCGCGCCCGCCGGCCGCACTCCTCGGGCGTCGAGGCCGCCGCGGGCGAGATCGACCTCGCCCTGCCGGTGCGCGGGCCGATCGACACGGTCGGGCTGTTCGGGTGGATGCGCGCGCACGCCATCCCCGAAGTCGAGGTCGGTGCCGACGCCTCCTTCGCTCGCGTCGTGCGCCTTCCCGGCGGACCGGCGTGGTTCGAGGTGCGCCTGGCCGACGACGGGCGCCTCCGCCTGCGAGCTCGACTGTCGGCGCTCGCCGATCTCGGCACCCTCATCTCCCGCGTGCGGCGCCTGTTCGACCTCGACGCCGACCCGCTCGCGATCGACGAGGCGCTCGCCCGGCATCCGCAGCTGGCGCCCGCCGTCGCCGCCATCCCCGGCGTGCGGGTGCCCGGCGCGATCGACGCCGACGAGATGCTGCTGCGCGCCATGATCGGCCAGCAGATCAGCGTGGCCTCCGCCCGTACCATGCAGGGCCGTCTGACCGCTGCGTTGGGGGAGCAGGTCGGCGTCGGCCCCGAACCCATGACGCTGTTCCCCACGCCCGCCGCGATCGCGGAGCGCGGGCTCGAGGTCCTTCGGGGGCCGGCCGCCCGCATGCGCGCGATCGTCGAGGCGGCCGAGGCGCTGGCCGACGGCAGCCTCACCCTGGGCTTCGGCGACGACGGGGTCGACCAGCGCCAGCGGTTGCTGGCGCGGCGGGGGATCGGACCGTGGACCGCCGACTACGTGCGCATGCGCGTGCTCGGCGACCCCGACGTGCTGCTGCCCGGCGATGTCGCCGCGCGCGCCGGTGCCGCGGCACTCGGGCTGCCCTCCGACCCCGCGGGCTTCACCGAATGGTCCGAACGCCTGTCGCCCTGGCGCAGCTACGCCATGGCGCACTACTGGTACGCCGCCCCCGTCACGCAGGCATGGAGGTCGCCCGCAGAGACCGCGGCGGTCGTCGTGGCCCGACCCCGGCGTGCGCGCACCCGACGAGCCGCAGACGTCGCGGAATCCGACGTCGAACGCCCCTCATCCCTCACCCGCCCCTCGACCGGAAGCGAGACCCCCGAATGACCACCGCGATCCTCGAATTCGTCGACACCCCCGACGGTCCCTTCGCGATCCTCGCCGACGAGGCCGATCGCGTCATCGTCTCGGGCTGGACGGCCGACACCGACGCCGTCCTCGCGCGGTTGCGGCCCGAGCGGCGGCCAGAGCGCGTCGTAAGCGGCGGTACGGGGGCCGCCCCTGCCGTGCGGGCGTACTACGACGGCGACATCGCCGCGATCGACGCCGTCGCCGTCGCGCAGACCGGCACGCCCCTGCAGCGAGCGGGGTGGCAGGCGCTGCGTTCCATCACCCCCGGCGCACCGCTGACGTACACCGGCTTCGCGGCGGCCCTCGGGTCGCCGACTGCCGTGCGCGCCGCAGCCTCGATCTGCGCGCGCAACGCCGTCGCGCTGTTCGTCCCCTGCCACCGCGTGCTGCGCGGAGACGGGACGCTCGGCGGCTTCGCGTGGGGCACGGGGGTGAAGCAGAGCCTGCTGGCGCGCGAATCGGCGGCCTGACCAGTGGGAGAGGTGGCTGAGCCTGTCGAAGCCCCCGGAGGGCTGCGGGTTCCGGTCCCGGGCGGGGGAGGTGGCTGAGCCTGTCGAAGCCTCCGGGCGCCTGCGGGTTCCGGGCCCGGGTGGGGGAGGTGGCTGAGCTTGTCGAAGCCTCGGGGCGACTGCGGGTTCCGGGCCCGGGTGTGGGAGGCGGCTGAGCTTGTCGAAGCCTCCGGGCGCCTGCGGGTTCGGGGCCCCGGGCCGGGTGTGGGAGGTGGCTGAGCTTGTCGAAGCCACCGGGCGACTGCGGGTTCCGGTCCCGGGTGAGGGAGGTGGCTGAGCCTGTCGAAGCCACCGGTGGGACTGCGGGTTCCGGGCCCTTCGACAGGCTCAGGGACCTGGGGTCGGGGACTGCGGGTTCCGGTCCCTTCGACAGGCTCAGGGACCTGGGTGGGGTGAGGGAGGTGGCTGAGCTTGTCGAAGCCACCGGTGGGTCTGCGGGTTCCGGTCCCTTCGACAGGCTCAGGGACCTGGGCCGGAGACTGCGGGTTTCGGTCCCTTCGACAGGCTCAGGGACCTGGGTCGGGGACTGCGGGTTCCGGTCCCTGGGCCGGGTGTGGGAGGTGGCTGAGCTTGTCGAAGCCACCGGGCGACTGCGGGTTCCGGTCCCGGGTGAGGGAGGTGGCTGAGCCTGTCGAAGCCACCGGTGGGACTGCGGGTTCTGGGCCCTTCGGCGGGCTCAGGGACCTGGGGTCGGGGACTGCGGGTTCCGGTCCCTGGCCCGGGTGTGGGAGGTGGCTGAGCTTGTCGAAGCCACCGGGCGACTGCGGGTTCCGGTCCCGGGTGAGGGAGGTGGCTGAGCCTGTCGAAGCCACCGGTGGGACTGCGGGTTCCGGTCCCTTCGACAGGCTCAGGGACCTGGGCCGGAGACTGCGGGTTTCGGTCCCTTCGATAGGCTCAGAGACCTGGGTCGGGGACTGCGGGTTCCGGTCCCTTCGACGGGCTCAGGGACCTGGGTGGGGGCCGGGAGGTGCCGGGTCGCGTCGGCCGCCGCAAGAAATCCTTGCCCTCAGCAATCTCTCAGGGATAGTCTGGAGGGCTGCCGTCCCCCCGGCGGAAGCTACACCAACTGAGGAGGATTCCATGGACCAGATCGACGCCCCCGTCGCCCCGGCCGCCGCATCCTCCGTCGCTGCGCGCCCCGGCCGACGCTCCTAGGGCACCACGCCGCGCTCACGCGCGACCGTCACGCCTCGACCGACGCACTTCGTCGCGCCTCCCGGCTCCCTCTCCGCGCCCGATCCCGGCGCCCGCTCCGACCCCACGAGGATCATGACCACCTCAACGCCTCCGCAACGCCTGTCCACTCCGCGCGCGCTCGCGCGCCTGCTGCCGATCGCACGGCCGGTTCTGCCGCGCCTCATCGCCGGTGCCGTCACCGCCCTCATCGCGAGCCTGTTGGCCCTGGCGATCCCGCTCGTTCTCGAGCAGATCGTCGCCGGCCCCATCGCCTCGCTCGACGCCGGAGCCCTCGTCTGGGGCTCCCTCGCCGTGCTCGGCCTGGGCCTCGCCGAAGCCGCCATGGTGTGGCTCCGCCGCTGGTTCGTGCTCTCGCCCGCCACCAAGGTCGAGTACGACCTGCGCCAGTCGTTCTACTCCCGCCTCCAGCGCCTTCCCGTCGCCTTCCACGACCGGTGGCAGTCGGGGCAGCTCCTCTCGCGCATGATGCAGGACATCAGCATGCTGCGCCGCTGGCTCGCCTTCGGCGTGATCCTGCTCGTGGTCAACCTGCTGACCATCGCCATCGGCGCCGTGCTGCTGTTCCGCTGGCACTGGCTGCTCGGCGCGCTGTTCCTCGTCACCTCCGCCCCGGTCATCTACGTCGGCTTCCGCTTCGAGAAGCGTTACGGCGCGCTGACGCGTCAGAGCCAAGACCAGGCCGGCGACCTCGCCACCAGCGTCGAAGAGAGCGTCCACGGCATCCGGGTGCTCAAAGCCTTCGGACGCGGCAAGCACGCTCTGCAGAAGTTCACCCGCCAGGCTGAATCGCTGCGCGAGACCGAGATCGACAAGGCCCGCGCGATCGGGTGGATCTGGTTCTGGCTCGTGCTGCTGCCCGACATCGCATTCGCGGTGTGCCTCGGCGCCGGCATCGTGCTGACCCAGCTCCAGCAGCTGCAGGTCGCCGAGCTCGTGGCGTTCTTCGCCATGGCGACCGTGCTGCGGTGGCCGATGGAGTCGATCGGGTTCCTGTTCTCGTTCCTGCTCGACGCGCGCACCGCCACCGACCGCATCTTCGAGGTCTTCGACGAGCAGAACACCATCGTCGACCCCGAGAACCCCCGCACCATCGCGGAGCCGCGCGGCGAGCTGACCTTCGAGGGCGCGCACTTCCGCTACCAGGACTCCGCCGGCACCGAGCCCGACCTGCTGAACGGCGTCGACCTCGTGCTGCGTCCGGGCGAGACCATGGCGCTCGTCGGCTTGACCGGCTCGGGCAAGACCACGCTCACCACGCTGCCCGGGCGCCTCTACGACGTGACCGGCGGCCGCGTGCTGATCGACGGTGTCGACGTTCGCGACCTGACGCTCGCCGAACTGCGGCGTCACGTCGGCATGGCCTTCGAAGACGCCACGCTGTTCTCGCAGACGGTGCGCGACAACGTGCTGCTCGGTCGTGAAGACCTCACGCCCGGCTCACCCGAGGCCGAGGAGATCCTGCGAGAAGCGCTCCAGGTCGCGCAGGCGCACTTCGTGTACGACCTGCCCGACGGCCTCGACACGGTCATCGGCGAAGAGGGCCTGAGCCTCTCCGGCGGTCAGCGTCAGCGCCTGGCGCTCGCACGCGCGGTCGCGGCCCGCCCCGCCGTGCTCGTTCTCGACGACCCGCTGTCGGCGCTCGACGTCGACACCGAGGCCCTGGTCGAAGACGCGCTGCGCGAGGTGCTCAGCGAGACGACCGCCCTCGTCGTGGCCCACCGGCCCTCGACGGTCACTCTCGCCGACCGGGTGGCTCTGCTCGAAGACGGCCGCATCACCGCCGTCGGCACGCACTCCGACCTGCTCCGCGAAAGCGACCATTACCGCTACGTCATCTCGAGCCTCGAAGAGGCCGAGCGCGAAGCCCGCACGGGCGCGATCGACGTGATCCCGTCCGACGACGACGCCCTCACCGAGAAGGAGGCGACCCGATGAGCACCTCCACCGTCTCCGGGACGAGCGGCGAAGACCGCTCCGACTACACGCGCGACGAGAGTCGCGCGATCCGTCAGCGCTCGCTGCGCCTTCTCGGCTCGCTCGTCTCACCGCTGCGCTGGCAGCTCGTGCTCGCCGGCGCCGTGCTCGTCGTCTCGACCGCTCTGCGGGTCGCCGGTCCGGCGCTGATCGCGTACGGCATCGACAACGCCCTGCCGGCCGTCATCGAGCGCAGCGACTGGATGCCGACGTACGGCGTCGTCATCGTGTATTTGCTCGCCGGCATCGGCGGCGCCGTGCTCATCGGCTGGTACGTCGTCGTAGCCGCGCGCCTCACGCAGGCCGTCATGCTCGACCTGCGCAAGCGGATCTTCCTGCACACGCAGCGGTTGAGCCTCGAGTTCCACGAGTCGTACACGTCGGGGCGCATCATCTCGCGGCAGACGAGCGACCTCGACACGATCCGCGAGCTGCTCGACGGCGGGCTCAACGAGCTGGTGTCGGGCGTGCTCTACGGCCTGTTCACCCTCGCGGCCCTGTTCTTGATCGACTGGCAGTCCGGGCTGATCCTCACCGTCATGGGCATCCCCATGTACTTCCTCATGCGCTGGTTCTACTCGCGCTCGCAGGTGATCTACCGCGAGTCGCGCGTCATCAGCGCCCAGGTGATCGTGAAGTTCGTCGAGACGATGACCGGCATCCGGGCGGTCAAGGCGTTCCGCAAGGAGCCGCGCAACGACGCGGAGTTCGGCAAGCTCGCCGGCGACTACCGCGACGTGAACATGCGCTCGATCAAGCTGTTCGGAACCTTCGAGCCGGGCATCATGGGCGTCGCCGCGGTCTCGGTCGCCGTGGTGCTGCTGTGGGGCGGCGGACGCGTGATCGCGGGGCCGCTCGAGATCGGTGTGCTCACCGCCGCCGTGCTGTACGTCCGCAACTTCTTCTCGCCGCTGCAGGAGGTGGCGTTCTTCCTGAACTCCTACCAGTCGGCGACGGCCGCGCTCGAGAAGGTGTCGGGCGTGCTCGAGGAGCAGCCGACGGTTCCCGACCCGACCGACCCGGTCGACCTGTGGACCGCCCGGGGCCACGTGAGCTTCGACGACGTCACCTTCGGATACTCCGACGACCGCGTCATCCTGCCGCACTTCTCGCTCGACATCCCGGCCGGGCAGACCATCGCGCTCGTCGGCACGACCGGTGCGGGCAAGTCGACGTTGGCCAAGCTCGTGTCGCGGTTCTACGACCCGACGAAGGGCGCCGTGACCCTCGACGACGTCGACCTTCGGCGTCTGCACCCGAAAGACCTGCGTCGCGCGATCGTCATGGTCACGCAGGAGGCCTACCTGTTCAGTGGGACCGTGGCCGACAACATCGCCCTCGGTAAGCCCGATGCCACGATGGACGAGATCCGCGCGGCGGCTCGCGCCGTGGGTGCCGACGCGTTCATCTCGAAGCTGCCCGACGGCTACGACACCGACGTGAACAAGCGCGGTGGCCGTGTGTCGGCGGGCCAGCGTCAGTTGATCTCGTTCGCGCGGGCGTTCCTCGCCGACCCGGCGGTGCTCATCCTCGACGAGGCCACGGCCTCGCTCGACATCCCCAGCGAGCGGCAGATCCAGGACGCCCTGCAGACGCTGCTCGCCGACCGCACGGCGATCATCATCGCCCACCGCCTGTCGACGGTGGCGATCGCCGATCGCGTGCTGGTGATGGAGCACGGTCGCATCATCGAAGACGACACCCCGGCCGCCCTCATCGCCGGCACGGGCAAGTTCGCCCAGCTCCACGCCGCCTGGCGCGAGTCGCTGGTCTAGCCCGCCCCGCGGGAATGACGGATGCCACGCTGCCCCTCGGGCGCGTGGCGTCCGTCTTTCCGTCGAAAGCAGTCTGCTGTCCGGTGCCGTTTCGAGTCACACCAGTCGAACCGAATGAGGGCGCCCAGCGCCCCGCCCGGATCTTCGCGCCTCAGCCGATCACACCCGCGCGCGAGCGATGACCTCGCCGTATGCCGTCTCGCCAACCGGCTCGAAGCCGACACGCTGGAAGAACGCCTCGGGACCGCCGACACCGGGTTCGTAGATCACGTCGACGTGGTCCATGCCGCGACCGCGGGCCTCTTCGAGGACGGCGGCGATCGCGTAGCTTCCGACGCCACGGCCCTGCTCGTCGGCGTCGACGTTGATGCGCCACAGCACCGACTGGAAGTGCTCCTCGTGGGCGTCGCGATCGAAGTTCGCGCTGACGAAGCCGACGACCTCATCGCCGTCGAGGACCACGCGTTGCCAGGTCGTCTGCGGGTTGCTCACCGTGGCGGCGACCCCGTAGCTCACGGGCGCGAGGAACTGTTCCTGTCCGGGCTTGAGCGAGAGCGTGTTGACGGCCACGATCGTGGCGGCGGACAGTTCGACGAGACGCAGGTCAGCCATGCGCTCAGGCTACCGGCACGCCCGCCCCGCCCCCAAAGATCGCATACCGACGCATGTTCTTGCCGAGGGGGGAGCAGCGGGGAAAGACGAGGGCGGATGCCGAGAACTATCTCGACATCAAGAGACTTTGCCCATGTGCGATAGGCTGAATCGCAACCCTGGCCGCCTCTACGGAGAGATCTGACGTGCCCGATTCCACCATCATTTACACGTACACCGACGAGGCGCCGGCTCTCGCCACCGCGTCGTTCCTGCCCATCGTGCAGGCCGTCACGAAGCAGGCGGGTGTCGACGTCGAAACCCGCGACATCTCGCTCGCCGGCCGCATCCTCGCGGCCTTCCCGCAGCGCCTCACGCCCGAGCAGCAGGTCGGCGACGCGCTGGCCGAGCTCGGCGGACTCGCCACGCTGCCCGAGGCGAACATCATCAAGCTGCCGAACATCTCGGCATCCATCCCGCAGCTGAAGGCCGCGATCGCGGAGCTCCAGTCGCAGGGCTACGACATCCCCGACTACCCCGATGAGGCGTCGAGCGTCGAAGACAAAGACGTGCGCGCGCGCTACGACCGCATCAAGGGCTCCGCGGTGAACCCCGTGCTGCGCGAGGGCAACAGCGACCGCCGGGCCCCGCTCGCGGTGAAGAACTACGCCAAGAAGCACCCCCACCGCAACAAGGCGTTCGCCGAGGGCTCGAAGACCCGCGTCGCAACCCTCGGCCACGACGACTTCCGCTCGAACGAGAAGTCGGTGGTGCTCGGCGACGATGACGTGCTGACGATCCAGCACGTGGCCGCCGACGGCTCCACCACGACGCTGAAGGAGGGCCTCAAGGTCCTCCAGGGCGAGATCGTGGATGCCACCTTCCTCTCGGCCGCGGCCCTCGACGCGTTCCTCGCCGACACCCTCGCCCAGGCGAAGGCCGACGACGTGCTCTACTCGGTGCACCTGAAGGCCACGATGATGAAGGTCAGCGACCCGATCATCTTCGGTCACGTCGTCAAGGCGTTCTTCGCCGACGTGTTCGACCGCCACGGCGATGCCCTCGCCGCGGCCGGTCTCACCCCCAACGACGGCCTCGGCTCGATCCTCGCGGGTCTGTCGAACGTCGAGGGCGGCGACGCCATCGCCTCCGAGATCCGTGAGGCCCTGGCATCCGGCCCCCGCCTGTCGTACGTCAACAGCGACAAGGGCATCACCAACCTGCACGTGCCCTCCGACGTGATCGTCGACGCCTCGATGCCCGCGCTCATCCGCAACGGCGGCAAGCTCTGGGGCGCCGACGGGGGAGAAGACGACACCCTCGCCGTCATCCCCGACTCCTCGTACGCCGGTGTCTACCAGGCGACCATCGAAGACGTCATCGCCAACGGACCGCTCGACCCGGCCACCATCGGCTCGGTGCCGAACGTCGGTCTCATGGCCCAGGCGGCCGAGGAGTACGGCAGCCACGACAAGACGTTCGAGATCGCCGCCCCCGGCCGCGTGCAGGTCGTCGCCTCGAACGGCGACGTGCTGCTCGAGCACGAGGTCAGCACCGGCGACATCTGGCGCGCGACCCAGACCAAAGACGTCGCGGTGCGCGACTGGGTGAAGCTCGCCGTCACCCGCGCCCGTGCGACCGGTGTCCCGGCCGTGTTCTGGCTCGACGAGACCCGCGCGCACGACCGCAACCTCATCGCCAAGGTGCACGAGTACCTCGCCGACCACGACACCGACGGCCTCACGATCGAGATCCTCGCCCCCGCCGAGGCGACGACCTACTCGCTCGAGCGCATCCGCCGCGGCGAGGACACGATCTCGGTCACCGGCAACGTGCTGCGCGACTACCTCACCGACCTGTTCCCGATCCTCGAGGTGGGCACGAGCGCCAAGATGCTCTCGATCGTCCCGCTGCTCGCGGGCGGTGGCCTGTTCGAGACCGGCGCCGGCGGCTCGGCTCCCAAGCACGTGCAGCAGCTCGTCGAGGAGGACTACCTCCGCTGGGACTCACTCGGTGAGTTCTTCGCCCTCGCGGCTTCGCTCGAGCACCTCGCCGACACCACGGGCAACGAGCGGGCTCGCGTGCTCGCGCAGACCCTCGATGCCGCGACCGGCACGTTCCTCGAGAACGACAAGTCGCCCGGCCGTGCCCTCGGCACGATCGACAACCGCGGCAGTCACTTCTACCTCGCCCTGTACTGGGCGCAGGAGCTGGCGAAGCAGTCGACGGATGCCGACCTGGCCCAGGTCTTCGCCCCGGTCGCCGAGAAGCTGGCCGCGGAAGAGCAGACGATCGTCGCCGAGCTCAACGCCGTCCAGGGTCACCACGCCGAGATCGGCGGGTACTACCGCCCGAACGCGGAGCTCGTCGAGAAGGTCATGCGCCCCTCGGCCACGCTGAACGCGGTGGTCGACGCCCTGCGCTGAGCCGGAAACCCCAGAAGGGGCGGATGCCACACGGCATCCGCCCCTTCTGCGTTTCCGGGCCGCGGCTCGGCGCGTCGGCACGGCACAACTCCTGCAATCCGCGGTTGTCGGGCCTCCGGAGGGCCCGGTCGGGGCAGAGTGCAGGAGTTGTGCGCGCCGGGGCCCCGGGAGGGGAGTGTCGGGGCGGGTTGCCGGGCGAGAGTCCTGCGTTGCGTCACAGCGGTGCGACGCAGGGTGCGAAGACGCCGGCCCGCCGGCGAGCTGTCACGCCGGGAGGCTGTTCCGCCGGGTTGCAGTCCCGCCGGGACGCTGTCGCACCACGACGCAGTCCCGCCGGGAGAAAAGACAGAGGGGCGGATGCCGAAGCATCCACCCCTCTCAGAAGGATCCGGGCTCAGTAGTGAACCGAGACCTCCGTGCCGCGGTAGGCCCAGTCGTAGAGCTCCTTGGCCTGCGGGATGGTCATGTTGATGCAGCCGTGGCTCATCGGGGTGCCGAAGTTGTTGTGCCAGTAGGTGCCGTGGAAACCCTCGTCACCGTTGAAGTACGCGACCCAGGGGACGTCCTTGGTGCAGTAGTCGTAGCCGGGGACGCAGCCCATGTCCTGCATCGCGGTCTTCCAGCCGATGCGGAAGTTGCCGGTGTGCGTCGCGTGCTCGCCGGCGCCCGACGAGATCGTGTAGGTGCGGTACACCTGACCGTTCTGCCAGAGCGTGGTGGTCTGCGTGCTGAGGTTGACGTCGATGCGGCGCTCGGTCTTGGTGGTGTCGAACGGCGTCTCGGTGACGTTCAATGCGTAGCGTCCGTTGCCGTCGGCGAGCTGCGTCGCGAAGGCCGCGGCGATGCCGGCGGTGTCGCCGAGCGCGCGGCCGGTCTGGCCCTCGGTGAGGGTGTGGATGACCTCTCCACCGGTGTCGACGATCACGTCGGCGTTGACGGCACCGCGGTCGACCATGCCGGTCAGGCCGTCGACGACGGTCTGGATCGCGCTCTGGTCGGCCGAGATGGCGAAGTCGCCCGTGCCGTCGGGGGTGACGGTGAGCCACAAGGCGGCGGTGGCGCGGTCGACGGGCACCGTGCGCTCGTCGCCGACGTAGAAGCCGGCCGAGTCGAGGATGCCGTTGAGGGTCGCGACGGCGGCGCCGGCCTCGTCGGTCGAGACGGGGGCCTCGACGGGCACGAGGGTCGCGTCGACCGCGGTGGTGGTCTCACCGGAGTCGAAGGCCGACTGCAGGGCGGCGGCGACGGTGGCGACGTCGATGCCCTCGCCCGCTTCGGCGGGGGTGGCGACGTAGGCCTGCGAGCCCGCGTCGTAGGCGACGGTGGCGTCGACGGGCGCGCGGTACGCGCCGGGGGCCTTGTCGCGCAGGGCGGCGGTGGCCGCGGACTCGTCGATCTGGACGGCGACGCCGGCTCCCTCGGGGAACCACGCGGCGGGCTTCCACATGGGGTTGTCGGCGAAGGCCTTGTCGGCCAGGGCGGCGGCGTCGACCGTCGCGCCGAGGTCGGCGCCGGTGACGGTGACCTCTCCGGCGGGGCTCTCGACGACGACGGCGGTGTCGGCCAGTCGGGTCGAGATCGCCTGCGCGGCGGCGCCAGCGGTGAGACCGCCGATCTGCACACCGGCGACCGAGGCGCCGGGGGCGATCAGCACGAGGGAGGCCGCGATGAGGGCCACGGCCGTCGCGCCGGCGGGGATGCCGATCCACAGGCCGGAGCGGTTCTTGCGCGTCGTGGGCTCGGGCGGAGCCCAAGCGTAGGTCGCGCCGTCGGTGCCAGGTGCGCCGTCGGTCATGAGTCAAACCCCCCGGAAGTCAGTCTTCCCATGCTAAAGCCGCGGCCTGCGCGTCACCCCCGAGCAATATCACGGTCTGATCACGCCCGCGGCGTGACGCGGCCGTTCCGGCCGCGCACGACGTCAGGGCGCGAACACCTTTCCCGGGTTCAGGATGCCGAGGGGGTCGAACACCCGGGCGATGTCGCGCTGCAGCGTCCACTGGTCGTCGCCCAGCTCGTCGGCCAGCCAGCGTCGTTTGAGCACACCGATGCCGTGCTCGCCGGTGAGGGTGCCGCCCAGCGCCAGCGCCGCGCGGAAGAGCTCTTCGGCGGCGTCCCACACGATCGACGGCACCTCGGGCCCCTCGAACACGAAGTTGGGGTGCAGGTTGCCGTCGCCCGCGTGGGCGACCGCGGGGATGACGAGGCCGAACTCGCGCTCGATGCGCGCGATCTCGTCGAACATGTCGGGCAGGGCGCTGCGCGGCACCGACACGTCTTCGATGAGGGTCGTGCCGAGGGTCTCCATCGCGGGATGCATCGCCCGTCGCACGGCCAGCAGTGCCTCGCCCTCGGCCGCATCGGCGGCGACGGTCACCGTTCCACCGGCGGCACGCAGCACCTCGGCGACCGCGCGAGCTTCGTCGACTGCCACGGGTCCGTCGGTCTGCACGGTCAGCTGAGCGGCACCGGCAACGGGGGTCGGCAGAGACAGCAGGCGATGCACGGCCGCGAGGCTCGTGGCATCCATCAACTCCATGATCGCGGGCTGGATTCCGGATGCCGTGACCGCTGCCGACGCGACGGCGGCGGCCCGCACACCCTCGAACAGGGCCGTCAGAGTGACGCGCTCGCCCTCGATGAGGCGACGGAGCTTGAGCGTCGCGCCGACGACGACACCGAGCGTGCCCTCCGACCCGATGACGAGCGAGGTGAGGTCGAGACCCGTGACGCCCTTCACGCTGCGATGGCCGAGGTGCAGGAGCCGCCCGTCGGCGAGCACGAGGTCGACGCCGAGCACCGCGTCGCGCACGACGCCGTACTTCGCGCACAACAGGCCGCCGGCGCCGGTGGCGATGTTGCCGCCGACGGTGGAGATGGCGCGGCTGGCCGGATCGGGTGCCCACCACACGCCGTGCGGTTCGAGCTGCACGTTGAGGTCGGCGTTCAGGATGCCGGGTTCGACCACGGCCAGCAGGTCGTCGGGGCGTACCTCGAGCACGCGATCCATGCCGCGCACCGAGAGGCTGATCTCTCCGCCGCCGGTGTTCGCGCCGCCCGCGAGGCCGGTGCCCGCGCCGCGCGGCACGACGGGGGTGCGCGTGGCGGTGGCGATGCGCATCACCGCCTGCACGTCGGAGACGGATGCCGCGTGCACCACGGCCAGGGGGAGCCCCTCGGCCGCATGGCCCGACTTGTCGGCCCGGGCCGCGTCGAGCGACGCGGGAGAGGTGTCGACGCGCGCACCCAGCTCGGCGCGCAGCAACGCGAGGGCCCGGTCGGGCGCGCGCGGAGACGGCGAGTCGTCAGCCGTCTCGTCGGCGATCACGCCAGGCGCCGTCTGCCGTTCAGAGCGCCGAACGTGACGGCGACGATCGCGAACACGAGGCCGATGAGGGCCTGGCCCATGCTCCACCACGCCACAGTGGCGGCGGCGTAGACGAAGAGCTCGACGATCGCGCGGACGAAGGGGTGCACCGCCAGCACGGCGCGCGGTGAGACGAACAGCGCCCACACGGCGATCGCCAGGACGGGGGCGCCGATGCCGGCGACGATGCTCCAGGGGAAGGGCCACGCGGTGAAGCCCCAGATGGCGAGCGTGATGAAGGCGAAGAGGCCGCAGATGACGCTGCCGATCTCGACCCCCGACGGGCGCGGGCGCATGCCGGGAGCGAGAGGCGCCTGCGCGCGGACGTTCGGAGTGTCGGTCACCCCAGCATTTTACGCGGGCGCCGGGGCACGGCATCCGGGATCGCTCACCGTCGAGCCGTTCGCGGCGCGGCCGAGGTCCCTGAGCTTGTCGAAGGGCCCGGGACCCGCGGTGGCCCCGGTGGCTTCGACAGGCTCAGCCACCTCGCGCAGCCGAGGTCCCTGAGCTTGTCGAAGGGTCCGGGACCCGCGGTGGCCCCGGTGGCTTCGACAGGCTCAGCCACCTCGCGAGGCACAGGTCCCTGAGCTTGTCGAAGGGTCCGGGACCCGCGGTGGCCCCGGTGGCTTCGACAGGCTCAGCCACCTCGCGCAGCCGAGGTCCCTGAGCTTGTCGAAGGGCCGGGGACCCGCGGTTGTCCCGGTGGCTTCGACAGGCTCAGCCACCTGGCGCTGCACAGGTCCCTGAGCTTGTCGAAGGGCCGGGGACCCGCGGTGGCCCCGGTGGCTTCGACAGGCTCAGCCACCTCGCGTCGCGCAGGTCCCTGAGCTTGTCGAAGGGCCGGGGACCCGCGGATGCCCCGGTGGCTTCGACAGGCTCAGCCACCTCGCGTCGCACAGGTCCCTGAGCTTGTCGAAGGGCCCGGGACCCGTGGATGCCCGGTGGCTTCGACAGGCTCAGCCACCTGGCGTTACGCAGGTCCCTGAGCGTGTCGAAGGGTCCGGGACCCGCGGTGGCCCCGGTGGCTTCGACAGGCTCAGCCACCTCGTGCAGCAGAGGTCCCTGAGCTTGTCGAAGGGCCCGGGACCCGTGGATGCCCGGTGGCTTCGACAGGCTCAGCCACCTGGCGTTACGCAGGTCCCTGAGCTTGTCGAAGGGCCCGGGACCCGCGGTTGTCCCGGGGGCTTCGACAGGCTCAGCCACCTGGCGTTACGCAGGTCCCTGAGCTTGTCGAAGGGCCGGGGACCCGCAGAGGCCCCGGTGGCTTCGACAGGCTCAGCCACCTCGCGCAGCAGAGGTCCCTGAGCTTGTCGAAGGGTCCGGGACCCGTGGATGCCCGGTGGCTTCGACAGGCTCAGTCACCTGGCGTTACGCAGGTCCCTGAGCTTGTCGAAGGGTCCGGGACCCGTGGATGCCCGGTGGCTTCGACAGGCTCAGCCACCTCGCGTTACGCAGGTCCCTGAGCTTGTCGAAGGGCCCGGGACCCGCGGTGGCCCCGGTGGCTTCGACAGGCTCAGCCACCTGGCGTTACGCAGGTCCCTGAGCTTGTCGAAAGGCCCGGGACCCGCGGTGGCCCCGGTGGCTTCGACAGGCTCAGCCACCTGGCGGTACACAGGTCCCTGAGCTTGTCGAAGGGCCCGGGACCCGCGGAGGCCCGGTGGCTTCGACAGGCTCAGCCACCTCTGCTCCGGACAGCACCTAGGTGGCCCCGGTGGCTTCGACAGGCTCAGCCACCTCTGCTCCGGCCCGTACCCCTCCCGGTGTTCCCGATGAGCTCAGCCACCCCAGCATCGGGCGGAACCTGTGGAGGAACGGTGGATGCCGCGACGCGCGAGGACGCGCGCGTGATACGCGCTACAGTGGCACCGTCGCGACTGGCGTTGAGGTGGGACACCACCGGGGAGCGACCGCTTGACGGTATTCGACCGCACGCCTGGGTCGATGCGGTATCTCCGCGGACTCGCCGAGTCCGCGGCATCCGGAACCATCGTCAAGGAGATCGCATGACCGATCCGTACTTCAACGCCCCTCTCTCGGAGGTCGACCCCGAGATCGCCGAGGTCCTCGACCGCGAGCTGAACCGTCAGCGCGGATTCCTCGAGATGATCGCGTCGGAGAACTTCGTCCCCGTCTCGGTGCTGCAGTCGCAGGGCTCGGTGCTGACGAACAAGTACGCCGAGGGCTACCCCGGTCGTCGCTACTACGGCGGCTGCGAAGAGGTCGACGTCGCCGAGTCGCTCGCCATCGAGCGCGCCAAGCAGCTGTTCGGCGCCGAGTTCGCCAACGTCCAGCCCCACTCGGGCGCCTCGGCCAACGCCGCGGTGCTGCACGCGATCGCCCGCCCCGGCGACACGCTGCTCGGCCTCGCCCTCGACCAGGGCGGTCACCTGACCCACGGCATGAAGATCAACTTCTCGGGCCGTCTGTACGACATCGTCGCGTACGGCGTCGACCCCGAGACCAGCATCATCGACATGGACGAGGTGCGCCGCCTCGCCCTCGAGCACAAGCCGAAGGTCATCATCGCCGGCTGGTCGGCCTACCCCCGCCAGCTCGACTTCGAGGCGTTCCGCGCGATCGCCGACGAGGTGGGCGCCCTGCTGTGGGTCGACATGGCGCACTTCGCCGGTCTCGTCGCCGCGGGCGTGCACCCCTCGCCGATCCCGCACGCGCACGTCGTGTCGACGACCGTGCACAAGACGATCGGTGGCCCGCGCTCGGGCCTCATCCTCACCAACGACGCCGACCTGGCCAAGAAGATCAACACCGCGGTCTTCCCCGGCCAGCAGGGCGGCCCGCTCATGCACGTCATCGCCGCGAAGGCCACGGCGTTCAAGCTCGCGATGACGCCGGAGTTCAAGGAGCGCCAGGAGCGCACCCTGCGGGGCGCGTCGATCCTCGCCGACCGCCTCACCCAGGACGACGTGAAGAACGCCGGCATCGCCGTGCGCTCGGGCGGCACCGACGTGCACCTCGTGCTCGTGGACCTCCGCGAGGCGGAGATCGACGGCAAGCAGGCCGAAGACCTGCTGCACGACATCCACATCACGGTCAACCGCAACGCGGTGCCGAACGACCCGCGTCCGCCGATGGTGACCTCGGGCCTGCGCATCGGCACCCCGGCGCTCGCGACCCGCGGTTTCGGCGACGCCGAGTTCACCGAGGTGGCCGACATCATCGCGCTCGCGCTGATCCCCGGCGCCGACGTCGAGGCCCTGCGCGCACGCGTCGCGACCCTCGCCGACGCTTTCCCGCTGTACCCCGACCTGCACCAGTGAGCCCCGGGCCGGGGCGGGGCTGCTGCGGCGGCCCCGTCTCGGCGGGCGGTCGCGCACACGGCGGGCCGCCCCCATCGACACCCAGGAAGAGGGATGCCATGACGGCGACGATTCTCGACGGTAAGGCCGCGTCGGCGGCGATCAAAGCGGAGCTCACCGAGCGCGTCGCGGCCCTGCGCGCGAAGGGCGTGGTCCCGGGTATCGCGACGGTGCTCGTGGGCGCCGATCCCGCCTCGCAGCTGTACGTCGGCATGAAGCACAAGCAGTCCGAGGCGATCGGCATGAACTCTATCCAGGTCGAGCTTCCGGCCGAGGCCACGCAGCAAGAGGTCGAGGCCGTCATCGACCGCCTCAACGCCGACCCGGAATGCCACGGCTACATCGTGCAGCTGCCGCTGCCGAAGCACATCGACACCGATCGCGTGCTCGAACGGATCGATCCGGCGAAGGATGCCGACGGACTGCACCCCACGAACCTCGGGCGTCTCGTACTCAACGTCAACGCGCCGATCCACACGCCGCTGCCGTGCACCCCGCGGGGCGTCATCGAGCTGCTGCTGCGCAACGACTACGACCTGAAGGGCAAGGAGGTCGTCGTCGTCGGCCGCGGCGTCACGATCGGCCGCTCGATCGGGCTGCTGCTGACCCGTCGCGAGATCAACGCCACCGTGACCCTCACCCACACCGGCACCGCCGACCTCGCGAAACACCTGCGCGAGGCCGACGTCATCGTCGCCGCCGCGGGAGTGAAGCACATCGTGCGGGCCGCCGACGTCAAGCCGGGCGCCGCGGTGCTCGATGTGGGCGTCACGCGCGAGACCGACCCCGAGACCGGAAAGTCGCGCGTGCACGGCGACGTGCACCCCGACGTGGCCGAGGTCGCGGGCTTCGTCTCGCCCAACCCCGGCGGGGTCGGACCGATGACCGTGGCCCTGCTGATGACCAACGTCGTCGAGGCGGCCGAGCGGGCGGCATCCGCCTGAGGGTGAACCGCGCGCAAGCACGGGCTGAACAGCCTTCGCGGCGCGCGCAAGGTGTTCCCCACAGGGAGCCGGACGTGGGATCGTTGATGCATGACTGAGTCCGTGCTGAACGACCTCCTCCGCCGCGTCACCGAGAGCGGCCTGCTCGACGACGCCCAGATCGACGAAGACAGCGTCATCGGGTCGGGACACCTGGACGCCGCCGGCGTCGAGGTGGAGGTCGACCTCGACCCCGAGATCGAGGAAGAAGACGCCCCCGACCTCGACGCGATCATGAGCAACCTCAAGGACGTGCTCTCGGTCGGCGAAGAGCGCTGGCGCGCGATCGTCGAAGAGGTCGCGAGCGACATCGAAGACGCCCTCGACGACGACGAGCTCGATGCCGACGTCGACCTGCGCACCGACCTCGAGGCGATCGGCGTGGGCGTGTTCGCCGACGCGATCATCGTGGTCTTCGCCGGTCAGACCTCGTTCCCCGACGCTCTCGTGCACGTGCAGCTGACGCCCGAGCTCGAGGTCGAAGACATCGAGATCGTCGGCGACGACGACGAAGACGACGAAGACGAGGACTGACCCTCGACACCGCGAAGGGCCGGACGAGTGATCGTCCGGCCCTTCGTCGTTCTCGGGATGCGGTCGGCGCTCAGATGATCGCGGCGCGCAGCTCGGCGGCGGCGGCGCCCACATCGGGGGCGCTGTAGATGGCGCTGCCGGCGACGGCGACCTGGGCGCCCGCCTTCTGCACGTCGGCGATGCTCGATGCGTTGACACCTCCGGCGACCGAGAACGGCACGCCCGAGGCTTCTCCGTCACGCAGCAGCGTGGCGAAGGTGAAGCCCTCTTCGGCCTGCTCGTCAAGGCCGGCGTGCATCTCGACGAACTCGGCGCCGAGGGCGATGACCTCCTTGGCACGGGCCGGCTTGTCGGCGACCCCGATGAGGTCGACGACGACGCCCTTGCCGTGCTTCTTGGCGGCGGTGACGGCTCCGACGATCGTGCTGTCTCCGGCGCTGCCGAGCACCGTCACGAGGTCGGCTCCGGCGCCGAAGGCGATGTCGGCCTCGAGCTCGCCGGCATCCATCGTCTTCAGATCGGCGAAGACGATCTTGTCGGGGTGGGCCTTCTTGATGGCGGTGATGGCCGAGAGGCCCTCGCTCTTGATGAGCGGGGTGCCGAGCTCGAGGATGTCGACGTGCGGGGCCGCGGCGGCGGCGAGGTCGAGGGCGGCCTCGGTGGTGAGGGTGTCCATGGCGAACTGCAGCTTCATTCGGGGGTCCTGACTGTCGGGGTGGAGGGTCATTCGAGATTCGCGTGGCGGGGCCACAAGTCGTCGGCCGAGAGGCCCGAGCGCTGCCAGAGCGCGTCGAAGATCGCGTCGCCGATGAGAACGACGGCCTGCTCGAACAGGCCGCCGGCGTATTGGGTGGATGCCGTTCCCGAGCGATCGAGCTTCGTCGCGGCGGGCACCACGACGAGGGCGTCCGCCGCCCCCCCGAGGGGCGAGTCGGGCGCGGTGGTGATCGCCACGACGCGGGCGCCGACCTCGGTGGCCGTCTCGACGGCGCGGACGATGCCGGTCGTCGTCCCCGAGCCGCTGGCGGTGAGGAGCACGTCGCCAGCGCGGATCGCGGGGGCGGTCGTCTCACCGACGACGTGCACGGCGAGGCCGAGGTGCATGAGGCGCATCGCGGTCATCTGCAACGCGAGGCCCGAGCGCCCGGCGCCGAGGACGAACACGCGGTCGGCGCCGCCCAGCACCTCGAGCACGTCGTCCGCGTTGTCGCCGGTGGCGAGGCTGTCGACGACCGAGGTCAGCTCGCCCGAGATGCGGGTGAGGGATGCCGCGATGCCGGCGTCGGGGGAGATCATGTCTCCATGCTTCGCCGGGGGAGCGGAGCGCGTGGCCGGTCGACCGCACGGGTCGACCTACCCGATCGGGTAGGTTCGCCTCCGTCGGCTAGGTTTGGGCTGGTGAAGTCGTCCGCCGAGTTGTCGTCTCCCGCGTCCCGCGTCCTCGTCATCGAGCACGAACGCATCGTCGCCGAGCAGGCCGACCGCCACGCCGTGACGCTCGAATCGGTGCTGGCGATCCTGCGGTCCACGCGCCTCGACGACCGGGCCGCGCGCGCCCTCGCCGTGGAGACGGCGGCCGCCGCCCTCGTCGTGCTGCGAACCTCGACCGATCAGCAGCGCAGCGCCCTGCTCGAACCCGTCACCGGGGCCTTCGCCCGGTTGCGCACCGACCTCCGCCCGCTCGTCCGTCACGGCGACCTCGATGTGCAGTTCGTCGAGCCGCCGGCGACCGGCCGCGCCCTGCCCGGCGAAGTCGCGCACGAGGCGCGGGCGATCGTCCGCAGCGCCGTGCTCGCCCTGCTCGACCGGGGCACTCCGCACCGCGTGCGCATCCAGTGGGACTGCGACGGGCTGAACCTGCTGATCGGCATCCGCGACGACGGAGCGGGCACCCTCACCGCTCACGACGACTCGCTGGGGCCGATCGTCGAGCGGGTCAGCGCGCTCAACGGCGCGTTCGACGTCGCCTCGACCCCCGGGTGGGGGTCGGAGCTGTCGGTCGTGCTGCCGCTCGATCCGCCCCCGCGCCCCGACTTCCTCGACGAGGCGGTCGACCTCAGCCCGCGCGAGAGCGAGGTGCTCAGCCTGGTCGTGGCGGGCTCACGCAACCGCGCGATCGCCGAACGCCTCGGCATCAGCGAGAACACCGCGAAGTTCCACGTGTCGAACCTGCTGCGCAAAGCCGGCGTCTCGACGCGGGCCGAGCTCGCGGCGCTCGGAACGGCGCGCGCTCAGTAGCTGTCGCGCTGCGCCGTGCGCCCGGTGACGAACCGCGCCGCCAGCGCCTCGGACGCGCGGGCGAGCAGAGCCACGTCGGCACCGACCGCGACGAAATCGGCGCCGGCGTCGAGGTAGGCCTCGGCCACCGCCGGATCGAACGCGTTCACGCCGACCGGAGTACCGGCATGCTTCGCCGCGGCGAACACGCGATGCACCGCCGCCACGACGTCGGGGTGCGACTGCTGGCCGAGCAGGCCCATCGAGGCCGAGAGGTCGCTGGGGCCGACGAAGACGGCATCCACTCCCTCGACCGCGGCGATGTCGGCGGCGTTGTCGACGCCCGTCGTCGTCTCGATCTGCACCGTGAGAGAGACGAGCTCGGCGGCCTCGGCGAGGTAGCCCTCGACGCGGTTCCAGCGGGCGCTGCGGGCGAGGGCGCTGCCGACTCCGCGCACGCCCTGCGGCGGGTACCGCGTGGCGGCGACCGCGGCCCGCGCCTCGTCGGCGGTCGAGACCATCGGCACGATGAGGTTCTGCGCGCCCAGGTCGAGCACTCGCTTGATGGTTACGGGATCGTTCCACGGCACCCGCACGACCGGGGTGACCGGATAGGCGGCCGCCACCTGCAGCTGGGTCAGGACCGACTCGAGCGAGGTCGCGGAGTGCTCCAGGTCGAGCAGCAGCCAGTCGAGGCCCGAGCCCGCGGCGACCTCGGTGATCGTGGCGTTGCCCGAGCACACCCACATGCCCGCGAGGGGGCGGTCGGATGCCGCGAGGGCGGCCCGGAAGGTCGGGGTCAGACGAAGCGGCACGAGATCGTTCCCATCGGTCCGTAGTCGCACAGCACGTCGTCGCCCTGCGACACCCACATCGGGCGCGTGAACGATCCTGCCAGGATGATCTCGCCCGCCTCCAGGCGCGCGCCGTGCTGGTGGAACTTGTTCGCCAGCCACGCCACCCCCGTCGCCGGGTGGCCGAGCACGCCCGCGGCGACGCCGGTCTCTTCGATCTCGCCGTTGCGGCTCAGCACGCCCGGAACCCAGCGCAGGTCGATCTCGTCGGGGCGCTTGTGCACGTCGCCGAGCACCATCGCGCCGTAGGCGGCGTTGTCGCTGATCGTGTCGACGATCGTGCGGCCCTCGAGCTCGATGTGCGAGTCGAGCACCTCGAGAGCAGGCACGGCGTAGTCGATCGCGGCGAGGGCGTCGTCGAGCGTGCAGTCGGGGCCCTCGAGCGGGGTCTTCAGCACGAACGCCAGCTCGACCTCGATGCGCACGTTCGAGAACAGCGCGACCGGGATCTCGTCTCCCGAGCGGTACACGGTGTCGTCGAACATCACGCCGTAGTCGGGCTCGGTGATGCCCGTCGCCTGTTGCATCGCCTTCGACGTCAGGCCGATCTTGCGCCCGACGAGGGTGCGCCCCGCGGCGATCTGCGTATCGCGCCAGCGACCCTGGATCGCGTAGGAGTCTTCGACCACGGCATCCGGATACCTCGCCGTGATCCGCGGGATCACCGCGTGCGCGCGGTCGGCCTCGGCGAGCTCGGCCGCGATGGCGTCGATCTGTGCGTCGGTGAGCATGGGGTCTCCTTGGTCGGTCTCACGAACCTCGTCCCACTTTTGGTGAAGCGTGTCCCACTTCTGGCTGGTTGAGGGGGTGCCCAACCAGCCAAAAGTGGGACATGGGTGGGCTGGACGGCCTGCTGCTATGCGCGCGTCCCATTTGTGGTGGAGCGTGTCCCGAATTCGGCTGGTTGAGGGGTGCCCAACCAGCCATAAGTGGGACATGGGTGGGCGGGCGCTGGCGCTGGCTGGGCGGGCGCGGCGGCGGCTTACAGCTGGTTGCCCAGCTTGAACTCGCCAGCGCCGACCTCTTCGGGCGCGCGGGTATAGCTGAAGCCGTCGGCACCGATCGTCACGGCCATCTCGCTCGAGTCGGTGCGGGCGCGCACGGGCTGAGGCTGACCGTCGAGGTCGAGCACGAGCGAGCCCTCGGTGTACCACGACGGCACGACGGGGTTGCCCCACCAGTCGCGGCGCTGGTTGTCGTGCACGTCCCACGTGACGACCGGGTTGTCGGGGTCGCCGGTGTAGTAGTCCTGCGTGTAGATCTCGACGCGGTGGCCGTCGGGGTCGCGCAGGTACAGGTAGAACGCGTTCGAGACGCCGTGGCGGCCGGGGCCGCGCTCGATGGCATCCGAGCGGCGGAGCGCGCCGAGCTTGTCGCAGATCGAGAGGATGTTGTGCTTCTCGTGCGTCGCGAAGCACACGTGGTGCATGCGGGGTCCGTCGCCGCCGGTCATGGCGGTGTCGTGCACGGTGGGCTTGCGGCGCATCCAGGCCGCGTAGACGACGCCCTCTTCGTCTTGGATGTCTTCGGTCACGCGGAAGCCGAGCGACTGCATGAAGTTCACCGCGCGGGGCACGTCGGGGGTGATCTGGTTGAAGTGGTCGAGGCGCACGAGCTCGCCGGGGGAGTACAGGTCGTAGCGCCACGACAGGCGCTCCTGGTGCTCGGTGTCGAAGAAGAACTCGTACGGGAAGCCGAGGGGGTCGACCACGCGCACCGAGTCGCCGATGCCCTTGGTGAACCCGTTCGGCTCGCGGCGCACCTCGCAGCCGAGCTCCTCGTAGAACGCGACGGCCTTGTCGAGGTCGTCGGCCGACCGCACGCGGTACGAGAAGGCGGCGACGGCCGCGACCGGGCCCTGGCGGAGCACCAGGTTGTGGTGGATGAACTCCTCGGTCGAGCGGAGGTAGATCGCCTCGTCGTTCTCTTCGGTGATGTGCAGGCCCAGGATGTCGACGTAGAAGACACGGGATGCCGCGAGGTCGGTGACCACGAGCTCCATGTACGCGCAGCGCAGGATGTCGGGCGCGGGGGAGGTGGGCGTGGGGATGGGGTTGGAGGCCTCGATGGGGGCCTCCTGCGAGACGAAGAATCCCGACGAGGTGCGGGTCATCTGGCTGCGGTCTGTCATCTCAGGCTCCCTTGCCGAAGGTGGGGTTGTGGGCGGGGCCGAGCGTGATGTGCACGGCCTGCTGGTCGGTGTAGAAGTCGATCGAGCGGTATCCGCCCTCGTGGCCGAGCCCCGAGGCCTTCACTCCGCCGAAGGGGGTGCGCAGGTCGCGGACGTTGTTGGAGTTCAGCCACACCATGCCGGCCTCGACGTTCTGCGCGAACAGGTGCGCGCGCGTGAGGTCGTTCGTCCACACGTAGGCGGCCAGGCCGTACTTCGTGTTGTTCGCGAGGGCGAGGGCTTCGTCGTCGGTGTCGAAGGGGGTGATCGCGACGACCGGGCCGAAGATCTCCTCCTGGAAGATGCGCGCGTCGGGGGCGACGTCGGCGAACACGGTGGGGCGCACGAAGTTGCCCTCGTCGAAGCCCTCGGGGCGACCGCCGCCGGCGACCAGGCGCCCCTCGGCCTTGCCGAGCTCGACGTACGACATGACCTTGGCGTAGTGCTCGGGGTGCACCAGAGCGCCCACCTCGGTGTCGGGGTCGTCGGGGAAGCCGACCTTCACGCGGTCGGCCTGAGCGGCGTAGCGCTCGACGAACTCGTCGTAGACCTCGCGCTGCACGAGGATGCGGCTGCCCGCGGTGCAGCGCTCGCCGTTGAGCGAGAAGACTCCGAAGATCGTCGCGTCGATCGCGGCGTCGAGGTCGGCGTCGGCGAACACGATCGCCGGGCTCTTGCCGCCCAGCTCCATCGAGAGGCCCTTCAGGAAGGGCGCCGCGTTGGCGAAGATCAGCTGACCCGTCGAGCTCTCGCCGGTGAACGAGATGAGCGGCACCTCGGGGTGCTTCACGAGCGCGTCGCCGGCGTCTTCGCCGAGACCGTTGACGAGGTTGAACACGCCCTCGGGCAGGCCCGCCTCCTCGAAGATGCCGGCCCACAGCGACGCCGACAGGGGCGTGAACTCGGCGGGCTTGAGCACCACGGTGTTGCCGGTGGCGAGAGCGGGGCCGAGCTTCCACGACTCGAGCATGAAGGGGGTGTTCCACGGCGTGATGAGGCCGGCCACGCCGATGGGCTTGCGGTTGACGTAGTTGAGCTGGCGACCGGGCACCTTGAAGGCGTCGTCGGTCTGGGCCACGATCAGGTCGGCGAAGAAGCGGAAGTTCTCGGCCGCGCGCCGCGCCTGACCGAGCGCCTGCGTGATCGGCAGGCCCGAGTCGAACGACTCGAGCTCGGCGAGGCGCTCGTCGCGCGATTCGACGATGTCGGCGATGCGGTGCAGCACACGCGAGCGCTCGCGCGGCAGCATCCGGGGCCAGGGTCCCTCGGTGAAGGCCTTCCGCGCGGCGGCGACGGCGAGGTCGATGTCGGCCTTCTTGCCCGCGGCGGCGGTGAGGTAGGTCTGGTTGGTCACCGGGTCGAGAACGTCGAAGGTGTCGCCGTCGACCGAGTCGACGAAGCGGCCCCCGATGTAGTGCTGGATGCGCTCGGGCAGATCGGCGGGGATTCGGCGGGCGGTGGTGAGCGGGGTGGTCATGGGTGCTCCTTCGGTGAAGAGGGGTGGATGCCGGGTGGCAGGCGATCCGCGACGGCGATGTCGTCGGGGCGCGAGGTCATGGCATCCGGAACTGTCTTTCGAGGTCAGAAAGCGGGAAGGCCGAGCACCTGGTCGGGGTGCTCGTGGATCATGTACGCGTCGAGGGTGGCCGAGCGGTGGCGACGCGAGACCTTCTCGATCTCGGCCAGGGGAGCGCCGTTCTCGATGAGCACGAGGATGTTCTCGTGCTCGCGCACCGACTCCGCGGCGCGGCCCGGCACGAAGCTGAACGTCGAATCGCGCAGGTGCCCCAGGCGCGCCCACTCGGCCTGCACGAGCTCGAGCATGCGCGGATTGGCGCACTTCTCGAACAGGATCGCGTGGAACTCCTGGTTGAGCGCGGTGAAGGCGCGCGGGTCGAAGTGCTCGAGCGTCTCGACCATGAGCTCGTTGACCTGGCGGGCGCGACGAACGTCGTCGGCGGTGAGCGCGCGGGCCGACAGGGCGGTGGCGGCCCCCTCGAGCAGGCTCAGCGCCTGCATGCTGAAGCGGTAGGCCGTGTCGTCGACCATCGACACGCGCGCGCCGACGTTGCGCTCGAACATCACCAGACCCTCGGCCTCGAGCTGGCGGATGGCCTCGCGCACGGGCACGACGCTCATGTCGAGCTCACCGGCGATCGAGCCGAGCACCAGGCGGTAGCCGGGGGTGAACTCCTGCGACGCGATGCGCTGCTTGATCCACTGGTACGCCTGCTGCGACTTGCTCTTGGTGGGCTCGGTGCCGGGTCCCTGAGCCTGTCGATGGGGTCCCTGAGCTTGTCGAAGGGCCATCATGCGTTCCTCTCGCTCTCGTAGCGCGCGCGCCATTCCGCGTTCATCGGGAACAGCCCCTCGATCGGGTGACCGGATGCCACCTGCTCGGCGATCCACGCGTCTTCGGCCTCTTGCGCCAGGGCGGCGTCGACCACCTCTTCGGCGATCCCGGGCGGGATGACGATCACGCCGTCGCCGTCGCCCACGAGGATGTCGCCGGGCTCGACGGTCGTGCCGCCGCAGCCCACGGCCACGTCGGTCTCCCACGGCACGTGGCGGCGGCCGAGGACCGCCGGGTGCGCCCCGGCGGTGAAGACGGGGATGCCCACCGCGGCCACGGCCTCAGCGTCGCGGACCCCGCCGTCGGTGACGATGGCCGCAGCCCCCCGGGCGTGCGCGCGGATCGCGAGGATGTCGCCGAGCGTGCCGGAACCGGTTTCGCCGCGGGCCTCGATGACGATGACCTCGCCCTCGCCGACCGCGTCGAACGCGCGCTTCTGGGCGTTCTGGCCGCCGCCGTGCGAGGCGAAGAGGTCTTCGCGGTGGGGGACGAAGCGCAGCGTGCGCGCCGTGCCGACGAAGCGGCTGCCCGGGGTGAGCGGGCGCACGCCGTCGATGGTGACGTCGTTGAGGCCGCGCTTGCGCAGCTGCCCGCTGAGGGCGGCGACCGGCACGCGCGAGAGCTTGTCGCGCAGGGCGGGGGAGAGGGCGGGGGCCGCGGGGCTGAGGCCAGCCGCCTCGGCCGAGCCCCACGCCTCGGTGCGCTGGGTGTCGTCGACCGCGGGGAGCGAGCCGATCGCGGCATCGAACGACTGCGCGCCCTGGGTCACGGTCGTGCGGAGCCGGCCGGTCGAGAGGGCGCCGGCATCCACCTGCACCTCCACCACGTCGCCGGGGACGACCACCGACGAGCCGGCGGGGGTGCCGGTGAGGATCACGTCACCGGTCTCGAGGGTGAAGTGCTGCGAGAGGTCGGCGACGATCTGGGCGAGCGAGAAGATGAGGCCCGCGGTGGAGTCGTCCTGCACGAGGTCGCCGTTCACCCACGTGCGCAGGCGCAGGGCGGTGGGGTCGACCTCGTGGGCGTCGATGAGCGCGGGGCCGAGCGGGGTGTATCCGTCGCCGCCCTTGGAGCGGACGTTCGAGCCCTTGTCGTTCGCGCGGAGGTCGTAGAGACCGAAGTCATTCGCGGCGGTGACGGATGCCACGTGCGACCACGCGGCATCCGGAGTCACCCACCGAGCCGGCTCGCCGATGACGAGCGCGATCTCGCCCTCGAACGCGAGGAGCTCGGTACCCGCGGGGCGCACGATCTCGGACCCGGATGCCGCGAGCGAGCTCGACGGCTTGAAGAAGTACGACGGGGCGGCCGGTCGACGACCGCGCTGATCGGCGCGCGAGCCGTACGACAGGTGGACGGCCACGATCTTGCCCGGGCGACCGCCGAGGACGGTGAACCGGGGGTCGGTGGTGTCGTTCATGAGGCTCCCTTACGTCGTATCCGAAATCGTATACGATGACGAACGCCCCAGCAACACCGCGCCTCGTCGCCGACGACGACGTCCCGGGGCCTGACGATGACGTCTCGAAGGAGTCCCCATGTCCCGCTCTCAGCCACAGGGCTTCACGCCCACCGGCACCATCTCCACCCCGAAGGACCGCCGCCGCGTGGTCTTCGCCACCGTTGTCGGCACCACCGTCGAGTGGTACGACTTCTTCCTCTACGCCTCGGCCGCCGGCCTCGTGTTCGGCCAGCTGTTTTTCGCGCCCGCCGGCCCCGGCATCGCGCAGATCCTGTCGTTCCTCACGGTGGGTCTGAGCTTCTTGTTCCGCCCGCTCGGCGCCTTCCTCGCCGGCCACCTCGGCGACAAGTACGGCCGCCGCGTCGTGCTCATGCTGACGCTCATCATGATGGGCGCCTCGACCACGCTCATCGGCGTGCTGCCGACCTACGAGGTCATCGGCGTCGCGGCTCCCGTGCTGCTGATCCTGCTGCGCGTGCTGCAGGGCATCTCGGCCGGTGGCGAGTGGGGTGGCGCGGTGCTCATGGCCGTCGAGCACGCCCCCAAGACCAAGCGCAGCCTGTTCGGCGCCTCGCCGCAGCTGGGCGTGCCCCTCGGCCTGCTGCTCGCGAGCGGCATGCTCGGCCTGATGGCCGTCATCGCCCCGGGTGACGCGTTCTTCGCGTGGGGCTGGCGCGTGCCGTTCCTGCTGTCGTTCGTGCTGATCCTCGTCGGCTACTACGTGCGCAAGAAGGTCGAGGAGAGCCCGGTGTTCGTCGAGCTCGCCGAGCGCAAGGAGCAGACCCGGATGCCGATCGTGCAGCTGTTCCGCAAGCACGCGCTGCTCGTGATCATCGCGGCGTTCGTGTTCGCCGGCAACAACGCCGTGGGCTACATGACGACCGGCGGATACATCCAGCGCTACGCGACCAACCCCGACGGCCCCCTGGGCCTCGCCACCGCCGACGTGCTCGGCGCCGTGACCCTGTCGGCCATCACCTGGCTGATCTTCACGTGGCTCGGCGGATGGCTCGGCGACAAGATCGGCCGCCGCAACACCTACATCATCGGGTGGCTCTCGATGCTCGTGGCGATCGTCGCCCTGTTCCCGCTCGTCAACTCCGGCAGCATCGTGCTGCTGACCATCGGTCTCATGCTGCTCACGGTCGGCCTCGGCCTGACCTACGGCCCGCAGGCCGCGCTGTACGCCGAGCTGTTCCCGGCATCCATCCGCTTCTCGGGGGTGTCGATCGCCTACGCGCTCGGTGCCATCCTCGGCGGCGCGTTCGCCCCGACCATCGCGACGGCCCTGGTCGATGCGACCGGAACGACCGTGTCGGTCACGGTGTACCTCGCGATCATGGCCGTGCTCGGTCTCGTCGCCACGATGCTGCTGCGCGACCGCAGCGGCATCCCCCTCGGCCCCGACCACGAGGCCGAGCAGGAAGTCAGTCCCATCCGCGGGCTGTCGAAGGTCTGAGTCGGTCGACGGACGGCCCTGTCGCGCTCCGGCGCGGTGGGGCCGTTCGGCGTTGCGCGGCGTGCGGCCGGCGCTCACAGCAGGGCTCCCAGTGCCATCAGCGCCGTCGAGCCACCCATCGCGGCGTGGTGCGCGCGGTCGGCGGGCGACCCGTTGCGCATCCGGTGCGCGGATGCCGCGGTGTACGCCACGGCGAGAGCGGCGCAGATCCCGGCCAGGGTCGGCCCGCCGTGGGCGTGCGTCGCAGCGGCGGTCGAGAACGGGTCGCCGTGCGTCGACGACGCGATCAGCGCGGCCATGACCACGAGGCCAGCGGGGGTGTAGACGCCGTGCTCGCCGCGCCCTGCACGCCACCGGCGCGACGCGCTCGAGACCAGCGCGGCGGCGAGGAGGACGGCCGCCCAGGCGATCGGAGCGATGAGGTGGAGAGCGGCGGCATCGAGCATCGCGGCGGTCATCAGCACCGACGCGACGATCCGCTCCCGACGCTCGTCGGCGCGACCGGAGCGCGCGCAGCACGAGGCGACGCCCGAGCAGACGAGGGCGGCTCCGTGGGCCGCCAGCTCCAGCGTCATCGTCGGCCCTCGGCGCCCGCGCGCGACGGCCGCGTCGAGGGTCGTCGCTGCCGGATCGAACGCATGACGCGAGCGTACGAAGAGCGCCGCCGCGCGCGACAGGGCCCGGCATCCATCGTGCGCGCGCAGCACAGTTGCGTGCGCGGGTGAGCGAGTCGCGATGGACCGGCCGGCGTGGGCCGGACCTCAGATCGAGCGGTCGGGCGTCAGGATGCCGCGCGGATCCAGCGCGGCCTTGATCGCGCGCTGCGCGTCGAGGGCCACGGCATCCTGCTGCCAGGGGAGCTCGTGACGCTTGACCGAGCCGATGCCGTGCTCGCCCGAGATGGTGCCGCCGAGCGAGAGGGCGAGGCGCGTGATGTCGTCGATCACGAGCTCGGCGGCGGCGTACTCCTCGGGGCTCTCGCCCGCCTCGACCGTCGGGTGCAGGTTGCCGTCGCCCGCGTGCGCGACCACGGCGATGCGGCGGCCGTGGCGCTCGGCCAGTTCGCCGATGCCGCGGAACACCGTCGCCAGCTGCGCGACGGGCACGCCCACATCGCACGACACCCGCAGGCCCTGCGCGGTGAGCGCGGGATTCGCCAGGCGACGGGCCTCGAGCAGGCTGTCGGAGTCGCTGATCTCGGTCTCGACGGCGCCGTGCGCGCGGCAGAGCGCGACGATCGCCTCGGCGGTGTCGAGGGCGGCGAGCCCGACGGTCTGCCCGACCAGCATCGCCGCGCCGGGGGAGGGCAGGCCGCTCGGATGGAAGGCCTCGATGATCTCGACGCTGCGCGCATCGATCAGCTCGAGCACCTCGGGGGCGGCCGGGCCCGACACGATCGCGGTGACCGCGCGACCGGCGTCTTCGATGTCGTCGAAGCTCGCGCGGAAGGTGCGGGGCTGCCCGGGTGGCACGGGCTTGAGGCGCACGGTCGCCGCGGTGATGACGCCGAGCGTCCCCTCCGACCCGGTGAACAGGCTGGTGAGGTCGTAGCCGGTGGTGTTCTTGCGCGTGCGTGCGCCGGTGCGCATGACGCGGCCGTCGGCGAGCACGACCTCGAGGGCCGCCACGACGTCGGTGGTCACGCCGTGCGCGACGCAGCGCAGGCCGCCGGCGTTCGTGGCGATGTTGCCGCCGATCGTCGACCACTGCGCGCTCGCCGGGTCGGGCGGGAAGAACAGGCCGTGCGCGAGGGCGGCGGCATCGAGATCCGCTGTGATCACCCCGGCCTCGACGTCGGCGAGACGGTTGGCGACGTCGATGTCGACGATGCGATTCATCGCCTCGAGCGAGACCACCAGGCCGCCGGCGTAGGCCACGGCCCCGCCCGAGAGTCCGGTGCCCGCTCCGCGGACGGAGACCCGGATGCCGCGGGCGTGCGCCCACGCGAGAGCCGTCGACACGTCTCCGGTCGAGGTCGCCCGCACCACGGCGATCGGCAGACCCTCGGGCTGTGCGCGCGAGCTGTCGACGGCGGAGGCGGCGAGGCTCGCGGGATCGTCGAGGAGGCGGTCGCCGAGCGCTGCGCGGAGCTCGGCGAGGGCGTCGGCGGGCGCGGCGTCCGCTGTCGCGTCCGTCCCTGCGCGCGGCACCGCGACGGCTGCCGCGTCCCGTACCGCGCCGGCCCCGGGCGCGGCGCCCGGCCCGGCCGCGCCGCCGAGACTCACGAGTTCACCTTGATGATCTCGCGCTGGTACGGGGCGATCACGGTGCCGCTGATGCGCAGGTCGAGCAGCAGGAAGGGCCGCTCGGCGGGGTCGCGGCGGGTCCATTCCGCCAGCGCCTCGAGGTCGGCGACCTCGCGCACCACCACTCCCTCGGCGCCGAAGCCGCGTGCCACGGCGGCGAAGTCGACCTCGGGGATGAGCATCGGCTCGCGGGCGAGGCCCTTCAGTCCGTACAGGTTGATCTCGGCGCCGTAGGCGGCGTCGTTCCACACCACCGCGATGCCGTGGCCGGCGGCCGTGCGCACGGCGCTCTCGAGATCGGCGATCGCCATGAGTCCGCCGCCGTCGCCGGTGGTGAGCACCACGGTGGAGTCGGGGCGGGCGGCGATGGCCCCCGCGACCGAGGGGAAGCCGAGGCCGATCGACTGGTACGCGGTGCCGACCATCATCACGCGGTCGGGCGAGGCGACGGGCCAGTACATGTTCGACCAGCCGAGGAAATGCCCGCCGTCCGAGACGACCACGCGATCCTCGGGCAGCAGCTCGCCGATCCGCGCGGCGGCGGAGCGGGGGTCGAGGCGGCCGTCCGGAGCGAGTCCGTCGCCGGCCTCCTGCTCGCGCAGCGGCGCGACGTCGACGCGGTCGCGCCAGCCCGACGACACCGCCCCGCGAGAGCGCAGGCGGTTCGCGATCTCGTCGGCCGCCACCGCGGCATCCGCCCGCACGAACCCACCCACCTGGGCGTGGGTCGCGGTGGTCGCCACGTCGACCTGGAAGACCTGCGTGCCCGGGGCGAAGAGCTCGCCGAAACGCATCGTGAACTGGTTGAGACCCGCGCCGAAGACGACGGCGACGTCGGCCTCGCGCACGAGCTCCATCGCGCCCGCGGCGCCGAAGCCGCCCGTGACGCCCAGGTCGTGGGCGGTGTCGGGGAAGATCCCGCGGCCGAGGGCGGTGGATGCCGTGATCGCCCCGGTCGTCTCGGCCAGGCGCCCGAGCGCGGGGCCGGCGTCGGCGAGCCAGGCTCCGCGACCCGCCAGCAGGAACGGACGGTCGGCTGCGGCGAGGGCGTCGGCGATGCGGTCGAGCGCGGCGCTCGCCGCGGGACCCTGCGGGGCCAGGGGAGCGGGGACCGTCACGGTCCCGGCATCCGTCAGCTCTCCGGCCTCGCGCGTGACAACGTCATAGGGGATGGCCAGCACCACGGGCACGCGGTACGTCAGCGCGTGCTCGAGCGCGATGAGCACGGTGGCCGAGGCATCGCGATCGCCGACGGTATAGGTGCGCACGCCGACCGCCGAGGCGAGGGCGACCTGGTCGACGCCCCACGGACGCGGGCCCGAGGTGGGCTCGTCGCCGACCACGAGAAGCAGGGGGATGCGTGCCTGCGCCGACTCGGCGAGCGCGGTGAGCGTGTTCGTGAAACCGGCGCCGTAGGTGGCGGTGGCGGCGGCGATGCGGCCCGACGCACGATAGTGCGCATCGGCGGCGACGACCCCGCCGGCCTCGTGCCGCATCGCGGTGAAGACGGCGTCGGTGTGCCGGTGCAGGGCGTCGAGGAAGTACGCGTTGCCGTTGCCCATTACGCCGAAGACGTGGTCGAGGTGGCGGCCGAGGGTGTGGGCGACGTGCGCGGAGACGATGGGCATGCGAGAGCCTTTCGCGAAACAGGAACGGGAATGAGCCGTATGTGTCTCGCGCGGGTCTCGCGCTACGTGCCCCTTTTTCGAGCAGCGACGCACGACCTCGTGCGCCTGACGGGAGCGATCATATACGATCTCGCAGGCTGTGTGGGGTGGTTTCGGGTGCTGGTCGCCCGCCTGCCCCGCGAGACTGCCCCTCGCTGACAACCCGTTGTCAGGCTGACGCGGAGTCGTCAGCGAGATGCAGTCTCGACGGACGTTCAGGCCAGCGCTCCGCCGGGCAAGCGGGCACGCCCGGTCATGGCCCGCGCACGCGCGGACAAGCGGCGCCCGGGCCACCGGCGGAGGCTGACGGGACGGGCATCGCGACACGGCCCGGGACACGAACCGAAGGAGCCGAGATGTCCGATCCCACCCCTGCCCTGGCCGATCCCGAGATCGACGCGGCCGCGCCCTCCGCCGAGTCCGCCGCCGCCGACGCCGCGCTGCTCGCGCGCGTGCAGGCACCCGAGGGTCAGGGGCGGGAGATTCCGGATGCCGCCACCCGTGAGGTGATCGGCCGAGCCCCGGTGCACACCGTGGCCGACGTCGACGCCGCCGTGGCTCGCGCCCGCGCCGCGCAGCCCGCATGGGACGCCCGCGGCCACGAGGAGCGCAGCGCACTCTTGATGGCCGCCGCCGACCGCATCGAGGCGAACTCCGAAGCCCTCGCTCGCCTGCTCTCGCGCGAGCAGGGCAAACCCCTCGACGGTCCCAACGCCCGCTTCGAGGTGGGCGCGTGCGCCGCGTGGCTGCGCACCGCCGCGGGCACCGAGCTGAGGCCCGAGGTGGTCGTCGACGACGGTCAGGTGTACGCCGAGCTGCACTACCGCGCTCTCGGCGTCGTCGCCGCGGTCGGGCCGTGGAACTGGCCCATGATGATCACCGTCTGGCAGATCGCCCCGGCGCTGCGCATGGGAAACACCGTCGTGGTCAAGCCGAGCGAATACACGCCGCTGAGCGTGCTGGCCCTCGTCGACGTGATCAACGAGGTGCTGCCCGACGACGTGCTGATCGCCGTGGCGGGCGACCGCGACGCCGGCGCGCGGCTCGTCGCCCACCCCGACATCGACAAGGTGATGTTCACCGGCTCCACAGCGACCGGTCGCAAGATCATCGAGAGCTCCGCCGGCAACCTCGCCCGTCTCACCCTCGAACTCGGCGGCAACGACGCCGGCATCGTGCTGCCCGACGTCGACCCGGCGGCCATCGCCGAGGGGCTGTTCTGGGGCGCGTTCATCAACACCGGTCAGACGTGCGCCGCCCTCAAGCGCCTGTACGTGCACGACGACGTCTACGACGCGGTCGTCGACGCGCTCGCCGGTTACGCAGCCCAGGTGCCCATGGGTTGCGGTCTCGACGAAGGGACGGTGCTCGGCCCGCTGCAGAACAAGCAGCAGTTCGACATCGTCGACCGCCTCGTCGACGACGCCAAGGCCGCCGGTGGGCGCATCGTTGCGACCAGGTGAAGGCGTTGCCGAACGGATTGTCGTCGCCCATCGGGATGCGCACGGCGTCCACCTCGAACAGGCGATTCTCGTCGCCGTCGATGGCCATGTCGAGCCGCGCCGAGAAGAGGTGCTGGTGCACGGGCGCGAACACGCCGGGCGCGATCTCGGGGGCGTGCCGGTTGATCGATCCGGGCTCGCCGCCGCCGACGAACACGATGCCGGTGGCCTTGGCCTCGACCTGGATCGACCCGTCGAGGTAGAAGTACCAGAAGAAGCCGTAGTCGTAGTTGCCGATCGTGGCGAAGTACGACACCACCAGACGCCGCGAACGACGCACGTGCGAGCCGACCGGGCCGGGCTCGGTGTGCTTCCACAGCACGCCGTAGTCCTCTTCGTGCATGCAGACGGCATTGGGGATGCGCATCGCGTGACCGTGATCGTCGGCGACGTGGCCGTCGAAGTAGTGGATGACGCCGAGGCAGTCGCACCCGAGCTCGAGGTGGTTGGCGTTCTTGCCGAGCAGGTACTCGCCGGCGTCGAAATAGCTGATCCAGAATCGGGTGTTGCTGGTGTCGCCGTAGGGCACGACCATCTCGGGCACGCTCGCCCGCGAGAGCACGGGGCGGTCGTCGAAGCGCACGTCGTGCAGCACGAGTCCCTCGCGGGCGTTGAAGTCGACGCGCAGCGACCAGTTCTCCCACTGCACGTGCGAGCCGGTGACCGCGAAGCTCGGCCCCTCGGGCTGGGTGATCTCGATCGGCTTCAGCGTCGTGCGCGGGGGTCCGGTGGCCGCGGGGTCGTACCGGCCGCTGCCGGAGGGTGCGGGCACGTCGCCCTCGTCCTCGATGCCGATCACCCGGTTCGCGGTGAGGTCGATGTGCACGATCAGGCCCTCGACGGGGTGCGCCCACGCGATGTCGTCCTCGCTGTCGCGGAGGAAGGTGAGCGAGCGGATGACGCGGCGCCCGACCTCGTTCTCACGCCCGACGAACCCCGGGGCGAGCGGGGTGCAGAACGCCAAGTCGATGCGGTCGGCGAGCCCGCGACGCTCCATCGCGGCCCGCCACTCGGGCGAGGCCTTGACCAGTTCGGCGGCGCGCTCGTACTCCTCGAACAGGTACTGCGGCTGACCGTAGGGGGCGGTGTCGGAGGCGTACCGACGGCTGCTCACCACCTCGCCAGAGGTGATCGCGACGATCGCCTCGGTCACCTCTCCGGTCGCGGTGTCGAGCAGCGTGACGTCGGCGCGGCGGTCGAGGGGGTCTCCCGGATGCCACGCGGCCACGGCCGTCTTCTCGGGTTCGGCGGGCAGCAGCATGGGCACCCGCACGGTTTCGCCGAGCAGGCCCGCCGCGACCAGGATGTCGCGCGTGCGCTCGATCTCCTCCGCGCTCAGCGGGTCGAGGGGATGCGTCGCCGGCCCGGCCCCCGTCGCGGGCTCGAGGTCGGGGTTCTCCATCGCCTGGTCGACGGTGGGGTGAGCGTGTTCGTGCATGTGTGTCTCCTCCATCGTCCACCCTCGTCGCCCGGGCTCGGGCGGGGTTGTCTGCGCGTGCACGGCCGATGTCAGCGCGTGCGTGGCCCGTCTGGCGGCGAGACTGCACCTCGCTGACAAGTGGGTGTCAGGCTGCAGGCCACTCGTCAGCGAGATGCAGTCTCGGCGGATTTCGGGTCGCGGAGGGCCGGGGCGCAGCGCGGGGGACAGCGCGTCGCGCGACCGACCTACAGCGCCCCCCGGATCGCGGATGCCGCGGCCTCGAGCCGCGCGGCGATCGCGGCGTCGTCGAGGTCGGTCGACACGTGCACGGCGGCCACCGCCGCGGGCTCGCGGCCCTGCACAGCGAGGGGGACCGCCACCGCGCGGAGCGTCGGGATCACCTCGTCGTGACTGCGCGCCCAGCCGCGCTCCGCGGCATCCGCCACCTCCGACGCCAGCCGCGCGTCGACCTCGTCGGGCCACCGACGCGGGGGGAGCTGCGCGAGGATCGCGCGACCGGGAGCACCTCGGGTGACCGGATGCCGCGACCCGGGCCGCTGCGCCACCGCGGTCACCGTGTGCCGGGGTTCGACGCTCGCGAGGGTCACGCATTCGTCGTGGTCGAGCACGACGAGGAAGCACGTCATGCCGAGGTCGTTGGCGGCCGCGGTGAGTTCGGGCAGGGCCTCGGCCTGCAGGTCGGCGGCGACCCCGGCGGCCAGGGCGGCCAGGCCCGTGCCGAGGCGCACGGCCCCCGCGGCGTCGCGGGTGACGAGGCCGTGGTCTTCGAGCGTGCGCAGCAGGCGATAGGCGACCGAGCGGTGCAGGTCGACGCGCCCCGCGAGCTCGTCGATCGTGAGGGGTGTGCGGGCGTCGGCGAGCACTTCGAGCAGCCGGATGCCGCGACTCAGCGTTTGCGAAGCGGGGGCGGAGTCTTGCCGTGACGTCATGGCTCGGCTAACCTCTCGTTCGATAGCGGAACGGTTCGTTCGAATATAGAACACGCCGTCTCGCGGGGCAACCTCGACATCGACGTCAGGAGAAACGATGCAGTTCCACCACCACGGCTACGTCTCGGGCGATCCGCGCGTGCAGAACGCCGCGGGCACCGGCCTCGACCGGCCCGAGCGCCTGCCCGACGAGGTCGACGTGCTCATCGTGGGGTCTGGTCCCGCCGGCATGCTGCTGGCCGCGCAGATGTCGCAGTTCCCCCAGCTGACGACGCGCCTCATCGAGAAGCGCGAGGGGCGCCTGCCGCTGGGTCAGGCCGACGGCATCCAGCCCCGCAGCGTCGAGACCTTCCAGGCGTTCGGGTTCGCCGACCGCATCACCGCCGAGGCCTACAACATCGGCTGGATGAACTTCTGGGCTCCGAACCCCGAGAATCCCGATGAGATCGTGCGCACCACCCGCACCGAGGACTACGGCTTCAAGATCAGCGAGTTCCCGCACCTCATCGTCAACCAGGCGCGCGTGCTCGACTACTTCGCCGAGGCCGCCGCAGACGGCCCCGCGCGCATCCGCCCCGACTACGGCGTCGAGTTCCTCGGCCTCACAGTCGGCGAGGGGGAGTACCCCGTCGAGGTGCGCGTGCGCACCGCCGAGGGCGAGCGCACGATCCAGGCGAAGTACGTCGCCGGATGCGACGGTGCCCGCAGCGGCGTGCGCCAGGCGATCGGCCGCACCCACGTCGGCGCCGCGGCCCGGCACGCGTGGGGCGTGATGGACGTGCTCGTCGAGACCGACTTCCCCGACTGGCGCATCAAGTGCGCGATCAACGCGGCGGCGGGCAACATCCTGCACATCCCTCGCGAGGGCGGTTACCTCAGCCGCATGTACATCGACCTCGGCGAGGTCGCGGCCGACGACGACCACCGCGTGCGGCAGACCCCGATCGACGAGGTGATCCGTCGGGCGAACGAGATCCTGCACCCGTACTCGATCGACGTGAAGCAGATCGCCTGGCACAGCGTGTACGAGGTGGGGCACCGGGTGACCGACCAGTTCGTCGACGACCTCGACAGTCCGCGGGTCTTCCTCACCGGCGACGCCTGCCACACCCACAGCGCCAAGGCCGGGCAGGGCATGAACGTCTCAATGCAGGACGGCTTCAACCTCGGCTGGAAGCTCGGGCACGTGCTCACCGGCCTGGCCTCCGCCGACCTCCTGCGCACCTACGACGACGAGCGGCGCCCCGTGGCCCAGCAGCTGATCGACTTCGACCGCGAGTGGTCGTCGCTCATGGCGCGCAAGCCCGGCGAGATCACCGACCCCGCGGAGCTGTCGACCTACTACCTGGCCACGGCCGAGTTCCCCTCGGGCTTCATGACGCACTACGGCCCCTCGGCGGTCACCGCAGACGCGCCCGCTCAGGAACTGGCATCCGGATTCCCCGTCGGCAAGCGTTTCAAAAGCGTCGAGGTCGTGCGGGTGTGCGACGGCAACGCCGTGCACCTCGGTCACCACGCCCGGGCCGACGGACGTTGGCGCGTGTATGCCTTCGCGGATGCCGAGGGCTCGGCGCTGCGGGAGTGGGCGACGGCGGCGCGCGAGATCGTCGAGCGTCTCACCCCCGAGGGGGCCGACCTCGACGCGGTGTTCGACGTGAAGGCGGTGTTCCCCGGTCGCTGGGAAGACGTGGTCGACGTGCCGGATCTCTTCCGCCCGCGCTCGGGCCCGCTCGGCCTGACCGACTGGGAGAAGGTCTTCGCCGCCGCGCCCTCGGCCTGGACGAGCGCCGACATCTTCGCGGAGCGCGGGATCGCCGCCGAGGGAGCCGTGGTCGTGGTGCGTCCCGATCAGTACGTCGCCCAGGTGCTGCCGCTGACCGACCCGGCCGGCCTCGAGCGCTTCTTCGCCGGAGTGATGGCGCAGCCGGCGGAGGCGGTCGCGCGCTGACGCGGGCGGCGACGTGCGCCGGGGAGGGCTGGCCACGGCGGCGAGCACGCCACTCCGTTTGTACGCAACGTATATCGGCGCACCCTCGTGTGCTGACGAGAATGGGCGGGACACCCCCGCATCGATCCAGGAGGATTCATGACCGATTCGCGCGAGAGCGAGCTGCTGGCATCCGTACCCACCGGCCTGCTGATCAACGGGGAGTGGCGCGCCGCCACGGGCGGCAAGACCGTCGACGTCAACGACCCGTCCACCGGTGAGGTCATCCACCAGATCGCCGACGCGACCGTCGACGACGGCATCGCGGCGATGGATGCCGCGGCCGACGCGTTCCCGTCGTGGGCGGCGACCCCCTCGCGCGAGCGCGCCGAGATCCTCCGCCGCGCGTTCGACCTTCTGCAGGAGCGCAAGGAAGACATCGCGCTGCTCATGACCCTCGAGATGGGCAAGCCCCTCGCCGAGGCGCGCGGAGAGGTCGGCTACGGCGGAGAGTTCCTCCGCTGGTTCAGCGAGGTCACCGCGCACACCCAGGGCCGCTACGGCGCCAACCCCGAGGGCACCGGTCGCATGATCGTCTCGCAGCACCCCGTGGGCCCGTGCTACCTCATCACCCCGTGGAACTTCCCCCTCGCGATGGCCACCCGCAAGATCGCGCCCGCGCTCGCCGCCGGCTGCACGGTCGTCATCAAGCCCGCGACCCTGACGCCGCTCACGACGCTGTTCTTCGCGCAGATCCTGCAGGACGCCGGCCTCCCCGCCGGTGTCGTCAACGTCGTGACCACCACCAACACCGGCCCGGTCTCGGAGCGCATCATCTCCGACCCGCGCCTGCGCAAGCTCTCGTTCACGGGCTCGACCCCGGTCGGCGTGAAGCTGCTGCAGCAGGCCGCGCCCGGCGTGCTGCGCACCTCGATGGAGCTCGGCGGCAACGCGCCGTTCGTCGTGTTCGACGACGCCGACCTCGACAAGGCCGTCGAAGGGGCGATGCTCGCGAAGTTCCGCAACATCGGCCAGGCCTGCACGGCGGCCAACCGCTTCATCGTGCAGCGCAGCGTCGTCGCGGAGTTCACCCGGCGCGTCACCGTGCGCGTGCAGGGCATGAAGATCGGCCGCGGCACCGAGGAGGGCGTGCAGATCGGACCCCTCATCGACGACCGCGCCGTCGACAAGGCCAAGACGCTCGTCGGTGACGCCGTCGAGCGCGGCGCGACCGTCACCGTCGGCGGCTCGCCCATCGACGGCCCCGGCACGTTCTTCGAGCCCACGGTCGTCTCCGACGTGCAGCCGGGCAGCGACATCCTCCGCGAGGAGATCTTCGGACCCGTGCTCGCGATCATCCCCTTCGACGACGAAGACGACGCCGTGCGCCTCGCCAACGACACCGAGTACGGCCTCGTCTCGTACGTCTTCACCGAGTCGCTCGCGCGCGGTCAGCGCATGATCGACAAGCTCGAGACCGGAATGATGGGCCTCAACGTCGGCGTCGTCTCGAACGCCGCGGCCCCCTTCGGCGGGTGGAAGCAGTCGGGCCTCGGCCGCGAGGGCGGCGACGAGGGCATCCACGAGTACCTGCAGACCAAGTACACGCTGACGGCCAACCCCTACGCCTGATCCGGCAGGAGAAGACACCGGATGCCATGACCCTGGCGCCCCGCGAGGGCCCGGGGTCGTGGCATCCGTCGTTTTACCTGCTCACGGCGTGAGCCGCACTCAGCCGTTCGCGTGCCGGTCGAGGAACGCGAACACCTCCGCGTCGTCGACGCCGGGGAACATGCCACGGGGGAGGGGCGAGAACATGTGCCGGTGCACCCGCGCACTCGGCCACGCCTTGCCCGACCAGCGCTCGGCCGCCTCGGTGTCGGGGCGCCGGCAGCACGACTCGTCGGGGCAGTGCGACACGCCACGCGTCGAGGTTTCGCGTCCGCGGAACCACCGCGCGTCGTCGAACGGCACGCCCACGGTGATCGAGAAGTCGCCGTCGCTGGTGGTGCCCGTCTGGGTCGAGCACCAGAAGGTGCCGGCCGGGGTGTCGGTGTACTGGTAGTGCTCGGTGGTGCGGTTGTGCTCATCGAACGCCGACCGCGCCGAGAACTTCTTGCACACGACCTGGCCCTCGACGGATCCCGTGACGTCGGTGGGCAACGGCAGTCCGTCGTTCTCGTACACGCGCGAGATCGCGCCATCGCCGTCGACGCGCAAGAAGTGCAGATGGATGCCGAGGTGCGTCGTCATCAGATTGGTCATGCGCATCGCGGCGGCCTCGTGGGTCACCCCGAACGCGTCGCGGAAGTCTTCGACGGCGAGGTTGCGGTCTTTCTTCGCCTCCGCGAGGAAGGCGACCGAGCTCGTCTCGGGCATGAGGCAGCTCGCGGCGTAGTAGTTGATCTCGAGGCGCTGCTGCAGGAAGTCGGCGTAGTCGGTGGGCGGGCGGTGTCCGAGCAGGCGGTGCGCCATCGCCTGCAGGGCCATGGAGCGCAGGCCGTGACCGCCCGGGATCGATGCCGGCGGCAGGTAGATGCGTCCGTTCTCGAGGTCGGTGACCGAGCGGGCCGAGTGCGGCAGGTCGCTGACGTAGATCAACTCGAAGCCGAGCTGCTCGGCCATGATGCTCACCGTGCGGTGCGTGAGGGCACCGGTCGAGTGTCCGGCGGCCTTGAGCTGCTTCTCGGCGAGGCGCTCGATCTCGGGCAGGTGGTTCGCGATCTCGCGCATGCGCAGGCGCAGCTCGGTGTTGGCGCGGCGGGCTTCTTCGGGGCTCGCGATGGTGGCGCGTTCGCGGCGCTGCAGTTCGCGGTGCAGGCCCAGCACGGCCTCGATCGTGTCGTCGCTCGTGCCCTTGGTGACCTTGACCGGTGGGATGCCGAGCTGACGGAAGAACGGAGAGGTCTGCGCCTTCTCGAGCTCGATCTCGAGCGCCGCCCGCCGGTTCGGGGGTTCGCGCGAGAGGAGCTCGGTGACCTCGGTCTCGGTCGCGCGGGCGATCTCCTGCAGCAGCGAGAGCTTGGGTTCGCGCTTGCCGTTCTCGATGAGGCTCAGCTGGCTGCCGGCCACTCCGACCAGGGCCCCGAGCTCGTCGAGGGTGTAGCCCCGCGCGAGGCGATGATGCCGGATGCGATGACCCAGGGTCGTGAGTTCGAAGGTGGACGCCATTCCTTGACCATAGCGAAAGAATCCCGCTTCTTACATCGCGAAACCTCTATAAGACGGCGTTCCGCACCCGCACCATGGAGGAACGACACCGATATTCGCTCTCAACCGAGGAGAACGACATGGCACTCGCCGACTTCCTGGCCCCCCGCTCCACCGGCCGCGCCGCTGCGGCCCCCACCGCCCCCGCCCGTTCCGGCTACGGCGTGCGCCCGGCCGTCGACGGTCCCGGCCTCGCCGCCCTCACCGCCTGGGTCGACCAGGTCGCCGCTCTCACCCAGCCCGACCGCATCCACTGGGTCGACGGCTCGGCGGCCGAGAACGACGCCCTGCTCCGCGAGATGGTCGACGAGGGCAAGCTGATCAAGCTCAACCCCGAGTGGCGCCCCGGCTCGTACCTCGCCCGCTCGCACCCCGGCGACGTTGCCCGGCTCGAGTCGCGCACCTACATCGCCTCGAACCGCGAAGAAGACGCCGGTCCCACCAACAACTGGATCGCACCCGCCGAGATCCGCGAGACGCTGAACGGCGTCTTCGAGGGCTCGATGCGCGGTCGCACCATGTACGTCGTGCCGTTCTCGATGGGCGCGGTCGGCGGGCCCCTGAGCCACATCGGCGTGCAGATCACCGACAGCGCCTACGCCGTGGCATCCATCGGCGTGATGACCCGCGTCGGCACCTCGGTCACGCAGCAGATCGCGAACGGAGCGCCGTGGGTCAAGACCGTCCACTCGGTCGGTGCACCCCTCGCGCCGGGCCAGCAGGACGTCGCGTGGCCCTGCAACGACGAGAAGTACATCGTGCACTTCCCCGACACCCTCGAGGTCTGGTCGTTCGGCTCGGGCTACGGCGGCAACGCGATCCTCGCGAAGAAGTGCTTCGCTCTGCGCATCGCCTCGGTCATCGGCCGCGACGAGGGCTGGCTCGCCGAGCACATGCTGCTCATCCGCGTGATCGACCCGAAGGGCAAGGCGTACCACGTGGCCGCCGCGTTCCCCTCGGCCTGCGGCAAGACCAACCTCGCGATGCTCCGCCCCACGATCCCCGGCTGGCGCGTCGAGACGCTCGGCGATGACATCACGTGGATCCGCCCGGGTGAAGACGGGCGCCTCTGGGCGATCAACCCCGAGGCCGGCTTCTTCGGCGTCGCCCCCGGCACCGGCGAGTCGACCAACGTCACCGCGATCGAGACGCTCTGGGGCAACACGATCTTCACCAACGTCGCGCTCCGCCCCGACGGCGACGTGTGGTGGGAGGGCCTGACCGACGAGGCACCCCCGCACCTCACCGACTGGGAGGGCAACGCCTGGACGCCCGCGTCGGGCCGCCCCGCCGCGCACCCCAACTCGCGCTTCACCGTCGGCGCCGCGCAGTGCCCGCAGATCGCCGAGGACTGGGAGGCCCCCGAGGGCGTCCCCCTCGACGTCATCCTGTTCGGTGGCCGCCGCGCGACCAATGTGCCGCTGGTCGTCGAGGCGACCGACTGGTCGCACGGCGTGTTCATCGGCTCGACGGTCTCGAGCGAGAAGACCGCCGCGCAGGAGGGTACCGTCGGCGAGCTGCGCCGCGACCCCTTCGCGATGCTCCCCTTCTGCGGCTACAACATGGGCGACTACTTCGGCCACTGGCTGAAGGTCGGCCAGAAGCTCCGCTTCGACCGCGCTCCCCGCATCTTCCAGGTGAACTGGTTCCGCAAGGGCGACGACGGCCGGTTCCTCTGGCCCGGCTTCGGCGACAACGCCCGCGTGATCGACTGGATCATCCGTCGCGTCGACGGACAGGTGGATGCCGTGGACAGCCCGATCGGCCGCCTGCCCAAGGTCGAAGACCTCGAGCTGTCGGGTCTCGACCTGCCCGCCGCCGACCTCGAGGAGCTGTTCTCGATCGACCGCGCGTCGTGGCTCGCAGAGGCCGACCTGACCGAAGAGTTCTACGACACCTTCGGTTCGCACCTGCCGGCCGCCCTGCGCGCCGAGCTCGCCGCGCTGCGCTACCGCCTGCAGCGCGCCTGAGACCGGCTCGCCCTCCGCGCCGTTTCGCACGGACAGGGCGAGCCCTCGAATCGACGCCCCTCCCGTTCTTGGCGCGCGGGAGGGGCGTCGGTGTTCGTCCGCTCACGATGCCGCGGGCGACTTCTCCTTCTCGCCGGGGCTGTTGGGCGTCCAGCCGTACCAGCCGTCGGTCGTGGCGATCACCGACCACGCCCCGCACGCGAAGACGCGATCCTTCGCGTACACGTCGGGGGCGTCGTCGATGTGCACGGTCGGGGCCGACTGACGCTCCATCTCGACGCAGGTCGCCGTATCGAGGGGCGAGCCGCTCCGCGCCAGAGCGGTGGCGACCTCGCCGTCGCGCTTGGTCTTGACGACGATCGCGGTCGCATCGGCGGGCAGCCACGGCACCGTGGTGTCGGCCCGGGCGGCGACGTCGGCGGTGTCGGTGTACTCCGTGGTGACCTCTTGCGACAGGGCCTCTTCGATGCCGGTGCACCCGGCGAGCGAGAGGGTGAGGGCCCCGCCCGCGGCGACGGCCAGGGCGAACAGGAGCGGTGAGGTGCGGTGCGATGTCATGGTTCGATCGTGGCCGGGTGAGGTCGCCGGGTCGTCGTCCCCGGGGATGACGACCGTCCCTCTCGAGACGCATTTCACCCCGCCGCCCGTGCAGCGTCATCCCCGGGATGTACGACGAGACGACGTCAGGCCGATGCCGCCGGCCGGGGGTGGTTCGTAGCGTCGAAGTCATGCAGCAGAATCCTTCCGACACCGCGCCGATGGCCGCGCGAGTGCAGAACCTCACGAAGACCTTCGGTGCCGGCGAGTCGCGCGTCCACGCGCTCGACGACGTCACGATCGGCCTCCGCCGCGGCGAATTCACGGCGATCATGGGACCGTCCGGCTCGGGCAAGTCGACCCTCATGCACGTCATGGCGGGACTGGATGCCGCGACCTCGGGCCGCGCGTTCATCGGCGACACCGAGATCACCGGGCTCAGCGACCTCGACCTGACCGTGCTGCGTCGCTCGCGCGTCGGGTTCGTCTTCCAGTCGTTCAATCTCGTGCCGACGCTCGACGTGCTCGGCAACATCACCCTGCCGTTCGAGCTGGCCGGTCGGTCTCCCTCGCCCGAGGCCCGACGCCGGATCGACGCGCTCGTCGAGTCGATGGGACTGAGCGGTCGTCTGCGTCACCGCCCGCACGAGCTCTCGGGCGGTCAGCAGCAGCGGGTCGCCATCGCGCGGGCCCTGGCGACGCAGCCCGACCTGATCTTCGCCGACGAGCCGACCGGCAACCTCGACTCCCGCACCGGCCGCGAGGTGCTGGCGCTGCTGGCCGCGGCGAGCCGCGAGCACGGGCAGTCGATCGCGATGGTGACGCACGACCCCGTCGCCGCCTCGCACGCCGACCGGGTGATCTTCCTCGGCGACGGCCGCGTCGTGGCCGACACCCCGCGCCAGGGCGCCGAGGCGATCTCGGCCTACATGCTCTCGTCCGAGGTCGGAGCGTGAGCGCCGTCGCCGAGCGGCCCGTCGGCGCGCCGCGCCCCCGCCGCCTGCCGCGCGCCCTGCCGCGCGCGGAACGCGGTCTCGGTGCCTCGGTGCTGGTCGCCGCCATCTCGAGCGGCTTCGGCACGCTGCTCATCGCCGCCACCGGTTTCATCGGCGCGTGGTTGCTGGCGGCGCCCTACCTCGCGGGTCGCGAGAGCGTCGTCGTGGTCGTGGCGATCCTCAGCGCGCTGCTGGTCGGCGTGGCGATGTTCGTCGCGGCGATCGTGACGACGAACACCTTCGCGACGATCGTCGCCGGCCGGACGCGGCAGATCGCCCTGATGCGCCTGATCGGTGCCTCGGCGCGGTCGGAGCGCGTGCGGGTCGCGCGACAGGGTCTCGTGGTGGGGGCCATCGGAGCGGTCGTGGGGCTGATCGGCGGGACAGCGGTCGCCGCCGCGCTGCTGCCGGTGGCGCGCACCGCGTGGGGGATCGACGTCGACTACGCGCTTTTGCAGCCGGTGCTGGTCGCTCCCGCCGTGATCGTGACCCTCACGACGTGGGCCGCCGCGTGGGCCGGTTCGCGCCGGGTGCTCGAGGTGACGCCCCTGCAGGCGATCTCGGGGGCGACCGAGCGCAACCGGAGTGAGGCCGTCGGCGGTCGCGCTCGCCGCATCGTCGCGGGGATCCTCTTCTTCGGCGGCACGCTGGTGCTCGCCGCAGGGATCGCCCTGGGCCTTCTCTCACCCCTCGGCGTCGTCGTGGCGTTCGTGGGCGGAATCTTCTCGTTCACGGGACTGAGCCTCGGCGCCACCGTGGTCATGCCGCCTCTGCTCCGCGTGACCGGACGTCTGTTCGGCCGTTCGGCCGAGGCGCGCCTGGCTGCCGAGAACGCGCTGCGCTACCCCGAGCGCTCGAGCCGCATGGCGATCGGCGTCGTGATGGGAGTCACGCTCGTGACGATGTTCGCGGTCGCCTCGCAGTCGGCCCGCGACCTTCTCATCCGATCGGGCGGCGGCGAACCGCCGGAGGAACTGCTCGCGCTCATGGACACCTTCGCCACGATCATGATGTCGCTCGTCGCCGTGTCGGCCGTCATCGCCGCCGTCGGTCTGGTGAACCTGCTCACCCTCGGGGTGATCCAGCGCCGTCGGGAGCTCGGTCTGCTGCGCACGCTCGGCTTCGCCGCCCCGCAGATCCGGCGGATGGTGCTGCTCGAGGCCGCACATCTCACCGTGACCTCGGTGGCCCTCGGGCTCGTGCTCGGCGTGATCTACGGCTGGGCGGGAGCGCAGTCGCTGCTCGGTTCGGTCGGCGTCCCGCCGGAGTTCTCGTCGCCGACGTTCCTGCTGCCGAGCATCCCGTGGGCGACCGTGGGGACCGTCGCGGTGGCCACCGCGCTGCTCACCGCTGTCGCCGCCGTCGCGCCCACGCGCCTGGCCACCGCGGTGTCGCCGATCGACGCCCTCGCGGGCGACTGATCCGCCGGCCGGTCCCTGACCGCACCGGGGTCGGACATCGCGGCGGCCCGGGCCCATGCGATCGCGAGACTGCATCCGGCTGACATCTCGGCGTCAGGCTGCAACGGGCTTGTCAGCGAGATGCAGTCTCGCGTTCGGAGCGAGGCACGCGCCCGCCCCTGTCCCACCGCCCGCCGCCCCGCTCAGACGAGCAGCTGGTGCTTCGCGAGATCGCGGTAAAGGGGAGTGGATGCCACGAGCTCGCTGTGCGTGCCCCGACCCACGACCCGGCCCTTGTCGAGCACCACGATGAGGTCGCTGTCGACGACCGTCGAGAGGCGGTGCGCGATGACGAGCAGGGTGCGGTCGGTCGCGACGGCGTCGATCGCCTCGCGCATGCGCTGCTCGTTGACGCCGTCGAGCGACGAGGTCGATTCGTCGAGCAGCAGCACCGGGGGAGCGGCCAGCAGCGCGCGGGCGATCGCAAGGCGCTGGCGTTCTCCGCCCGAGAGCATGACGCCGTCTTCGCCCACGGGAGCGTCGACGCCGAGCGGGCTGCGCTCGAGCACGTCGCCGAGGTTGACCGCGCGCAGCACCCGCTCGCAGTCGGCGTCGGATGCCGCGGGAGAGGCGAGTCGCAGGTTGTCGGCGATCGTGCCGGCCAGGGTCGGCGCATCCTGCTCGACGTAGCCGAAGCGGGCGCGAAGGTCATCGCGGGAGAGGTCGCGCGCGTCGACGCCGTCGACGAGGATCGCGCCGCCGGTCGGGTCGTAGAAGCGCTCGATGAGGGCGAGGATCGTGCTCTTGCCCGCCCCCGAGGGGCCGACGAGGGCGACGCGCGATCCGCGCGGCACCTCGAACGACACCCCGCGCAGCACGTCGCGGTCATCGTCGACCTCGGCGGCGGTCTCGTCGGCCGCGCGCTCGAGGTGCGCCTGCTCGAGCACCGAGCGGGCCTCCGCGGCGGCGGCCTCGCGCGCCTTCACGACGTTGTCGGGATAGCGGAAGTGCACGTCGCGGAACGTCAGCGCCGCGGCATCCGGAACCGCCGCAGGCGACGAGGGACGGTCGGCGTCGTCTTCGAGGGGGAGGTCGAGCACCTCTTGGATGCGCCCCAGCGCGCCCAGCGCCTGGTTGACCGAGGTGATGGCGCCGATCGCCGAGGCCAGGGGCTGCACGAGCAGGAAGAGGAAGATCACGAAGGTGACGAGCGAGGCGACGTCGATGGCGCCGGAGGCCACGCGGTATCCGCCGACGCCGAGCACGACCAGCAGCGACACCTGCAGGGCGACGAAGGCGATCGGCACGATGAGCGCCGACACCCGCGCGATGCGCACGCCCGCGGCGTAGGCGGCCGTGGCGTTCTCGGTCACCGCCGCGATCTCGCGCTCGGTCGCGCCCGACGCGCGGATCGTGCGGATCGAGCCGACGGCGCGCTCGACGCCCGAGGAGAGTTCGCCGACCTTCGCCTGCTGATCGGCGGATGCCGCGCGGATCCGCGTGCTCAGCAGCACGACCACCGCGAGCGAGGCGCCGACCACCACCACGATGAGCCCGAGCAGCAGCGGGTCGATGAAGGCCATCGCGATGACCGCGCCGACGAGGATGAGGGCGTTGCCCACGGCATCCGCGAAGCCCTGCGTCAGCACCGCGTACAGCAGGGTCGTGTCGGTGCCCACGCGCGAGACGAGATCGCCCGTGCGACGCGCGTCGAACTCGCTGATGGGCAGGCGCAGGATGCGCGCGATGAGCCGCCGCCGGCTCGAGAAGACCACCGCGGTGCCGGTGCGCTGCAGGAGATAGTGCTGGAAGCCCGAGATGACCGACGACAGCACGACGAAGCCCACCAGCAGCCACACCAGGGCGCCGAGGGGCACGCTGGCCTGCACGCGCGAGATGACCTCGCCGACGAGCAGCGGCTGCGCGAGCGTGGCAGCGGCGCCGAGCACGCTGAGCACGGCGACGACGACGAGCGTGCGCTTGTGCTCGAGCAGGAAGGGGACCAGCTGGCGGAACGACGCGCGCGGGCCTTCGGGCGCGCGGCGGCCGCGCCGACCACGCGCGGGAGCGGGAAACGACATGCTCACCTCGGGAGAAGAATGGGGTGCTTCGACCGTACCCCGCACCACCGACACCGCCGGTCGGTCCGCTCGACGGCGTGCACAACTCCGGAGAATTCATCGACTCACCGCGATGCGAGCAGTCCGGGCTCCCCGCGCGGTTGCGGATCTCCGGAGTTCGGCCCGTACAACGACGAAGTCCTGTCGGAACGACGGATGCCACGAGGCCTGGGCCCCGTGGCATCCGGTGTCCGATGCGAACGCGTGGTTACGGCGCGGTCGCTCCGGCGGCGATGTTGTCGTCGTAGTCGACGTCCTTCGTCTCGGGCGAGAGCACGAGAGCGATGAGCGTCAGCACGCCCATGACCGAGAGGTACACGCCCACGAGCCACGGGTTGCCGTCGCCGGCGGCCCACAGCGCGACCGCGACGATCGGCGCGAGGGCGGCGCCCAGGATCGACGAGACGTTGTAGGAGATCGCCGAGCCGGTGTAGCGGGTGTTGGTCGGGAACAGTTCCGGCAGCACCGCGCCCATCGGGCCGAACGTCGCACCCATGAGCAGGAAGCCCAACACCAGGAACGCCTGCACCAGCGCTCCGGTGAACTTCGGGTCGGCCGCGGGCAGCAGGAACACTGAGAACAGCAGACCGAACACGATGATCGCGATGGTCACGCCGATGAGCAGGCGCTTACGGCCGATCGCGTCGGCGACGGGGCCGGAGAGCATCGTGAAGACGCCGAAGAACACCACGCCGATGATCTGCATGATCACGAAGTCGGTGTAGCCGAAGCCGAGGCCGGGCACGTAGGCGGCGGCGTCGAACGCGGTGCCGGCCTTCTCGGCCGCGGCGGCAGCTCCCTCGGCGGTGGGCTTGGTGCCGTACGACAGCGTGAAGCTCGTCATCAGGTAGAAGAGCACGTAGGTCGCCAGCATGATGAACGTGCCGAGGATCAGCTGCTTCCAGTTGCGGCGGAGCACCTCGCCGAGCGGGAACTTGCGGATCGCGCCGCTCTTCTCGGCCTTCGCGAACGACTCGCTCTCGACGAGCTTGAGGCGCACGTAGAGGCCGACGATGACCATGATCGCCGAGAACAGGAACGGCACGCGCCAGCCCCAGGTGAGGAACTCGGCGGAGCGCTGAGCGGTGCCGTCGGGGTGCGGCAGCGCGAAGTTGATCACGAGGAACACCGTGTTGGCGATGATGAAGCCGATTGGGGCGCCCAGCTGCGGGAACGTGCCGAACAGGGCGCGCTTGCCCTTCGGGGCGTTCTCGGTGGCGACCAGCGCTGCGCCCGACCACTCGCCGCCGAGGGCGAAGCCCTGCGCGAGACGCATGATCAGCAGCAGCACCGCGGCCCAGACGCCGATCTCGTTGAAGGTCGGCAGGCAGCCGATGAGGAAGGTCGCGACACCCATTGTGAGAAGGGATGCCACGAGGGTGGCCTTGCGGCCGAAGCGGTCGCCGAAGTGGCCGAACACGACGGCACCGAGGGGGCGCGCGACCATCGCGGCGCCGAAGACGCTGAACGACAGCAGCAGCGAGGTGGTCTCGTTGCCGGTGGGGAAGAAGAGCACGGGGAACACGAGCACGGCCGCCGTGGCGTACGCGTAGAAGTCGTAGAACTCGATCGTGGTGCCGATGAGGCTCGCGGTGATGACGCGCGAACGCGGGTTGGCCGGTGCGGCCGGGGTCGAGCGAGTGGAGGGGGATGACGTGGTCATGACTGCCTGACGGGAAGGGTCTTCGTTCGCGTCCGGGGTGGGGCGCAGCGGTGGCGCGCAGCGGTCACGGGGGTGGTGGTGAGAGAGCGCACGGGCGGAGGCACCGGCGACGTCCCCGAGTGAGGGGCGTCTAGACCCTCCAGTCTATGCGCGCGCTGAGCGTGGCCCCGACGCGGGTGGTCAGCGCCAGATGACGGCGAGACCGGCGTTGAGCAGGGCCAGGATGCCGATGGGCCAGAAGATCGCCGGAGACAGCGACCCGGTGCGCTTCTGTCGGGCCGAGCCGATGCCCAACAGTGCGCCGATGATGAGCAGCACGACGAGCTTCACGCCGATCTTGGCGTAGTTGAGGTCGTGGTCGAGGCCCCAGGGAGCCGAGAGAGCGAGGCCCGTCACGAGGGAGATGACCAGCGCGTAGTTCATCAGCGGGGTCACGCGGATGCGGCGGGCGACGGCCTCGACGACCCACGCGCCGAAGAGGATGGCGAAGCCGACGAGGTGGACCAGGACGACGACGTTCCGCAGGGTCTCCATACCCGTCAGGGTAGGGATACCGCGGCAGCGCCGCCAGCAAGGCGGGCCTCACAGCCCGCGCGGCCGCTGAGCCCGTCCCGCGAGCGGTCCCTGAGCTTGTCGAAGGGCCGCCCCCGACCCGCGGACGTCCGGTGGCTTCGACAGGCTCAGCCACCTCGCTTCGGCCTCGACCCGCGGACGCCCGGTGGCTTCGACAGGCTCAGCCACCTCGCTTCGGCCCCGTCCCGCGGACGCCCGGTGGCTTCGACAGGCTCAGCCACCTCGCTTTGGCCCTGAGCCCGCGAGCGGTCCCTGAGCTTGTCGAAGGGCCGCCCCCGACCCGCGGACGCCCGGTGGCTTCGACAGGCTCAGCCACCTCGCTTCGGCCTCGACCCGCGGACGCCCGGTGGCTTCGACAGGCTCAGCCACCTCGCTTCGGCCCCGACCCGCGGACGCCCGGTGGCTTCGACAGGCTCAGCCACCTCCCTCCGGCCCGCGAACGCGAACGGGCCCGGCGACCGCAGAGGTCGCCGGGCCCGTCGTGAAGAACGCGTCAGCCGCGCAGCTCGCGCAGCACGAGGGCGGTGCGGATCGCGGCATCCGCGGCCTCTTCGCCCTTGTCCTCCTTGGAGCCTTCCAGGCCCGCACGGTCGAGGCCCTGCTGCTCGTCGTCCAGCGTCAGCACGCCGAAGCCGACGGGCTTGCCGGCGTCGAGCGCGACGCGGGTCAGGCCGTCGGTGGCCGCCGACGAGACGAACTCGAAGTGCGGCGTGCCGCCCCGGATGATCACGCCCAGGGCCACCACGGCATCCGCCCCGCCCTCGAAGGCCGCGCTCGCGGCGACGGGCAGCTCGAACGAGCCGGGGACGCGCACGACGCGGTAGGTCGCGCCGGTCGCGTCGAGCACGCGCTTCGCGCCCGCGATCAGACCGTTCGTGATGACCTCGTGCCACGTTCCCGCGACCACGACGACGTTCAGACCCGACGCGTCGACGCCGCCGGTCTCGGGTGCTCCACTGCCGGCCATCAGGCGCTCTCTTCCTTCATGTGCGCGAGGGCGTCGCGCAGGTCGTCCTCGGCGATGATGTGACCCATGCGGTCGCGCTTCGTCTCGAGGTACTGGTGGTTGTTCGGGCCGACGCCCACGAGCAGCGGAACCTGCTCGACGACGTCGAGACCGAAGCCGCGCAGCTGCGCGACCTTGTCGGTGTTGTTCGTCAGCAGGCGCACCTTCTCGACGCCGAGGTCGGTCAGGATGCCGGCGGCGGCGGCGTAGTCGCGCGCGTCGGCGGGCAGGCCGAGGGCGAGGTTGGCGTCGACGGTGTCCATGCCGCGCTCCTGCAGGTTGTAGGCGCGCAGCTTGTTGATCAGGCCGATGCCGCGACCCTCGTGTCCGCGCATGTAGATCACGATGCCGCCGTCGCGGTCGATCGTGTCGAGGGCCGCCTCGAGCTGCGGACCGCACTCGCACTTGAGCGAACCGAAGGCCTCACCCGTCAGGCACTCGGAGTGCACCCGCACGAGCGGGGCTTCGTCGGACAGGTCGCCCGACACGACGGCGAGGTGGTCGGTGCCGGTGATGCGGTCCTTGTACGCGAGGAAGCGGAAGGTGCCGTGCGAGGTGGGCACGTTCGACTCGGCGCGCAGGCTCACCCGGCGGCGGGCGGGGGCGGTCGCGGGCAGCGGGTCGGTCTCGTTGAGGTAGCCGATGAGCTGTTCGATCGTGATGACCGGGATGCCGTCGCGCTCGCCGAGCTCGAAGAGTCCGGGCAGGCGCATCATGCTGCCGTCTTCGGCGACGACCTCGGCGATCGCGCCGACGGGCTCGAGTCCCGCGAGACGCATGAGGTCGACCGCGGCCTCGGTGTGGCCCGCGCGCTCGCGCACGCCGCCGTCGACGGCGCGCAGCGGCAGCACATGTCCGGGGCGGATGAGGCTGGTCGGAACCGACGCGGGGTCGGACAGCACGTTGAGGGTGCGCGCGCGGTCGGCGGCGCTGATGCCGGTGGTGACTCCGGATGCCGCGTCGACGCTGACCGTGTACGCGGTGCCGCGGGCGTCCTGGTTGACCTCGACCATGGGCGGCAGGTCGAGGCGGTCGGCCCACTCGCCGGGCATGGGGGCGCAGACGTATCCGCTGGACCACCGCACGGTCCAGGCGAGCCACTCGGGGGTCGCGAGCTGCGCCGAGATGATGACGTCGCCCTCGTTCTCGCGGTTCTCGTCGTCGGCGACCAGGATCGGTCGACCCTGACGCAGGGCCTCCAGGGCCTCGGGGATGGTGGACAGGCTCATCGGGAGCCCCTCTCGGTCTGTGCGGCGGTCGCCGCGGGATTCTCTGTCGTGCGGAAGGCGAGCATGCGCTGGACATGACGGGCCAGGATGTCGGTTTCGAGATTCACGGGGGTGCCGGCTTCGGCGCGGCCGAGGGTCGTGGCCTCGAGCGTTTCGGGGATCAGCGAGACCTCGAGCCACGGCTCGGGCTCGGAGGCTTCGCTCACGGCGCTGACGGTGAGCGAGACGCCGTCGATCGCGATCGACCCCTTGTCGACCACGAGCGGGGCGAGGTGGGCCGGGATACCGACACGCACGACGCTCCACTGCGCGCCGGGCCGCACCTCGCGCACGACGCCGGTGCCGTCGATGTGGCCCTGCACGATGTGCCCGCCCAGGCGTCCGTGCGCGGCGGTCGCGCGCTCGAGGTTGACCGGGAGGCCCGGGGCGACGCCCGCGAGCGTCGACATGTCGAGGGTTTGCTTCATCACGTCGGCGGTGAACCAGTCATCGCCCTGGTCGACGACGGTGAGGCACACGCCGCTCACCGAGATCGAGTCGCCGTGGCCGGCGTCCGACACCGACAGGGGGGCGCGCAGGGTCAGGCGCACGCCGTCGCCCGACGGCTCGACGGCCGTGACGGCGCCGATCTCTTCGACGATTCCGGTGAACATCAGGCGTCTCCTTCGTTCTCGCCCGCGGTCGCGGGCACAGTCTCGGGGTTTCGGGGCCCGGTCTCGGCCGGGCGGGCGACGATCAGCAGGTCGTCGCCGAGGGGGGTGACGGATGCCACGGTCAGGCGCTTCGCCGCGTCGATGCTCGGCACGCCCACATCTCCCAGAGCGAGGCGCGAACCGCCCAGCAGCACGGGGGCGACATAGACGAGCAGTTCGTCGGCGAGACCCTCGCGCACGAACGCGCTCGCCAGCGTCGGCCCGCCCTCGACGAACACGCGCTGCACGCCCTGTTCGGCGAGGTCGGCGAGCACCGCGTGCAGGTCGTGCGTCGAACAGAAGAGGGGGTCGCGGGGGTGGCGGCGCACCGCGGCATCCGGAGCCGTCTCGCTCTCGCCGATGATCACGGGCATCGGCTGGTGCTCGAGCAGCGTCCCGTCGTCCGCTCGCGCGGTCAGCGCGGGGTCGTCGGAGCGCACGGTGCCCGTGCCGGCGACGATCGCGTCGGCCTGCGCACGGCGCGCATGCACGTCGCGTCGGGCGTCGGGTCCGGTGATCCACTGGCTCGTGCCGTCGTCGGCGGCGGCGCGACCGTCGAGGCTCTGCGCCCACTTGACCGTGACGTGCGGGCGGCCGGTGCGCTGCAGGTGCGTCCAGTCGGCGACGAGCGCCTCGGCGGCATCCGCCTCGGGTCCCGACTCGACGTCGACGCCGGCTGCGCGCAGGCGATCGGCGCCGCCGGCCGCGGCGTCGGTGGGGTCGTCGAGCGCGAAGACCACGCGGGCGACTCCCGCCTCGATGAGCGCGACGGCGCAGGGGCCGGTGCGACCGGTGTGGTTGCACGGCTCGAGGGTCACGACGGCGGTCGCCCCGCGGGCGTCGCCGGGGGCGAGCTGCGAGAGCGCGTCGACCTCGGCGTGCGCGGTGCCGGCTCCGCGGTGGAAGCCTTCGGCGAGGATCTCGCCGTCGGGCGAGAGGATCACGGCGCCGACCTGCGGGTTGAGCCCGCGCGGGCCGCGCCGGGCGAGCTGCAGCGCTCGCCGCATGGCGTCGATCTCGACGGCGGATGCCATTTCCCTGTCCTTCCCGCGGATTCGGGGCAGGGCCAGCGGGAAGGCGCGTCGCGCCGTCCGTGCTGCCTCCTATCCGGACTAGCGAGGGCTGGCCCTCGCATCACCGTCGGTCCCGGAATTCCACCGGATCGGCCCCACCGCGTGAGCGGAGGGGTTCGCGGACTATCACCGCCGGTTCGGATTCTCACCGACCCCGGAGCACGTTTTTGCTCTTCGGAGTCTACTCAACGCCGCTCGAGCGGTTTCATTCCCCGTCACGCGGCGACGTTTCGTGGTACTCCCGCGCCGGGGCGCGGAGGCGCACACCTTGGCCGGACGCGCGCAGCGGGGCGGCGACGCGGGCATCGTGGCTGGCCGCGCGCATCGGGGCGCCGACGCGTGCAGGGGCGCGGGCGCACGGTCCGTGGCCGGAGCGCGCATCGCGGCGCGGACGCGCGCATCGTGGCCGGAACCATCGTGGCATCGGGTCACTTCAGCAGTCGCGACAGCCGGCGGTCGGCGAGCAGCTTTCCGCCCGTCTGGCAGGTGGGGCAGTACTCGAGGGAGTTGTCGGCGAAGAACACGCTGCGCACCTCATCGCCGCAGACGGGACACGCCTCGCCGCGCCGCCCGTGTACGCGCATGCCTCGCCGTTTTGCATCCTTCAACTCCGCCGGCGGTTTGCCGCGGGCCGCCTCGATCGCCTCGGCCAGCGTCGTCGTCATCGCGCCGTAGAGGTGGTCGACCTCGGCATCCGACAGATTCGCCGCCAGCGCGTACGGCGACATCTTGGCCGCGTGCAGGATCTCGTCGGAGTAGGCGTTGCCGACCCCCGCGATGATCGACTGGTCGCGCAGCACGCCCTTGATCTGCGTGCGACGGCCCTCGAGCAGCGAGCCGAACGTCGCGCGGTCGAAGCCGGCGCTCAGCGGGTCGGGACCGAGCCGCGCGATGCCCGGCACCTCGGCGGGGGAGCGCACGGCGTACACGGCGAGCGACTTCTTGGTACCGGCCTCGGTGAGGTCGAACCCCGAGCCGTCGTCGAAGCCGACCCGCAGCGCGATCGGCGTCTTGCCGGGCTTGATGATCGTCGCGGGTAGCGCGTCGTACCACCGCAGCCACCCCGCCTTGGCGAGGTGGAACACCAGGTGCACGCCCGCATCGGTCGAGACGTCGACGAACTTGCCGTGGCGATCGACACCCGTCACGTGGGCCCCGACCAGCGCGGTGAGCGGCGGGTCGTAAGTCTTCAGTGCGTTGATGGCCGACACGGTGGCCTTGTCGACACGCAGTCCCGTCACGCGCCCGCGCAGGTATTCGACGAGCCCCTCGACCTCTGGCATCTCCGGCATGCGGCCATGCTGCCACGGACCTCCGACATCGGCGCAGGCCCTTGCCCCCGGCCTACAGCACGGGCCAGGGTTGCGGGTCGCGGTCGTCGGAGCGCAGCAGCCCGCCCACCCACATGTCGGAGCGCCCCAGCGAGTTCGCGCCCGCCTGCCGCAGCAGCCCTTCATAGCGGAACCCCACCGCCTGCGCCACGCGCGCCGACCCGGCGTTGCCCACGACCGCCCGCCACTCGATGCGCTGCACCGCCGGCCGTTCGGCGGCGAAGCCCCAGTCGACCACGGCCCGCACCGCCTCGGTGGCCAGCCCCTGCCCGCGCACGCTCGACGAGACCCAGTAGCCGATCTCGGGACCACCCGACGGCAGTTTCGCCAGGCCCACCATGCCGACCAGTCGCCCTTCGAGGCGGATCGCCCACGTCGCCTCCGACCCGTCGCCCCACCACGTGCGCGTCAGTTCGACGAACGTCTCGGCGTCGGCCGGAAGGTAGGGCGACGGCACCGTCGTGAACCGCTGGATCGCGGCATCCTGACACTCCGCGTGGATCGCCGCGGCGTCGCTCTCGCGCGGCGCCGACAGCTCGAGGCGGGCGGTGCGCAGGATCTCCGGTTCCATCCGGCCACGCTACCGGTCGCGGCGGGCCTGTCCGCGGCACAGCTTACGCAGGAGTCGTGCCGCTCGCGCCGAGCACCTGCCGCCTAGCCCCGCCCCCGAATCACGACGCCCGCGCGACTCAGCGAGTCGCGCGGGCGTCGAACAGCCGAAAACTCAGCCGCGGCGGAGCAGGCCGATGCGGTCGTACACGTCGCTGAGGGTCTTCTCGGCGACGGATGCCGCTTTGCCGGCGTTCACGGCCAGCACGCGGTCGAGCTCGGCGGGGTCGTCGAGCAGTTCCGTGGCCCGCGCACGCACCGGCTCGAACTCGTTGACGACGACCTCGGCGAGGCCCTTCTTGAAGTCGCCGTACCCGCGGCCCGCGTACTCGTCTTCGATCGAGGTGATCTCGCGGCCGGTGAGGGCCGAGTAGATGACGAGCAGGTTCGACACGCCGGGCTTGGTCTCGCGGTCGAAGCGCACCGACCCCTCCGAGTCGGTCATGGCGCGCATGATCTTCTTCGCGCTGACCTTGGGGTCGTCGAGCAGCCACAGCACGCCCGCGTCGGACTCGGCCGACTTCGACATCTTGGCCGTGGGGTTCTGCAGGTCGTAGATGCGTGCGGTCTCGCGCTGGATCACGGGCTTCGGCACGGTGAAGGTCTCGCCGAATCGCTGGTTGAAGCGCTCGGCCAGGTCGCGCGTGAGCTCGATGTGCTGCTTCTGGTCGTCGCCGACGGGCACGACGTCGGTCTGATACAGCAGGATGTCGGCGGCCATCAGCACCGGGTAGGTGAAGAGGCCGACGTTGGTGGCATCGGTGCCGTAGCGGGCCGACTTGTCTTTGAACTGGGTCATGCGCCCGGCCTCGCCGAAGCCCGTGAGGGTCGACAGCACCCACTGCAGCTCGGCGTGCGCGGGCACGTGCGACTGCACGTACAGCGTGGAGCGCGAGGGCTCGATGCCGGCGGCGATGTACTGGGCGGCGGTGCGGCGGGTCTTCTCGCGGCGCTCGGCGGGATCGCCGGGCTGCGTCAGGGCGTGCAGGTCGACGACCGAGAAGAAGGCGTCGTACTGGTCCTGGAGGTCGCGCCACTGCAGGAGGGCCCCGATGTAGTTGCCGATCTGGAGGCTGTCGGCGGAGGGCTGCATTCCGGAGTAGAGGCGCTCGGTGGTCACCGTACGATCCTAGGCCGCGTGCGCGGGGCCGACCTTCCGTCGGAAAAGGGTCCGGATGTCGATACCCGGCCCCCGGCGACGACCAGTGCTCCGCACTCGGCGTCAGGCGACCGGATGCCGAGGTCGGGAGGGCCCGCGCGCGATGCGCACCGTGGCCCACGGCGGCACCCGCTGCCCGGCCGACGACCGGTGCGACGCCTGCGGTCAGCGCCCGAGCGTGTAGTCGACGATCACGGGGGAGTGATCGCTCCACCGGGTGTCGTACGACGGAGCGCGGTCGACCCGGTAGGAGGTGACGCGCTCGGCCAGGGCGGGAGTGGCGACGTGGTAGTCGATGCGCCAGCCGCTGTCGGTGTCGAACGCCTTTCCGCGCATCGACCAGAACGTGTACGGCCCCTCGATCTCGCCCATGGCGCGGCGGCCCACGTCGATCCAGCCGAGGCCGGTGCCGGTCGACCCGTCGACGCCCTCGACCTGCTCGCCCGCGGGGCCGAAGAAGCGGTCGAAGTAGGCCCGCTCGCGCGGGAGGAAGCCGGCGTTCTTGCGGTTGCCGCGCCAGTTCTTGATGTCGAGCTCGCGGTGGCCGACGTTCAGGTCGCCGGTGACGAGGGCCAGCTCGCTCGAGGCGGCGAGCTCGGCGAGGCGGCGCTCCATCGCGTCGAGGAACAGCCACTTCGCGTCTTGCTTGGGGGTGTCGACCTCGCCGCTGTGCACGTAGGCGCTGACGATGGTGACGGTCTCGCCGTCGATGTCGAAGTCGGTCTCGATCCACCGGCCCGACGCGTCGAGCGGCTCGGGGCCGAGGTGCGTGCGGGTCTCGACGCCGGGCAGACGGCTGATGATGGCGACTCCCGCGCGCCCCTTCGCGAGGGCTTCGTCGTTGACGATCTCCCACCCGGGGAGGGCCTCGGCGAGCTGGTCTGCGGTGGCCCGCACCTCTTGCAGGGTGACGATGTCGGCGCCGGAGGCGTCGAGCCACTCGACCATGCCCTTGCGGACGGCGGCACGGATGCCATTGACGTTGACGGAGACGATACGCACGGAACGAGCCACCCCACGAGCCTATCCACGACCTCCGACATCGAGCCCGTGCGGGCGGGACGGGGCTGCGCGCCCGGCCGCCGGCATCGGGATCCGAACCCGCTCAGTCGGGCAGCAGCGACGTCCGCCGCGGAGCGGGCACGTCGGCCTCGGCCCGCGCGAGGTTCTTCTCGGCGGCGATCACCCGACGCTTCGCACGCCAGCGCAGCGGCCATCGCGACATCGCGAACGCCTTCTCGGCCTCGCGCAGACCCACCTGGGCGGCGATGACGAGGGCGGCCTGCTCCATCGCCCGGCGGTCTTCGGGGGAGCGCAGCGGCACGTCGCGATCGCCCGCGGCCACCGCGATCCACGCCGCCGAGACGAGGATCACGATGCCGATGAAGCGGAACCACAGCAGAAATCCGATGAGCACCGTGAAGGTCGCCAGCAGCGGGTTCGAGGGGGTGTAGACGAAGAGGAAACCGGCGGCCACCTGCAGCACGACGATGCCGGTCGCCCCGACGATGGCGCCGGGCCACGCGCGCCGCCACGACAGCGTCGTGCCGGTCAAGAAGCGGAACAGCGAGGCGAGGGCGACGGTGTTGATGCCGAACGCCACGACGAGCGAGACCAGGCGCGCCCCGATCGACCAGCCGAGGGTCTCGCGATCCCACCCGATGAGCCCGAACACGAGGTCGACGGCGCCGGTGGTCACCGAACCCAGCAGAGCGCCGACGAGCAGCGAGATACCGAACAGCACCGAGGCCACGAAGTCGCGGGCCTTGAGCATCACGTAGTTGCGCAGGTCGAAGGGGAGCCCGAAGGTGTCGCGCACGGCGCGACGGGTGAAGGTAACGAAGCCGATCGCCGTCCAGACGACCACCACGACGGCGACGATGCCGGTGACGGTGAGCAGGCGCCCGCTCTCCTGCGCCACGGCCTCGACCTGGTCGCGGTCGACGAGTCCGTTCTCGCTGATCAGCCCGGGGATGTAGCTGTTGACGATGCGGATGAGCCCGGTGATCGCGCTCGTGCTGCCGCCCAGCCAGATACCCACGCCCGCGAACGCGAGGTACAGCGCCGAGAAGACGGCGAACAATCCCTGGTAGCTCATGCCGGCGGCGAGCAGGAAGCCGTTGTGCTGCAGGAAGTGCCGCCAGACCCGGATCGGGAACCACTGCGCGATGCGCTGCGCCCGCGCGAGGGGCTGGTCGAGTCGCCCGCGCACCGCCGTCTGGGCCTCCGCGAGGCGCTCCCGCAACGAGGTGTCCTCGGCGCGCACCGCGGGCAGCGGACGCGGGTCGGGGGCGGTCTCGGTCACCTGGAAAGCCTAGATGAACGGATGCCGGGGGCTCGCGTTGCGCCGGGTCGCGGCATCCGGACCCCCCTTTCCACCGGCGGAAGGTCACCCGGAAACGCGGAACGGCGGGGCGCCCCCTTCGACAAGCTCAGGGACCGCACCCGCCGTTCGAGAGGCTGAGGGTCAGCGACCGCCGCGGAGGACGGCCTGCTTGACCTCGGCGATGGCCTTGGTGACCTCGATGCCGCGCGGGCACGCCTCGGTGCAGTTGAAGGTGGTGCGGCAGCGCCACACGCCCTCTTTGTCGTTGAGGATGTCGAGGCGCACATCGCCCGCGTCGTCGCGCGAGTCGAAGATGAAGCGGTGCGCGTTGACGATCGCGGCGGGGCCGAAGTACTGACCGTCGGTCCAGAACACGGGGCACGACGAGGTGCACGCGGCGCACAGGATGCACTTGGTGGTGTCGTCGAAGACCTCGCGGTCGACGATCGACTGCACGCGCTCCTTTCCGGCCTCGGGCTTCGAGTTCGAGATGAGGAAGGGCTGCACCTCGCGGTAGGAGGCGAAGAACGGCTCCATGTCGACGATGAGGTCCTTCTCGAGGGGCAGACCCTTGATCGCCTCGACGTAGATCGGCTGCGAGATGTCGAGATCCTTGATCAGCGTCTTGCAGGCGAGACGGTTGCGGCCGTTGATGCGCATGGCATCCGATCCGCAGATGCCGTGCGCGCAGGAGCGGCGGAATGACAGCGAGCCGTCGACCTCCCACTTGATCTTGTGCAGGGCGTCGAGCACGCGGTCGGTGGAGTAGAGCTCCACGTCGTAATCGACCCAACGCGGCTCGTCGTCGACCTCGGGGTCGAAGCGACGGATGTTGAAGGTGACGAGGAACGACTGGATCCCGGTGTCTTCGGGGGTCTCCACGACCTCGTCGGAGGTGTCTACGGTCTCGACGACGGTGGATGCCATCTCAGTACTTCCTCTCCAGCGGCGGGTAGCGGAGCTCCCCGGCCTCGTTCTTGGTGAACACCACGGGCTTCCAGCCGAGTTCGATGTGATCGGCCGGGTGCGACGAGTGGGGGTCGCCCGACAGGTACGCCATGGTGTGCTGCATGTAGTTCTCGTCGTCGCGCGTGGGGAAGTCGTCGCGCATGTGACCGCCGCGGCTCTCCTCGCGGTTCTGCGCCGAGTAGACGACGACCTCGGCGAGGTCGAGCAGGAAGCCCAGCTCGACGGCCTCGAGCAGGTCGGTGTTGAAGCGCTTGCCCTTGTCGTCGACGTGGATGTTCTTGTAACGCTCGCGCAGATCGGCGATCACGTCCATGACGTGGGCCAGCGACTCGTGCGTGCGGAACACCTGCGCGCCCTTGTCCATCTCGTCCTGCAGCGTCTTGCGCAGCACCGCGATGCGCTCGGTTCCGCTGTTGTTGCGCAGGTCTTCGATGAGCCCGCGCACCTCGGCGGCGGGGTCTTCGGGGAGCGGCACGAAGTCGGCGGTCTTGACGTACTCGACGGCGTTGCGGCCGGCGCGCTTGCCGAAGACGTTGATGTCGAGCAGCGAGTTGGTGCCGAGGCGGTTCGAGCCGTGCACCGAGACGCACGCGCACTCACCGGCGGCGTACAGGCCCGGGACGACGGTGTCGTTGTCGGCGAGCACCTCGGCTTTGATGTTGGTGGGGATGCCGCCCATCGCGTAGTGCGCGGTCGGCATGACCGGCACCGGCTCGACCACCGGGTCGACGCCCAGGTAGGTGCGGGCGAATTCGGTGATGTCGGGGAGCTTGGTCTCGAGCACCTCGGCGCCCAGGTGCGTGCAGTCCAGCAGCACGTAGTCGCGGTGGGGGCCGGCGCCGCGGCCTTCGGCTACTTCCTGCACCATGCAGCGGGCGACGATGTCGCGGGGCGCGAGGTCTTTGATGGTGGGGGCGTAGCGCTCCATGAAGCGCTCACCGCTCGCGTTACGCAGGATCGCGCCCTCACCGCGGGCACCCTCGGTGAGAAGGATGCCGAGACCGGCGAGGCCGGTCGGGTGGAACTGGAAGAACTCCATGTCCTCCAGCGGCAGGCCCTTGCGCCACACGATGCCGACGCCGTCACCGGTGAGGGTGTGGGCGTTGGAGGTGGTCTTGAAGATCTTGCCAAAACCGCCGGTCGCGAAGATGACGGCCTTCGACTGGAACACGTGCAGCTCGCCCGTGGCCAGGTCGTAGGCCACGACACCGGCGACCTGGGTCTTGCCGGCGTCATCCTTCACGGTGACGAGGTCGAGCACGTAGAACTCGTTGAAGAAGTTGATGCCGAGCTTGACGCAGTTCTGGAACAGCGTCTGCAGGATCATGTGACCGGTGCGGTCGGCGGCGTAGCAGGCACGGCGCACGGGCGTCTTGCCGTGGTCGGCGGTGTGCCCGCCGAAACGGCGCTGGTCGATCTTGCCCTCGGGCGTGCGGTTGAACGGCAGGCCCATGTTCTCGAGGTCGATGACGGCGTCGATGGCCTCTTTGGCGAGGATCTCCGCGGCATCCTGGTCGACGAGGTAATCGCCGCCCTTGATGGTGTCGAAGGTGTGCCACTCCCAGGAGTCCTCTTCGACGTTGGCCAGCGCCGCGGCCATGCCGCCCTGCGCCGCGCCGGTGTGCGAACGCGTGGGGTAGAGCTTCGAGATGACGGCGGTCTTCGCGCCGGGGCCGGCCTCGATGGCCGCGCGCATGCCCGCGCCGCCGGCGCCGACGATGACGACGTCGAACTGGTGGTAGTGGACGCCGTCTTTGACGATCGAGTCCGAACTGGTCTGAGTGCTCACGTGTGCAATGCCTCTGCTGTCAGGGGGAAGACGTCGGGGGAGAAGGGATGCCGTCGGCTCAGGCCGCGCGGCACACGTCCCACAGGCTGCTGGACTCGGTCACGCCGATGCAGGGGTCGAAGGTGAAGACCACGAGAGTGCCGAGCAGGATGAGGAATCCGGCCGAGACCCACAGGGAGCCGACGAGGATCTTCCGGACGGTTGCGTTGCCGACGTAGTCGTTGACGATCGTGCGCATGCCGTTGGCGCCGTGGATCAGGGCGAGCCAGAGCATCAGCACGTCCCACCACTGCCAGAACGGCGAGGCGAGCTTGCCCGCGACGAACGCGAAGTCGATCTGGTGGATGCCCTCGCCGGTCATCAGGTTGACGAAGAGGTGGCCGAAGATCAGGACGATCAGCAGCACGCCGGAGGCGCGCATGTAGATCCAGCCCCACTTCTCGAGGTTGGAGCCCTTCTTGCGCACGCTGGGCGTGCGGGGGGCGGGGATCGTGGCGGCTTCTTGGGCGACGGACATCAGTGGCTCCCGGTGACGGCGCTGAAGACGTTGATCAGGTGGCGCGGGGTGAACCCGAGCATCGTGACGACCCACAGGCCCAGCACGCCCCACCACAGTTGACGCTGGTGGCGCGTGGCCCAGGGCCAGAAGTCCACGAGGATGATGCGCAGGCCGTTGAACGCGTGGTACGCGATCGCGGCCACCAGGGCCACCTCGCCGAGACCCATGATCGGGTTCTTGTACTGCGCGATGACGGCGTCATATGCCTCGGGCGAGACGCGGATGAGCGCCGTGTCGAGGATGTGCACCAGGAGGAAGAAGAAGATGGCGACGCCGGTGATGCGGTGAAGCACCCACGACCACATTCCTTCGCGACCCCGGTACAGAGTGCCGCGGGGCCTCTTCGAGGTGGTCTCTTTCACCGACGGCGTGGCACGTGCTGGTGCTGACACGGTCGTCCTCCCTGATCGAACACGGTGTGGGGCCTCGCACGGGCCCCGAGCGTCACACGGGCGCCATTGAATACTACGGCCGGGCTATGAACGGCGGGGATTAGGGGCGCCTAAGACTCTCTCGATATCGAGATATCCCGGATGCCGTTCACCCGGTGTTCCGTCCCCTGCGCGCGCGGGAAGAACGGGGTGCGAACGCTAGTGTCGGTGCCATGGCAAACCCTGCGATCGACGATTTCTACGCCGTGATCCCCGCCGGAGGGATCGGCAGCCGGTTGTGGCCCTTGTCCCGGGCCGACGCACCCAAGTTCCTCCACGACCTCACCGGCTCGGGACAGACGCTCCTGCGCGACACGTGGGACCGCCTCGCCCCGCTGTCGGGCGACGACCGCATCGCCGTCGTCACCGGTCGCGCGCACCGCGCCGCGGTCGAGCGCGAGCTGCCGGGCGTTCCCGACCACAACGTGTTCCTCGAGTCGGAGCCGCGCGACTCGTCGGCCGCGATCGGGCTCGCTGCGGCGATCCTCGTGCGCCGCGAGCCCGACGTGATCATCGGTTCGTTCGCGGCCGACCACGTCATCCGCCAGACGCGGCAGTTCGAGTTCGCGGTGCACCAGGCCGTGGCCGTCGCCCGCGAGGGCTACATCTGCACGATCGGCATCCAGCCGGCCGAACCCTCGGTCGGCTTCGGCTACATCAAGCAGGCGGCCGAGCTGATCGTCGAGGGCGCCCCCGAGGCCTACATCGTCGAGCGCTTCGTCGAGAAGCCCGACCTCGAGACGGCGAAGGAGTACTTCGCCGACCGCGCCTACCTGTGGAACGCGGGCATGTTCATCACCCGCGCCGACGTGCTGCTGGCGGAGCTCGCCGTCAACGAGCCCGAGCTGCACGCGGGTCTGCTCCAACTGGCCGAGGCCTGGGACGACCGCGAGCGCCGCGGCCCCGCGGTCGACCGCATCTGGCCGGGTCTGAAGAAGATCGCGATCGACTACTCCGTCGCCGAGCCCGCGGCCGAGAAGGGCCGGCTGGCCGTCATCCCCGGGCACTTCGACTGGGACGACGTGGGCGACTTCGCCAGCCTGTCCAAGCTCAACTCCTCGGGCGGCCGCAACGAGCTCGCCATCCTCGGCGAAGACGCGCGGGTGCTCTCCGACGCCTCCAGCGGCATCGTGGTCTCGCAGACCAAGCGCGTCATCAGCCTCATCGGCGTGCGCGACATCGTCGTGGTCGACACACCCGACGCGCTCCTGGTCACGACCAGCGAGAACGCCCAGCGCGTGAAGGGCGTCGTGGACGCGCTCAAGCTGACCGGTCGCGGCGACGTGCTCTGAGACCGGATGCCACACCACGTGGCATCCGGTGCCTTCGGGCGGAGGGCGTGTGGCGGTCTCATGACGCGAGATTGCGTCTTTGTAACCATTGGCTCGCACGGCGGCTCCCCGGTCACGAGCACCGCGACACAGTAGGTAACGTGACGGGATCGTCCCCCGAACCCGTTGGGGGCATCCGTCTTGGAGGACCATTCGTGAAGACCACGAAGAAGGCCGTCGTCAGCGGCCTCGCCATGATCGGCGCCGCGGCGCTGCTCGCCGGTTGCGGCGCCGCACCCGAGAGCAACGGCGCATCCGGTGGTGCCGCTGCCGGCGCCAGCGACTACCTGCCCTGCATGGTGTCCGACTCGGGTGGATTCGACGACAAGTCGTTCAACCAGCTCGGCAAGGAGGGCCTCGACGCCGCCGCGTCGGAGCTCGGCTCGAAGAAGCCCATCGAGGTGCAGTCGCAGTCCGAGACCGACTTCGCGTCGAACCTGCAGAACCTGGTCGACCAGGGCTGCAACACCATCATCACCGTCGGCTTCTTGCTGGCGCCCGCTGCCCTCGAGTCGGCCACGGCCAACCCCGACCTGCAGTACGTCTCGATCGACGACACCGTCGACCAGAACTTCGACGGCAAGACCGACGCCCCCAACATCAAGCCGATCATCTTCGACACCGCTCAGGCGGCGTACCTCGCCGGCTACCTGGCCGCGGGCACCTCGAAGACCGGTGTCGTGGGCACCTTCGGCGGCATGAACATCCCGACCGTGACGATCTTCATGGACGGCTTCGCGCAGGGCGTCGAGAAGTACAACACCGACAACGGCGCCAACGTCCGCGTGGTCGGCTGGGACCGCACCGCCAAGGACGGCTCGTTCACCGGTGGCTTCGAGGCCAACGACACCGCTCGTCAGACCGCTCAGGCCCTGATCGACCAGAACGTCGACGTGCTGCTGCCCGTCGGTGGCCCGATCTACCAGTCGGCCGCCGTCGCCATCCAGGACGCCGGTCGCGAGATCGCGCTCGTCGGCGTGGACGCCGACGTGTTCGAGACCGACCCCTCGATCGGCAGCCTGCTGCTCACCTCGATTCTCAAGGGCATCGACGTGGGTACGAAGGACGCCATCGTCGCCGCGGGCGAGGGCAACTTCGACGTCACCCCGTTCATCGGCACGCTCGAGAACGACGGTGTGGGCATCGCCCCGTACCACGACTGGTCCGACCGCGTGTCGTCCGACCTCACCTCGAAGGTCGACGCCCTGAAGGCCGACATCATCAGCGGCAAGATCAAGGTCGAGTCCTACCTGGCCGGCTGAGTCCGCTCGCTGTGCGGGGGAGGTCGGCGCACGCCGGCCTCCCCCTCCCTTGTGAGGCGGCGGTTTCTCCGCCTCACGCCCGGATCGGGACCGCTCACGAGGCGGGTCCCGGCCGCCGGACGCTTCCCGCGTCCGGCGCCACAGAACTTAGGATCGGGAACATGAAGCTCGAACTCCGCGGGATCACGAAAACCTTCGGGTCCCTGGTGGCGAATGATCACATCGACCTCACCGTCGAGGCCGGAGAGATCCACTGCCTGCTCGGCGAGAACGGTGCCGGCAAATCCACCCTCATGAACGTCCTGTACGGCCTCTACCAGGCCGACGGGGGAGAGATCCTGCTCGACGACGCCGTCCAGCACTTCTCCGGCCCCGGCGATGCGATGCGCTCGGGCATCGGCATGGTGCACCAGCACTTCATGCTCATCCCCGTCTTCACCGTCGCCGAGAACGTGATGCTCGGTCACGAGCCCACCAAGGTCGGTGGGCGTCTCGACCTCGCAGCCGCGCGGGCGAAGGTCAAGGAGATCTCCGACCGGTTCGGGTTCGCCGTCGACCCCGACGCCCTCGTCGACGACCTGCCCGTCGGGGTGCAGCAGCGCGTCGAGATCATCAAGGCGCTCTCGCGCGACGCGAAGGTGCTCGTCTTCGACGAGCCCACCGCCGTGCTCACGCCCCAGGAGACCGACGAGCTGATGGCGATCATGCGTCAGCTCAAGGAATCGGGCACCTCGATCGTCTTCATCACCCACAAGCTCCGCGAGGTGCGCGAGGTCGCCGACCGCATCACGGTCATCCGTCTCGGCAAGGTCGTCGGCGAGGCCGAGCCCACGGCGTCGAACGCCGAGCTGGCCTCGCTCATGGTCGGTCGTGCCGTGGAGCTCACCGTGCAGAAAGAGGCGCCGACCCTCGGCGACGTCGCCTTGCAGGTGTCGAACCTCACCGTGGTCGACCCGATCGGCCAGCTCGTCGTCAACGACGTCAGCTTCGAGGTGCGCCGCGGCGAGGTGCTCGCGATCGCGGGTGTCCAGGGCAACGGCCAGACCGAGCTCACCGAGGCGCTGCTGGGACTCCAGGAGCGCGTCGAGGGTTCGATCGTGCTCGACGGTGCCGAGTTGAACGGGCGCAGCGTGCGCGCCGTGCTCGAGGCCGGCGTCGGGTTCGTCCCCGAGGACCGCAAGGAAGACGGCCTGGTGGGGGAGTTCTCGATCGCCGAGAACCTCATGCTCGACCGCGCCGACGGGGCGCCGTTCGTCAAGGGCGGCGCGATCCAGCGGTCGAACCTCGCCGACTTCGCCCGCGAGAAGGTTTCGGAGTTCGACGTGCGCACCCCCTCGATCGAGACCCCGGTCGGGCGTCTGTCGGGCGGCAACCAGCAGAAGGTCGTGCTGGCGCGCGAGCTCAGCCGCGAACTGCGGTTGTTCGTGGCCGCGCAGCCCACGCGCGGCGTCGACGTCGGATCGATCGAATTCATCCACAAGCGCGTCATCGAGACGCGCGACGCCGGTGTTCCCGTCATCGTCGTTTCCACCGAACTCGACGAGGTCACCGCCCTCGCCGACCGCATCATGGTCATGTACCGCGGTCGCGTCGTGGGCATCGTCCCCGGCGACACCTCGCGCGATGTGCTCGGCCTCATGATGGCCGGCGAAGCGCCCCAGAACGAAGGAGTCGCCGCGTGAGCGATTCGTACAGCCCGCACGATCCGACCGCCTCGCGGGCCGATCGCGCGGCCGAGGTCGCCCAGGCCGCCCAGGCCGACGTCGCCCTCGAAGGCTCGACGGCCGTGGATCCCGCAGCGGGCGCCCGCAAGGTCGCCCCCGAACCCGCCACCGACGAGAACCGCTGGCGTCGGGCCTTCCGCGAGATCGCCACCGGCAACGCCATCATCTCGGTGCTGGCCGTGATCCTCGCGCTGATCGTCGGCGCGATCATGATCGCCGCCACCGACGAGAACGTGCAGGCGACGTCGGCCTACTTCTTCGCTCGTCCCGGCGACATGCTCTCGGCGATCTGGACGTCGGTGTCGGGCGCGTACTCGTCGTTCTTCCAGGGCGCGATCTACAACTTCCGTCGCCCCGAGTTCGCCACCGGCATCCGTCCGCTGACCGAGACCCTCACCTTCGCCACCCCGCTGATCGCGGCCGGCCTCGGTGTCGCCCTCGCGTTCCGCGTCGGCATGTTCAACATCGGTGGCCGTGGCCAGATGCTCGTGGCGGCAGCCGCCGGCGGCTGGGTCGCCTTCGCGTTCGACCTGCCGTGGGGCATCCACATGCTCGTCGCCCTCGTGGTCGGCGTCGCGGCCGGTGCCATCTGGTCGGGGATCGCGGGTGTGCTCAAGGCCCGCACCGGTGCGCACGAGGTGATCGTCACGATCATGCTCAACTACGTCGCGTTCTACATCGTGTACTACCTGCTGCGCACGCCCGGGCTCCTGCAGGCTCCGGGGTCGAACAACCCCACCACCCCGGCGATGAAGGACACGGCGGTCTTCCCCGACCTGCTCGGCTCGGGCTACAACCTGCACTTCGGCTTCATCCTGTCGCTCGTGGCCGTCGCCGTCGTCTGGTGGATCCTCGAGCGCTCCTCGCTCGGCTTCCGCTTCCGCGCGGTGGGTCTGAACCCCAACGCCGCGCGGGTGGCCGGCATCAACGTCAAGTCGATGTACGTCTACGCGATGCTCATCTCGGGCGCTCTCGTGGGCCTCGCCGGCGTCGACCAGGTGCTCGGCACCGTCACCACCGGCTTCTCCAGCGGCATCGACGCGGGCATCGGCTTCGACGCCATCACGGTGGCCCTGCTCGGTCGCTCCACCCCGGTCGGCGTGCTCGTCGCCGGCATCCTGTTCGGTGCGTTCAAGGCCGGCGGGTTCGCCATGCAGGCCGCCAACGGCGTTCCGGTCGACATCGTCCTCGTCGTGCAGTCGCTCATCGTGCTCTTCATCGCGGCCCCGCCGCTGGTGCGCGCGATCTTCCGTCTGCCGGCCCCCGGAGCGCGCCCGTCGAAGGCACGCGCCGCCAAGAAGAAGGAGGCGGCCCGGTGAGCACCACCGCCGCACAGCCCGAGGCCGCCACGCCCGACGCACTCGACACCGCCGTCGTCGTCGGCTGGAAGGCCCCCATCGTCTACGGCGTGATCACGCTGCTGGCGCTCGTGCTCTTCGTCATCGCCCGTCAGGACGGCGACGCGGTGTTCCGCATCTCGAGCCCCGGCGAGTTCCTGCAGCTGCCCGAGGTCGTGCTCGGCGGTGTCGTCACCGGCATCGTGTGCACGATCCTGCTCGCGGCCGTCACCGTGGTGAGCGTGCTCATGGTGCGCGCCCACCGGCGCCCGCCGATCTGGCTCGCCGTCATCTTCGCGCTGGTGTTCATGACCGGCTTCCTCACCTGGGCCGCCGCAGGCGCCACCACCTCGGTCATCCCTCTGACGGGTCTGCTCGCCGGTGGCCTGAGCCTCTCGGTCCCGCTGATCTTCGGCGCCATGGCCGGTGTGCTCAGCGAGCGGGTCGGCGTGGTCAACATCGCGATCGAGGGTCAGCTGCTCGCCGGCGCCTTCACGTCGGCGGTCGTCGCCACGGCGACGGGCAACCCCTTCATCGGTCTGCTGGCCGCGGGCGTCTCGGGCGTGCTGGTGTCGTTCGTGCTGGCGGCCTTCGCCATCAAGTACTTCGTCGACCAGGTGATCGTCGGTGTCGTGCTCAACGTGCTCGTGGTCGGACTGACGAGCTTCCTGTTCTCGCAGGTGCTCGCCCCCAACGCCGAGACGCTGAACTCGCCCCCGCGCTTCCCGCGTCTGCCGATCCCGCTGCTGGCCGACATCCCGATCCTCGGGCCGATGCTGTTCAACCAGACGATCATCGTCTACCTGATGTACGTCACGGTCGCCCTGGTCTACGTCGGTCTGTTCCACACCCGCTGGGGCCTGCGCCTCCGCGCGGTCGGCGAGCACCCGCAGGCCGCTGACACGGTCGGCATCAACATCGCCAAGACCCGCTTCTGGAACGTCGCCCTCGGTGGCGCCATCGCCGGCCTGGGTGGAGCGTTCTTCACGCTCGGCTCCGTCGGCGCCTTCAACAAGGAGATGACGGCCGGCGCCGGTTACATCGCCCTCGCGGCGGTCATCTTCGGCCAGTGGGACCCGATCCGCGCGACGCTGGCGGCCCTGCTGTTCGGTTTCGCCTCGAACCTGCAGAACACCCTCGGCGTCATCGGTTCGCCGGTGCCGAGCGAGTTCATGCTCATGCTGCCGTACGTGGTGACGATCTTCGCCGTCGCCGGTCTGGTCGGAAAGGTCCGCGGCCCCGCGGCCGCCGGCAAACCGTACGTCAAGGGCTGACCGGCCCGACCACCCTTCCCTTCACGAGAGGACCCACCACTCCACGATGACCGACATCGACTGGGACGAACTCCGTTCCGCCGCCACGGATGCCATGCACCGCGCGTACGCGCCCTATTCCCGCTTCAAGGTGGGCGCCGCGGCGCTCGTGGCCGACGGCCGGATCGTCTCCGGATGCAACGTCGAGAACGCCTCGTACGGCGTGACGTTGTGCGCCGAATGCGGACTCGTGTCCGACCTGCACATGAGCGGGGGCGGCCAGCTGGTCGCCTTCGTGTGCGTCGACGGTGAGGGTCGCACGCTCATGCCGTGCGGCCGCTGCCGCCAGCTGCTGTTCGAGCACGCGATCCCGGGCATGCTGCTCGAGACCGTCAGCGGCATCCGGACCATCGACGAGGTGCTGCCCGACGCCTTCGGCCCGCGCGACCTCGAGGAGGCGGCCCGATGACCGCCGAGCAGTTCGACGCGGTCGACATCATCCGTGCGCAGCGCGACGGCAAGGCGATCTCCGAGGGCGAGATCCGTTGGCTCGTCGACGCGTACACGCGCGGCTACGTCATGGACGCGCAGATGGCGGCATTCACGATGGCGGTCCTGCTGAACGGTCTCGGCCGCGAACAGATCCGCGTGTTGACCGACGCGATGATCGCCTCGGGCGAGCGCATGGACTTCTCGTCGCTCGGCAAGACCACGGTCGACAAGCACTCCACCGGAGGCGTGGGCGACAAGATCACGCTGCCGTTGGCTCCGCTGGTCGCCGCGTTCGGTGTCGCCGTGCCGCAGCTCTCGGGTCGCGGCCTCGGCCACACCGGGGGCACGCTCGACAAGCTCGAGTCGATCCCCGGCTGGCGCGCGGCGCTGTCGAACGACGAGATCATGGCGCAGCTGCGCGACGTGGGCGCTGTCATCTGCGCCGCCGGCACCGGTCTCGCCCCCGCCGACAAGAAGCTGTACGCCCTGCGCGACGTCACCGGAACCGTCGAGGCGATCCCGCTGATCGCCTCGAGCATCATGTCGAAGAAGATCGCCGAGGGCACCGACTCGCTCGTGCTCGACGTGAAGTTCGGCTCGGGCGCCTTCATGCAGGACATCGACCGCGCGCGTGAGCTCGCCGAGACCATGGTCGCCCTCGGCACCGACTCGGGGGTCAACACGACGGCGCTGCTCACCGACATGAACGTGCCGCTGGGACTCGCGATCGGCAACGCCAACGAGGTGCGCGAATCGGTCGAGGTGCTCGCCGGCGGCGGACCCGCCGACGTGGTCGAGCTGACCGTCGCCCTCGCGCGCGAGATGCTGACCCTCGCCGGCAAGCCCGACGCCGACGTCGAAGCGGCCCTGTCGGACGGCCGCGCGATGGACGTGTGGAAGCGCATGATCCGTGCGCAGGACGGCGATCCGGATGCCGCTCTGCCCACGCCCCGCGAGACGCACACGGTGGTCGCCGACCGCTCCGGCGTCGTCACGCGCGTCGACGCCCTGCCCTTCGGCATCGGTGCGTGGCGCCTGGGCGCCGGCCGCGCCCGCGCCGAGGACGCCGTGGTGCACGCCGCGGGCATCGACCTGCACGTGACGGTCGGTCAGTCCATCAGCGCCGGTCAGCCGCTGTTCACCCTCTCGGCCGACGATGAGACGCGCTTCTCGCGCGCGCTCGACGCGGTCGAGGGAGCGTGGGAGATCGGCGACACCGCTCCCTCCGGGCGGTCGCTCGTGCGCGAACGCATCACCGCGTGATGGCATCCGGAAAGAGGAGCACCATGGCCACCGAAGACGTCCGCATCGGCGGCCGGAAGATCAGCGAGCTGCCGAAGGTCTCGCTGCACGATCACCTCGACGGCGGCCTCCGCCCCGAGACGGTGCTCGAACTCGCCGACGAGGTGAGTCTCGACCTGCCCGCCGACGACGCGAAGGGCCTCACCGTCTGGTTCAGCGACCACCTCGACGGAGGCTCCCTCGAGGACTACCTCGAGAAGTTCGACGCGACCGTCGGTGTGATGCAGACCCGCGAGGGTCTCGTGCGCGTCGCGAAGGAGTTCGTCGAAGACCTCGCCGCCGACGGCGTCGTCTACGGCGAGGTGCGGTGGGCTCCCGAGCAGCACCTCACCCGCGGACTGAGCCTCGACGATGTGGTGGATGCCGTGCAGGAGGGCATCGAAGAGGGTGAGGACGCCGCCGACGCACGCGGACACGACATCCGCGTCGGTCAGCTGCTGACCGCCCTGCGCCACAACGACAACGCGCGCGACATCGCCGAGCTCGCCGTCTCGTGGCGCGGTCGCGGTGTCGTCGGCTTCGACCTCGCCGGCCCCGAGGACGGGTTCCTGCCGTCGCGCCACCGCGAGGCGTTCGACTACCTCGCGCAGGAGTTCTTCCCCACGACCGTGCACGCGGGCGAGGGGGCGGGACTGGCATCCATCCGCTCCGCCCTGATCGACGGTCGCGCACTGCGCCTCGGCCACGGCGTGCGCATCGCCAACGACCTCGACGTCGTCTCGCGTGAGGGCGAAGAGGTGCAGGTCACTTTCGGCGACCTGGCGCGGTGGGTGCGCGACCGCGAGATCACGCTCGAGCTGTCGCCGACGTCGAACCTGCAGTCGGGTGCCGTCACGGCCTGGGGCGACACGATGGACGCCCACCCGTTCGACCTGCTGTACCAGCTCGACTTCTCCGTGACCGTGAACGTCGACAACCGCCTGATGAGCGCGACCACGCTCACGCGCGAGCTCGGTCTGCTCGCTCAGGCCTTCGAGTACGACCTCGACGACCTCGAGGCGTTCCAGCTCAACGCCGCCGCCGGGGCCTTCCTGCCGGTGGAGGAGCGCGAGGAGCTCATCGAGATCATCAGCGAGGGCTTCCAGCGCTGAGCCGGGCTGTTGGGGGGGCGCGCACCTGCGGGTGCGCGCCCCCTCGCGCATTCCCTTGGTTGAGTCTCCAGGAAACGCCGCTGCCACGTCCGGCGCGCGGTGTGTGTGGACACTCAACGGGGGTGTGGACGGGGCGCCGAGTGAGCGGGACGCTCAGGGCGCGGCACCGACCACCGTGTAGCGCGTGCTCGGCCGACCGGCCGTCGAGTAGTCGAGGCTGCGGGTGCACTCGCCGTCCTCGGCGATGTGCTCGAGGTAGCGGCGGCAGCTGACCCGCGAGAGCCCGAGGCGATCGGCGACCTCCGAGGCGCTCGCGGAACCGAGCTCGACCAGCGCCGAGCGCACCAGATCCAGGGTGGGCCGCGACAGGCCCTTCGGCAGCGGGCGGCGGGTGACCGGTCGGAGCACGGCATCGACGCCCTGCTGGTCGAGAGAGCCCGCGACCGCGGCCGACGATCGGCGTTCGGCGAGCACGTCGTCGATGCGCGCGTGCAGCTCACCCGCGGTGAAGGGCTTCACCAGGTAGTGCTGCACGCCCATGAGCCGGGCGGTGCGCACGGTGTCGACGTCACGAGCGGCGGTGACGGCGATCACCTCGGGCTGGGGCAGGTCCGCGTCGGCGCGTACGGCGCGGAGCGCATCGAGTCCCGAGAAGCCGGGGAGGTGAACGTCGAGCAACACGAGGTCGGGGCGGAGACGGTCGATCGCCGTCACGGCATCCGGACCGCTTCCTGCCGTCCCGACCAGCTCGCACGCCGGATGCGCCGAGACGAACCGGCCGTGCAGAGACGCGACCGCGGGGATGTCGTCGACCACCAGCACCCGCAGCATCATGAGACCCTCTCCGCCACGGGCAGCGACACCTCGAACCGGGCGCCGCCCAGCGGGGACGGCACGACGCGGGCGTCGCCGCCGCGCCGCCGCGCCACACGGCGCACGAGGGCGAGCCCGATGCCGCGGGCACGGTCGCGGGTGTCCTTGGTGCTCACGCCCTCGTCGAAGACGTGCTCGCGCAGAGCGGCCGGCACCCCCGCTCCGCTGTCGTCGACCCGCACGTGCACCCCGGGCCCGGTGGCATCGACCTCGACCCGCAGACGATCGCCGGGGCGACAGGCCTCCAGCGCGTTGTCGACCAGGTTGCCGACGACCGTGACGAGGTCGCCGACCACCTCGGGAGCCGGGGTGCCGAGGGCCGCGACCTCGAGGGCGACGTCGAGCTCGCGCGAGCGGGCGAGCTTGACCGACAGCAGCGCCGTCAACTCGCTGCCCAGGGCCGCGGCATCCGGACCAGGATCGAGGGGACCGCCGGGCCGCACCCGCGCGATGAAGTCGCGGGCGTCGTCGTAGGCGCCGAGTTCCAGCAGGCCCGAGACCACGTGCAGCGAGTTGGCGAACTCGTGCGCCTGCGCCCGCAGTCCCTCGGTCAGCGATTGCTGGCCGTCCATCTGGCGCAGCGCCTCGTGGAGTTCGCTGTGATCACGCAGCAGCAGGGTCGCCCCCACCGAGCGACCGCGGTCGTCGCGCAGGCCGGTCGAGCGGGCGATGACGGGGCGTTCTCCGGCCAAGACCAGTCGCCCCTCGGGCTCACCGTCTTCCATGACCTGCAGCAGCGGGCCGTCGAGCGTCTCGTCCGCGCGCCGACCCACGAGCGGACCGCGGCCGATGAGCCTCTCGGCGGCGTCGTTGGCGCTCGTGACGATGCCGCGGTGGTCCACCCGCACCACGCCCTCGCTGAGGCGGTGCAGCATCGTCTCGCGCTCACCGACCATCTCGGCGATCTCGTCGGGCTCCAGACCGAAGATGCGGCGTCTGATGAGCGCCGCGACCCAGGCGGCGCCGAACACCCCCGCCACCGCCGCGCCGCCGAAGGCCAGCAGTAGGCCCGGCAGGCGCGATTGCAGGTCGGCGGCCAGCTCGGACTCCAGCACCCCGACCGAGACCGAGCCGATGACCTGCGCGCCCTCCTCGTCGCCGTCGGCGAAGACCGGCACCTTCACGCGATACGACTCGCCGAGCGTGCCGGTCTCGGTGCCCGACCAGACCTGCCCCGACAGGGGGATCGATGGATCGGTCGACACGTTCTCGCCGATGCGGTCGGGATTCGGGTGCGAGAAGCGGATGCCGGAGGGGTCGGTCACCACGACATAGGTCAGCGACGACGCCTCGCGGATCACCTCGGCGACGGGCTGGATCGCGACGGAGGGGTCGGGGTCGTCGAACGCCTCGACGATGACGGGCAGGCGCGCGATCGACAGGGCGACGCCCACCATGCGCTCGCGGTAGGAGTCGCGGATCGCGCTCTCCTGGATCCACACGGTGACGACGCCGGCTCCAAGGGTCACGACGCACACGATCAACGCCTGCAGCAGCAACAGCTGCAGTCTCAGCGACAGTGCTCGGACCACGGTTCATTCTCTCTCGTCACCCGCACCCGGCCGACGGTCGAGCGCGACCAATAGTTGCCGAACTCGGTCTTAGTTGCGCAAGCGCGACGGCATCCGCCTGCTCTGCCTACCGTGAGCGATCAGCGGGGAGGCGACGGAGCCTCCTCGAACTCGAAGAGGAGTACCGCGCATGCGTCGCACCACCTTTGCCCTCGTCCCGCTGGCCGCGCTGTCGGTCGTGGCCCTCACCGCGTGCAACCCGCAGGGTGCGGGAGCCGGGGGATCAGCGGCGTCGCAGGATGCCGCATCCATCGACGCCGTGAACATCGTCGTCCCCGCCGACCCGGGTGGTGGCTGGGACCAGACCGGTCGCGCCGTCTCGGACGTGCTCACCGCAGGCGACCTCGTCGGCACCGCGGCCGTCAGCAACGTCGGCGGCGCCGGCGGCACCGTCGGCCTGGCCTCGCTCGCCAACGAGCGCGACCCCTACACGCTCATGGTCACGGGCCTGGTGATGGTGGGAGCCGTCGAGACCAACGCGGCCGAGAACCGCATCGAGGACACCACCCCGATCGCCCGCCTCACCGAGGAGCCCCTCGTGGTCGTGGTGCCCGCGGCGAGCGAGTACAAGACGCTGAAAGACCTCGTCGACGCCGTCGTCGCCGACGGGCAGGCCGTGACCATCACCGGCGGTTCGGCCGGCGGTGCCGACCACATCCTCGCGGGCCTCCTGCTCGAAGAGGCCGGGCTCACAGGCGCCGACATCACCACGAAGCTCAACTACGTGCCCAACGCCGGTGGCGGCGAGGCCGTGTCGCTGCTGCTCGGCAACAACGCCGCGGCCGGAATCTCGGGCGTGGGCGAGTTCGCCGAGTACGTCGACTCGGGCGACCTGCGTGCGCTCGCCGTGTCGAGCGAGGAGCCCGCGACGCTGCTGCCCGACGTGCCGACGATGACCAGCGAGGGCTTCGACGTCGTCTACACGAACTGGCGCGGACTGCTCGCACCCGGCGGAATCAGCGAAGCGGATGCCGAGGGCCTGACCAAGCTCGTGACCGACATGCACTCCTCCGACGCGTGGAAGAGCGTGCTCGAGGAGCGCGGCTGGACCGACGCCTTCCTCACGGGCGAGGAGTTCACCACGTTCGTCGACGAGAACATTGTCGACGTGTCGGGCACCCTGAAGAACATCGGGCTGGTGTCGTGACGACGACCGACGCACCGGGGCCGGCGACCGCCCGCCCCCGGTGGGACGCCGACCGGATCGGCAACGCGATCTTCGCGGGCGTCGTCTTCGGCCTCGGCGTCTTCGCCCTCGCCGGGGCCTTCGCCATTCGGGTGCCCGCAGGGGCCGCGATCGGCCCCCAGGTGTTCCCCTTCGCCGTCGCGGTCATCCTGCTCGGCTCGGGTGCGGCGCTCGTCGTCGCGGCGCTGCGGGGCCAGGTCGCCCCGCGCGAAGAGGGCGAGGACATCGACCCCGACGCCACGACCGACTGGTGGACGATCCTCAAGCTCGTCGCCCTGATGGTCGCCGTGCTGCTGCTTCTCGAACTGCTCGGCTGGTGGATGGTCGCCGCCCTGCTGTTCGGCGGCGTCGCCTGGACCCTCGGTGCCAAGCGCCCCTGGGTCGCCTTCCTCGTCGGTCTCGTCATCGGCATCGGCACCCAGCTCCTCTTCGGTGAGGGCCTGGGCCTCTTCCTTCCTCGCGGGGCCGCCTTCGACTGGTGGTACGGCCCCGGACCCCTGTTCGGCTAGGAGACCGTCGACATGGATGCTGTCAACTCCCTCATGGAGGGATTCGCCACCGCGCTGCAGCCGGAGTACCTGCTGTTCGCGCTGCTCGGCGTCGTCATCGGAACCGCGGTCGGAGTGCTCCCGGGCATCGGACCCGCCATGACGGTGGCGCTGCTGCTGCCGCTGACCTACTCGCTGTCGCCGACGGCGGCCATCATCACCTTCGCCGGGATCTACTACGGCGGGATGTACGGGGGCTCGACCACCAGCATCCTGCTGAACACCCCCGGCGAGTCGGCCTCGGTCATCACCGCGATCGAGGGCAACAAGATGGCCAAGCTCGGTCGTGGAGCGGCGGCCCTGGCCACCGCGGCGATCGGCTCATTCATCGCCGGCACGATCGCCACGGCGTTGCTGACCCTGTTCGCGCCCCTGCTGGCGCGCTTCGCGGTCAACCTCTCCCCGGCCGACTTCGTCGCCCTCATCGTGGTCGCGTTCATCACCGTGGGGGCCCTGCTGGGCTCCTCGCCCGCGCGCGGCCTCGCCTCGCTCGGCATCGGACTGCTCGTGGGCTTGATCGGCACCGAGGCGACGACCGGTCAGGCGCGGTACACGATGGGCGTGCTGGCCCTCTCCGACGGCGTGAGCGTCGTGCTCGTGGCCGTCGGCCTCTTCGCCGTCGGCGAGACCCTGTACGTCGCCGCGCGCCTTCGGCACGGTACGGTCCCGGTCATCCCCGTCACGCGCGGCTGGCGCAGCTGGATGACGCGAGAGGACTGGAAGCGCTCGTGGAAGCCGTGGCTGCGCGGCACCTTCATCGGCTTCCCGATCGGCACCATCCCCGCCGGCGGGGCCGACGTGGCGACCTTCCTGTCGTACGCGAGCGAGAAGAAGCTGTCGAAGAACAAGGAGCAGTTCGGTCGCGGCGCAATCGAGGGCGTCGCCGGTCCCGAGGCGGCCAACAACGCCGCCGCGGCGGGCGTGCTCGTGCCGCTCCTGACCCTGGGTCTTCCGACGACGGCGACCGCGGCCATCATCATCACGGCGTTCCAGTCCTACGGCATCCAGCCCGGACCCCAGCTCTTCCAGAACCAGGGCGACCTCGTGTGGGCGCTGATCGCGAGCCTGTACATCGGCAACGTGCTGCTGATCGTGCTGAACCTGCCGCTGGCGGGCCTGTGGGTGAAGGTGCTGCAGATCCCGCGTCCGTACCTGTACGCGGGCATCCTCACCTTCGCGGTGCTGGGCGCCTACGCGGTGAGCTTCTCGACGCTCGACATCGTGATCCTGCTCATCGTGGGAGCGCTCGGGTACTTCATGAGGCGCTTCGGCTTCCCGATCGCCCCGCTCATCGTGGGTCTGATCCTCGGGCCCATGGGCGAGCAGCAGCTGCGCAAGGCGCTGCAGCTGAGCCAGGGCAACGTCGCCGACCTCGTGCTGCACCCGTTCGCCGCGAGCGCGTACGTGCTGTTGGCCGTGTTCCTCGTGGTGGGCCTGTGGCTGAAGCGTCGGCAGAGCCGGTACGAGCGGGCGCTGGAGGCCTCGCTCGCCGCGACCGAGGGGCACCCGCAGGCCGCGGTCGACCACCTGTGGGAGCCGGGCGAGCGCCCGACCGACGTGCGGACGGAGTCGATCCGCGCCGAACTCGCGGCCGAGAAGGCGGGGACTGCGCGGGGCGAGCCTCCGCGGGAGTGACACCCTGTCGAGTGTCCACGACACGCCGCTCCCGGGCGCGGGGAGCGGCGTGTCGTGAACGTTCGGCGGGGGTTCGAGCACCGCGATGTGCACAACTCCGGAGATCGAGTGACGATCGACCCCTCGGGGCGGTGTGAGGGCGGGTCCCGGCGCATATCTCCGGAGTTGGGTACCGAGGGAGCGGCGCGGGCCGACCGCGTCACAGGCCGGGCAGTAACGGCCCACGGCGAACGAGGGCTCGAGCGAGTGCCGAACCTCGTCGTGATGGAACAGCACATCTTCCGCGAGGAGTCTGATCGGAACGAAGCCGCGCTCGACGGCGGCAAGGTCACGACGTCGGTCGCGTTTGACGGTCTGCCAGTCGCCATGGAACTGCTGGCTGTCGCACTCGACGATGAGCCAGCCGTCGACCAGAAAGTCCACGCGGCCGACGCCCTTGATCCGCACCTGGAGTTCGACGTGGCATCCGATACTCCGCAAGACGAGCCGGACCAGCGACTCGATGCCGGACTCGCTGCGTCTGTCCAGCAGACCGCGGAGGACGCTGAACCGGTGAGGAAGCCTCACGAAGATGTCCGCGATGTCGCGTTCGTCGACATGGCCCAGGTGCCACGCGCTGTCGAGCGTGGCGACGGCGTCACGTGGCGTCTGGCATCGGACTGCCTGCACAAGCGCTTCCACGAGGTCGGTGACCGCGCTCTCTCGGGGCGCCGTGGAGCGCCGCCAGTGATAACGGACTCCCTTCGGAGCGGCTGGACGTCGGCTGGCGTGCGACTCCTGTTGGACGTGCAGCCCAGAGCGGCGACGGACGAAGACGCCGACTGCCTCCAATAGGCTGACGCAGTCGAGACGTCCGCCGAGGCTCGCGGACTCGACGAGATCCGGCCGGGAGCCGGCGGGCACGTACGAGCCCCGACGAACGCGCTGGAGTGCTCCGCTTCGTACCGCGGAATCGATCGCCCGGCGCGACATCCCCGCGTCGCGCAGCATCGACGAATTCCATACGAGCCGGGGGAGGTCGGTCGGCCACTCGAGAGGGTTCGTCATCGCTCCACCGTGGGGTCCAAAGCGCCCCCTGCACCTGCGTCAAAGCCGGATCTGTGAACAACACGCGGCGCCGGGCACCTGGGGAGGGACTGTGTGGAGGGGGCTGAACTCCGGAGAATCGGCTGCGTGCGGCGCGGGAGGCGGGTTTCCGGTGGCCCGGGTCTTTCGATCTCCGGAGTTACGCACGCAACGGAAGGAGCCCTCCGGCAGCCGTTCACGCCACCGACGTCTCGTCGTCGCGCCGCGTCATCGGCCGGTCGTGCGCGGGGCGAGCACAACTCCGGAGATCCTGACTCGAAGACCCTGATCCGGTCGCGATTTCCGCGGAAACGCGAGGAATCTCCGGAGTTCGGCCCAGGACCGCGCGCAGCCGCTCGCGACGCTCGCCCTCACGGCCGCGGCAGAAACCCCGCCAGCTCGTCGGCGATGACGCGGTCGACCTCGGCCGGATCGGCCGTGGGGGTGCCGTCGCCGGGCTGCGGGCCGTACGCGCCGAACGACGCGTGCGAGGCACCGGGGATCTCCACGAACGTCGCATTCGCGGGGAGTTCGCCTTTGGCATCCGCGATCTTCTGGGGAGTCGAGAGTCCGTCCTCCGAACCCGACAGGCTCAGGACGGGCAGACCGGATGCCGAGAGGTCGTTCGCGCAGTACGAGGCGAACAGCACCAGGGCATCGGCGTCGGATGCCAACTGGCAGGCCCGGACGCCGCCGAGGGAGTGACCGCCGACCGCCCAGCTCGACACTCCGGGCGCGAGCTCCGTGAACGTCGACAACGGCCGCGGGTCGAAGAAGGCGAGGTTCAGCCACGGACGGGTGATGACGACGGTGATGCCGTCGTCGACGACCGTGTCGACGAAGGTCGCGATATAGCCCTCGGCCTCGACCTTCGCGCCCGGGATGAACACGAGCCCCTGCCCGGTCGCGCCCGAGGTGGGGGAGAGCACGATGCCCGTGCCGTCGGAGCTGATCGTGAGGCCGGGGTTCGCCTCGGCGGCCGCGAGAGGCTCGGCTTCGGCACCCATGACACCCACCTGCGTGTAGATCAGGATGCCGCCGATCAGCAGGACGACGATCGCGGCCAGACCCCCGAGGATCCAGCGCAGAAGACGACGACGCCGGCGGGGCGCTCGGGGCGCTCCGCCGGCGTCGGACGGGGTCGTGTCGGTCACCTGTCGAGGGTAACGCGGGGCTCAGGCGGGCAGCGCCGCCCTGCGGGCCGCGACGATCTCGACGATGCGCGCGTACAGCGGGTGCGCAGCGTCCAGCCCGGTGACCTCGGCGGTGAACGCCTCGGCATCGAGCTCGCGCAGCATGCGCTGCAGGTCGACGGCCTGGGTGTCCTCGGTGTCCGAGAACTCGAGGGCGGCGGCCATGGCGGCGACGAGGGCGTCGACGGGCAGGCTCCGTTCCACAGCCTCGGCGGCGGGCCCGACGAAACGCTCGTGACGCGAGAGCTTGCGCAGCGGCTGACGTCCCACGCGCCACACGGTGTCGGGGAGGGCGGCGTTGCGGAAGCGGCGCAGGATCGTCGAGCGGTACTCGCTCTGCACGCCGGCATCCAGCTCGTGCTTCTCGACCAGCAGCGCGCTGGTCTCCTCGAGTGCGGCCTCGACCTTCGCCGCGATCTCGGGGTTCGCGAGGGCGTCGGAGATGCGCTCGATGCCCGCCTGCGCGCCGAAGTACGCGGTGGTGGCGTGCCCGGTGTTCACGGTGAAGAGCTTGCGCTCGATGTACGGCTCGAGGTCGTCGACGAAGTGCGCCCCCGGGATGTGCGGCGGGGTGTCGCCGAACGGCGCGGCCTCGATCGCCCACTCGTAGAAGGGCTCGACGGTGACGTCGACGCCGCCCTGGGCCTGCGCCGGAACGATGCGGTCGACCGCGGTGTTGGCGAACACGGCACGGGCCGCCAGGGCGTCCCACGACTCGCCGGCCAGCTCCACCACGTGCTCGCGCAGCTGGTCGGTCGCGCCGATCGCGTTCTCGCACGCCATGATCTGCAGCGGCGGGAGCGCGGGGTCGCGCAATGCGAGGCCCGCGACGATGTGCGGGGCGACGAACTTCAGGATCGTCGGGCCGACGGCGGTGGTCACCACGTCGGCGGTGGCGATCTCGTCGACGAGGGCCTCCGCGTCGACCGAGCTGTCGATCGCGCGGAAGTTGGTCACCTGCTTGTCGACGCCTCCGTCGCCCACCTCGTGGACCGTGTACGACGACGCCGAGTTGATCGCCTCGACGAGGGCCGCCGAGACGTCGGAGAAGACGAGGTCGTATCCGCCCTCGTGCAGCAGCAGACCGACGAAGCCCCGGCCGATGTTGCCGGCGCCGAAGTGGACGGCCTTCATGCGTTGACGGAGCCCGAGAGGGCCTGGAAGAGCTCCTCGGGGGAGGAGGCGGTCTTCAGGCGTGCGACGTCGTCCTCCTCGGAGAACAAGATCGCGATCTGCGACAGGATCTCGAGGTGCTCGTCGCCCTTGCCGGCGATGCCGATGACGAAGGTGACGGGCTCCCCGCCCCAGTCGACGCCGCCGTCGTAGCGCACGACGGAGAGGCCCGACTCGAGGATGGCCTGCTTGGTCTCGTTGGTGCCGTGCGGGATCGCGAGCTCGTTGCCCATGTACGTCGACACGGTCTCTTCGCGCTGCTGCATGGCGGCGAAGTAGTCGGCGGTGACGGCGCCGGTGGCCTGGAGCAGGTCGGCGGCCTCCTTCATCGCCTCCTCGCGGGTGGCACTGCCGGGGTGGATGCGGACGGATTCGCTGCGGAGGACGTTCGACATGGTTCTCGCCTTTCTCGTCGTGCTGTCCAGCCTCGCAAACCGCGGGCCGGACGGGAAGACGCCAGGGGTCGGGCTGACGCACCGACCCCTGGCGTGCTAGGGGATTACTTGGTCTCGTGCTGGGCGCGCACCATCTCCACGACCTCGTCGTACTTCGGCGAGTTCATGAAGTTGTCGACCGACACGTGCAGCGAGTCGGGCGACTGCGCCTTGGCGCGGTCGGTGAGCTGGTTCTGCGTGATGACCAGGTCGGCCGAGCCGTCGAGGTTCGCGATCGCCTGGTTGGTGACCGTGACGCCGTCGATGCCGGCCTTCTTGATCTTGTTGCGCAGGACGCTGGCGCCCATGGCCGAGGAGCCCATGCCGGCGTCGCAGGCGAACACGATGTTGTTCAGCTGCTTGGTCGCCACGGCTCCGGCGGCGCCGCCGAGGGCGGCGTCGACATCGCGGTCGGCCGCCTCGGTCGTGCCCGAACCGGTGGTGCCGGCGGCGCGGGTGCGGAGGGCGCCGAGGGCCGACGACTCCTTGCCCTTGTTCGCGGCGGTCTGGTCGATGGCGGCGGCGAAGCTGTCGCCCTCGGCCTCCTGGTCGCGCTTGCGCGAGGCGCGGAGGATGATGCCGGCCACCAGGAATGTCACGACGGCGGCGACGACCACCGAGAGGTAGACCACCAGGAGGTTGGCGGGACCGGCACCGATCGCGGCGACGGTGACGGCGATGATGCTGCCGGGCGCGGCCGGGAAGGCCAGGCCGCCCTGGAAGATCATGTTCGTCGCGACACCCGAGGCGCCACCGGCGATCAGCGCGAGGATCGTCATGGGCTTCGCGAGGGCGTACGGGAAGTAGATCTCGTGGATGCCGCCGAGGAACTGGATGATGATCGCGCCGGGAGCCGACGCCTTGGCCGCACCGACACCGAAGAAGGTGAAGGCGAGCAGCAGACCCAGGCCGGGGCCGGGGTTCGCCTCGATGAGGAACAGGATCGACTTGCCCGACTCCGCCGCCTGCTCGATGCCGAGCGGGGTGAAGACGCCGTGGTTGATGGCGTTGTTGAGGAACAGCACCTTGGCCGGCTCGACGATGATCGACAGCACCGGGAGCAGGTTGAACTGCACGAGGAACGCGACGATGCTGCCGAGGACCGCGCTGATGCCGAGGAAGACCGGACCGAAGGCGAAGAAGCCGATGATCGCGAGGATCATGCCCAGGATGCCGGCGGAGAAGTTGTTCACGAGCATCTCGAAGCCGGGGCGGATCTTGCCGTCCCACAGCTTGTCCATCTGCTTGGTGACCCAGGCCGCGAGCGGGCCCATGATCATCGCGCCGAGGAACATCGGGATGTTGGTACCGACGATGACACCCATCACGGCGATGGTCGCCACGACGCCACCGCGGGCGCCGTAGACGATGCGTCCACCGGTGTTGGCGATCAGCAGCGGCAGCAGGTAGGTGATCATGACGCTGACCAGGCCGACGTAGCCCTGGTAGGTGCTGCCGTCTTCGTTGGCCGTGAGCGCGGTCATGGCGCCGGGCCAGTTGATGGTCGCGGCGTTGCCGCCTCCGCCGAGGATCTCGGCGACCGGGGCCCAGTGCCAGCCGAACGGGCTGTTGGCACCGAAGAATCCGGCGGGGATGAAGAGCATGGTGATGAAGCCCCATGCGATGAACGCCGCGATGTTCGGCATGATCATGCCGGAGAGGAACGTACCGAATCGCTGGACTGCGATCCGTGCCCCTCCCGGCTTCTTGGCGGGTGACGTCGTCGTCATTGCTGTGTCTCCTTGACTGGCTGTACGGCCGGGGCCGTGTGGGGGGTACGGCTTTCGCCGCGGTGTCGACGGGGCGGCCGGAACCGCCCCGGGGTTCACGGGGTGTGGACGAGAGAGGAGGCGGCCTGGGCTGCCTCGCGGGCGGAGGCCGCGTCGTCCGCGGCCAGGGCGGCCTCGGCGATGCGGCGGGCATCGTCGAGAGTGTGGGTGAGCAGGGTCGCGCGCACGTCGGCGAGGGCCGTGGGGGCCATCGACAGCGTGGTGGCGCCGAGCCCGACGAGCACGACGGCGAGCATCGGGTCGGCCGCGGCCTCTCCGCAGATGCCGACGGGCTTGCCGTGCGTGCGGCCCGCGGCCCCGACCTCGCGGATGAGGCGGAGAACGGCCGGATGCCACGGGTCCTGGAACGACGCGACCGAGCCGAGCAGGCGGTCGGCGGCGAGCGTGTACTGCGTCAGGTCGTTCGTGCCGATCGAGGCGAAGTCGGCGATCTCGAGGATGCGGTCGGCCAGGAGAGCCGAGGAGGGGACCTCGACCATGACGCCGGTCGTCTTGAGGCCGTAGTCCTTCGCCAGCGCGGTGAAGTACCGGGTCTCCTCGACGGTCGAGACCATGGGCGCCATGACCCACAGGTCGGCGGGGCCGGACTCGGACGCCCGGGTCGCGGCATCCGCTTCGGCGAGGGCCGTCAGCTGCTCGCGCAGGATGTCCTCGCTGGCGCGGAGGGCGCGCAGGCCACGCAGACCCAGCGCGGGATTCTCTTCGTGCGCGTCGTTGAGGAACGGCAGGGGCTTGTCGGCGCCGGCGTCGAGCACGCGCACGACGACCTTCTTGCCGGGGAAGGCGCTGAGCAGCTCGATGTACGCCGCGCGCTGCTCCTCGACCGTGGGGGCCGAGCTGGAGCTGAGGAAGAGGAACTCGGTGCGGAACAGGCCCACGCCCTCGGCGCCGAGCTCGACGGCCTCGCCCGCTCCGCCGGGCTTGCCGAGGTTGGCCAGCAGGGGGACCTTCGTGCCGTCGGCGAGGGCGCCGTCGGTGATGGGGGCGGATGCCGAGGCGGCTCGGGCTGCGGCACGGTTCTCGGCCCGCGCCAGGTCGTCGGCGCTCGGGTCGACGGTCACGACGCCGGCGGCGGCATCCACGATCACCGTCTGGCCGTCGACGAGGTCCTTCGCGCCGGCGGCGCCGACGACCGCGACGATCGACTTCTCGCGGGCCAGGATCGCGGTGTGCGAGGTGGGGCCGCCCTCGGTGGTGACCAGGGCCAGCACCTTGTCGAGGTCGAGCAGGGCGGTGTCGGCCGGGGCGAGGTCTTTCGCGACCAGCACGAAGGGGTGACCGGGGTCGGGGATGCCGGGGGCCGCGACGCCGCGGAGGCGCGCGATCACGCGCTGGGCGACGTCGTCGAGGTCGGCCGCGCGCTCGCCGAGGTAGCCGCCGAGGGCCACGAGCTGCTCGCGGAACGAAGCGAAGGCGTCGTGCACCGCGAACTCGCCGGTCTTGCCGGCGGCCAGGCGCGCGTCGACCTCGGCTTCGAGGGTGGGGTCTTCGGCGATCATCGCCTGCGCCTCGAGCACGTCGCGGGCGGCGCCACCGGCCTCCGCGCCGCGGGCCTCCAGCTCGCGGGCGACGGCGCCGATGGCCTCGCGCACGCGGGCGGTCTCGTCGTCGACCGAGAGCTCGCTCTTGGCGTCCTTCGGGGCGGGCAGGGGCTCGGCCATGCGCGCGATGGGTCCCTGGGCGACGCCCAGTCCGATTCCGACTCCACGGAGTTCCGTCATGGTGCTGTGTTTCCTTTACTCGGCGTCGTGGTCGGTGGTCAGAAGTTCGGCGAGGCGCTCCAGCGTCGCCTCGGCGTTGTCGCCGTCGGCGACGAGGGTCACGTAGTCGCCCTGCTCGAGCCCCAGGGCGATGATCCCCAGGATGCTCGCGGCGTTGACCGGCTTTCCGGCGTCTTTGGCGAGGGTGACGGGGATGCCGGAGTCTTTCGCGGCCTGCGCGAAGAGCTTCGCGGGGCGGGCGTGCAGGCCGTGCGACGAGCCGATGCGGACGGTGCGGGTCAGGTGGGGCATGAGTGTCCTCTCCGTCGAGTTCAGATCGTGTCCGCGGGCTGGGCGGAACGCAGGGCGTCCTCGACCAGGGCGAGGGTTCGGATGCCGCTCTGGTCGGCGAAGACGTCGTCGGGCAGCAGCACGACGGTCACGCCGCGCGGGGCGGCCTCGAGGCGGATGCGCTCGAGTTCGGGCGCGAGGTGCGGGCCCACCAGCACGAGATCGGCGGCGTCGAGGTCGATCGGGAGGGACCGCGACGTTCCCGCCGAGGCGGAGTAGTCCAGGCCCTTCTCGTGCGCAGCACGACGAACGCGTTGCGCGACGAACGTGCTCGACGCACCCGCTCCACACACCACGAGGATCCTCATCGACCGGCCTTTCTTCCTCTCGATTGTCCGCACCCGTCTCACAGCGGACAACCAGGTTCGTTTCCCACCCCCCGGAACGCGGATGCCGCGGCCCCCCGCTGCGCGCACCGTCTCGCCCCGCGCCGGGGGCGGACGGGCGTGAAAGGATGGTCGGAACGCTGCCAACCGGGGCGGTGCGGAGGACGGATCGTGACGACCAAGGCTCGCCAAGACCGCCTGCTGGCCCTGCTCATGCGGGACGCGGAGTGGTCGACCGCGGCGTCGCTCGCCGACGCGCTGGGCGTGACCCCGCGCAGCGTGCGCTCGTACGTCACGGCGATCAACGCCCGCGTCCCGGGCGGCGCCGCGATCGAGTCGGGGCCCCTCGGCTACCGCGCCGGGTCCGACGCCGCGGCGGCCCTTCGGGCGTTGACGGGGGCGGATGCCGGCACCCCGCGCGACCGCCTGCACACGCTCGTGCGCCGGTTGCTCGATTCCGCCGACGGCATCGACGTGTTCGAGACCGCCGACGCCCTGCACGTGAGCACCGCGACCCTCGAGGCCGACCTCGCGCGCGTGCGCGGGCTGCTCGGCGGCACCGAACTGACCCTCGAGCGCTCGGCATCCACCGCCCGTCTTCGCGGCACGGAGGTCGCCCAACGCCGACTGCTGTCCAAGCTCGCGCACGACGAGATGGACGCCGGGCTCTTCGACCTCGACGCCCTGCGGCGCACGCTCGGCGAGCAGTCGGTCGGTGCCCGCGCGTTCGGGCCGTTCAAGGCCGAACTCGTCGCGGAACTCGGGGCCCTCGGCTACTACGTCAACGAGATCGGCATCGGCGACGTGGTCATGCACATCGCCATCGCCGCCGACCGCACCACGCGCGACCGGGCCCTCGGCTCTCCGGGCGGGGATTCGTCGGATGCCGCGGCCGCCGTCGTCGCGCTGCTCGACCGCCTGACGGTCAAGCACATCGGCGTGCAGCTCGGCTCGGGCGACCTGCGCCACCTCGCGACCCTCGTGCTGACCCGTATCGTCGCGCCCGGATCCCCGGCCGGCGACGACGTGCGCTCCCGCCTCGACCCGGCCGTCGAGGTGGCCGTCCGGCGGGTCGTCGAGAACGCGGCATCCGAGTTCCTCGTCGACATCGCCCACGACGACTTCATCCTGCGCCTCGCGCTGCACGTGCAGAACCTGCTGCACCGCGCGAAGGAGCAGGCGTGGTCGCGCAATCCGCTCACGCGCTCGTTGAAGTCGACGTACCCGATGATCTTCGAGGTCGCGGTGTACATCGCCAAGGGGCTGCAGGACGGCCTCGGCATCCCGATCCTCGACGACGAGATCGCCTACATCGCCATGCACGTCGGAGGTCGCCTCGAGCGCAGCCGTCGCGCGGACCAGCTGCTGACCGCGACGATCGTGTGCCCCGGCTACTACGAGCTGCACGAACTGCTGCGCTCGAGCATCGATCGCTCGCTCGGCCAGGCGATCGAGGTCGTCGGCGTCGAGACCCGCATCGACCCCGCGTGGGATTCCATCGACACCGACCTGGTGCTCACGACCATCGACCCGCCACGGCCGGGCGACCGGTTCGTGCGGATCCAGCCGTTCCTCACCGACGCCGACGTCGAGCGCGTGCAGGCCGCCGCCGGTCGCATCCGCCGCGGGCGTCGCCTCGCCCGTCTGCGGGCCGAGCTCGAGCGGTACTTCGCCCCCGAGGCTTTCGTGCGGGGGCTGGATGCCGCGAATGGCGAGGCCGGCGTGATCCAGCGCCTCGGCGGCATGCTCGTCGAACAGGGCGTCATCGATGACGCGTACGTGGACCGCGCGGTCGAGCGCGAGTCGATCTCGTCGACCGCCTTCACCGACGCGCTCGCCGTGCCCCACGCGATGGGCATGACCGCGACGCAGACCCGCATCGCGATCGGCATCGCCGACCCCTCGATCGAGTGGGGCGAGGGGCGCGTGCAGGTGGTCGCGCTCGTGGCCTTCAGCGAAACCGACCGCGAGGCCTTCCAGACCGTGTTCGAGCAGTTCGTCGAGGTGTTCAGCGAGCGCGACAGCGTGCAGCGCATCGTGCGCCGCGCGACCTCGTTCCCGGCGTTTCTGGATGAGCTGGTCGCGGTGATCGACGGCTGACGCGGGGTTCGCCGGGCTGACGCGGGGTCTCGCCGGGCTGACGCGGGGTCTCGCCGGGCTGACGCGGGGTCTCGCCCGGCGCGGGTCGCGCTCTTCGGGTTTGGGGCGCATTTCGCACCTTGGGGCGGGAAATTCACGCCCCAACTGACAAATCCCGCCCCAAACCCGTCCAGCCCTTCTCTCCGTCGCGCCGGGCGGCGTGATCACGCCCGGGCGCGGAGTGTCGGCGCCGTGTCGTGGGACACCCGATGATGTCGGTTTGGGGCGGAATCCGCAGTTTGGGGCGAGCAAATCTCGCCCCAAACTGCGAGATTCGCCCCAAACCGGGGGGGCAAGAGGGGCCCGCCTCAGCGCGCGCGGATCCCGAAGCTCGCCAGTCGCTGGGCGAGGGTCTCTGCCGAGCGGAGGTGGGCCCATTTCCACCGAGCGAACGGTCGCTGGGTGGTCCCTCGAATCCAGTCCTCGCGCTGCTTCTCCTGCAGCAGGACGTCTTCGAGCGTGAGACCCGAGCGCATCGCTTCGTCGCGGTACTTCTTCTCGCCATCGAACTCGCCCCAGGCCCTCGCGTCGTCGAGGCCGAAGTCCACGTAATAGTTCTGGCCGGAAGGGCCGGCGACGTGGACTTGGAGGTCGATCCGTGCGAAACCCAACTCCGTGAGGCGGATGCGACTGATGCTCTCTCCCGGCAGGTGGGCGCGTCCGTCGGCGAAAGCGAGGGCGCGGAGCGCACGAGCGCGACCATGGGCCGAGCGCGAAGCGATCGCGAGCACCTTCGCGCGGAGTTCGTCCGCCGCCTCGATGTCGTTCACACCGGGTTCTGGGGCGGTCACGGGCCGGAACGCGGCGTCGAGCGCGCAGACCGCGGTCTCGAACGACGCGGTGCGCGCGACGTCGGCCATCGTGCGCTCGAGGCTCGTGAATCGGACGCCGTGGCGCTGCACCTGCTGGTCTTCGGGCACCTCGCCGCGGTGCCTGACGACGAGTGACTGCGCGCCGGGCCGCTCGGACGGCAGGGTGATGTGCACCTTCGGCGAGGTCGGTGCCCGAACCGGGAGCCCGTGCAGAGCGGCGGCGGTCAGGTGGGAGAACAGCGGAGGCTCAGCGCTGGTCCGAGCCAATGCGCGAGCCCGCAAGATGATCCACTCCTCCGGGGTGGGCGGGTGGTCAGGGTCGGCGCGGATGTAGACACCGGGCCGGAGTCGGACCAGATCGCCCGACCGGACCATCCGTCCCGTCTGTGCTGGACCGACGCCGTCGGCCCGCAGATCCTCCCAGGAGAGAAGGGGAGGAAGCGCGAGCATGACCCGAGTCTGCGTGGCGGCGGATGCCGGCATCCGTCCATCGTCGCATTCGGGGGACGGTCGTCGAACGGTCGTCGCTGGGGAGGAGCCGTCCGTGAACTGCCCACAATGGGGTTTGGGGCGCATTCCGTTGTTCGGGGCGATCAAAATACGCCCCAGACGACGGGATGCGCCCCAAGCCGGGGACGCGGCGCGTCAGCGCACCGACACCAGCAACTCCTCGGCCCCGGCGCGCAGCGCGTCGAGGCGGCGGCGCGCCTTCTTCGCGGACGAGCCGCGCACGTCGAGGTACAGCTTGAGCTTGGGCTCGGTGCCGCTGGGGCGCACGATGAGGCGCGAGCCGTCGTCGAGCCACAGGCGCAGCACGTCGCCCGGGGGCAGTCCGTCGACGCCGAGCAGCAGGTCGTCGATGCGCGACACGGCGATCTCGCCCACCGCGGCGGGAGGCTGGGCGCGCAGGGCGGCCATGATCCCGGCGATCTCGCTGACGTCGCTCACGCGCACCGAGATCTGGTCGCTCGCGAACGCGCCGAACGTGTCGCGGAACTCCTGCAGCAGGTCGGCCACGGTGCGGCCCTGGGCACGGGCTTCGGATGCCATGCCCAGAAGAGCCACGGCGGCCGAGATCCCGTCTTTGTCGCGCACGGTCGTCGGGTTGACGAGGTAGCCGAGGGCCTCCTCGAAGCCGAACACGATGCCGGGCGCGCGCGAGATCCACTTGAACCCCGTGAGGGTGGAGTGGAATTCGAGACCGTAGTGCTCCGCGACGGCCTGGAGTCCGGGCGACGAGACCAAAGAACAGGCGAGGGATGCCGGCGCCCCGGCGTCTCCGCGCGCCTCGGCGGCGTCGTCGGAGGCGTCGCCCGTAGGGGAGGCCCCCTCGGCCGCGAGCCGCGCCGCCCGCCAGCCCAGCAGCAGGCCGATCTCGTTGCCGGTCAGCCGGCGCCACCCGCCCTCGGCGTCGGCGTCGGGGATGGCGACGGCCAGGCGGTCGGCATCCGGATCATTGGCGATGACGAGCTCGGCGTCGACCGCGCGCGCGGTCTCGAACGACAGGTCCATAGCCCCGGGCTCTTCCGGGTTGGGGAACGCGACGGTCGGGAAGCGCCCGTCGGGGTGGATCTGCGCCTCGACGACGGTGGGCTGGGGGTAGCCGGCCTCGGTGAGCACGCGCGAGACGGTCTCCCACCCGACGCCGTGCATCGCGGTGTACACCCAGTTCAGGCCCTCGGCGCCGGCGGGTGCGGGGGCCACCGCGGCGGTCGCGGAGACGTACGCCTCGACGACCGACTCGGGGGCGTTGGCGTAGCCGACCGAGCGGGGGAGCGTGGTGATGTTGCCCCCGTCGGCGATCCGCTGGATGTGCGCGGCGATCTCGGCGTCGGCGGGCGAGACGATCTGCGCGCCCTGGTCGTCGCCGCCCAGATAGACCTTGTAGCCGTTGTCGTCGGGCGGGTTGTGGCTCGCGGTGACCATGACGCCGGCGTCGGCGCCGAGGTGGCGCACGGCGAAGGCGAGCACGGGCGTCGGCAGCAGGCGGGGGAGCAGGATCGCGTTCAGGCCCGCGCCGGCGAAGATCTCGACCGAGTCGCGCGCGAACACGTCGGAGTTGCGGCGTCCGTCGTACCCGACCACCACGGTCGGTGCGGAGCCGGACGAGCGCTCGAGCAAGTACGCCGCGAAACCCGCCGCCGCCTGGGAGACGAGCACGCGGTTCATGCGGTTGGAGCCGGCGCCGAGGGTCCCGCGCAGGCCCGCGGTGCCGAAGGCGAGCCGCGTCGAGAAGCGATCCTCGAGGTCGGCCGCCGCCTCCGCATCGCCGTCCTCGACGCGCGCGAGCAGCGAGGTGAGCTCGTCGCGGGTCACGGCATCCGGGTCCTGCGCCAGCCAGGCGCGGGCCGCGTCGACGTACCCGCTCACAACGCGCCGATCACGCGGGCGAGCAGCGCCGAGATCACCGGCTCGGCCTCGCGGCCGGCCTCGAGCACCTCTTCGTGGCTGAGGGGCGTCTTCTGGATGCCGGCGGCCAGGTTCGTGATGAGCGAGAAGCCCAGGATCTGCATGCCGGCCTGACGCGCGGCGATCGCCTCGAGGGCGGTCGACATGCCGACGATGTGGCCGCCGATGGTCTTGGCCATCTGCACCTCGGCGGGCGTCTCGTAGTGCGGCCCGCGGAACTGCGTGTACACGCCCTCGTCGAGCGAGGGGTCGATCGACCGGGCGACGTCGCGCAGGCGCTTCGAGTACAGGTCGGTGAGGTCGATGAAGGTCGCGCCCTCGAGGGGCGAGTCGGCCGTGAGGTTGATGTGGTCGCTGATGAGCACGGGCTGGCCGGGCTTCCACGTCTCGCGGATACCGCCCGCACCGTTGGTGAGGATCATCGTCTTCGCGCCCGTCGCGGCCGCGGTGCGCACGCTGTGCACGACCCGGCGCACGCCGTGGTTCTCGTAGTAGTGCGTGCGCGCGCCGATGACGAGCACGTTCTTGCCGCCGGGGGTGCGGACACTGCGGAGCGTGCCGACGTGCCCCTCGAGGGCGGGCTTGGAGAAACCGACGACCTCGGTCGCGGGGAACGACGCCGTCTCCTCGCCGATGAGCTCGGCGGCGCGTCCCCAGCCGGATCCGAGGGTCACGGCGATGTCGTGGTGCTCGACACCCGAGAGGCGGGCGATGTCGGCGGCCGCGGCGGCGGCGATCTCGAACGGGTCGACCGCGGGGTCGTCGAGCGGGTGGGCTGTGCTGTTGGACATCCCCCCACTCTAGAAAAGGCGGGGCCCGCGGGCCAGACGGCACACACCTCGGATCATCGTGTCGGGCGCAGCTGAGTGGCGCATCGGCATCCGCCCAGCGCTGACAGAATGGATGCCATGGTGCAGAGCTTCGAGCGCAAGCAGTCCGTCGCGATCGTCGGCGGCGGCCCCGGCGGCTACGAGGCGGCCCTCTCCGCCGCACAGCTCGGCGCCGACGTCACCCTCGTCGAGCGCGCGGGAGTCGGCGGCTCGGCCGTCATCACCGACGTCGTCCCCTCGAAGACCCTCATCGCCACCGCCGACGCGGCCGTCGCGATCCGCAACGCCAGCAGCCTCGGCGTGCAGCTGTTCGCCAAAGACGACCGCGGCAAGCCGCTGACCCCCGAGGTGGCGATCAACCTCGCCGCGGTCAACCAGCGCCTGCTCTCGCTCGCGCGGCAGCAGTCCGACGACATGCGTTCGTCGCTCCTCGAGGCGGGCGTCCGCATCATCTCGGGTCACGGACGCCTCGACGGCAACGGCGCGGTGGTCGTCTCGACCGAGGCCGGCGGAACCGACTTCGACCGCATCGAGGCCGAGACCCTCGTCGTGTCAGTCGGCGCCTCGCCCCGCGAACTGCCTTCGGCGCAGCCCGACGGCGAGCGCATCCTCACGTGGACGCAGCTGTACAACATGAAGTCGGTGCCCTCGCACCTCATCGTGGTGGGCTCCGGCGTGACCGGCGCCGAGTTCGCCTCGGCGTACATGAACCTCGGCGCGAAGGTCACGCTCGTCTCGAGCCGCGACCAGGTGCTCCCGGGCGAGGATCAGGATGCCGCGGCCGTGCTCGAACGCGTGTTCCAGCGCGGCGGCATGACCCTGCTGGCGAAGGCGCGGGCCGACTCGGTCGTCAACACCGGCGAGGGCGTCACCGTCACCCTGTCGGACGGCCGCACCATCGAGGGCAGTCACTGCCTGATGGCGGTCGGATCGATCCCGAACACCGCGGGCATCGGACTCGAGCAGGCGGGGGTGCAGATGACGGCATCCGGTCACATCCGCGTCAACCGCGTAGCGCGCACCTCGGTGCCCAACATCTACGCGGCCGGGGACTGCACGAACTTCTACCCTCTGGCATCCGTCGCCTCGATGCAGGGGCGTCAGGCGATCTTCCACGCCCTCGGCGACATCGTGATCCCGCTCGAGACGCGCCGCATCACGGCCAACATCTTCACCGCGCCCGAGATCGCCACCGTCGGTTTCAGCGAGCAGGACGTCATCGAGGGCCGGATCGCCGGCAAGGTGCGCAAGCTCCCGCTCTCGGCCAACCCCCGCGCGAAGATGCAGGGCATCACCGACGGCTTCGTCAAGCTCATCGCCCGCGAGGGCAGCGGCACCGTGATGGGCGGCGTGATCGTCGGCCCCAAGGCGTCGGAGCTCATCTACCCGATTGCGATCGCCGTCGAGCGCCGCCTCACCGTCGACCAGGTGGCCCGCGTGTTCGCGGTGTACCCCTCGCTGACCTCGAGCATCACCGACGCCGCGCGCGCCATGCACATCGTCGACCGCGACGACCCCGGCGAGGACTGACGCAGGTCCCTGAGCTTGTCGAAGGGTCCGGTCTTCGTCGCGGGTTGCGGTGGCTTCGACAGGCTCAGCCACCTGTGTGACGGAGGTGCCTGAGCTCGCCGGTGGCTTCGACAGGCTCAGCCACCTGTGTGGCGCAGGTCCCTGAGCTTGTCGAAGGGTCCGGTCTTCGTCGCGGGTTGCGGTGGCTTCGACAGGCTCAGCCACCTGTGTGACGCAGGTCCCTGAGCTTGTCGAAGGGTCCGGTCTTCGTCGCGGGTTGCGGTGGCTTCGGCAGGCTCAGCCACCTGTGTGGCGCAGGTCCCTGAGCTTGTCGAAGGGTCCGGTCTTCGCGGCGGGTTGCGGTGGCTTCGACAGGCTCAGCCACCTGTGTGGCGCAGGTCCCTGAGCTTGTCGAAGGGTCCGGTCTTCGCGGCGGGTTGCGGTGGCTTCGACAGGCTCAGCCACCTGTGTGGCGCAGGTCCCTGAGCTTGTCGAAGGGTCCGGTCTTCGTCGCGGGTTGCGGTGGCTTCGACAGGCTCAGCCACCTGTGACGGCGCCGCGCCCCCGAGGGAGCGCGGCGCCGTGCGAATGAAAGGGCCCGTCAGCTGATCAGCAGCAGCTGGTGGCCCGCGGCGACCGTGGTGCCGGCCGAGGCGTCGATGCCGGCGACCGTGCCGTCTTTGTGGGCCTGGATGGGCTGCTCCATCTTCATCGCCTCGAGCACGACGACCAGGTCGCCCTTGACGACCTGCTGGCCCTCTTCGACGGCGACCTTGACGACGGTGGCCTGCATCGGCGACTTCACCGCGTCGCCGGTGGCGCCGGCCGTGGGAGAGGCGGCGTGCGCGCGGCGGGACGGGGGAGCGGCCGCGGGTCGACCGACCTGCGGTGCCGCCGCGGTGATGCGGTCGGGCAGGCTCACCTCGAGGCGCTTGCCGCCGACCTCGACGACCACCGTGTGGCGGCCGGGGGCCGCGGCGGGGGCTTCGAGCTCGCCGTCCCACGCGGGGATGTCGTTGACGAACTCCGTCTCGATCCAGCGCGTGAAGACGCCGAACTCGCCGTTCTCGGCGGTGAAGGCGGGGTCGCGCACGACCTTGCGGTGGAAGGGGATGACGGTCGGCATGCCCGCGACCTCGAACTCGTCGAGGGCGCGGCGCGAACGCTCGAGCGCCTCGGCGCGGTCGCGGCCGGTCACGATGATCTTCGCGAGCAGCGAGTCGAAGGCGCCCGAGACGCTGTCGCCCGCGGTCACGCCGGAGTCGAGGCGGATGCCGGGGCCACCGAACGTCTTGAAGACGTGGATCGGGCCGGGCTGGGGGAGGAACCCGCGACCGGGGTCCTCTCCGTTGATGCGGAACTCGATCGAGTGGCCGGTGGGCGCGGGGTCGTCGTAGCCGAGTTCCTCGCCCTCGGCGACGCGGAACTGCTCGCGCACCAGGTCGATGCCGGTGACCTCTTCGGAGACCGGGTGCTCCACCTGCAGACGGGTGTTCACCTCGAGGAACGAGATCGTGCCGTCGGCGCCGATGAGGAACTCGCAGGTGCCGGCACCGACGTAGCCGACCTCTCTGAGGATGGCCTTCGACGCCGAGTACAGGATGGCGTTCTGCTCGTCGGTCAGGAACGGCGCGGGCGCCTCTTCGACGAGCTTCTGGTGGCGGCGCTGCAGCGAGCAGTCGCGCGTGGAGACGACCACGACGTTGCCGGCCGAGTCGGCGAGGCACTGCGTCTCGACGTGGCGCGGCTTGTCGAGGTATTTCTCGACGAAGCACTCGCCGCGACCGAACGCGGCGACGGCCTCGCGCGTGGCCGACTCGAACATCTCGGCGACTTCGTCGAGCTCGCGCGCGACCTTCAGGCCGCGTCCACCGCCGCCGTACGCGGCCTTGATGGCGATCGGCAGGCCGACCTCGTTCGCGAAGGCGATGACCTCGTCGGCGCCCGAGACGGGGCCGGGGGTTCCGGGGGCCAGCGGCGCCCCGACCTTCTCGGCGACGTGGCGCGCGGTGACCTTGTCGCCGAGCGCCTCGATGGCGTCGGGCGAGGGACCGATCCAGATGAGGCCGGCGCCGATGACGGCGCGGGCGAAGTCGGCGTTCTCGGCGAGGAAGCCGTAGCCGGGGTGCACGGCGTCGGCGCCGGAGCGGCGGGCGACCGAGAGGATCTTCTCGATCGAGAGGTAGGAGTCAGCGCTGGTCGCGCCGTCGAGGGCGTAGGCCTCGTCGGCGAGGCGGGTGTGCAGGGCGTCGCGGTCCTGATCGGCGTAGACCGCGACGGAGGCCTTCCCCGAATCACGGGCGGCGCGGATGACTCGGACGGCGATCTCGCCGCGGTTGGCGACAAGGACCTTGGCGATCTTCGGCATCCTCCCAGCCTAGCGAGGGGGCACCCCGGCCTTTTGACCCTCCTCGATAAGAAACGCCGAAAAACGTGTGAGGGAGTCTACGAACGGTTCCACAGGTCGGTCCACGAGCCGCCCAGTTCGCGCACCAGACGTCGGACCGTCGAGAGCGACATGCCCACCACCGTCGACGGGTCTCCGTCGACGCGCTCGATGAACGCCCCGCCGAGGCTGTCGACGGTGAAGGCCCCCGCCACGAGCAGCGGCTCACCGGTGGCGACGTAGGCGGCGATCTCGTCGTCGTCGACGTCGGCGGCGAAGGTCACCGAGGCCTCGGCGACGGCGTGGGCCTCCTGCGGCTCCGCGCCGGGGGAGAGGCGGAAGACACTGTGTCCGGAGTGCAGCACCCCGGTGCGGCCCCTCATCCCGCGCCAGCGGGCGGTCGCGGCATCCGGGGTGTACGGCTTTCCGAGGATTTCGTCGCCCAGGGCGAACATCGAGTCGCCGCCGATGACGAAACCGTCGAAGTCGGGCTCCTCCGCGCGCAGGCGGTGCGCGACGTCGGCCGCCTTGCGGCGCGCGAGGAGCAGCACGTGCTCGGGGGCGGGCAGGCGCCGCGCCTCGGCCGCCTCGACCTCCGCGATGACCGCCTCCTCGTCGACCCGGGGCGACCGCGCCTCGGGCTCAATGCCCGCCTGACGCAGCAGCATGAGACGAGCGGGGGAAGTGGATGCCAAGCACACGCGCATGCGCCCACGCTACCCACGCTCCGGAGGCGTCCGGACCCTTCGACAGGCTCAGGGACCCCCTTCGACGGGCTCAGGGACCGCCCTTCGACGGGCTCAGGGACCTCGGATCGCGAGGTGGCTGAGCTTGTCGAAGCCACCGGCCGTGCGCGGGTCCCGGACCCTTCGACAGGCTCAGGGACCTCGGATCGCGAGGTGGCTGAGCTTGTCGAAGCCACCGGCCGTGCGCGGGTCCCGGACCCTTCGACGGGCTCAGGGATCTCCCTTCGACGGGCTCAGGGACCCCCTTCGACGGGCTCAGGGACCTCGGATCGCGAGGTGGCTGAGCTTGTCGAAGCCACCGGCCGTGCGCGGGTCCCGGACCCTTCGACAGGCTCAGGGACCCCGGCCCGGCGCTCTCCCGGCCGCGTGTGACAGGCTCGGAGGATGCACGACGGCGACCTCATCGAACTCGACATCACCGGCATCGCCCATGGCGGTGTCTTCGTCGGACGGCACGAGGGGCGCGTCGTCTTCGTGGCGGACACGCTGCCGGGCGAGCGCATCCGCGCCCGCCTCACCGACACGCGCAAGAAGTCGTTCTGGCGCGCCGACGCCGTGGAGGTGCTCGACGCCGCTCCCGAGCGCCGGCCGCACGTGTGGAGCGCCGCGGGTATCGACGTCGACCCGTCCGACCGGGTGGGCGGTGCGGAGTTCGGCCACATCGAGCTCGCCCACCAGCGGGCCCTCAAGCAGCGCGTCATCCGCGAGGCCGTCGAGCGCGTCGGCAAGCTCGAGCTGCCGGTCGACGTCCGCGCCGCGGGAGACGCCGAGCACCCCGAATCGGCTGACGGCACGGGCTGGCGCACGCGCGTGAGCCTGCACGTCGACGAGGCGGGCCGCGTCGGCGCCTACGCCGCCCGGTCGCACCACGTGGTGGAGACCCCCGATCTCCCCTTGGCGACGGATGCCGTGGCCCGCGCGGCCGCCGAAGTCCGGCACGCGGCGGCTCCGGGGCGTATCGACCTCGTCCAGCCGTCCGACGGTCGCGTGCGGGTCCTGCCGCGTCCCGAGGGCACGCGGGCGCACCCGGCACCGGAGGTCGTCGAGGAGCGCGTGGGCGACCGGGTATTCCGCGTCGACGCGGGCGGCTTCTGGCAGGTGCACCGCCTCGCGGCGCACACCCTCACCTCCCTCGTCGCGGCGGAACTGGCCGAACAGGTCGGCGATCTCGATCCGGATGCCACCCACCTCGACCTCTACGGGGGTGTGGGCCTGTTCGCGGCGACCCTGGCCGAGGCGGGCGGCCCCGCCACCCGCGTGATGAGCATCGAGTCGGACGCCCGGGCCACCGAGCACGCCGGCGAGAACCTCGCGGAGTGGATCGGCGCCCGCGCCGAGACCGCGCGGGTCGACCGCTTCGTCACCGCGCTCGCCGCCGACGCCTCCGCACGCGAGCGCGAGCGCCTGTCGCGCGGAGTGGTGCTGCTCGACCCCCCGCGCGCCGGGGCTGGACGACCGGCCGTCGAGGGGATCGCGGCTCTGTCGCCGGCCGCCGTCGTCTACGTCGCCTGCGATCCGGTGGCCCTGGCCCGCGACCTCGCGATCTTCGGCGAGCACGGGTACCGGACCGACGGCATCCGGGGCGTCGACCTGTTCCCGAACTCGCACCATGTCGAGGCCGTGACGGTGCTGCGCCGCTGACGCGCCCGCCGCGGGAGCGCTTCTGCGCGGCGAGGGTCCGCGCCGATACGATGTGGGGATGACGCGCGTCGCCCTCATCGATGACCACGAGTCGGTCCGGCTCGGGCTGGAGGCCGCCCTCGCGCGCACCGAAGCGACCGAGGTGGTCTTCTCGGGCGCCAACGTCGCCGCGTACCTCGACTGGCGCCGCGCCACCGTCACCACTCCGGCCGACGTCGTGGTGCTCGATCTCACGCTCGGCGACGGCACCACGGTGTCGGAGAACGTCGACCGCGTCGTACGCGACGGCTCGAGCGTCATCATCCACAGCGTTGCCGACCGCGCCGCCGCGGTACGCGAAGCGCTCGCCGCCGGCGCCGCCGGCATCGTCAGCAAGTCCTCTCCCACCCACGAGGTGCTCGGCGCCATCCGCACCGTCGCCCGTGGCGAGCTGCTCGACAACGTCGAGTGGGCCAGCGCCGTCGAGGGCGACCGCGCCTTCGCCGATGCGCAACTGTCGACGCGCGAGCGCGAGGTGCTGCGGCTGTACGCCGCGGGCCTTCCGCTCAAGGCGGTCGCCGACCGGCTGGGCGTGGCCTACTCGACGGCCAAAGAGAACATCACCCGCGTCCGTGTGAAATACGTCGAGGTGGGGCGCCCGGCCCCCACCAAGGTCGACCTCCTGCGTCGGGCCATGGAAGACGGCATCCTGCATGACGCGCCCGATGACGCTCCCACCCATGGCTGAAACCGATCGATCCGTGCTCGACGACGCGTGGGGGCGCATCCCCCACACCCGAGAGGGGCAGGCGGAGCAGGGATCGTTCACGCAGACGCGCATCGAACGCGTCATCACCCTCATCGTCGGCCCGGGTTCGCTCGTGCTCGGCGCCCAGGCCTTCGCCGCGGCCTTCGGCCCCGGAGACGAGGCCGAGGGGTGGCACGTGCCGCTGGTGCTGGCGGTGTTCCTGCCGCTGCTCGCCATGATCGTCGCGTGCACGATCGGGCGTTTCGCGCGCGTGTTCTCGGGCATCTTCGCCGTGGTCTTCGTGCTCGCCCTCGCCCTGTGGCCGATCGCGACGGCGGGTGGACCGCCGCCCGCGCCCACCGAGAATCCCTGGATCTTCTACCTCATCAACGTCGCGACGGTGGCCACGGTGGTGGCCTTCCCGATCTCGCTGCAGATCACCTGGACGGTGGCGGCCCCTCTGCTGTTCGGCGTGGTGCGTCTCGTGCAGGCGGGCGGGCGCAGCGAGTTCATCCTGCCGATCGCGCTCGATGTGACCTTCGCCCTCATCCTCGGCAGCGTGCTGCTGACGCTGGGCTGGATGTACCGCTCGATCGCCGCCAACGTGGACCAGGCCCGCGCCTCCGCGGTGTCGAGCTACGCGTCGGCGGCGGCCACGGCTGCCACCGAGCACGAGCGCGTGGCGGTCGCCGCCCTCATGCACGACAGCGTGCTGGGTGCACTGCTGGCCGCGGAGCGCGCTTCGACCCCCCGCGAACGCACGCTCGCGGTGAGCATGGCGCGCGAGGCGCTGACCCGCCTCGCCAACGCCGAGAAGGACCCCCTCGAGGGCAGCGACGAGCCCGTCGCCGCGCTGCGGTTGGCCGACGACATCGAGGCGGCTGCCCGCGAGCTGGGCGTCGAGCTGACCGTCGCCCGCGCCGTCGAGGAGGGCACCCCGCGCGTGCCCGGCCGCGTCGCCCGCGCCCTGGTGCTGGCCGCGCTGCAGGCCGTCGCGAACGCCGTGCAGCACGCCGACGCGCAGGGGCTCACCGTGTTGTTGACCGGCTCCACGACCCCGGGCGGAGTGGCGGTGCGCGTCCGCGACACCGGACCCGGTTTCGACGTCGCGGCGATCCCGGCCGATCGTCTCGGCATCCGCGGCTCGATCGACGCCCGCCTCGCCGCGGTCGGTGGGCGCAGCGAGATCGACTCCCACGCCGGGGGCACCACCGTCACCCTCGAGTGGGAGAGCGGTGACCGCTGGTGACCGTCCGCTCCATCCTCTCCGTCATCGGGCTCGCGTTCACGGCCTACCTCGCCGCTCGCGGCCTCATCTGGACCTCGCCCGACACCGTGGTGCGCGGATGGCTGCTGGTGGGCGCCCTGTTCCTCTACCTGCCGGTGACCTGGCTGTGGATCTTCGCGATCGGTGCACGCGACCCGCGCGCCGACGACTCGTCGAACACTCCCGCGCGGCTCCCCGGGTGGGGCGTCGCCCTCGCCCTCATCGTGGCGGTCCTCGTCTCGAACGCGCCGTTCCTCGCCGTCACGGCCGAAGGACGCGCCCAGCCGTTCGTCACCTGGGTGATCGGGGGGATCGGCGCGCTCATGACCATCGTCATGGTGCGTCGCCGCCCCGTGGTCGCGTGGACCGGCATGGCGATCCTCGCGGTGTCGACCTCGCTGTGGCTCGGACCTCTCGAGGCGCTGAGCCTCGGTCTCGTGGGGTCGATCGTCTGGGTGTCGGCGGCGCAGCTGGTCATGATCGCCCTCGACCGGGCGGCGCGCGACGCCGAGCATCTCGCCGAGCTGCAGCAGGCGGCATCCGCGTGGCAAGCCTCGCAGAGCGGCCGCCAGCGCGAGCGCCGCATCCACGTGCAGCGGGCGCTGCAGGCGGCGGGGCCGATCCTCGCGCGCACGATCGAGAACGGCGGCAACCTCCGTTCCGCCGACAAGGAGGCCGCGCGTCGCGCCGAGGCGAGCCTGCGCGACGAGCTGCGCGGCAATCGCCTCCTCGACGACGTCGTGCGCTCGGAGATCGACGCCGCGCGGCGCCGCGGAGCGATCGTCAACCTCTTCGACGAGGGCGGGCTCGAGGGGATCCCCTCGGTCGATCTCGATGCGATCCGCGCCGAGTTGGCCGGGGTGCTGCGCGAGGCGGTGTCCGACCGCGTCATTATCCGCACCTCGCCGCACCACGAGATCGCCGTCACGGTGGTCGGACGCTCCAACGCCGACCAGGCCGGCGGCGACGACGACCACGTCGACCTCTGGCACGAGATCCGCCGCCCGCGCTGACCCCGCACCGACGGCGAGGCACGAGCGCCGACTCCGTCAGCGGACGTTTCCGGATGCCGAGGTGCCCGCGCCCGCGCGACGGGGGTTTCCGGCAGCGCGCCCAGCCCACGGAGCAGACCCGGGGGGAGGCCGTCGACGCAGCGGGGGAGAGGATGGGGTGAGGGGCGGCGATGCGCCGACCCCTCACCCGGGCGAACGGTTACCCGAAAACCGTCCGCACGGCCGAATCCGGCTCGAAGGAGCGGTCCGGCCGAACGCGTGATGCGTTCCAGCTCCTCCAGTATTCGCGACGGTCAACGCGGCGTCTGTAGGTATTTCGGGGGACACTTCCCGTCCGAGCGGTCAGCCCGTGAAACCGTGCCACCCCGCGGCGCGGTTCAGCGGTGCACGCAGACCGCGCGCCGAGAGCTCCCACCGCGAGCGGGGCGCGTCGTCGGGCGCCGTGGCATCCGCCACCTCGCGCAGGTACGCCTCGCTGACCACGACGATCGCCGCGGCCAGCTCCTCTTCGGTCGGGGTTCCGCGCACGACCTCCGCCACGGCGGGCGGCAGGTCGGCGGCGGATGCGGCGTCGGTCACAGCGGGATGTTCCCGTGCTTCTTGGCGGGCAGGCTCGCGCGCTTGTTGCGCAGCGCCCGCAGAGCCTTGGCGATCGAGACGCGCGTCTGCGCTGGCTCGATGATCCCGTCGAGCTCACCGCGCTCGGCCGCCAGGAACGGCGACGCCACGTTGTAGGTGTACTCGTTCGCCAGGCGCGTGCGCACGGCCGCGACGTCTTCGCCGGCCTCTTCTGCGCGCTTGATCTCGCCGCGGTAGAGGATGTTGACCGCGCCCTGTCCGCCCATGACGGCGATCTCGGCGGTGGGCCACGCGAGGTTGATGTCGGCGCCCAGCTGCTTGGAGCCCATGACGATGTAGGCGCCGCCGTAGGCCTTGCGCAGGATCACGGTCACCAGCGGCACGGTGGCCTCGGCGTAGGCGTACAGCAGCTTCGCGCCGCGGCGGATGACGCCGGTCCACTCCTGGTCTGTGCCGGGGAGGTAGCCGGGAACGTCGACGAGGGTGACGATCGGCACCGAGAACGCGTCGCAGAAGCGCACGAAGCGGCTGGCCTTCTCGCCCGCGTCGATGTTGAGGGTTCCGGCCATCTGCGAGGGCTGGTTGGCGATGATGCCGACCGTGCGGCCCTCGATGCGGCCGAAGCCGATCACGATGTTGGGTGCGAACAGCGGCTGCACCTCCAGAAATTCTCCGGTCCCTGAGCCTGTCGAAGGGTCCACGATGCCGTCGATCACGGTGTGGATGTCGTACGGCTGGTTCGGCGAGTCGGGGATGACGGTGTTCAGCGAGCGATCGGCATCCGTCGTCTCGAACTCGAACGGCGTCTCGTACACCGGGATCTCGGCGAGGTTGTTGTCGGGCAGATAGCCGATGAGGCCGCGCGCGTAGTCGATCGCGTCGTCTTCGTCGTCGGCGAGGTAGTGCGCCACGCCCGAGCGGGTGTTGTGGGTGTGGGCTCCGCCGAGCTCCTCCATGCCGACGTCCTCGCCGGTGACGGTCTTGATGACGTCGGGGCCGGTGACGAACATCTGGCTGGTCTTGTCGACCATGATGACGAAGTCGGTGAGGGCGGGGGAGTACACCGCTCCACCGGCGGCGGGTCCCATGATGATGGAGATCTGGGGGATGACTCCGGATGCCGCGGTGTTCAGGCGGAAGATCTCGCCGTACTTGCCGAGGGCGACGACGCCCTCCTGGATGCGGGCTCCGCCGGAGTCGAGGATGCCGATGATCGGGATGCCGCTGCGCAGCGCCAGCTCCATCACCTTGATGATCTTGTCGCCGGCGACCTCGCCGAGCGAGCCGCCGAAGGTCGAGAAGTCCTGCGCGTACACCGCGACGGTGCGGCCGTGGATCGTGCCGGTGCCGGTGACGACCGAGTCGCCGTAGGGGCGCGACTTGTCCATGCCGAACGCGGTGGTGCGGTGGCGCACGTACTCGTCGAGCTCGACGAAGGAGCCGGGATCGACCAGCATCTCGAGCCGCTCGCGGGCGGTGAGCTTGCCCTTCGCGTGCTGCTTGTCGCGGGCGGCGGCTTCGGCGTCGACGACCGCCTCCTGGAACCTGCTGCGCAGGTCGGCGATCTTGCCGGCGGTGGTGAAGAGATCGGGCTGGTCGGTCACGCTTTCCACCCTAGCGACAGCGTCGGCGCGCACGTTGGAGGGTGCGCACAAGCGAACCGGCGAGGCGCTGTGGCATCCGGCCATCGCGACACGAAGAGGCCGATGCCGTCGGCGCAACCGGATGCCGCGCACCGGGCCGGTTGCCTAGGGTGTGGTCATGCCGATCCCCGCAGCCGGATACCCGCTCGCCGCCGCCCACAGCCCCCGCCTCCAGGTCGTCGAGACCACCGACTCCACGAACGCCGACGTCGTCGCCGCCGTCGCCGCCGACCCCGAGGGGTGGCCGCACCTGTCGCTGCTCGTCACCGACGACCAGCGCGCCGGCCGCGGCCGCCTCGACCGGTCGTGGACGGCCCCCGCCGGAACGGCGCTCGCCGTGTCGGTGGTCGTCGACGCGACGATGGTCCCGCCCGCATTGCGAGGCTGGATCCCCCTGGCGGCGGGAGCTGCGATGACGCGCGCGATCGGCCACCAGCTGACCGGTCACGGCGGCACCGCCGAGCTGAAGTGGCCGAACGACGTGCTCGTGGACGGCGGCAAGATCTGCGGCATCCTCGCCGAGGTCGTGCCCGGCGACCCCGACATGGTCGTGGTGGGCGCGGGAGTGAACACGCGCATGACCCGCGCCGATCTGCCCGTGACCACGGCGACCTCGTTCGCCGCGATCGGTGCCGAGTGCGACGACGACCAGCTCCTCGCCGACTACCTCGACGACCTGTCGAAGACGCTCGCGCGCCTGACCCACGACGACATCGACCGCGTCAACCGCGAGATCGAGAAGCTGTGCGTCACGGTGGGGCGCGAGGTCGCGGTGGCGATGCCCGACGGGACGACCCTGGCCGGCACCGCGGTGCGCATCGATCCCGACGGACGCCTGGTCGTGGCATCCGGAACCATCGAGACCATCGTCTCGGCCGGCGACGTCGTGCACGTGCGCTGACGCCTTCGATCGATCGGGAACCATCCGCGCCCCTGCGGACATCCCCGGGTATGAACGATCCCGACCTCCTCCTGTGGCCGCGTGCGCGGGACGGCGATCGCGCCGCCTTCCGGGCGCTGTTCGACCGGCACGAGCAACGCCTGTTCCGCCACGCGGTGCGGCTGCTGAGCGTGCGCGAGGACGCGAAGGACGCCGTGGCGATCGCGTTCCTCGAACTGTGGCGCAAGCGGCGCACCGTGCGCCTCGTCGACGGTTCGCCCCTGCCCTGGCTGTTGAACACCGTGACGAACACGGTGCGCAACCTCGAGCGGTCGGGTCGCCGCCACCGCCTCGCGCTCAGCCGGATCGATCACGATCCGCGTCACGCGGAGATCGCTGCGCGCGACGAGTCGGGCATCCTCGGCGTGCTGGCGACCATGCCGGTGCGCGATCAGCAGGTGCTCGTGCTCTCGGTGATGCAGGGCTACACCGAGGCCGAGATCGCCGCGGCGCTCGGCGTCGCGCCGGGCACCGTCAAATCCCGCCTCTCGCGGGCGAAGGCGCGCCTGCGCGTCGCCGCGGACGGCCTCCACCCCCTCTCCGCCGAAGGAGCAGTGCGATGACGAACGACGACCACCTCACCCCTCGCGAGCGCGCGTCGCTCTCGGACGCCATCGACGCCGGCATCGACAACCTCGAGCACCGCCGGCGTCGCCGCACCCTCGCCCTCGCGGGCGGCGCGGCGGCCGTGCTGGTCGCGGCCGTCGTGGGCACGTCGGTCTTCGCGAGCGGAGCGCTCTCCGGGGGCACGGTGGCGGCGACGCCCACCGTCGTCGCCAGCCCGACGCCGACGCCGACTTCCGCTCCGACGACTCCTGCGTCCACGCCACCGGCCACCACGCCACCGGCCACCACCGTCCCGCCGACCGCGACCGCCGACCCCGCCGATCCCGCGCAGTGGCGGGTCACCGACGAGGGCATCGGACCGGTGAAGCTGGGCGAGGGCATCCTCGACGCGGTGGCGGGCTTCCCCGACGCCGCGACGTGCCGACCCGACGGAGACCCCGCCTGGATCGCCGAGAACGGCTCGCTGTGGCTCGTGCGCGATTACGAGGGCGATCCCGACACCGTCGGCGTCGTCTCGTGGGACCGCTACGACAACGACGCTCCCGACTTCACGGTGGGGCCGCGCACCGATCGCGGCATCGGCATCGGGGCGACCGAAGCCGAGGTGCGCGCGGCCTACCCCGACGCGCAGTACACCGTCACCGACGAGGGCCGGCTCATCGCCCGGGACGGACTGGTGACGATGCGCACCCGCGACGGAGTGGTGGTGCAGCTGGCGGTCTCGCGAACGCTGCCCGGTGAGTACTGCGGGTGAGGTCCGCGTGGCATCGGGATCGCACAGGCTCGACCACGCACAATGAGAGCGTGACTCAGCCGTCGAGCTCGATCGGACGCCCGCGTACGCCGGCGCCGGGGGTCGCCGCGCCTGAACTGCGCATCGCGCGCCTGCGCTCGCACGCGCGGCGCCTGTCGCTCTCGGCCCTCGTGCTGATCGGCGTCGCGGGGGCCACCGCCTACTTCTACGACAACCTGCCCGAACCCTATGAGAACTGGATGCTGCTGACCGCGGCGGGTGCTCTCGTGCTGCTGCTCGTGGTGGTGCCCTACCTCGTCTGGCTCTCGCACACGTGGACCATCACCACGCGGCGGGTGATCGAGCGTTCGGGACTGTTCGGAACGAGCCAGCGCGAGATCTCGCACGTGCGCGGCTACGCGATCCAGATGCGGCGCGGCATCCTCCAGCGCCTGTGGGGAGCCGGCACCCTCAGCCTGTCGAACGGCGTCGAACCGCCGCTCCGGATGAAGAACGTGCCGAACGCCGTGCTCGTGCACGAGACGCTCGTCGACCAGGTCGAGGTGAACCAGATCCTCGCGCACCGCGACTCGCAGACGTTCGGTTCGGGCTCGATCGACACCTGAGGCGCGCCGGGGCGTTGCGGTCTGCGGGTTGCGGTCCCTTCGACAGGCTCAGGGACCTGGGTGGCGCCGGGGCGTCGCGGTCTGCGGGTTGCGGTCCCTTCGACAGGCTCAGGGACCTGACGGGTCGCGGGGGTGCGCGGGTTGCGGTCCCTTCGACGGGCTCAGGGACCTGACGGGTCGCGGGGGTGCGCGGGTCGCGGTCCCTTCGACAGGCTCAGGGACCTCGGTGGCGCCGGGGCGTCGCGGTCTGCGGGTCGCGGTCCCTTCGACAGGCTCAGGGACCTGGGCGCCGGGGCGTCGCGGTCTGCGGGTTGCGGTCCCTTCGACAGGCTCAGGGACCTGACGGTCGCGGGGGTGCGCGGGTCGCGGTCCCTTCGACAGGCTCAGGGACCTGGGCTGGGCTCAGGGACCTGAGGGCGCCGGGGCCGGGTCGCATCGCCGCGCGCGGCCCGTCAGAATGGGAATTGACGGAAGGAGCGGCATGGCGCTGCGAGTCGGAGTGGTCGGTGGCGGACAGCTGGCGCGGATGATGATCGCGCCCGCCGTCGAGCTGGGTGTCGAGATCCGCGTGCTCGCGGAGACCGAGGGCATGTCGGCGGCGCTGGCCGCGACGGCCGTCGGCGACTACCGCGACGCCGAGACGGTGCTCGCCTTCGCCCGTGACGTCGACGTCATCACCTTCGACCACGAGCATGTGCCGCAGGACGTGCTCGCCGCGCTCGTCGCCGCCGGCGTCGCCGTGCACCCCGGTCCGGCGCCGCTGGGCGTCGCGCAGGACAAGCTCGTCATGCGCGCCAAGATGGCCGAGCTCGGCCTGCCCCAACCCGACTGGGCCGCCGTGTCCTCGGCATCCGATCTGCAGGACTTCCTCGACGCCCACGGCGGTCGTGCGGTCGTGAAAACCCCGCGCGGCGGGTACGACGGCAAGGGCGTCCGCGTCGTCTCGGCCGCGACCGAGGCCGACGACTGGTTCGCCGCTCTCGCCGAAGACGCAGGCGGCGGCTCGCTCCTGGTCGAAGAACTCGTCGACTTCACACGCGAGCTCGCGCAGCAGGTCGCGCGTCGCCCGTCCGGCGAGGTGCGCGCGTACCCCGTGGTCGAGACCGTGCAGCGCGGGGGCGTGTGCGCCGAGGTCGTCGCTCCGGCGCCCCGAGCGGACGCCCGCGTGCAGCGCGTGGCGGCCGAGATCGGCGTCGCGGTCGCCGAGGGGCTGGGGGTGACGGGCATGCTCGCCGTCGAGCTGTTCGAGACCACTGACGAGCGCATCCTCATCAACGAACTGGCCATGCGGCCGCACAACAGCGGTCACTGGACCCAGGACGGCGCCGTCACGAGCCAGTTCGAGCAGCACCTGCGTGCGGTGCTCGACCTCCCCCTGGGGGCGACGGATGCCGTGGCCCCGTGGACCGTCATGATCAACGTGCTGGGCGGCCCGGCCGAGGGCACCCTCGACGAGCGGTTCGCCGGTGCCATGGCTGCGCACCCCTCCGCCAAGATCCACACCTACGGCAAGGACCCGCGCCCGGGCCGCAAGGTCGGCCACGTCAACGTCGTCGGCGACGACCTCGACGACGTCGTCTACGAGGGTCGAGCGGCGGCCGCGTTCTTCGACTGAGCGCGCCGCTCCGCGATCTTTCAGCGGGCGCGCCTAGCCTGGACCGGTGACCCGGCCGCTGCATTCCTCCGAGACGCCCGTGGTCGGCGTCGTCATGGGCTCCGACTCCGATTGGCGCGTCATGGACGCCGCCAGTCAGGTGCTGACCGAGTTCGGCATCCCCCACGAGGTCGAGGTCGTCTCGGCCCACCGCACTCCTGACAAACTCGTGCGCTACGGCCGCGAGGCCCGGGGCCGCGGACTGCGCGCGATCATCGCCGGGGCCGGGGGAGCGGCGCACCTGCCCGGCATGCTGGCCTCGGTCACCTCGGTGCCCGTGATCGGCGTGCCCGTACAGCTGGCCACCCTCGACGGGCTCGACTCGCTGCTGAGCATCGTGCAGATGCCCGCGGGGATCCCGGTCGCCACCGTCTCGATCAACGGGGCGAAGAACGCCGGTCTGCTGGCGGCGCGGATCCTCGGCAGTGCCGACGCCGACATCGCGGACCGCGTCGAGGCTTACGCCCGCGACCTCGAACAGCAGGTGGGGGAGAAGAACCGCCGCCTGAAGGACTCCCTGTGACCCTCGCGGCTCCGCGCCCGCGCGCGCAGGAGCGACTCGTCGACGCACAGCCGCTGCGACACCCCGACGCCACCTCGACCGAGGTCATGACGCGCCGCGGATGGTGGCTCGTCGTGCTGAACTTCGTTCTCCCCGGGTCGGCGCAGGTGGTGGCAGGCAATCGCCGACTCGGCCGATTCGGGCTCGGTGCCACGCTGCTGATGTGGACCGTGCTCGTGCTGACCGGCCTGTTCGCGCTGCTGTCGCCGAGCGTGCTGTTCGCCCTCGCGACCGGGTCGTTCATCCCCGATTTCCTGTCGTGGTTCCGTCCGCTTCCGCTGACGATCGTGCAGATCGTGCTCCTCGCGTACGCGGCCCTGTGGGTCGTTCTCACCATCGACACCCTGCGGCTCGTGCGGCTCGTGCGGGTCGGGCCGATCGCGCGCATCGCCATGACGATCGTCTCGGTCGGTCTGCTCGTGCTGTCGGGCTCGGGCGCCGCCTGGGCCGCGCAGGCGGCCGGCACCACGAGAGACGCGTTCTCCCAGCTGTTCGCACAGTCGGCGGCGGTGGTCCCGCCCTCCGATGGGTACTACAACATCCTGCTGCTCGGCGCGGACTCGGGCGAGGGCCGCGACTCCATGCGCTTCGACAGCATCTCGGTCGTCTCCATCAACGCCGACACCGGGGCGACGACGATCACCGGCATCCCGCGCGACATGCCGCACTTCCCCTTCGCGCCGGGGCCGATGCAGGACGAGTACCCGAACGGGCACACCGGTTACGCCAACGCGACGTGCGGGTGGGGCAGCGGCATCAACCAGCTGCGCACCGAGGTCGAGATCTGCCAGGACGGCAACAAGCTGTACCCCGGCACGAAGGAGCGGGGCAGCGAGCCGGGCATCGAGGCGACGAAGGATGCGGCCGAGGGGATCCTCGGCATCCAGATTCCTTATTACGTCCTGATCGACATGAAGAGCTTCGCCGACGTCATCGACGCGCTCGGCGGGGTCGACATCAACGTGCAGGAGCGCCTGCCCAAGGGGGGACCCGCCTACGACGGCCAGCCCGTCGACGACTGGGCGTTCGGCTGGATCGAACCCGGCCCGCAGCACATGGACGGCGATACGGCCCAGTGGTACGCCCGTTCGCGTTACACCACGAGCGACTTCGACCGCATGCGCCGTCAGCGCGAGCTGCAGGAGGCGGTCCTCTCGCAGTTCACCCCGCAGAACGTGCTGACGCACTTCCAAGAGGTCGCGAACAGCACCACCAGCCTCGTCGAGACCGACCTGCCGCAGGGCCTCATCGCCCCCACGCTCGTCAACCTCGCGCTCAAGGCGAAGGACCAGCCGGTCGGCACGCTCGAGCTCACCCCCGCGGGCGGTGTCGACGAGTTCGACCCCGACTACGCCCAGGTGCAGCAGATGGTGCACGACAAGCTGCACCCCCCGACCGAAACGGAGAGCCCCGCGCCGTGACCGTCACCCTCCGCGTCGTCCTCGATCAACTCGTCGCTCCGACCTCGCGCGATCTCGCCGAGGCGTCCGCGTCGCTGACCGAGGCGCTCGTCGCCACCGCCCCACGCGGCTGCGACGTCGCCGCGATCACGCCCGCACCGGGTCTCGGCGACGACCAGCCCATCGCCGGGCTCAGCTCCGAGACCCGTCTGGCCGTGCGTCGACGCGAGCTCGCGGCGTCGTGGCAGCTCGGGGTGGCGCCGGGGATCGGCAAGGGACTCATCCACTCGCCCACGGCCCTCGCCCCGCTCGTGCGCCACGACCGCGTCAACGAGACGCACCAGATCGTCGTGACCCTCTGGGAGCTGCGTGCGTGGGAGACGCCCGATGAGCTGCCGAAGTCCGAGGTCCTCGCCGCGCGCGCCCTGCTCTCGCGGATCGGTAAGCACGCCGACGCCGTGATCGTCCCGACGCACGCGATGGCCGAGCGCCTCACCGAGATGGCCAAGCCGAAGCTCGCGAAGAAGGTGCGCGTGCTGGGGGGAGCCCCCGCCGCCGGCCTGCGCGTGCCGACCGACGCCGTGGGGCGCTTGCGCCACCTCGATCTGCCGTCGTCGTTCATCGCCGCGGCCGGGGCCACCGCGGCATCCGACGATCTCTCCTCCGTCTTCGCCGCGATCGCCGAGGCGGGCGCCGACCTCGACGTCGTGGTCCTCGACGTGCCCGAGGGCGAGGAGGCCGCGGTGAGCGATCTCGCCGTCGCCGCCGGCCTCACGGCAGCGCGCGTGCATGCGCGGGGCTCGCTCGACGTTCTCGACCGCGCCGCGGTGCTCTCGCACGCGAAAGCCTTCGTCACCGCGAGCTCCCGCACCGACTGGCCGTGGCGGGCCGTCGACGCCCTCGCGCTGGGCGTGCCCATCGTCGCGCTCGACACCCCCGTGCATCGGGAAGTGCTGGCGGATGCCGCGGCCTTCGCCACCTCCGACGCACTCGGCCCCGCCCTCGCGCGCGCCCTGGGCGACGACGCCGACCGGCTGCGCGTGCTCGCGGGCGACCGTGCGAAGGGCTTCGCCTGGCCGGCGTTGGCCGAGCGCGTATGGGCCCTGCACGCCGAGCTCTGAGTCACGGCATCCGGATCAGTCCCCACCGGGGTGAAACGCGTGCCGTCTCCGCGTGACGCTCGCCGCGCGATCGGGTGAGATTACTGGCGCATGAGCTCGACGGCGCGCTTGCTGTCGCCGTCGAAGGCCACGTTCCCCTCGCGCAGCAGGATGCCGCGACCGCACAGGTTCGACACCATGTCGAGGTCGTGGCTGACCACCACGAGCGTCTTGCCCGCGTCGTGCAGCTGACGGATGCGGGCCAGGCACTTCTGCTGGAACGGCTCGTCACCGACCGACAGGATCTCGTCGATCAGCAGCACGTCGACCTCGGTGTGGATCGCCACCGAGAACGCCAGGCGCAGGAACATGCCCGAGGAGTAGTGCTTGACCTCGGTGTCGATGAACTTCTCGATCTCGCTGAACGCGACGATGTCGTCGAAGCGCTCCTCGGTCTCGCGCTTGGTCATGCCCAGGATCGCGGCGTTGAGGAAGATGTTCTCGCGACCCGACAGGTCGGGGTGGAAGCCGGCGCCGACCTCGATGAGACCCGCGACCCGCCCGCGGGTGCGCACCGCACCGCTGTCGGGGCTGAGCACGCCCGAGATGAGCTTGAGCATGGTCGACTTGCCCGAGCCGTTGAAGCCCAGCAACGCCACCGCCTCGCCCTGCGCGATCGAGAACGAGACGCCGTCGAGCGCGTGGAAGTCGGTGGTGAGGGGCTTGCGGCGCACGGCCGCGAGGAAGGTCTCTTTGATGCTGTGCGTGTGGCGCAGCTTGAAGTCCTTGTGCACCTCGTCGACCACGACGCTCGGCTCGGTCATGGTGTGATCAGAGGTCCTGGGCAAAGCGACCCTCCAGACGGCGGAAGACGAGCTGGCCCACGAGCAGGAAGGTCAGCGAGACCACGACGGCGACGCCCGAGTACGCGAGCAGGCCGGGGAGGACCTGTCCGCCCTGCGGGTCGAGGGGGTACCAGACGCCGTAGTGGAACAGTTCGACGGCGACGGTGAGCGGGTTCAGCCGGTAGAGCACGAACAACCAGTGCGGAACCTGGTTGGCGACCATCTCCCACTGGTACATCACAGGCGAGGCCCACACGGCGCACATGACGATGATCTCGACGAAGCTCTGCGCGTCGCGGAAGGTGACGTTGATGGCTCCGAACAGCAGCCCCAGTCCGGTCGCCAGCAGCGCGATGATCACGAGGGCGAGCAGCAGGGCCCCGATGTGCAGCAGAGTGGGCGCCCAGCCGAAGATCATCGCGATGATGAGCACCACGACGATCTGCGGCAGCGTGTTGACCGCGGCGATGAGCATGCTCGACACCGGGAACATCTCGCGCGGCAGGTAGATCTTCTTGATCAGGGCGGCGTTGTCGATGAGCGAGCGGGTGCCGTTCGAGAACGCCTCGTTGAAGAAGGTGATGATCGTGTTGCCGGCGAGCAGGTAGATCGGGAAGAACTCGACGCGGCCGTTCATGCCGAGGAAGACGCCGATGGCCAGGAAGAACACGACGAACTGCACGAGCGGCTTGACGTACGACCACAGCCAGCCCAGGACCGACCCGCGGTAGCGGATCTGGATCTCCTTGCGGACGATCAGCGACAGGAGGTACCGCCGTCGGAAGACGTCGAGGAGTCCGACGCTTCCGCCCGGTTGCGTGAGCACGGAGGGCTCGGGCGATCTGCGGGACATTGCCCTCCTTGAGGCAGTGGATGGGGGAGGGGCGGCGGGAAGCCCCGGCGCGGAACGGGCCGCCCTCGATCCTAACCGGTCGCCCACAGGGAGCCCCCCATGTGGGTTGCTAGGATCACCGGGTCGCCCCCCGCCCGACGAAGAAAGAACTCTCCCCGCTGTGAAACTCGAAAGCGTCCTGGGCCAACCGGCTCTCTTCCAGTTGACGGCGGAGGCGGACGTCCCCACCGAGCTGTCGGAGCGAGAGCGTCGACTGCTGGTCGGAGCGCTGAACTTCCACGCTCTCACCGCCCCGGGTCGCGAGATCGACGCGCACGTCTACGACGGCACGTGGGAGCTCGAGCCGCGCACGACCGACGACGCCACCTTCGACGGGTTGTCGCGCATCTTCCGCAAGCGCCTCTACAGCCTGCGCTTCCGCAGCACCGTCGAGCCCGAAGACCGCCGCCACATCCGCGCCGAGGCCGTCGCCGACGCGATGATCGATCTGCCGCAGCGCCACCTCTACGTCTCGAGCGACGCCGCCCTCGACTTCGACCCGCCCCGCCACCTCGCCCGCGATCCGCTGCGTCGCGTTCTGCGCGCGGTGCGCGCCCGCACTCCTCTGCTCTACGACGAGGCGCGCGACCTCGAGCTGCTGCGCCATCGCCGCAGCTACGCCAAGCCGGCGGCCCGTCGTCAGTACGACAAGGAGTTCACCGGCAAGGGGCATCACGCCACGAGCGAGATCGTGCCGGTCGGGCCCGCCGAAGAGGGGGCCATCCCCGCCGTCCTGATCGGCATCCACTGGTTCGAACTCGGCGGCGCCGAGCGCTGGGCGTTCGAGACCATTCGACTGGTGCGCGAAGCGGGCTTCCTCCCCATCGTGATCAGCGGCCGCGACTCCCACCAGCCGTGGATCACGCGCGCCGAGCTCGACGGCGCCGTCATCATCCCCTTCTCGGAGCACATCGCCCGCTCGCAGACGCCCGGCGTCGAGCAGCTGCTGCGCGGTCTGCTGCGCTCGTTCGACATCCGCGGCGTCGTGGTGCACCACAACCAGTGGCTGTACGACCGCCTGCACTGGATCCGGCGCTCGCGCCCCGACATCCCCATCGTCGACTCGACGCACGTGATCGAGTACCGCGGTGGCGGCTTCCCCGTCTCGAGCGTGATGGTCGACGGCGTGATCACCGCGCACCACGTCATCTCCCCGTCGCTGAAGCGGTGGATGACGCAGGTGCAGGGCGTGCCCGCCTCGAAGGTCGTCATGGCGCCCCTCGGCGGCCTCACCGTCGCCCCCCGCGACGCGCAGTTCCGCCCGCGCCGCGACGGCACTCCCTTCACGGTGGCCTTCGTGGGACGCACGGCGCGGCAGAAGGCCCCCGAGGTCTTCGTCGAGATGGTCAACCGCCTCGGCGACGCCGCTGCCGAGATGCGCTTCATCCTGCACGGAGACGGCGACATGTCGGCCTGGATCGACGACATCATCCGCAACGAGGGACTGGTCGACCGCATCGAGCGGCGCTCCTCGCGCGTGCCCGTCGACGACACCCTCGCCGAGAGCGACCTGCTCGTGGTCACCTCCCACAACGAGGGACTGACCCTCACCACGCTCGAGGCGATCTCGCACGGTGTGCCGGTGGTGTCCACCGACGTGGGCGCGCAGTCCGACCTGGTCCCCGCGCGCGCCCTCGTGCCGCGCAACGTCCACCGCGCCGTGGCGGGTCTCGCCGACAAGGTGCGCTGGCTCGCCGCCGACGAAGACGCGCGCCGCCAGCTGTGGACAGACGAACGAGAAGCAGAGAAGCGGCTCCTGGCCGCCCAGACGGCGAGCAGCTGGTTCGCACAGGAGGTGGGCTCATGGTGACGGTCGCCGCAGTCGTGGTCACGTTCAACCGACTCGAGAAGCTGAAGACGGTGCTCGCCTCGCTCGAGGCGCAGACGCACGCACCCGCGAAGGTGTTCATCATCGACAACGCCTCGACCGACGGCACCGCGGCGTACTTACTCGAGCGCGAGTGGACGCTGCCCTACGAGGTCGTGACGATGGCGACGAACTCCGGCGGCGCCGGTGGCTTCGCCGAGGGCATGGTGCACGGGTACGCCTCGGGTGCCGACCACGTGTGGATCATGGACGACGATTGCTACCCCCGCCCGCAGGCGCTGGAGGCGCTCGTTCGCGGGTTCGAGCAGTCGGTGGCGGAGCTCGGCGGCGACGTTCCGTTCGCGTGCTCGGTCGTCGAGTACATCGACGGCAACATCTGCGAGATGAACAACCCCGTCCCCACGTGGGACTGGGCGCGTCTGCTCGTCAAGGGGCAGTCCAACGTCATGGTCACGGCCTGCTCGTTCGTCAGCGTGCTGATCCCGCGCTGGGCGATCGCCGAGTACGGCCTGCCGTACCGCGACTACTTCATCTGGTTCGACGACCGCGAGTACACCCTGCGCCTGACGCGGCGGTGCCCGGGCGTGCAGGTGATGGACAGCGTCGTCGTGCACGACATGGGTGAGAACCGCGGTGTGAACTTCAGCATGGTGGATGCCAAGAGCGTGTGGAAGTTCGCGTACGGCGTGCGCAACGAGGCGTCGTACCAGCTGCACCACCGCGGCCTGCTCTACTTCCTCGAGTTCGGTGCGCGCCTGTTCGTCAGCCTGCACCGCGGACGCGTCTCGCTGCCGCTGCGGGCCAAGCTCCTCGGCCGCCTGTTCGCGGGCATCGGGTTCAACCCGAAGATCGAGTACCCCGAGCGTCGCCCGCAGCGCGAGCTCGCGGAGGAAGCGGCCGCGTGATCGGGGAGTGGTTCGCGGCCGTCCCCGCCCTGCTGGTGGCGGCCGCCCTCTTGATCGTGCCGGGCTACGCCGCCGCGCGCGCCGCGCGTCTGGTCGGACTGCTCGCGTGGGCGGTCGCCGCCCCCGCGTCGCTGACCGTCACCGGTCTGGCCTCCGTGGTGGCACCGCTCATCGGCATGCCGTGGTCGAGCGTGCCGGTGCTGATCGTGGCGGTCCTGGTGATCGCGATCGCGGCCGTGGTGGGCTTCTTCTTCCGCGCCGGGCGCTCGGCATCCGCCGTCTCCGTTCCGTGGGCGTCGGTCGCGACGATCGGCGGACTCGTCGTGGGCGCGGTGCTGCTCACCGCGCAGCTCGTGTACGTCGTCGGCGCTCCCAGCGACTTCTCGCAGAGCTTCGACAACGTCTTCCACCTCAACGCGACGCGCTTCATCCTCGACACCCAGAACGCCTCGCCGCTGCACGTGGGCCAGATGACGAGCCCCTCGGGCGGCGTGCCGTTCTACCCGGCCGGGTGGCACGCGAGCGTCGCTCTCGTCGTGCAGCTCGTCGGCTGCTCCATCCCCGTCGCCTCCAACGCGGTGATGATCGCCGGCGCCGCCCTCGTCTGGCCCGCCGGCGTGGTACTGCTCTCGGCCGCCCTGTTCGGTCGTCGCCCCGTCGTGCTGGCGGCCGCGGGCGTGCTGGCGGCCGGGGTTCCGGCCTTCCCGCTGCTGATGATCGACTACGGCGTGCTGTACCCGTTCTTCCTCGCGGTGTGCGCCCTCCCCGCGGTTCTCGCCGTGACCCTGTCGGCACTCGGCCTGCGCGCGCCCGAGAACGGCGCGTCGCGCGGTGTCGTCGTTCTCTTCCTCGTCGGCTCGCTGCCGGGCCTGGCGCTGTTCCACCCCGGCGCGTTCGTGGGCTGGCTGTTCGCGGGCACGCTCGCGCTGCTCTTCGCCGTCTTCGCGTACCTGCGCACCCGGCCCGCGCGACGCGCGGCGATCCTCGTGCTGTCGGGCTCGGCGGTCTGGCTCGTCGTCGCGTTCGTCGCCTGGCGCATCCTGCGCCCGCCGCTCGAGGCGCGCGGGTGGCCCATCACCGAGACGCTCGGTCAGGCCATGGGCGAGGTCGCCACGCTCGGCCTGTCGGGCGGAGCCGTGCCCATCGTGCTCGCCGTGCTGATGTGGATCGGCGTCATCGCCGCGGTCCGCTCGCGCCGGCTGATCGAGGTGTACGCCCTGGTGACGCTGGTGGTGTTCGCGGTGCTGTACATCGCGGCATCCGCGTTCCCCTGGGGAAACTTCCGCGATCTGCTGACGGCGGCCTGGTACAACAACGCCCCGCGTCTGGCCGCGTTGATCCCGCTCATCGCGATCCCGCTCGCGGCCTACGGCGTCGCTGTCGTCGCCGCCGTGCTGGCGCGTCTGGTGCAGCGCACCTCGATGACTCCGCGCGCCGCCGTCGCCGCCCTGGTCGCCGTCGCGGTGGTCGTGGTCGGTGCCAGCCAGCTCGTGGCCGTGCGCGACGCGGTCGTGGGCGCGTCGGGAGGCTACCGCGTCACCCCCGACTCGGCCTTGGTGTCGACGGACGAGCTCGCCCTCATCGACAAGCTCCCCGAGCTGGTGCCCGAAGACGCCGTGATCGCGGGCAACCCGTGGACGGGAACGGGGCTGGCCTACGCCCTCGCCGACCGGCGCGTGCTCATGCCCCACCTGCTCATGGACGTCTCGCCCGACATGCAGGTCGTCAACGACGACCTGGTCGACGCCGACGACGACCCGAGCGTGTGCCCGGCGGTGGAGGCCACCGACGTCGACTATCTGCTCGATTTCGGTACGCACGAGGTGCACGGTGCGACCCATTCGTTCCCCGGCTTCGCGGGCGCCGCGAAATCGCCGTCCCTGCGGTTGGTCGACTCCGTCGGCACCGCCCGTCTCTACGAGGTGACCGCCTGTGGCCGCTGACGCCGTCGAGCCGATCGACATCATCGTGCCCTTCTGGGGCGACCCGCAGCTGCTGTTCGACACGGTGGAGTCGGTCTTCGCGCAGACGGATCCGTCGTGGCGGCTGACCGTCATCGACGACTGCTATCCCGATGAGTCGGTGCCCGCGCACTTCGCCGCGATCGTCGATCCCCGCGTCACCTACGTGCGCAACGAGCACAACCTCGGCATCACCGAGAACTACCGCGAGGCGATCCGTCGGGCCGAGTCGGAGCACCTCGTGATCCTCGGATGCGATGACCTTCTGCACCCGACCTACCTCGAGGTGATCCGCTCGACCGTGCGGGCGGTTCCGGATGCCGATGTCATCCAGCCCGGCGCGCAGGTGATCGACGAGCACGGCACGGTCGTGCGTCCGCTGGTCGATCGCGTCAAGACGGGGCTGCTCGCGCCGCGCCGACGAGGCGACGGAGCGATCGCGGTGCTGCGCGGTGAGGCGATGGCGACGAGCCTGATCCGCGGGGACTGGCTGTACTGGCCCTCGCTCGCGTTCCGCACCGAGACCCTGCGACGCATCGACTTCCGCGAGGGACTGCCGATCATCCAGGACCTCGCCCTGCTCATGGACATCGCGTTCGACGGGGGAGTGCTCGCCTACAACCCCAAGCTGGTGTTCTCGTACCGGCGTCACGGCGCCAGCGCGTCGCAGAAGACGCTGCTCGACGGTCGACGCTTCCGCGACGAGCGCGCGTACTACCGCACCGCCCGCGAGCTCGCCGCCGCGAAGGGCTGGTCGCGCACCGCGAACACGGCGCGCGTGCGCGTGATGTCGCGTCTGCACGGCCTCGCCGAGCTGCCCGGGGTCATCCGGCACGGAACGAGTGCCGGGATACAATCGACCGTCGCGCACATCTTCGCGCTCTGAGCGGCGTCGGCCTCCCGTCGCACCGAACTCCAGGAGAACTCTTGCCCGATCACGTGCTCATCACCGGCGGCGCCGGGTTCATCGGCTCACGACTCGCGCGGCGCTTCGTCGACGCGGGGCACACCGTGACCGTCCTCGACGCGCTCATCCCGCAGGTGCACGGCGACGACCCCGCGACCACGTCGCCGATGCTCCGCTCCATCGCCGACGACGTCGAGGTCATCCAGGGCACCGTCACTTCGACCGACGACCTGCGTCGCTCGCTGGCGCGCGCGACCGTCGTGGTGCACCTGGCCGCCGAGACCGGCACCGGCCAGTCGATGTACGAGATCGACCGCTACGTCGAGACCAACGTCGGCGGCACCGCGAAGCTGCTCGACCTGCTGACGAACGAAGAGAACGACGTTCACCGCCTCGTCATCGCGTCGTCGCGGTCGATCTACGGCGAGGGCGCGTACCGCACCGCCGACGGCCGCACCGTCTACCCCTCGCACCGGGCCGACGCCGACATGGCCGCCGGAGACTTCGAGGTGCACGTCGAGGGCGAGGACGCCCTCGAGCTCATCCCCACGGGGGAGGACGCCCGCCTGCACCCCTCGTCGGTCTACGGCATCACGAAGCAGATGCAGGAGTCGCTGATCATGACGGTCGCGCCCACGATCGGCATCCAGCCGGTCGCCCTGCGCTACCAGAACGTGTACGGCCCCGGCCAGTCGCTGAAGAACCCGTACACGGGCATCCTCTCGATCTTCTCGACCCTCATCCGCCAGGGCAAAGAGATCAACATCTTCGAAGACGGCCTCGAGAGCCGCGACTTCGTCTACATCGACGACGTCGTCGAGGCCACCTTCCTCGCCGCGACCCACGACGCGGCCGGCGGGCACGTGCTCAACGTGGGCTCGGGTGTGGCCACCACCGTCCACGACGTGGTCTCGGCGTTGTTCGCGGCGTTCGGCACCGAGGTGCCCACGCGCGTCTCGGGCAACTACCGCCTCGGCGACATCCGTCACAACTTCGCCGACACCACCGCCCTGCAGCAGCACCTCGGTTTCACGCCGTCGGTGTCGTTCCGCGACGGCGTCGAGCAGTTCGTGCAGTGGGTCCTCACCCAGCCGGTCGAGGGTGACAGCTACCAGCGTTCGCTCGACGAGATGGCCTCGCGAAACCTCCTGAAGTGAGCGTCGCCACCGCCCTGCGCGGGACGCCGTACCCCTATCGTGCGAACAGCCTGAACCTGTTCCGGCTGATCCTGGCCGCGCTCGTGCTCGTCGCCCACGCGTTCTACATCGCGGGGCGCGGCGAGGGCCCGCACCTGCACGGCGAGAACCTGGGCGGGTGGGCGGTCGCGGGCTTCTTCGTGCTCTCGGGCTTCCTGATCACGCGCAGCCGCCTGCGCACGCCGCCGGGGGAGTACCTCCTGCACCGCATCGCCCGCATCTTCCCGGGTTTCGTGGTGTGCCTGGTCGTCACCGCTTTCGTCTTCGCGCCGGTCGCCGCCGTCATCGAGCACGGCACCCTCGCCGGGTTCCTCAGCACGCCCCTCACACCGCTGCAGTACATCTGGGGCAACATCACGCTCTACATCGACCACTACTCGATCGGCACGACGCTGCAGTCGGTGCCCTATCCGGGAGCGTGGAACGGGTCGCTGTGGACGCTGTTCTACGAGTTCTGCTGCTACGTGCTCGTCTGGCTGCTGGGTGGTCTCGCCGTGTTCCGCCGGTCGCCGTGGCTCGCGGGCGTCGCGTTCGTGGTGAGCCTGCTGATCTGGATCGGTGTGGAGTTCGCGCAGCGGTGGGGGCTCGACGAGAGCTTCTTCCTCCTCGCCAAGCTCGCGCCGTTCTTCCTCGGCGGGGCGTTCGTCTTCTTCATCGTCGAGCGCGCCGGTATCAACGCGTGGGTCGCGATCGGGGCTCTGGCCGTCGCGCTGGCCCTGATCTTCCTCGTGCCGCGCTGGGGCGGACAGGCGGCGGCGCCCTTCCTCGCGTACGGACTGCTCTGGCTGTCGTCGGTCATCCCGCAGCCGCGGTGGATCGCGCGCAACGACGTGTCGTACGGCTTCTACATCTACGCGTGGCCGGTGCAGCAGCTCGTCGTCCTGGTGGCCGGGGCGTCGATGTTCTTCCCGCTCTACATCCTGATCACCGTCGTGCTCACCTTCGCGCTGGCGTACCTGAGCTGGATCCTGGTCGAGCGCCGGGCCATGCGGTGGGTGCGCCCCGCCGCCGTGCCGGGGGCTGCCGCGGGAGCCGCCCGCGACGCGCAGCGCTCCTGACGTAGGCTGGCTGATCGTGCCCCGCGTGCTCGTCGACCTGCTGTCCTACTCCGGTACCAAGGGCGGGATGGAGACCTACACCCGCGACCTGTACCGCGCCCTCGGTGAACTCGACGACGATTACGAGTACATCGGCTATCTGAGCCGCGAGGGGGCGACGCTGGACCGCTCGTGGTTCCCCGGTCGCATCATCGAATCGGGCATCAGCGGAGAGAACCGATTCCAGTGGGCGTGGGGCGAGCTGACCCAGGTGGCCCGCGCCGCCCGCGCCGAGGGCGTCGACCTCGTGCACGCCCCCGCGACCCTCGGCCCGCGTCGAACCGCGATGCCGACCGTCGTGACGATGCACGACATGCTCTACTGGTCGCACCCCGAGTACATGTCGACCCCGCTGTACACGGCACCGGTGAAGTGGATGGAGAAGGTCGCCGCCCGCAACGCGGCGCGCATCGTCACCATCAGCCCGACCTCGGCCGACGAGATCGTGCGCTTCCTCGGGGTGCCCCGCGACACCCTCGACGTGGTGCCGCTCGCGGGGAGCTCACCGACCGGCGTCGATCGATCGCGCGCGGGCGAGGCGGGGCCGTTCATCCTGGCGATGGGCAATCGTCGCCCCCACAAGAACTGGGGCGCGCTGATCCGTGCCATCGCGCTGATCCCGGCGGAGCGCCGGCCCCGCGTGATCATCACCGGAGGGCGCGGTGACGACCCGCTGACGGCGGAGGTCGACGCAACCGGCATGCACGACTGGGTGCAGCTGCGCGGATGGGTCGACGATGCCGAGGTGGTGGAGCTCTACTCGACCGCGACCGCCCTCGCGATCCCGTCGCTCGCCGAGGGGTTCTCGCTGCCGACGCTCGAGGCGATGGGCGCGGGCGTGCCGGTGCTGCTCAGCGACATCGACGTGCACCGCTTCGTCGGCGGGCCCGCAGCGCGCTACTTCGACGCCCGCGACGACCGCGCCGTCGCCGCCGCCATCGACGAGGTCTGCTCGGACGCCGACCTGCGTCAGCGGCTCAGCGTCGACGGTCTCGCTCGCGCGGCGGAGTTCACCTGGGAGCGCACGGCGCGCGAGACCCGGGCGAGCTTCGACGCCGCCCTCGGCCTCACGCGGTAGCAGTCGGGCGCCGTCGGGCGATGGTGACGGCGTGCACGACGACGCCGACGATCGGTCCGGCCACGAGAGCGACGAGAACGCGGGTCAGACCGTCGATCGGCACGAACAGCATCGCCACGGTGACCACGGATGCCGTCGCCCAGCCCGCCAGGTAGGCGGTGTGCCGCTGCGCCGAGAGCACGGCGGGTCCGGTGATGCAGAGCAGCCCGGTCAGGCCCGCGCTGCCGACGATCGCGGCGTACGCGCCGGAGGGGAGCTCGTACCGGTCGCCGTAGAGCAGGCCGACGACCCACGGACCCACGAACACCGCGAGCCCGGCCAGCACCGCGGTCAGGGCGAGCAGGCCCGCCCCCCACGTGAGCACGCGTCGACGCGCCTGCGCCGGGTGGTCGCGGAGCGTCACGACGAGATAGCTCTGCAGCGCGAGCAGGGGGATGACCAGCGGGGCGCGCGTCAGCGTGATGACGAGGATCAGCGAGGCCAGCAGAGCGGCGTCGACGCCCAGCGGAGCGAGACCGAGCAGGAACGGCAGTCCCGAGATCATCACGCCCGTGGCGATCGAGGCCCCCACCGTCTGCAGGCTCTGGCGCAGCAGCACGCGAAGCGTCGCGTCGACCTCGACGCGGTTCCGGATGCCGCGCCCCGTGACGATCCACAGGATCGCGGCCGCGGCGGCGAAGGGCAGGGCGACGGCCCATCCGGTCACGGCGACGCCGAGGCCCAGTACGACGGCGACACCGACCGTGATCGCGCGGAGCACGGCATCCGTCACCGTCATGCCGGCCACGCCGCGCCAATCGCGTACGCCGTACAGCGCCCCGCTGATGACGGCGACGAAGGTGTAGCCGACCGTGGCTGCCGCGAGCGCGGCGACGAGGGCGACGGCGTGGTCGCCGAACACGCGCGGCGCCCAGAAGAACGCGGACGCGGCGATGACCAGCGCCGCCCCGACCGCGTAGATCGACGCGAAGCGCCGGAGGATGGGCCACCCCCGACCCGTGTCGCTCGAGCGCGACGCGCGCGTGGTCTCCTGCTGCACGCCGGCCAGACCCGAGACGACCAGATACACGACCGACCAGAAGACGCTGAAGACGACGTACTGCTCACCCGTGAGGAACGCCGGGACCGCGGCCTGGATCAAGTACCCGAGGCCGCCGGCGACCACCGTCGCACCGAGGATCCAGGTGAGTCCGCCGCCGTTCGCGGGAGCCTGCGTGGGGGAGTCAGACACCCGTCTGCTCGATACCCGGCGTCGGACGCTCCGGCGTCGTCGGCTCGGGTGCGCGCGGCGACGAGGGTGCGTCGAGCGCGTCGACGCGCGCGGTGAGGTGCTCGAGCTGCGTGCGCAGGATCGTCACCTCTTCGGCGGTGCGCCGGATCTCGTCCTCGGCCTGGGAGAGCTCCCACGACAGGTGCAGGGCGACGGCGAGGAGCAGCACGATCGCGATCGCGAAGAGGAGGTTGGCGGGCAGCTCCACCCCGAGCACGCGGGTGAGTCCCTGCAGCAGCTGCGGGAAGATGCCGAGCACCAGAACGCCGAGGCCGATGACCAGCCACAGCGCCGCGTACTTCTCGCGCAGGCGGCGCGTGAGCAGGAGCGCCAGCACCACGACGATGAGGACGAGTGCCAGCACGATGCCGAAGAACACGATCACACCGGCCCCCGTTCCCGACCGGTGGGTCGTCGCATGATGGCCAGGCTCAGCGCGAACGCGGAACGCAGCAGGTAGACCGTGGATCCCCAGGCGCCCTGGCTGGGGCGTCCGAAGGCGCGCGGGCGCATCGCGACCGCGACCTGGGTGACGGTGAGGCCGGAGTGGCAGGCGGCGACGAGCGAGTCGAGCGTGTCGCCCAGGTACTCAGCGGGGTAGTACCGCACGTACTGCTCGATCGCGCGCGGACCGGCGGCGCGGAAACCGCTCGTGACGTCGGTCAGGCGCGTCTTGGCGACGCGCGACACGATGGCCGCGAGCAGCTTCATCGCCCACTTGCGGGGTCCGCGCACCTGGTAGTCGCCGACGTCGCTGAAGCGCGCACCGATGGAGATGTCGGCGGTCTCGAGGCCCGCCAGCACGCGGTCGATGTCGGCCGGGTTGTGCTGACCGTCGGCATCCACCTGAATGGCGCGCTCGTAGCCCATGCGCTTGGCATAGGTGAAGCCGGTGCGCATCGCGCCGCCGACGCCGAGATTGAACGGGAGCGACAGCACGATCGCGCCGGCCTCGCGGGCGACGGCGGCCGTGGCATCCATCGATCCGTCGTCGACGACGGCCACGTCGTAGTCGCGACCCGTGGCGAGGATCTCGCGCACGGTCGTGCCGACGTTCTGCTCCTCATTCCATGCGGGAACGATGACGAGCACGGAGGAAGCGGGACGGGTCATGGTGCCTGAAGCCTATCAACCGGGCCCGTGCGCTCCCGCGTCACTGCACGCGGAACGAACCGTCGGCGCTGAGCACGAGCGTGCCCTTCTCGAACCGCTGCGACCACTGACCGTCACCCGAGCGTTCGTTCTCGATCGGCCATCCGAGCGAGCCCTTCTCACCCCCGCGACGCAGCCATTCTGCCCGGATCGCCCCGCGGGTGACGAAGCCGCCCTTGGCGGACACGAGGATGCTGCCGCCCGTGAAGTCCTGGCGGAAGCCGCCGGCCGTCGCGTACTCGTTCTTGACCGGAATGCCCAGGACGCCGCCCGCGCCGCCCTGCTGGAGGTGCACCGTGCGGATGTAGCCGCGGGTGACGTACGTGGCGGAGGAGCCGACGTAGACCGTGACCTTCTCGAACGGCTGCGCCTTCCACCCCGTCGCGACGGTGGCGAGCGGACCCGTCGCGAAGCCGTAGGCGTCGACCTTGCCGTTGTCGCGATAGTTCTTCCACACCGCGCCCGTGACGGCGGTGGCGAAGCCGGTGCGCGCGACGGTGACCACGCCCGACTCGAACGGCTGGATCCAGCCGGACGCCTCTTCACGCTCGGCAGAGGTGGGGGCGCCGAGAGCGGCGAAGCCGCCCGCTGCGCGAGCCGTGTTCAAGATGGCCCCCACGATCGCTCCGGAGGCCGAGCGGTCCGCGTTGACCCAGACCTCGCCGCCCTGGAAGCTCTGGCTCTTGCCGCGCTCGGTGGTCTGGAAGGCGCCCGTCGGCATGCCCAGGCGACCCTGCACGCCACCCGCGGCATCGAGCGGCGTCACGATCGAGGCCGGCACGTCGACGGTCGTCGACGTGCTGCAGTAGATGCGACCGCCCTGGAACTGCTGCATCACCCCGCCGGCCACCTTCTTCTCGGGCCCCACCGCGGCGCCGAGGTAGCTGTTCGCCGCACCCAGCGAACGGTACTGGCGCCCGATGACCCCGGCCACGGCGTAGTTGCCGCTCTTCGAGGTGGTGAGGGTGGTCGCGCCGAAGTCCTGCGAGTACGACCCGTTCGAGCCGACCTGCGGACCGGTCGGGGGACCGACCGTGGAACTGGTCCCGGCGGCCGTGAGCGCCTTCGACAGCGCCGTCACGGCGAAGGTGCCGCTGGTCGTGGCGAAGACCGAGCCGCCCTCGAAGCGCTGCATGAAGCCGCCCGTGGTGGCCTTCTCGTTGTTGATGGGGGCGCCGAGCGCGCCGGAGATGCCGCCGGCCGCCGCGTAGCCGCGGTAGATCTCGCCGCGGACCGTGAAGCGGTCGTTGGCGCTGGTGCGCAGCATCAGCCCGGCGGTGAACTGCACGTACTGACCGGCGTCGACCTTGGCCACGGCCGTGGGCCAGCCCACGCTCGCGACTCCACCCGCCTTGGTGTACACCGTCGTCCACGCCGCGCTGAGGGCGGTGGTGGCGGTGGGGCCCTGGAAGATGCTGCCGCCGGCGAAGTCCTGCCGCGCGCCTCCCGAGAAGGAGTAGGCCCGGGTCGACGGCCACCCGAGGGTGCCCGTGACATTTCCGGCCTTCTCGTACGTGTCGCTGATCGGGGGCGCCACGGCGAACCCGCGCCCGTCCGAGGGGCGGACGTAGATGCGACCCGAGTCGAAGTCCTGGTACCAACCGCCGAAGGCGCGCGAGACCACGCCCGCGGGCCAACCCAGGCCGCTGTTCGCCTCGCCGACGGCGCGGTATTCGGTGCGCGTGCCGCCGACGGTCGCCTGCACGGCGGTGGTGCCGTTCTTCAGGTAGAGGTCGGCGTTCTCGAAGCGCTGCGACCACCCGCGACCGGGCCATTCCGTCATCGCACCGGTCGAACCGCCGATCCAGCCGCTCGCGCCGCCGGAGTCCTGCCAGAAGCGGGTGATGGCCGCGCCGCGCTGGGTGGTGGTGCTGCCGAACCAGTCGGTGAAGAAGCGGAAGAAGTTGCGGTTGCCGTACGCCGAGCACGAGTCGCCCTCCCCGGCCCCGGCCCGCAGCGCCGCGGCGTTGGGCTGGTACGGCGTGTAGTAGTAGAGGTTCGCCGTGGCCTGGTTCTGGATGTACACCGGCGACGAGCCGCACGAGGCGTTCGGGTTGTACCGGATGTTCCACGTCTTGCCGGGGGCGTAGTAGGTGAAGTACTTGTTCTGCGAGTAGATCTTCAGCTGGCGGGCCGCACCGTAGACCTGGTTGAAGAAGCCGTAGTAGCGCGTGTCGCACGCCGCGGTGTCGGGGCAGCCCTGCCCCATGGCGATCGTGTAGCGCCAGTCGGACGGCCACGTGTGGGTGATGAGGCCCTGCTCCTTCTCGAGCATGACGATGAGCACCTGGGGGTTGAGACCGCACGCGGCGGCGACCTTCGACAGGATCCGCGCGGCGGATTCCGACGACGCCCCGGTGTAGGTGTCGCAATAGGTGTCGGCCGTGCGGGTCGCCGTGTTCTGCCGGAAGTCGCGCAGGCAGGTGTAGCCCGACTGGCACTTCGACACCTTGCCCTTGAGGAAGGAGTCGATCTGTCCCTCGGTCATCGTCGTGGAGTCGAAGAAGACCTCGTCCGAGATGATGTTGCCCGGTCGGAAGAGCGACATGTCGGCGGCGGGGCGCAGGTCGATGGCCGAGACGGCCGCCTGGGGGGCCGCGACCGCGGCGTCGGCCGCGGACGCCGAGGTGGGCGCGCCGGCGAGGGCGAGAGACGCCACGAGCGCGATCGTGGCCAGCGAGGCCGTGAAGATGCGCGCGGCCAGGCCGGAGATGCGTTCGGTCACCCGCCTTATTGTGACGGACGTGACGGGTGAATACCACCGTGAACCGAGGGACTGGTGATATATGAGCACTCGGCGGGTCGTCACGTGCCCCGCTGCCGGGGCGGCTGCGACCGCTGTGGCACGATTGACGCGTGAAGGGCATCATTCTCGCCGGGGGTTCCGGCACGCGTCTGCATCCGATCACTTTGGGCGTGTCGAAGCAGTTGATCCCGGTGTACGACAAGCCGATGGTCTACTACCCGTTGTCGACGTTGATGCTCGCCGGCATCCGCGAGATTCTGGTGATCACGACCCCGCATGATGCGCCGTTCTTCGAGCGGTTGCTGGGGGATGGGTCGCAGTTCGGGGTGAACCTGCAGTTCGCTCAGCAGCCGTCGCCCGATGGGTTGGCGCAGGCGTTCACGATCGGTGCCGATTTCATCGGCGATGACAAGGTCGCCCTCGTCCTGGGCGACAACCTGCTTTACGGTCCCGGTCTGGGTACGCAGCTCAAGCGGTACGCCGACGTCGACGGTGGCGCGGTGTTCGCGTACTGGGTGGCGGAGCCTTCGGCGTACGGGGTGGTCGAGTTCGACGACGACGGCAAGGCGGTTTCTCTGGAGGAGAAGCCCGCGTCCCCGAAGTCGAATTACGCCGTCCCGGGGTTGTACTTCTACGACAACGACGTCATCGACATCGCCCGCAACCTCGCTCCTTCTCCTCGGGGGGAGTACGAGATCACCGACATCAACGCCGAGTACCTGCGTCGCGGCAAGCTGCAGGTGGAGGTCCTCCCGCGGGGGACGGCGTGGCTGGACACCGGCACGTTCGATCAGATGACGGATGCCGCGGATTATGTCCGCACGATGGAGCGGCGCACGGGCCTGCGCATCGGGGTGCCCGAGGAGGTCGCGTGGCGGCAGGGGTTCCTCACCGATGACGAGGTCGCGGAGCGTGCGCACAAGTTGGTGAAGTCCGGGTACGGGTCGTACCTGCTGGAGATTTTGGAAAGAGGCCGCTGATGGCGCACCTTCTCGTCACCGGCGGTGCCGGGTTCATCGGATCCAACTTCGTCCACCACGTCGTTGCGCACACCGATCACACCGTGACGGTGCTGGACAAGCTCACCTACGCCGGCAACGAGGCCTCCCTCGCCGGTCTCCCGGAGGAGCGGGTGCGCCTGGTGGTGGGCGACATCGCCGACCCGGGCGTCGTGGACCCCCTCGTCGCGGAGGCCGATGCGGTGGTGCACTACGCCGCCGAGTCGCACAACGACAACTCCCTGCACGATCCGCGTCCGTTCCTGGACACCAACATCATCGGCACCTACACCCTGCTGGAGGCTGCGCGCCGTCACGAGACGCGGTTCCACCACATCTCCACCGATGAGGTGTACGGCGACCTCGAACTCGATGACCCGGCCCGGTTCACCGAGAACACCCCCTACAACCCCTCCTCCCCGTACTCCTCCACCAAGGCGGGGTCGGATCTGTTGGTGCGGGCGTGGGTGCGTTCCTTCGGGGTGCAGGCCACCATCAGCAACTGCTCCAACAACTACGGCCCCTACCAGCACGTCGAGAAGTTCATCCCCCGCCAGATCACCAACGTGCTGCGCGGCATCCGCCCCAAGCTGTATGGGAAGGGCGAGAACGTGCGCGACTGGATCCACGCCGACGACCACTCCTCCGCCGTGCTCACCATCCTCGGCAAAGGCCAGATCGGTGAGACCTACCTCATCGGCGCCGACGGGGAGAAAGACAACAAGAGCGTCGTGGAGATGATCCTGCAGATCACCGGACACCCGACCGACGCGTACGACCTGGTCACCGACCGCCCCGGCCACGACATGCGCTACGCGATCGACTCCACCAAACTCCGCACCGAACTCGGCTGGACCCCCACCTACGGCGACTTCGCCGCAGGCCTTGCCGCGACCATCGACTGGTACCGCGAGAACGAAGCCTGGTGGGCGCCCGCCAAAGACGGCGTCGAAGCGTTCTACGCCAGCAAGGGACAGTGACAGTGGCGACCGCGTTCGGTAAGGCCCTCACCGTCACCCGGACCCCCATTCCGGGGTTGATCGTGCTGGATCTGCCGGTGCACGGCGATTCCCGCGGCTGGTTCAAAGAGAACTGGCAACGCGAGAAGATGACCGCCGACACCATCGGGCTGCCCGATTTCGCTCCCGTGCAGAACAACATCTCCTTCAACGACGCCGTCGGCACCACCCGCGGCATCCACGCCGAACCCTGGGACAAATACGTCTCCGTCGCCACCGGCCGCATCTTCGGCGCCTGGGTCGACCTGCGCGAAGGCGACACCTTCGGCGCGGTGTTCACCACCGAACTCGATGCCTCCAAAGCGATCTTCGTCCCCCGCGGCATCGGCAACTCCTACCAGACCCTCGAACCGGACACCGCGTACACCTACCTCGTCAACGACCACTGGTCACCCGAGGCGACCTACACCTTCCTCAACCTCGCCGACGAGACCGCCGCCATCGAGTGGCCCATCCCCCTCGATGAGGTCGAGATCAGCGCGAAAGACAAGAACCACCCCCGTCTGGGGGAGGTGGTGCCGATGCCGCCGAAGAAGACCCTCATCACCGGCGCCAGCGGTCAGCTCGGCCGGGCCCTGCGGGCGGAGTTCGGCGAGCACCCCTGGATCGAATACGCCACCCGAGAGGACCTCGACCTCACCTCACCCGAGCTGGGCACCGCACGCCGCTGGCGCGAATACGACACCATCATCAACGCCGCCGCGCACACCAAAGTCGACGCCGCCGAAACCCCCGACGGCCGCGAAGACGCCTGGGCCGCCAACGTCACCGCCGTCGCCGCCCTCGCCCGCATCGCCACCACCCACGGCCTCACCCTCGTCCACGTCTCCAGCGACTACGTCTTCGACGGCACCAAAACCGGCCCCTACACAGAGACCGACCCGGTACGCCCCCTCGGCGTCTACGGACAGACCAAAGCCGCCGGCGACGCCCTCGCCGCGACCGTCCCGCGCCACTACATCCTCCGCACCAGCTGGGTCATCGGCGACGGCAACAACTTCGTGCGCACCATGGCCTCCCTCGCCGCCCGCGGCATCGACCCCCGCGTCGTCGACGACCAGATCGGGCGCCTCACCTTCACCGACGACCTCGCCCGCGGCATCCGCCACCTCCTGCACACCCACGCCCCCCACGGCACCTACAACCTCACCGGCACCGGCGAACCCCGCTCCTGGGCACACATCGCCGCACAGGTCTTCGCCCTCACAGGCCACGACCCCGCCCGCGTCACCGGCGTCAGCACCGACGACTACTACGCCACCGCCACCGGCCCCATCGCCCCCCGCCCCCGCAACAGCACCCTCGACACCACCACCCTCGAAAACACCGGCTACACCCCCGCACCCGCAGACACCTCCCTCGAGACCTACGTGAGCGGGTTGTCCTGAGATGAGCGGCGGTCCGACCCCCGCGGTCACGCCGCAACAGACGCCCACGCGGCGCAGTCGAGGCAGGTCCTCGTTCCGCCCCGACATCCAGGCGTTGCGCGCGCTCGCGATCGGGTTGGTCGTCGTCAATCACCTGCGGCCGCACGGGCTGACCGGGGGATACGTCGGCGTCGACGTCTTCTTCGTCATCTCCGGCTTCCTCATCACGAGCCACCTCGTCGATCAGCTGACGAAGACGGGGCGCATCGCTCTGGGGCAGTTCTACGCCCGGCGCATCCGCCGCCTCCTCCCGGCGGCCCTGCTGGTGCTCGCCGCCACCGCCGCGCTCGTGGCCGTGTTCCTGCCGTACCCGCGGTGGCAGCGCAACGCGATCGAGATCCTCGCGAGTGCGGGGTACGTCGAGAACTGGGCCCTCGCGGGCTTCTCGGTGAACTACTCCGCGCTGAACGACTCCGCCAGCGCCGTGCAGCACTACTGGTCGCTGTCGGTCGAGGAGCAGTTCTACCTGCTCTGGCCGCTGGTTCTGCTGGGAGCCGCTGCGCTGACGGCGCGCTTCGCCGCGACCACGCTGCGGCGGGCGGTGATCGTCGCGGTGGTCGCCGTCGGCGTCCTCTCGCTCGGCGCGAGCGTCTGGTTCACGATGGTCATGCCCAGTCAGGCGTACTTCGTCACCTTCACGCGGGCGTGGGAGTTCGCGGCCGGAGCGGTGGTGGCCCTCACCGCCCACCGGCTGACACTCGGTCGCCGCACGCGCGGGGCGATCGTGGCGGTCGGGGCGATCGCCGTGGCCGTGTCGGCGGTCGTCTACAACGAGACGACCCCCTTCCCGGGGATCGCCGCCGTCGTCCCGGTCGTGGGCACCGCGCTGATCATCGCCGCCGGAGGGCGCGAGCGCGCGTGGCACTCGATCGTGTCGGGCTCGCGTCCCGTGCAGTGGCTCGGCGGGGTCTCGTACTCGCTCTACCTGTGGCACTGGCCGCTCATCGTGATCGCCCCGTTCGCCCTGTCGATGCCGCGCACGTGGATCGTCGACCTGGGGATCCTCGCCGTCGCGCTCGTGCTGAGTTGGGCGACGAAGGCGCTCGTCGAGGACCCGGGGCAGAAGTGGCGCTTCTGGGCGCAGAGCGTGCGGCGCAGCATGCTGCTCATGGTGACGGGGATCGTCGTCGTCGCGCTGGCGGCGGGTGGACTGCTCGTCGGGTACACCGTCTCGGCGGCGCGCGACTCGCCCGAGGCCGAGATCGAGGTCGGAACCTGCACCGGTCCCGCAGCGCTCGCGACCGCCGGATGCGATCCGTTCGCGGCGCCCGAAGACACGACCATGACCGCGGCGAACGAGTACTTCTACACCCCGGCCGAGTGCGGCGAGCTGCTGCCCAAGCTCAGCTACGACGGACTGCTCACCACCCGCGAGTGCGACTTCACCCCGTCGGGTGAGGCGACGGAGGACGTGTGGCTCGTCGGCGACTCGCACGCGCAGCAGTGGCAGGGGGCGATCTTCGACCTCGCCCGCGAGCGCGGCTGGGACGTGACGATCAGCTTCTACGGCGGATGCCCCGTCGCCGACGTCGATTTCGTCGGATTCCGCGGGCCCTGGGCGCCTCAGGACGCGCAGCGCTGCCGCGATTGGTCGCGCGGCGTGTCCGACGCGATCGTCGCGGAGCGCCCGGCGCGCGTGTTCACCTCGATGGCGGCCCGCGCCGACACGCTCGACGACGGGTCCGGCCGGTCGGTCGAGGAGCAGTTCACCGAGGGGCTCATCGCGGACTGGTCGGCCTGGCGCGCGGCGGGCTCCGACGTCGAGGTGCTCGCGGATCCGCCGTTGAACGGGGCCGTGCGGGATCCGGACTGCCTCGCGATCAACGGATCCGACCCCGCCGCCTGCGCGGTGCCGCGCGCGCAGGCCCAGCCCACCGATCCGCTCGTCGTCGCGGCGAACGCGATGGGCGTCGACCAGGTGGGGCTGATCGACCTCACCGACCGCTTCTGCACCAACACCCAGTGCCTCGCCAGCGTGGGCGGGGTGCCGGTGTACTACGACGCCGACCACCTCAACCTCGTCTACGTGCGTCTGCTGGCCGCCGACATCGCCCGGGCGATCGACGACGGGTCTCCGACGCCCCCCGGGTAGAATCCTCATGCCGCTCCCGCGGCCCCACCGCCACGTCTTCGGAGCTCATTCTTCTCATGGATCTACTCATCGTCGGCTCCGGCTTCTACGGCCTGACCATCGCCGAGCGCGCCGCCGCCGCGGGCCGCAAGGTGACCGTCATCGACCGTCGCCACCACATCGGCGGCAACGCCTACTCGGCGGACGAGCCCGAGACGGGCATCGAGGTGCACCAGTACGGCGCCCACCTGTTCCACACGTCGAACCCGACGGTGTGGGAGTACGTCAACCGCTTCACCGACTTCACCAGCTACGTGCACCGCGTGTACACGACGCACAAGGGCGTGGTCTTCCCGCTGCCGATCAACCTCGGCACGATCAACCAGTTCTTCCAGGCGGCGTACACGCCCGACCAGGCGCGCGCCCTCGTGCATGAACTCGCGGGTGAATTCGACGCGAAGGACGCCGCGAACCTCGAGGAGAAGGGCATCGCCCTCATCGGCCGCCCCCTGTACGAGGCGTTCATCCGCGACTACACCGCGAAGCAGTGGCAGACCGACCCGAAAGACCTGCCCGCCGAGGTCATCTCGCGCCTGCCCGTGCGCTACACGTACGACAACCGCTACTTCAACGACACGTGGGAGGGTCTGCCCGTCGACGGGTACACCGCGTGGATCGAGCGCATGGCCGATCACCCGAACATCGAGGTCAAGCTGTCGACCGACTACTTCGACGAGTCGCAGCCGCTGAACAAGAAGGCGACCGTGGGTCAGGTGCCGATCGTCTACACCGGACCCGTCGACCGCTACTTCGACTACGCCGAGGGCGAGCTGTCGTGGCGCACGCTCGACTTCGAGCAGGAGGTGCTGCCGATCGGCGACTTCCAGGGCACGAGCGTGATGAATTACGCGGATGCCGATGTGCCCTACACGCGCATCCACGAGTTCAAGCACTTCCACCCCGAGCGCGCCGACCGGTACCCGACCGACAAGACGGTCGTGGTGCGCGAGTACTCGCGCTTCGCCACGCGCGAAGACGAGCCGTACTACCCGGTCAACACGGCCGACGACCGCAGCGGCCTGCTGGCCTACCGCGAGCTGGCCAAGGGCGAGAGTGACGTGTACTTCGGCGGCCGTCTCGGCACGTACCAGTACCTCGACATGCACATGGCGATCGGTTCGGCCCTGTCGATGTGGAACAACCAGCTGGCGTGAGGAGGGTTCTCGCGTCCGTCGGACTGCTGCTGATGGCAGCGGTCACGGCCGGCTGCGCCGCGACGGCGGGTCCGACGGCATCCGCAACCGCGGAATCGGGAGCCTCGGTGTCGCCCGCTCCTCGCAGCGTCTTCGTGGTGGGGGACTCGAACTCGACGGGCTTCCGCGGCACGTTCGCCACCGGGCGGCAGTCCGGCGACGCCTGGGCCTCCCGGTTGCCGGCGGGCGCGTTCGCCCCGGTCGAGGGGTGGGCCGTCGACGGGGCGACCACGGGCGCGATGCGCGCGGGCGTCGAGGCGCTCGACCCGCACGTCGACCAGCTCATCGTCATGGCGGGCACCAACGACCTCGCCACCGGGGTCGCGACCGACACCGTGCGCGAGAACCTCGCGGCCATCGCCGCGCACGTGGACGCACCCGAGGTGCTGGTGCTGGCCATCGCCCCCTTCGACGCCCTTGCCACCGAAGCGACCGCGCTGAACGCCGAGCTGCGCGCCGAGGCGACCGCTCGCGGCTGGGACTTCTTCGACCCCTGGACGGGTTCGCGCACGGCCGAGGGCACCTGGGTGCCCGCGTCGACGGTCGACGGCGTGCACGCCACACGTGAGGGCTACGCCGCGGCGGGCGACGCCGTCGCCGCGCATCTGGGTGCCCCGTGACCACGCCCTCCGTCGACACGACCTCCCGCCGCACCGAGCGTGCGCGCCCGACGGTGGACGGTCGACGCGCCGACCTCGACGGCCTGCGGGCCTTCGCGATCCTGCTCGTGGTCGTGTACCACGTCTGGCTCGGCCGGGTCTCGGGCGGGGTCGACGTCTTCCTGCTGCTGTCGGCGTACTTCTTGACCGGGTCGTTCCTGCGGCGGGCCGACACCCTGTCGCTCGCGACGCTGCCCGCCTTCTGGGCGCGGCGCTTCGCCCAACTGCTTCCCGCGGCCGCGCTGACGATCGCCGCCGTGCTCTCTTTCGCCGCCCTCGCCCTGCCCAGCTCGCAATGGCGAGCCGTCTGGGAGCAGGCGTGGGCGTCGTTGACGTACTGGCAGAACTGGGCGCTCACCGAGGCGGCCGTCGACTACTACGCGCGCACCGAGACCTTCCCGAGCATGCTCCAGCACTTCTGGTCGCTGTCGGTGCAGGGTCAGGTCTTCGTGCTGTGGCCCCTGCTGCTGGTCGCGGGTGCGGTGCTCGCCCGCAGGATGCAGTGGTCCGTCCGCCGCGTCCTCGCGATCCTCTTCGGCGCCGTGTTCGCGGTCTCGTTCGCCTACTCCGTCGTCGTGACGACGGTGGCGCAGCAGGCCGCCTACTTCGACACCTGGGCCCGACTGTGGGAGTTCGCCCTCGGCTCGCTCGCCGCGCTGATCGTGCCGCGACTTCACGTCGGTCGCGTGCTCGGCCTGGTGCTGGGGTGGGTCGGCGTCGTCGCCCTGGTCACCTGCGGACTCGTGCTCGACGTGGGCGCGGGCTTCCCCGGCGTGGCGGCGCTGTGGCCCACCCTCGCCGCCGTCGCCCTCATCGTCGCGGGTCGCGCCGAGCGTCCGGCCGGGGCGTCCGCGCTGCTCGCCTCGCGCCCCGTCACGGCGGTGGGCGGCATCGCCTACGCCCTCTACCTCGTGCACTGGCCGATCCTCGTCGCCACGATGGTGCTCGTCGACTCCACGCGCGTGTCGATCGCGGAGGGGCTGGTCGTGATCGCGCTGTCGCTCGTCGCCGCATGGCTGCTCACGCGCGGCGTCCGCGCGGTCGCGCGCGGCATCGGCACCTCCACGGCTCGCGACGCACGGCTCGTCGTGGTCTCGCTGCTCGTGGTCGCCCTTCCACTGGCGTCGTGGCAGGCGGCATCCGCTGTGCAGGCCGCCGGCGTCAGCCCCCAGGCCAACCCGGGCGCACAGGTGCTGATGCCCTGGACCGACGCCCGGGCCGACGACGACGCCCCCCTCGCGCCGTTGGGCACGCAGCTCGAACACGAGTGGATCGCCCTCGACGGCCCGTGCGACGACGCGTTCGCGCCGGACGACGATCGTCTCGACGGGTCGTGCGTGCAGACGGTCGTCGACCCGGCGGCCCCGACCTTCATCGCGGTGGGCGACTCGCACGCGCAGCAGTGGTTGGGCGCCCTTCTGCCGGTGCTGCAGGACGACGGCTGGAACGTCGTCGCCCTGCTCAAGGGCGGGTGCTCGCTCGCCCCCGACGAGGACGCCGACGACGAGTGCCGCGAGTGGCGCACCGCAGCCGCGGCGTACACGGTGGCCCTCCCCGCGGCCGTCGCGATGTTCATCGGCACCAAGGCCGTGCCCGAGTCCGATCAGGAGCGCGTCCCGGCGGGGCTGGGTCGCGTGATCGACGGGGTCGTCGCCTCGGGCACCGAGGTGCTGCTCATGCGCGACAACCCGCGGTTCCACGAAGACATGTACACCTGCCTGGAGCAGACCCCCGACGAGTGCGGCCGCGACCTCGCGACGGTTCAGGCACCCGCGAACCCCGCCATCGCGCTCGCGGACGATCCGCACGTCTCACTGCTCGATCTCACCGAGTACCTCTGCCCCGAGGGGCGCTGCCGGGCCGCGATCGGCAACGTGGCGGTCTACCTCGACGACAACCACCTCAGCGGCACCTACGCCCGCAGTCTCGCCCCCGCCGTCCGCGCGGCTCTCGCCGAGATCCCGGGCATCCCGATCGGCTGAGGGAGCGCTCGCGTAGAATCGTGCGGATGACCCCCGCCGCCGTCGGCGCCCCCGGATCGGTGCGGCGCTCCCTCCACTCGCTGTGGTTGCTGTCGGCGCGCGATCTGCGCGTGCGCTATTCCACGAGTGCGCTGGGGTACCTCTGGTCGGTGCTCGATCCGCTCGTGATGAGCGCGATCTACTGGTTCGTCTTCACCCAGGTGTTCCACCGCACCGTGGGGGAGGAGCCCTACATCGTGTTCCTCATCACGGCGCTGCTGCCGTGGGTGTGGTTCAACTCCGCGGTGAGCGACTTCACGAAGGCGTTCAAGAAGGACGCCCGGCTCGTGCGCTCGACCTCGATCCCGCGCTGGATCTGGGTCGACAGGATCGTCGTGAGCAAGGGCGTCGAGTTCTTCTTCTCGCTCCCGGTGCTCGTGCTGTTCGCGGTGTTCGGCGGCGCGCAGGTGTCGTGGGCCCTGCTGGCTTTCCCCCTCGCCGTGGTGCTGCAGACCGCGCTGCTGGTGGGGCTCGGCCTGATCATCGCGCCGCTGTGCGTGATGTTCGGCGATCTCGAGCGCACCACGCGCCTCGTGCTGCGGGCGCTGTTCTACGCCTCGCCGATCATCTACGGCGTGCACAACCTGCCCGGGGTCTTCGCCGACATCGCGGCGTTCAACCCGCTGTCGGGCATCTTCACCCTGTACCGTGTCGGGTTCTTCCCCGACCAGTGGGACACGCTGACCGTCGTCGTGGGCGCGGCCGTGAGCCTCGGCATCCTGGGTCTCGGTCTTCTCGTCTTCCCCCGGCTCGAGCGTCCCGTGCTGAAGGAGCTGTGATGTCCGGTCCCGCCATAGAGGTGGACGGCCTCGGCGTGCGCTTCCGGCGCAACCGCCGCGGGGGCCGCTCGTTCAAAGACCTGTTCGGTGGCGCCGAGCGACGCTCGCGCCCCGACGAGTTCTGGGCCCTGCGCGACGTGTCGTTCCGCGTCGAGCCGGGGGAGTCGATCGGCGTGGTCGGGCGCAACGGCCAGGGCAAGTCGACGCTGCTCAAGCTCGTCGCCGGGGTGCTGCTGCCCGACGAGGGGCAGGTGACGGTCGAGGGGGGAGTGGCCCCGCTCATCGAGATCACCGGCGGTTTCGTCGGCGACCTCACGGTGCGCGAGAACGTGCGCCTGACGGCGGGACTGCACGGGATGCCGCGTGCCGAGGTGTCGCGCCGCTTCGACGACATGATCGGCTTCGCCGAGATCGGCGACTTCGTCGACACCCCCTACAAGCACCTGTCGAACGGCATGAAGGTGCGCCTGGCGTTCTCCGTGGTGTCGCAGCTGGACGAGCCGATCCTGCTCGTCGACGAGGTGCTCGCCGTCGGCGACCGCGCGTTCCGCGAGAAGTGCTATCGACGCATCGACGAGCTGCTCGCCGCGGGGCGCACGCTGTTCTTCGTCAGCCACAACGAACGCGACCTGCGCCGCTTCTGCACGCGCGGGCTGTACCTCGACAAGGGCGCCCTCGTGCTCGACGCCCCGATCGCCGAGGTGCTCGAGCGCTACAACGTCGACTACGCGACGGGCTGAGGCGCGAGCGGCGGCATGGGCTTCCACGACGCGTCGCGCGAGATGCGGCGTCCGTCGCGGAGTCCACGGAACAGGTGGCTCGTGCCCTTGGCCTTGCGCTCCACCACGACCAGGCGGATGAGCTCCTTGACGAAGGTCAGCGCCGTGCCCGCGGCGAAGGGCAGCGGCCGGTAGACGCCGAGCTCGCGGTAGTACTTCTGCAGGTACGCGCGGTTGCGCATGATGTAGTACCGGTACGCGTCGCTCGAGGCGTTCATGTGGCGGATGCCCATGTCCCACTGCTTGATCTCGCGCGTGCGCCGCAGCACGAATTCGTTCACGATGACCGACGGGGTCTGCCGCGAGGCGAGCCAGCCGTAGAGCTGGTCGTCCCAGTAGATGAAGAAGCGGGGGTCGGGCAGGCCGATCCGCGCGACGATGTCGCGGTGGATGAACATGCCCTCGAAGCATCCGGAGTTCATCGGCTTGTACCCCGACGAGTCGAAGCCGGCGGGCGCGAAGGGGATGGGGATCGCCATCGACTCGGCCACGCGGTACTGCCAGTAGAACTCGCTGCCGTCGTAGTCGTAGCGGCGCCCCTGGATGCTGCGGAAGCGCGGAGCCCAGTGCCCCATGCGCGCGAGGCCGTCGGAGACCACCTCGACGTCGTCGTCCATCAGCCAGATCCACTGGGAACCGAGCTCGTAGGCGACGCGCATGCCCTCGCTGAAGCCGCCGGAACCGCCCGTGTTGGTCTCGAGGCGGCGGTACACCAGCGTCGTGGGGAGCCGGTCGCGGTACGACTCGACCACCGCGGTGGTGTCGTCGGTGGACGCGTTGTCGATCACGACGAGGTGCCCGGGCGCGGGATCCATCCGCTCGATGCTGTCGAGCAGGCGGGTCAGCAGGTGCGTGCGGTTGTAGGTGACGACGACGATGGTCGCCGACGACGGGTCGAATGCGGAATCCGCAGGGATCGGGGTGGCGTCGGCGTGCGCGGTCATAGCACGCACGATCATAACCGGCCCTCCTCGGAGCCTCCCGTCGGTGAGGACGCCATGCGCTGTTCGAGGCGTTCGCGCCACGACCGCGACTGGCCCGCGCGCACCGCGCACAGCGCCAGCAGCAGCCAGCCGGCGCCGGTGAGGGTGAAGCTCTCGAACATCGACACCGTCAGCAGGGCGACCAGCGTCAGCGGCGCCCACGCGTGCACGACCGAGCGGCGATCGCTCGCGACGAGCCACCCGCGCGCGAGCCCGAGCCCGCCGAGGGCGACGAACAGCAGCAGGCCCACCGCGCCGAGCTGCAGGAGCACGTCGAGGTAGGCGTTCAGCGCGGAGGCGTGCGTCTCGCCGAGACCGAGGGGGACCAGGGCGAAGGGCACGACGTCGTTCACCCATTCGCCGAACCAGCCGAAGCCCTGCACGGGGCGCATCTCGCTCAGGTGCACCAGCCGCGCCCACAGGTCGGTGCGCAGCGTCAGATCGGCTCCGGCGCCGAGGGTGTCGACGAGAGGGGCGCGAAAGGCCCACGCGCCCGCGATCCCCACCACGACGACGGAGCCGAGCGCGGCCTGCGCTCGTCCCCTCCATGCGGCGGGCACGCGTCGCATCGTCCACAGGGCGAGGGCGGCGACCCCCGTCGCGGCGGCGACGACGATCACGGTGGGCGAGCCGCTCAGCGCCGCGAGGGTACCCGCGAGCACGACCGAGGCGATCGCCGTGGCCACGCTCACCGACTGGGTGCGGAACTCCACGAGGAAGGTGATGAGGGCGATCACCGTCACGAAGCCCAGCGCGTTGCGGGTGCCGAAGATCCCCTGCACCGGACCCAGCTCGGCGATGGCGCCCTGGATGCCGAGGAAGGGGATGGGCAGATCGAGCAGGATGCCGCTGAGCACCTCGAGCGCGAGCGAGATGCCCAGCAGCCAGCGCACCACGTCGCCGAGAGCCCGCACGGTCTGCAGGGCGTCGCGGACGTGGCCGAGGACGACCGCCAGGAACGCGAGCGCCGCGAAGGCCGACCAGCCGCCGAGGGAATGGGTCGCGCTCGGGCTCCAGAACACGCTCGCGCCGGCCCACGCGACCAGCAGGACGAGCGTCGTCGGGGCGAGACGAACGAGCTCGAGTTCGTCGCGACGGGCGTACAGCACGGCTGCTCCCACCGCGCACAGTCCGGCGACGATGGTGGCCCAGGTGACCTCTCCCGCGACCGCGACGATGGCGAAGCGGGCGAAGACGGCGGCGAACACCGCGAGGGCGAAGGCGCGCGCGAACGCGGGCGACGACAGCGGAGGAAGCGGGCGCCGCGCGTCCGGCGCGCCGGTCACGGTGCGGGTCTCGGCAGCTCGCCGCGCTCGATCGAGATGCTCTGCTCGCTCGGTCCCACCCCGACCAGCGAGGTCTGCTTGATCTTCGCACCGAACAGCACCACGAACATCCAGCCCCACAGCAGGAGCGGGCCGGACTCGGTGAGCCCCTGCACGACGAGCAGTGCACCGATCAGGGTGGGCAGCAGCGTCAGCGGGGAGTGCGGACGGTCGTCGCGCAGGTCCCAGCGCGGGCGGTCGACGGCGAAGAACCACGACCGCCACACGTACGCGAGGTACACGAGGCCGAGCAGGGCGACACCGATCCCGCCGAGCTGCAGGAAGACGTCGAGCCACATGCTGTGCGCCTGCACGACGGTCTGGCCGTGGTCGACGATCCATCCGTCGAAGAGGGGCTCGGTGGCGATCCAGGGGGTGGAGAAGCCCCAGCCGACGAACGGATGCTGCGAGGCGCGGGCGATCACGTCGGCCCAGATCCCCTCGCGGCCGGTGAGGTCGGCTCCGCGGCCCATCACGCCGAAGAGGGCGTCGCGGCCGAACCACAGCACCGCCCCGCCGCCGAGCCCGACCGCGGCGTAGAGCAGGTACCAGCGCGTGCGCTCGCCGGGGCGTCGTGCGGTGCGCATGACCAGCACCGTGCCCAGCACGAGGGCGACGAAGGCCGCGGCGATGAAGGCGGTGGCCGATCCCGCCCGCACGAAGAGGAAGGCGGCGATCGCGATCCACACCCACAGCAGGGCGCGGCGCGGCGCGCCCGCGGCGATGCGCACGGCGAAGACGATGATGGCGACGAGCATCACGGCGGCCAACAGGTTCGCGTTTCCGAACACGCCCTGGATGCGACCGCCGTCGAAGAGGTTGTCGCGCGACCAGTAGACGATGGGGTCCATGCGCTCGGAGGGCACCACGAATCCGGGCAGGAGCGGGCCGCGCACGATGAGCGAGACGGCGACCTCGAACAACAGCGAGAGACCGACGATCCACTTCGCCGCGGACGCGACAGCCCGCACGACGTCGCGCCACGTGAGCATGGCGCCGACGAAGAGCCCCTGGAACGTCGTGATGACCAGCAGGAGGAGCGTGAGGGCGGATGCCGCGGGCCAGGCGCTCCACGCGAGCGAGGCGATCGCCCACGCGACGTATCCGAACGCCAGCCAGGGCAGGCGCCGCACGGCGAAGGGCGGGCGCGTCACGAGCCAGACGACGGCCGAGACGACGGCCGAGGCCACGACCACCACCGCGGTGACGACCGGACCGACGGCGTTGACGAGCCCAACGCCGCCGAGCGCGAGCACGAGCACGAAGACGCACCAGGCGCGCAGCAGCAGGTGCCCCGTCGTCTCGCGCGGGGGCGCCGTCGGCAACGCCGACACCGGGTGATTCGTGTACATCGCCATGGTGATCTCAGGGTACCCGTCGGCATCCGGAGACGAGGGGGCCCGGCCGGTAGGCTGACGCCGTGCTGATCGCCCTCTCGAACACGCCCCGCGACTACGCCTGGGGGAGCCCGACGCTGCTCGCCGACCTCGAGGGCCGCGAGCCGTCGGGGGCGCCCGAGGCCGAGGTGTGGTTCGGCGACCACCCCGGTTCTCCCGCCGAGGTGCACGACGGGTCGGGGCTCACGCTGGACCGATGGCTGCCGGCGGCCGGCGACGGGCTCCCGGCGAAGCTGCCCTACCTGCTCAAACTGCTCGCGGCCGGAGCGCCGCTGTCGATCCAGGTGCACCCCTCGAAGCAGCAGGCGGTCGAGGGCTTCGCCCGTGAGGAGGGGGCGGGCGTCGCGCGCGACGCCGCCGAGCGCAACTACAAGGACGACAACCACAAGCCCGAGGTGATCGTCGCCCTGAGCGAGACGTTCACCGCCCTCGCGGGGCTCCGCGACCTCGAGCGCACTCGCGCGCTGATCGACGTGCTGGGCGACGCGCCCGCCGTCTCGACGCTGCGCGGCCACCTGTCCGCCGCCTCCGCCCCCGACGCGCTCCGCGCGGCGATCGGCTGGGTGCTCGGAGAGGCGGATGCCGCGGACGTGGCCCAGATCGTGGATGCCGCGGCCTCGGCCTCGTCCGACGACTTCGCCGCCGAGCTGGCCCTCGTGCGGTCGCTGCACACGGCCTACCCGGCCGACCCGGGCATCGTCGTCGCCTTGCTGATGAACCTCGTGCACCTGCGCCGCGGCGAGGCGATCTTCGTGCCCGCCGGCGTGCTGCACGCCTATGTCGACGGTCTCGGTGTGGAGATCATGGCCGCGAGCGACAACGTGCTGCGCGGCGGCCTGACGCCCAAGCACATCGACGTGGACGAGCTTCTGCACCTCGTCGACTTCGCGCCCGCCGACCCGCCGTTCCTGCGTCCCGCGCCGGCCGGTCCGCAGGCGGAGGTCTTCGCGCCGGGCATCGCGGACTTCGCCCTCGGGCATCTCATCGCCGGTGGCGACACGGCTGTGCTGGAACTCTCCGGTGTCGCGATCGCCCTCTGCGTCGGGGGAGAGGCACGCGTGAAGGGCTCGTCGGGCCGCAGCATCACGCTGGCCCCCGGTCAGGCCGCGCTCGTCACGCCCGACGAGACGCCGCTGACGACCGACGGCGGTGGCGAGGTCTTCGTCGCGATGCCCGGGAGCTGAGTGCGACACGCCGAGCGCTCGTCTAAAGGTTCACGTCGGCCTTGAGGGTTTACGATCCGCGACTTGACTCTCGCGAATCACACGGGTGTAATTATGACTGCGCGACACATCGTCAGAAGACGTGTCATGGGGGCGTGAACGAGGCGGAGGACGAGATGGCGACATCGCAGTACCGGTCCGGAGTCCCGGACAACTGGTTCGTTGATCCGGTCGATCTCGGCGTACCCGGCGTCCGTCGCGACATCGACGCCGTCGAAGAGAACACCCTCGCCTGGCAGACCGACGCGCTGTGCTCGCAGACCGACCCCGAGGCGTTCTTCCCCGAGAAGGGCGGCTCGACGCGCGACGCGAAGCGCATCTGCACCTCGTGCGACGTCAAGACCGAGTGCCTCGAGTACGCGCTGCAGAACGACGAGCGCTTCGGCATCTGGGGCGGCCTCAGCGAGCGCGAGCGCCGCAAGCTCAAGCGTCGCGCCTGAGCGGTCGATCACCCGCCTGAGCGATCCCGTCGGCGACGGCGCGGCGTCCGCGATCGTCCGCGACCGCGCTTAGGCTGATCCGCGTCATGCCCGCCCGTGTACACGCCCTCCTCGTCGTGCGCCCTGAAGGACGCACGCCCGCCGCGCAGCATCTGCAGAGAACCCTCGCTGCACTCGCGGCGCAGACCCGACCCGTCGACGCGCTGACGATCGTGCTGTGCGGCGCCGACTCGGCGCTGACGCGACTGGCGGCGGCATCCGGTGCCGAAGGCGTCATCACCGCCCCCGCCGGAACGCCTTTCGCCGTCGCGACGGCCCTCGCGACGCCCCGACTCACGGGAGATGCGGTGTGGCTGCTCGCGCAGGACACCGCCCCCGACCCCGACGCGCTCGTGCGCCTCGCCGGCGCGCTCGAGCTCTCGCCCTCGCTCGTGGTCGCCGCCCCCAAGCTCATCGCGTGGGACGACCGCGACGAGATCCTCTCTCTCGGCGTGAGCATGAACCGGTACGGGGGAGCCGTCGAGCTCGCCGCCGGAGAACTCGACCAGGGACAGCGCGACGGCGACGCCGACGTACTCGGCGCCGACGTGCGCGGCATGCTCGTGCGTCGCGACGCATGGCTGCAGCTCGGCGGTCTCGACCCCGCTCTCGGCGGAGCCGACGAGGGCCTCGATCTGGGCGTTCGCGCGCGCCTGGCCGGCCACCTCGTCTCTCTCGTGCCGACCGCCCGCGTGGCGGTCGCCGGTGACGGCGTGGCCGCGATGGCGCGAGGCCGGCGTCGTGCGCGGCGCCGCGCGTTCGCGACCCGCACCGCCCAGCTGCATCGCCGTCTCGTCTACGCCCCCGCGCCCACGGTGCTGCTGCACTGGCTGTCGTTCCTGCCGCTCGCGCTCTGGCGCACGATCCTGCACCTGGTGACGAAGGTGCCGTACCGGGTGCTCCCCGAGTGGGGCGCCACCTTGCTCGTGATGGCGCGGCCCGCGGCCGTCGCCCGCGCCCGCCGCCGCATCCGCACGTCGCGGGTCGTGGGGTGGTCGCGTCTCGCGCCGCTGCGCGTCACGCGTTCCGAGATGCGCTTGCGCTTCGAGGGCGACGTCGCCGACCCCGAGGCCCCCGTGCGGTCGGAGCTGCGGTTCTTCGTCGGCGGAGGGGCGTGGACCGTGCTCGGCACCCTCGCGGTGTCGGCGGCGCTGTTCTTCCCGCTCCTGGCCTGGCCGGTGCTCGGCGGGGGAGCTCTGGCGCCGCTGCGCGCTAACGTCACCCAGCTGTGGCAGGACGCCGCGTGGGGCGCCCGCCCCCTCGGCCTCGACGCGATCGGCCCCGCCGACCCGTTCTCGAGCCTCGTCGCCCTCATCGGCACCCTCTCGCCCGGCGAGCCCTCGCGCGCCTTCGTCGTGCTGTGGGTGCTCGCCCTGCCGCTCGCCGTGCTCGGCGGATGGTTCGCCGCCACGCGCGTGACCGAGTCGTCGCTGCTGCGCATCGTCGGCGGACTCGCCTGGGCCCTCGCGCCGACCTTCCTCGCCGCGATCGTCGAGGGTCGACCGGCGGGCGTGCTCGTTCACCTGCTGCTGCCCTGGCTGTTCTACGCCGCGAGCGTCGCGCACCGCTCGTGGGCCCCGGCCGGAGCGGCATCCGTTCTGCTCGTGGGCGTGCTGGCGTGCGCGCCCTCGCTGGCCCCCGCCGTGGTGGTGCTGTGGTCGGCCGCGCTCGTCGTCGTCGCCCTCGTGGCCGCACGCGGCATCGCCCGCGTGGTGTGGCTGCTCGTGCCCTCGGCCGTGATCTTCGCGCCCCTCGTGTGGACGCGCCTTCGCGCCGGCGACCCGTGGGCCCTCCTCGCCGACCCCGGCGTGCCGTACCGCGGCGCCGAGGCCACCGCCGACCCGCTCGGACGAGCGCTGCTCGCGGCGGGCTTCCCCACCTCCGACCCGGGCGGATGGGTGTCGCTCACCGGCGGCTCGGTGTGGTGGGTCGGCCTGCTCGTCGCCCCGCTGGCCGTGCTCGCCGTGTTGGCGGTGCTCACGCCGCGGTGGATCACGGCATCCGGCCTCATCCTGATCACGGCCACGGGCCTGGCGACCGCGTTCGCCGCCGTCGGGGTGGCCCTCTCGTTCGACCACTCGGTCGCCGTGCCGCTGTGGCCGGGCGCGGGGCTCAGTCTCGCGTGGATCGGGCTCGTGGGGGGCGCCCTGGTCGCCCTCGACGCGGGGGTTCCGGCGCGCGTCGCCGTGCTGCGACCGCTCGGCGCTCTGGTGGCCCTGGTCGCGCTCGCCGTCAGCGTGGCTCCCGCGCTGACCGCTCAGGTGGCGACCGAGGCATCGGGCCGATCGACGCTCGTCAACGGACCCGTGTCGACCCTGCCCGCCTTCGTCGCGGCCGAGGGGCGCGGGTCGCTGAATCTGGGCACGATCGTGCTCGACCCGCGCGCCGACGGCCTGCGCGTCGACGTCGTCTGGGGCGGCAGCGCGACGCTGTCGGGCCAGAGCACCCTGCAGGCCACCCGCACCTCGCCGACGCCCGAAGACCTCGAGCTGGCCGATCTCGCCGCCGACCTCGTCACCCCGTCGTCCGACGACGTGGTGTCGCGCCTGGCCGCCCACGGCATCGCCTTCGTGCTGCTCGAGTCGGCGCCCGCGGGCGAAGACGACGTCATCCGCGGCACGCGCCTCGGGGCGGCGACCTCTCTCGACCAGCGCGACTCGCTCGACCCGGTCGGCGAGACCTCGCGCGGCGACCTCTGGCGCGTGAACGCCGAGGTGACCCCGCGTCCCGAACTCGACGCGCACCGACTGGGTCTGCAGCGAGTGGTCGCCGCCGGCTCCCTGGGCGTGCTGCTGGTGGCTCTGCTGCTCGCCGTGCCCACGGCCGCCTCGCGGCGGACCGCGCGCCGCACGCCCCGCATCGTCGGTCCGAGCTCGGGAGGATCGCGATGAGCGAGAACCGCATGGCCCGCTTCGCCGCCACGAGCGCCCGCGTCGTCGCCGGCACCGCCGTGGCGACCGCGGCCGTCGTCGGCACAGTCGTCGGCATCGCCGCGCCGTGGCCCTCGTACACCGCCACCCCCGTGCGGGTCGAGTCGACCCCCGCCCCCGGTGACACGGTGCTCGCGTGCGACGGACCGCTGCTCGCCCTCGGGCGCAGCGCCGACTCTGCCGGAGGGCTGAGCGCCGCCGCCGCGCAGCAGCTCGTCAGCGGCCCCGCCGACGCCGACGCCCAGGCCGAGCAGCTCTCCGGAGCGACGGCGGATGCCGACGGCGACGCCCAGGCGCTGCGCGCGGCGCCCCAGGACCGCTCCGAGACGCCGTTGGCCGCCGCCGGATCGGCGACCGTGGCCTCCGACGACCTCGTCGGGTTCTCGGCATCCGCGTGCCGCCCGCCGGAGGCCGAGTCGTGGCTGGTCGGCGGAGCGTCGACGACCGGCGCGAACGACCTCGTCGTGCTGGCCAACCCCGGCGACGTGCCCGCCACCGTGCAGCTGTCGGTGTACGGCGCGCAGGGCGTGTCGACCCCACCCGGGGGCCAGAACCTCGTCGTCCCGGCGCGCGAGCGCAAGGTCGTGCCGCTCGCGGGCCTGCTTCTCGGCGAGGAGAGCCCCGTCGTGCGCGTCGTGTCGTCGGGAGCCCCGGTGCACGCCTCGCTGCAGGCGAGCCTGACGCGCCTGCTGCTGCCCGGCGGCATCGACCAGGTCGCCCCTCTCGCCCAGGCCGACACGCGTCTGGTCATGCCCGGCGTGCAGGTGCTCACCACCGGAGAGGGCCAGGCGGGCACGATCGTGCGTCTGCTGTCGCCCGGGTCCGATGCCACCGCCACCGTGCGCGTGATCCCCGTCGACGCCGCCGGGGCCGAGGCCGCTCCGACCGACGTTCCGCTCACCGCCGGCCTGCCGACCTCGCTCGACCTCTCGGGCCTCGCGGCCGGCGCATACACGGTCGAGGTCTCGGCGACCGCCCCGATCGTCGGGGCGACCTGGTCGACCACCGGGTTTGGCGAGGGGGCCGACTTCGCCTGGTACGTGCCCGCTCCGCGCATCACCGAACCCACCGTCGTCGCCGTCGCGCCCGGCGTGGGCTCGTCGATCGTGCTGGCGACCGAAGACGCCGACGCCTCCGTGACGCTCACTCCCGTCGACGGCGGCGAGGCGATCACCACCGCCGTTCCCGCGGGGGGCACGGCGGCCGTCGCCGTGGCATCCGGGATCTACCGGCTCGAGTCGGCGGAGCCGGTGCGCGCCGCGGTGTCGTACACCGGCACGGGGGCCCTGGCGGCCTACCCGCTGTGGCCCGCGGATGCCGCGGCCGGGGCGCTCACGATCCTGCCCTGACCGCGCGGGTCGGGCTCAGAAGAAGCGGAACCGCTCGGGACCGAGGTCCCACGGGTCGCGGTCGAGGTACTCGGCGGCGGCGCGGAACACGGCGCCCTCGATCATCATGCGGCGGTGCAGGTCGTCGTCGTGGTGCGGGTGACCGAGCCGCTCGATCGGCACGCGGTAGAGGATGATGCGCTTCTCGTCGCGCAGCACCGTCCAGCGCGGGATGCCGTCGGCTGCCGCGGGTGGCATGATGCCGATCTCGAACGACACCTCGCGCAGATCGGACCATGCGGAGCGCAGGAACTCGGCCGCCGCACCGACGGCGACGTCGAAGCGCTCGACGCGGGTGTCGATCGGGGGGAGGGGCGGCCGCACGATCGGGCTGCGGTTCTCGCGACCGTGCCGACCGTGACGCGAGGGGCGGGCCACGGGTCGCGCTTCGCGGGACCGACGACGCATCATGCGTTCATCCTACGTTCGCGGGCCGACCCGCGGTCATCCGGCGGACGCCGGACGGCCCGCGGGTCGGCATCGGCGCGGGAGACGCCGAGGCGGACCGCGATCGACTCACGGGACGACGACGACCTTGCCGGCGATGCGTCCCGCCATGGCCTCGGCGTGCAGAGCGGGCAGGTCGACGAGGTCGATGCGCCGGTCGACCTCGACGGTGAGCTCTCCCGCGTCGACGAGGGCGACGATCTCGGCGATCCGCGGGGTGTCGGCCCGGACGAAGACGGTCTTGGCGTCGACGCCACGGCGGTCGTCGCCCGGGGTCGCCATGAACGCCGTGGTGCTGACCACGACCCCGCCGTCGCGCACGAGGGCGACCAGGGCGGCGAAGTCGTCGGGGTCGAGAGGGGCAAGGTTCAGCAGCACGTCGACGGGTTCGGCGACGGAGTCGAGCAGTGAGGCGCGCGTGCGGTCGACGATCTGGTCGGCTCCCGCCGCACGCACGGCGTCGAGGCTGCGCGGGCTCGCCGTCGCGATGACGTGCGCCCCGGCGCGGTGGGCGAGGCGCACGGCGTGGACGCCGACGGCTCCTCCGGCGCCCACGATCAACAGCCGCTGGCCGGCGCGGAGCCCGCCGTCGTCGAACAGCGCCTGCCACGCGGTCAGTGCCACCGAAGGGAGGGCCGCTGCATCGACGAGATCGACGGCGCGGGGAGCAGCCGTGACGGCGTCGGCCGGGGCCACGACGAACTCCGCGGCGCCGCCGTCGGTCTGCATCGGGAGGAACCCGACCACCGGCTGGCCGATCTCGAGGTCGTCGACGCCGGCACCGATCGCATCGACCGTACCCGACACGTCATAGCCGGGCACGTGGGGGAGCTCGACGGGAATAGGGAGGAACCCGGCACGCATGCCGTTGTCGGCGGCGTTGAACGCGGATGCCGCGACCTTCAGTCGCACCTGCCCCGGGCCGGGGGCCGGCAGCTCGACGTCGTCGAGTCGCAGGACGTCGGGTCCGCCCACTTCGTGGAATCGCATGGCCTTCATGGGGTGTCCTCTCGTAAGTGCTTTGGATTCGAAGCAATACCGGAACGCTAACACTGCTACGAACTCGAAGCAAGATAGGATCTCGATATGACACGGAACACCGCGGAGGTCACCCCCACGCAGCTCCAGGCGTACTTCGCCTTCACCGAGGTGAGCAGCCTGCTTCGGCACGCGGTCGAGAAGCAGCTTCGCGATGCCGGCGATCTGAGCTACGTGCAGTTCCAGCTGCTGGCGACCCTGGGCGACAGTCCCGACGGGCGCCTGCGCATGACGGATCTGGCCGACCGCGTCGTCTACAGTCGCAGCGGACTGACCTACCAGGCGCAGGTGCTCGAGGGGCGGGGGCTGGTGACGAGGGCGCCGTCACCCGACGACGAGCGCAGCGTGGTGGTCGCCCTCACCTCGGCGGGGCGCGACGTGCTCGGCGCCGTCTTCCCCGGCCACATCGATGCGTTGCACCGCCTGCTGTTCTCGTCGCTCACCGACGCCGACATCGCCGACCTGGGGCGGATCCTGCAGCGCGCCGCCGATCACCTGCGGGCGGATCCGCCGCGCTCCGCCGCCCCGCGTCGACGCAAGGCATGACGCGCCGGGCGATGCGCGGCGCGGCGTCGTCGCGGTGTCGGAGGGGGTGGCTAAGCTGACCGCGATGCGCGACAGACTCTGCTCGAAGGTGGGATGTGCCCGCGAGGCGATGAGCACCCTCACCTACGACTACGGCGACCAGATGGCGGCCCTCGGCCCGCTGGGCCCCGCCGGTGATCCGCACGCCCACGATCTGTGCGCGATCCACGCCGACCGCCTCTCCGTTCCCAAGGGCTGGGTCGTCGTGCGGCACGAGACGCTGCGCGCCTGAGCGGCTGCCCGCCCTCCCGGGCGTGACACACGCGTCGCCGCCGCGGCGACGATCACCGCCGACTTACGCGGTCACGCCTTCTCGGTGAGGGCCGCGGCCCGCTCGTTCTCGAGCAGCAGGGCGCGGTACTCCCGGTCGCGGCGCACCGACGACACCGCCCGCACGAGCATCTCGGCATCCACCGGGGGGACGGGCGAGACGTACGGGCGCACGGACTCGGCCAGCGACGCGGCGACGCGCGCCCGTGCGGCGGGCTCGAGGGCGTCGGCGCCCCGCACGAACTGCGCCAGGCGCGCGGCGAGCCGGTCGGGCAGGCGTGAGACGTCGGCGAGGGCCGCCCACGCCTCCATACCCGGGGGCAACCCGGGAGCGGGCGGGGGCAGGCGGCGCGTGCGCGTGCGCTCGCTCGCGGTGCCGGCCAGCAGATCGCCCAGGCGCTGCGCGCGCGGGGTGAACATGCCCACCACGGCGGCGACCGCGCCGAAGGTGAACCAGATCTCGAGCACGCCGGTGAGCGCGCGGATGAGGGCCTGACGGAAGCCCGCGGCCCCGCCGTCGGTGCGCACGATGCGCGCGCCCACCACGAGCCGGCCGAGACTGCGGCCGCGGGAGAGGGTCTCGACCACGGTCGGAATGGCGACCATCACGAGAACGAACAGCGAGATGACGCCGATGCCGATCGCCGACTCGGGCAGCGCCCCGTTGGTCACCAGCGCCGTGAGCAGGATGGCCCCGCCGATGAGCACCACGACGCCGACGACGAAGTCGATGAGGCATCCGACCGCGCGCAGGAAGAAGCCGATCGGCTGCACGTCGAGCGCGACGGCCTCGCCCGTCAACGTCTCCTCGGCGCTCTCGTGCACGAGAGCGACCGCGGGAACAGGGGTCGACGACGAAGCCATGCGTACAGTTGACCACATGGACCTCGACGCCCTCACGGCCGCGCGGCGGGACGAGTGGGCGCGGCTCGACGAACTGGGCCGTCGCCGGCGTCTGCGCGGGGCCGAGGTCGACGAGCTCGTGACGCGCTACCGCGCGGCATCCGCCGATCTCGCCGACATCAAGACCTCCGCCGGTCGCACGCCCGAGGGCGACTACGTCTCGGTGCTGCTCGCCCGCACGCGCCTGCGACTCACCGGGGTTCGCGAGAACGTGCTGAAGCAGCTGCCGCGTTTCTTCGTGCTGCAGCTTCCGGCCGCGCTGTACCGCGTGCGCTGGACGACGCTCGGGGTGGCGGTCTTCTTCGTGATCGTAGCGACCCTCATGGCGCTGTGGATCTCGGGCGATCCCGCCGCCGTCGCCTCGCTCGGCGCCGAGAGCCAACTGCAGAACTACGCCGACGAGCAGTTCGTTAGCTATTACCGCGAGAACCCGAACGCGATCTTCGCCGGCACCGTCTGGACGAACAACGCGTGGATCGCGGCGCAGTGCGTGCTGTTCGGCGTCACCGGCATCTGGCCGGCGATGGTCATCATGCAGAACGCGGTCAACGTGGGGCAGTCGGCCGCCATCATGATCGCCTTCGACCGGGCCGACGTGTTCTTCCAGTTCATCCTCCCGCACGGTCTGCTCGAGCTCACCGCGATCTTCGTCGCGGGGGCGGCGGGCCTGCAGATCTTCTGGGCGTGGGTCGCGCCGGGCCGGCGCACGCGGGGCGAGGCACTCGCTGCCGCCGGGCGCTCGCTGGCCACGATCGCGGTCGGGCTCGTGTTCGCCCTCGCCCTCTCGGGTGTCGTCGAGGGCTTCGTGACCCCGCGCGAGTGGCCCTGGCAGATCAAGATCGCCATCGGGGCCGCGGCCCTCGGGGTGTTCCTCTTCTACATGCTGTGGGTCGGGCGTCGCGCGGCGCGAGCGGGCGAGACCGGCGACCTCACGGAGTACGAGGCCGGGACTCCCACGCTCACCGCGGGCTGACGGCATCCGGTCTCTCGGGTGATCCATCGCCCCGCGTTCCCGACCGTTCCCCGGCGTGTCATTTTTGATTCACTCAAAACTAGCTAGACTGGCGACATGCTCGACAGTCAGCCGGATGCCGCCGCGGATGCCCTCATCCGCGGAGCCGGGCTGCGGGTCACGGCGACACGCGTCGCCGTGCTCGACGCCCTCCGCGCCCGGCCGCACGCCACCGCCGACGACGTCTTCGACCGCATCGTCGGCTCCCTCCCCGGAACGAGCAAGCAGTCGGTGTACAACGCGCTCGGCGACTTCGCCGACGCGGGACTCGCCCGCCGCATCGAACCCGCCGGCCACGCCGGCACCTTCGAACTGCGCGTGGGCGACAACCACCACCACGTGGTGTGCACCCGCTGCGGTCGCATCGACGACGTGGACTGCATCGTCGGGTCGGCGCCGTGCCTGCACGTGCCGGAGGGGAGCGGCTATCTCATCGAGACCGCCGAGGTGACGTTCTGGGGCGTGTGCGCCGACTGTCGAGCAGAGTCCGAAGCCGAACGACCGAGAGGATCCCGATGAGCGACGCTCTGAACGGGTGCCCCGTTTTCCACGATGGAGCCGCCCCCGACGACAACCGACTGCCGGTGGGCGAAGCCCCCGCCGACAGCGAGCCCGCCGGCGCCCTGCCCCACCCGACCCAGGGATCCGCCAACCGCGTGTGGTGGCCCGAATCCCTGAACGTGAAGATCCTCGCGAAGAACAACGCGCTGCGCGACCCGCTCGACGAGGGCTTCGACTACCGCGCCGCCTTCGAGGCCCTCGACCTGGATGCCGTCAAGAGCGACATCCAGCAGGTCATGACCACCTCGCAGGACTGGTGGCCCGCCGACTTCGGCCACTACGGCCCCCTCATGATCCGCATGGCCTGGCACAGCGCCGGCACCTACCGCGTGACCGACGGTCGCGGCGGCTCGGGCGCGGGCATGCAGCGCTTCGCCCCGCTGAACAGCTGGCCCGACAACGTCAACCTCGACAAGGCCCGTCGTCTGCTCTGGCCCGTCAAGAAGAAGTACGGCCAGTCGATCTCGTGGGCCGACCTCATGATCCTCGCCGGCAACGTCGCGCTCGAAGACATGGGCTTCCCGACCTTCGGCTTCGCCGGCGGCCGCACCGACGTGTGGGAGCCCGACGACGACGTGTACTGGGGCCCCGAGACCACGTGGCTCGGCGACGAGCGTTACACGGGCAACCGCGAGCTCGAGAAGCCGCTCGCGGCGGTGCAGATGGGCCTCATCTACGTCAACCCCGAGGGCCCCAACGGCGAGCCCGATCCGCAGCTGTCGGCCCACGACATCCGCGAGACGTTCGGTCGCATGGCCATGAACGACGAGGAGACCGTCGCCCTCATCGCCGGTGGTCACACCTTCGGCAAGACGCACGGTGCCGCGAGCGACTCGCACGTCGGCGCCAACCCCGAGGCCGCCGACATCAACGACCAGGGCCTGGGCTGGAAGAACAGCCACGGCACCGGCAAGGGCGACGACACCATCACCAGCGGCCTCGAGGTCACGTGGACCTACCACCCCACCCGCTGGGACAACGAGTTCTTCCACATCCTCTTCGCCTACGAGTGGGAGCTCTTCCAGAGCCCCGCGGGTGCGCACCAGTGGCGTCCCAAGAACGGCGGGGGAGCCGACATGGTCCCCGAGGCGCACTCCGACGGCCGCCGCGAGCCCCGCATGCTCACGAGCGACCTGGCGCTGCGCGTCGACCCGGCGTATGAGAAGATCTCGCGCCGCTTCGCCGAGGACCCGGCCGCTTTCCAGGACGCCTTCGCCCGCGCCTGGTTCAAGCTCACCCACCGCGACATGGGACCGCGCGAGCGCTACCTCGGCTCCGAGGTGCCCGCCGAGGTGCTCGTGTGGCAGGACCCCGTGCCCGCCGTCGACCACCCGCTGATCGACGAGGCGGATGCCGCCGCGCTCAAGAAGCAGATCCTCGACAGCGGCCTCACGGTGCAGCAGCTCGTCACCACGACGTGGGCCGCGGCCTCCACGTTCCGCGGCAGCGACAAGCGCGGTGGCGTGAACGGCGCGCGCATCCGCCTCGAGCCGCAGAAGAGCTGGACGGTCAACAACCCCGAGCAGCTGGCATCCGTCCTGGAAATCCTCGAGAAGATCAAGGCGGAGTTCGACGCGCAGGGCGAGAAGAAGATCTCTATCGCCGACCTGCTCGTCCTCGCGGGCAACGCCGGTGTCGAGCAGGCCGCCCTCGCCGGCGGCGTCGAGGTCGAGGTGCCTTTCACCCCCGGCCGCACCGACGCCTCGCAGGAGCAGACCGAGATCGAGTCGTTCCGCTGGCTCGAGCCGGTCGCCGACGGCTTCCGCAACTACGCCTCGCGCTCGACGCGGCTGCCGGCGGAGTTCCTGCTGCTCGACAAGGCCAACCTGCTCACGCTCACCGCTCCCGAGATGACCGTGCTGGTCGGCGGCCTGCGCGCGATCGGCGCCAACTGGGACGGCAGCGACTGGGGCGTGTTCACCGACACCCCCGGCGCCCTGACCAACGACGTGTTCGCCAACCTGCTCGACCTCGGCACCACGTGGAAGCCGCTCGACAGCGGCAAGCACGCGTTCGAGGGCACGAAGGACGGCTCGGGCGAGAAGGTCGGCATCGGCACCCGCGTCGACCTGGTGTTCTCGTCGAACTCCGAGCTGCGCGCGCTCGCCGAGGTCTACGCCTCCGACGACGCCAAGGAGAAGTTCGTGCGCGACTTCGTCGCCGCGTGGCGCAAGGTCACCGAGCTCGACCGGTTCGACCTGGTCTGAGCCGCGGCATCCGGAAGGCCCGTCCCCTCGTGGGGCGGGCCTTCCGGCGCGTGGAGAGCGCCGCGTTGCGAGCAGACCATGTCCCACTACTGGCTGTCTGGGCGGGGGTCGGGCAGCCCTTTTCGGGACATGCTCTGCGCGGAGTGGGACGCGGGGGTCGGGGCAGACCATGTCCCACTTCTGGCTGTCTGAGCCGGCGTCAGGCAGCCCTTTTCGGGACATGCTCTGCGCGGAGTGGGACGCGGGGGACTGAGGAGGGGGCCGGATGCCGCGCGGCTCAGGCGCGCGCGAGGCGGCGCAGGCCCTCGTCGAGCGAGACCGCGGGCGTCCACCGCAGGTCGCGGCGGATCTCGGTCTGGTCGAACCAGTGCGCGGTCGACAGCTGCTCGGCGAGGAAGCGCGTCATGGGCGGCTCGTCCTCACCCGGGCGTACGGCCCACACGCGCTCGATGAGGGAGCCTGCGGCCTTGGCGAGGCCCGCGGGCACGCTGAACCGCGGGGGCGTGACGCCCGAGGCGCGGCAGATGCCCGCCAACAGGTCGCCGACCGGCCGCGGTTCGCCGTTGGTCAGCACGTAGGCGCGGCCGCTGACCTCGTCGACGCGGTGGAGGGCGGCGACGATCCCGGATGCCGCGTTGTCGACGTACGTGGAGTCGATGAGCGCCGTGCCGCCGTCGAGCAGCGGAAGCGTGCCCCGGCGGGCGCGCGCGACGACGCGGGCGATGAGCTGCGTGTCGCCCGGTCCCCACACGAGGTGCGGGCGGATGGCGACGAGGGCGGTGTCGCCCCCGGCACGGGAGAGGGCCAGCAGCTCGGCCTCGGCCTTCGTGCGGGCGTACTCGCCGTGCGCAGCCCGCGGATCGGCGGGCTCGGCGCCGACACCGGCGAGGGCGTGACCGGCGTGTGCGACCGAGGGTGACGACACGTGCACGATGCGCGTGACCCCGGCCGCGGCCGCGGCGTCGAGCAGTGTGCGCGTGCCCTCGACGTTCACGGCGCGGAACTGCGCCGGGTCTCCCGCGAGGGAGACCTTCGCCGCCAGGTGCACGATCCCGTCGATCCCCTCGAGGGCGGATGCCACGGCATCCGGATCCGTCACCGAACCCAGGCGGTCGTCGGCTCCGTCGACACCCGAGGGGCGGCGCTGCAGGGTGCGCACGTCGTGCCCCGCATCCTGCAGGGCACGGACGACTGCGCGGCCGAGGAACCCGGATGCCCCGGTCGCGAGCACCTTCACGGTGCGCTCGGCTTCTCGCCCGCGAGCACGCGCTCGGCCCACGCCGACACGCGCGTGCGGTCGATCTTGGAGTTGTGCCGGATGTCGGTCGGCAGCGTCGGCACCACGAGCACCGCCGCGAGGCGCTGCGCGGTGGCCGCGCGCACGGCCTCGGTGAGCTCGGGCGAGGCCAGGCCCGGGCGACGGGCCCCCGTCTCGACGACCGCGACGACGACCTGTCGGTCCGCGGGGCCGACCCCGACCGCCGCCGCGCGCTGCACGGCCGGAACGGTCTCGGCGTCTTGCTCGATGCCCACCGGGGTCACGGGACCCTCGGCGGTGGTGATGACGTGGGGGAGACGGCCCTCGACCCACAGCCGCCCCTCGGCGTCGAGGTGTCCGACGTCGCCTGTGCGGTGCCACCGCTCGCCGAGCCCGCGGCGGGCCTCGCGGTCGGTGAGGTGCAGGCGGAAGTAGCCGCGCTTGAGATGCGGTGCCGAGATGACGATCTCGCCGGTGACCCGCGGTTCGGTCGTCGTGTCGTCGGACGAACGGCCGAGCTCGTCGAGAGGGGCGATGCGCACCTCGCCGGTGCCGAGCGGACGACCCACGCACACACCGCGGTCTCCCGCGGCGGCCTCGATCTCGGGCAGGGTCACGTCGGCGACGAGCAGGCACTCGGTCATGCCGTAGGGGGTGTGCGCGACCGCGTTCGGCATGAGGGCCTGCGCCCGACGCAGCAGGTCGACGCCCACGGGCGCGCCGGTGGAGAGGAACGTCTCGACGCGCGAAAGCGCGGCCCGGTCGGCATCCGTCAGCCCTCCGGCGGTCGCGACGACGTTGGCCACCGCGGCGGGGGAGAGGAACACGATCCGCGCGTCGGAGGCGCGCACGGCGGCGGCGACGGCTGCAGCGGTGAGGGTGCGCGGGGCCGAGACGTCCATGTCGGGCGTCGCCGAGCGCGTGCCGAGGGCGGGGCCCAGCAGAGCGAACGGGGCGAAGCCGGTGACCAGCCCCGTGTCGGCCGTGACGCCGAAGTGTACGGCGAGGGTGTCGCGGAGGGCAGAGAGCTGCGCGTGCGTGTACACGACGCCCTTGGCCGGCCCCGTGGACCCCGAGGTGAACAGCACCGCGGCGTCGGCATCGGCGGCGGGAGGCGCGGGCAGGGGGCGGCCCCGACCGGCGCGAGCGAGGTCGGAGAGGCTCGCCTCGACCCCGAGCGCCCGCGACGATGCCGCGGGAAGCGCGGCGGCAGAGATGCGTCGCCCCGGCCAGCCGAGGGCACGGGCGGCCGCGAGACCGGCGACCTCGCCGATGACGACGTCGGGCACCGCGCCGCGCACGGCGCGGGAGAGGCCCCGGATGCCGAGACCCCGGTCGGCCACGACGACCACGGCCCCGATGCGCAGGCACGCGTACAGCGCCGCCGTGAGGGTGGGGCCGGGCTGCACGAGCAGCGAGACGCGGTCGCCGGCGCGGACGCCGAAGGCGTCGAGGCCCGCGGCGAGCTCGTCGACCCGCGTGGACAGCTGACGCCAGCTCACGTTCAGAGGGCCGTCGCCGCGCGCGGTCGTCATGTCGATCACGGCGGTGTCGTCGTCGTCGCGGCGCGCGTCGAGGGCATCCCACAGGCGGCCGGTGGGGGCCGGACGCTTCCGCGACGAGGCGCGGCGCGTGCGGGGGGCTGCCGGCGCGGCATCCGGAACCTTCTCGTCGAGCCAGTCGAGCACGACGTCGGCGTAGGGGCGCTCCTCGGCGAGCAGGTGTCCGGCACCCTCGAAGCGGTGCACATCGGCGTGGGGCAGACGCTCGGTGAGGTCGTCGAGGTGATCCTCGCCGAACACCGGGTCTTTCGGACCGCGCAGCAGCAGCGCCGGCACCTGAAGCTCGCGCAGGCCCGCCGACATGCGGTGCAGCGCGGGAGTGCTCTCGTGCGCGGGGGTCGCGGGGATGTCGCTGACGAACCCGCCGATGCCGCGCCGACGCGCGATCGTCGCGTACGGGGCGCGGAAGGCCGCGCGCACGGCCGGGTCGAGGTCGGCGAGGGCCAGCGTCACGTCGAGGAACGCCGTCGTGCCGGTCGTGCCGGCGGCGAGCATGCCGCGGGCCGTCGCCACGCGCAGCGCGAAGGGCAGCTCGGCCCCATCGGGGTGATGCACGGCGGTGTTCAGGGCGATGACGGCCGCGAGGCGGTCGCGGTTCTCGACGGCCCACCCGAGCGAGACGGGCCCGCCCCAGTCGTGACCGATCGTGACGATCGGACCCCGGATGCCGAGCTCCGTCACGAGCGCGTCGAGATCGGCGACGCGCTGGGCGAGGGTGCGGCGCAGCGGTGTGCGCTCCGAGAAGCCCATCTCGAGCTGGTCGACGGCGACGACGCGCCAGGGCGTCGCCCCCGCGTCGGCACGGGCGAGAGAGGCGTTCACGAGAGCGCGCCACAGGTACGACCACGTGGGATTTCCGTGCACCGCGACGATCGTGCCGCGCGGCTCGACGCCGCGTTCGGCGAGGGCGTCGCCGGTGTCGAGCACGTGCCAGAGCCGGGTCTCACCCGCATCGGCGAGCACTCCCTCGACGCTCACGAGCCGCGAGAGGGCGGGATCGAGACCGGGGAGACCGGCCGGGGGCAGGGTGGCCTGCGGGCCGATCACGCGGGGGTGACTCACCAGGCCAGCTCCAGCATGCCGGTGTTGAGTCCGGAGCCCACTCCCATCAGCAGCACGCGATCACCCCGCCGCAGCGTCTTCTGCTCGGCGGCCAGGGTGATGGGGATCGACGCCGGGCCGACGTTGCCCAGTTCGGGGTAGGTGACCGGAACGCGGTCGCGGTCGAGCTTGGCGGCTCGCACGATCGCGTTGGTGTGCACCGACGAGACCTGGTGGGTGACGTAGCGGTCCATGCCCGTCCAGTCGAACTCGCCCTTGGCCTCTTTCCAGGCCGAGACGACGAGGTCGAGGCCGCCCTTGAGCAGCGCCTTGGCGTCGGTGAACATGCCGTCGACGCTGCCGACGCAGAGGTCGTAGAACTGGGTCGCCGCGCGCGTCACGCCACCGACGATGCGGTGGCCCTCGGGGTGGTCGCTCGCGCGACCGAGCACGGCGGCGGCCGCACCGGAGCCGAGGGTGAGCGAGGCGAACTCCTGCATGAACGCGTCGCGGTCGAGGTCTTCGCGCACGAGACGGTTGATCGTGTTGACCTGGATCTCGTCGGCGTCCTCGCCGTTGACGATGAGGGCGTACTTGACCTGACCCGACTGGATCATGCCGGCGGCCAGACTCATGCCGTTGATGAAGCCGAGGCAGGCGTTGGCGACGTCGAAGTTGATCGCCGAGCTCGGCAGGCCCAGACCGTGGTGCAGGCGCACCGCGACCGAGGGCTCGAGGTGCTTGCGGGTCACCGAGGTGTTGATGATCAGGCCGATCTCGCTGGGATCGACCCCGGCCTCGGCGAGGGCCTGCTTGCCCGCGGCGATCGTGGCCTCGTCGGACGACTCGCCGTCGGCCCAGTTGCGGCGCTCGTTGACGCCCGCCACGCGGCGGAGCAGCCCCGGCTTGAGCTTGAGTCGCTTCAGCGCGGGAGCCAGACGCTCCTCGATGTCATCCGACGTCGTGATGCGGCTGGGCAAGACGCTCGCCACCGACACGAGGGCCACATCGTCGAAGTGCGTAGTGGCGTTTCCTGGCAAGAGAGCTCCCGCATCCTGTGCGTAGACGGCAGAGCCGCGCACGGAGGGGACGCGCAGACGGCTGGAAGGGTACCCCCCAGGATAAGCCGCGTCGTATGTCGCGGGCTGCATGCGGGCTGGACGTGCTAGAGGCGACCGGCGGCCTTGAGCGCGAGATAGCGGTCGGCCACGAGCGGAGGCAGGTCGTCGGCCGAGGCCGAGACCGCGTCTCCTCCGGCGCGCACGACCGCGTCGCGCACGCGCTGCGCGTCGTGGCGAGCGCGCTCGACGGCGGCGGCGGCGTAGACGTCGGCAGCGTCGTGATGAGCGGGAACCTCGCCGGGGCCGTCGGTGGCCGTGGCCACGAGCAGGCGCGAGCGCGCGGCGACAGTGGGGAGGGCGGCGAGGAAGGCCCGCGCGGCCTCGGGGTCGTCAGCCGCGGTGAGCAGCACCATGAGCGCGGGGCGCACCGCGAGCCCCCGCACCTGGGCGAGGGCGGCGTCCCAGTCGGTGTCGATCAGCTGCGGATCGACCGGGGCCATCGCGTCGACGAGGGCGGGCAGCAGCTGCGCCCCGTCGACGCGCGTCACGCGGGCGCGGGGCACGCGGTCGAACATCACGAGGTGCACGTGATCGCCCGCGCGCGAGGCCAGCACCGACAGCAGTAGCGCCGACTCCATCGCGGCGTCGAGGCGCACGCCGTCGCCGACGCGCGCGGCGGCCGTGCGGCCGGTGTCGATGACGATGACCACGTGCCGGTCGCGTTCGGGTCGCCACGTGCGCAGCATCGTCGTGCCGGCGCGGGCCGTCGCTCGCCAGTCGATCGAGCGCACGTCGTCTCCGCGCACGTACTCGCGCAGGCTGTCGAACTCGGTGCCCTGGCCGCGCACCTGCAGCGTGGTGTTGCCGTCGAGCTCGCGCAGGCGTGCGAGACGCGAGGGCAGGTGCCGCCGCGAGGTGAACGGGGGCAGCACGCGCAGGCGGGCCGGGGCGTCGACCACGCCCTGGCGGCCGGCGAGACCGAGAGGCCCGGCCGCCCGCACGACGACGAAGGCGCTGCGCAGCTCGCCGCGGCGGCGGGGGAGCAGGGGGAGAGGCGCCCCGCGCCGCTCGCCGGGTGGCACCGTGAACCGCTGGCGCTCCGCGGGGGCGCCGGCGGTCGGCTGCCACGCGTCGCGCACGCGCGCCCGCAGCGTGCGGGTGCCGAGGTTGCGCACGCGCAGCTCGCCCGCGACCGGCTCGTCGAGCAGGGCGCGCTCGGGGTGCGTGCGGGTGATCTCGACGCGCCGCGGATCGGCGGCCAGAGCGCGGTCGACCAGCGCGAGCACCGCGCAGAGCAGCAGCCAGCCGCCCGCCACGGCCCACGCCGACAGCCCCGCCGTGCTCAGCAGCACGAGGGGGACGACGCCGAGGGCGACGAGCAGGGCGAGACGGCCGGTGACGAACATCAGATCGGAACGCGGGTCTGCTGCAGGACCGAGGTGAGGATGGCATCCACCGACACGCCCTCGATCTCGGCCTCGGGCCGCAGGCGGATGCGGTGGCGCCACACCGGCACGAGCATGGTCTGCACGTGGTCGGGCGTGATCGCGGGATATCCGCCGAGCCAGGCCCAGGCCTTCGCCGCCGCGAGCAGTCCCGTGGTCGCACGCGGGCTCACGCCCAGCAGCACCGAGGGGCTCTGGCGCGTCGCGCGGGCCAGGTCGACGACGTAGCCGAGCAGGTCGTCGTCGACGGCGACGGATGCCGCGGCCCGCTGCGCGGCGAGGATCTCGGATGCCGTGACCACGGCATCCACCCCCGCCTCTTTCAGGCGTCGGGGGTCGAAGCCGCGCGCGTGGCGGCGCAGCACGTCGACCTCGGCCTCGCGGTTGGGCAGGTCGACGACGAGCTTGAGCAGGAAGCGGTCGAGCTGGGCCTCGGGCAGCGTGTACGTGCCCTCGTGCTCGATCGGGTTCTGGGTCGCGGCGACGAGGAAGGGATCCGGCAGGGGGCGGCTCTCGCCGTCGGACGAGACCTGGCGTTCCTCCATGGCCTCGAGCAGGGCGGCCTGGGTCTTGGGAGGGGTGCGGTTGATCTCGTCGGCGAGCAGCACGTGCGTGAAGACCGGGCCCGCGCGGAACTCGAACCCGCCGGCGCGCGCGTCGTACACGAGCGAGCCCGTGACGTCGCCGGGCATGAGGTCGGGCGTGAACTGCACCCGCGCGGTGTCGAGGCCCAGCGCCCGGCTGAACGAGCGCACGAGGAGGGTCTTGGCGACGCCGGGGACGCCCTCCAGCAGCACGTGCCCGCGCGAGAGCAGCGCGATGAGCAGACCGGTGACGGTGCCGTCCTGTCCGACCACGGCCTTGCCGACCTCGAGGCGCACGCGATGCATCGCCTCGCGCAGGGCCGCGTGGTCGGCATCCGGGGCGCCGTTGGCCGCGTTCGACGGCGACTCGGGCGCCGCGTCGGCCGGCTGCGCGGGCGCGGTCTCGGCCGGGAAGGCGGGCGCGGGCCAGGTGGGCGATTCGGGGCTGTCGGTCATCGTGTGGTCCCTTCGGGTCGGACGGCGGCGCGCACGCTCGCCTCGAGATCGCGGAGTCGGTCGGCGGCCGCGACCAGGTCGCGATCGGTGGTCGGGGTGTCGTCGACGAGGATGCCGCGCACGACCGAACGGTCGGCGCCCAGGCGTTCGGCGACGGCGTCGGCGACCTCGGTGGCGGGGGTGCGGTCGGTCAGGCCGAGCAGGCGCACGAGCCGCGCTCGGCTGGCGCGGCGCAGCTCGTCGAGGGCGTGGCCGGCGTCGCGCGCCGAGGCGTACAGACGGGCGCGGCCCTCGGTGGTCTCGTTCGCGCGGACCGTGACGGGCAGGCGTTCGACCACGAGCGGGCCGAAGCGCCGCCCGCGCCAGAGCGCCGCAGCGAGAGTGGCGGCGATGAGCAGCAGGAGGGCGGGGGTGACCCACGGCGGGGTCAGCTCGCCGAGGGTGGGCGGAGCCGAGCCGGGGGCCGCGTCGGCGGGAGAGGGCACGTACCAGACGATCGTGGCCGTCTGCCCGAGCACGCCCAGGGCCAGGGCCGCGTCGCCGTCGGCGGGCAGGGTCGAATTGGTCAGGACCGCCAAGCCGTCGAGGACCGTGACGGTCCCTCCGGCGGGGCGGTCGGCGGTCAACAGCGCGAACTCCCCGTCGACGGGGAAGCAGCCGGTGACGTCGTCGCCGGGGGTCATGAGTTCACCGGTGCGGGCGGCACCCGCGTTGTCGGCAGCGGGGAAGGAGCAGTCGGCCCGCACCGCAGTGCCGTCGGAGAACCCGCCCAGCGTCGACCCGTTCAGCAGCACCGAGAGGGCGCGCGAGCGGGGCTCGACGAGGACGACGTGGCGTGCGCGGTCGCCGAGCTCGGTGAGCGTGTCGTCGGACAGCATCGGGGCGTCGCGCATGACGAGGGTCGCGTCACCGGCGGCGAGGGCGCGCTCGGCCGCCTCGCGATCGCGGGCGACGACGACCCGTGCTCCCTGCTGCTCGAGCAGGCGGACGACGGCGCGCGTGCCGTCGGGCCCGGCCGACTCGGGGTCGAGCACGGCGCGCTGCGAGTAGCCGCCGTAGACGAACGACCCGCCGACGAAGGCGACCAGCAGCAGCCCGACGACGAGGGCCGCCCACCCGAGAGCGCTGCGGCGTCGCGAACGGACGGGGGCGGCGACGCTCACGGGGCGTCCACCGGCGTCGCGCGAGCCCGCACCGCGGCGTCGTCGAGGTCGGAGATGACGCGGTAGCGCTCGGCCGTGCCGGGACGACGCAGGTACCGCACGTCGTCGAAGATCGTCGCAGCGTCGTCGAGGGCGTCGGCGAGGCTCGGGAGGGCCCGGGCCGCCTCACGCGAGAAGGCGCGCACGGTCGCACCCGGCGGCGGGTCGACGAGCCCGCGCTCGCCGAGTCCGCGCGCGAAGGCACGGAAACGGAGCACGATCGCCTCGTCCCATTCGCTGCGCGCGGCAGCGGCGGCCGCATCGGCGCGCAGTTCCGACGCGGAGCGCGCGTCGTCGTCGTCGAAGAGCGCCTGTGCGGCGGGGGCGGCGCGGTTCGCGACGCGCGGTCGACCCCAGATGAGCACGGCGACCACGATGAGCGCGATCACGATCACACCGATCACGATGAGAGCGGCCGGACCCCACCCGTCGGTGTCGGGCACGCGCAGCAGGTCGCCGAGGAAGTTGGCGACGGCCTGGGCGATGCGGTCGATGAAGGTCGGTTCGGCAGCCTGGTACGACGGATCGCTCAGTTCCTTCTCGGCCCAATCCCGCGCCTGGTCGGGATCGGGCAGCAGGGGGAAGGTCGCGGCGAGGGCGGGGAGCGCGATCATTCGCCTCCGCCCGAGCCGGGGGCCGCCCACGCCGTGGGGGCGGGCGGTGCCGGCGGCGCGGGGGTGTCCGCCGCGGGCGGGTCGGCGCGCGGGGAGTCGCCGGTCGACGGGGGAGCCCACGAGGGGTCGCGCGGCGCCGGTGCGGCCGCCGGGGTGCCGGGGGCGGGTGGCGCCGGCGGGCCGGACGGGCCCTGTGCGGGAGCGCCGTAGCCGGGCTGCGCCGGGGCGCCGTATCCCTGCGCCGGGGCACCGTACGGTGCGCCGTACCCCTGCGCCGGTGCGCCGTACCCCTGCTGCGGGGCGCCAGCACCCGGCCCGTAAGCCGGCGCTCCCCACCCGGCGTAGGCCGGGGCGGACCCCACCGGCGCGGGGGCGGGCCGCTCGACCACCCGACCGACGCCCACCAGGTACGGGTCGGGCAGAGAGGTCGCCCCGGCGTCGCGCTGCTCGACGTAGGTCTGCAGGTCGTGGTCGAGGGCCTCGACGCGCATACGGGCGTCGACGTAGACGAGTGCGGCGGAGGTCGACTGCACGACCAGGGCGATGCACTGCACGAGCAGGATGCCGAGTTGACCGATGAGTTGCACCACGAGGTAGCCCATGAACGCCTCGACTCCGGAGCTGCCCGTCGGATCGACCAGCACCGGGATGAGGCCGCTGACGAGGCCCAGGGGGATCGAGATGATCTGGGCGACGATGCCGAAGGCGATCGAGATGATCAGGAGAACCCCGAGCGTCGACCAGAACCGGCCGCGCGTCAGGCGCCATGAGCGTGCGACCGCGCGGAAGACCCCCGCGCGTTCGAGGATGATGACCGAGGGCACGAGGAAGAGCTTGGGAGCGAGCCACAGATAGCCGGCGACCAACACCATCGCCAGCAGGATCCCGACGGCGACACCGACCCAGATCACGCTGATCACGAGCAGGGTGACGATGCCCACGACCACCCCGACCACGATCAGGCTGGCGAGGGCGCTCAGGGCGCTGTAGCCCACGAGGCGCCAGAAGACGGGCTTCACTCGGGCCCACACTTCGCGCAGGCGCGGCTTCTCGGACACGACGGCGTGCGCGACCTCGGAGACCACGACGCCCTGGACCACGACGCTGAGGGCCCCCGTGGCGAGACCGAGCACGAGGGCGGTCGCGGCGGTGATGACGGTGGAGCCCGCGAAGATCGCGTTGAAGTCGTCGCTGCCGGGGGGAACGGTGTCGAGTCGGGCGAAGCTCGCGATCGCGACGCCGCCCACCGCCGCCGTGAGCACGACGTACGCGATGGCCTGCACGATGAGCGCGAAGCCCAGCAGCACCTTGGGGTTGTGTCGCAGCGCGACGAACGAACGGCTCAGGATCGTGCCGAACCCGTACGGGTGCAGCGGAACGATGCCGGGGCGGGATGCCGGGGTCCAGGCCGGATACGCGGTCACGGTGGCGCCTCCTCGTCGCGTGGCGATGTCCTCATCGTGTCATAGACCTCCGACACGCACGCCTGCCGTGCGGGCAGGTCGACTACTCTCGATACGACGTGCCCCCACCCGGGGCGTTGTGCCCGTCCCCGAGCGGGTTTCGAGACGGAAGACGTACACCCGAATGACTTCACGGATCCTGGTCGTCGACGATGACACCGCACTGGCCGAGATGATCGGCATCGTGCTGCGCACCGAGGGATTCGACACGGTGTTCTGCGCCGACGGAGCCCAGGCGGTCGACGCCTGGCGCACCGAGCGTCCCGACCTGATCCTGCTCGACCTCATGCTCCCCGGCGTCGACGGCATCGAGATCTGCACGCGCGTGCGGGCCGAGTCGGGCGTGCCGATCATCATGCTGACGGCCCGCACCGACACCGCCGACGTGGTCAAGGGGCTCGAGTCGGGCGCCGACGACTACATCATGAAGCCCTTCAATCCGAAGGAGCTCGTGGCGCGCATCCGCACGCGCCTGCGTCCGACGCAGGCCGCGGTCGACGAGACGCTGCGCATCGGAGACCTCGTCGTCGACGTCGCCGCCCACGAGGTGCGCCGCGGCGACAGCCCGATCGCGCTCACGCCCCTCGAGTTCGAGCTGCTCGTCGCGCTCGCCGAGAAGCCGCAGCAGGTGTTCTCGCGCGAGATGCTGCTCGAGCAGGTGTGGGGCTACCACTACAAGGCCGACACCCGCCTGGTCAATGTGCACGTGCAGCGCCTCCGCGCCAAGATCGAGGCCGATCCCGACAACCCGCGGATCGTGACCACCGTGCGCGGCGTGGGCTACCGCGCCGGCGCGGTGGCCTGAGCGGGCCATGACCGGCGCGGTGCGGACCCTGCCGCCGCCGAGGCGACTGTCGCTGCGCGACTGGAGATCGCTGCGCGACCGCTTCGCCACCCTGTGGCGTCGATCGCTGCGCTTCCGCACGATCGTGATCACCGTCACGCTGACGGCGGCGACGATCCTCGTCACGTGCGTGGCGATGGCCCTCGTCATCCAGAACGAGCTCTTCACCGCCCGTAAGGACCAGGTGCTGCTCGAGGCCCAGCGCGCGACGGCGGCGGCCCAGGCGACGCTCGACGCGGCCGTGGATTCCACCGACCCGGCCGCGGCGCAGACCCTGATGAACGGCATCGCGACCCGGCTCTCGCAGCAGTCCTCGAGCGACCTGATCGCGCTCTATCGCATCGGTCCGCCCTCGCCGCTGGCTCCGCAGCCGTTCATCTCTCCCGCGTTCCAGTCGAGCATCGTCACCGAGGCGATGCGCACGCAGGTGCAGTCGAGCCCCGACCTGCAGTGGTGGCAGTCGGTCGCGCTGCCCACCGACAACGGCCGCGAGGTTCCCGGCATCCTCGTCGGTCATCAACTGCGCTTCCCGGCCGAAGACGGCGTCGATTCGTACGAGCTGTACATGGGGTACGACCTCACCAGCGCCTCGCAGACCCTCGCGTTCGTGCAGGTGCTGCTGTGGGTCGTGGGTCTCGTGCTGGTGCTGTTGATCGGGGCGATCGCGTGGTTCGTGCTGCGCTCGGTGACGACGCCGATCGCGGATGCCGCTGAGACCAGCGCCAAGCTCGCCGCGGGCGACCTCGGGGTGCGGCTGCCCGTGCGCGGAGAAGACGAGCTGGCCACGCTGAACCGCTCGTTCAACGCCATGGCCGACAGCATCGAGCAGCAGATCAAGGAGCTCGCCGACCTGTCGCTCGTGCAGCAGCGTTTCGTCTCCGACGTGTCGCACGAGCTGCGCACCCCGCTGACGACCATTCGCCTGGCCGCCGACATGATCAACGATCAGCGCGCGGAGTTCGACCCCGCCACCGGCCGCGCCGCCGAACTCCTACACGCGCAAGTGCAGCGCTTCGAGGTGCTGCTGACCGACCTGCTCGAGATCAGCCGGTACGACGCGGGGTCGGTGCAGCTCGAGCTCGAGGCCACGAGCCTCGCGCACCTGGCCGAAGACGTCATCGACTCGATGGAGCAGCTGGCCGAGGGCCACGGCTCCGACGTGCGGCTCGTCGCACCCGGCGGCTACACGCCGGTCGAGATGGACGCCCGCCGCGTGCGCCGCATCGTGCGCAACCTCCTCGGCAACGCCATCGAGCACGGCGAGGGGCGCCCCATCGTCGTGTCGGTCGACAGCGATCGGGATGCCGTGGCCCTGGGCGTGCGCGACTTCGGCCTGGGCATGACCGCCGACGACGTCGAGCGGGTGTTCGACCGCTTCTGGCGCGCCGACCCCTCGCGCGTGCGCACCATCGGCGGAACGGGCCTGGGCCTGTCGATCGCCCTCGGCGACGCGCGTCTGCACGGCGGCACCCTGGCAGTGTGGTCCGAGCCCGGCCGCGGCTCCAACTTCGTGCTGACCCTGCCGCGCGACGGCAAGCCCGTGAGCAGTTCGCCGCTGCCCCTCGTCCCCGACGACGAGCAGGGCGGCGCCCTGGAGGCGCTGGGACTGACCCAGCCGATCTCCACCCGCCCCGGCGTGAGGAGGACCCCGTGAGGCGCGCTCTCGCCCTCGTCAGCCTGACCCTCGTGCTCGCGCTCGCCGCGTGCACGGGGCTGCCGACCTCGGGATACGTCAATCCGGGCCGCGGCCCGCAGACCGACGACACCCAGGCCTTCGCGTTCGTCCCCGACGGTCCGCAAGACGACGCCGCGCCCGCCGACATCGTCGAGGGGTTCCTGCGCGCCGGTTCCGGCCCTGCCGACGACTGGGCGACCGCGAAGACGTTCCTGGCGCCCGGCACCCAGTGGGATCCGCGGGCGAGCGTCACCATCGACCGTCTCGCCGACCGCCGCGCCACGGCCACTGACGACGGCACCGGGGTCACGGTGTCGCTCGCCACCGTGGCATCCGTCGACTCTTCCGGCGCGTATGCGCCCGCGGCATCCGGGACCGCTGTCAACCTCGCGTTCGCCCTCACCCAGATCGACGGGCAGTGGCGCATCACCGCGGCCCCCGATGGCGTGGTGCTGTACGAGGAGGTGTTCCCGACCGTCTACCAGTCGGCCTCGATCGCCTACTTCGACCCGACGTGGAGCTTCATCGTGCCCGACGTGCGGTGGTTCCCGCGCGGGTTCGTGGCGAGCCGCGTCGCCACCGCCCTCGTCGACGGTCGCCCGAGCCCGTGGCTCGCCGGGGCCGTGCGCTCGGCCTTCCCCGACGAACTGTCGCTGGTGGGCCGCTCCGTCACGCTCTCCTCGAGCGGCGTCGCCCAGGTGCAGCTGCCCCCCGCGGCGCTGAGCCTGGACCGCACGACGCTCGACCGCATGCAGACGCAGCTCGCCCGCAGCCTCGTCACGGCCGGCATCAGCGACGTGCAGATGACGGTCGAGGGCACTCCCATCACCGCCTCCGAGGTGCCGGTGCGCGTCACCCGCGTCGACCCCTCGCCGGCGGTGCTGACCACCGCGGGGGCGTTCGGCTCGCTCACCGGCGACACCGTCGAGGCGATCGACGGTCTCTCCGACGCCGTGGAGTCGCTCGCCCCGACGGCCGTCGAGCTCGAGGCCGACCGGTCTCTCGCGGCGGTGCGCACCCAGCAGGGGCCGGTGGCCAGCGCCCTGGCCGACGGGCAGACCTTCCTGCTCGACGAGCGTCCCGGACTCATCGCGCCCTCGATCGACGCCGAGGGAGCCATCTGGAGCGTGCCGGCGAACGCGCCGAACCAGGTGCGCGCGATCACCGCCGAAGGTGTGCCGCGCCAGGTGGGCAACGCCTGGCCCGACGCGTCGGAGATCACCGCGATGCAGATCTCGCGCGACGGCACGCGGGTCGCGGCGATCGTGACGGTCTCGGGGACCCGAGAGGTGTGGGTCGCCGGCATCGAGCGCGAGGGAGGCGAGGTCACCCTCGGCGCCCCGCACGTGCTGTCGTTCTCGCAACAGGGGGCGTTCGACCTCGCGTGGCTCGACGACACCAGCGTCGGCGTGCTCGTCGCGGTCGACGGCGGCAGCCTGCTGCGCGAGCTCAACGTCGGAGGTCGCGGAACCGAGTCGGCCGCGCCCGACGGGGCGCGCACGCTGGCGGCCGGTAGCACGAGCGTGCGCGTGCTCGACGACTCCGGTCGTCTGTACAGCCGTCGCGGCAGCTCGTGGACCCTGGTGGCCACCGGCATCCGGGTGCTGGCGGGTCAGCAGGGCACGACCTCGTAGCGGCCGACCCCTCCTCCCCAGCGGTGTGTTCCGCCGTTCCCTCCCCGAACGGGGGAGGGTGGGCGGTGCGGCCGTGCCCTGTCGGCCAGCGTGGGGGAATGACCCTCGCCTCCGTCGTCGCCGCAGCCTTCAGCGACGCCCTGACGTTCTGGTTGCCGGTCTCGTGCGCGGGATGCGACGCGCTCGATGTGTCCCTCTGCTCCGGATGCCGCGACGCCCTCGCCCCGCGGTGCACGCGGCGTCCGCTGGCCCCCGGTCTCACCGTCACCTCGGCCCTGCCCTTCGACGGTGTGGTCGCGCGCACCATCCGCGCTCTCAAGGAGGACGGACGCACCGGGCTCGCAGGAAAGCTCGCCCCCGCCCTCGATGCCGCGCTGCGCAGCGCGACCCCGGCCGGTGCGCAGGTGACGAGCGTGCCCGGATCCCGCGCGGCGTTCCGGCGACGGGGCTACCGACCCGTCGACCTGCTGGTCGCCCGGGCGGGGTGGCGCACGCAGCGGCTGCTGCACCTGCAGCGATCGACGCTGGATCAGCGCGGGCTGGGCCTCCACGCGCGCCGGCGCAACCTCGAGGGGGCCCTGAGGGCGCGCCCCGTGACGGGCACCGTCGTGGTCGTCGACGACGTCGTGACCACGGGGGCGACCCTCGTCGAGGCGGCACGTGCGCTGCGCGCGGCGGGGGCCGATCGGGTGATCGCGGTCACCCTGGCGGCCACGCCGCGTCATCACGGCGATGCGGGATGAATCGGTGAGCCGCAAGATGAATCAGGGGTGATTGCCACGTGACATGAGGGTGGCCGAGCACTAGCGTAAGGATGACTGAAGGCGACGGACGTTCCGCCCTTAGACCGGGCGGAACCCGGAACAAGGAGGTCACGGATGGACACCAACATCGTCGGCGTGGGAGTCGGTATCACCGATCGTTTCCGCTCGGTGGTCGAAGAGAAGGTCAGCCGCATCGAGCACCTGGCGCCGCGTGCGCAGGCGCTCGAGGTCAAGGTGACGCATCGCTCCTATCGCAACGGACGGATGGAAGACGATACGGTCGAGCTCACCCTCGACGGCAAGGGCCCCGTCGTGCGGGCCGAAGCCACCGACGCCGACAAGTTCGCCGCTCTCGACCTCGCTGTCGACAAGATCTCGGAGCAGGTGCGCCGCGCGAAGGACAAGCGCGTCGATCTGCGCAACCACCCGCGCGGCGCGAAGTTCGAGAAGGGCACCGGAGAGATCGCCGGCATCGACGTCGAACCCGCCTCGGTCGAGGTGCTGCGCGCGGTCGCGACCGGCTCGGTGCCGGTGCAGGCCGACTCGGCCGGAGAAGAGGACTACTGCCCGGTCGTCATCCGCCAGAAGGAGTTCGAGGCGGAGTGGATGACCGTCGAAGACGCGGTCGACCGCATGGAACTGGTCGGCCACGACTTCTTCCTGTTCATCGACGCGCGCACCGATCACCCCAGCGTCGTCTACCGCCGCAAGGGCTGGGACTACGGCGTGATCGAGCTGACGACCCAGGCTCAGCCTGCCGTGCCGGTCGCTTCCTGACCTGAACGAACGACACGACGCCCCCGGCCGGAAGGTCGGGGGCGTCGTGTCGTGTGAGGGGGAGTTGCCGTTGCATGCGGAGTGATCCTTGGGGAAACAACGGTCGACGCCGTAGGATCGGTATTTGTAAGTACAAAGTCGTGCGAGCTATGCGCTCACGCGACCTGCCGGTTCCCCCGATCGAAGAGGATCGCCCCGTTTTGAGTTCTCCCGCAGCCACCGCACCGCTCGACGTGCTCGCCATCGGCCGAGCCGGAGTCGACCTGTATCCCCTGCAGGACGGCGTCGGCCTGCCGGACGTCTCGACCTTCGGGAAGTACCTCGGTGGTTCCGCGGCGAACGTCGCGGTCGCCGCCGCCCGCTACGGCCGGAGCGCGGCCTTGATCAGCCGCACGGGCGCCGACCCCTTCGGCGAGTTCGTGCGACGCGAACTGTCCCGACTCGGGGTCTCCGACCGCTTCATCGACGTGGTCCCGGGACTGAACACCCCGGTGACGTTCTGCGAGATCTTCCCGCCCGACCACTTCCCGCTGTACTTCTATCGCGACCCGATCGCCCCCGATCTGGTGATCCGCCCCGGCGAGATCGACGTCGATGCCGTGCGGACGGCGAGGGTGTTCTGGTCCACCGTGACGGGCTTGAGTCGGGAGCCGAGTCGGGCCGCCCACTTCGCGGCCTGGGACGCGCGGGGGCGCCGACCGCTCACGGTGCTCGACCTCGACTACCGCCCGATGTTCTGGGGGAGCCCCGACGAGGCGCGCTCCCAGGTGCGAGCGGCGATCGGGCAGGTGACGGTGGCGGTCGGCAACCTCGAGGAGTGCGAGATCGCCGTCGGCGAGACCGACCCGGACCGTGCCGCGGACGCCCTGCTCGAGCGGGGTGTTCAGCTGGCGATCGTGAAGCAGGGCCCCAAGGGCGTCCTCGCCAAGACGCGCGAGCGCCGCGTCGAAGTGGCGCCGTTCGCCGTGGCGGTCGTGAACGGTCTCGGTGCGGGCGATGCCTTCGGCGGGGCCCTGTGCCACGGTCTGCTCGCCGACTGGGACCTCGAAGAGACGCTGCGCTGGGCGAACGCCGCGGGCGCGATCGTCGCGGGCAGACGCGAATGTTCGACCGCGATGCCGGGCGAAGCCGACGTCCGCCACCTCCTCGACGGGTCGGTGGCGCGTGTTTGACCTCGACGAACTGCGCCGCATCCGAGCCGAGGAGCCGGGTCGTGTCGCGCACGCGCTGCGCGACCGGCGGCGGCGGTCTCTGCTTGACGGCGACGGGCGCCTGTTCATCGTCGCGGCCGACCACCCCGCGCGCGGCGCCTTGGGCGTGGGCGGCCGCTCCGGCGCGATGGCCAGCAGGGTCGACCTGCTGGAACGGCTCGTGGCCGCCCTGGGGCGCCCCGGTGTCGACGGCGTGCTCGGCACCCCCGACATCGTCGAGGACCTCGCCCTCCTCGGCGCGCTGGACGGGAAGATCGTCGTCGGATCGATGAACCGCGGGGGTCTGCAGGGCGCGACCTTCGAGATGGACGACCGATTCACGGCCTACGACGTGCCGGCCCTGACTCGCGACGGGATCGACCTCGCCAAGCTCCTCGTGCGCATCAACCTCGGCGACCCGGCGACGGCACCGACGCTCGAGGCGAGCGCGGCGGCCGTGACGGCAGCCGCCGAGGCGCGGATCCCGATCATGCTCGAACCCTTCATGAGCTTCTGGGAGCAGGGTCGCGTCCGCACCGACCTGACGGCCGACGCTGTCATCAGGTCGATCGCCATCGCCACGGGGCTCGGCAACACGTCGGCCTACAGCTGGTTGAAGCTCCCCGTGGTTCCCGACATGGAGCGCGTGGCCGAGGCCTCGACGTTGCCGACCCTCCTCCTCGGCGGCGATCCGACGACCGGTCCGGACGAGACCTTCGCCTCCTGGCAGGATGCGCTGACCCTCCCTGGCATCCGGGGCCTCGTCGTCGGGCGCACCCTGCTCTATCCCGACGACGACGACGTGGCCGGGGCGGTCGACACCGCGGCAGCGATGGTGCACCCCCGCGCGGTCGCCGGACGAGCATGACGAACGAATGGCTCTACCCTCGCGGGTCGCTGGCCGAGGGGCCGTGGGAGAGCATCGGCGGCGCGGGAAGGGCGCCGGGGTGGACGCACACGGGGATCCGCGTCGCGGAGCTCGACGGCGAGATCCGCCTTCCCGCCGACGCCGTCGAGCGCATGGTCGTGCCCCTGGCCGGATCGTTCTCCGTCGTGCTCGGCGACAGCCGCTGGGAGCTGGCGGGGCGGGAGTCGGTCTTCCACGGGCCGACCGACGTCGCGCACGCCGGCATCGACACGCCGCTCCGCGTCATCGGCACCGGTCGGGTCGCCGTCGCGGAGGCGCCGGCGACCCGGTCCTCGGACCCCACGGTCATGCGAGCCGCGGACGTGCCGGTCGAGATCCGCGGTGCCGGGCGCTCCACCCGGCAGGTGCACAACTTCGGTGTGCCGGGGGCGATGGCCGCGCAGAAGCTCATCGTGTGCGAGGTGATTACGCCCGCCGAGAACTGGTCGTCGTACCCGCCTCACAAGCACGATGCGCCGTCGCCGACCGAGAGCGAACTCGAGGAGATCTACTACTTCGAGACGGCTCCCGCCCGCGGCACGACGCCGCCCAGCGGAGCGGAGCCGTTCGGGCTGTTCGCGGCCTACGCCTCGGATCGACGGCCCATCGACACGACCGCCCGCGTCGGCACGGGCGACATCGCGTTCGTGCCGTACGGATATCACGGACCCGCGGTCGCCGCCCCCGGCTACGACCTCTACTACTTGAACGTCATGGCCGGCCCGGGCGCGGAGCGCGCCTGGCGCATCACGGACGACCCCGCTCACGCATGGGTGCGCTCTTCCTGGGCGCACCAGCGCCCCGACCCTCGATTGCCCTACGCGGCGAAGGAGACCGACGCATGACCCTCGACCCCGAATCCGCGCCGTCCATGGCACCCCGGACGCGGACGATGACCGTCGCCCAGGCGTTGATCACCTTCCTCGCCAACCAGTGGACGGTCGACGGAGACATCCGCGAACGCACCATCGCGGGCACGTTCGGCATCTTCGGTCACGGCAACGTCGCCGGCATCGGACAGGCGCTGGTGCAGCTGCACACCGACGAGCCCGGTCTCATGCCCTACCACCAGGCGCGCAACGAGCAGGCGATGGTGCATCAGGCCGTGGGCTACGCACGGATGCACCGCCGGCGCGCCACCTACGCCGCCGCCGCATCCGTCGGCCCGGGGGCCGCCAACATGCTCACCGGGGCCGCTCTGGCCACGGCGAACAGACTCCCCGTGCTGTTGCTGCCGTCGGACACCTTCGCGACGCGCGTGGCCGATCCCGTTCTGCAGCAGCTCGAGCATCCCCACGACACCGGCCTCCAGGTCACCGACGCGTTCCGCCCCGTCTCGCGGTTCTTCGACCGCGTCCAGCGCCCCGAGCAACTGTTCTCGATCGCGCTCGCCGCGATGCGCGTGCTGACCGATCCCGCCGAGACGGGGGCCGTCACGATCGCCCTGCCCGAAGACGTGCAGGCCGAGGCGATCGAGGTGCCGGTCGAGTTCCTGGAGCCGCGTGACTGGCACGTGCGACGGCCCGTGCCCGAGCCCGACGAGCTGGGGCGGGCGATCGCGGCGATCCGCGGGGCCCAGGCGCCGTTCATCGTGGCCGGGGGAGGAGTGCTCTACTCGGGGGCCGAAGACGCTCTGCGTCGCCTCGTGGAGCAGACGGGAATTCCCGTGGGCGCCACGCAGGCGGGCGTCGGCGTGCTGCCGTGGGATCATCCCCAGTACCTCGGCGGCGTCGGCGCGACCGGGTCCACGGCCGCGAACAGACTGGCCGCCGACGCGGACCTCGTCATCGGGGTGGGCACCCGCTACAGCGACTTCACCACCGCGAGCCGCAGCGCCTTCCGACGTGACGGGGTCCGCTTCGTCAACATCAACGTCGCCTCCTTCGATGCCTACAAGCACGGCAGCCGTCTGCCGGTGGTCGCCGACGCCCGGCGGGCACTGGACGCACTCGTCGACGGACTCGAGGGGACGGCCGTCGAGGCCTCGTACGCGGAGCGGATCCGGGTCGAGAAGGCCGAGTGGGAGGCGGTCGTCGACCGCGCGCTCGCTCCCACGGGCGCGAGGCTGCTCGGGCAGTCCGAGATCATCGGCGCCGTCCACGCCGCCAGCGACCCCACGGACGTGCTCGTGCAGGCGGCCGGTTCTCTTCCCGGAGATCTGCACAAGCTATGGAGGGTGCGCGACCCACTCGGCTACCACGTCGAGTACGCGTTCTCGACGATGGGATACGAGATCGCCGGCGGCCTCGGGGTGCGTCGCGGTGCGCCCGATCGAGAAGTGCTCGTCATGGTCGGCGACGGGTCGTATCTGATGCTGCACACCGAGCTCGTCACCGCGGTGTCGGAGGGACTGAAGATCGTCGTGGTCCTCGTGCAGAACCACGGCTATGCATCGATCGGACACCTCTCCGAGACCGTGGGCGCCCAGCGGTTCGGAACCGCGTACCGCATGACGGATGCCGCGGTGCCCGACCTCGAGGGCGAGCGATACGTGCCGATCGATCTGGCCGCGAACGCACGGTCGTACGGCGTGGACGTCATCGAGGTCGCGCCCGGTGAGGGCGCTGCGCGCGATCTCGAGGCCGCGGTGAGAGCGGCGAAGGCGTCTTCGCGGACGACCCTCATCCATGTCGATGCCGATCCGCTGCGGTACGCCCCCGACGGCGAGGGGTGGTGGGACGTCCCGGTCGCCGCGCACTCGACGCTGCCGTCGACCGCTCTCGCGCGCGCCGATTACGAACGGCTGCGCGCGCGGCAGCGGCCGCTGCTCGGCTGAGCACGGTCCTCCCCGTCCAGTCGCGAACGGCGGTGGCCCCGAAGGTCCACCGCCGTTCGCCGTCGTTCGAGGCGAGCGCTCAGGGCTGCGAGTGGGACTCCCGGCCGATGATGGATCGGAGCGTCTCGAGGGGCAGTTTCGGCGTCCGGTCCTCGAAGGCGAGGCCGTTCGCCTCCTGCATCGTGTCGGTGAGCTGCGTGTAGCAGAAGCCGGACAGCACGGTGCTGTCGAGGAGAGCGCCGAAGAGGCCGCGGAGGTGATGTTCCAGCTCTTCGGGGGTCGCGCTCGTGGAGTATCCCCATGCCGGCGCCGAGGCGGAGGTCTCGTACTTCACGCCCCCGAACTCGGTGACCATGACCGGGAGGGTGTCGACGTCGGCCGTCCCCTCCGCCATCATCAGCCGGTGCGACGGGCCGTACCCGGCGAACAATCGCGACAGGGCGTCCCGATCGGCGTAGCGCCGGGCGAACGTCTCGGGGTCGGGGTCGTAGTCGTGCACCGAGAGGATGTCCGATCGGGTGTGCTCCCACCCGTCGTTCGAGATGACGGGGCGGGTCGGATCGAGCGCGCGGGTCAGGTCGGCCAATCCGCGCGTGAACGCCCGCTGCGGCTCGTCCGTGACGACGTCGCGCACGCCCCAGCTCTCGTTGAAGGGCACCCACGTGACGATCGAGGGGTGCGAGCGATCGCGACGGACGAGGTCGACCCACTCGCGGGTCAGATCGGTCATCGCGCTGGTGGTGAATTCGAACGCGGCGGGCGCCTCTCCCCACAGCAGCAGGCCGAGCCGGTCCGCCCAATAAAGGAACCGGGGGTCCTCGGCCTTCTGGTGGAGGCGGGCGGCATTGAATCCCATGTCCTTGATGAGCTGCACCTCGGCCCGCAGCGCGTCCGCGCTGGGTGCGGCGAGGTGGGACTCCGGCCAGAACCCCTGCTCGAGTACCGAGCGGACGAAGTACGGCCGGTCGTTGAGCAGGAACCGTCCGGCCGCCGTGCCGACGGTACGCAGCCCCAGGTACGACGAGACCGCGTCGACGGAGTCCCCGTCGGTGATCGTGACGGTCGCGTCGATCAGTCGGGGTGTCTCGGGCGTCCAGACGAGCTTCTCGTAGTGCTGTCCGTTGCGCTGGTCGCGCAGGGGGATGTCGAGGATCGGCGCCCCCGTGGCCGGCGACGCGACCTGCACCCGGGTGAGAGGGGAACCGGCGTAGCTCAGCTGCACGTCGATCACCGCGTCGGGGCCGAGGGGGCGGTTGCAGAGGACTTCCAGGACGACGCTGTCGGTGCTGCGCGTCGTGCGCCACGAGAGTTCGGTGACGTGGGTCGCGGGCACCTCCTCGACCCACACGGGCTGCCAGATGCCGCTCGTGCGGGAGTACCAGATCTCGTGCGGCTCCGGCAGCCACTCCTGCTTGCCCCGGGGCTGACCGACGTCGAGGGGACGGTCGATCGCCTGCACGACGAGGAGATCGTCGCCGTCCGCGGCGATGTGGTCGGTGATGTCGGCGGTGAAGGGCGTCTGCCCACCGCGGTGCGTGGCCACCTGGCTGCCGTTGAGCCAGACGGTCGCGGCGTAGTCGACCGCGCCGAAATGCAGCAGAAGGCGCCCGGCGGGGTTGGTGCGCGCGACCTCCTCGGCGCTCAGACGACGGGAGTACCAGAGCACCGCGTGGTAGGACGTGTCGCCGATGCCCGAGAGAGCCGATTCCGGAGGGTACGGCACGGCGATGACGCGGTCGAAGTCGCCGGTGCGGAACCAGCCCGCCGCCGTGCCGGTTTCGTCGTCGTCGTAGGCGAAGCGCCACTCGCCGTCGAGGCTCCGCCAGTCGGGTCGGCGCAGCTGCGGTCGCGGGTACTCGCCATCGAGGTCGGATGCAGGAGGAGTCAGGGGTTGCATGCGCAACACTGTGGCGCAGATTTTCCAGCGCTGCAAATTAGCTCGCGGTACTCCCGCGCACGACCAGGTCGAATCCGACCGTCTCGTGCCGACCGGGGCCGCCCGCTCCGTCCATGCGCTCCCGGAGCATCCGGAAGGCCGTTCGGGTCAGCGTGGGCTTGTCGGGGCGGACGGTCGTCAGCCCCGGATTGGTGAAGTTGGACATCAGGATGTCGTCCCACCCGACGACGCCCACGTCGTCGGGGACGACGCGTCCCGCGCGGGCGAGGGCCTTCATCGCCCCGATGCCGGCGAGGTCGTCGAAGCACACCAGGCCGTCGAAGCTCACCCCCGTCTCGATCGCATCGATCACCGCCGCCTCGGCCGCGAACGCCCCGAAGCGCTGCATCGGGATGAGCAGGTCGTCGCTGCGATGAGCTCCGCAGTCCTCGAGGGCCGACAGATAGCCCTCGGCGCGCAGGCTCGCCGTCGCATGGCCGGCGGCTGCCGCGTATCCGAGGAAGGCGATGCGCGTCCGCCCCGAGTGCAGCAGGTGGAACGTGGCGGCCCGCGCCGCGGCGATGTTGTCGACCATGACGTGATCGACCGTCGGCGGCGGAGGGATCTCGCCCAGCAGGACGAGAGGGGTGGACCCGCGGAACTGCTCGATGGCGTCGGCGTCGAGTTCGGTGGGCTGGAAGATGAGTCCGTCGATCAGCCCCTGCTCGCGCCCCCGCAGAACCGCTCGCTCGTCATCGAGACTGCCCGACGTCTGCTCGATCAGCAGGCGGTAGTCGAAGCCGCCGATCTCGGTGGAGACGAGGGCGGCCAGCTCCGCGAAGTAGGGCGTCTCGATCGCCGGCAGCGCGAACGCGACCATCCCCGTCGTGCCGGTGGCCAGACGACGGGCGATGCTGTGAGGGACGTATCCCAGCTCATCGATGGCGGCCTGCACCCGGGCACGCGTGGAGGGGCGCACGTGCTGATACCCGCGCACGACGTTGGACACGGTCTTGATGGACACCCCCGCGAGCGTGGCCACGTCCTGCAGGGTCGCCGACACCGCGGGCCTCATCGCTCGACGAGGGTCATCTCGAACCCGTAGAGGTCGGGGCGGTAGCAATGGCGGCCGTACTCGACGGCGGCGCCGTCGGCGTCGTAGGCTGTGCGGTCCATGGTGAGCACGGGGGCGCCGCGTCCGATGTCCAGCAGCAGCCCCTCGTCGACGCTGGCCCGACGGGCGCCGATGCGCTGGCGCGCGACGCGCAGCGTCACGCCCCGGGCATGCAACTCCTGGTAGAGGCCGACCTCGGCGAGTCGCTCCGCGGTAATGTCGGCGAAGGTGTCGGGCAGATAGTTCTCGAGGACGGCGATCGGCACGGAGTCGGCGAAGCGCACGCGGCGGATCTTCAGCACGCGGGAGGTCTGGTCGAGACCCAACTGCTCGGTCACCTCGGGACCCACCCGGGCGAAGGTCACGTCGAGCACGCGGGTGGAGGGGACGCGTCCCGACCGCTTCAGGTCGTCGTACAGGCTGGTCAGATCGATCTGCCGCGCCACCGAACCGTGGACGACCTGTGTTCCCACTCCGCGTCGGCGAACGAGCAGGCCCTTGTCGACGAGTTCCTGGATGGCGCGTCGCACCGTCGGTCGCGAGAGCGACAGTCTCTCGCTCATCGAGACCTCGTTCTCGAGCCGAGCGCCCGGGGGCAGGGCCCCCGAGGCGATTGCGGCCTCGAGTCCGCGCGAGAGCCGGATCCACAGTGGCGCGGCCTGCGCCATAGGCTGAAGCAGCTGTTCCGCCGGCAGCACGACCGGCTGTTCTCCCTCGAGCATGCGACCCTCGACTCTCGTCCGGACTGACAAAACCTGCGTATGTCATGTTAGTACAAAGTCGCCCGAGACGGTTGACGACCTCATTCCAATTGTCCTAACATGCAGACGGGATGGACCCGACAGCTCGGCAAAGCAGCCGACGGGGTGTTTCCAGGAGAGGCATCGCAATGAAGCGCAAATACGTCGTTGCTGCGTTCACGGCCACCGTGGTCACCGCGGCGGGACTCACCGGCTGCTCCGCCGGAGACGCCACGAGCGGCGACGGCACGGACGGCCCCGTGACGATCAGCATTCTGGAGAGCAAGCAGACCAACATCGACGCGATCTCCAAGGAGATCCCGGGCTTCGAAGCCGCGATGAAGGAGCAGGGCAAGGACATCAAGGTCGACCTCATCGCCGATGTGCTGACGGACGAGCAGGTGAAGACCAAGCTCACCCAGCAGCTCATCGCCGGTCAGGCGCCCGACGTGCTCGACATCGGCGAGAACATGGCCATAGCGTGGTCGTCGGCCGGTTACCTCGAGCCCCTCGATTCCTACCTCGACCAGTGGGAGGGCTGGGAGCACTACTACCCCGCCGTCAAAGAGGCCATGACCCGACAGGACGGTCAGGTCTACAACCTCCCCTCCGGCGCCGGCGTGCTGAACCTCTTCTACCGCAAGGACGTGCTCGAGCAGCTCGGCGTCGACACGACGCAGCCCAAGACCTGGGACGACCTGATCTCGCGCCTCGAGAAGGTCAAGGCGGCCACCGGTGGGACGCCCATCGTCATCCCCGCCGGAACGGCCTGGGGTGGCGGAACGTGGGGCGAGGGCTTCCAGCCTCTGCTCGGCGGGACCGACACCGGGTACTACGACAGCGAGACGGCGACGTGGGATCTCGACACCCCCGGCTGGCTCGCCGTCTTCGAGCTCTACGCCGAGCTCGTGCAGAAGGGCCTCATGCCGGTCCAGGATCTGCAGAACCCGAACCCGTGGGAGCCGACGAAGTACGTCAAGTTCCCCGCGGGCGACATCCAGGTCTCGGCTCAGGGCACGTGGGGATGGAAGTTCGACTGGGGCCCCGACGGTGCCACCCCCATCGACGGCCTCACCGAGAAGGTCTCGACGTGGCAGTGGCCGGGTCTGCGCGACGGCGACCAGCCCTACGGCTGGAGCAGCACCGGTGGCGGTTACGCGATCTCCGCCGACTCCGACAAGAAGGCCGCGGCCTTCGAGTTCATCAAGTACCTCTCCAGCGGCAAGCCGCTGGCCGAGCAGCTCGTGGCCTCGGGAGCGGCGTCCGCCCGCGACGACCTCGACGACGTGGCCCCCTACTCCGGCGAGCCGCAGCTGCTGCAGGCCGGTGAAGACCTCTCGAACAGCGTCTTCGTGGTGACCGGCGACGGCGCCGACCAGATCAGCCAGGCGGTCGCCACCGCGACCGAGCTGATCCTGAGCGGTCAGGCCGACGGCAAGCAGGCCTACGAGGCCTTCAAGAAGGACGCCACCGACCTGCTCGGACCGAGCCTGGTGAAGCAGTGACGTCGATCATCGACGTCCCCGCCGCGGTGCAGACGGCTGAGCAGCCGCCTGCGCCGCGGCGCCGGCGCGCCCGCACATGGCCGCTGGTCCTCCTTCTGCTGGGCCCCTCGGCCGTCCTGATCGTGCTGTTCATCGTGCTGCCGGCCGTGTACGGCATCTGGCTCAGCCTCACCAACACGCAGTTGACGGGGTTCGCGGCGCGAAATCCGAAGTTCGTGGGGTTCGACAACTACGCGTACCTGCTCGGCAGCACCGACTTCCTCGGCTCCCTGGGGCAGACCGGCACCTTCCTCTTCTGGTCGGCGATCGTCGGGCAAACGGTGCTCGGAATGGTCGCCGCGATCCTGTTGAGTCGGCCGTGGATCCGCGGCAAGGGCTTCTTCGGGGCCGCGCTGCTCATGCCGATGGTCGTTCCGGAGGTCGTCGCCTCGCTCACCTGGGCCAGCGTGCTGGCGACCAGCCCGGAGGGGACGCTGAACCGGCTCACCGCGGTGTTCGGCTCCGAGCCCACCGCGTGGTTGCAGACGGCGCCGATGCTCGCCATCATCCTCGTCAACATCTGGCGTGGTCTGGCCTTCGCCATGATCATGTTCCAGGCCGCCCTCGAGGACGTCCCTGCTGAGCTGATCGAAGCCGCCCGCGTCGATGGGGCCAGCGCCGTCCAGGTGTTTCGGCACGTCACCCTTCCGCTCATCCGCGGTCCGGTCTTCCTCTACCTGCTGCTCACGACCATCAGCACCGTCGGCGTGTTCGGTCTCGTGTACTTCCTCACCCGAGGTGGCCCCGGCGGTCAGACGCGCATCGCCGCCATCTACATCTACGAGCGGGCCCTGCAGTTCTCGCAGATCGGCATCGGCAGCGCCGCGTCGATCATCCTGCTCGTCATCGTCGTCGTGCTGGGCTTCACATACGTGCGCCTGGCGAAGGTAGAGGTGTGACATGACCGCCATCGACAGCCGCGTCGCGGCTTCCGCGCACGTCGAACGTCGACGTCGTCTCGGTCCCGTCGACGTCCTGCAGAGATGCATCGGCTACGCGCTGATCGTCGTGCTGGCACTGTTCTGCCTCGTCCCGTTCGCGTGGGTCGTGTTCAGCGCCGTCGACGCCGATGCGGGCGCGACGGTCCAATGGCCGGCGCTCTCGTTCGAGAACTTCGTGCGCTTCTTCACGGCATCCGGAACGCCCCTGCTTCTGGTGAACAGTCTGATCATCGCGATCTCGTCGACGGCGTTGAACCTCGTCCTCGGGATCGCCGGAGGCTACGCCTTGTCGCGGTTCGCCTTTCGCGGACGACGGTTCTTCATGTTCAGCATCCTGCTGATCCGCGTCATCCCGGCGCCGGCGACGATCGTGGCGCTGTACCTGATCATGGTCAACCTGGGATTGGCCAACACCCTGCACGGGCTCATCATCGTGCAGGCGGTCAGTGGACTGCCGGTGACCCTCTGGTTGATGAAGGGCACCGTCGACGCGGTCCCGATGGAGCTCGAGGAAGCGGCCTGGACCGACGGCAACACCCGCCTCCAGGGTGCTCGGCGCATCGTCCTCCCGCTCATGGGACCCGGACTGGGCGCGGCGGCCATGCTCATGTTCATGGGTTCGTGGGGCGACTTCCTCACCCCGCTCGTGCTCCTGCAGAACCAGGAGCTCTACCCGCTCGCGATCGGACTGTTCCGCGCCTTCAGCGAGCGCAACATCGTCGACTGGGGCCTGCTGGCCGCGAGCGCCGTGGTCTATGTCCTGCCCCCCGCCGTGCTGTACATGCTGGTGCGCAAGAACCTGCTCAAGTCGAGCCTCGGCGGAGCGTTGAAGGGATGACGGAGATGTCCGAGTCGATGCGTCTACCCGTCGTGGTCGTCGGTGCCGGAGCGATGGGTGGGGAGTGGTTGCGGATGCTGTCGCGCTCGCCGCACGCACGCGCCGTCGGCGTCGTCGATCTCGACGTCGACCTCGCGCGCGAGACCGTCGCGGGGATCGGCCTCGACGCGGTCGTCGGCGCATCCCTCGTCGACGTCGTCGAGCGATCCGGTGCCCGAGCCGTCGTCAACGTCACGGTGCCGCAGGCGCATCGGGTCGTGAACGAGCAGGCGATGCGCGCGGGGCTCCCCGTCCTGTGCGAGAAGCCGCTCGCCCCGACGGTCGCCGAGGCATTGCGCCAGGTCGCACTCGCCGACGCGACGGGGCAGCTGCTCATGGTCAGCCAGTCGCGACGCTACTTCGACCACCTCGCGGCGTACCGCGACGTGGTGGGCGCGCTCGGTCCGATCGGAGCCGTGCACGCGCAGTTCTTCCACGAGGACCACGAGCCCGGCTTCCGCGAGCAGATGGCGCACCCTCTGCTGGTCGACATGTCGGTGCACCACTTCGACATGCTGCGTTACCTCAGCGCCGACGAACCGGTCAGCGTGCGCTGCGACTCCTGGAACCCGTCGTGGAGCTGGTTCGCCGGTGACGCGGCCGCCACGGCCACCTTCGAGCTGGCCTCGGGCGCGCGATTCGTCTACTCGGGGAGCCGCGCGACGCCCGGACTGCAGACGTCGTGGAACGCCGACTGGCGGGTCTACGCCGAGCACGGCGCCACGCACTGGGACGGGGATGCCCTCGTCGAGACCGACACGGTCGGCGTCGAGGTCGAGGTGCGCAGCGACAGCGAAGGCATCGAGGGGTCCCTGAAGGAATTCGTCGCGTCCCTGCGGTCGGGTCGCACCCCGCAGAACGAAGTGCGCGCGAACGTCCGCACCCTCGCGATGGTCGAGGGCGCGATCCGCAGCAGCGACCGCGGCGGCGAGAAGGTCGTGCTCGACGACCTGATCGAGGAGTCGCTCGCGCTCGCCATCGCCGCCGAGGAGCACGATGACATCCGCGACCTTCTGCGGTCGTGGACGAGCGCCGCCGACGGCATCACCACACCGGCCTGGGGGTCAGCCCCGGCCATGATCGCGTCTGGAGGCGCTCGATGACCACTCCCACCCTGCCGAAGAAGGCCATCCGCGTCGTCGTGTGGGGTGAGAACCGCCACGAGCAGATCAACGAGGTCGTCCGCGGCATCTATCCCGACGGGATGCACAGCACCATCGCGGCCGGCATCACGGGTCTGCTGGGCGAGGAGGTCACCGTGACCATGCGCGTGCTCGACGACGCCGAGCACGGGATGACGGAGGAACTGCTCGCCGAGACCGATGTACTGCTCTGGTGGGGCCACACCGCCCACGAGGAGGTCGCGGACGAGGTCGTGGACCGCATCCAGAAGCACGTCCTCGAGGGGATGGGCATCATCGTCCTGCACTCGGGGCACCACTCCAAGATCTTCCGTCGGCTCATGGGGACGACGTGCAGCCTGCGGTGGCGCAACGACGCTGACAGCGAGCTCGTCTGGACGGTGTCGCCGCGGCATCCGATCGCCGAGGGCGTCCCGCAGCCGCTCGTCATCCCGGGGCAGGAGATGTACGGCGAGTTCTTCGACATCCCCGAACCCGATGAGCTGGTGTTCATCAGCAGCTTCTCCGGCGGCGAGGTGTTCCGCAGCGGCATCACCTATCGCCGCGGATACGGCAAGGTCTTCTACTTCAGCCCCGGCGACGAGATCTACCCCGTCTACCACCATCCCGACGTGCAGCGCGTGATCGCGAACGGCGTGAAGTGGGCGTACTCCTCTCGCGAGCGCGAGTCGTACCTCGTCACGCCCATGTACCTGACCGGGGAGTTCGACCGGCCGGTGCTCGGCTCGCCCGACGGCCTCGTCGATTACTACACCCGTGAGCTGATCGCGCCGCGGGAGAACGGCGCGTGACAGCCGAGGAGAACCCCAACGGGCGGGTGAGATTGGATGCCGAGACGCTCGCGATGCAGAGGGTGCGGCGCTTCACCCGCTTCCGCCTCGCGCCGGCCGTTCACCGCGATACCCGTCCGGTGGAGATCCGGGCATGGAGGGTCGGCGGGGAGCCCGTCCCCTTCGCGACCGCGGCGGTGCAGGAGTTCGAGCCGATCGCCCTGGGCGCGTCGTGGGGGCGGCCGTGGGACACGGTGTGGTTCGACGTGCGCGGAGAGGTCCCCGCCGAGTGGCCGGTCGACGAGGCCGAGCTGCTGGTCGACCTCGGATTCGTCGAGGAGCAGCCCGGGTTCCAGGCGGAAGCGACCGCCTACCGCCCCGACGGCACGATCGTGAAAGCCATCGAACCCCGCAACGCGTGGGTGCCCCTCCCACACGCGGGCTCGTTCCGGCTGCTGCTGGAAGCCGCGGCCAACCCGACCATCCAGGTGCCCTACGAGTACGAACCGACGTCGCTGGGCGATCCTGCGACGGCCGGCGACGACGAGCACTACCGCCTCGTCCGTCTCGAGCTCGTTCGCCGCGATGTCGTCGTGTGGGAACTGCTGCAGGACGTCATCGCCCTCGAGGGACTGGTTCAGACCCTGCCCCCCGAGACGGCGCGCCGCGCCGACATCGTGCATGCGCTGGAGCGCATGGTCGACGTCATGGATCCCGACGACGTCTCGGCGACGGCGCAGAGCGGGCGCGAGGTCCTGGCCCCCGCGCTCGCGATGACGGCGCCGGGCAGCGCGCTGCGCGTGAGCGCCGTGGGACACGCGCACATCGATTCGGCGTGGTTGTGGCCGACTCGCGAGACCGTCCGCAAGGTCGCGCGCACGTTCGCGAACGTCGTCGACCTCATCGATCGCGACCCCGACTTCGTCTTCGCCGCGTCGTCGGCACAGCAGTACCTCTGGTTGAAGCAGAGTCAGCCGGAACTGTTCGAGCGGGTCCGCTCGGCCGTGGCCGCCGGTCGCTTCCGCCCGGTCGGGGGGATGTGGGTCGAATCCGACACCAACATGCCCAGCGGCGAGTCGCTCGCTCGACAGTTCGTGCAGGGCAAGGCGTTCTTCCTCGAGGAGTTCGGGGTCGACAGTGCCGAGGTGTGGCTGCCCGACTCGTTCGGGTACAGCGCCGCCCTGCCGCAGATCGCCCGCGCGGCCGGTGCCCGGTCGTTCGTGACGCAGAAGCCGTCGTGGAACGAGACGAACCGCATTCCCTACTCGACGTTCCACTGGGAAGGGATCGACGGGTCCCGCCTGTTCACGCATCTTCCGCCCGCCGAGACGTACAACTCCGATCTCGGGGCCGCGGATCTCGCCCGCACGGAGCGCGTCTTCAGCGAGAAGGGTCGGGCCCGCGAGGTTCTTGGGCTGTTCGGCTGGGGGGACGGAGGGGGAGGGCCCACTCGCGAGATGCTGGCCCAGGCTCATCGCAAACGCGACCTCGAGGGTTCGCCCCGGGTCTTCCTGAGCGATCCGCAGTCGTTCTTCGCGGCCGCGGAGGCCGAACTCGCCTCTCCGCCCGTCTGGGTGGGTGAGATGTACCTCGAACTGCATCGCGGCACGCTCGTCTCGCAGCAGAAGACGAAGCGGGGCAACCGCCACAGCGAGGCGCTGCTGCGGCAGGCGGAGTTGTGGGCAGCGACGGCGGCGATCCTCCGGGGGACCCCCTATCCCGCGCGGGAACTGCGCGACGCCTGGCGGCAGGTACTGCTGCTGCAGTTCCACGACATCCTCCCGGGGACCTCGATCGCCTGGGTCCATCAGGAGGCCGAGGCCGCGTACGCGCGCGTGGCCGAGGTCCTCGAGAAGATCATCGCCGCGTCGCTCGCGTCGCTCGCGACGGGGGGAGACGCTCAGCTCAGCGCCAACGCGGGCCCGTACCTCCGCGACGGCGTCGAGGCGATGTCGATCGGGCCGTCCCGCCCGGTCGAGCCCGTCGTGCCCGCCGCCGACGGCGACGTCTTCGTCCTCCAGGACGACACCCTCCGCGTGGTCGTCGATCGTCGGGGAGCATTCACCTCCATCCGCGACCTCGTCGTCGGACGTGAGGTCCTTCCCGACGGCGTCCCCGGGGGCGTCCTGCACGTGCTGCGCGACACTCCGCGTGAGTGGGACGCGTGGGACATCAATGAGGAGGATCAGCGCTCCGGCCGCGCGCTGACGGATCCGGTCGACGTCCGGATCGACGGCGACGCGGTCTTCATCCGGCACCGGTTCGGCGCCTCGCGCATCGACGTCCGTGTGCGCGTTCGCGAGGGGCGCGTGGACCTGTCGTTCGACATCGACTGGCACGAGTCCCAGAAGCTGCTCAAACTGGCGTTCCCGCTCGATCTGCGCGCCGACCGCGCGGCCTCTGAGATCCAGTACGGCCATCTGCATCGGGCCATCCACCGCAACACGTCCTGGGACTCGGCCCGCTTCGAGACCGTGGCCCACCGATGGGTCCATGTCGGCGAGCCGTCGTGGGGTGTCGCCATCGCGAACGACGTGGTCTACGGCCACGACCTGCGCACGCTTCAGGCGCCGTCCGGTCGGCCGATGGTCGTCGCGCGGCTGTCCCTCCTTCGCGCACCGCGATACCCCGACCCGGGCGCCGACCAGGGTCGTCACGAGTTCACCGTCAGCCTCCGGCCGGGTGGCATTCCGGACGCGGTCGTGGACGGATATCGCCAGAGCCTGCCGATGCGCCCGTTGCGTGGTGCGGCCGTGCCCGCGCTCGTCGCCGTGTCGCACCCCGCGGTCGTGATCGAGGCGGTCAAGCTCGCCGAGGACGACAGCGGAGATCTCGTGGTGCGCCTCTACGAGGCCCATGGTGACCGCGTGAGCGCGACCCTGACCACCTCCATCGAGTGGGATGCCGTGGAGGCGACGGATCTGCTCGAGCGGGCACTGCCCGGGACGGGGGTTTCGTCGACCTCTGACCGGGCGATCGAGCTGGACCTCCGGCCCTTCGAGCTCGTGACGCTGCGCCTGCGCGGCCCCCGCTCGCCCTCCGCTCGGGCGTCCGCGTGAGCATGCACGGGAGCGCCGAGCTGATCCCCGCGGACACGATTCTCCATCTCGCTGCGGGCGGGGTGAGCGTTCTTCTCGACCTCACCGAGGGGCGCCTGCCGGCGATCCTGCACTGGGGGGCGGGTCTCGGCCGGCTGAGCGAGGTCGAGGCCGACGCCCTGCGCCTAGCGGCGATCGAACCGGCATCGGGAAACGTCGTGGACGAGCCCGTGCGCGTCGCGATGCTCCCCGAGCACCATGCCGGGTGGGAGGGCAGGCCCGGAGTGACGGGGCATCGCGCAGGTGCGGACTGGTCGCCGAAGTTCACCGTCGTCTCCGTCGCGGTCGCGGCTGAGGGGGATCCCCTCCGTCGCGATGGACGTCTCGTCGAGGCCGGCCCGGCCGTCGTGACGGTGGCCGCCGCCGACGAGACCGCGGGTCTGCGCCTCGAGCTCGACATCGAGCTGGCGGCGAGCGGACTGCTGCGCGCCCGCGCAGAGCTGGAGAACATCGGGGCGGGCGTGTACAGCGCCGACGGGATCGCGCTGGCGTTCCCGATCCCGGTGCGGGCTCGGGAGATCCTCGACTTCGCCGGACGATGGAGCAAGGAGCGCATCCCGCAGCGTCGCGAGCTCGTCGTCGGCATCCACGATCGCGAGGGCCGCAAGGGCCGCACGGGTCCGGATGCGGCGACGGTGCTCACCGTCGGCGAGACGGGATTCGGTTTCGGCGCCGGCGAGGTCTGGGGCGTCCACGTCGGTTTCAGCGGCAACCACCGTCACTACGCCGAGCGGTTGTCGGCGGGGGCGCAGGTGATCGGGGGCGGCGAGCTGCTGCTCCCGGGCGAGGTCGGGCTCGACCGGGGCGAGAGGTACCGATCACCGTGGGTCTACGCGGCCTACGGTGCGGGACTCGATGAGCAGGCTCATCGTTTCCACCGGTTCCTGCGCGGGCGCCCGACGCACCCGGCGACGCCCCGGCCGGTGACCCTGAACGTGTGGGAGGCCGTCTACTTCGATCACGATCTCGATCGGCTCCTCGACCTCGCCGACCGCGCCGCCGCGATCGGGGTGGAGCGGTACGTGCTCGACGACGGCTGGTTCACCGGGCGGAGGGACGACACGAGCGGGCTCGGGGATTGGACGGTGGATGCCGGCCTCTGGCCCGACGGCCTGACCCCGCTCGTGGATCGGGTGACGTCGCTGGGGATGCAGTTCGGGCTGTGGTTCGAACCCGAGATGGTCAACGAGGACAGCGCCCTGGCCCGGGCGCACCCCGAGTGGATCATGCAGACGGGCGGGCGGCTGCCCGTCCGCGGACGCGGCCAGCAGGTGCTCAACCTCGGCATCGACGAGGCGTATCGATACGTCCTCGACGCGATGACGGCGGTCCTCGCCGCCCACGACATCTCGTACATCAAGTGGGATCACAACCGTGACCTCATCGATGCCGGCACCGCCCCGGCGGGGAAGCCGGGCGTGCACGCGCAGACACTCGCGGCTTACCGTCTGATGGACGAGCTGCGTCGCCGGTTCCCCGGTCTGGAGATCGAGTCCTGCTCGTCCGGCGGCGGTCGCGTCGACCTCGGCGTCATCGAGCGCACCGATCGCGTGTGGGTGAGTGACTGCATCGATCCCCTCGAACGGCAGCAGATGATGCGGTGGACCCTTCAACTGCTTCCGGCCGAGCTGCTCGGTTCCCACATCGGTTCGAGCGTCAACCACACGACCGGCCGGTCACATCCGCTGTCGTTCCGGGCGGCCACCGCGCTCTTGGGCCATTTCGGCATCGAGTGGGATCTGGCGCAGGCGACCCCGCAGGAGAATGCCGACCTCGCCGAGTGGATCCGCTTCTACCGCGACCATCGCGCCCTTCTCCACACGGGCGAGATCGCTCGGGCGGAGGAGATCGACCCCTCGTTCCAGGTCACGGCCGTCGTGGCTGCCGATCGCTCGGAGGCACTCGTCTTCCTCGTGTTCCTGACTCGTCCGACGGTGTCTCCGCGCGGCCGCTTCACCCTGCCGGGCCTGGACGCCGAAAAGACCTACCGGGTCGCGCCGGTGGTCGTCGGCACACCCGACCCGGGCCGCGCCGACCCACCGTGGTACGCCGACGGGGCCGGTGTGACGATGAGCGGGCGGGCGCTTGCCGCGGCGGGGCTGCATCTGCCGGGTTCGTTCCCCGAACGGGTCGTGCTCCTGCGCGCCACGGAAGTGGTCTGACGGGGGGAGTGGCCGGGTCAGCCGTCGAAGATGTCGCCGAGGAGCGATCCGATGACGAGGCCGCCGAGCATGCCGCCGACCATGTTGCCGCCGCCCATGCCGCCCCCGCGGCCGTAGCCGCCGCCCCGGCCGTAGCCGTTGCCGCCCCAGTCGTCGGGGCGTGACTGCTCGATGTCGCGCTGGGCGATCTGCAGGGCCTCGGATGCCAGGGAGCCGGCGCGACGCGCGGTGGCGAGGGCCGTCTCGCGGTCGTCTTCGGAGATGGGGCCGAGGGGGAGTCCGGCGCGCAGACGCTCCGCCTCGACGAAGCGCGTGCGGGCGTCGGCCCCGATCCAGCCGCGGTGGCCGGTGATGAGGCCGCGCGCGACGGCGATCTGCCGATCGGCGTCGTCGATCGCGTGGTCGACCTGGTCTTGCGAGGGCACCGGCCGGGCGGCGCGCTCGCGCGCGCGGTCGAGGTCGGCGTTGGCCTGGCGCAGCGACGACAGGGCCGCGAAGGGGTCGCTCCGCGTTCCGGATGCCGGCAGGGCAATCAACGCCTGCTGCAGCGTCGCCATCGCCTGGGTGACGACGGGGGTCTGCGGGCCGCGTCGCGCTTCGACGAGGTCGTTGCGCGAGTCGTCGACGACGGCGGCGAGGGTCGACTCGGCGCGCAGCGCCTCGATCTCGAAGGTGTCCACGGCGTCGAGGAGAGATTCGGCCCGGCGCACGGCCTCGGTCGCGGCCTCGAGGGCGACGGACGCCTGCTCGCGCTGGCCGGCGTCGCGACGACGCTCGGAGACCGAGGCGGTGTGCACGGCGAAGTCGAGCAGCTGCTCGATCTCCTCCGGGTTGCCGCCGATCTGCGAGAGGGCGGAGTCGCTGTAGCGCCGCGAGAGGCGATCCACGACCTCGCGGGCGTTCGGGATGCGTTCGGCGAGGCGGTCGCGGTCGGCGCGGACGCGCGCGAGGATCTCGGGGGCGCGTCGCACGGCGTCGATCTTGGGCTGCAGCACCTGGGTGCGCTCTTCGAGCAGGTCTTCGGCCCACTGCGAGAGCTGGATGATGCGCGCGTTGCGCGTGCGCAGCTCTTCTTTGGTGTCGGGGATCTCGTCGTGGTTCAGCTGGTGCAGCTGGAATGCCTCGGCGAGGTGCGTCCGCACGGAGTCGAGGGCCGCCGCAAGGTCTTCCGTGGCCTTGTCGCCGAGCTCGGCACGGGCGAAGTCGAGCTCATCGGAGGTGAGGCGCACACGTTCGTCGGCCGCGACGATCGCCAGTTCCGCTCGGCGTGCCAGGTCGGCATCCGCCGCGTCTTGTTCTTCGCGCTTCCTCTTGCCCCAGAAACCGGCCATGGCTCGATCCTAAGCCGGTGTTTCGCGCCCCCAGCCGTGTGTTCGCTGCAGGCACGAGCGGCTCTTTCGGATTGCGGCCTGCTCGCAGGTCACGAACGGGTAACACGGATAACATGGGCGATGTATGCCTGTTCGCAGGCCGGTGTCCGTACGGACACCGCACCCGACCAGATGGAGATGCTCGTGGCCAATCCGCTCGAGAAACTGCTGCGCGCCGGCGAGGGCCGCATCCTGCGCCGACTGCAGGGCGTCGTGAAGGCGACCGGAGCGCTCGAAGAGGACTACGAGCAGCTCACCGACGACGAGCTGCGCAACGAGACCGTCGAGCTGCGCGCCCGCTTCGACGCCGGCGAGACGCTCGACCAGCTCATGCCCGAGGCGTTCGCCGCCGTGCGCGAGGCGGCCAAGCGCACGCTCGGCCAGCGTCCCTACGACGTGCAGATCATGGGCGGCGCGGCCCTGCACCTCGGCAACATCGCCGAGATGAAGACCGGTGAGGGCAAGACCCTGACCGCCGCCCTGCCGGCCTACCTCAATGCGATCGCGGGCCAGGGCGTTCACGTCATCACGGTCAACGACTTCCTCGCGAGCTACCAGTCCGAGCTGATGGGTCGCGTCTACCGTGCGCTGGGCATGACCACGGGCACCGTCGTGGCCGGTCAGACCCCCGAGGTGCGCCGCCAGCAGTACGAGGCCGACATCAGCTACGGCACGAACAACGAGTTCGGCTTCGACTACCTGCGCGACAACATGGCCTGGCGTAAGGAAGACCTCGTGCAGCGCGGTCACTTCTACGCGATCGTCGACGAGGTCGACTCGATCCTGATCGACGAGGCCCGCACCCCGCTGATCATCTCGGGCCCGGCATCCGGTGAGGCCAACCGCTGGTTCGCGGAGTTCGCCAAGCTGGCCCGCACCCTCGAGGCCGGGGTCGACTACGAGGTCGACGAGAAGAAGCGCACGATCGGTGTGCTCGAGCCCGGCATCGAGAAGGTCGAGGACTACCTCGGCATCGACAACCTGTACGAGTCGGCCAACACCCCGCTGATCTCGTTCCTCAACAACTCGATCAAGGCGATCGCGCTGTTCAAGCGCGACACCGACTACGTCGTGATGAACGACGAGGTCATGATCGTCGACGAGCACACCGGTCGCATCCTCGTGGGCCGTCGCTACAACGAGGGCATCCACCAGGCCATCGAGGCGAAGGAGAACGTGCCGGTCAAGGCCGAGAACCAGACCCTGGCCACCGTCACGCTGCAGAACTACTTCCGCCTGTACGAGAAGCTCTCGGGCATGACCGGTACCGCCGAGACCGAGGCGGCCGAGTTCATGTCGACCTACAAGCTCGGTGTGGTGCCCATCCCCACGAACAAGCCGATGATCCGCAAAGACCAGTCCGACCTCGTCTACAAGAACGAGACGGCCAAGTTCGCGCAGGTCGTCGAAGACATCGTCGAGCGCCACGAGAAGGGCCAGCCCGTCCTCGTGGGCACCACGAGCGTCGAGAAGAGCGAGTATCTCTCGCGCCTGCTCGCGAAGAAGGGCGTGCGCCACGAGGTGCTCAACGCCAAGAACCACGCGCGCGAGGCCGAGATCGTCGCCCGCGCCGGTCGTCTGGGCGCCGTCACCGTCGCCACCAACATGGCCGGTCGTGGAACCGACATCATGCTCGGCGGAAACGCCGAGTTCCTCGCCGTGCAGGAGATGAAGGCGAAGAACCTCGACCCCGTCGAGACGCCCGAGGCCTACGAGTCCGAGTGGGACTCGGTCTACCAGGGCATGCGCGACGTCGTCGCCGAGGAAGCCGCGAAGGTCGTCGAGGCCGGTGGCCTCTACGTGCTCGGCACCGAGCGCCACGAGTCGCGCCGCATCGACAACCAGCTGCGCGGTCGCTCCGGCCGTCAGGGCGACCCCGGCGAGAGCCGCTTCTACCTGTCGCTCACCGACGACCTCATGCGCCTGTTCCAGTCGGGCGCGGCCGAGGCCATCCTCGCCCGGACCAACTTCCCCGACGACGTCGCCATCGAGTCGGGCCTCGTCTCGCGCGCGATCAAGAGCGCGCAGTCGCAGGTCGAGGCGCGCAACGCCGAGATGCGCAAGAACGTCCTCAAGTACGACGACGTGCTGAACCGCCAGCGCGAGGCGATCTACGCCGACCGCCGTCACATGCTCCAGGGCGACGACATCGCCGACCGCGTGCAGCACTTCATCGAAGACGCCATCACGGCCGTCATCGACGACCACACCGGCTCGGGTCACACCGAGTCCTGGGACTTCGACGCCTTGTGGACCGAGCTGAAGACCATGTACCCGGTGAGCGTCACGATCGACGAGGTCGTGGCCGAGGCGGGCGGCAGCAAGGGCCGCATCACGCCCGAGGGGCTCAAGCGCGAGATCATCTCCGACGCCCGCATCGCGTACGAGAACCGCGAGAAGGCCCTCGGCGCCCAGGCTCTGCGCGAGCTCGAGCGCCGCGTGGTGCTGCAGGTGCTCGACCGCCGCTGGCGCGAGCACCTCTACGAGATGGACTACCTCAAGGACGGCATCGGCCTGCGTGCCATGGCCCAGCGCGACCCGCTCATCGAGTACCAGCGCGAGGGTTACCAGATGTTCCAGTCGATGATGGGGCAGATCAAGGAGGAGTCGGTCGGCTTCCTCTACAACCTCGAAGTCGAGGTGCGCGAGGTCGAGGGCGAGCCCGCGGCCCAGGTCGAGGCGAAGGGCCTGGCGCCCACCCCCGTCGAGACCCAGCGCCTGGAGTACTCCGCCGCGAACGACGCGGGCGAGGTCGAGGTGCGCAACGACCGCGGTCAGGTGCAGCAGGCGGCGACCAACCGCGTGCGCCAGGCGGCTCAGCCGGCCGCCGCTCCCGCCGCCGAGGCGCCCGCCGCCGCCCGCGGCGCGTTCGGGCAGCGCACCGACGCTCCCGAGCAGGCGGGGTCGGGCAACCGCGCCGATCGCCGGGCCGCGAAGAAGAAGTAAGACGGATCCCCGGATGCCGCGTCCCACCCCGGGACGCGGCATCCGGCGTTTCCGGGCTCGGGTGCGGCGGGACCGCCGTCGCGCGGATCGCGGGCTCGGCGCGTCGGCGGGAACGCCCTCGGGGCGGCGTGTCGGGCTCCGGATCCGCACGACGGTTCCGCCGCGGGCGGGCCACCGGGTGTCGATTGGCTCCGAAGGGGCGGGGATATCCTGAACCGATGAGCCCGCTGCGCCCCCTCGACCAGTCATCGAAGCTGAAGGACGTCCTCTACGAGATCCGTGGAGAGGCCCTCGTCGAGGCCGACCGTCTGGAGGCCGAGGGGCACGCGATCCTCAAGCTCAACACCGGCAACCCCGCCATCTTCGGCTTCGAGGCGCCGCACCAGATCGTGCGCGACATGATCGCCTCGGTGCCCAACGCGCACGGCTACAGCGACAGCCGCGGCATCCTGTCGGCCCGTCGTGCGATCGTCTCGCGCTACGAGCAGGAGCCCGGCTTCCCGCACCTCGACCCCGACCACGTGTTCCTGGGCAACGGCGTGTCCGAGCTCATCACGATGACCATGCAGGCCCTGCTCGACGAGGGCGACGAGGTGCTCATCCCCGCCCCCGACTACCCGCTGTGGACGGCCATGACGAGCCTCGGCGGCGGGACCCCCGTGCACTACCTGTGCGACGAGGCGCGCGAGTGGCAGCCCGACCTGGAGGACATCCGGTCGAAGGTGACCCCGCGCACCAAAGCGATCGTGGTCATCAACCCGAACAACCCCACCGGCGCGGTCTACTCGCGCGAGGTGCTCGAGGGGATCGCGGCGATCGCGCGCGAGCACTCGCTGCTGCTGCTGTCGGACGAGATCTACGACCGCATCCTGTTCGACGGGGCCGTGCACATCCCGATGGCGACGATCGCCCCCGACCTGCTGTGCCTGACCTTCAACGGCCTGTCCAAGACCTACCGCGTCGCTGGCTACCGTTCGGGGTGGCTCGCGATCACGGGCCCCAAGGACCACGCGCAGGGCTTCCTGCACGGCATCAATCTGCTCGCCTCGACGCGCCTGTGCCCCAACGTCCCCGCGCAGTTCGCGGTGCAGGCGGCGTTGTCGGGGGTGCAGTCGATCGACGCGCTCATCGCCCCGTCGGGTCGACTGCACGAGCAGCGGGATGCCGCGTGGGAGGGCCTCGAGGCCATCCCCGGGGTCTCGTGCGTCATGCCGCGCGGCGCTCTCTACGCCTTCCCGCGCTTCGACCCCGAGGTGTACGAGATCCCCGACGACGGCAAGTTCGTGCGCGACTTCCTGGTCGCCGAGCACGTGCTGCTCGTGCAGGGGTCGGGCTTCAACTGGCCGGCGACCGACCACGTGCGCATCGTCACGCTCCCCGAGGCGCGGGTCATCAGCGACGCCATCGAGCGGCTCGGCAACTTCCTCTCGACCTGGCGGCCGTGACGCGGATGCCGTGACCCCGGACGCCGTGACGTGGTCACCGGGACGCGGATGCCATGGCGTGAATGCCGTGACGCGGCTGACGTGACGCCGGACGCCGTGACTCAGAGGCCGTGACGCGGATGCCGTGACCCGGTCGATCCGCGGCGACCAGGGCCCGTGCCCGGCACGGCGCCCGCCGGCGTCGCTTCGGCCGGCCGGGGTGCCGCCGCAGCGCCGACCGGTCCGCCCGCGCGGCTGAAGAGCTCGCCGGGCGGCGGACGGTCGACGCTGCGAATCACATCATGCCGAGCGAGGTGACGCGCCAGCGACCGTCGAGGCCCTCGATCCGCATGGCCAGGGCGCGGGTGCGCGCCCGCGCGGAGGCGGTCACCGTGGCCTCGATGATGCCGTCGCCGGGCGAGGAGAGGCGCACGCGCTGCACCTCGTACACGTCGTAGAGGCTGAGCACGCGACGGGCGCTGCGCGCGCGGGCCGACAGGTTCTTGATCGTGGTGAGGCGGTCGAGCACGTCTTCCGACATCCAGCGCGTGAGCTGCTCCGCTCGGCGGACTCCGGCGAGGACCTCGAACGCACCGCGCGCGACGTTGCGCGTGAAGACCGCCGGCGGCGGGAGCTGGGCGGTCGGGGTGCGCTGCCGATCGAAGAAGTCGGGGTCGGATGGAGCGGGCGGGGTGGGGCGAGGGGCGGGCTTCGGTGACATGGATTTCCTCCGGGCTGTGGTGCGTGCAGCGAGCGGGGGGTGATGCCGACAGTAGGGGAGCCGCGCGGAGCGACGACGGCACCGGGAGCATCTGTGGACGACACGCCACGGCGCCTGGAATGTGGAGAATCCGCGGCGCCCGGGGTTCGGGAGCGGGCCGACGACCGTGCACAGGAAGCCGGCGGAACCGCTCCCACCCTGACCCGGAGTGGTCTCGCCGCTCGCCTTGTCCCCCGTTCTGAGGGATGGGGGAGTTCACCTGCGACCCGCACGGCTCGCGGCCCGCCATGCCCCGGGGCTGGGCCCGCCGCGCCCCGGGGCCGGGCCGACCGCCCGTCGTGGGGGAGTGGCGGTCGGCGACGACGGCGTGCGAAGTCCGTCATGTACATGTATACATGCGATGCGATGCACGGCAGTCCGCCGCAGCGGGTGAAATCGATCGCCCGACGGTCGAATCTCGGCGCCCACCGGGCTCGCTCAGCCGGCACACGCCGACGACACGGCGTGGTTGACTGAGTCGGTGTCGACACTGAGTGAACTCGTCTACGCCCAGGGCCGCTCCAGCGAGGCGGACGTCGAGTGGCTGCACCGGCTCGCGGGTGACGGGCAATTGCTCGCCGACCTCGCGTTCGCCGACATCGTCATCTGGGTGCCCACCCCCGACGACTCGTTCGTCGCGGTCGCCCACACCCGGCCCGGGGGAGCGGCGACGCTGTTCTATCGCGACATCGTCGGAGACCGCGTGCGACCGCAGTGGCGCACCCAGGTACGCGACGCCTTCCAGAGCGGGCGCATCGTCGACTCCGCGTCGCCCGACTGGTTCGAAGAGACGCCCACGCGCGTGCGCGCAGTGCCGATCGTGCGCGAGCTGTCGCGCGAGGGCCACGCCGTCACCACGGTCGGCGTGCTCACCCGCCACACCAATCTCGGTGAGACGCGCACCCCCTCGCGTCAGCAGATCACCTTCAACGACTGCGCCGACGACCTGTTCGGCATGATCTCGTCGGCCGAGTTCCCCGACCTGGCCGCCCCCACGGCCCCGCGCCGCGGAGCGCCGCGCGCCTCGGACGGGCTGATCCGTCTCGACGTCGACGGCATCACGACCTTCGCCAGCCCCAACGCCCTCTCGGCGTTCAACCGCATGGGCTTCGACGACGAGCTCGAGGGCGAGTCGCTCGCCGAGGTGACAGCGCGCATCCTTCCGGCCAAGCGGCAGGACGTCGACGAGTCGCTGCCCGTGGTCGTGAGCGGGCGCGCACCGTGGCGCGCCGACATGGAGGCGCGGGGCGTGCAGGTGTCGCTGCGCACCATTCCGTTGCGCGACCGCGGCACGCGCATCGGTGCAATCGTGCTGAGCCGTGACGTCACCGAGATCCGCCACCAGGAGCAGGAGCTCATCACCAAAGACGCGACGATCCGCGAGATCCACCACCGCGTCAAGAACAACCTGCAGACGGTCGCCTCGCTGCTGCGCATCCAGGCGCGCCGCACCCACTCCGACGAGGCGCGCGACGCCCTCACCCAGGCCATGCGCCGCGTCTCGGCGATCGCCGTCGTGCACGACACCCTGTCGGAGGGTCTCGCTCAGAACGTCGACTTCGACGACGTCTTCGCGCGCGTGCTCAAGCTCGTCGCCGAGGTCGCCGCCGCTCCGAACACGCGCGCCCGCACGCGCACGACCGGTCAGTTCGGCACGCTGCCGAGCCAGTTCGCGACGCCGCTCGCGCTCGCCCTCACGGAGTTGGTGACCAACGCCGTCGAGCACGGGCTCGCCGGTCAGGAGGGCGACGTCGAGATCGCCGCGGAGCGCAACGGCGAGATGCTCGAGGTCAGCGTGCGCGACACCGGCGTCGGCCTCCCCGAGGGGCAGGTCGGTCGCGGTCTGGGCACGCAGATCGTCCGCACCCTCATCCAGGGCGAGCTCGGCGGCACGATCGACTGGCACACCCTCATGGGCAGCGGCACCGAGGTCACGATCGAGATCCCGCTGCGCTACATCGGCGGCGCGTCGGCCTGAGCCCCGCGGCATCCGTTCCGATTCCGGATGCCGCGTGCCGGCGCATTCCGCGCGGAACGGCGCCCGGGCCGAAACGGATTCCCGGGAGAGCCCCGAAACGCGGAGAAGCCCGCCCCGAGGGGCGGGCTTCTGCCGGAGACGCTGTCGTCAGGAGGCGCGGCGGGCGCGGGCGGCGCGGCGCTTGAGCGCGCGACGCTCGTCTTCGCTCAGGCCACCCCACACGCCCGAGTCCTGACCGGACTCGAGGGCGTACTGCAGGCAGACCTCGGTGACGGTGCAGCGTGCGCAGACCGACTTGGCCTTCTCGATCTGATCGACCGCGGGGCCGGTGTTGCCGACCGGGAAGAACAGTTCGGGGTCGACGGTCAGGCAGGCTGCTTTGTCGCGCCAATCCATAGAGGTGCTCCTTGTAACAGAAATTTCAGACGATTCGGCACCGGGATTCGGGTCCGGTACCCTGGTGGGAACGCGAGCGATTGCTCGCCCCACTTCGCTGTGGGAGCACACGGCTTGTTCTATGCTCCCATAGCGATTACGCCTGATCAAGAGGTAACCGCGAGGTTTCCGGAACGTAACGGCGCGGAGCTGCGCGTCGAGGAGGCCATTCCCGATGCCCGTTCGTCTCGCGGCAGCCGCACTCCTGGGTCTCGAAGCCCTCGGCATCCTGGCCCTCGCCGGGTGGCAGACGGTCGCCCTCATCGGCGGCGACACCGACTCCGCCGTGAGCTCGATCGCGCTCATCGTGCTGACCGTGATCGGCGCCGTCGCGGTTGCCGGATTCGCCGTCGCCACCGCGCGAGACGTGTCGGCCGGACGCTCGGGTGGCATCGTGACGCAGCTGCTCATCCTGTCGGTCGCGATCGGTGCGATCACGGGGGAGTGGGCCGCCCCCTTCGTGGCTCTTCTCATCGCGCTGCCCGCGATCGTCGGCCTCGTGCTGCTCTTCCTCGCCGTTCGTGGTGCCGTACCGCGACGCCGCGACGCCGACACCGACGCCTGAGAACGGCAGAACCCCGCCGACCGCGGGCGCGGGGCGGGGTTCCGGATGCCGTGGCTCAGGCCGCGTCGACGCCGAGCTTCTTGCGCAGTCGCGCGACGTGCCCGGTGGCTTTGACGTTGACCATGGCCTCGACGACGGTGCCCTCTTCGTCGATGACGAAGGTCGAGCGCAGCACGCCGGTGATGGTCTTGCCGTAGTTCTGCTTCTCGCCCCACGCGCCGTAAACCTCGTGCACGGCGTGGTCGGGGTCGCTCAGCAGCGGGAAGGTGAGTCCGTCGCTGTCGCGGAAGGCGCGCAACTTCTCGGGGGTGTCGCGCGAGACGCCGAGCACCGTGTAGCCGGCGCCCTGCAGCGAGGCGAGGCTGTCGCGGAAGTCGCAAGCCTGCGTCGTGCACCCGGGCGTCTGCGCCGCGGGGTAGAAGTACACGATGACGCGGCGCCCGCGGAAGTCGCTGAGCGATACGGGGTGCTCGTCTTGGTCCATCAGGGTGAAGTCGGGCGCGGCGGAGCCGGGTTCGAGGTTCGTCACCCCTCCAGCCTAGAACGCTCGATGCCCTGGAACGTCGTCAGCAGGCGCTGCAGCGAGTCGAGTCGCGCGGCGGCCCCGGGTCCGAGTCGGCCGGACTCGACGGCCTCGATGATCGCGCAGTCGGGGGCGTCGGGCAGGTGCGTGCAGCCGCGGGGGCATTCCTCGGCCACCGCGGCCAGGTCGGTGAAGGCGCCGAGCACGTGCGCGGGATCGACGTGGCCGAGGCCGAACGAGCGCACGCCCGGGGTGTCGATGACCCAGCCGCTGCCGGCTGGTCCGCGATAGCGCAGCGAGACGGCCGACGACGAGGTGTGGCGCCCGCGACCGGTGACGGTGTTGACGTGACCGATCGCGCGTTCGGAGCCCGTGAGGGCGTTCACCAGCGTCGACTTGCCGACACCCGAGTGCCCGACGAACACCGTGGAGTGCCCAGCGAGGGCCTCGCCGATCTCGTCGAGCGGCATCTCTCCCTGTGCACTGGTGAACACGCGCAGGTCGATGCCGACGAAGTGCGCGAGGAACTCGGTCGGGTCGGCGAGGTCGGTCTTGGTCACGACGAGCAAAGGGCGGATGCCGGCGTCGAGGGCCGCGACGAGGTACCGGTCGACCAGTCGCGCACGCGGCTCGGGGTCGGCCGCGGCCACCACGACGAGCATCTGGTCGGCGTTGGCGACGATGACCCGCTCGACCTGATCGGTGTCGTCGGCGCTCCGGCGCAGGAGCGAGGTGCGCTCCTCGAGGCCGATGATGCGGCCCAGCGTCCCCTCGTCGCCGGAGAGGTCGCCCACGACCTTGGCGCGGTCGCCGTTGACGATCGGCTGCTTGCGCAGCTCGCGGGCGCGCGTCGCGAGCACGCGCCGCTCGTCGGGGCCGTCTTCGTCGACGAGCACGGTGTAGCGGCCGCGGTCGACGCCGAGCACCCGCGCGATCTGCGCATCGGCGTGGGCGGGACGACGCTTCGTGCGTGGTCGGTTGGCCTTGGGATTCGGGCGGACCCGGATCGACGACTCGTCGAACTCCAGGTCGTCGTCGTCATCGTCGTCGAGCCAGCTCATCACTCAGTCGCCCGCCGCATCCGCGCCCAGCATGGCCTGCCACAGGGCGGCGAACTGAGGGAGCGTCTTGGCCGTGGTGCCGATGTCGTCGATGCGCACGCCCGGCACGCGCAGGCCGATCAGCGCGCCCGTCGTGGCCAGGCGGTGGTCGTGGTGCGCCTTCCACTCTCCACCGCGCAGCGGGCGGGGGACGATGCGGATGCCGTCGTCGAGCTCGTGCGCCTCTCCGCCGAGCGAGCGCAGGTTGCCGACGAGGGCGGCGATGCGGTCGGTCTCGTGGCCGCGGATGTGGCCGATGCCGTGCAGCGTGGTGGGGCCGTCGGCGAAGGCCGCGAGCCCGAAGAGCGTGGGGGCCAGTTCGCCGGCCGCCGACAGGTCGAGCTCGACGCCGACGATGCCGTCTTCGCCGCCCGCCACGGTCAGCGCCCCGCCGCGGCGGCTCACGCGAGCGCCCATCTCGGCGAGGATGTCGACCAGCAGAGCTCCCGGCTGGGTGCTGTGCAGAGGCCACCCCGTGACCGTGACCGAGCCGCCCGTGACCATCGCGGCGGCCAGGAAGGGGGCTGCGTTGGAGAGGTCGGGCTCGATCGCGACGTCTTTCGCGCGCACCGGCCCCGCCGGCACGATCCACTCGCCCGGCGCGGGGCGCTCGACGTGCACCGCGCGGTGGGCGAGGGCCTCGACGGTCATGTCGATGTGGGGAACGCTCGGCAGGCGCGAGCCGACGTGGCGCAGGTGCAGACCGACGTCGAAGCGGGGGGCGGCCAGCAGCAGGCCCGAGACGAACTGACTTGACTGGCTCGCGTCGATCTCGACCTCTCCGCCGCGCACGTGACCGTGCCCGCGCACCGAGAAGGGGAGCGACCAGTGGCCGCCGTCGTCGATGTCGACGCCCACATCGCGCAGGGCGCGGATCATCGCACCCATGGGGCGGTGCAGAGCGCTCTCGTGGGCCGTGACGTGCACGTCGCCGCGGGCGAATCCCGCCAGCGGGGCGACGAAGCGCATGACCGTGCCGGCCTGCCCGCAGTCGACCGTGCTGTCGCCGGCGAACGACGACGGGGGAGTCACGAGCAGATCGGGGCCGAAGGGCGAGTCGGTCTCGACCTCGTCGATGCCGACGCCGAGCGCGCGCAGGGAGTCGATCATGCGCGCCGAGTCGTCGGAGTGCAGCGGCGCGTGCAGCGTGCCGGGCCCGTCGGCGATGGCCGCGAGCACGAGCTCGCGATTGGTCAGCGACTTCGACCCGGGCACGGTGACGGTGGCCTCGACCGCACCCCGTGCGACGGGCGCGTCCCATTCGCCACGGGGAGTGTCTGCGGAAGGGGAATACCCGAGGGGAGTCATCAGTTCCTAGCCTACTGAAAGGGGACGACACGTGACCGCACTTCTCGAGCTCGACCGCACGGCGACAGCCGTCCCGGTGGTCGTCGACGCGCCCGACGTAGACTGGCGCGCGATGAACGACACCGCAGACGCCGGCCCGCAGGCGGAGCCCCGCGCACAGTTCGAAGAGCAGGCCCTGCCCTTCATGGATCAGCTCTACGCCGCGGCCATGCGCATGACGCGCAACCCCGCCGACGCCGCCGATCTGGTGCAGGAGACCTTCGTCAAGGCCTTCGGTTCGTGGGCGACGTTCACGCAGGGCACGAACCTCAAGGCGTGGCTGTACCGCATCCTGACGAACACGTACATCAACACGTATCGCAAGAAGCAGCGCGAGCCTTACCAGAGCGCGATCGACGACCTCGAGGACTGGCAGCTCGGCGGAGCCGAGTCGACCACCGCGAGCAGCGCCCGTTCGGCCGAGGCCGAAGCGATCGACCACATGCCGGCATCCGTCGTCAAAGACGCCCTGCAGTCGATCCCCGAGGATTTCCGGATGGCGGTGTACCTCGCCGACGTCGAGGGCTTCGCCTACCAGGAGATCGCCGACATCATGAAAACTCCGATCGGTACGGTCATGAGCCGTCTGCACCGCGGCCGGCGGCTGCTGCGCGACCTGCTGTCGGACTACGCCAAGGAGCGCGGCATCACGGCCGCGACGGGAGAGAAGAAATGAGCGACTGCGGCTGCGACAAGGCGCGACGTGACCTCGAGGAGTACCTGCGCAACGAGGTCTGCAAGACCGAGGCGAAGGACATCCGGGAGCACCTCGAGAACTGCCCCGGATGCCAGGACGAAGCCCTCGTGGCGCGCACGCTGACCGATGTGGTGGCGCGGGCGTGCAAAGAGACGGCGCCCGACGAGTTGCGCGACCAGGTGCTCTCGCGCCTGCGCGCCATCCAAGCCACGCACTGAGCCGGCCCCGGTCGCCGGTCGCTCGGCGATGTCGGAGGGTGTCCCTAGGCTGGGGGCATGGCATCCCTCGACACTCTGACGCTGCCCCTCGACCAGACCTCCGGCGACGACCTCGCCGCCGCGGGCCTCGAGTACCGGCGGGTCGACGCCGATGGCGACGACTTCCGTCCGTTCCTGCAGGCGGTCGGCCGCGGGTTCCTCGGTGGGGAGTCGACGGATGCCGAGGTCGACAACTCGCGGCTCACGCTGCGCACCCGCCGACTGACGGGCGTCTTCGATCGCGCGGGGGCCGTCCCCGCCATGCCCGTCGGAACGATCGACTCGTGGGCGACCGCGCTGACGGCGTCTCCCGGTCGCACGATCGATCTGTGGGCCATCAGCGCGGTCACCGTCGCCCCGACGCATCGACGGCGCGGGATCGCGCGCGCCATGATCGGCGGAGAGCTGCGCACGGCCAAGGCCGCCGGGTTCGCCCTCGCGGGCCTCACGGTGACCGAGGCGACGATCTACGGCCGGTGGGGCTTCTCGCCCGCGGCGTGGGCGTCCGACGTCGTCGTCGACACGCGGCGCGCGCGCTGGACGGGGCCGCAGGCTCCGGGGCGTCTCGACTTCGTCCCGAAGGATTCACTCGTCGAGCGCCTGCACGCCGTGCACGAGCGGGTGCGGGTGCGCCAGCCCGGAGCAGTGCCCGGCTGGGACGGCCGCTGGCGCGGTCTGGCCGGTCTGGCCCCCGGCGACAAGGCGGCCGAGCGCGTGCGCGCGGTGGTCTACCGCGACGCCGACGGCGTCGAGACCGGCGTCCTCGTCTACACGATCGACGAGCGCGACGACTTCTCGGCGCACGATCTCGAGGTGCGCACGCTCTTCGCCGCCGACGCCGACGCCTACGCCGCACTCTGGCGTTTCGCGATCGAGCACGACCTCGTCGGTCGGGTGAAGGCGTGGCTGCAGCAGCCGGTGCCGCCCGTGCAGTGGATGGTCGACGACCGCCGGGCCGTCACCGCGACCCTGACCGACCACCACTGGCTGCGCGTGCTCGACGTTCCGGCCGCGCTCGCCGCGCGCGCGTACGCCGCGCCCCTCGATCTCGTGCTGCGCGTCGACGACCCGCTCGGACTCGCCGACGGCACGTGGCGCGTGACGATCGGCGACGACGGAGAGGCCGCGGTCATGCCGACCGACGCTGCCGCCGCCGTGGAGATGACCGTGGGGGCGCTCGGCTCCCTGCTGCTCGGCGGCGTCCGCGCCACCGAGCTCGCGGCCGCCGGCCTGGTGAAAGCGGGGATGAACGAGTGCGCGGCGCTCGATCGCGCGTTCGCCGCTGCCGTCACGCCGCACCTCGACATCTGGTACTGACCCGCGTCGCGGGCGCAGGGGCTATCGGCGCATGATGGTCATCTGATCTGGGCCCTCATAGGAAACAGCAATACGATGCCGCCGATGTCCGAAACCGCTGCGCCCCCGCTCGAGGAGCGACCTCCGACGCGCCTGGGTGCGGTGAGTTCCGCTCTGCGCCGATACGTGCGCGCCAATCCCGTCGCCGTGTGCGCCGCGGTGCTCGTGATCGCCGCCGCCGCCGCGACGGGATCGCTGTGGAATGAGGACGCCCTGGTCTGGGGTGCCGGACCCCTCGCGACGTTCGGCAGCGGCCGGTGGTGGACCCTGCTCACGGCTCTCGTCGTGCCCGACTCGACCATCGACGCCGTGTCGTCGGTGCTGCTGGCCCTCACCGTTCTGGCGTACGCCGAACGCCTGCTCGGATCACGCCGCACCGCGGTGCTGCTGTTCGTGATCGGCTTCAGCGGACTCCTCGTCGGCATCGGCCTGCACGCGGCCGCGTGGACGCTGACCGACCTGCGCCCCGTGGTGGCCGCCGAGGTGCCGGTGCTCGACCCGACCACTCCCCTCGCGGGCGCCGTCATGGCCGGCACGGCTTTCGCCCCCACCCTCTGGCGCCGCCGCGTGCGCCTGATCGGCTTCGCGCTGCTGGGCATGTTCGCCCTTTACGCCGGCGATGCCGACTCCTGGTACCGCCTCAGCGCCGCCGTCATCGGCCTGCTCGTCGGGGCGGTCCTGGCCCGCGGGCGCGAGCGCCGGTCGTGGCACCGCAGCTCGACCCGTGAGACGCGCACGCTCCTGGCACTGCTCGTCGCCGTGGTGGGCAGCGGTCCGATCGTGGCACTGGTCAGCGGCGGGGGTCGCGGTCCGCTCTCGCTCGTCGTCGAGGCGTACACCCAGTACGACGACGAGATCCTCTCGCAGTGCGGGAGCGTCGCCTCCTCGGTCTGCGACGAACAGATCGCCCTGCTGATGACCCGCGGGGCCGGTCCCGCCCTCCTGGCGATCGTGCCCCTCGTGCTGCTGCTGGTGGCCGCGTGGGGCCTGCGACAGGGGCGCCGCTCGGCCTGGGTGCTGGCGACCGTGGTGCTTCTGGCATCCGCCGTGCTCCCGATCGTCTCGCTCCTCGACGGCCGGCTGCGCATCGACCCGTGGGTCGACGGCAGCGGCGCCGAGTACGTGCTCTGGGCGTTGGCGTCGATCGTGCTCCCTCTCGTGCTCGCCGCGGCACTGTACGTCGCCCGTGCGCGCTTCCCGGTGCGCGCGACCCGTCGTGCCGCCCGCACCGTCGCCGTGGCGCTCGTGGTCGCCTTTATCGTGTGCGCATCGACCCTGTTCGTGGTCGAAGCCGTGGGGCGACGCGCCTTCGACCGCGAGGTCTCGGTGCTCGACCTGCTCGGACTGACGCTGCGCCGCTTCCTTCCGCCGGCGTTCGCGCATCCGGGCGGCGGCGGAGCCTTCCCGCACGGGGGCCCTGCTCTCTTCGCCTACCAGTGGATCGGCGTGCTGTTCTGGGCGATCGTGGTCGCGGCGATCCTGTGGCTGTACCGCCGCGCTCGGCGCCCCGATGCGGGCGACGAGGCCCACTACCGCGAGCTGCTGCGCCGCGGCAGCGACACCCTCGGGTTCCTCGGCACGTGGGAGGGCAACCGCCACTGGTACTCCGACGACCGCGAGTGCGCCGTGGCGTACCGCCTCGTCGGCGACGTGGCCCTCGCCGTCGCAGACCCCCTCGCGCCCGAGGGGCGGCGGCCCGAGGCTCTGCGCGCCTTCACCGACTACTGCGTCGAGCATGACTGGACGCCGGCGTTCTACAGCATCCACTCCGACACGCTCGACGACCTCGCCGCGCTCGGCTGGCGCCACGTGCCGGTGGGCGTCGAGACGGTGATGGACCTCCCCGGCCTGACCTTCGCGGGCAAGACCTGGCAGAAGGTGCGCCAGCCCCTCACCCGCGCCGAGCGCGAGGGCTACACCGCGGTCTGGTCGCGCTGGAACGAGCTCAGCGTCGCGCAGGCCTCGCAGGTGGTGGCGATCGACGAGGAATGGGTGGCCGACCGCGCGCTGCCCGAGATGGGTTTCACGCTCGGCTCCCTCGACGAGCTGCGCGATCGCGACGTCCGGCTGCTGCTCGCCGTCGGACCCGATGACCGCATCGAGGCCGTCACCAGCTGGATGCCGAGCTGGACCGACGGGGTGATCACCGGGTGGACCCTCGACTTCATGCGGCGTCGCACCGATGGCCAGAACGGCATGATGGAGTTCCTCATCGCCAAGGCCGCCCTCGAGCTGCAGCAGGAGGGCGCCGTCGTGCTGAGCCTGTCGGGCGCCCCCCTGGCCGACGACCCCGACGAGGAGGCCGACGACGACCCCGCCCCGCTGCGCGCGCTGCTGCGATGGCTGGCCGAAGTGCTCGAGCCGGCGTACGGCTTCGCGTCGCTCTTCCGCTTCAAGGGCAAGTTCCGGCCCCGTTACCGCCCCCTCGCGCTGGCCTACCGCGATCCCCTCGAGCTCCCCGCGATCGGCGCCGCCGTCGGGCGCGCGTACCTGCCCGACGCGTCGCGCCGGGAGATGGTCGCCCTCGCCCGCACCGCATGGGAGGGGCGTCGATGAACAGGTTCGTGCTGTCGTTCGAGCTCATCGACAGTCCGTTGCTCGCCGTCTGCGCCATCCTGACGGGTCTCGGTGTCGTCGCGATCGTGCTGTGGGCCCCGCGTCGCCTCGTCGCGACGGGCGCGATCGGCCTCGGAGCGGCCGTGGCGATGTACATCGCAGCGCACGTGCTCGAGTCGATGGGCGTGTTCGAAGGGCCGCTGCCGGTCGGCGCTGCGTCGAGGGCGGCCGTCGCGGTCGGAGCAGCCGCGGTGGGCGTCGTCGGCATCTGCCGCCGCCCGTGGGCGCGGCGCATCATCGGGATCGTGACGGTGATCGCCTCGCTGCTCGCGGGAGCGCTCGGCGTCAACGCGGCATACGGCGTGACCCACAACATCGCCGCGATCCTCGGTGTGCAGGCGCTCGATCCGGCCTCGTTGCCGCCGCGTGACGACGCCGCGGGCGATCCGGCGACCCTGTACGAGCGGTGGCAGCCTCCGGCCGACATGCCCACGATGAGCTCGGTGAGCGCGCTGACCGGCTCGACCAAGATCCCGACGGGGCAGTTCGCGGCGCGTGACGCCTCGCTGTACCTCCCGCCCGCCGCCCGTGTCGCCAACCCGCCGGCGCTCCCGCTTCTCGTCTTCATGATGGGGCAGCCGGGCAGCCCCGACCCCTCGGCCCTGGCGAAGGCCCTCGACGCGTTCGCCGCCCAGCACGGCGGCCTCGCACCGATCGCGGTCGTCGTCGACCAATTGAGCGCCCCCGAGAAAGACCCGGCGTGCGCCGACTCGGCGACCTACGGCGCGGTGGAGACCTACATCAACAAGATGGTCCCGCAGTGGGCGGCGAGCAACCTCAACATCGTGCAGGACCACCGCTACTGGACCATCGGCGGCTTCTCGAACGGTGGTGCCTGCGCCGCGTACTACGGGGCGAAGTACCCCGACATCTGGGGGCAGGTGCTCGACGTCTCGGGCAACGAGTTCCCCGGGTCGGAGCACCCTTCCCAGACGACGACCGACGTGTACAAGGGCGATGCGAACGCCTTCCAGGCCTCGAAGCCCTCGGTCATCATGGCCGCAGCCCCCGCGGGGACCTACACCGGTCACACGGCGGTGTTCACGTGGGGTGGCGCGGACACCACGTTCGGTCCGGGGCAGCAGGCGAACTCCGAGGCCGCGCGGGCCGCGGGCTTCACGGTGCTGACCTACGTCGTCGACGGCGCCGGCCATACCGGTGAGGCGCTCGACAAGGGCCTCGCGTGGGCCATCCCGGCGCTCGCGCCTGCGCTCGGTCTCGCGGCACCTCCGGCGTCCTGAGTCCTGCGCGGGAGGGCTCCGCCCGCGGGAAGGTCGCCGCCGTTCAGCGGATCCGCAGATCAGCGCCGGATCCGGACTTCTCGGTGCGGAGGGTGCGATTCCTCGACGTCACGCGGATTCTGCGACGCCTCCGCGGCATGACAGGTGACGTCTCACGACCTCGGCACCGCGGCATCCGGGAACGACGAAGGGGCCCCGCCGGTCGGCAGGGCCCCTTCGTTCGCGAGATCAGCGCGCGAGCGCTTCGCTCATGATCGCGGCGTGCTCGTTCGCGTGCACCTTGGGCGAACCGGTCGCCGTCGAGGCGGCGGCGGCACGCGAGATGCGACGCACCGGGCGGCCGTCGAGCTGGTCGGCGACCTCGAGGGCGATGAACGGCCACGCGCCCTGGTTCTCGGGCTCGTCCTGCACCCACGCCAGCTCGGCGTTCGGGTACTGCGCGAGCACCTTCTTGAGCTCGTCGATCGGGGCGGGGTAGTACTGCTCGACCCGCACCAGGGCGATCTCGGGGTTCGGGTTCTTCTCGAGCTCGGCGCGCAGATCCCAGTGGATCTTGCCGGCGTGCAGAAGCACGCGCTTCACGGCGCCGCGGTCGAGGCCGCGATCGTCGTCGAGCACCGGCTCGAACCGACCCTCGAGGAAGTCATCGACGGGGCTGGTCGCTCCGCGCAGACGCAGCATCGCCTTCGGCGTGAAGACCACGAGCGGACGACGGGGGCGCTGGTACGCCTGACGACGCAGCAGGTGGAAGTACGACGCGGGGGTCGAGGGGCGCGCCACGATCATGTTGTCCTGCGCGCACATCTGCAGGTAACGCTCGATGCGTGCCGACGAGTGGTCGGGTCCCTGTCCTTCGTAGCCGTGGGGGAGCAGCAGCACGACGCTCGACTGCTGCGCCCACTTCTGGTCGGCCGACGAGATGAACTCGTCGATGACCGACTGCGCGCCGTTGGCGAAGTCGCCGAACTGGGCTTCCCACAGCACGAGGGCGTCGGAGCGCTCGACCGAGTAGCCGTACTCGAACGCCATCGCGGCGTACTCGCTGAGCAGCGAGTCGTAGACCCAGAAGCGGCCCTGGTTCTCGCTGAGGTTCGCCAGCGGCAGCCATTCCTGGCCGTTGTCGCGGTCGTGCAGCACCGAGTGACGCTGCACGAAGGTGCCGCGGCGCGAGTCCTGACCGGCCAGGCGTACGGGCGTGCCCTCCATCAGCACCGAGCCGAAGGCGAGGAGCTCGCCGAAGGCCCAGTCGATGTTGCCGTTGCGGCTCATGTCGTGACGCTTGTCGAGCAGCTGCTGCAGCTTGGTGTGCACCGTGAAGCCGTCGGGCTTGTTCACGAAGGCGTCGCCGATGTGCTGGACGACCTCGCGCGAGACGCCGGTGGTCTCGGGAGCGCCCACCGCGGGCTCGTCGGCCGCGTCGGTGGTGACGACCGGGTTGGTGCCCGTCTCGGCCTCGTGCGTGTCGGCGAAGGCCACCTCGAGTCGGCGCTGGAAGTCCTGCTTCGCCTGCTCGTACTCGTCTTCGGTGATGTCACCGCGGCCGACGAGCGACTCGGTGTACAGACGGCGGACCGAACGCTTGGCCTCGATGAGGTTGGTCATCAGCGGCTGGGTCATCGAGGGGTCGTCGCCCTCGTTGTGACCACGGCGGCGGTAGCAGACGAGGTCGATGACGATGTCGCGGTGGAACTCCTCGCGGTACATGAACGCGAGCTCGGCCGCGCGCACGACGGCCTCGGGGTCGTCGCCGTTCACGTGCAGGATCGGCGCCTGGATCGTCTTGGCGACATCGGTGGCGTACACCGAGGTGCGGGCGTCGGTGGGCGTGGTGGTGAAGCCGACCTGGTTGTTGACGACCACGTGGATCGTGCCGCCGGTGCGGTAGCCGCGCAGCTGCGACATCTGCAGCGTCTCGACCACGACGCCCTGACCCGCGAACGCGGCGTCGCCGTGCACGAGGATGGGCAGCCACGAGAACGTGCCGATGGGCTTGCGGTCCTGCTTGGCGCGGACGATGCCCTCGAGCACGCCGTCGACGGTCTCGAGGTGCGAGGGGTTGGCCGCCAGGTAGACCGGGAGCTCGTGTCCCTCGTCGCCGACGAAGGTGCCCTCGGTGCCGAGGTGGTACTTCACGTCGCCCGAGCCGCGCTTGCTGCCGATCGCGACGGCGCCCTCGAACTCGCGGAACACGTGACCGTAGGTCTTGCCCGCGATGTTGGTGAGCACGTTGAGGCGGCCGCGGTGGGCCATGCCGATCGCGGCTCCGTCGAGGCCGGTGGCCGCCGCGCCCTGGAGGATCTGGTCGAGTAGCGGGATGAGCGACTCGCCGCCCTCGAGGCTGAAGCGCTTCTGGCCGACGTACTTGGTCTGCAGGAACGTCTCGAACGCCTCGGCCTGGTTCAGCTTCGACAGGATGCGCAGCTGCTCGTCGTGGCCCGGCTTGGTGTACTTGACCTCGATGTTGCTCTGGAACCACTGGCGCTGGGCCGGGTCCTGGATGTGCATGTACTCCACGCCCATCGTGCGGCAGTACGAGTCGCGCAGCACGCCGAGGATGTCGCGCAGCTTGGCCACGCGCTTGCCGCCGAGACCGTTGGTGACGAACTCGCGGTCGAGGTCCCAGAACGTCAGCCCGTGCGACTCGATCTCGAGGTCGGGGTGCGTGCGCTGGACGTACTCGAGCGGGTCGATGTCGGCCATGAGGTGACCGCGCACGCGGTAGGAGTTGATGAGCTCCTGCACGCGCGCGCTCTTGTCGATGCGCTCGGAGATGTCGACGCTGACGTCGGCCGCCCAGTGGATGGGGGCGTAGGGGATGCGCAGCGCGGCGAAGATGTCGTCGTAGAAGCCGCGCTCGCCGATGAGGAGCTCGTGCACCTTCTTGAGGAACTCGCCCGAGCCGGCACCTTGGATGACGCGGTGGTCGTAGGTGCTGGTGAGCGTGATCGTCTTGCCGATCGCGAGCTCGTTAAGCGTCTTGGTGCTCGCGCCCATGAACTCGGCGGGGTAGTCGAGCGCGCCGGCGCCGATGATCGCGCCCTGGCCGCGCATGAGGCGGGGGACCGAGTGCACGGTGCCGATGCCGCCGGGGTTGGTCAGCGACACCGTGGTGCCCTGGAAGTCGGCGGGGGTGAGCTTGTTGGTGCGGGCGCGACGCACGAGGTCTTCGTACGAGGCGAGGAACTCGCCGAAGCTGAGCGTGTCGGCGCGCTTGATGCTGGGGACCAGCAGGGCGCGCGAGCCGTCGGGCTTGGGCATGTCGATCGCGATGCCCAGGTTGACGTGCGCGGGTGCCACGACCGAGGGCTTGCCGTCGATCTCGGCGTAGTAGACGTTCTGGCTCGGGAACTCCTTGAGCGCCTGGATGAGCGCCCACCCGATGAGGTGGGTGAAGCTGACCTTGCCGCCGCGCGTCCGCGACATGTGGTTGTTGATGACGATGCGGTTGTCGATCATCAGCTTCGCCGGGATGGTGCGCACGCTGGTCGCGGTGGGAACCGTCAGCGAGTCGTCCATGTTGGACGCGAGGGCCTTCGGCATGCCCTTGAGGACCGTCACGCGGTCTTCTTCGGTGCTCTGGCCGGCGGCCGAGGGCACCGTGCTGGGCGCCTGCGCCGGGATGGGCTGCGGCTTCGCGGGCTTCGCCGTGGTGCGGGCGACGGGCGCCTGACCGACCACGGGGATGGGGGCCGTCACCGGCTTGGGCTCGGACCCCGACTGCGCCTGAGGCGCGGAGGGCGGGGGAGCGGCGGCGGAAGACCCGTCGACGACCGGGTGGTACGCCTCCAGGATCGGCCACCAGGCCTTGTCTACGGAGTGCTTGTCGACTTTGAACTGTTCGTAGAGTTCGTCTACGAGCCACTCGTTCGCGCCGAACTCGCCCTCGCTCGAAGTACCGACGCCCGTCACCTGGCTCGACACAGTCGATCGCCTGCTTTCCTCAATGAAGATTCCTGTGGATGCGCCGACGTCGCCGTCAAACGCGTCTTCCAGCCTAGCCGAGGTTTCTGCGGGCATCCGGGGGCTTTACGGGGCCTTTACTTTCGAATGGTGTGATGGGGTGGATGCCATGGAGTTCTCCGGCGCCCAGCCCGATGTCGACCTGACCTACTCGGACGTCTTCCTCGTCCCCCGTCCTTCCGAGGTGCGCAGCCGCCTCGACGTGGACCTCGCCCCCGCCGACGGCAGCGGAGCGACCATTCCCCTGGTGTCGTCGAACATGAACTCGGTGACCGGCACGCGACTGGCCGCGACCCTCGCGCGTCGCGGCGGACTCGGCGTGTTGCCGCAGGACATGCCGCTGCCGCGCCTGGTCGAGGCCATCGCCCACGTCAAGGCGCAGCCGGTGGCGTGGGACGCCCCGCTGGTCTTCCCGCCGTCGGCCACCGTCGCCGACGCGCGCCTCGCCCTGCCTCCCGTGCCCGGCCGCGGCGTGATCGTCGCCGACCAGCGCGAGGGAGGGGTCATCGACCTCGCCGGGTTCCGGGGGATCGTCTCGGCGCAGCGCCTGGCGACGGCCCTTCCCGACGCCCTGCTCGGCGACATCGCCCGCAGCGACGCCCCCGTCGTCGAGGTCGAGCGCGTGGGCGACCCGCGCGCGGTCTTCTCCCTCGTGGAGTCGGCGGGCGCCGACATCGTCGCCGTGGTCGACGGCGATCGCGTCGTCGGCACGCTCTCGGCGCGCAGCGCGCTGCGCGACTCGGTCTACCGCCCCGCAGTCGACGCCGACGGCCGCCTGATCGTGGCCGCCGCGGTGGGCGTCAACGGCGACGTGGCGACCAAGGCCCGCGCCCTCGCCGGGGCCGGGGTCGACGTGCTGGTGGTCGACACCGCGCACGGCCACCAGGCCCAGATGCTGCGGGCCCTGCGCGAGGTGGCGGCGCTGGATCTCGGCATCCCGATCGCCGCCGGCAACATCGTCACCGCCGTCGGCGTGCGCGACCTCACCGACGCGGGCGCGACGATCCTCAAGGTCGGCGTCGGTCCGGGCGCGATGTGCACGACCCGCATGATGACGGCCGTCGGGCGCCCCCAGTTCTCGGCCGTACTCGAGACGGCCGAGGCCGCGCGGGCGGTCGGGGCGCACGTCTGGGCCGACGGCGGGGTGCGCTACCCGCGCGACGTGGCTCTCGCGCTGGCCGCTGGCGCGGCATCCGTCATGATCGGCTCGTGGTTCGCGGGCACCATCGAGGCGCCGGGGCGCCTGCGCACCGACGACGCCGGGCGGCTCTACAAGGAGTCGTGGGGCATGGCCTCCACGAAGGCGGTGCAGGGGCGCTTCGGAGCGCTCGACCCCTTCGAGCGGGCGCGCAAGGAGCTGTTCGCCGAGGGGATCTCGTCGTCGCGGATCTACCTCGACCCCCAGCGCCCGGGTCTCGAAGACCTGCTCGACATGATCACCTCGGGCGTGCGCTCGTCGTTCACCTACGCCGGGGCGGCCACCGTCGCCGAGTTCCACGAGCGCGCACGGGTCGGCCTGCAGTCGGCCGCCGGGTACGAAGAGGGAAAGGCGCTCCCCGTCAGCTGGTGAGCATGCGGTCGAGGCTCGCCGCGGCCTCGAGCGTGATCCAGGCGCCCATCTGCACCGAGAGGTCGAGGTCGTCGCCGTCGGCGGTGGCCGCACGGCGCGGGTCGGCCGGGAACAGCCCCTCGCGCCGGCCCTCCCACAGGGCGTCGGCATTGCGCTCGACCAGGCGGCGGGCCGCGCGTGCGGCGGCGTCGCCCTCGGCGTCTTCGCTCTCGGACAGCTCCACGGCCGCATCGGCGAGGTAGCGGGCCAGGATGCCGCCGAACAGGCCTCCGTCGCCGCCTCCGGCCGCGGGGAAGAGGCCGTCGTCGTCGGCGCACCAGCGCTCGACCGCGAGCACGAGCTCGCGCGCCCGGCGCACGTGCCTCCAGGCGGCGTCGGTCTCGTCGATCGCCGACTCGCCCAGCAGCAGCTCGAGGGCGATCGTGGCGCCCTGGTTGTAGGTCCACAGGTCGGGGCGCACCGCGTCGTGCTCGATGCCGTCGCGCACGAGACCGGTGGCCTCGTCGTCGAGGATGGATGCCATCCAGTCGGCGAGTCGCTCCGCCTCGGCCCGGTGGCCGGTGAGGGCGAGCACCATCGCCCCGGGCGCGTTCGCGGGGGCGTTGTACAGCGCGCTGCCGACGCTCCACGGCAGGGCGCCGACGTTCGGGTCGATCGCCTCGTGCAGAACGCCGGCGATCTTGCGGAACGCGCGGGGGTTGGCGCGGCTGGAGAACAGTCCGAGACCCATCCAGGCGATGTCGTCGTAGAACGGCGTGGTCCAGCGCCCGATGGTGCGCAGGGTCACGCCGCGGCCCAGTCGTCGCAGGAGCCGGCGGCGGCGCGGATCGGGGCGGTTGCGCTCGGCGTCGGCGAGCACGTGGATCAGATGGGCGTGCCACCAGTAGTGCCACGTCCGGGCGGTGCGGGCGTCGGCGACCGAGGCGTGCGCCCAGGCGACGGGGCCGTAGCGGTGGAGGTAGCGATCGAGCACCGCTCTTTCCGCGGCGGCGGCGCGGTGCTGCGCCGGGGTGTCGGCATCCATCCGCCCATCCTCCCCGCTGCGAAAGACCTGCTCGAGACGGATGCCGCAGGCCCCGGGCTGCAATAGAATCGACGTCACGATGGACGACCCTCCCAGTTGTAGACCCAGGCCCCACAGACCCTCTTCCGCCGCACGCTCGAGCGGGGGTGATGCCTGATGGATTACGTCATGCTGGGCGTGGGGCTTCTGCTCACCGTGGGTACCGGTCTGTTCGTCGCGAGCGAGTTCGCGCTCGTCAACCTCGACCGCGCCGACCTCGAATCCCGTCGCGCCGCGGGCGAGACCCGCCTGTCGCTCACGATCGATGCGCTGCGCATCACCTCGACGCACCTGTCGAGCGCGCAGTTGGGCATCACGCTGACGACGCTGCTCACCGGTTACACGATGGAGCCGGCGATCTCGAACCTGCTGCGCCCGCTGTTCCAGGGGTGGGGCGTGCCCGAGACGGTCCTCATCCCCCTCGCGGCGATCATCGGCGTCGGCTTCGCCACGGTGCTGTCGATGATCCTCGGCGAGCTCGTGCCCAAGAACTTCGCCCTGGCCATCCCGCGCCAGACCGGCAAGCTCGTGCTGCCCTTCCAGGTGGCCTTCACCGCGGTGTTCAAGCCCGCGATCCTCGTGCTCAACGGCAGCGCCAACGGCGTGCTGCGCGCGATGGGCGTCGAGCCGAAGGAGGAGCTCTCGGGCGCCCGCTCGGCCGAAGAACTGTCGAGCCTCGTCAAGCGCTCGGCGAGCGCCGGCATGCTCGAGAAGGACACCGCCTCGCTCCTCGACCGCAGCCTCACCTTCGCCCGCCTCAGCGCGGCCGACGTCATGACCCCGCGCCCGAGCGTGCACGCGCTCGCCGCGGGCGACCCCGCCGACGACGTGGTGCAGCTCGCCCGTCGCACCGGCCACAGCCGCTTCCCCGTGTACGGCGAGTCGATGGACGACATCATCGGCGTCGTGCACCTCAAGGCCGCGATCGGCGTGCCCCGCGAGCGTCGCGGCGACGTGCCCGTGGCGGCGCTGTCGACCGAGCCGCTGCGCGTGCCCGAGACGGTGCACCTCGACACCCTCGTGTCGGAGCTGCGCTCGCGCGGCTACCAGATGGCGATCGTCGTCGACGAGTACGGCGGAACCGCCGGCGTCGTGACGCTCGAAGACCTGGTCGAGGAGATCGTGGGCGAGGTGCTCGACGAGCACGACCGCTCGCGCGCGGGTGTCGTGCACTCCGCGGCATCCGTCACCTTCCCGGGCGACCTGCGACCCGATGAGGCCCTCGACCGCGCCGGCGTGCGCGTGCCCGAGGGCGAGGTCTACGACACCGTCGGAGGATTCATCATGGCCGCGCTCGAGCGCATCCCCGCCGTCGGCGACACCGTCGACCTCGACGACGGGGTGCTCGCCGTGCAGCGCATGGACGGTCGCCGCGTCGACCGCGTGCAGTTCACGCCCACCCCCCACGAGCAGGACGTCGACGACCTCGTGCGTGCCGCGAAGGGAGGGGACCAGTGATGAACGACTGGGCCGGAATCGCGTGGCTCGTGGTGCTGCTCGCCTTCAACGCGTTCTTCGTCGCCGCGGAGTTCGCGGTCATCTCGGCACGCCGCTCGCAGATCGAGCCGCACGCCGACCGGGGATCGCGTGCCGCCAAGACCGCGCTGTACGCCATGGAGCACGCGACGATGATGCTGGCGACCTGCCAGCTCGGCATCACGATCTGCTCGCTGCTGATCCTGAACGTCTCGGAACCGGCGATCCACCACCTGCTCGAGGGGCCCCTCGGGCTCACGGGTCTGCCGGAGGCCGCCGTCGGCGTCATCGGATTCGTCGTCGCACTGCTGCTGGTGTCGTACCTGCACGTGGTGTTCGGCGAGATGGTGCCGAAGAACCTCGCGTTCTCGCTGCCCGATCGTGCGGTGCTCATGCTCGCCCCGCCGCTGGTGGCGGTGTCGAAGGCGTTCCACCCGATCATCGTCGCGCTGAACTGGACGGCCAACCACGTGCTGCGCCTGTTCCGCGTCGAGCCGAAGGACGAGGCCGCCTCGACCTACACGCTCGATGAGGTCGCGACGATCGTGACGCAGTCGCGTCGCGAGGGCGTGCTCGACGACGCGTCGGGCACGGTCACCGCGGTGGTGGAGTTCACCGAGAAGAAGGCCGCCGACATCGCGGTGCCGATGGCCGAGCTCGTGACCCTTCCCGAGACGACCACGCCCGCCGAGATCGAGCGCGCGGTCGCGCAGCACGGCTACTCGCGCTACGTGATCGTCGACGGCGCCGGCAACCCCACGGGGTACGTGCACCTGAAGGACGTGCTGCGCGCGGCGGAGGGGGCGGATGCCGACATGGCGCGCCCCATCCCGAACAAGCGCGTGCATCACATGGTGTCGGTGCTCGAGACGACCGATCTCGAAGACGCGCTCGCGCTCATGCGTCGCTCGGGTCGCCACCTCGCCCAGGTGCGCGACGACGAGGGTGACGTGCGGGCCGTGCTCTTCCTCGAGGACGTCATCGAAGAGCTCGTCGGCGAGGTGCAGGACGCCACGGAGCGTCGCCGCTTCGTCTGACCCCGGTTCGAGACACCGGATGCCGCGGCCCCTGGGGCTCGCGGCATCCGGTGTCTTCGTGTGAGGGGCCGGCCTCAGTACGCGCGGAGGTACTGCGCGGGGGCGGGGTTCGGTGCCCCCAGGGCCGCCGCGGCGCGCAGCGCGTAGTGCGGGTCGCGCAGCCACTCGCGGGCCGAGAGGATCGCGTCGGCGCGGCCGTCGGCGAGGATCTGCTCGCCGAAGGTCGGGTCGTCGATCATGCCGACCGCGGCGACGAGCAGGCCCGTCTCGCGGCGGACGGTCTCGGCGTAGTCGACCTGGTAGCCGGGCCCGGGGACGATGTGCTGGTGGGGCACGAGTCCGCCGCTGGAGACGTCCACCAGGTCGGCGCCCGCGTCGGCGACGAGACGTGAGGCCGCGACGGTGTCGTCGACGCTCCACCCGCCCTCGGCCGCGTCGGTGGCCGAGAAGCGCACGAACACCGCCGCGTCGGGGGCGGCGGCACGCACGGCCTCGGTCACGCGCACGAGCAGTCGCACGCGGTTCTCGAACGAGCCGCCCCACTCGTCGTCGCGGTGGTTGGTCAGGGGCGAGAGGAACTGGTGCAGCAGGTAGCCGTGGGCGGCGTGCACCTCGAGCACCTCGAAGCCCGCGGCAACGGCGCGACGGGCCGCATCGGCGAAGTCGTCGACGACCTTCTCGATGCCGCGCGCGTCGAGGGCGACCGGCTCGGCGAACGCGTCGTAGGCGATCGCCGAGGGGGCGACGGTGCTCCAGCCGCCGTCGTCGATGGACACGGTGCCGCGCCCGCCCGTGAGGGGAGAGGTGGTCGAAGCCTTGCGGCCCGCGTGGCCCAGCTGCACCCCGGCCACGGCGCCGCGCGCGCGGATGGCCGCCACGATCGACGACCAGGCGTCGGCCTGCGCGTCGGTCCACAGGCCCGTGTCGTCGGGCGAGATGCGGCCCTCGGGCGACACCGCCGTCGCCTCGGCGATGACGAGGCCGGCCCCGCCGGCAGCGAACTGCGCGAGGTGCACGTGGTGCCAGTCGTTCGGCATTCCGTCGACGGCGCTGTACTGGCACATGGGCGAGACCCACAGGCGGTTGCGCAGTTCGATACCGCGGATCGTGAGAGGAGTGAAGAGGGCGCTCATGGGGAACCTCCGCGTTCTAGGGTGACGCCATGACGGCGATGGAGTTCAGCGGGCGCGATGCCGCCCGGGCACTGCGGAGGCCAACCGCGCACGACGACAAGTATTCCCGCGGAGTGGTCGGCCTGCGCACCGGATCGGCCCGCTATCCGGGTGCCGCGGTGCTCGGCGTCGAGGCCGCGTGGCGCACCGGCACGGGCATGGTCCGCTACCTGGGGCCGCAGCGCGCGCAGGATCTCGTGCTGCAGCGACGGCCCGAGACCGTGACCGCCGACGGGCGCGTGCAGGCGTGGGTGATCGGATCGGGGACGGATGCCGCCGAGCGCGACGCAGCCGAGACGGCGGCCCTGCGCGGCATCCTGAACGGCGATCTGCCGGTCGTGGTCGACGCCGGTGCGCTCGATCTGGTGCCGGCCGCGAGCGCACCCGTGATCGTGACGCCGCACGCCCGCGAGCTCACGCGGCTGCGCGAGGCCCTCGGGCTCGCCTCCGTCGAGATCGGCGACGACGACGAGCGGGAGGAGGCGGCCCTCGAGACGGCGGCCGCGTTCGGCGGGGTCGTGCTGCTGAAGGGCGCGGTCACGATCGTCGCCGCGGCCGGGCGCAGTCGACGGGTGAGTGCGGGCACACCGTGGCTGGCGACCGCCGGCACGGGCGACGTGCTCGGCGGGGTGCTCGGCGCGGTGGTCGCCGGCGCCGTCGCCGACCGGCGCGACGGCCTCGACGATCTTTCCCGGTGCGCGGCGGCCGCGGCCTGGCTGCACGGAGCCGCGGGGACGCGGGCCTCGAAGGACAGCGGAGCCGACGGGGGACCCCTCACCGCGCTCGACGTCGCCGAGGCGCTGCCGCGGGTCGTGGCATCCGTGCTCTCCGACGACCGCGACTGAAGGTCCTGCCGACGGTCCCACCGGCCGGGCCGAGGGGGCTCGTCGGGGGCCGGGGGAGCCGCCCGCTTAGGATGAAGCAGTGTTGAGGCGTGTCGTTCCCCTGTTGATCGCGTTCGTCGCCGTACACGTCGTGGTGGGGATCCTGGGCTACCAGCAGCCCAACGAGCCGATGGGCGACGTGTACCTGGTGTACGAACCGTGGTCGCGCTGCGCCCTGTTCGGCGGCATCGACGTGACCTCGTGCACCCGCAGCGACACCTGGCAGTGGCCCGGGATCACCGAGAAGTGGATCTACCCGCAGCTCGCGTTCCTGCCGATGACCTTCGCGTGGATCTTCGCCTGGTTCACCGGGTACACCCCCGCATGGGCGATCACCGTGTCCCTGTTCAACCTCGTCGCCTTCGTCATCCTCGTGGGCAAGGGTCGCTCGACCGGCCGCGTGCTCGCCGCATGGTTCTGGCTCGCCGCGATCCTGCTGGTCGGCCCCGTCGGCCTCTACCGCATCGACGGCATCACCGTGCCGTTCGCGATCCTCGGCGGCATCTGGATGCTGCGGCGCCCGTTCCTCGCCTCCGTGCTGCTCTCGGTCGCGGTGTGGATGAAGGTGTGGCCCGCCGCGATCCTCGCCGCCGGCCTCGTCGCCATCCGCCGACGCCTCGCTCTCGTCTACGGCGCGGTCGCGGTCTCGCTCGTGACGATCGTCGCCGTGGTGGCCCTGGGCGGCGCCCCCTACGTGTTCGGCTTCGTGGGCGATCAGACCACCCGCGGCATCCAGATGGAAGCGCCCGTCGGGGCGGTCTACATGTTCCTCGCGGCCTTCTACGTGCCGGGCAACGAGGTGTACTACGACGGCGACGTGCTGACCTTCCAGGTGACGGGGCCCGGAGCCGAGCCGCTGATCGCCGCGATGACGCCGATCATGCTGCTCGTCATGGCGGGGGTCGCCGTGGTCGGCGTGCTGAAGATGCGTCGCGGCGCGACCTTCCTCAGCCTCTTCCCGCCGCTCTCGCTCGCCCTGGTGACGGCGTTCATCGCCCTCAACAAGGTCGGCTCGCCCCAGTACTACGTGTGGCTGTTCGCCCCCGTCGTGCTCGGCCTCATGATCGACCGGCGACGCTGGTACGGCTTCGCCGCGATGACCCTCGTGATCGCCGCGCTCACCCAGTGGATGTACCCGCTCATGTACGACGGGCTCATGGCCCAGCACCCGAACCCCTTCCCGGTGTTCGTGCTCGAGGCGCGCAACGTGCTCGGCCTCGTGCTGCTGGTGTGGGCCATCGTGCGGGTCGTGCGCGTGCCGGTGGGGCGCGTCCGCCCGCCCGCGGGGCTGCGCGAGATCGTCACGGGTCGCCGGCCCCTGCCGACGCGCGTGCCCGCGGGGCGCTGACGCCCGTCGTCCCGCGGGTCGCCGGCGCGCGCTCCTGCGACGCGTTGACGCCGTCCCGCCCCGCCGGTACGGCGGCGCCACGCTGAGCCCGTTCCGCCCGCGGGCACGTCGCCGTAGGCTCGCACCATGCTCATCGCCTTCTCCGTCGCCCCCTCGGGCGTCGGCACCCTCGCCGCCGAGAACCCCGACGCCTCGGTTCACGACGCCGTCGCCGCGGCGGTCGCCGTGGTGCGCGCGTCGGGACTGCCGCACCGCACGACCTCGATGTTCACCGAGGTCGAGGGGGAGTGGGACGAGGTGTTCGCCGTCGTGAAGGCGGCGACGGATGCCGTGATGCCCTACGGATCGCGCGTGTCGCTCGTGCTCAAGGCCGACATCCGTCCCGGTCGCACCGGCGAGATCGACGGCAAGATCGAGCGCCTCGAAGACGCGCTGGAGCGTCGCGAGGACTGATCCCCGCGGACGCCCGTTCGGCGTGGCAGGGCCCCTGCCTCAGTCGCGCGGCGGGTCGTTCCAGATGCGTTTCGTGATCGCTGTCACGTCGGCGTCGATGCGGGCCATGTCGCCCCGGAGCCGACCCTCGACGCCGTCGATCTTCGCTTTGAGCCCGGCTTCGACGCTGTCGATCTTCGCGTTGAGTCTGCTCTCCACACCGTCGATCTTGTGGTTCAGGACGGCTTCGACGGTGTCGATCTTCATGCCCAGTTCGTTGCACCTCGCGTCGATCTTGACGTCGAGCCGATCGGTGTTCGCGGTGATGACCTGGGTGAGCGTGGTCGTGATGAGCCTGGTCGTGAAGGTCATTCCCCCGAGGATGGCCGCTGCGAACGTGCCGATGAGGACCCAGGACTGCGGTTCGGTCATGATCGGTGCCCTTCTCGTCTGCGGTGGAGACCAGCGTGACAGTCGGATGCGTCGCCCAGACGGCCCAGAAGCCGCATCGGGGGAAAGTTCACCCGATCTGCCGTCGGGGGAGGAGCCGTCGCGGGCCGCCACACCCGGGTCCCGAAACGATTCGACCCGTGCCGTCGTCACGACTAGCATCGCCTGGTGACCTCTTCGACGACCTCGAGAGGTGCGGCGATGCGGGCGCTCCTTTCTCTTGCCATCGGCAGCTTCGGCATCGGCATGACCGAATTCGTGGTGATGGGCCTGCTGCCCAACATCGGCCGCGATCTGCTGCCCACCGCCTACGCGGCGTCGCCCGACGACGCCATCGCGCAGGCCGGGTGGCTCATCTCCCTCTACGCGCTCGGCGTGGTGGTCGGCGCCCCCACCATCGCGGGCTCGGTCGCGCGCTTCCCTCGCCACCGCGTGATGATCGTGCTGGCGGCAGCGCTGGCGTTCTTCACCCTGCTGACCGTGATCGCCCCGACGTTCGAGCTGGTCGCGGCATCCCGCTTCCTCGCCGGACTCCCGCACGGGGCGTACTTCGGCATCGGCGCCCTCGTCGCCGCCGACGTGCTCGGCCCCGGCAACCGCGCCAAGGGAGTGGCCTTCGTGCTCACGGGCCTCACGATCGCGAACGTCGTGGGCGTGCCGCTGGGCACCCTGCTCGGCCAGCAGGTCGGATGGCGCGCCGCCTTCGCCGTCGTCGCGGGCATCTTCGCCCTCGCGACGGTGTGCATCGCGTTCTTCGTGCCGAAGCACCCCGGAACCCCCGGACGACGCCTGCGCGACGAGATGCGGGTGTTCCGCATCGGGCAGGTCTGGTTCGCCCTCGGCATCGGCGCGGTCGGCTTCGGCGGGTTCTTCGCCATGTACAGCTACATCGCGCCCATGATCACCGACGTCGCCGGCCAGCCCGAGTGGGCGGTGTCGGTCGTGCTCGTCATCGTCGGGATCGGCATGACCATCGGCAACATCGTCGGAGGCGCGCTCGCCGACAAAGACCTGCGGTTCTGGCTCTTCGTCGGGCTGATCGCCCTGGGCGTGGCATCCTTCGGTCTCGCCCTGACGGCCGGCTGGATCGTGAGCCTCGTGCTGTTCGCCTTCCTCGTGGCGTTCTGCGGCTCAGCGCTCAGCCCGTCGATCCAGACGCGACTCATGGACGTCGCCGAAGACAACCAGTCGATCGCCGCGGCCCTCAACCACTCGGCGCTGAACATCGGCAACAGCCTCGGCGCGTTCCTCGGCGGTCTCGCGATCGCCGCGGGCCTCGGGCTCGTGGCCCCCGCGTGGGTCGGCGCCGTGCTCGCGATCGGCGGACTCGCCGTGGCGTTCGTCGCCTACCGGGTCGAGGACCGCAGCGGCCGGCACCCCGCGCACCGGATACCGGCGGCCGAGGCCGCGCAGACCGCCATCACCGGCTCGATCCCGACGCAGCGCTGACGCGGGCGGTCGAGGCGGCGGCATCCGGAATCGTCAGCTCGCGAAGAGGCGGCGGAGGTGCGTCGCCACCGCGGCGGTCTCGATGAGGAAGCCGTCGTGGCCGAAGTCGCTCGAGAGCACGACCGCCGCGTCGCCGTCGAGGGTGTTGCGGATGCCGCGGGCGATGCGGTGCTGGCCGTCGATGGGGAACAGGCGGTCGCTGTCGATCCCGAGCACCAGCGTGGTCGCGGTGACGCGGCCGAGTGCGTCGTCGACGCCGTCGCGATCACGGCCGACGTCGTGCGAGTTCATCGCCTCGACGAGGGTCAGGTAGCTGTTCGCGTCGAAGCGGCGGGTGAACTTGTTGCCGTGGAAGTCGAGGTACGACTCGACCGCGAAGCGTCCGCCGCGGCCCAGCGGGCTGACCCCCGACTGCCACGAGCGCTGGAAGCGCGAGTTGAGCTCGGTGGGACTGCGGTAGTTGAGCAGCGCCATGCGGCGCGCGAGCGCGAGACCGCGGTGCGGGCCGTCGCCGTCGCCCGCGTCGTAGTACTCGCCGCCGGCGAAGCGGGGGTCCATGCGCACGGTGTCCATCTGCACGGAGTTCAGCGCGATCTGGTCGGCCGTCGTGATCGGCGGGGCGGAGAGGATCGCGGCGCGCTCGACGCGGTCGGGGTGACCGACCGCCCACTCGATCGCGTGCATGCCGCCCATCGATCCGCCGACGACGGCGTGCCAGCTGCCGATGCCGAGCTGATCGGCCAGCAGCGCCTGCGCCGACACCTGGTCGCGGATGGTCAGGTAGGGGAAGCGGGAGGCCCACTCGTACCCGTCGGGGGCGATGCTCGCAGGACCGGTCGAGCCCTGGCATCCGCCCAGCATGTTCGGGGCGACCACGAAGAAGCGGTCGGTGTCGATCGCGGCCCCCGGGCCCACGAGGTCGCTCCACCAGCCGGCGGTGGCGTGTCCGGGTCCGGCCGCTCCGCGCACGTGGCTGTCGCCGGTGAGGGCGTGCAGGATCAACACGGCATTGTCGCGCGCGGGCGAAAGCTCACCCCAGGTCTCATAGGCGAGACGGATGCCGGGGAGCGAGCCCCCCGTCTCGGTGCGGAACTCGCCGAACGAGGCGAAGCGGCGGTCGCCGACGGGGTCGCCGTCGCGCCAGGCTCCGGTCGCGGGGGGCCGGCCGAGGAGGGAGCGGGCGTCCGCCTCCGTCACCGGGGCCGAGGGCACCGTGTCTTCGGAGATCTGCCAGTCCATGGCATCCATTCTCTCCGGTGTCGGAGGGGTCGACCGGACTGTTACGGTCGCTCACCACGGCGACGGGGGTTGTCAAGAACCCGTTCTCTCCCGGGTGCGGTCGTCATGATCCCGGCATGGCGAACTTCCTCCTCATCGCGGCCTCGAGCGACATCGGTCAGGCGACGGCGAAACGACTGCAGGGCGCGGGACACCGCGTCGTGACCACCGCGCGGGATTCCTCGCGGATCGAACCCGATTTCACCCTGGATGCCACCGACTTCGACGCCGTCGACCGGGTCGTCGGCGAGGCGGGCGAGCTCGACGGCATCGCGGTATTCGCGGGCTCGATGCTGCTCAAGCCCGCGCACCTGACCTCTCGCGAGCAGTACGACGAGCTCATCGCGGCCTCGCTCACCACGGCGTTCGCCGCCGTCCGCGCCGCAGGATCCCACATGCGCGACGGGGGAGCGGTGGTGCTGGTGTCGTCGGCGGCGGCCCTCGCAGGTCTTCCGAACCACGACGGCATCGCTGCGGCGAAGGCCGGGGTGATCGGCCTCACCCTGTCGGCCGCCGCGAGCTACGCCGCGCACGGGCTGCGCGTGAACGCCGTGGCCCCGGGTCTCGTGCAGACGCGGTTGACCGAGAAGCTCACCGCGAGCGACATGTCGCGCAAGGTATCGGAGGCCATGCACCCGCTCGGTCGCCTCGGCGAGCCCGACGACGTCGCGCGCGCAGTGGAGTTCCTCCTCGCACCCGAGAACGCGTGGATGACCGGCCAGGTGCTCGGCGTCGACGGGGGCTTGGGCAGCCTGCGGCCGCGCCAGAAGGTGTGACCGCCTCCCCGTGAGGGGTCGGTTTCTGTCGCCTCGCGCGCGGCTCGGCGACACATTCTGACCCCTCACGCACGTGGGCGCACGCGCGAACGCCCCGACCCGGCGGACCGGGGCGGGGCGTTCGGCGTGTTCGGCCCGGGTGCGTGCTCGGCCCGGGCGCGGCGGCTCAGGCGCGGGCGGCCTCGGACAGGCGACGCGCGGCGGCGAGGGCCTGGTCGAGGTCGGCCTTGAGGTCGTCGATGTTCTCGAGCCCCACCGACAGGCGCACCAGGCCCGGGGTGACACCCGCGGTGAGCTGCTGCTCGGGCGTGAGCTGCGAGTGGGTGGTGGATGCCGGGTGGATGACCAGCGAGCGCACGTCGCCGATGTTGGCGAGGTGGCTGAACAGGCTCAGCGAGTTGACGAACTCGCGGCCCGCCTGGACGCCGCCCTTCAGCTCGAACGACAGCACCGCGCCGACGCCCTTGGGGGCGTAGTTGTTGGCCGCCGCGTACCAGGGCGAGGTCGGCAGGCCCGAGTAGTTCACGGTCGCGACGTCGGGGTGCGATTCGAGCCACTCCGCGATCTCCTGCGCGTTCTGCACGTGGCGCTCGACGCGCAGCGACAGCGTCTCGATGCCCTGGATCAGCTGCCACGCGCTCTGCGGCGAGATCGAGGCGCCGAGGTCGCGCAGCAGCTGCACGCGCGCCTTGATGATGTAGGCGAGGCCGTCGCCGACCGCCTGGGTGTAGACCGCGCCGTGGTACGAGGGGTCGGGGGTCGTGAGGCCGGGGAAGCGGTCGGAGTGCTCCGACCACGCGAAGGTGCCGCCGTCGACGATGACGCCGCCGATCGTGGTGCCGTGCCCGCCGAGGAACTTGGTCGCCGAGTGGACGATGATGTCGGCGCCGTGCTCGAAGGGGCGGATGAGGTACGGGGTCGCGATCGTGTTGTCGACGATGAGCGGCACGCCGGCCTCGTGCGCGATGTCGGCGACCGAGCGGATGTCGAGCACGTTGATCTTGGGGTTGCCGATGGTCTCGGCGAAGAACAGCTTCGTGTTGGGGCGCACCGCCGCGCGCCACTCCTCGGGGTCGTCCTGGTTCTCGACGAAGGTCGTCTCGATGCCGAGCTTGGCGAGGGTGTACTTGAAGAGGTTGTAGGTACCGCCGTAGATCGAGCTCGACGAGACGATGTGGTCGCCCGCCTGGGCGATGTTGAGCACGGCGAAGGTCTCGGCCGCCTGGCCGCTGGCGACGAGGAGGGCGCCGGTGCCGCCCTCGAGGCCCGCGACGCGCTGCTCGACGACGTCTTGCGTGGGGTTCTGGATGCGCGTGTAGATGTTTCCGAACTCGGCCAGCGCGAACAGGTTCGCGGCGTGGTCGGCGTTGTCGAACACGTACGAGGTGGTCTGGTAGATCGGGGTGGCGCGGGCCTTGGTCACCGGGTCGGGCTGAGCGCCGGTGTGGATCTGCTTGGTCTCGAAACGCCAGTTCTCGGGTGCCGACATGACTGCTCCTCAGCTTCTGGAGGCCGGGCGGTCGCCGTGGCCTGTTGCGAGCGTAGGGATGACCTCCGACACCGACAAGCGCCCCGGACACAGGCCGTAACAGCGCTCCGCGCGACGCGGACGGCGGTGTCGGAGGAGGGCGCTAGCGTGGATGCCATGACGCGACGTGCAGTGGTGACCGGGGCCAGTTCGGGAATCGGAGAGGCGACCGCACGCCTGCTCCGCGAGCGCGGATGGGATGTCGTGGGCGTCGCCCGTCGGGCCGAGCGTCTCGACGCGCTCGAGGCCGAGACCGGCATCGTCGCGCACGCGGCCGACCTCACCGACGCCGACGCCGTCGCCGCCCTCGCGGCGTGGCTCGACGAGACGGGTGGCGTCGACGCCCTCGTGCACGTCGCCGGCGGCGCGCGGGGCAGCGACCGCATCGAAGACGGCGCGGCCGACGACTGGCGCTGGATGTTCGAGGCGAACGTGCTCTCGAGCCAGCGACTGACCGCCGCCCTCCTCCCGCAGCTGCGGCGCGCGGCCGACGACGAGGGCCACGCCGACCTGCTCTTCGTCACCTCGACGGCCGCGCAGACGGCGTACCCCGGCGGCGGCGGGTACAACGCCGCGAAGGCGGGGGAGGCGATGCTCGTGCACGCTCTGCGTCAGGAGCTCAACGGCGAACCCCTCCGCGTGATCGAGATCGCCCCGGGCATGGTGCGCACCGAGGAGTTCACGCTCAACCGCCTCGGCGGAGACAAGGACGCCGCCGACAAGCTCTACGAGGGCGTCGAGGCGCCGCTGTCGGCCCACGACGTGGCCGACGTGGTCGCCTACGCGCTCGACGCGCCGGGCCACGTCAACCTCGACCTGGTCACGGTGCGTCCCGTCGCGCAGTCGGCGCAGCACCTGCTGGCGCGGGGTCCGTTGCAGACCCGCTGACCGCTCGGCGTTTCGGGGGCGGATGCCGCGGGCTCAGGCCACCTCGCCGCGGGCTGCGCTGGCCGCGACCTCGGCCTCGGCGGCATCCGCGAACGCCACCTTCGGCACGAAGAACAGCAGCACGGCCGCGACGAATCCGCCGGCACTGCAGATGACCCAGACGGTCAGATAACCGGCGAGGGGCGCAGCCGTACCGACCGCCGCTCCCGCGGCCCCGGCGAGCACGACGCCGAAGATCGCCGACGACATCGAACCGCCGATCGTCTTCGTCGTGTTGGTCAGGGCCGAGGCCACGCCGGTCTGCCCGCGCGGGGCCGCGGCGGCGGCGGCCGCGGGCATCGCCGCCACCAGGGCGCCCGATCCGAGTCCGGCCACGGTCAAGCAGGCCAGCGTCGGGATCAGGCCGGTGTGCAGGGGCAGCAGGAGCCCGTACCCGATGCCGACGAGGGCCGCGGCGCCGATGAGCGTGAGGCGCGGGCTCGCCCGGCGGGAGGTCACGGCGAACAGCACCGCGCCGACGATCAGCGAGAGCAGGTACACGCCGATCACGTTCGAGCGGTCGGTGGCATCGAGACCCAGGCCGTAGCCGAGGGCGGGGTCGGTGCCCATGTAGGTCGCGAGCGGTCCCTGGGCGCCCAGCAGGCTGATGCCCACGAGGAACGCGGTGGCCTGCACGGGCCACATCTCCGGGCGGCGCAGCACGCGGATGTCGATCGCCGGATCGGGCTGACGCAGCTCGAACCGCACGAACCATGCGCCCAGCGCCACGCCCGCCGCCAGCAGCGCGATGATCGCGACCGGTCCGGGACCGGCGGGGAGCCGGACGAACGACAGGGCCCCGGTGACGCACAGCAGGGCCGCGGCGAGGATGACGAACCCGCGCAGGTCCAGACGGCGCTCACCGCCGGCGCGCTCGGACTCGGGGACGCCCAGCCAGATGACCACCGCGATCGCGCTGACCACGATCGCGGGGACAGCGAGGGCGAGCTTCAGATCGCCGCCGGTCGCCGTGAACAGACGGCCCGCGGCGAGGGCGCCGATGATCGCGCCCGCGTGCAGGCCGACCACGAGCAGGCCCGCCGCGCGACGCGTCTGCGACGACCCGCGACTCGCGCTCCGGCCACGGTCGAAGATGAGCGCGATCTCGAGCGGCAGCCAGACCACGTAGAAGCCCTGCAGCGCCCAGGCGAGCAGGAAGGTCGTGAACGAGTCGGCGAACACGAGCCACCAGCTGGCGGCGGCCGTCGCGATCGCCGCGAACAGCAGGATGCGCTTGTGCCCGAACATGTCGCCGAGCTTGGCCAGCACCGGCAGGACCAGGGCCGACAGCAGCAGCTGCGCCGCTTCGAACCAGTTGACGTCGGCATCGCGGATGCCGAGGTGTCCGACGATGTCGGGGAGCAGTGGCACGTAGTACCCCTGCAGGATTCCGCTGGCGAGCTCCACGAGCACGAACCACCCGATCAGACCCGCGGTCACGCCGAGCGCCGAGGTGCGCACGCGTCCGACCGCACTGGAGATGCGCGACATGGCGAGACCCTAGCACCGCGCCCGGGCCCCCTCGCGGAAAGACCTAGGGTGAGAACAGTCGATGAAAGGAGTCCGCCGTGACGGACGAACGCGAGCGCCTGAGCTGGGACGATTTCGGGGCCGCCACGCGCGAGATCTCGCGGGCGATCGTGGCCGACGGATTCCAGCCCGAGGTGGTCGTCGCCATCGCTCGCGGGGGACTCCTGCCCGGCGGCGCCATCGCGTACGGCTTGGGAGTGAAGAACTGCGGGGCGCTGAACGTCGAGTTCTACACGGGCGTGGGTACGGTGCTCGATGCCCCCGAGGTGCTGCCGCCCGCCCTCGACCTGTCGTACCTCGAGGGGCGGCGGGTGCTGCTCGTCGACGACGTCGCCGACAGCGGTCGCACGCTCGACCTCGCCGTGAAGCTGCTCGATCGCCACGGCGCCGAGGCCCGCTCGGCCGTCATCTACACCAAGCCCACGACCGTGGTCACCCCCGACTACGCGTGGAAGGACACCTCGCTGTGGATCGACTTCCCGTGGTCGCACCAGGGGTCGGTGAGCGAAGAGGACGCGGCGTGACGGCGCATTCGCTCAGCGAGCTGGCGGATGCCGGTCTGATCGACCGCTCGTGGGTGCAGCCCCTCGAACCCGTGGCCGCCGACATCTCCGCGCTCGGCGAGAGGCTGCGCTCGGACGGCGCGCCCTACCTTCCGGCGGGCGACCTCGTGCTGCGCGCCTTCCGCACGCCGCTCGACGCGGTGCGCGTGCTCATCGTCGGTCAGGACCCCTATCCCACGCCCGGGCACCCCATCGGCCTGTCGTTCGCGGTCGATCCGCACGTGCGTCCGCTGCCGCGCAGCCTGTCGAATATCTACCGCGAGCTCTCCGACGATCTCGGGATCGCCCCCGCCGCGCACGGCGACCTCTCGGCCTGGTCGGCGCAGGGGGTCATGCTGCTGAACCGTGTGCTCACGGTCGCGCCCGGCGCCCCGGCCTCGCACCGCGGCTGGGGCTGGGAGCGGGTGACCGAGCACGCCATCCGCTGCCTCGTCGCGCGCGACGCCCCGCTCGTGGCGGTGCTGTGGGGCAAGGACGCCCAGGGGCTCACGCCGCTGCTCGGTGACACCGCGATCGTGTCGTCTCCGCATCCCTCGCCGCTGTCGGCCAGTCGCGGCTTCTTCGGCTCCCGGCCGTTCTCGCGCGTCAACGCGCTGCTGGAGGAGCAGGGGGCGGATGCCGTCGACTGGCGCATCCCGGCGTGAGCGGGGCCGCGACGCTCTGATCGGAGCGACCGGATGCCGCGGGCGGCGACCGAGACGTCGGGCCGGGGTCCCGGCATCCGGTGTCGTCACCGCACGCGCGACGTCATACGCGTGAAACGGCGACGCCCGTAGAGTGGCGGGGTGCTGGAAGAGGAGTACGAGAAGAGCCGACGCCGGCTACCGGCGCACCTGCGCAAGACGCCCGAGCCCGAGCGTCCGTTCTCGTACGAGATCCGCCCGGCCACTCCCGCCGACATCCCCGACATCCGCGAGATCTACAACTACTACGTGCGCAACTCCGTGGTGACCTTCGACGAGAAGGCGTGGTCGATCGCGAAGTGGCGTGACAAGTACGCCACGCTCGACAAGCTCGGGCTGCCGTTCCTCGTTGCACAGTCGCCGAGCGGACAGATCCTCGGCTATGCGCTCGTGCAGCCGTGGCAGTCGAAGTCGGCGTACCGCTACACGGTCGAGAACTCGATCTACCTCGGTCAGGCGGCCGCGGGCAAGGGTCTCGGTCGCGCGCTGCTCGAGGCGCTGCTGGCGGCCTGCCAAGAGCTGGGCATCCGCGAGATGGTCGCCGCGATCAGCGACAAGGGCGCCGACGCCTCGATCGCGCTGCACGAGAAGCTCGGCTTCACCGAGGTCGGACGCATGGGACGCGTCGGCTTCAAGTTCGGGCGCTGGCTGGGCGTGGTGTACCTGCAGAAGAGCATCCCCTCGAAGAAGAAGCCCCGCCGGCGGCTGTTCGGCTGACGCGCTTCGCCGCCGCGTGCGAGGTGGCTGAGCCTGTCGAAGCCGCCGGTTGCCGCGTGCGAGGTGGCTGGGCCTGTCAAAGCCCCCGGTTGCCGCGTGCGAGGTGGCTGAGCCTGTCAAAGCCCCCGGTTGCCGCGTGCGGGGTGGCTGAGCCTGTCGAAGCCGCCGGTCGTCGAGCGGGTACCGGCCCCTTCGACACGCTCGGGGACCTCTGATGCGAGGTGGCTGAGCCCGCGGCTACCGGCGGACCGGCGTCGCGGGCGCGGCGCGGCGCACCTCGTCGACGAGCGCGCGCCACGGGCCCGCGACCTGGGTGTCGCCGAGGCGCACCTCGTGCACGGCCTTGTCGCCGTGGTGCACCTCGATGCGCCAGCTGTAGCGGTCGGCTCCGGGGGAGGGCTCGGCGGCGGCGTCCCACGGGCAGCTCTCGACCAGCGCGCGCCAGTGCGGAGCGCCTTCGGGGTCGGGCTCGGCCCGCCACTGCTTCGTCAGGCCCGCGAGACCGCCCGAGCGCACGACGATGACGACGAAGCGCTCCGCGCTCTCGGTGTCGTCCTCGGTGTCAGGCTGCGGCATCCTCCTCGACGCCGACCCCGGCCCACGCGGCGCGGACGGCGGCGACCTCCTCCGACTCCTCACCGTACTCGCTGGCCGCGGCCGACAGGGTGGCGGTCGCGAACGCCGAGAAGTCGGCGGTGGGCGACAGGGTGCCGGCGGTGATCGTGCGGTACCAGATGAGACCGGCGCGCTCCCACGCGAACCCGCCGAGCGCGGTCGCGGCGAGGTAGAAGGCCTTGTTCGGAATGCCGGAGTTGATGTGCACCCCGCCGTTGTCGTCGCTCGTCTCGACGTAGTCGCGCATGTGCGCCGGCTGCGGGTCTGTGCCGAGCACGTCGTCGTCGTAGGCGGTGCCCGGCGCCTTCATCGAGCGGAGGGCCTCGCCCTGCACGGCGGCGGCGAAGATGCCCTCGCCGATGAGCCACGACGCCTCGTCGGCGCTCTGGCGGAGGTGGTGCTGTTCGGCGAGGGCGCCGAACACGTCGGACAGTGACTCGTTGAGCGCGCCCGACTGCCCCTGGTACTCGAGCCCGCCGGAGGCCTCGGTGACGCCGTGACCGAGCTCGTGCGCGATCACGCTGAGCGACCGGGTGAACCCGACGAACACGTCGCCGTCGCCATCGCCGAAGACCATGCGCTCGCCGTTCCAGAACGCGTTGTCGTAGTCGTCGCCGAAGTGCACGGTGGCCAGCAGCGACCCGCCGGCGGCGTCGATGCCGTCGCGGGCGAAGGCGTCCCAGAAGAAGTCGTAGGTCTCGCCGAGGCCGTCGTAGGCCTCGTCGACGGCGGCGTCGCCCGAGGGGGCGTCGTCTTCGCTGCGCACGCGACGGCCCGGCAGGTTCTCGGTGTTCGCCGCGTCGGAGATGATGCGATCGGGCGCCGGCCCGGTCTCGGCCACGAGGGTGTCGCCCTCGATCGAGAGTCGCAGGCGGGATCGTGTCGGTCGTGCCGGGCGCGGCACGGCGAGGGTCTTGCGCGCCGCTTCCGCGGCCCGCGCCATGCGCGGGTCGTCGGTGGAGGCGAGTCGGTCGAGCAGGAACGGGGGGACGATACCGGGGGTCATGCGCCGAGGGTAGCGCCGACCTCCGACATCGCGGGATCCCTTGATCGGCGCGTGCGCGACCGTGCCGAACGGCCGATCCGCCGGCATCCGTCGCCAGAACAGGAGATGCGACGAGAACAGGACGACCCGCGCCGGAACGGCCTGTTGCGGTGACACTCTCCTGTTCTCGTGACCGCCGGCGGGCGAGCGTCAGGCCGGCAGCGTCGGGATCGACGCAAGAAGCTGCCGTGTGTAGGCCGCCTGCGGCTGCAGCAGCACCTTCTCGGTCGGTCCCTGCTCGACGATGCGGCCGTCTTTCATCACGACGACCTGGTCGCAGACGTTCTGCACCACGCCGATGTCGTGCGAGACGAGCACGAGGGTCAGCTGCTCCTCGGTCCGCAGCCGCGCCAGCAGGCGCAGGATCTGCGCGCGCACCGTGACGTCGAGGGCCGAGAGCGGCTCGTCGCCGACGAGGATGCGCGGACGATGCACGATCGCGCGCGCGAGGGCGATGCGCTGGCGCTGACCGCCCGAGAACTCGTGCGGGAAGCGCGTGGCCATGTCGGCCTCGAGGCCCACCTGCTCGAGCACTTCGCGCACGCGGGCGCGGCGGTCGCCCTCGATGCCGAGCGCCCACAGCGGTTCGCCGACGATGCGCTCGACGTTCATGCGCGGGTCGAGCGAGGCGTACGGGTCTTGGAACACGATGCCGGTCGTACGGCGGAGCCAGTGCAGCGAGCGCGCCGATCCGCGCGCGTCGACGGGGCGTCCCTCGACCTCGATGGTGCCCGCGGTGGGCACGTCGAGTCCGAGCAGCAGGCGCACGAGCGTCGACTTGCCCGAGCCCGATTCGCCGATGATCCCGACGGCGGAGCCTTCCCGCACCGAGACGTCGACGTCGCTCAGCCCGACGGTGCGCTCGGGGCGGCCGAATCCTCTGCCGCGCGGCGCGGGGTAGGTGCGCGAGAGTCCCCGCGCGCGGATCAGCGTCTCGCTCACGGCGTGTCCTCCTCGTCCGGCCCGGTCTCGGGCGGCCGCCGGCCAGCATCCCGCGCGTCGGCCGGACCCGCCGGGGTCGCGTCGGGCCGACCGGCGCCTGCATCCGGCGCGGAGCCCTGTGCCGCGGCATCCGGGGTCGATTCCGGATGCCGTTCGCCCGAGCCCTGCGCCGGCTGGGGCGTCGCGGCCTCCGGGATCGCGGTGGGAGTTCCGGTCTCGGGATGCCACAGCGTCGCGGTCGCATCGCGCAGCAGAGCCTGCGTGACGGGCGACGACGGCGCGCGCAGCAGTTCTTCGACGGCGCCCTGTTCGACGACGCGGCCGTGCTCGAGCACGACGGCATGCGTGGCCACCTGCGCGAGCACCGCGAGATCGTGCGTGATGAACACCAGCGACATGCCGGCGTCGTGCACGAGGGAGCGCAGCAGCGAGAGGATCCCGGCTTGGATCGTGACGTCGAGGGCGGTGGTCGGCTCGTCGGCGATGAGCAGGCGCGGGCGGCACGCGAGGGCCATCGCGATCGCGACGCGCTGGCGCTGGCCGCCGGAAAGCTGGTGCGGGTAGCGCGAGACGAGGTGTTCGGGGTCGGGGAGGGCCACGCGCTCGGCCTCGACGACCGCGCGGGCGAGGGCCTCGCGCTTCGACACCTTCTCGTGGATCCGCACCGACTCGCCGATCTGGCGACCCACCGTGCGGATGGGGTTGAGGGCCGTGCGGGGCTCCTGGAAGACGATGCCGATGTCGTCGCCACGCAGGCGCGCGAGCTCGCGGTCGGGGAGTCCGAGGATCTCGCGGTCGTTCCACCGCACGCTGCCGGAGGCCACGGCCCCGTCGGGCAGCAACCCGAGGATGGCGAGGGCCGTCAGCGACTTGCCCGAGCCCGATTCGCCGATGAGCCCCACGCGTGCGCCGTCGGGCACCGCGAACGAGATGCCGTCGACGACGGCCCGGCCGCCGATCTCGATGCGCAGGTCGGTCACCTCGAGGCTCATGCGACCACCCCCGGAACATGCGTCCGTGCCGACGGCGCGCGCTCGGCGAGCGTCGGGTCGGCCGCCTCGCGCAGGGCGTCGCCCAGCAGGTTGAGTCCGAGCACGGTCAGGGTGATCGCCAGCCCCGGCCACACCACCGTGAGCGGGTGCACGGCGATGTAAGGCTGCAGGCTGTTCAGCAGCACGCCCCACGACGGCTGCGTGACGGGGGCGCCGAACCCGAGGTACGACAGTCCCGCCTCGGCGAGCACGGCCACGGCCATGCCCCACGACAGCTGCACGATGAACACGGGCGCGACGTTGGGCAGCAGGTGCCGCGTGAGGTTCTGCCAGGTCGAGAGCCCGCTGGCCCGCCCGGCGAGCACGAAGTCGCTGTGCAGTACGCGGCGCAGCTCGGGCCGGGTGACGCGGGCGACGTTGACGCCGAACCCGATGCCCACCGACCAGATGACCACGAACAGCGACCCGCCCCACACGGCCGAGATCATCATCGCGATGATCAGCACCGGGAAGGCGATGAGGATGTCGACGAGCACCGAGACGCTCTCGCGCACCCACCGGGTCGTGAGGGCGCCGAGGGCGCCGAGGGCGATGCCGATGACGGATGCCACGACCCCCGCCCCGACCGCGACGACCACCGTCGTGCGGGCGCCGGCGAGCAGGAGGCTTGCGATGTCGCGGCCGCTGTCGTCGGTGCCCAGCACGTGGGGCCACGAGGGATCCGTCCACCGCGCGCGGGCGTCGACGGCGGCGGGGTCGAACGGCGTCCACACCAGCGAGACCGCGGCGGCGAGCAGCACGAGCAGCACGATGACGAGACCGAAGCGGCCGGTGCCCAGCCCCCAGAGGCGTTTCAGGGTGTTCACTCGGCCTCCCGCTGTCGAGGGTCGATCAGGCGATGCGCGAGGTCGACCACGAAGCCCACGATGAGCACGAAGCCGGTCACCGCGAGAAGCTCGCCCTGCACCTTGGGCAGGTCGCGCGAGGCGACGTCGGTGACGAGCATGCGGCCCACGCCCGGGAGCGTGAAGAGCTGCTCGATGACGACGGCTCCCACGATGATCCCGGCGATCTGCAGCCCCAGCACCGTGATGACCGAGAGGCCCACGTTGGGCAGACCGTGGCTGAGCAGCGCGCGCGTGCGGGTCAGGCCTTTGGCGGCGGCGGTGCGCACATAGTCCTGGCCGATCGCCTGCAGGGTCGCGCTGCGCACGAACCGCAGCAGCATGGCCCCCTCGATCACGCCGATCGTCAGCGCGGGCAGCACGAGCGCGCGGAATGCGGCGGCGGGGTCGTTCCAGCCGGCGCGCGGGAAACCCTGGGGTGGCAACCACCCGAGCCCCACGGCGAACACCACCACGAGCATGAGTCCCGCCCACACCACCGGCACCGCCGCGAGCGCCTGCGCGGCGACGCTGAGCGCTGCCCCCGCCGCACGCCGGCGCCCGAGGGCGGAGAGCACACCGAACGGAATGCCGATCAGCAGCGCGATCGTCAGCGACATGATCGACAGGGGCACGGTGACCCGTGCCTTGTCGATCAGCTCGGCGCTCACCGACGTCCCCGTGAGCAGAGAGGTGCCGAGGTCGCCGCGCAGCAGACCGCCGATCCAGTCGGCGTACTGCGTCCACAGGGGAGCGTCGAGTCCGAGGCTCGCGCGCAGGGCGGCGATCTGCTCGGGGGTGGCCTGCGTTCCGGCGATCACCTGCGCGACGTCGCCGGGGAGCACCCGCAGCGAGACGAAGATCAGCACGCTGGCCACGGCCAGGCCCAGAACGAGCAGGCCCAGCCGTGTCAGCGCGTAACGGATCACTCCGACGCGACCGTCACAGCCGACAGCGGCAGTCGCACGTTGAGGGAGTTCTTCGGGAAGTTCGCCACGTTCGTGCCGACCGCGGTGAGCGGCGTCGACAGGAACAGCCAGTCGGCGGCGTCGTCGTCGCTCACGATGCGCGCGGCCTCGGCGAGCAGGTCGGACGACTGCTGCTCGTCGGTGGTCGCCAGCGCCTGGGCGTAGAGACCCTGCACCTCGGCGTTGTCGTAGCCGAAGTAGTACGAGGGGTTCGCCCAGTTGCCGAAGTCGCGGGCCTCGACGTGGCGCACGAAGCTGAGGTCGTAGTCCTTGTTCTGGTAGACGTCCTGCAGCCAGGCCGAGAAGTCGACCTGCTTGACCTGCAGGGTGACGCCCACGTCGGCGAACGACGACACGAGGAAGGTCGAGATCGCGCCGGGGTAGACGTTGGGGATCGTCAGCGTGAGGTTGAGGTTCTCGGCGCCGGCCTGCGCGAGCAGCTCGCGTGCGCGGTCGGGGTTGTACGAGATGCTGCCCGAGAGGTCTTCGTACCCGGGGTCGAGCGGCGGGATCGGGCCCGACAGGGTCTCGCCCGACCCGAGCGTCTGGATCAGCGCGTCGTGGTCGATCGCCAGGCGCAGCGCCTCGCGCACGCGCTGATCGTTGAGCGGGGCCTTGGCGTTGTTGAACGCGAGCGTGCCCTTGTCGGTGGTGAGGCCGGAATCGATCGTGAAGTTGTTCGTCCCGTCGATCTGTCCGCGCAGCTCGGGGTCGACCTCGAGCTGGACGTCGAGATCGCCGGCGACGGCGGCGTTGACGGCGGCGTTGCGGTCGGGGATGTAATCGAGCACGACCTCGGCCACTCCGGCCTTGGCGCCCCAGTAGCCGTCGTAGCGCGCGAGCGTCACGCTCTGGCCGACGTTGCGGGACTCCACGCGGAAGGGGCCCGTGCCGTTGGCCGAGGTCTGGAAGTTGGTCGTGTCGCCGTTCTTGAAGATGAGCCCCGCACGGCCCGTGAGGGCGAACAGGAAGTCGATGTTCGGCTGCGCGAGGGTGACCACGACGGTCGAGGCATCGGGGGAGGAGATGGATGCCACGTTCGCCAGGTCGGCGCTGTTCTGGATCGTCGCGTCGTCCTTCGTCGTCTGCAGCGACGTGACGACGTCGTCGGCGGTCAGCGCGCTGCCGTCGTGGAAGGTCACGCCCTCGCGCAGGGTGAAGGTGTAGGTGAGGCCGTCGGGCGAGATCGTCCACGCGGTCGACAGGGCGGGGACGATCGCGTTGTTCTCGTCGCCGTTGCGGGTGACCAGACCCTGGTAGACGTTGTCGATGAGCGCCTGCTCGAGAGAGGCGCCGCTGGTGTGGCGGATGTCGAGGTTGGTCGGCTCGAGGCTCAGCCCCACCGTGAGGGTGCCGTTCGGGTCGGCTTCACCCGTCGGAGCGGGGGAGGTGTCGGTGCCGGTGCACGAGGTGAGCAGGAGAGCTCCGATCAGGAGCGCGCTCGTGGCGAGGGCGGTGCGGCGCAGCATTGCGGGGTGTCCTTTCGCAGGCCGAAGGCATCCGAGTGCTGTGGATGCCGTGCAGGGGTGGCAACAGCCTACTTTCACCCGCATTCCCTCGCCGTCGTCTGTGACGGTGCGCGACGGCATGTGACGCGGGGCGCAGAGTCCACTAACCCACGCCCTGCCCGGCTGATCGACGCGTCGGGGTCAGCGCGCCGCGTCGACCGCGCCGCGCAGGAGCTCCGCGAGACCCGCCGGATCCTCCTCCTGGGCGTTGTGCCCCGTCGACAGGGTCTCGATGCTTGCCCCGGGCACGCGCCGGGCGAAGTCCGCGGCATCCGGTGCCGTGACGAATCCGCGCTCGCCGCGTACGAGGGTGACGGGCGCGCGCACGGCCTCGAGGTCGTCCCATCCCGTGCTCGCGAGCACCGCGCGCACGGCATCGGGGGTCGAGGGGTCCGCTCCGGCGTTCACCGCGGCGGCGGCGAGGTGCGCGAAGTGGTGCTTCCACTCCACGCGGCCGTCGGGGCGCACGCGCGAGTTGAGGAAGACACCCCGCGTGGCCGCCTCGCGCGAGCCGCCGAGGCCGAACGACAGGGCGCGCTCGACGAGCTCGTCGCGCGAGGCCCAATCGGTCGGGCCCGCGAAGAAGGCGCGGATCTGCGCGGGGCCCGCGCTCGGGTCGACGCCGGGGGTGATGTCGACGATCACGAGACGCGACACGAGGTCGGGGCGCGCAGCGGCGACGGCTGCGGCGGTGAGGCCGCCCAGCGAGTGTCCGACCAGCACCTGCGGACCGCTCGTCCACGCCTCGAGGGCGGCGATCACGTCGGGGGCGAGAACGCGCGCCACGTATGCGGCGTCGTCGCGCCACGACGAGTCGCCGTGCCCGGGGAGGTCGAGCGCGAGCGCGGGGACGCCGAGGTGCAGCAGCGTCGTGTCCCACGTGTGGGCGTTGAGTCCCGCCCCGTGCAGCAGCGTGATCGCCGGATCGGCGTCGCCCCACCGCAGGGCGCTCAGCCGGCGGTGGTCGGCGAGGGTCAGGTCGACGCGTTCGACGGCGGCGACCTCGCGGCCGAGATCGGCGGCCTGGGCGGGAAGGAACGAGAACTCGTCGAGCTCGGGCATCCGTCCAGCCTGTCACCGCGCGGCCTCCGCCGCCACCGCCGTCGCGTTGCCGTACCGCCGCGGGGGAAACCCCGGGTGAGCGGATGCCGTGGACTCGGCGAACGCCACGCCCCGGCCCCGCGGGGTCGCCGTAGGCTGTGGCCATGGGCGAAGAACGGCGCGTGCACCTGTCGAAATCGGCTCCCGAGGCCTACGCGGCGCTGCGCTCGTTCTCGACGACCGTCGGGCGCCTCGCCGCTGAGGCGGGCATCGACGCGCGGCTGCGCGAGATCGTGCAGATCCACGCCTCGCAGCTGAACGGCTGCGCCTACTGCGTGCGCGTGCACGTCGATGCCGCGGTCGCCGCCGGGCTCGACGCCGACGTCATCGCGCAGATCGCCACCTGGCGCGAGTCGGGGGTCTTCGACGAGCGCGAGCGCGCCGCGCTGGAGCTGACCGAGTCGTTCACCTTCATCCACGAAGACGGCATCCCCGACGAGGTGTACGACCAGGCAGGCGGCATCCTCAGCGAGCAGGAGTACGTCGCGCTCAGCTGGGTGCTCGTGGCCATCAACGCCTTCAACCGCGTCGCCATCGCCGGTCGGTACCCCGTGCCGCCGCGCCCCTCGGCCCGTGCCGCCCCGCACGTGCACGCGGACGGCACGGCATGACCGGCTCGCTGGTCTCGGGGGCCTCGAACTTCCGCGACGTCGGAGGACTCCCCGCAGGTGAGGGCACCACGCGCTCGGGGGTGCTCTTCCGCTCGGGCAACCTCGTGCAGGTCGACGACACCGGCATCGCGGATCTCCGAGCCCTCGGCATCCGCCGCATCATCGATCTGCGCGACGAGGCCGAACTCGCGAACGATCCGAGCCGGTTGGACGACCTTCTCATCGAGGTGCAGCACGAGCCGCTGTTCCTGGGATCGGTCGCGTCGTTCTTCGAGCGCGACGTCAGCCTCGAAGAGCTCTACTCCTCCATCGTCGACGACTCGGCCGACCGCGTGGTCGCCGTGGTGCGCGGCATCCTGACCGCCCAGCCCGTGCTCGTGCACTGCACCGTCGGCAAAGACCGCACGGGAGTCACGATCGGGGTGGCGCTCGCCGCGGCGGGCGTCGACCGCGAGGCCGTGATCGCCGACTACGCGCGCACCGAGCAGTTGCTGCCGGTCGCACGCACCGAGCGCGTGCGCGCCGCGATCCGCGCCCTGCACCCCGACAACGTGCACGCCGACGAGCTGGCCACGCGGTCGCCCGCGCGCGCCATGCGGGCGCTGCTCGATCGCCTCGACCGCGAGTTCGGGTCGCCCGCGGGCTATCTCCGCGCCCACGGCATGACGGATGCCGAGCTCGAGCGGTTGCGCGAGGTGCTGGTGGCATGATCCACGCGTGGATCATCAGCCGACACCAAGGTTAGGCAACCCTTCACTGAGGGTATAGTGGGGGTCATCATGGCCACCTCCACCGAGCACAACGACGCCGCCTGCCGCGCGTCGCGGCACACCCGCGTCCAGCACCTCGTGACCGCCGACGAGAACTCGCTCGCCGAACTCGAGGCCCTGCTCGCCACCCTGCCGATCTGCTCGACCGGCCGCGTGTTCATCGAGGTGCCCGACGAGTCGTGGATCGGCCGCATCGCCGCCCCCGCCCGCATGACGCTGAGCTGGCTCGACCGCTCGCGTCGCGGCGGCGCCCCCGGCACCGGTCGCGGCTGCGCTCCGGGCGAGGCCGTCACCCGTGCGGTGTCGGGCTGGGCCGGAGAGATGCTCTGCTGCGACGACGACGCCACCCGCGTCGTGCTGCTCGGCGGCTACCTGGGCACGGCCGAGATCGTCGACGAACTCGTCGCGCGCCACGGCGTCGACCCGCAGGCGATCCACACGCCGGAGCGCTTCGGTCTCTCGACCGCCCGCTGACGGGGACCGGGCCCTTCGACGAGCTCAGGGACCTGTGCGTCGCGGGGTGGCTGAGCCTGTCGATGCCACCGGGACAACCGCGGGTACCGGGCCCTTCGACGAGCTCAGGGACCTGTGCACCGGGGCCTTCGCGGGTACCGGGCCCTTCGACGAGCTCAGGGACCTGTGCGTCGCGCGAGGTGGCTGAGCCTGTCGAAGCCACCGGGGCCTTTGTGGGTACCGGGCCCTTCGACAAGCTCAGGGACCTATGCTGCGCGAGGTGGCTGAGCTTGTCGATGCCACCGGGACAACCGCGGGTACCGGGCCCTTCGACAAGCTCAGGGACCTCTGCTGCGCCAGGTGGCTGAGCCTGTCGAAGCCACCGGGGCCTTTGTAGGTACCGGGCCCTTCGACAAGCTCAGGGACCTGTGCACCGGGGCCTTCGCAGGTACCGGGCCCTTCGACAAGCTCAGGGACCTATGCTGCGCCAGGTGGCTGAGCCTGTCGAAGCCACCGGGGCCTTCGCAGGTACCGGGCCCTTCGACAAGCTCAGGGACCTGTGCACCGGGGCCTTCGCGGGTACCGGGCCCTTCGACAAGCTCAGGGACCTGTGCACCGGGCCCTTCGACGAGCTCAGGGACCTGTGCGTCGCGGGTCGCGTGCCGCGCGGCGGTTCAGCTGCCGCGCGGTACGTAGTTGCCCTCGACGAGCCCCGCCTCGATCTCGAAGCGGTTACGCAGGGGATCGCGCCCGGCCAGCCCGTAGAGCAGCGGCATAAGGAAGCCGTACCGCTGCCACTGGCGCTTGTGCACGGCCTCGTGGCCCAGCACGGCGTCGCTCGGGCGGTCGTCGCCGGTGAGGAAGCATCCGCCCACGCATACGCCGCCCCGCGGGAACGCCCACGACGGCAGCCCGCGGAACACCCAGAGCCCGTGGCGCTTCTCGATGCGTCCGGTGCTCCAGATCGAGCCCCACACCCATCCGACCGTGCAGCCGTACCAGTAGCCCACCCGGCTGACGCGGGAGTCGAGCAACGCCGCCGGGATGAAGCGGTCGAACCGGCGACCGCGGGCCACGGCCGTGTCGGCGCGCTCGCGCCATCCGGCGGGCGGGCGGGCGATCGGGCTCACGCGAGGGCTCCGATCAGTCGCAGGATCGTGCCCAGGTCGTCGACGGCCGCGGCGGGCGACGCGGGCGAGAACTCCGTCAGGGTGGCTCCCGCGAGCGGCGTCGTCTCTTTCAGGCGACGAATGGATGCCACGAGGTCGGCGGTGCGGGCGCCGAAGGGAACGGCCTGCGCGACGCCGCCGATCTCGGCCGGGTCGAGAGCGTCGAGGTCGACGTGCACGTGCACGCGGCTGGCACCGGTCGCGGCGACCGCGTCGGCGAGGGCGTCGGGGGAGGAGAGCTCGTCGGCGGAGACGACCGTGATGCCGTGCGCCGCGACGAAGGCCTCTTCTTCGGGATCCCACGCGCGCGTGGCCACCAGCACGAGGCGCGCGGGGTCGATCCCGGGCTCGAGGCGCAGCAGCGGCTCACCCTCGCCCACGATGCCGCGCAGCACCATGCCCGTGAAGGCACCGCTGGGGGAGGAGTCGGGGGTATTGAGGTCGGGGTGCGCGTCGATCCAGACGACCGCGAGATCGTCGCCGGCCACGGCGGAGACGGCCCCGAGGGCGACGCCGCAGTCCCCGCCGACCACGATCGCCGTCTCGTCGGCCGAGCGGACGGCGTCTTCGATGCGCTGCCGCATGCGCACCAGAGCGCTCATGCGGTGGATCCGCGAGCCCTGCGCGTCGCCGGCCTCGGTCGGGGCCTCGAGCAGGGTGGTCGCGGCACGGGGGAGGTCGCCCGCGACGGCCTCGGCCCCGTCGACCAGCTGCATCGCGCGGGACGACGACGAGCCCTGCCACTGCGGGGCGACGATGAATCGGGTCATGGGCGGCTTCCCTCGCACGTGTGACGAGAGTGCACCGCCCGGGGTCCGGGCGATGCACTCTCGGGTGTCTGTCAGACCTGGTCGGGGCTCGGTGCGTCGATCGCGGCGCGCTGGGGGCCGCCGACCTTCAGCGCGGCGAGGCGCGCCTCGACCTCGGTGAGCTCGCCCACGTCTTCGAGGGCGTTGAACTGCGCGTCGATGCTCGAGGCGGCGAGCTCCTGCTTGCCGGCGGCGAGGGCCTCCTCGCGGCGGATCTTGTCTTCGAAACGGCCGAGCTCGCTCGTGGGGTCGAGCACGTCGATCGACTTGACGGCGTCGTGCACCTTGTTCTGGGCCTCGGCGACCTTGGCGCGGGCGAGCAGCTCGCTGCGCTTGCCTCGCAGCTGCTCGAGCTTGCCCTTCATGCCGTTGAGGCCGTCCTTGAGCTTGTCGACGACCTCGGTCTGCGAGGCGATGGTCGGCTCGGCCGCCTTGGCCTCGCTCTCGGCGGTGATCTGACGCTGGAGCGCGATCTTGGCGAGGTTGTCGAACTTGTCGGCCTCGCTCGCGTTGCCGGAGGCGCGCAGCTCGTCGCCCTTGCGGCTGGCGGCGAGGGCCTTGTTGCCCCATTCGGCGGCTGCCTGAACGTCTTCCTGGTGGTCGCGCTCGAGCAGGCGCAGGTTGCCGATCGTCTCGGCGATGGCCGACTCGGCGTCGGCGATCGAGTTCGAGTAGTCGCGGACGAGCTGGTCGAGCATCTTCTGCGGGTCCTCGGCCTGGTCGAGGAGCGCGTTGATGTTCGCGCGGACGAGGGTCGAGATGCGACCGAAGATGGACTGCTTGGCCATGCGGGGTGTTCCTTTCAGAAGGCGACGATGTCGAGTCTGGTGGCGGTTGCTACGAATTCTCTGTGATCGGGCGATGCTCCGCGAGGGGGTGGATCAGCGGCGTCCTCCTCGTCCGCCCCCGGCACGATTGCGGCCTCCGCCGGAGAACCCGCCGCCCCCGCCGCTGCGGGAGCGACCGCCGCCGGAGAACCCGCCGCCCCCGCCGCTGCGGGAGCGACCGCCGCCGGAGAACCCTCCGCCGAAGCCGCCGCCGCTCGAGCGCCCCGAGCCGGAGAAGCCTCCGCCCAGTCCGCCGAGCACGCTGCCCAGGCCTCCTCCGCCGAAGCCGCCGCGGCGTCCGCCGCCCAGCACCGAGTTGACGGCGATGCCGCCGAGGATGGCGCCCATCAGATCGCCTCCGCCGCCACCTCCGCCGAAGCCCCCCGAACCGCCGAAGGCACCGACGTCGTTCTGGGCGAGCGAGCTCGCGTCGCCCGCCAACTGCGCGGCGCGCTGCGCGGCGGTCAATGCCGTGACGGGGTCGGTCTGTCGCATCTGCTCGGCCTGCACGAGCGCCGCGCCCGCCTCGGCCAGGCGCGTGCGGGCGGTCGGTCCGATGGCACCGCGGCGCGCGGCGATGAAGTCCTCGGTGGCGCGCACCTGGGCACGCGCCTGCGTCAGCGTGGCCTCGAGCTGCGCCTCGGCGCGGCGACGGCGTTCGGCTTCGTCGCGAGCGGCGTCGAGTACCGCGTCGATGGTGCCGTTCGCTTGCTGCAGGGCCTGCACGGCGCGGAGGGGGTCGGTGCGGGCACCGCTCGCGGCGGCACGCGCGGCGTCGAGTTGGGCCCGCGTGGAGGCGATGGCCTGGGCGATGCGACCGTCGGTATCGGGGAGCGCCGCCGCGGCGGCGAGGTCGCCCTCGACCTCGGCCCGAAGGGACGCCGCGGTCTGCTGGGCCTCGGCGAGGTCGGTGCCGAGCGTCGTGATCGCGCGTTCGAGGGTCTCGGCCTGAGCGACCGCCGCTTGGGCGGCGCGGATCGCCACCGCAGCCTCGCCCGTGCGCCCGGCGGTGAGGGCGGCATCGGCTGCGGCCTCCTGCTCGGTCGCCAGGGCGAGCCGCGCCCGCGCCTGCGCGGGGTTGTCGGCGATGGGCGCGAGCGCCTCGGCGGTGAAGAGGGTCGCGAGCCGCGTGCTCTCGGCGTCGGCGGCGGTCAGGGCCTGCTCGGCGGCGGTGCGTCGCTCGCGTGCCGCAGCCAGGGCGGCGGGGGCGTCGGCCTCGAGGGCGCGCAGCTCGTCGAAGGCCGCGGCCTTGGCGTCGAGGGCCTCGTCGGCCGAGGTGCACAGGCGCAGGATCTCGGCGTAGCCCGCGCGCTGCTGCTCGGGTGTCTCGGGGGTGCTGTCGTCGAGCTGCTGCTGAATCGAGAAGGCCCGGTCGAGATCGGCCTTGGCCAGGGCGAGCACCTCGATGAAGGGCGCCGCGGCCTCGTCGCCGAACTGCGCGCGGGCGAATCCGAGCTCTTGCTCGCTCGTCTTGACCGCGTCGTCGGTGGCGACGAGGGCCGATCCGGCGCGGCGGCGCAGCTCGTCGACGCTCTCGGCCGGGGCAGCGGTCGATCCGCCCTGTGCGGCGGCGCGACGTCGTCGCACCGCGAAGAAGATGAGACCGCCCGCGATGGCGAGCAGCAGCACGCCGACCAGCACGACGGGGACGATGGCCGGGCCGCTCTGGGTCGCGGGGGTCGGCGGGGGAGCGGGCTTGTTGCCCCCGGCCTGGGCGTGGGCGGTGCGGATGCCGTCGGCTGCGGCGATCGCGGCACCGGCGTCGTCGCCGGCCTCGAGAGCCGGTTGCACGCGGTCCTGCTCGATCGAGGCGAGCTGGTCGGCGGAGAGATCCCCGCCGTCGACGTCGCCGGAGAGGTAGTACTCGAAGGTGTCGCCCTGGATCGCGATCGCCAGGAGGTACTGGTGGGGGCCGAGGTTGTTGCGGTTGGCGGCCTCGTTCGCCCAGTCGGCCGCGCCGGTGGGATTGGTGAACGAATCGACGTAGACGACCCACATGTCGAGACCCGTCTGGTCGGACAGGGCGAGCAGTTTCGCCTGCACCTCTGCTTCTTGGGCGTCGGTGAGCGCGTTCACGTCGTCGAGCACGAAGCTCGAGCCCAGCGACGGCGGCGGCACGGCCGAGGCGCTCAGCGGCGCCGCGACCACGCCGATGAGCGCGAGCATCACGACGCAGATCGCACGAGCCATCATCGGCTTTCGCATGCATCCCCCTTCGGCGGCCGGAGGTTCCACCCTACAAACGACCGCCGACACCGGGGAAGGAGCGGCGCGTCCGCTGTCAGCGCACGCGGGCGCCGCCTAGGCTCGAACGCTCGGAGGTACACCATGGACGACCGTTACGGCACCGACGTGCTCGCCCGCGGGTGGCGCGACGCCGGACGCATCACGCCCGCCGAGGTCGCGGCATCCGCCGATCTCGTCGTCGAGGTCGCCGGCAGTGACTTCGTCGGGGCGGTGACCCGCATCGACGGCATGAACGTCGAGCTCGAAGACCGCTTCGGCAAGCGCCGGCTGTTCCCGCTCGGCGGGGGCTTCCTCGTCGACGGCAAGCCCGTGGTGCTGAAGGCTCCCGCGGCCGCGCCGAAGGGGCGCACGCGCACGGCCTCCGGCTCGTTCGCGGCGGCCGACCAGCGCGCGCGCACCGCCCGCGCGAGCCGCATCTTCGTCGAGGGCAAGCACGACGCCGAACTCGTCGAAAAGGTGTGGGGCGCCGACCTGCGCGCCGAGGGCGTGGTCGTGGAGTTCCTCGAGGGCGTCGACCTGCTCGAAGAGAAGCTCGACGCCGAGCCGCCCACCGCCGAGCGCCGGTACGGCGTACTCGTCGACCACCTCGTGCCGAACTCCAAGGAGTCGCGCATCGCCGAGAAGATCGCCCGCGGCCGCCACGGCGCGCACGTGCGCATCGTCGGACACCCCTTCGTCGACGTGTGGCAGTGCGTCACCCCCCGCGCCCTCGGCATCGCCGCGTGGCCCGAGGTGCCGCGCGGCATCGAGTGGAAGGTGGGCGTCTGCCGCGCCCTGGGCTGGCCCGCCGAGGAGCAGGCCGACACCGCCCGCGCGTGGCAGCACATCCTGTCGAAGGTCACCACTTTCCGCGACCTCGAGCCGGCCCTGCTCGGCCGCGTCGAGGAGCTCATCGACTTCGTGACCGTCCCGTGAGCGGCCGAAAGGTGCCCGTTCGGCACATTCCCGGCGACCGTCCCTCTAGCCTGGACGGCATGGACACCGCCGCGCCTGTCTTCCGCGACAAGCCGGTGTCGTTCGTGCGGCGCAGCGGCCGCATGTCGGAGGCGCAGGATCGCGCGTGGGCCGAGCTCTCGCCGTTCTACCTGCTGCCGGTCGAGCGCGCAGCCGCCGAGACCAGCGTCAAGCCGGGCACCGCCGTCGACCCCGCCGCCGTCTACGGCCGCACGGCCCGCCTGGTCGTCGAGATCGGCTCCGGCCAGGGCCACCAGATCGTCTCGGCCGCCGCCGCTCACCCCGACACCGACTTCCTCGCCGTCGAGGTGTTCACCGCGGGGCTGGCCCGCACCATGCTCGACGCCGACCGCGAGGGCGTGAAGAACCTCCGCCTCGTCGAGGCCAACGCGCCGGAGGCGCTCGAGCACCTGCTGCCCGCGGCATCCGTCGACGAGCTGTGGGTGTTCTTCCCCGACCCGTGGCACAAGAACAAGCACACCAAGCGCCGTCTCGTCGCCCCCGAGTTCGCGCGCATCGCCGCGCAGGCGATCCGCCCGGGCGGCACTTTGCGCCTCGCGACCGACTGGCAGGACTACGCCGACCAGATGCGCGATGTGCTCGACGACGCCCCCGGTTTCGAGCGGGCATTCGACGGGGACTGGGCCGAGCGGTTCGAGGGGCGCGTGCTCACCGCCTTCGAGCAGAAGGGTCTTCGCGTCGGCCGCGACATCCGCGACCTCACCTACACGCGGGTTTCGCCGTGACCGCGCACACCGCGGTGCCGGTCCGCGAGCGTTCCACGTGGACGCCCAAGCTGATCCCGGCGCTCGCGGTGTGCCTCGCCGCCCCCGCGCTCTTCGTCGTGCAGATCGTGTGGCTCGGGTGGATCCTGCTCGCCCTCGCCGTGGCATCCGCCGTGCTCGTCGACCGCCTGGGCGGCGTCGCCCTCGCGCGCGGCGAGGAGCCGAGCATCGCCCGCGATGTATCGCTCATTGCGATCGGGCAGTTCATCGTCAGCCTGATCCCGCTGCACGCCGAGCTCGACAACGCCGCGTTCGTGCGTTTCACCCTCGCCCTCGGCGGGGCCGTCGTCGTGCCGTACGTGGTCTCGCGCTTCGTCTACCGCGACTACGCGATCCGTTTCCCCTGGCGCGGGGGAGGCCGCTGGACCTGGTGGCAGTGGGCGTGGCTCGGCGGAGTGATCGTGCTCGGCTATCTGATCCTGCCGTTCTACTTCATCACCTCGGGCGTCTACCGCAACTGGCCCGAGGTGGTCACGGGCGACCTCATCGCGCGCCTGTTCGTCGGCGTCGGCGCGGTGGGCATCTGGGACGAGCTCTTCTTCATCTGCACGGTCTTCGTCCTGTTGCGCCGGCACTTCCCCGACCTCACCGCCAACCTGCTGCAGGCGGTCGTGTTCGTGTCGTTCCTGTGGGAGCTCGGCTACCAGGCATGGGGCCCGCTGCTGACGATCCCGTTCGCGATCGTGCAGGGCTTCCTCTTCTTGAAGACCCGCTCGCTCTGGTACGTGGTGACCGTGCACCTGCTGTTCGACGCGGTCGTCTTCGGAGTCCTCGTGCACGCGCACAACCCGGATTCGGCATCGATCTTCCTCATCTGATCCCGGATGCCGCGGTGCCCGGGTCCTGCCCAGGTCGGCTCGCTACCCTGGAAGACGGACGCCGACCCGCGTCCCCGGACGACGGATCAGTACCCGGACTGCGACAAGACTGGCCAAGGAGCACCGTCATGTCGTGGATCGTCCTCATCCTGTCCGGAATCCTCGAGGCCGTCTGGGCCACCGCCCTGGGGCGCTCGGAGGGCTTCACCAAGCTCTGGCCGAGCGTGATCTTCGGCGTCGCGCTGGTGGCATCCATGGGCGGTCTCGCCTTCGCGATGCGCGAGATCCCGACCGGCACCGCGTACGCGGTCTGGGTCGGCATCGGTGCAGCCCTCACCGTCGTGGTGGCGATGATCGGCGGCACGGAGGCGGTCTCGGTGGTGAAGGTGCTGCTCGTGCTCGGTCTGGTGGGGTGTGTGATCGGCCTCAAACTCGTGGGCGACACCCACTGATTAGGCCATTTCGCCGAAAGTCAACCGGAGGGAACGTTCGGTTTCATCCGGTACGATCCGACCCAATTGCACTTGTCCGGGCCAGACACCGTCGTCACTCGCCCATGTCTTCCCCTGTGAAAGGTTCCGAGTGAGCGCACCGCCGAGCGAGCTTGCCCCCGCGACCCGCCCGTCACCCGTCATCGGGCGACAGCGCCGCCTTGATCGCGTGCGCGATTCGCGCCTCGGTCGTGCCCTCGTCCAGTACGGGCGCGACGTCATGCGCAAGCCCGAGGGCGTCGTCCCGGTCGAGCGCGGTGCCTTCACGAAGGTCCTGATCCTCTGGGCCATCGCCCGCGTCGTCAACTTCGGCATGCTGTGGGGCTTCTACTCGATCGCCAAGGCCGCGCGCTGGGGCTTCGGGCCCGACAGCGAGCGCCTCGGCACCTTCTGGGACTACCTCACCGGGTGGGACGCCGACCGCTACGGTCAGATCGCCGCTCAGGGCTACCCGATGTCGCTGCCCATGAACGTCTCGGGCGACATCCTCCCGAACAACTGGGCGTTCCTCCCCGTCTGGCCGACCATGATCCGCGTGATCTCCGGGGCCACCGGTCTCGGGTGGCAGCCGGTGTCGGTGATGATGAGCCTGGGCGCGAGCCTCGGCGCCACCTGGCTACTGTTCGTGCTGATGCGCACGGTCACCAAGCCGCAGGCCGCCTGGTGGGCGCTGGTGTTCTTCTCCTTCGCCCCGATGTCGTTCCTCTTCGTCATCGGGTACAGCGAGGGCCTGTTCATGCTGCTGATGTTCGCGGGCATGCTGCTCGCCATCAAGCGGCGTTACCTGTGGATCCTGCCGATCGGGCTCGTCACCGCGTACACGAGGCCGGGCGTGCTCGCCCTGGGGCTCGCGCTGGGCATCGTCTTCCTCGTGCGCTTCTTCCGCCGCAAGGTCGACCCGTTCCCGGTGCGCGAGTGGGCCTCGCTCATGGCGTCGGGCCTCGTGATCGCCGTGGCGGGCCTGTCGTGGAACCACATCGCGCAGTACGTCACCGGGACCCACAACGCCTACATCCGCACCGAGCTCGGCTGGTGGCTCGACTACGTCGGCAACGACGAGTTCACGCCGTTCACGCCGTGGTTCCGCCAGGCGGGAACGCACCTCGGCTTCGTGGGCATCGTTCTCGTGATCGCTCTGCTCGTCGCGTTCGCGGCGCTCATGTGGTCGCGGCCGGTGCGCAAGCTCGGCCTGATGGTCGTGACCTACGGCTTCAGCTACGGCGTCTACATCTTCGCGGTGTTCCTGCCGCAGCAGAGCACGTTCCGACTTCTCATGCCGATGGCGCCGATGCTGGGCGACGAGCGGTGGTCGTCGACGCCGCGCCGCCGCACGGCCATCCTGGTCGGATGCCTCGTGCTGCAGGCTGTCGCGATCCTGCTGCTGTGGACCCGCGGCAACCCGTGATCCTCATCTGAACGGACGAAAAAGGGCGGTGCCGGAAGGCACCGCCCTTTTCCACGTCGTCGGCTGGTCAGTCGGGGCGCCCGCCCGGGTCCACCGCGTCGATCATGTCCTGCTCCACGGCGTTGTCGGCGTCCATCTCGGCCGATCCCACGGCGTCGGCGTCGTCGGTGGCGAAAGCGCCGGGTTCGGAGTCATCGGTTGCTCCGCCGTCGCGGCCCGCCGAGGCCACGGCATCCGGTGACGACGTCCCCGCGCTCGGTGCCGGATTCGGCTCGGCCGGGGAAGGGACGGTCGGTTCCGTCGGCGTCGGGGCGAGCGGCTCCGACGGGTTCGGCGGTGTGGGCTCGGACGGGGTCTGGGGGAAGGACGGAGTGCTCATGCCCCGACTCTCGGCGCTGCGAGACGATGGCGCGAGCCCCTTTCGCTTCGGACGGCCGCGGTGTAACCGCCGACCAGTAGGCTTTCCCGGGAACCAGATCGGGGGAACGACGTGTCCACAGCACACGATGTGAGCAGGCGTGAGGCGATCGCGCAGTACCGCCTCGTCGGCGAACCCTCCGAACCCGACCTGCAGGGTCTCGTCGAGCTCGCCGCCACCGTGTGCGGAGTGCCGACGGCGGTCATCAACATCATCGACGACCGCATGCAGCACCAGGTCGCGGCCGTCGGCATCCAGGCCGCGTCGTGCGCGCGGGAAGACTCGATGTGCGCGGCCGTCATCAGCACCCCCGGTCGCGTTGTCGTCCCCGATGCCCGACTCGATGCCCGCTTCGCCCAGAACGCCTTCGTCACCGGCGAGATCGCGTTCACGCGCTTCTACGCCTCGAGCCCGCTCATCACTCCGGCCGGGGTGGCCATCGGCACGCTGTGCGTCTTCGACACCGAGGTCGGAGAGCTGTCGGATGCCAGTAGTCGGGCCCTCGATCTGCTCGCCCACCAGGTGATCGACGTGCTCGAACTGCGGCGGGCGCAGCGCGATCTCATCGAGTCGAACGAGCAGCTCGAGCACTTCGCGGTGCAGATCAGTCACGACCTGCGCAACCCGCTGACGGCGCTGGCCGGCTTCCTCGAGCTCGCCGCCGACAGCCCCGAGATGGTCGACGCCCCGCGTGCGGCGCAGTCGCTCGCGCGCGCGGAGGCCGCCGCCGGCCGCATGACGTCGATGGTCACCGACCTCCTCGACTTCGCGCGGATGGGCGGGGCGCGACCGCACATCACCCAGGTCGACGTCGCCGAGACGGTCGACGCCGTGCTCGAAGACCTCGACGGCGTCGTCGTGAGCGCCGGGGCCGAGGTGACGGTCGACACGTCGACGCAGGTCCGCGCCGACGACACCCTGCTGCGCGTGCTGCTGCAGAACCTCATCGCCAATGCCGTGAAGTTCACCGTCGCCGCCGACCGGGTCCCGCGCATCGTGATCAGCGTCGAGACCCTTCCCGACGGCTGGCGCGTGAACGTCGACGACAACGGCGACGCGGTCTCCGAAGACCAGCGCGAGCGGGTGTTCGAACCGATGCAGCGCGGTCACGGGGCCGAGGTGCAGGGCATCGGCATCGGTCTGGCGACGTGCCGGCGCATCGTCGAGGCGCATCGCGGCTCGATCGGCCTCGACGAGTCTCCTGCCGGTGGCACGCGCGCGTGGTTCGTGCTGCCCGCTGCCGCCTGAGTCCGTTATCCCGCGACGCGCCGGGGCGCAACCTCCGTGCCACGAGTGCGGACGGAGCCGTAGCGTAGGCCGTGCCGGGCGCGAGCCCGCCCCCGCCGACGAGGAGGAGCGACCCATGGCCCGCAATGTGCGCCTCCTGCGCTGCACGCCCGACGACGTGTTCCGCGTCTTGGCGAACGGCTGGCTGTACCCGCTGTGGGTGGTCGGCACCTCTCGCATGCGCGACGTCTCGGAGCAGTGGCCCGCCGAAGGGGCGACCCTGCATCACTCGTTCGGGTCATGGCCCCTCGTGGTGAACGACACGACGGTGATGCGCGAGTGGGACCCGCCGCGCCGCGCGGTCCTCGAGCCGCACGGCGGACCGATCGGCATCGCCCGCGTCGCGATCGACGTGAAGGCACGGGGTGACGCGTGCGTCGTCCGCATCCAGGAGGAGCCGGTGACCGGCCCGACGAAACTTCTGCCCGACACCGTGTTCGACGCGATCACGCGCTACCGCAACGCCGAGACGCTGCACCGGCTCGCCTACCTCGCTGAGGGCGGGGCGCCCGGAACCTCGGGCGGCTCTGCGGCGGCGGGCTTCGCATCCACCGCCGAGAGGGAGCCGATCCAGCGATGAGCGAGAGTTACGACGCCGTCATCGTCGGGTCGGGCCCCAACGGGTTGGCTGCGGCGGTCACCCTCGCCCGGGCGGGCCTGTCGGTCGCCGTGTACGAGCGGGCCGAGACCTTCGGGGGAGCGGCCTCCACGGCCGAGCTCACCCTCCCCGGATTCCGCCACGACGTCGGCTCGGCGGTGCACCCGCTGGCCCTGGAGTCGTGGTTCTTCCGCGAGTTCGGACTCGAGCGCCGCGTGCCCCTGATCGTGCCCGAGGTGTCGTACGCGCACCCGCTCGACGGCGGGCGCGCAGGCCTCGCCTACCGCGACCTGGCCCGCGCGGCCGACGGGCTGGGCGTCGACGGCCCCGCGTACGAACGCCTCATGCGCCCTCTGGTCGAGCACCTCCGCGGGGTCGCCGACTTCACGGGCAATGCGCTGCTGCGCATTCCGGGCGATCCTCTCGCGGCCGTGTTCTTCGGCCTGCGCGCGCTCGAGCAGGGCGGTCCGTGGTGGAACGCGAGGTTCCGCGACGACGTCGTGCCCAGCATGATCACCGGCGTCTCGGCGCACACGATCCTGCACCAGCCGAGTCTCGCCGCGGGTGGGGCCGGCCTGGTGCTCGCGACGTACGGGCACGGACGAGGCTGGCCGATCCCCGTGGGCGGCAGTCAGTCGATCGCGGATGCCATGATCGCCGACATCCGCGCGCACGGCGGAGTGCTGCACGCCGGTGTCGAGGTCACCGCGCTCGACGAACTCCCGCCCTCGCGCGCGGTGCTGCTCGACACCACTCCGCGTGCACTGGTGACGATGGCGGGGGAGCGGATGCCGGAGCTGTACCGCCGTCAGTTGGAGCGCTTCCGCTACGGCGGCGGCGTGGCCAAGGTCGACTTCGCCCTCTCGGATCCGGTGCCGTGGGCCCACCCCGACGTCGCCCGCGCGGGGACGATCCACATCGGCGGCACGCGCGCCGAGATCGCGGCGGCCGAGAACGCCGTCGCCCGCGGCGAACTGCCCGACGCGCCCTACGTGCTGGCCGCCCAGCCCACGCTGTTCGACCCCACCCGGGCGCCGGAGGGCAAGCACGTGCTCTGGGCCTATACGCACGTGCCGTCGGGCAGCCCGGCCGATCGGGAAGAGGCGGTCGTTCGCCAGATCGAGCGCTTCGCCCCCGGCTTCCGCGACACGGTGCTGGCGTCTTCGTCGCGCACCGCGACCGACATCCAGGCGTGGAACCCCAACTTCCCCGGCGGTGACATCTCGGCCGGCGCTCCGAACCTCACGCAGTTGCTCGGGCGTCCCGTCTACAGCCCCGACCCGTGGCGTACCCCGATGAAGGGCGTCTACCTGTGCTCGTCGTCGACCAGTCCCGGGCCCGGCGTTCACGGTCTGGCCGGATGGCACGCGGCGTTGAGCGCTCTGCGCCACGAGTTCGGCACGCGCCTGCGACCCGACCTCGCTCCCCGCGACGACCAGCTGCACGCGGCGGCCTCCTCGGCGTCGTAGCCGTGCCCGAGGGCGACAGCGTCTTCCGGCTGCGGCGACGACTCGACGCCGCCACCCGGGGAGTGCGCATCGCCGACGGCGAGCTCCGCTCGGGCAACGCTGCGGGCAGGAGCCTGGCGGGTCTCGGCATCCGGAGCCACGACACCCACGGGAAGCACCTGCTGACGCGGTTCGACGACGGGTCGACGCTGCACACCCACCTGCGGATGCAGGGGAGCTGGACGATCACCCGCGCGGGCCGGACGCTGCCGACCGCCGTGCGCGAGAAGGCGCGCGTGCGGTTCCGCCTCGACGACGGGCGCGAGGTGTGGGGCCTCGATCTCCCCGTGGTCGACCTCGTGCCCACGGCCCGCGAGGTCGACGTCGTCGGCTTCCTCGGCCCGGATCCGCTGCGCGACGACTGGGACGCCGCCGAAGCCGTGCGGCGCCTCTCGGTGCACCCCTCGCGGCCCTTCGTCGCGGCGCTGCTCGACCAGTCGCTGATCGCCGGCCTCGGCAACCTGTGGGTGAACGAGCTCGCCTTCCTCCGCGGCATCCACCCCTTCGCACCCATCGGGGCGACCGACCTCGACGCGCTCGTGGAGCTGGCGGCGCGGTGCCTGCGCGTCTCGGCGACGGTGCCCGGGATGTATCAGGTGACCACGGGGAACGCGCGCAAGGGAGCGTCGCACTGGGTGGCCGGTCGAGCCGGGCGGCCCTGCCTGCGCTGCGGCACGCGCGTGCGCGTGCGCGATGAGGTGGCGAACGATCCCGAGCAGCGTCGCACGTGGTGGTGTCCGCGGTGCCAGCCGATGCCCGAGGGGCCCGATGTCGGAGGTTCCGGGTAGAACGGAACCATGGCCGTCGAACGCGAGAACCTGTTGCGGGTCACCCGCATCTACGCCGAAGACGCCGCTCTCGAGCTCGAACGCGGGCGCGAGATCGTGGCACGCTGGCCCGAGGCCGACATCGTGCCGATCACCTCGCACTGGCAGATCCCCGAGGTGCACGGCGACGAGACCAACGTCGCCCGGTGGGTGCGCATCAAGACCGAGGCGCTCGTGCTCGGGGTCAAGAAGAGCGTCGTCACGCGGGTGAACGGCCGCTCGGCGGACTTCATCGCGCCGTCGCTCTCGAACGGGTGCGCGATGGCCTGCAGCTATTGCTACGTTCCGCGACGCAAGGGCTACAGCAACCCCATCACGGTGTTCGCCAACGTCGAGCAGATCTCGCGCCACCTCGCGCGCCATGTGGCGGCGCGCGGGGCCAAGACCGAGCCGAACCAGTGCGACCCCGACGCGTGGGTGTACGACATCGGCGAGAACGGCGATTGCTCGGTCGACGCGATGATCAGCGAGAACGTCCGCGACGTGTGCGACCTGTTCCGCATGATGCCGACGGCGAAGGCGTCGTTCGCGACGAAGTTCGTCAATCGCGATCTTCTCGCGTGGGATCCCGCGGGTCGCACCCGCGTGCGGTTCTCGCTCATGCCGGCCGGCACGGCCCGCGTCACCGACCTGCGGACCACGCCGATGTCGGAGCGCATCGCCGCGATCAACGACTTCGTCGACGCGGGCTTCGAGGTGCACGTCAACTTCTCGCCCGTCATCCTCACGCCCACCTGGCTCGCCGACTGGGAGCAACTGTTCGACGAGCTCGACGCGGCGCTGCACGCGCGCGCCAAGGCGCAACTCGCGTGCGAGATCATCTTCCTCACGCACAACGAGGCGCTTCACGAGGTCAACCTCGGGTGGCACCCGAAGGGCGAAGACCTGCTGTGGACGCCCGAGGTCCAAGAAGAGAAGGTGTCGCAGAACGGCGCGACGAACGTGCGTTATCGCCACCCGCTGAAGGCGCAGAGCGTCGCCGCGCTGACGGAGCTGGTGGCGCGCAAGCTGCCGTACTGCCGGGTGCGCTACGCCTTCTGACGACGCGTTGCGGCGGTCAGCTGATGTCGCCGGCGGGCGAGCCCTCGGTCGTCGCCGCTTCGTCGGCGTCGTGCTGGGCGGCCGCGCCCTCTTCGGGCGATTCGCTGCCCGCGCCGGCGGAATCGTGGTCGGGCGTGCTCTTGTCGTGGGTGGTCATCGCTTCTCCTCGCGTTCGACGTATCGGCGACGCTCGCACGCGGGCGCCCGGGTGACAAGGGGGTCGACGCGCCTCTTCGGACACGTCGGGGGTCAGAGCGGGGTGACGCCGTAGCGCTCGCGGAAGTCGGCGGTCGCCGCCTCCTCGAAGTCGTCGACGTCGTCGCGCAGGTCCATGTCGCCCATCGCGATCACAGCAGCGGCGCGAGGGCGCCGGCGGTCAGGGCGAAAGCCAGGGCGGTGCCGCCGACCGCGGTCGCCGTCAACACGCTCGCACGCTCGAAGCGGTGTCGACGGGCGGTGTTCGCGGGGTGGGAGGTGGTGCGCAGCGAAGCCTTCGCGGCGCTCAGGGCGTCGTAGCGCCCGATCGGAATGCCGTGCGCGTCGCGCGAGACATACCCGCCCGAAACGGCGTCGACGCAACCGAAGTACTCGCCGCCGCGGTGGGCGACCCAGAATCCGGTGTCGACGTTGGCCCAGAGCACGCGAGCGGCGCCGAGGGTGGAGGGGATGGATGCCGTGGTCATCTCAGGCCGCCACAGACAGCGAGCGGCGACGCGCAGGTGCCGTCGTTCGCGTGGGGTTGACACGAGGCGACGCCTCGCTGGTGGGGATGTCGACGCGGAGGTCGACCACCAGGCCGGCGGAGGAGTTGGCCATGTCGGCCATGTTCTTCAGCACGGTGGCGTTGAGGGTCTCCGGCTCGGCGCTGTCGAAGACGAAGCGCATCGGGATCGCCGGCTGGAGCCAGAGGGTGGAGCGGCCGGGGGTGCCGTCGACGTGCGTCCAGCTGAGGGTGAAGCTCTCGCTGCGGCGGAGCTTGGTCGTGACGACGACCTTGAGGTGGGACAGCAGGCGGTCCGGGATCTGGATCGACTCGGTTGCGGTGCCGTAGTACAGGTGGCCCATGGGGAACTCCCTTCGGAAGCGATTAGCTGTGTTTAGAACATACTCGATTAGTAACTAGTTTGTCTAACTATTATTTCGGGTGTACAGTTCCGGGAAGAGCGGGGAGGAGTGTGTCATGACAGACGTCGAAACCACGTCCCGCGGACTCACGCCCACGGGAACCGACGAGGTCACCTACTGGTACGGAGACGAGCCGAGCGATCGACGACACCGCAGCAAAGCGGTGCTCGAGGCTTTGCGCATCTATCGCGCCGCCGAGGTGGCGATGCGTCGTCGTACCCGCGACTCCATGTCGATGGGCGAGAACGAATTGCTCGTGCTGCGCTACCTGCTTCGCGACTCCACGCGGCGGGTGCGGCCGGGGGAGCTGACGAGGTATCTCGGGCTCTCCACCGCATCGACCACGGCGATCCTCGACCGTCTCGAGCGGTCGGGTCACATCACGCGGTCGAACAACCCCGACGACCGCCGCAGCATCTTCATCCAGGCCACCCCGCGCGCTCACGCCGAGGTGCGACAGACGCTCGGCAACATGCACGACCGCATGCTCGCCGCCGTCATCGACATGACGCCCGACGAGTCCGCAGCGGTCGTGGCGTTCCTGCAGCGCATGAGCGACGCCGTCGACGGCGTCGCGGTCGAGACCCCGGCGGTCGATTCGCCGTGATCTATGTGCTCGTCGGCGGCCCGCGCGACGGACAGCACGTGGATGATCTGCCCCGCGGTTACCGCCTCTCCCTCAGTGACCCGCAGCCCGCACCCTTCGGCGAGTTCGACACCGTGCGGGCGGTGTGGTTCGAGCTCGACGAGGCCATGTTCCGCACGACGCAGCGTCGCGACTGAGCCGTACTGCACGGGGAGTCGCGAGGCAACCCACCGGCGGTGCGGGGCGCGAGGCCGCAGTGTTGCAGCATGCGATGCGTGACTTATGCCGGCGAGACCGTGATCACGACCGACGACGTCGCGGCGTCACTGGTCGAGCTGACCGCGGCGGTCGCCAAGGAGGGCCAGGCCGAGGCCGTGAGCATTCCGATCGTGACCGACGACAAGAAAGTCGCACAGGCTGAGCTCGTGATCGGCGTCGGCAACGACGTCTTGTCGGCACCCCTCGAGTGGGATGACGAGCAGCCCGACTTCTCGCACGCTGCGAAGGAGCTGAAGGAGCACCGGCTGTTCCCCCGACCGCACCTGCGCGCCGTCGACCCCGATCCTCACGCCGACGACGAGCCCATCGACTGGGACTTCGATCAGCCCACCCAGGCCTGAGAACGCACCGGCTGATTTCCGCCGCCGCGCGGGTGAGCAACGAATCGATGCTTGCCCGCCGCGGAGGCATCCGTTATGTTCGCAAGTCCGTGCCGCCGGCACGGAAGGCCGAGAGGACGAGACGATGACCGCCATGCGCGATCTGCGTCAGGAGCAGCAGGGAACGAACAAGTCGTTCCCTCTCTCGTCGTACCCTCCGGCGCCGGTCGTCTAGAGCTCATTTGCTCACGCCCCGCACCGTCAGGTCGGGGCTTTTCTCTTTCCCTCGTGGGGGAGGCGTCTCGATCCGAGGCCGCTCCCGCGACGTCTACGGGACACCCACACGACGTCATCGCACGAAGGAAAGGAACCATGCAGAAGCTCACCGAACGACTCGTGTCGTGGGCGAGCCTGATCGACGACAAGACCGTCGAACAGGCCCGCACCTCGTCGCGGATGCCGTTCATCCACCCCCACATCGCCCTCATGCCCGACGCCCACCTCGGCCTCGGCGCGACGGTCGGCTCGGTCATCCCCACGCTCGGGGCGATCATGCCGGCCGCCGTCGGCGTCGACATCGGCTGCGGCATGATCGCCGTCAAGACGCAGTTCACCGCCGCCGACCTCGACGGACGCGACCTGTCCGAGCTGCGTCAGCAGATCGAGCGCGCCATCCCGCTGTCGGCCGGCCGCGACAACCGCAAGATCGTCGCGACCGCCGAACCGCGCATCGCCGAGCTCGAAGACCGCGCCGAGAAGGCCGAGTTCGATCCGGCGTCGTACGCGGGGCACTGGCGTCACCAGCTGGGGTCGCTCGGCAGCGGCAACCACTTCATCGAGATCTCGCTCGACGAGAACGACGACGTGTGGATGTTCCTGCACTCCGGGTCGCGGGGCATCGGCAACCGCATCGCGAAGCACCACATCGGTGTCGCGCAGCGCCTGGCGAGGCAGTGGTGGATCGAGCTGCCGCATCCCGACCTCGCGTACCTGGTCGAGGGCACGCCGGAGTTCTCGCGGTACATCCGCGAACTGCGGTGGGCCCAGCACTTCGCGCTGCTCAACCGCGAAGAGATGATGGACCGCGTCGCGAACCAGCTCGGTCGGTTCCTCGACACCCCTGTCGAAGAGCGCGAGCGGATCAACTGCCACCACAACTTCTCCGAGTCCGAGATGCACTTCGGCAAGCGGGTGTGGGTCTCGCGCAAGGGCGCGATCATGGCCGACGAAGGTCGGCCGGGCCTGATCCCGGGGTCGATGGGCACCGCGTCGTACGTGGTGGAGGGGAGGGGCGACCCGGTGTCGCTCAACTCGTCGCCGCACGGGGCGGGCCGGGAGTACTCCCGGTCGGCCGCGCGAAAGACCTTCACGCACGAGCAGCTGCGTGAGGCGATGCGCGGCATCGAGTACCGCGACACCGACGCCTTCCTCGACGAGATCCCGCAGGCCTACAAGCCGATCGACCGGGTCATGGCCGACGCCGCCGACCTGGTGAGCGTGCGACACGTGCTGCGGCAGATCGTCAACGTGAAGGGCGACTGAACCGGATGCCACGGGCGCGAGCGAGCGCCCGTGGCATCCGTCTGCGATCCTCCGAATGTCGTTCTTCCGGAGGATGCGGGAGCGTCCTCGGTCGGTGAGCATGGAAGGGAGCTTGCGAAGCCGCGCGGGCCGTCACTTCCCCCCTGGAGTGCGAACCATGTCACCTGAGTCCGTGTCACCACAGCAGGTCGCCGACCGGCGAGAACGACAGCGCGCGTGGATCCGTCTCGCGAGGGAACGCCTGTCGGCGTTCGTCCTCAGCTCGGCGGGGGAGGTCGACGCCGCGTCCCGCGAGGCCGAGACGGCCCTGCGCGAAGCCGTGTCGTCGGGAGCCGCGATCGAGACCATCTCGGCCGAGCTCGAGGTCAGTCCGCGAGCTCTGCAGGCGATCGTCGACGGCTCCGTGCCGTTGCGCAGCCTGCACCCCGACGACAGCCTGCGGCCCGCCTGAGTCGACGCCGGCCGTCTCGAGCGGGGTTACGCTCTGTCGAGAGCGTGCGGCGAGGAGGCGACGGCATGAGCGAACGCCGGTTCGAGTGGGGTGGGCTGAGCGCCGACCGCGGCGACTACGTCACTGCCGCCGAGGCGCTGGCCATGCTCGAGGTGCTCGCGCTCGCGCAGGCCGATCTGGCGGTGACGACCGAGCTGCGCGACGGCGCCGCGTGGGCGCGGTTCGCCCGCGGTGACAGGTGGGCGCTGGTGTCGACCCCCGGGTCGCGCTGGTTCTCGGTCGAGACCGACACCGGCCATCGCGTGCAGATCGTCGATGCGAACTCGTCGAAGGACCAGAGCGCGCAGTTGCTCGCGGTGTACGTCGACGTCGCCGAGGCCTACGTGCGCGGTGACGCCGAGCCGGTGCGCGGCCGGGGCCTGGCCGGCTCCACGCTCACGGTCGACGTGAACGGCCGGCAGGTTATCCTCACGCAGGCCATCGGTCGACGCGTGCGGGGACTCTTCGGGCGTTAGAGCCGGCGGCGGTCGCGGTCAAGCCGGTGCCTCCGCCGGGTCGCGGTTGCGAGGCTGGGGGTCCACGCGACGAAGGGACCCGCATGAGCGACAAGCAGAACTCCACCCCCGACGACGCCGCCGACCTCGGCGACGACGACACGGTCAAGCCCAGCCAGGAGAACGACGTCGACGAAGAGGCCAAGGCGCCGTCGAAGGACGACCCCAACGCCGACCACCAGGCCACCGGCATCGGCGTCATCGGCGACGAGTGATCCGGATGCCGCGGGGTGGTGCGATCGCACGCCCCGCGGCACCGATCCGCGTCGGGGTGGCGCCGGGCGCGGTGATAGCCTTGACCGGTCCGCCTCCGTAGCTCAGGGGATAGAGCGTTGGTTTCCGGTACCAAAGGTCGCAGGTTCGATTCCTGTCGGGGGCACCGAGGAAAGGCCGCGATCGCATCGATCGCGGCCTTCGTCGTCCTCCGGGCGGTCAGTCCTCGTCGGTGACGGCTCCGGTCGGCTCGGCGTCTTCGACGACGTGCTGCGAACCGAGTTCGTCGGCGACGGCGCGACCCTGATCGACCGCCTCCTCCCGGCTCGAGAAGCTCGCCGAGAGTTCGGGGCGTCCCTCCACGGAGTTCTCCCACTGGCCGCGGTTGGATCGGGTGGTCACGTCGTTCTGGCTCATGGCATCCATGTCACACCCCCGTGCCGGGAGCCGCACCGCTCTTGACAGCCGTTGTCAAGCGCATACGGCATCCGCCCCGTCCTTGCCATGCTGGGGGCACCTTCGAAAGGGGTTCATCATGAGCATCGGAGCCGGCATCGCGCTGTTCGTCATCGGCGCCATCCTCGCGTTCGCGGTGGATCTGCCCAACCAGTTCGTCGATCTGACCACGATCGGCTACATCATGATGGGTGCGGGCGTCGTCGTCTTCCTCATCGGTGTGGTCATGCTCGTCCGTCGCCGTCAGACCGACACGGTCACCCGCACCGAAGGCGTCGGGGGCGCACAGGTCACTCGTTCGACCACGCGCTCCGACAACGACCCCCTCGTGTGACGCGGCGGGGCCGCCGCCCCGGAGGACACCCATGAGCGAACCGACACCCACCGTCGCCTACGACCCTGCCGTCGACGATCTGTTCGACGGTCGCTACCGTCTCGGCCGTACCCTCGGCCGGGGCGGTTACGCGTGCGTGTACGAGGCGGTCGACACCGCGCTCGAGCGCACGCTCGCGCTGAAGGTCATCGACGGCGACGGTGCCGACCCTTCCGACGTGGCGCGGGTGCGGTCCGAGATCCGGCTGTTGGCCTCTCTCTCGCACCCCTCGCTCGTCACCCTCTACGACGCCAAGCTCGACGCGACTCCGGCGTACCTCGCGATGGAGCTCATCGCGGGCCCGACCCTCGCGGAGCGGATCGAGCGCGGACCACTCCCCGGCCCGGAGGTCGCGAGCATCGGGCGCGAGATCGCCGAGGCGTTCGCGGTCATCCACGGCCGCGGCATCGTCCACCGCGACGTGAAGCCGTCGAACATCCTCATCCGCCCCGCCGCCCACACGGGCGAGATGCCCCGGGCCACCCTCGCCGACTTCGGCATCGCCTCCCTGGTCGGTGCGACGCGCATGACCAAGGCCGACACCGTCATCGGCACCGCCGCCTACCTCAGCCCCGAGCAGGCGCGGGGCATGCCCGCCGCCCCCGCGAGCGACGTGTACTCGCTGGGCCTGGTGCTGCTCGAGGCGCTCACGGGGAAGCGTCCGTTCGGCTCGCGCACGCCGCACGAGGCGCTCGCGGCCCGACTGGTCTCGGCCCCCGACCTTCCCGCGAACCTCCCGCATGCGTGGCGCGAGGTGCTCGAGCGCATGACGGCGATCGAAGCGAGCGAGAGACCGGATGCCACGGGCCTCATCGTCGCCCTGCGCACCCTGTCCGATGTGGCGGTGCCGCCGCCCTCGACGGAGGCCGACGCGCAGACGCGGACCCTGCCCGGGTCGACCGCGCCGACGCGCATCTTCGAACCGGCGCCTCGCGATGCGGGTCGGGCGACGGAGCCGCGGTCGGACCGGCGTCCGTCGCGGCGCTCGCTGATCATCGGCGCGGTCGTCGCCGCCGTCCTGGTCGCGGGGGGAATCACCGCCGCCGTCGCGATGACCAACGCGGGCGCCGCGAGCGAACCCGCTCTGCCGACACTGCCGCAGCCCCTCGACCAGCACATGAACGACCTCTACGACGAGGTGGCCCCGTGAGGCGACACGGACTTCCCGCGGTCGTCGTGACCGTCGCGGCGGTGTTCGTGCTCGCGGGCTGCACCCCGCCCGCCGCGACGCCGACCGCGTGGCAGCAGAGCGTGCAGACGGTCGCCGAGCAGGCCTCGACGGGCGACTACTCGACGGCCCTGACGAGCCTCGACGCCCTCGAGGCCGAGGTCACCGCGCGCCGCGACGCGGGGGAGATCACGGCCGACGAGGCCGACGCCATCCTCACGCGCATCGCCACCGTTCGCGCCGACCTCACCTCGCTGGTCCCGGCTCCGGCGTCGACCCCCACGCCGACGCCCGAACCCTCGCAGACCACCGAGTCCAGCACCGACGATCAGCAGGACACGGTGACCGACGACGGCGGCGACGATTCGTCGAACGACGGCCCCGCCGACAAGGCGCCCGGGCCCGGGGACAACGGCAAAGACAAGGGTCCCGGCAAAGACGGCGGCGGGCCCGGCGGTGGTCCGGGCAAGAAGGGCTGAAGCCCGCTCGTCGCGGCGGCCCGTGCGGTGCGCACCGCGTGCGAGGATTGCTCGGTGCCGCGCCGCGTGACCGCCGAACTCGACCTCGATCTGGGGACGTCCGTCGACCTCATCTTCCAGATCACCGCTGCGCGCGGCGTGCCGCTCTCGGAGGAGACGCTGACCTTCTCGAGGGGTGACCTCACGTGGGCGGCCACCGAGCTCGTCGACGCCGCCGGGAGTCGTCTGCACCGGCTGATCGGCGACCAGGGTCCGCTGAGCATCCGGTACGAGGCCGTCATCGACGCGCAAGCCACGCCGCCGGCGACGAGCGCGCTCGACACCATCGCCTACCTCCGTCCGAGTCGGTACTGCCAGTCCGATGAGGTCTTCGGGCAGGCCCGTCGCCAGTTCCGCGGACTGGTCGGCGCCGACCTGATCGACGCGGTGTCGGAGTTCGTGGCATCCACCGTCACGTATTCGCCCGGACTCAGCCTCGGCACCGACAGCGCCGTCACCACGCTGGCGAGCGGTCAAGGCGTGTGCCGCGACTACGCGCACCTCGTGATCGCCCTGCTGCGCGCGATGGACGTTCCCGCCCGCTACGCCGCCTGCTACGCGCCGGGCCTGGTGCCCATGGACTTCCACGCGGTCGCCGAGGCGTACCTCGACGGACAGTGGCACGTCATCGACGCGACGCGCCTGTCGGACCGCCGGTCGCTGGTGCGGATCGCGACCGGGCGCGACGCCGCGGACTGCGCCTTCCTCAGCTATCACGGCGGGTACGTCGGCCTCGAGAGCATGCGCGTCGATGCGGTGCTCGAAGACGAGGCCCCCGTCGGGCCCGACGACCACCGCGGCCTGGTGCAGATCGCCTGAGGGCGAACGGAGGGTCGGGTCGTCCGCTCCGCCTAGAATTGCAGGGTTATGGATCCTGCAGCCCTCTCCGCCGCCCTTCTCGCCGTCATCGCTCCGCTCGCCGAGGCGCGACGCGAGGGCTCGTCGGCGGGGCTGACCGCCGCCGATCTGCCGCTGGAGCGGCCGAAGAACCGCGACCACGGCGACTGGGCGTCCAACGCCGCCCTGAAGCTGTCGAAGGTCGTCGGGGCGAACCCGCGCGAGTTCGCGGCCGAGATCGCCGCGGGCCTCGAGGCCGTCGACGGCATCGCGAGCGTCGAGGTGGCCGGCCCCGGCTTCATCAACATCCGCCTCGACGCCGCTGCGGCGGGCGCGCTGGCGAAGCTCATCGTCGAGCAGGGAGCGGCGTTCGGCACGAACGACACCCAGCGCGGCAACACGATCAACCTCGAGTTCGTCAGCGCCAACCCCACCGGGCCGCTGCACATCGGCCACACCCGCTGGGCGGCCCTGGGTGACGCGATCGCCCGCGTGCTGCTGGCCAGCGGCGCGACCCTGGTGCGCGAGTTCTACATCAACGACGCCGGCGCCCAGATGGAGCGCTTCGGTCGCTCCGTCGTCGCGGCCATCGCGGGCGAGCCGACTCCCGAGGACGGGTACGGCGGAGCGTACATCGCGGCTCTCGCGGAGCGCGTGCAGGCCGCCCGCACCGACATCCTCGACCTCGATCGCGCCGAGCAGATCTCCGTCGCCACCGAGCTGGCCTACGGATTCCAGCTCGGCGAGATCCAGGCCTCGCTCGCGCGCTTCAACGTGCACTTCGACGTCTGGTTCTCGGAGCGCGACCTGCACGCGCGGATCGAGGGCCAGCCGAGCCTGGTCGACGAGGCCGTCGACCGCCTGCGCGAGCAGGGGCACGTCTTCGACGAGGACGACGCCGTGTGGGTGCGCACGACCGACTTCGGCGACGACAAGAACCGCGTCATCCGGCGCTCGAACGGCGAGTACACCTACTTCGCCGCCGATGCCGCGTACTACCTCAACAAGGGCGACCGCGGTTTCGCGCACAAGATCTACCTGCTCGGCGCCGACCACCACGGCTACGTCCACCGCCTCAAGGCCCTCGCGGGTGCGGCGGGAGACGACCCCGACAAGGACATCGAGGTGCTCATCGGTCAGCTCGTGTCGATCAACGGCGCGCGCCTGTCGAAGCGAGCGGGGAACATCGTCGAGCTCGACGACCTGCAGGCCTGGCTCGGCACCGACGCCCTGCGGTACTCGCTCGCGCGTTACCCGGCCGATTCGCCGCTGACGCTCGACCCCGAGATCCTGCAGAAGCGCACGAACGACAACCCCGTCTTCTACGTGCAGTACGCGCACGCCCGCACGTACAACGTTGCCCGCAACGCCGCGGATTCGGGTGTCGACCGCTCGGAGTTCGCCCCCGAGCTCCTCGCCCACGAGACCGAATCGGCTCTGCTGGGCGCGCTGCAGGAGTACCCGCGCATCGTCGCCTACGCCGCCGAGGTGCGCGAGCCGCACCGCGTCGCGCGCTACCTCGAGGAGCTCGCGGGTCTCTACCACCGCTGGTACGACAACTGCCGCGTCATCCCGCTCGGCGACGCCCCGGTCGAACCCGTGCACCGCACGCGCCTGTGGCTGAACGACGCCACCGGTCAGGTGCTGCGCAACGGCCTCGACCTGCTCGGCGTCAGCGCTCCGGAGCGGATGTAACGATGACCGACGCCGCGGCCCCCGACCGAGCGCCCCGCCGCCGTCGTGGGCGATGGATCGCGGTGCTCGTCGTGGTCGTGGTGCTGCTGGTCGCCGCGGTCGTGGCGGCGGAGTTCATCGCGCGCTCGGTCGTGACCGGCACGGTCCGCACGCTCGTGGTCGAGCACGTCGGCCTCCCCGCCGATCAGGACGTCGACGTGCAGGTGAGCGGCCTCGTGCTGCCGCAGGTCATCACGGGGCGGCTCGACGACGTCACGGTGTCGTCCGACGACGTCACCCTCGGCCCGATCACCGGGGACGTGCGCGTGGAGCTGCGCGGAGTCCCCGTGTCGGGTGCGTCGGCGGCCGACGGGGGAGTCGCCTCGGTGAGGTTGGACCAGGACCAGTTGCGGTCGCTGCTCGCGCAGATCCCCGACTTCCCCTCGGGCACCGTCACCGTGGCCGCCCCCGACGTGACGTTCGAGACCTCGCTGTCGCTGTTCGGCATCGCCATCCCCATCGGGGCCACGGTGTCTCCCGGTGCGGCCGAGGGCGACCTGACGCTCACGCCCTCCGCCTTCTCGGTGGGCGGCAACGCGATCGATGCCGACACCCTCCGCGGTCAGTTCGGCGGCATCGCCGACCCGCTCGTGCAGACGCAGAGCCTGTGCATCGCCGATCGCCTTCCGGCCGGGCTCACCCTCACCTCGGCGACCGTGCAGGGGCAGGACCTCGTCGCGACCTTCGACGTCGCCGGCGGCATCCTCGACGACCCCGCGCTGCAGGCCGACGGCAGCTGCGGCTGAGACGCTCTCGCGCGCCGCGGGCGCGTCAGGCCTCGACGTGCAGCAGTTCGGCCTCGACGAGCTGATCCAGGATGCCGCGCACCGCGGAACCCGCCGTCTCGTCGCCGAGACCGTGCATCACCGCGTCCTCAAGGGCGTCCAGCGTCGCGCCGTCGGCGGCCTTCCACAGCGAAGGAGCCAGCCCGGCCAGCACGCGCAGGGTGCCCGCCCCCGCGGAGGTGGCGGTGAGCACGGCGAGGCGCCCGTCGTCGAACGACAGGGAGTCCACGGCATCCGCCAGTCGATATCGCGGACCTCCCGTCGCCTCTGCGACCCGCAACGGAACGTCGTTGAGCGGGGGCCGCTCGATCGGCGCGGCCGCGAGGTCGAGGTCGTCGCACAGCGCGAGCAGCTGCTCCGCCTCGGTGTACTCCGCCCGGAGTGCGCCCCCGGTGGCGTCGAGGTGACGCGTGATCGCGTGCAGCGGACGCGGCAGAGAGGTGATGGCGCTCGAGTGCGGGGCGCAGGCGGTGAGGGCCTCGGCCGGTGACACGGGCACCAGTCGGGCTCGCCGCAGGTCGGCGCGGCGGTCGAGCAGCACGATGCGGCCCACCCGCAGACGGGTCGACTCGAGCCCGCGCAGGTCGAGGTCGCCGGGGGCGCGCTGCACTTTGACCTCGTGGCCGTCGGTGATGATCGACAGCGGCTTGCGGTAGGGATGCACGGTGCCGTCGAGGTCGATACCGACCGTCTCGTCCGAGACGTACCCCCACCGACGGGCGAGGGTGCGCGTCGCGGTGGTCTTGCCCGCACCCGAGGCGCCGACCAGCACGATCACGCGTCCGTCGGAGGCCTCAAGGCCCGCCGCGTGCAGCATCCAGCGCTTTCCGCGCCCGGCGACGATCGCGGCCTGCGTGACGGCGCTCGACAGGTCGGAGAGCATGCGTGCGCGGGAGACCGATGGGTCGGCGACGACCGTGGCGTCGGCAGTGACGACGTCACGGCTGCGGGCGTCGCGCCACGCGCTCTCGACCGCGGCCCGGGCGTCGGGGTCGAGCCCTGAATGGTCGATCGCCACGCGTGATCCGACGGCGTCGACGAGGAGCGGGGGCACGGTGGGGCAGGACGACACCGGGCCACCCTAGGTCGCGGTCCACACGCGGTCGTCGCCCGCCCGCAGGGGGGTGCCCGCGCATCGCCCGCGGCCTCACCCGCGGGTGGTGTCGCCTTGGTCCGCGATCGCTGCAGCGTTCCGCGGCGGCGCCGAAGGCGACCGCGGGGCGCGCGGCCGTATGCTGCCCCGCGCCCACCGGACCTCCCGCGACGGGCCGACCCCGATCCGGAGGCCGATCGATGAGCATCCCCCTCACCCGCCGCAGCGTGCTCGCCGCCGGCGCCTGGGCCGTCCCCGCGGTGGCCGCCGTCGCGGCCGCGCCCGCGTCGACCTCGAGCGCCGTGCGCGGCTGGACGGTGACGACCTCTCCCGCGTGGGCCTATCCCGACGAGGTGGTCGCGGTGCGCGTCACGAGCCCCGACGACGACGGCGCGCCGCTCGGGGGACGGCCCGTCGTGCTCGCGCTGGGCGACCCCGGCCAGGGGGTCATCGACCAGCCCACGGGTCTGACCGACGCGACCGGGGTGTACGAAACGACCCTGCGCGTCCGCGGCGACGCCGCGGCGGGCGGGGGCACCCTCTCTGTGGCCGCCGCCTCGGGAACCGCGAGCTGCGCGTTCGAGGTGCGGGCGCCGCGGGCCTCGACGCACGACTCCTCGGGCGCGACCACGCGTGTGATCGCGCTCGCGCACGGGAGCCAAGACGCCGTCGCCGCGGTCGAGAACCGCCAGTTCGCCCACAGCGACCTGCAGCCGACCGGGCGGTACGTCTTCGCAGGCGACGCGCTCGACGTCGTCGTCGCAGCCGACGCGCCCGCCGGCATGTCGCTCGTGATCGGGGTGCGAGGGCCGTGGCGCGCCTTCAACGCGGGACAGCAGCAGGACCTCAGCGTGATCGCCCTGTCGCCGGGTGCCCAGAGCATCACCGCACCCCAGGACGGCCTCGTCTTCGTCCGCAACGGCTCCACCGAACGCTCCGGAGCGCTGACGATCTCCGGTGGAGCCCCGCACCCGGTGTGGGTGAAGGATCAGACCAAGCCCGACGAGTTCGCCGCCCAGCTCGCCGCGTGGGCGGCCGCGCCGGCCGTGACGCTGGTGGGGGAGCGGGCCTTCGCCGACGTGCAGCGACGGGTGATCGACGACCTCGCCTCGCGTGGCGTGGCGTGGGATTCGGCCGACGTCGTCCTGCGCCTGGACCGGGTCGTGGCGTACACCTGCGACGTCTACGGGCTCTCGCGCGCCGCGGTCGGGGTCGCGCGCAAGTACCCGGGTCGCGTGTACTTCGGCGGGCCCGACTCCGGCGGCGGATGGGCGTTCGCCACCAGCCAGTGGGTGTGCTTCCAGGTCGACACCGGGGCCAGCGAGACCCTGCTGACCGACACCGATAGCTGGGGGATCTGGCACGAGGTCGGTCACACCTTCCAGGCGCCCGCGTACCGGTGGAGCGGGCTGATGGAGGTCACTGTCAACATCTCGGCCCTCGCCCTGCAGAACCGGCTGACCGGGCAGAACCGCCTCGACGACGAGGCCGACCGCAAGGACCGCGCCGCGCAGTACCTCGCCCGCCCGCTCGACGAGCGCGACCACGCGCAGCTGACCGCCGACGATCCGTTCCTCGGCCTCTACCTGTTCGAGCAGCTCCGCCGATCCTTCGGCGACGCCTTCTATCCCGCGCTGAACGAGGAGTATCGCGTTCGGCGAATCCGCGGGCTGTCGATGCCCGAGCCCGACCAGGACAAGAAAGACCTCTTCGCCGAGATCGCGTCGCGGGTCGCCGACCGCGACCTGGGTCCGTTCTTCACCGAGTGGGGCGTGCCCCTGTCGGCATCCGTGCTGTCGTCCCTCTCGGCGTACCCCGCGCTGCAGAACCCGATCTGGGCGGCCGTCGACTCCCACGACGCGGTCGTGGAGCGCTCCGTCGGCTACGACCTGCCCGTCGGATCGCTCTCGCTCGTCGACGGGACGATCGACCTGGGCGAGCACGACGGCTCGTCCGGTCGCGTGACCGGCCTGTCCACGCTCGGCGGGGCGACGAGCGCGGTCGTCGCCGCCGAGTCGACGGCGAAGGACGTCGGAACCGACGGCCGCGTCACGGTGGTGCTGCAGAGCGCCGACGGCACGCTCGAGGCGCTGTGGCGTCCCGCACCCGTCAGCGTCACCTCGGGACTGCAGTTCGTCGGCATCATGGACTGGCTCGCCGGGTGGGTCGGGATCAGTCGCGACGGAACCCACCTGACCGCGACCTCCACCGGCATCCGCCCGCACGACTACTACTTCCAGGGGCGGCTCTACTACGAGCTCACCCTGACGGATGCCGACGGCGCCGAGCTCGTGAGCGTGTCGGTGAACGGCGACGAGACGCACGACAAGGTCGTGACCGCCCTCGACGGCTTCCCCGTGGCCGACGGCTTCGTCCTCGTCGTGAACGCCGCGGAGGTCGACCGCGTGCGCGTGTACCGCGACAGCGTCCGGGTCGACGCGGTGACCACGCGGCCGCAGACCCTCGCGATCCGGGGTGGGCGTTTCGTGGTGTGACCGTCGCCCCGGCGTGGGAAAGGTGCGGCATACGACGTGCCCTAGACTGCAAGGACTGCCCGCCGCGTGACTCTCCGCGCGGGTGGGAGCCGTGATCCGCGGCCGCCGCGTCGCCGCAAAACCCGATTGGTCCCCCTGTGTCCGCCTCGCACTCCGCGCTCGTGCCCGCCTGGCTCACCGCCCCGGCCGAAGCGAACGAGCTCGTCGCCTCCGTTTGGCCCTCGTCCGCGCATCGCGTCGCCGACGGCTCCGTCGAGGTCGGCGGGGTGTCGGTGTTCGACCTCCGCGACCGATTCGGCACCCCCCTCTACGTGCTCGACGAGAACGAGGTGCGCGCCCACGCGCGTCGCGCTCGCGCCGCCTTCGACGCCGCGGCTGCGCGCCACGGCATCCGGGCCCGCGTGTACTACGCCGGCAAGGCGTTCCTCTCGACCGAGGTCGTGCGCTGGGTCGTCGACGAAGGACTCGCGGTCGACGTCTGCACGCGCGGTGAGCTCGAAGTCGCGCTCGCCGCCGGTGCCGACCCGGCACGCCTGGGCTTCCACGGCAACAACAAGAGCGTGTCCGAGCTCGAACGCGCCGTCGAAGTGGGGATCGGCTCGGTCGTCGTCGACAGCCCGATCGAGATCGAACGTCTCGCCGCGATCGCCGAGCGTCGTGGCGCCGTGCAGTCGGTGCTCGTGCGCGTGCGCACGGGCGTGCACGCCGAGACCCACGCGTTCCTCGCCACCGCCCACGAAGACCAGAAGTTCGGCTTCTCGCTCGAGGGGGCGGCCGAAGCCGTGGCCCGCATCCGCGAGCTGTCGAGCCTGCGCTTCGTCGGTCTGCACGCCCACATCGGCTCGCAGATCTTCGACTCCTCGGGCTTCCGCGAGTCGGCCGCACGCCTGGTCGACCTGCACGCCGACCTGCTGGCCGGGGGAGAGATCCCCCTGCTCAACGTCGGCGGCGGCTTCGGCATCTCGTACACCTCGGTCGACGACCCGAAGCCCATCGAAGAGATCGCCGACGGCATCGTCGACGCCATCGCCGACGAGTGCGCGGTGCGCGGCATCCCCATGCCCGACGTCGCCACCGAGCCCGGTCGCGTCATCGTCGGTCAGGCCGGCATCACCCTCTACGAGGTCGGCACGGTCAAGACCGTAACGGCGGGTGAGAACCTCGACCGCACCTACGTCAGCGTCGACGGCGGCATGAGCGACAACGCCCGGCCCGCCCTGTACGGCGCCGACTTCTCGGCGCGGCTGGTCTCGCGCACGAGCGGCGCGACCCCGGCGCTCTCGCGCGTCGTCGGCCACCACTGCGAGTCGGGCGACATCGTGGTGGATGCCGAGTACCTCCCCTCCGACGTCACCCCGGGCGACCTGCTGGCCGTGCCCGCCACCGGTGCCTACTGCTTCTCGCTCGCGAGCAACTACAACTACACCCCGCGTCCGCCGGTCGTCGCCGTGCGCGACGGTCGGGCCCGCGTGATCGTCCACGGCGAGAGCATCGACGACCTGCTCGCGCGCGACGCCGGGATCCCGGCATCCGCCCCCACGAAAACACCCCACGGAGACACCGAATGACCGACTACCGCACGCTCCGCGTGGCGCTCCTCGGCGCCGGCGCCGTCGGCTCGCAGGTCGCCGACCTGCTTCTCAGGCACGGCGACGAGCTCGCCGACCGCGCGGGCGCGAAGCTCGAACTCGCCGGTATCGCCGTGCGCGACCTCGACGCCAAGCGCGACGTCGACCTGCCGCGCGAGCTGTTCACCACCGACGCCGACACCCTGATCGTCGGCAGCGACATCGTCATCGAGCTCATGGGCGGCATCGAGCCCGCCCGCACGCAGGTGCTGCACGCGATCGCGTCGGGCGCCGACGTCGTCACCGCCAACAAGGCGCTGCTGGCCACCCACGGCTCCGAGGTGTTCGAGGCCGCCGACCAGGTGGGCGCCGAGGTCTACTACGAAGCCGCCGCCGCGGGTGCCATCCCCATCATCCGACCGCTGCGCGACTCGCTCGCCGGCGACCGGGTCGTGCGCATCATGGGCATCGTCAACGGCACGACGAACTACATCCTCGACCGCATGGACACCGAGGGCGCCGACTTCGGCGACGTGCTCGCCCAGGCGCAGGCCCTCGGGTACGCCGAGGCCGACCCCACCGCCGACGTCGAGGGCTACGACGCCGCGCAGAAGGCCGCGATCCTCGCGAGCCTCGCCTTCCACACCACCGTCCCGCTCGACGCCGTGCACCGCGAGGGCATCACCACGGTCGACGCCGCGATGATCGAGTCGGCCCGGCACGCGGGTTATGTCATCAAGCTCCTCGCCGTGTGCGAGCGCCTGGCCGGCGAGAACGGCCGCGGTGAGTCGATCTCGGTGCGCGTGTACCCCGCGCTCGTCGAGCGCACGCACCCGCTGGCGAGCGTCCACGGTGCGAACAACGCCGTCTTCGTGCAGGCCGAGGCCGCGGGCGACCTGATGTTCTACGGCGCCGGCGCCGGCGGCGTGCAGACCGCCTCGGCCGTGCTCGGCGACGTGGTCTCGGCCGCGCGCCGCCACATCGCCGGCGGCATCGGCGTGGGTGAGTCGACCCGTGCCAACCTGCCCGCCGTGCCGATCGGGCACGTCATCACGCGCTACCAGATCACGCTCGAGGTCGACGACCAGCCGGGCGTGCTGGCCACCGTCGCGGGCATCCTCAGCGAGGGTCGCGTGTCGATCGCGACCGTCGAGCAGACCGTCATCGAGGCATCTTCGGGTGCCGTCGCTTCGACGGGCTCAGCGAACGAAGCGCAAGGCTCAGCGACCGGCGCGGGATCGGCCCGCCTGGTCATCGGAACACACAAGGCCCGCGAGCAGGATTTGAGCGAGACCGTCGAGCGTCTCGCCGCGAGCGGCGTCGTCGAGCGCGTGGTCTCCGTGCTGCGTGTGGAAGGGAACTGACATGGCACACCTCTGGGGCGGAGTCCTCCGCGAATACGCCGACCGTCTGGGTGTCACCGACGCCTCCACCGTCGTCACCCTGGGCGAGGGCGGCACTCCGTTGCTGCCCGCACCCGCGCTGTCGCGTCGCACCGGCGCCGACGTGTGGGTGAAGTACGAGGGCATGAACCCGACGGGCTCCTTCAAGGATCGCGGCATGACCGTGGCCCTCTCGCGCGCCGTCGAGCACGGCGCCAAGGCCGTCATCTGCGCCTCGACCGGCAACACCTCGGCCTCGGCCGCGGCCTACGCCGCCCACGCCGGCATCACCGCCGCGGTGCTCGTGCCCGAGGGCAAGATCGCCATGGGCAAGCTCAGCCAGGCGGTGGCGCACAACGGCCGGCTCATCCAGATCCGCGGCAACTTCGACGACTGCCTCGAGATCGCGCGAGAGCTCGCCGACCACTACCCGGTGCACCTGGTCAACTCGGTGAACCCCGACCGCATCGAGGGGCAGAAGACCGCCGCCTACGAGGTCGTCGAGGTTCTGGGCGACGCCCCCGACTTCCACTTCATCCCCGTCGGCAACGCCGGCAACTACACCGCGTACTCGCGCGGCTACCGCGAAGAGGCCGCCCGCGGCGTCGCCACGCGCGTGCCCCGCATGTTCGGCTTCCAGGCCGAGGGTTCTGCCCCGCTCGTGCGCGGCGAGGTCGTCAGGCAGCCCGAGACGATCGCCAGCGCCATCCGCATCGGCAACCCCGCGTCGTGGGATCTCGCCCTCGAAGCCCGCGAGGCCACCGACGGCTACTTCGGCGCGATCGACGACGCGCGCATCCTCGAAGCGCAGAAGATCCTCGCCGGCGAGGTGGGCATCTTCGTCGAGCCCGCTTCGGCCATCAGCGTCGCGGGTCTGCTCGAGCGCGCCGAGGCCGGCATCGTGCCCGCCGGCGCGAAGGTCGTGCTCACCGTCACCGGCCACGGCTTGAAGGACCCCCAGTGGGCCCTGCGCAAGTCCGACGGCACCGACGTGCAGCCGACCGTCGTCGACGCCGCCACCTCGGAGGTCGCCTCCGTGCTCGACCTGCAGCCGGTGACCGCGTGAGTTCAGGCCCCGGCCGTCGGGTCGCCGTCCGGGTTCCCGCCACCAGCGCGAACCTCGGGCCCGGCTTCGACACCCTCGGCCTCGCACTGAGCGTCTACGACGAACTCGTCGTCGAGCAGCTCGAGGGCGACCGCCTCGAGATCGAGGTCGAGGGCGAAGGGGTCGCCGAGGTGCCGCGCGATGCGTCGCACCTCGTCGTGCGCGCGATGGCGCACACGTACGCCTCGGTCGGCCGCACCCTGCCGGGGCTCCGCCTCACCGCGCACAACGTCATCCCGCACGGGCGGGGCATGGGCTCGTCCGGTGCGGCCGTGGTCGCCGGCATCCTGGCCGCGAAGGGTCTGCTCGAGGGCGAGGTCGCATTCAGCGACGTCGACCTGCTGCGCCTCGCGACCGAGATGGAGGGCCACCCCGACAACGTGGCCCCCGGGCTGTTCGGCGGTCTCACGATCGCGTGGATGGATGCCGCCGGCCCCCAGCACAAGCAGCTGATCGTGCACCGCGGTGTGTCGCCCCTCGTGCTCGTGCCGAGCTTCACGATGTCGACGGCGGTCGCGCGCAGCCTCCAGCCGCTGCAGGTGCCGCGGGAAGACGCGGTGTTCAACGTCTCGCGCTCGGCGCTGCTGATCGCGGCGATGACGCAGAGCCCCGAGCTGCTCATGGCGGCCACCGAAGACAAGCTGCACCAGAACTACCGCGCGCAGGCCATGCCCGAGACCGACCGGCTCGTGCGCGCCCTCCGCGCGGAGGGGTACGCCGCGGTCGTGTCCGGTGCCGGACCGAGCGTGCTCGTCCTCGCCGACGGGCCGGGACAGCGACTCGCGGCCGCGGATCTTATGGCATCCGTCGTCGACACCCCGTGGCAGGCGCTCATGCTCGCCGTCGACGTCAAGGGTGGTACAGTGAAAAACGCAGAGGGTTCCGCGTAAATTCGCGAATCTGAGCCTCTGCACCACCTGCGAAATCCGCAACACATCGCGAACCCGGTATCGGCTGCAGTCTCCCGAACCGCTGGTGTCCGTCGTCTGCGATCTGCACGACGACGCGCGATCTGATCACGTTTCATCCTGAGGAGCACTCGTGGAGTCCATCTCCGAGACCCAGCCCGTCGACGCGCCCGAGGGCGCCGAGACCCCCACCGAAGAGCAGCCCACGGCTGCGGTGGAGGGCACCGACACCGAACAGACCGACGCGCCCGCTGCGGCCGAGGGCGAAGCGGCCCCGGAGGCCGACGAGGCCCCGGCCGACGCCGCCCCCGAGGCACTGTTCACCGATGACGCTCTCGCCGCCGAGGCCCCGGCCGAGACGGTCGCCGACGCGCCCGCCGCTGCGGAGGCGCCCGCCGCCGAGGCCGCCGCAGAGCCCGCCGCAGAAGAGGCAGCGCCGGTCGAGAAGCCCGCGCGCGCCCCGCGCAAGCGTGCTCCGCGTCGTGCCAAGAGCGCGACCGCCGAAGAGACGGCCGCCGCCGAGGCCGCCGCCGCTGAAGAAAAGGCCGCCGCTGAGGCCGCCGCCGCCGAGGCGCCCGCCGCCGAGACCGCTGCCGCCGACGCCGTGACCGACGAGCCCGCGACCACCCCGGTCACCACGGCCGCCGACGTGGCCGCCGACGCCGACGCCAGCACCGAGACCCCCGCGGTCGACGAGGCTGCCACCACCGAGGCTCCCGCGGCCGACGCCGCGACCGCTGACGGCGACGCCGAGCAGGTCGACGCCGAGCAGGCAGACGCCGCGCCCGCCGACGGTGCCGAGCAGGCCGACGAGACCCCGGCCCGTGGCCGTGGCCGCAGCCGCTCGCGCAACCGCAACCGCAACAAGACCGACGCCGACAAGGCCGACGCCGCTCAGCCCGCCGCCGACGAGGCCGAGGCCCCGCAGCAGCAGCAGCAGCAGCAGGGCGGCCAGCGCGAGGGCGGTCGCGACAACGGCGCGCAGCGCGACGGCGGCCAGCGCGACGGCGGCCAGCGCGACGGTGCCCAGCGCGACGGTGCCCAGCGCGACAACGCGCAGAACGGCCAGCAGGCGCAGCAGCAGCAGGGCGGCGCAGCCAACAGCCGCAACCGTCAGCGCAACAAGCGCCGCGGCCAGACCACCACGGGCGACGAGTTCGAGACCGAGATCGGCGAAGACGACGTGCTCGTCCCCATCGCCGGCGTGCTCGACGTGCTCGACAACTACGCGTTCGTGCGCACCACCGGCTACCTGCCCGGCCCGAGCGACGTCTACGTCTCGCTCGGTCAGGTCAAGAAGTACAACCTCCGGAAGGGCGACGCCGTCGTCGGCGCCATCAAGCAGCCCCGCGAGGGCGAGCAGCAGGGCCGTCAGAAGTACAACGCGCTCGTGCAGGTCGACTCGATCAACGGTCTGTCGGTCGACGACGCCGCCACCCGCGTCGAGTTCAACAACCTCACGCCCCTGTACCCCCAGGAGCGCCTGCGCCTCGAGACCGGCCCCGAGAAGCTCACGCAGCGCATCATCGACCTGGTCGCCCCGGTCGGCAAGGGCCAGCGCGGCCTGATCGTCGCGCCCCCCAAGGCCGGTAAGACGATCGTGCTGCAGCAGATCGCCAACGCGATCGCGACGAACAACCCCGAGGTCCACCTCATGGTCGTACTCGTCGACGAGCGTCCCGAAGAGGTCACCGACATGCAGCGCACCGTGCGCGGCGAGGTCATCGCCTCGACGTTCGACCGTCCGGCCGAAGACCACACCACGGTCGCCGAGCTGGCCATCGAGCGCGCGAAGCGTCTCGTCGAGCTCGGCCGCGACGTCGTCGTGCTGCTCGACTCGATCACCCGCCTCGGCCGCGCGTACAACCTCGCCGCCCCCACCTCGGGCCGCGTGCTCTCCGGCGGTGTCGACGCCTCGGCGCTGTACCCACCCAAGCGCTTCTTCGGCGCCGCGCGCAACATCGAGAACGGCGGATCGCTCACGATCCTGGCCACGGCGCTCGTGGAGACCGGGTCCAAGATGGACGACGTGATCTTCGAGGAGTTCAAGGGCACCGGCAACAGCGAACTGCGCCTGAGCCGCCAGCTCGCCGACAAGCGCATCTTCCCGGCGGTCGACGTCAACGCGTCGAGCACCCGTCGCGAAGAGATGCTGCTGTCGAGCGACGAGGTCAAGATCACCTGGAAGCTCCGTCGCGCGCTGGCCGGTCTCGACCCCCAGCAGGCCCTCGAGGTCGTGCTCGGAAAGCTCAAGGAGACGCAGTCCAACGTCGAGTTCCTCGTGCAGATGCAGAAGTCGATCCCGGCGCCCTCGCGCGGCGGTGACGACAACAGCATCCGCTGATCGGGGCGGGAGGCGCGATGTCGGAACCCGCCATGTTCGAGTCGGTCCGCGGACTGCTCGACGAGCACAAGGCCGTCCAGGAGGAACTCTCCGACCCGGCCGTGCACGCGGACGCCGCGCGCGCCAAGCGCGTCAACCGACGCTACGCCGAGCTGTCGCGGATCGTCGCGGCCCACGAAGCGTGGACCGCGGCGTCCGACGACCTCGAGGCGGCTCGCGAGCTCGCCCGTGAGGACTCCGCCTTTGCAGAAGAGGTTCCGGCGCTCGAGGAGCGCGTGGCCGAGACGCAGGAGCGCCTGCGGCGCCTGCTCATCCCGCGCGACCCCGACGACGCCCGTGACGTGATCATGGAGATCAAGGGCGGCGAGGGTGGGGCCGAGAGCGCCCTCTTCGCGGCCGACCTGCTGCGCATGTACCTGCAGTACGCGGCATCCATGGGCTGGAAGACGGAGCTGCTCGAACGCACCGAATCCGATCTCGGCGGCTACAAAGACGTCCAGGTCGCGATCAAGGGATCGTCGAGCGACCCCGCTCAGGGTGTCTGGGCGCACCTGAAATACGAGGGCGGAGTGCACCGCGTGCAGCGCGTGCCCGCCACCGAGTCGCAGGGTCGCATCCACACCTCCACCACGGGCGTGCTGGTCTTCCCCGAGGTCGACGAGCCCGAAGAGGTCGGCATCGACCCGAACGACCTGAAGATCGACGTCTTCCGCTCCTCGGGCCCCGGTGGTCAGTCCGTGAACACGACCGACTCCGCGGTGCGCATCACCCACGTTCCCACCGGAATCGTCGTGTCGATGCAGAACGAGAAGTCGCAGCTGCAGAACCGCGAGGCCGGTATGCGCGTGCTGCGCGCCCGCCTGCTCGCCAAGCAGCAGGAGGAGCGCGACGCGGTCGCCGCCGATGCGCGCAAGTCGCAGATCCGCGGCATGGATCGCTCCGAGCGCATCCGCACCTACAATTTCCCCGAGAACCGCATCGCCGATCACCGCACCGGATACAAGGCGTACAACCTCGATCAGGTCATGGACGGCGCCCTCGGCCCGATCATCGAGTCGGCGATCACGGCCGACGAAGAAGCGCGCCTCGCGGCCCTCGCCGACTCCTAAGCTCGGGTGGTGCTCACCGCCGCTCAGATCGTGTCGTTCGACGACACCCCGCCCCGGCCTGGACTCTCGCCATGGGTCGGCGCCGTGGAGCAGGTGCGGCACATCGAGATCGTGGATCCGGATGCCGCCTGGCCCGAGCTCTTCGAGACGCTCCGCGCGGGCATCGTCGCGGCGCTCGGCGAGCGCGCGTTGCGGATCGACCACGTGGGGTCGACGTCGGTCCCCGGGCTGGCCGCCAAGCCCGTCATCGACATCGACCTGACGGTCGCCGACACCGACGACGAGGATGCCTACGTGCCGGCACTCGAAGCACTCGGCTTCGTGTTGCGCGTGCGCGAGCCGTGGTGGCTCGGCCATCGCTGCCTGGTCTCGGCCGAGCCGGCCGCCAACCTTCACGTGTGGCCGCCCGACAGCCCCGAGGCCGCACGGCACCGCATCTTCCGCGACTGGCTGCGCGCCGACGAGGCCGATCGCGAGCGGTACGCCGCGGTCAAGCGCGCTGTCGCGGCCGACGGCCTGATGAGCGAGTACAACGCCCGCAAAGAGGGTGTGATCCGCGAGATCTACGCCCGAGCCTTCGCCGCGGCCGGCCTGTTGCCCTGACACCATCCCGAGACCACAACGCAGGATCCAGGGACGTCACCCCGTCTACATGCCGAGGCCGGCGCGGGGATGAAGTCGGATCTCCTGCGCTGTGTCGCAGGGAGCGTCACACGTCCCAGGCGGGCGGATGGGGGAGCGGGCCCCGGCGGGCCTCGAGCTGAGCGGCGAGCGACAGCAGCGTCGCCTCACCCCCCGGGCGGCCGACGAGCTGCACCGACACGGGGTGGCCCGCGGCATCCGTCGTCACCGGCACAGTGATCGCGGGCAACCCGGCGACGTTGACGAAGCTGGAGTACGGCGCGTACTCGACCTGCATCGCGAACGTGCGCTCGGGGCCGTGCTCCGCGTACGAGCCGACCGGCTGGGGCGGCTGCGCGAGAGCCGGGGTGAGCACGGCGTCGAAGGCCGAGAAGTCGGTGATGGTGCGACGCTCGAACGCCCGGGCGGCCGCGAGTCCGCCGAGCAGGTCGAGGGCCGACAGGCGACGCCCCTCCTGCACGAGCCAGGCCGTGAGCGGCTCGACGAGCTCGGCATCGGCGTCGCTCAGCGGAATGCGTGCGGCACTCGCCCGCCAGAGCACGTGGAAGAGCTCCGCATAGCCGAACGGATGCCAGTCGGCATCCGCCACCGCGTGCCCAGAGTCGTCGAGCCAGGCGGTGGCCGTGTCGAGGGCCGTGCGAGCGTCGGCGTCGAGGATGATGTCTTCGTCGTCATCCCACGGTGAGACGGTGGTGACGCCGAGGCGCAGGTGGCCGGGGTCGCGTCGGGCGGCGTCGGCGAAGGGCCCGGCTCCGGGGGCGGCCGTCGCGTACGAGAAGGGGGCGAGGCCGACGAGGGCGTCGAGCAGGAGGCCCGCGTCTTCCGCCGTGCGTGCGATCGGTCCCGTGACCGACAGTCCGTCGGGGGAGTCGAAGCCCGAGCCGATTGGAAGCCGCCCGCGCGAGGGTTTCAGGCCCACGACCCCCACGGTCGCCGAGGGGATGCGGATCGAGCCGCCGCCGTCCGAGCCGACGGCCGCAGGGAGGAGTCCCGCGGCGACGGCCACCGCCGCCCCACCGCTCGAGCCGCCCGCGCCCGCGGTGGGGCGCCAGGGATCGCGCGCCGGGTCGTGGATCAGCGGTTCGGTGAACCCGGTGAGACCGAACTCCGAGGTGCTGGTCTTACCGACGTTGATCGCTCCGGCGGCGTCGAGTGCCGCGGCGAGGGGATCGGATGCCGTGGGCACGTGGTCGACCCGCGCGCGCGATCCGTACCGCGTGGGCACGCCGGCGCGGGCGACGAGGTCTTTGTCCGCCAGCGGAATGCCCCACAGCGGTCCGTCGGCCGGTCGGGGGAGGTCGGCCGCCCGTCGGAGCGCGGCATCCGGAGTGACCTCGGCGAAGGCGCCGAGACCGCGGTGGCGGTCGATGCGATCGAGGTAGTGGGTCGTCAGCTCGGCGGGTGAGAGGTCACCGCTGCGGAGTCCGTCGACCTGGGCCACGAGCGAGAGGTCGTGCAGACGGGGCATTGTCCGAGCCTACGGCGATGCCGGCGCAGGCGGTCGCGATCAGATCCAGTACTCGGGCGTGGTCAGCAGCGCGCGGGTGTCTTCGCCCCCGCGGCGCGTGCGGGCCGTGGCCGGCACCCCCACCAGCACGCTGTCGGCCGGTGCATCCCGCGTCACCACGGCGTTCGCTCCGACCACGGAACGCGCGCCCAGAGTGATCGGGCCGAGGATCTTCGCCCCCGCGCCCACGGCGACCCCGTCGTGCAGCGTGGGGTGGCGCTTGCCGCCCTCGCGCTGACGACCGCCGAGAGTGACGCCGTGGTACAGCATGACGTCGTCGCCGACCTCGGCCGTCTCGCCCACGACGACACCCATGCCGTGATCGATGAAGAACCGGCGCCCGATGGTGGCTCCGGGGTGGATCTCGATGCCCGTGAGCCACCGGGTCACCTGCGACAGGGCCCGCGCCGGGAAGCGCAGACCCCGCCGCCACAGGCGGTTCGCGATGCGGTACGACCACACGGCGTGAAGACCCGGGTAGAGCACGGCGATCTCGAGAGCGCCGCGCGCCGCGGGGTCGCGGAGCTTGGCGGAGGAGACGTCTTCGCGGATTCGGGAGAGGACCCCCACGTCAGTCTTCGCGCAGGTGCTCGTACAGAGCGGTCGAGAGGTAGCGCTCGCCGTACGAGGGGATGATGACGACGATGTTCTTGCCCGCGGCCTCGGGGCGACGTGCGACCTCGAGCGCGGCCCAGATGGCGGCACCCGACGACATGCCGACGAGGATGCCGTCTTTCGCCGCGGTCTCGCGGGCCAGGCGGATCGCGTCGTCGAACTCGACGTCGATGACCTCGTCGATGATGTCGCGGTCGAGGATCGCGGGCACGAAGTTGGGGCCGATGCCCTGGATCTTGTGCGGGCCGGGGTGGCCCTTGGTGAGGACGGGGGAGTCGGCGGGCTCGACGGCGACGATCTTGACCCCGGGTACGCGCTCCTTGAGCACCTGACCGACGCCCGTGATGGTGCCGCCCGTGCCGATGCCGGCGACGAAGTAGTCGACCTTGCCCTCGGTGTCGCGCAGGATCTCTTCGGCCGTCGTCTTGCGGTGGATCGCGGGGTTGGCCTCGTTCTCGAACTGACGGGCCCAGACGGCGCCGGGGGTCTCGGCGACGATGCGCTTGGCTTCGTCGACGGCGTGCGACATGCCCTTGGTGGGGTCGGTGAGCACGAGCTCGGCGCCGAACGCCTTCAGCAGGATGCGGCGCTCCTTCGACATCGACGCGGGCATCGTGAGGATGACCTTGTAGCCGCGGGCGGCGCCGACCATGGCCAGCGCGATGCCGGTGTTGCCGCTGGTGGACTCGACCAGGGTGCCGCCGGGCTTGAGCTCGCCCGAGGCCTCGGCCGCATCGACGATCGCGATGCCCAGGCGGTCCTTGACGCTCGAGGCGGGGTTGTAGAACTCCAGCTTCGCCAGGATCTGCGCGTCGGTGCCTTCGGCGACGCGGTTCAGGCGCACCAGCGGAGTGTCGCCGAAAGCTGTCGTGATGTCGGGGTGGATGCCGGGCATGGCTCGCCTTTCGCCGTCGTTCGGGTCGCGATCATCCTAGGTGAGCCCTCCGACACCGACGCCTGTGTGACGCCGTGCGGCAGGATGCGCGCAGGCGCCCCGGCGGGGGCGGGACCCGCACGACTAAACTCGACTCCCGTCATGCCTGAGACAGCTTCCGCGCCCGCGCCCGCCCCCGCCGCCACGAGCGTCGTCGAGACGGTGCGCGCGACCGCCGCCCGACTGGCCGCCGCCGGGATCCCCGACGCGCAGGTCGACGCCGAACTGCTCGTCGGCCACGTGCTCGAGACCTCGCGCGGGGGAGTGCAGGCGGCGGCCATCCGCGGCGACCGGATGCCGGAGTCCGCCGTTCGCGCTCTCGCGCCCCTCGTCGACCGACGCTGCGCCCGCGAGCCGCTGCAGCACCTCACCGGACTCGCGCCCTTCCGCGCCCTGGAGCTCGCCGTCGGGCCGGGGGTGTTCGTTCCGCGCCCCGAGACCGAGATGGTGGCGCAGCTGGCGATCGACGCGCTGCGCGTCGCGGCATCCGATGCCCCCATCGCCGTCGACCTCGGCACCGGGAGCGGAGCGATCGCCCTCGCCCTCGCCACCGAGGTCCCGCACGCCCGGGTCTTCGCCGCCGAGAACTCCGTCGACGCCTTCGTCTGGACCAAGCTCAACCTCGCCCGCATCGGCGCGCAGAATCTGCAGCTCGCCTTCATCGACCTCGCCGAGGCGTTCCCCGAGCTCGACGGCACGGTCTCGGTCGTGGCATCCAACCCCCCGTATGTTCCGGACGACGCCATCCCGCGCGACCCCGAGGTGCGGCTGTACGACCCTCCCGCGGCGCTCTACGGCGGACCGGACGGGCTGGATGCCGTGCGTACTCTCAGTCGTGTGGGTCTGCGCCTCGCGCACCCCGGCGGCACGATCGTCATCGAGCACGGCGAGTGGCAGGGCGAGGCGATCCGCGCGATCCTCTCGGCCGACGGCTGGAGATCGGCCGCGACGCACCCCGACCTGACCACCCGCGACCGCGCGACGACGGCCGTCCGTCCCTGATCGCGGCCGATCACGTCTCCCACGCGGCCCGACTAGACTGTGGCCCGACATGTCTCCCGTCTACGACTGCCGTGACGAGTCGCAACTGCTGTCCGGGATGCGCCATGCGCGTCAGGCGATCGGCAGAGGCGAACTCGTCGTGCTCCCCACCGATACGGTCTACGGAATCGCCGCGGACGCGTTCAACGCGCGCGCCGTCGCGGGTCTGCTCGAGGCGAAGGGCCGCGGTCGCCAGCAGCCGCCGCCCGTGCTCGTTCCGGGCGTCGCCACCCTGCGCGCGCTCGTCGCCGAGATCCCGCCCGCGGTCGACGACCTCGTGCGCGAGTTCTGGCCCGGCGGGCTCACCATCGTCCTGCCCGCGCAGCCCTCGCTGTCGTGGGACCTCGGTGACACGCACGGCACCGTCGCGGTGCGCATGCCCGCCCAGAAGCTCACGCTCGAGCTGCTCGAGGAGACCGGCCCCCTCGCCGTCTCGAGCGCCAATCTGACGGGTCGTCCGGCGGCCGTCGACATCGACTCCGCGCGCGACATGCTGCGCGACAGCGTCGCGGCGTACCTCGACGCTGGTCCCAGCGAGACCGGCGTCGCCTCCACCATCATCGACGCCACGACGCTCGTGGGCGGCGCCGAGCCGCAGGTGCGCGTGCTGCGCGAGGGCGCGATCTCGCGCGATCGCCTGCGTGCCGTGCTGGGCGACCTGCTCGAGCCCGACCCGGTCGACGAGGGCCCGACCCCGTCCGCATCCGCCGCCGCGTCGTCCGACGCTACGCCGATCGCCGACGCGACCCCGGATGCCGAGGCGCCGGGTCCGTGACCCAATACCTCCTCACCATCCTCTTCACGGCCGCGGTGACGCTCGCGCTGTCGTGGGTGGTGTGGAAGCTCGCTCTGCGGTTCAAGCTCTATCCCGGCATCCGGGATCGCGATGTGCACAAGACGCCGACGCCGCGCCTGGGCGGGGTGGCGATGTTCCTCGGTGTCGTCGCGGCGTTCGCGCTGTCGAGCCGCAACCCCTACTTCGCGATCTTCTGGACCGATCCGGTCCCCGTGCTCTCTCTGCTCGGAGCCGTGCTGCTCATCGTGCTGGTCGGAGTGGCCGATGACCTGTGGGACCTCGACTGGATGATCAAGCTCGGCGCGCAGTTCATCGCCGCCGGCGTCATCGCCTGGTTCGGGCAACTGCAGATCCTGTCGTTGCCCATCGGAGCTCTGACGGTGGGCTCGAGCTGGGTGAGCTTCCTGCTGACGGTCTTCGCCCTCGTCGTGGTCATGAACGCCGTCAACTTCATCGACGGGTTGAACGGCCTCGTCGCGGGGGTGTGCCTCATCGCCAACGGGGTGTTCTTCGCCTACTCCTACCTGCTCGTGCGCGACACCGGCGCCAGCACCTACTTCAACCTCGCCTCCTTCATCGCGGCCGTGCTGGTGGGGGCGTGCCTCGGCTTCCTGCCGATGAACTGGACGCCCGCCAAGCTCTTCATGGGCGACGCCGGGGCTCTCATGCTCGGCCTGCTGATGGCCAGCTCCGCCGTCGCCATCACCGGTCAGCTCGACCCCGCGGTGCTCGACCCCGAGAAGATCGGCCGTTCGCAGCTCCTCGGTGCGTTCATCCCGATCCTGCTCCCGGTCGTGATCGTGCTGCTGCCGCTGCTCGACTTCGGCCTGGCCGTCGCCCGCCGCCAATGGGCCGGGCGCTCGCCCTTCTCACCCGACCGCAAGCACCTGCACCACCGCATGCTCGACATGGGTCACTCCGACCGCGACGCCGTGCTGATCTTCTACAGCTGGACCGCCGTGGTGAGCCTGGCGTTCCTGCTGATGTACATCGGCACGCAGCAGAGCTGGCCCGGCGACTACGCGTTCGGCATCGCCTTCGGAGTCGTCGGCGTCGCCGCGTGCGCGGTGCTCACCCTCCTGCCCTCACAGCATCGTCTGCGCCGCCTCGCGCGGCGCCCCCGACCCACCCGACCGGAGTCCCCCTCATGAGCAGCACCGCCCCCGCCCATCGTCGTCCCCTCTCGAGCACTCCCGTGCTGCGCACGGCGCTCGTCTGGGGAGGGTTCGTTACCCTCGCGCTCCTCGTGATCGGCGGTGTCGTCGGCTTCCTGGTCGGGGGAGCGGGCGGCCTCGGCAGCGCGCTCGCCGGCGTCGCGGTCAGCGCGATCTTCCTCGCGGTCACGGCCACCAGCATCCTGATCGCCAACCGCTGGTTCGGCGACCCCCTCTACGTGCCGATCTTCTTCGGCATCGTGCTGGGCGGGTGGCTGCTGAAGCTCGTGCTGTTCATCGTCGCGATCGTCGTGCTGCGCGGACAGGACTGGGTCGACCCGGTCGTCTTCTACGTCGCCCTCGTGGTCAGCGTGATCGCCTCACTGGCCGTCGACGTCGTGGTCCTGCTGCGCATGCGCATCCCGAGCGCGAGCGATGTGACGCTTCCGACCGACCCCGATGCGGGCGACCGACGGGACTGAATCGCCCATAACCCACCTCTTGCCGCAGCCGTGCACGTTAGTCCGGCGGCGAGACGATCGGATGCCCGGACTCATGGATCCGCCGGGAGTTTGATAGGGTTGCATAAGTACCCACCCGCGATGGGAAATCTTCTCCAGGTTCGCACTTCGGGTACTCTCACCGACCATCGTCGCAACGGTTCACACCGATGCCCCGAAGCTGGAGCCAGCGCTGTCCACTCAAGCTGCGACCCTGATCACGAACTTCGCGTCTGCGGGTGCGGAATTCCACCCGCCGTCCATTTCGGAGTTCTTCCCTGACGCGGTCATCACCTTCCCGGGGCTGTTCATCTTCGGTGCGCCGTTCGAGATCACGCGCATCAACCTGGTCCAGTTCCTCGCGACCGCCGTCCTGGTGATCTTCCTCGTGGTCGGCACGCGCCGCATGAAGATCGTCCCCGGCCGCTTCCAGAGCATCGTCGAGATGGGCCTGGACTTCGTCCGCGTCAACATCGCCGAAGACATCCTGGGCCGGAAAGACGGCAAGCGGTTCCTGCCGATCCTCACCACGATCTTCTTCATGGTGCTGTTCATGAACATCACGGGCGTCATCCCAGGTCTGAACATCGCCGGTACCAGCGTCATCGCGGTGCCGATGCTGCTCGCGATCGTCGCCTACGTGACCTTCATCTACGCCGGCATCAAGAAGAGCCCCGGCGGCTTCTTCAAGAACGCGCTGCTGCCCTCGGGCGTGCCGTGGCCGCTGTACATCATCATCGTCCCGCTCGAGTTCCTCTCGACCTTCATCATCCGCCCCGTCACTCTGACGCTGCGACTGCTGATGAACATGGTCGTCGGCCACCTCATGCTGGTGCTGTTCTTCTCGGCCACGCAGTTCTTCGTGTTCGGCCTCAGCGGCGGATGGATCGCGCTCGGCGCCGGCTCCCTCGCCTTCGGTCTCGCTTTCACCCTGTTCGAAATCTTCGTCGCCTTCCTCCAGGCGTACGTCTTCGCGATCCTCACCGCGGTCTACATCCAGCTCGCGGTCGCAGAAGAGCACTGAGCGGCCCGGCGCACGCCGAGCCACCCAACGAAAGGAAAAAACCCGTGGACGCAACTACGGTTCTCGCCCAGGTCACCGGTAACGTCGCCACGATCGGCTACGGCCTCGCCGCCATCGGCCCCGCCATCGGCGTGGGCATCGTCGTCGGCAAGACGATCGAGGGTGTCGCCCGTCAGCCCGAGCTCGCGGGCCGCCTGCAGGTCCTGATGTTCATCGGTATCGCCTTCACCGAGGCGCTCGCCTTCATCGGTATCGCGACCGGCTTCATCTTCACCTGATCCGGCCGCTCTCGACTCACTGTAAGGAGACAGGATGCTGAACGCTCTTGTCACTCTCGCCGCGGAACCCGCGGGCGAGGCGCCGCCGAACCCGCTGATCCCGGCGGTGTACGACATCGTCTGGTCGCTGGTGTGCTTCATCATCATCGTCGTCGTGGTGTGGCGCGTCGCCCTGCCCCGCATGGCGAAGCTGCTCGACGAGCGCAGTGCCGCCATCGAGGGCAACATCGCGAAGGCCGACGAGGCCCAGCGCCAGGCCGAGGCCGCGCTCGAGGAGTACACCGCTCAGCTCGCCGAGGCGCGCAAGCAGGCCGGTGAGATCCGCGAGGGCGCGACTCAGGACGGTCGCAAGATCGTCGCCGAGGCGAAGGAGACCGCCGCCGCAGAGGCTGCGCGCATCACCGCCTCCGCCCACGCGCAGATCGAGGCCGAGCGTCAGTCGACCCTCGTCCAGCTGCGCTCCGAGGTCGGGACCCTCGCGGTCGACCTCGCGGGCAACGTCATCGGTGAGACCCTGACGGACGACGCGCGCGCCAACGCCGTGGTCGACCGCTTCCTCGCCGAGCTCGAGGCTTCCGAAACCCTTCGACAGGCTCAGGGACCGGTGGGTAACTGATGGGCAGCGCGACCACTCAGGCGCGGACCGCGACCGCGGAGGCCCTGGCCTCCACCTCGGGCGTCGATCTCGACGTCGCGCGCGAACTGTTCGCGGCCGTCGGTGCCGTGAGCGGTTCGGCGCAGTTGAGCGGCGCGCTGTCCGACTCGTCGGTGCCGCCCGCGGCGCGTGCAGGGCTCGTCTCGGCGGTCTTCGGACCGTCGTACCGGCCCCAGACCGTGTCGCTGCTCAGCAGTGCCGCGCAGCAGCGCTGGTCGAACGCCGGCGAGTTCATCGAAGGACTCGAGGAGCTCGCCGTCCAGGCGACCTCCGTCGCCGAGTCGGCCGACATCGAGTCCGAGCTGTTCGCGTTCTCGCGCACGGTCGCCTCGAACGGTGAGCTCGAACTCGCCCTCGGCGGTCGCCTCGGCGACGCGTCGGCGAAGAGCGCACTGGTGTCGACGCTGCTCGGCGGACGCACGAGCGCGGGCACCGAGCTCATCGTGTCGTCGCTGGTCGGGCTGGCACGCGGTCGTCGCGTACGCGCCCTGCTGCGCCGTGCCGAACGCATCGTCGCCGACCAGCGTTCGCGCATCGTCGCGACCGTCTACACGGCCGTGGCGCTGAACGCCGACCAGCAGACGCGCCTGCAGAACGCTCTCAGCGCGCGTTACGGTTCGGCGATCACGCTGAACACCGTGATCGACACCTCGGTCCTCGGCGGACTGCGCGTGCAGGTCGCCGACGACGTCATCGACGCGAGCGTGTCCGCACGTCTCGCCGACCTCCGCCAGCGGATCGCAGGCTAAGACTTTCCGCCCGAGTGGGCGTGGATCTGGGGGCCCAGTGCCCCACGAACGAAGGAAGACAATGGCAGATCTCTCTATCAGCCCCGACGTCATTCGTGACGCGCTGAAGGACTTCGTCACCGCCTACGAGCCCACCGGCGCTGCGGCGACCGAGGTCGGCGCCGTCGTCGACGCGGCCGACGGCATCGCTCACGTCGAGGGCCTCCCGGGCGTGATGGCCAACGAGCTCATCCGCTTCGCGAACGGCACGCTGGGCCTCGCCCAGAACCTCGACGAGAACGAGATCGGTGTCGTCGTGCTCGGCGAGTTCTCCGGCATCGAAGAGGGCCAGAGCGTCACCCGTACCGGCGAGGTGCTCTCGGTCGGCGTCGGCGACGGCTTCCTCGGCCGTGTCGTCGACCCGCTCGGCAACCCGATCGACGGTCTCGGCGAGATCGCGATCGAGGGTCGTCGTGCCCTCGAGCTCCAGGCTCCCGGCGTCATGCAGCGCAAGAGCGTGCACGAGCCCCTCCAGACCGGCATCAAGGCCATCGACGCCATGATCCCCGTCGGCCGCGGCCAGCGTCAGCTCATCATCGGCGACCGCCAGACCGGTAAGACGGCCATCGCGATCGACACGATCATCAACCAGAAGGCCAACTGGGAGTCGGGCGACGTCGACAAGCAGGTGCGCTGCATCTACGTCGCCATCGGCCAGAAGGGCTCGACCATCGCTTCGGTGAAGGGCGCGCTCGAGGACGCCGGCGCGATGGAGTACACCACCATCGTCGCGGCCCCCGCCTCCGACCCCGCCGGCTTCAAGTACCTCGCCCCCTACACCGGTTCGGCCATCGGCCAGCACTGGATGTACGGCGGCAAGCACGTCCTCATCATCTTCGACGACCTGTCGAAGCAGGCCGAGGCCTACCGTGCCGTTTCGCTTCTGCTGCGCCGCCCGCCGGGCCGCGAGGCGTACCCCGGCGACGTCTTCTACCTGCACTCGCGTCTGCTCGAGCGTTGCGCGAAGCTGTCCGACGAGCTCGGTGCCGGTTCGATGACGGGCCTGCCCATCATCGAGACCAAGGCCAACGACGTCTCGGCGTACATCCCGACCAACGTGATCTCGATCACCGACGGCCAGATCTTCCTGCAGTCCGACCTCTTCAACGCCAACCAGCGTCCCGCGGTCGACGTGGGTATCTCGGTGTCGCGCGTGGGTGGTGACGCTCAGGTCAAGTCGATCAAGAAGGTCTCCGGAACCCTGAAGCTCGAGCTCGCGCAGTACCGCTCGCTCGAGGCCTTCGCGATGTTCGCGAGCGACCTCGACGCGGCTTCGCGTCGTCAGCTGGCTCGTGGTGCGCGCCTGACGGAGCTGCTCAAGCAGCCCCAGTACTCGCCGTACCCCGTCGAGGAGCAGGTCGTCTCGATCTGGGCCGGAACCAACGGCAAGCTCGACACCGTCGAGGTCTCCGACGTGCTCCGCTTCGAGCGCGAGCTGCTCGACTACCTCCGTCGCAACTCGACCGTGCTCGACACCCTGCGCGAGACCAACGTGCTCGGTGACGACACGCTCGCCGAGCTCGAGAAGCACGTCGATGCCTTCTCGAAGGAGTTCCAGCCGGGTCAGGACACCAGCGTCGTCGGTGCCGAGAAGGTCGACGCCGCCGAGGCCGAAGACGTCAATCAGGAGCGAATCGTCAAGGGCCGTCGCTGAATAGCGACGACACGAGGACGTAAATCATGGGCGCACAACTGCGGGTCTACAAGCAGAAGATCTCTTCTGCTCAGACGACCAAGAAGATCACGAAGGCGATGGAGCTCATCGCGGCGTCGCGCATCCAGAAGGCGATGGCGCGTGTGCGTGCGGCATCTCCCTTCGCGCGAGCCGTCACGAGCGCCGTCTCCGCGGTGGCCACGCACTCCTCGGTCGATCACCCGCTGACGACCGAGCGCGAGAACATCCGCCGTTCGGCCCTCGTGGTCTTCACCTCCGATCGCGGCCTCGCCGGCGCGTTCAACTCGCAGATCCTCCGTGAGGCTCTCGAGCTGGCCGAGCTGCTGCGGTCGCAGGGCAAAGAGGTCGTCTTCTACCTGGTCGGTCGCAAGGCCGTCGGGTACTTCCAGTTCCGTCGCATGCCGAGCATCGAGCAGTGGGTCGGCGACACCGACACGCCGCAGTTCTCGACGGCGGAGGAGATCTCGGATGCCGTGCTGAAGGCCTACCGGGCCGGCGGCGACAACGACGGTGTCGACGAGATCCACCTCGTGTACAACCGCTTCGTGAGCATGATGACGCAGTCGCCCGAATCGGTGCGCCTGCTCCCGCTCGAGGTCCTCGAGGCGGACGAGGCTCCGGCTCAGGCCGAGGTCTACCCGCTCTACGAGTTCGAGCCGGATGCCGAGACCGTGCTCGATGCGCTCCTGCCGGTGTACGTGCAGAGCCGTATCTTCAACGCCCTCCTGCAGTCGTCGGCGGCCAAGCACGCCGCGACGCAGAAGGCGATGAAGTCGGCCAGCGACAACGCCGACAAGCTCATCACCGACTACACCCGCCTGCGCAACAACGCGCGTCAGGCGGAGATCACGCAGCAGATCGCCGAGATCGTCGGCGGCGCCGATGCCCTGGCATCCGGCAAGTAAGTTCCCAAGGAGAGAAGAAGCCATGAGCCTCACCGCCGAGAAGACCGACGCGGCCGTCGTCGGACGCGTCGCGCGCGTCACCGGCCCGGTCGTCGACATCGAGTTCCCGCATGACGCGATCCCCGAGATCTACAACGCGCTGAAGACCACGATCACCATCGGTGACCAGTCGACCGAGATCACCCTCGAGGTCGCACAGCACCTCGGTGACGACCTCGTCCGCGCCATCTCGCTCAAGCCCACCGACGGCATGGTCCGCGGTCAGGAAGTGCGCGACACCGGCGGCCCCATCTCGGTGCCCGTCGGCGACGTCACCAAGGGCAAGGTCTTCGACGTGACCGGCGAGGTGCTCAACGGCGCCCCCGGCGAGACGATCGAGGTCACCGAGCGCTGGGGTATCCACCGCAAGGCGCCGAGCTTCGACCAGCTCGAGTCGAAGACCGAGATGTTCGAGACCGGCATCAAGTCGATCGACCTCCTGACCCCCTACGTGCAGGGTGGAAAGATCGGTCTGTTCGGTGGCGCCGGTGTCGGCAAGACCGTCCTCATCCAGGAGATGATCCAGCGCGTCGCGCAGGACCACGGTGGTGTGTCGGTGTTCGCCGGTGTCGGCGAGCGCACCCGTGAGGGCAACGACCTCATCGGCGAGATGGAAGAGGCGGGTGTCTTCGACAAGACGGCCCTCGTGTTCGGCCAGATGGACGAGCCGCCGGGAACGCGTCTGCGCGTGGCCCTCTCGGCCCTGACGATGGCGGAGTACTTCCGCGACGTGCAGAAGCAGGACGTGCTGTTGTTCATCGACAACATCTTCCGCTTCACGCAGGCCGGTTCCGAGGTCTCGACGCTGCTCGGCCGCATGCCGTCCGCCGTGGGTTACCAGCCGAACCTCGCCGACGAGATGGGTGTGCTCCAGGAGCGCATCACCTCGACGCGTGGCCACTCCATCACCTCGCTGCAGGCGATCTACGTGCCCGCCGACGACTACACCGACCCGGCCCCCGCGACCACGTTCGCGCACCTCGACGCCACCACCGAGCTCTCGCGTGAGATCGCTTCGAAGGGTCTGTACCCGGCCATCGACCCGCTGACCTCGACGAGCCGCATCCTCGACCCGCGTTACATCGGTGCCGACCACTACCGCGTCGCCACCGACGTGAAGCAGATCCTGCAGAAGAACAAGGAACTGCAGGAGATCATCGCGATCCTCGGTGTCGACGAGCTCTCGGAAGAGGACAAGATCGTCGTGTCGCGCGCACGTCGCATCCAGCAGTTCCTCTCGCAGAACACCTACATGGCCAAGAAGTTCACCGGCGTCGAGGGCTCCACCGTCCCGATCAAGGAGACCATCGAGTCGTTCGACGCGATCGTCAAGGGCGACTTCGACCACGTCGCCGAGCAGGCGTTCTTCAACGTCGGCGGTATCAACGACGTCGAGGCCAAGTGGGCGCAGATCCAGAAGGAGAACGGCTGACATGTCGTTGCGCGTGAGCCTGGTGTCGGCAGACGCCGAGGTGTGGACGGGGGAGGCGACGCTGGTCGTCGCCAAGACCGTCGAGGGTGAGATCGGCTTCATGCAGGGGCATGAGCCGGTGCTGGCGATCCTCGCCCAGGGCGAGGTGCGCATCACCCGCACCGACGGCACGAAGATCCTGGCCAACGCCGAGGACGGCTTCCTGTCGATGGCCGACGACGAACTCACCATCGTCGCCGGAAACGCCGCTCTCGTCTCCTGACGCCGCTTCATCGCTGACGCGCGTCGCCCGGTTCTCCGGGCGGCGCGCGTCGCTGTTTCTCCGGAGTACCCATGCTCGTCCTGCTTCCCCCGTCCGAGACGAAGCGCCCCGGCGGTGAGGGCCCGCCTCTCGACCTCGAGGGGCTGGCGCTGACCCTGCTGCGCGAGCCTCGCGACGCGGTGGTCGACGCGCTCGTGGCCCTGGCGGCCGACGAGGACCTCGCCGCGCGCGTGCTGAAGCTCAGCGAGAAGCGTCGGCACGAGATCGCCGACAACGCAGCGCTGCGGACCGCCGCGACCATGCCGGCGATCGATCGGTACACGGGCGTGCTCTTCGACGCCCTGGATGCCGCCGGCCTCGACGCCGACGCCCGCGCGTGGCTGGGGGAGCACATCATGATCCACTCGGCGCCGTTCGGTCCGGTGGGTGCGCTCGATGGGATCCCGGCGTATCGACTGGCCGCCGGAACGTCGATCCCGGGGCTCCCCGCGCTGCGGCGGGTATGGGCGCATGCGGTGACCGACGCCCTCGCGGAGCTGCGGCCCGGCTTCGTGCTCGACCTGCGGTCGGAGGCCTATGCCGCCCTCGGGCCAGTGCCGACCGGGGTCTCCTCGGTGTACGTGCGCGTGGTCACCCCCGGCGAGGGTGGCGCCGTGCGAGCGCTCAACCACTTCAACAAGCACGCGAAGGGCGACCTCGTGCGGTCCCTGGCGCTGACGCGGCCCCGGATCGAGAGTCTGGGGGAGTTCCGGGAGTGGGCTCGAGCGGCAGGGTGGGCGCTGCAGGACGCGAATGCCGGAGAGATCGCGCTGATTGTATGACATCGCCCGGCCCCTGTCAGGAAAGTCACAGCTTCGCTACCATGTGAGTCGCGGGAGAGCCCCGCCGGTGCCGCGCGACGCGCACGACTCCGTACGAGAGGAACCTCGTGAACACTTCTTATCTCGCCTACAGCGACTACGGGACGACGAGTGGAGCCGAAGCCGCTCTGGTCGGCATCGTCTACCTGTTCATCTTCTTGTTCTCCATCGCCGGGTACGTCATCAGCGCATTCCTTCTGATGCGCATCTTCGACAAGGCCGGCGTCCAGGGCAAGTGGCGCGCCTGGGTCCCGATCTACAACTACATGGTCTTCGCCAAGCTGGGCGACCTCTCGCCGTGGGTCATCCTGGCCCTGGTCGTGGCGACCGCGATTCCGATCCTCAACTTCCTGGCCGGCATCGCGATCGTGGTCGCGCTGATCATGGTGTCGTACCGCGTCAACGCGAAGTTCGGTCGGGAGTGGCCGATCCTGTTGCTGTTCATCCTCGGCCCCCTGGGGCAGTGGATCTTCCTCGCGATCCTCGCGTTCGGCAACAACCCGTGGAACCCCGCCATTCGCCCCGCCCCGTGGGCCAACTCCTTCCTCGCCGACAAGACGGTGTGGAACGGCATCCCCGTGCAGCCCTCCCAGCAGGTTTCCGGCAACGGCGGCCCGGGTGTCGGCGGCTCCGGCTACGGCGCTCCCGGTTACGGCAGCACGCCCCCGCCCCCGGCCCCGCAGTCGTACAACCCGCCGGCCACCGGCACGACTCCGCCGCCGCCGGCGACGGGCACCACGCCCCCGCCGCCGCCGGCCGGACCCGTGGTCTGACACACGGACTGGTTCACGAAGGGCTCCTCGCACTCGCGGGGAGCCCTTCGCCGTTCCCGCCGCTAGCGTGGAGGGATGACCCCCGCAGACCTGCCTCTCCGTCCCGTCGGCCGCTCCGGACTCCGCGTCTCGGCGATCGGACTCGGGTGCAACAACTTCGGGCGAGCGGGAACCGCCACCGAAACGCTCGACGGAACGCGCGCGGTGCTCGACGCGGCGATCGAGGCGGGAGTCACCTTCCTCGACACGGCCGACATGTACGGCCGCGAGTTCGGGTTGTCGGAGACGTTGATGGGGGAGGCGCTCGAGGGGCGCCGTGACGAGGTCGTCCTCGCGACGAAGTTCGGCCACGCGGACTTCGCCCCGCCCGTCCGCGGCGGCGCGAAGGGCTCGCGCACGCACGTCCGCCGGGCGGTGGAGGACTCCCTGCGGCGGCTGCGCACAGACTGGATCGACCTGTACCAGCTGCACACGCCCGATCCCTCCACGCCCGTCGACGAGACGCTCGACGCCCTGGCGGATCTCGTCCGCGAGGGGAAGGTGCGCTACGTCGGTCACTCGAACTTCGCGGGATGGCAGATCGCCGAGGCCGAGTACGCGGCATCCGGAGTGCGCTTCGTCTCGGCGCAGAACCAGTACAGCCTGCTGGCGCGCGCGGCGGAGCGCGAGGTGCTCCCGGCCGCCGAGCGATGGGGGCTCGGGTTCTTCCCCTTCTTCCCCCTGCACAACGGTCTGCTGACCGGAAAGTTCACGCGCGAGGGCGGACCCGAGGGCAGCCGCATCATGCGTCAGCGCCCGCACCTGTGGCGCGACGCCCCGTGGGACGCGCTCGAGCGATACCAGGCGTTCTGCGACGCGCGCGAGATCAGCATGCTCGAGGCCACGTTCGGATGGTTCCTCGCGCACCCGGTCGTCTCGAGCGTCATCGCGGGCGCGACGAGCCCCGAGCAGGTCCGCGCGAACGCCGCCGCAGCGACCGCGTGGACCCCGAGCGCGGCCGACATCGCCGAGCTCGACGGGATCCTGCCCCTGCGCGCCGACCCCGCAGCCGGGTGAACCTCGACGGTGGATGCCGCATCCGTCATGCAACGCGCCCGCGTATCCGCGGTTCGCGTGCCCTCGTCGACTAAGATGACAGGGCCGTGCGTTTCCGCCGGCGAAGCTGTCGGCCAACCGGAGGATCGTTCGTGCCCGAGGTGACCACCCACACGCGTACCGTCGCTCTCGACGACGCGACGCTCGATCTGTCGTGGGCGGCCAGCACCGACACCGGCCGTCGCCGCGAAGTCAATCAGGACGCGGTCCTCGCGGAGTACCCCCTGTTCGTCGTCGCCGACGGCATGGGCGGGCATCTCGGCGGCGAGATCGCCAGCGCCAGCACGGTCGACCGCCTCCGCGCCGTCGTCGACAATCAGACCGTCTCGACGAAGAACATCGAGAAGGCCCTCTCGCGCGCCGTCAAAGACATCATCGCCCACCCCGAGACCACCGACGAGGGCACCGGCACGACCCTCACCGGTCTCTATCTCGAGACGCACACCGACGAGCCGCACTGGGTCACGCTGAACATCGGCGACTCCCGGGTGTACCTGCTCCGCGACGGCGAGATCGTGCAGGTCACGACGGATCACTCGGTCGTGCAGGAGCTGATCGCCGCCGGGCGTCTGAGCCCCGAAGAGGCCGAGAACCACCCGTACGGCAACGTCATCACGCGCGCGGTGGGCCCGAGCGACAGCGTCAAGCCCGACTACCTCCGCCTCGACGTGCTCGACGGCGACCGCTTCGTCATCTGCTCCGACGGGCTGACGAAAGAGCTCACCGACTTCGGCATCCGCCACTTCCTCGACAACAACGCCGACCCCGCCGCGGCCGTCGAAGCGATGATGGCCGCCGCGCTCGAGAACGGCGGCCGCGACAACATCACCATCGTCGTGCTCGACGTCGCGCGCCGCTCTTCCTGAGAATCCGCTCTTGACCGCGGCTGGCCGCGGATTCTACGTTCGGCATATGACCTCCGCACCCGAACGGACGGCCGGCAAGGGCCTGGCCACCGGCACCCTGGGCCTGTGGGGCTCGACCGTGATCGGTCTGGCATCCACCGCCCCCGTGTATTCGCTCGTCGCCACCCTCGGATTCGTCGTGCTGGCCGTGGGCGCTCAAGCGCCGATCGCCTTCGTCGTCGCCTTCGTGCCGATGTTGTTCATCGCCTTCGCCTATCGCGAGCTGAACAACGAGATCCCCGACTGCGGCACCACGTTCACGTGGGGGACCAAGGCGTTCGGTCCGTGGGTCGGCTGGATGGGCGGCTGGGGCGTCGCCGTGGCCGGCATGGTCGTGCTCGCCAACCTCTCGCAGATCGCCGGCATCTACCTCTGGTCGCTGATCGGCGACGGCTCGCTCGCCGAGAACGTGCCGCTGGTGACCGCCACCGGAGTCGCCTTCATCGCGGCGATGACCTACGTCAGCTACCGCGGCGTCGAGATCGGCGAAAAGCTGCAGAACGTGCTGCTCGCGGTGCAGTACCTCGTGCTCGCCCTGTTCGTGGTGCTGGCGCTGTGGAAGTTCTTCGACGGCACGGCTCCGAACCCCACCCCCTTCGACCTGGCCTGGTTCAACCCGCTCGGGTTCACCGATTGGAGCGGCTTCACCGAGGCCGTGCTGCTCGCGCTGTTCATCTACTGGGGCTGGGACACGTGCCTGGCGCTGAACGAAGAGACCAAAGACCCCAAGCGCATCCCCGGTCGGGCGGCCCTCCTGACGACGGTGATCCTGCTCGGCACCTACGTCACCGTCACCGTCGCCGCGATGATGTACGCCGGGGTCGGCGAGGACGGGGCGGGCCTGGCCAACCCCGACAACGCCGACGACGTCTTTCTCGCCCTCAAGGACGGACTCTTCGGCCCGTTCGGGTGGCTGCTGATCGTCGCCGTGCTCATCTCGGCCGTCTCGTCGACGCAGACCACGATCCTCCCCACCGCACGCGGCACCCTCGCGATGGCGGCGTACAAGGCGCTGCCCGAGCGGTTCAAGACGGTGCACCCGCAGTACAAGACGCCGTCGTTCTCGACGCTCGTGATGGGCATCGTGGCGAGCCTGTACTACATCGGCATGACGCTCATCAGCGACAACATCCTGCAGGACTCGATCCTGTCGCTCGGGCTCGCGATCGCGTTCTATTACGCGATGACCGGGTACGCGTGCGTCTGGTACTACCGCCGCGAGCTGTTCTCGTCGGCGAAGAGCCTGTTCTACCGCGGCATCCTGCCGCTGCTGGGTGCGCTCATGCTGACCTACGCGTTCATCCAGTCGGCGATCGACATGTACGACCCCGAGTACGGCAACACCGTGCTGCTCGGAATCGGCGGCACGTTCGTGGTGGGCATCGGCGCCCTCGCGATCGGCGTGGTGCTCATGCTCGTGTGGTTCGCGTTCCCCGGGTCGAAGCCCTTCTTCCGCGGCGAGAGCCTGAACCGCGAGACCGAGGTGCTCGTGCCCGACGAGCCGATCGCCTACCCGCGGTCGGTCGACGGCGGAATCTGAGGCGTCACGGCATCCGCTCTCGAAGAGGGCGGGCGGATGCCGTGCGGTGGACGTGCGTGTGTTCGCGGTCGTGCCGCGAAGCGCGGTGCGGCAGGGCTCAGACGACGGCGCGGATCGAGCCGACCACGCCTCCGCCGCCCGACACCGTCAGGGGCAGCAGCGCGAGGGTGTCGGAGACCGCCTCGGGGGTGAGAGAACCGGCGCGCTCGAGGAGGCGGAGCGCCACGGCGTGCGCGGCGCGGTTGGAGCCGTCGAACATCTTCAACGCGACGGTCGTGCCGTCGGGCGCGGTCATGACCTGAACGCCTTCGGCGCCCATCTTCGAGAACACCCCGAGGCGCTCGATGACGATCGTGTCGGGGCGGCCCGGACCGTCGATGGTCCACGGGTGCTCCTTGACCGCGCGCACGAGAGCGCCGGCGCTGCGGTGCAGGGCGAAGGGCGAGCGCTCCGACGAGGTCGCGATGCGCTGGATCGCCCGGGCGAGGCCGACCATGCTCATCGCGTAGACGGGGGCGCCGCAGCCGTCGATCGCGGTGGTCGTCATGCGCTCGCCCACGAGACGCTCGAGCACCTCGCGGATGTGCACCTGCAGCGGGTGCTGCGGGTCGAGGTAGTCGGTCGTCGACCAGCCGTTGGCGACGCACGTGAGCAGCATCGCGGCGTGCTTACCCGAGCAGTTCATGCGCAGGGGGGAGGGGGCGCCGTGATCGCGCACGAGCTCGTCGCGCGAGGCGGTGTCGGTGGGCCACGCCGCGGGGCAGCCGAGGTCGTCTTCGGTGAGACCGGCCGACTGCAGGATGTCGCGGGCGAGCTCGGCGTGGCGGTCGGTGCCGCAGTGGCTCGCCATCGAGATCGCGAGCCGCTCGTCGGCGAGATCGGCTCCGGCCGACAGGCACGCCAGCGCTTGCAGGGGCTTCATGCTCGATCGCGGGAGGAACGGCGCCGACGCGTCGCCGAGGGTGATCTTCTCGGTGCCGTCGGGAGCGAGCACGACGGCGACGCCGAAGTGGCGTGATTCGACGAATCCGTTGCGATCGACGACGGCGAGTTCGACGGAGGCGGGGGGCGTGGCGGGCATCCGTTCATCGTATCGCGCAGGGTCGCTCCGCCCCCGGGTGGACCCCGGCGCGCGTCTCGCGGATCCGTCGCTCCCGGTGCCTTTGAGGCGAAGGATTCCGGCGACACACGCGACGGAGAGGGGCAGACTGGAGGCATGAACGGAGAGCACCACTACCGCCTGCGCTCGACCTGGACCGGCGACCGGGGCACCGGCACGAGCGGATACCGCGAGTACGACCGCGCCGTGTCCCTCGAGGTCGACGGCAAGCCCGCCATCTCGGCATCCGCCGACAAACCCTTCCGCGGCGACCCCGCCAAGTGGAACCCCGAGGAGCTGCTGCTGGGCGCCCTCAGCGAATGCCACCTGCTGTCGTACCTGCACGCGTGCGTGACCACGGGGGTCGTCGTGACCGGGTACGAGGACGACGCCTCGGGGACCCTGCAGGAGGACGGCAACAGCGGGGGAGCCTTCACCGAGGTGACGCTGCGCCCGCGCGTGCGCGTCGCCGACGAGTCGATGGTCGAGGCGGCTCTCGCCGCACACAAGCAGGCGCGGGAGTGGTGCTTCATCGCCAACTCCGTCAACTTCCCGGTGCACCACGAGCCCGAGGTCACCGTCGGCTGATCGTAGAGTGAGCGGATGCAGCTCGAACCGACCCTGCGCCGACTCGACCGCCTGGCCGGCGGGCGGCAGGCCGACCACCGCGTCGACGTCTCGGACGACCCGAAGGTGCGCCGTGCGTTCCGAGCCATCACGCTGCTGCTGGCCGCGGGATCCGTGCTCGGCGTCGCGACGGTCGTCATCGCGCTGGTGATGACGCTGAACGGCGACGATGTCGGCTTCGCGGTGTGGATGCGGTGCCTGGTGGTGCTGGCGATCACGACGACGCTGTTCTACTTCCTCTGGCGCGCTCATGCCGGGTGGTACTGGGCGTTCCGGCGCCTGCAGCTGTTCAGTCGCATCTTCCCGATCGTCGCCCTCGTGCTCGCCGCGATCCCGGGGCTGTATCCCTTCTGGGTCGTGACCGAGCAGATTCTGTTCGCGATCCTGCTCATCGGCGTCTCGGACTACCTGCAGTCGGATCCCGTGCGTGCGGCGTTCCCCAAGCCGCAGCGCTGAGGGCGCGGCATCCGCCCTTCGACAGGCTCAGGGACCCCCTTCGACAGGCTCAGGGACCCCCTTCGACAGGCTCAGGGACCCCCTTCGACAGGCTCAGGGACCCCCTTCGACGGGCTCAGGGACCCCCTTCGGCGGGCTCAGCCCCCCACGAAGAACGACGGAACCCCGCCGGCGCGATGCCGACGGGGTTCCGTGTCGTTCGGTGGCGCTTACTGCACGTCGTCGTCGACCCAGTCCATCGACTTGGTGACGGCCTTCTTCCACAGGCGTAGCTCGCGGTCGCGCTCGCCGCCGTCCATGTTCGGCTCCCAGCGCTTGTCTTCCTGCCAGTTGGCACGCAGGTCGTCGAGGTTGTCCCAGAAGCCGACCGCGAGGCCCGCGGCGTACGCGGCGCCCAGGGCGGTGGTCTCGGCGACGACCGGACGCACGACCGGCACGCCCAGGATGTCGGCCTGGAACTGCATCAGCGCGTCGTTGGCGGTCATGCCGCCGTCGACCTTGAGCTCGGCCAGGTCGACACCGGAGTCGGCGTTGACGGCGTCGAGCACCTCGCGCGTCTGGAAGGCCGTCGCTTCGAGCGCAGCGCGCGCGATGTGGCCCTTGTTGACGTAGCGGGTCATGCCGACGATCGCGCCGCGGGCGTCGGGACGCCAGTACGGGGCGAACAGGCCCGAGAACGCCGGCACGAAGTACACGCCGCCGTTGTCGTCGACCGAGCTGGCCAGCGCCTCGACCTCGGGGGCCGAGGAGATGATGCCGAGCTGGTCGCGCAGCCACTGGATCAGCGAACCGGTCACCGCGATCGAGCCCTCGAGCGCGTACCGGGCGGGCTGGTCGCCGAGCTTGTAGCCGAGGGTGGTGAGCAGACCGTTCTTCGAGTGGACGATCTCTTCGCCCGTCTGGAAGATGAGGAAGTTACCCGTGCCGTAGGTGTTCTTGCTCTCGCCCGGATCGAAGGCGGCCTGGCCGAAGGTCGCGGCCTGCTGGTCGCCCAGGATGCCGGCGATCGGCGTCTCGCGAAGCAGCGACGACGACTCGACCGTGCCGTACACCTCGGAGGAGGAGCGGATCTCGGGCATCATCGAGCGCGGAACACCGAAGTCGGCGAGGATGTCGTCGCGCCACTCGAGGGTCTCGAGGTCCATGAACAGCGTGCGGCTGGCGTTGGTGACGTCGGTGGCGTGCACGCCGCCGTCGATGCCGCCGGTGAGGTTCCACAGCACCCAGGAGTCGGTGGTGCCGAAGATGAGGTCGCCGGCCTCGGCCTTCTCGCGGGCTCCCTCGACGTTTTCGAGGATCCACACGATCTTGGTGCCCGAGAAGTAGGTCGCCAGCGGCAGGCCGACGATGCTCTTGTAACGCTCGGGGTCGCCATCGGCGAGACGGTCGACGATCGACTGCGTGCGCGTGTCCTGCCAGACGATGGCGTTGTACGCGGGCTTACCGGTGTTCTTGTCCCAGACCACCGCGGTCTCGCGCTGGTTGGTGATGCCGACGGCGGCGATGTCGTGACGGGTGATGTCGGCGCGGCTGAGGGCCAGGCCGATCACCTCCTGGGTGTTGCGCCAGATCTCGGCGGGGTCGTGCTCGACCCATCCCGCGCGCGGGAAGATCTGCTCGTGCTCCTTCTGCCCGACGGAGACGACGCTCCCGGACTTGTCGAAGATCATCGCGCGCGTCGAGGTCGTGCCCTGGTCGATGGCGAGGACGTAGTCAGCCATGGATGGACTCCTTTGTCTGAATCAGTGAGAGGTGAAGAGGTGGAGAAGGGAGGCGGGGGCGCCGCGTGACGCCCCCGCGGAGGTATTACTTGCCGAGGCCGAGCAGCACGGGGGCCAGCAGACCCGCGAGCAGACCACCGACGAGGGGGCCAGCGACCGGGACCCAGGCGTAGCCCCAGTCGCTGGAGCCCTTGCCCTTGATCGGGAGGATGGCGTGGGCGATACGCGGGCCGAGGTCACGGGCCGGGTTGATCGCGTAGCCGGTGGGGCCACCGAGGCTCGCACCGATACCGACCACGAGCAGGGCGACGGGCACGGCCGCGAGGCCGCCGATTCCGCCCGGGACGCCGATGTCGGCCACGCCGTAGTCGCCGAAGCCGAAGATCACGAAGACCAGCACGAAGGTGGCGATGACCTCGGTGAGGAAGTTGAAGCCGTACGAACGGATCGCGGGGCCCGTCGAGAACACGCCCAGCTTGGCGGCGGGGTCGGGCTCGTCGTCGAAGTGCTGCTTGTACGAGGCCCAGGCGAGTACGGCACCGATGATGGCACCGACCATCTGCGCGGCCACGGCCACGAAGAACTGCGCGATGCCGATCTTGCCGGCCACCAGCAGACCGATCGACACGGCGGGGTTCAGCTGTGCTCCGGAGTACGCGGAGACGATGACACCGGCGAACACCGCCAGGCCCCAGCCCCAGTTGACCATCAGGGTTCCGCCGCCGTTGCCCTTGGTCTTGGCGAGGGCCACGTTGGCCACCACACCACAGCCCAAGAGGATGAGCATCGCGGTTCCGACCACCTCCGAGAGGAAGTACAGCCCCAGGTTCACATCTTGCATGTCGTCATCGACCTTTCTCCTACTGCTCGGCCTCCATCGGCTCGAGCGTGATGTGGCTCGGTGATCCGAACCTATGGGTCACGTGCGGGCGCGCAATAGTCGGCGCGCCCGCACGTTCTCTCAGATTCGAGCGACCCCGGCCTGTGCCAGATCCACGCGGTGCGCGGAGCGCAGGATCTCCGTCGAGCGGGCGACCTCGTCGTCGACGCGGGCGGAGTCCCATCCGAGCGGCTCGGCGACGGCCTCGGCGACCTCGCGGAGGGTCCGCTCGGTCATGCCGCCGACGAAGGCGAGGTGCGTACGGCGCAGCAGCACGTCGATGAGGTGCACGACCTGCTCGTTCGCGGCGATCCAGGCGAGCTCCTCGCGGTAGTAGCCGGGCGCGTCGGGGACGGGCGTCGGCTCCGTGGGGAGGGCGGCGAGGATGGCGTCGGCGCGCGTGCCGTAGCGCTCGAGCATGGCCTCGACGATCTCGCCGGAGTGCGCATTCGTGCGTGCGGACACCCAGCGGCGTCGCTGCTCGGGCGTGGCGGGGAAGCCGGCGCCGCCGCCGATCGCGAGACCCTGGGTGCTCACACGGTGCGGGCGACGCAGCTTCTGCAGCGTCTTCATGCTGAGGTGCTCGGCGAGGGCGCGGAAGGTGGTCCACTTGCCGCCGACCAGGCTCATCGCGGGAACGCCGGCGACCTCGTCCTCGACGATGCGGTAGTCGCGCGAGACGAAGCCGGGCGCGGTGTCGTCGTGGCGGGGGAGGGGGCGGATGCCGCTGAACGTGTAGACGATCTGCGAGCGGTCGACGCCCACCTTCGGGAAGACGTGTCCGATGAGGTCGAAGAAGTACTCGATCTCGTCGTCGGTGCACACCACGGGCTTCGAGGGGTCGGCGTCGATGTCGGTGGTGCCGACGAGGACGCGGTCCTTGAGCGGGTAGATGAGCACGATACGGCCGTCGGAGTGCTCGAAGAAGATCTCGCGCCCGCCGGTGGCGGCCAGCAGCTCGGGGTTGTCGAGCACGATGTGCGAGCCCTTGGTGCCGCCCATGAACTTCGTGTCGAGGCCCATCGCGGAGTTGGCCAGGTCGGTCCAGGGCCCGGCCGTGTTGAGCACGACCTTCGCTTTCACGCTGAACTCCTCGCCGGAGACCTCGTCGCGCACGCGGACGCCGTTCGCGTCGGCGCCGACGGCCGAGACGTAGTTGACGGCCTGAGTACGGCCGCCGCCGGCCTCGATGCCGTCGCGCAGCACGTCGAGGGCGATGCGCTCGGGGTCGTGCATCGACGCGTCGAAGTAGGTCGCGGTGTAGCGCAGGTCGTGGTTGAGCTGCGGGAGGGCCTGCAGCGACTTCTTCTTGCCGAGGAACGTGTGGCGGGGAACCGAGCCACCGTCGCGCGAGAAGGTGTCGTACATGATCAGGCCGACCTTGATCAGCAGGGCGCCGCGCTCGTTGGGCTTGCCGCGGCCGTGTGTGACGAGCAGGCGGAAGGGCGCCGAGAGGATGCCCGAGAACGTCTTGTAGATCGGGATGGTCGTCTCGAGCGGCTTGACGTAGTGCGGGGCCGTCTTGAGCAGGTCGTTGCGCTCGGTGACCGCCTCTTTCACGAGACGGAACTCGCCGTTCTCGAGGTAGCGGATGCCGCCGTGCACCATGTGGCTGGAGGCCGAGGAGGCGCCCGACACGAAGTCGCCGCGCTCCACGAGGGCGACGCTGACGCCCTGGAGCGCGAGGTCGCGGAGGGTGGCGAGGCCGTTGATGCCCCCACCGATGATCAGGACGTCGAGGTCTTCGGCGTCACGGAGCGCCTGGACGTCGGCGCGGAGCGAAGAAGTAGGGGACGACATGTCGACTGCGACCTTTCGTAGTTGGTACGTCGACCACATTGCGCTCGTCTGCACGTTGTTGCAAGCCCCTTGAACAAACGTGCACAATGGTGTTCATGCGGGTGAGAAGACCATGACCACACAGGCCGAAGAGCGCTCCCGCGACGCGCTGCGCGCGGCGCAGCTCTACTACATGCAAGACCTCACGATGGACGCCATCGCGCACGAGATGCGGGTGTCGCGTTCCTCGGTGTCGCGGTTGCTGCAGCACGCGCGCGACGTGGGGCTGGTGACCATTTCGATCAGCCCGCCCGACGACGCGCGCGGACAGATGGCGCAGCGCATCGCCGACCGGTTCGGCATCACGGCGCACATCGTGCCCACGCCCGCGCGCACCTCCGAGGCCGAGCGCCTGGAGCGAACCGCTCTGACGGCAGCGCGCATCCTCGCCGAGCGGGTGGAATCGTCGATGACGGTCGGCGTCGCGTGGGGCTCGACCCTGTCGGCGATGGCGCGCCACGTGCCGCAGAAAGACGTGCACGACACGCACATCGTGCAGATGAACGGCGCCGCCAACGTGCGCACCTCCGGCATCCCCTACGCGGGCGAGATCCTGTCGAAGTTCGGTGCGGCGTGGTCGTCGTCGGTGCACCAATTCCCGGTGCCGGCCCTCTTCGACGATCCCCGCACGAAGCAGGCCATGTGGCGCGAACGGTCGGTGCGCTCGGTGCTCGAGATCCAGCAGCGCGTCGGTCTGTTCGTGTTCGGACTCGGCTCGCCCCACGCCGACGTCCCCTCGCACGTCTACAGCGGCGACTACTTCGACGAGCGCGACCGCGCGGTCATCGAGCGCGAAGGCGTGGTCGGCGACTGCGCGACGGTGTTCTACCGCGCCGACGGGTCGAGCGACATCCCCGAGTTGAACGCGCGTTCCAGCGGACCCGACCTCGACACGGTGCGGCGCATCCCGCGACGCTTCTGCGTCGTGTCGAGCCTGTCGAAGCTCGACGGGCTGCGCGGGGCGCTCGCCGCGGGACTGATCACCGAGCTCGTCGTCGAGGAGTCCCTCGCGCGCCGACTCCTCGCCGTCACGCGCTGACGAGCGGGCGTCCGGGGAGCCGGAACGCCCGGATCAGCGCTCGCCGAAGCCGTCGTCGATCAGCGCCCGCAGCTCGTCGAGCGCCTGCTGCGCCTGCGGCCCCGAGGCGCTGACGCGCACGCGCGAACCCTGACGCACCCCGAGGGCCATGAGCGCGAGCAGGCTGTGCCCCGACACCTCGGCGCTCCCCGTGTCGAGGTCGGCGATGCGCACCTCCGCGCCGAAGCGCGACGCGGCTTTGACGAACGTCGCGGCCGGCCGGGCGTGTAGCCCCGAGGGGTTCGACACGACCGCCTCGAACGACAGCGAGTCGCCGGCGGTGCTATCGGCGGATGCCGGGGGCGCGGCATCCGGAACCGTCGACGCCCCGTCGCCGAGCTGACGGCGCTTCGCCTCGCCCGCGGTGGCGCACTCCGCCGCCACCGCGGCGAGATCGGCCCCACCCGCGGCCGTGACCACTGCGGCGACGAGGCCCTCCACGAACGGCGCGGGACTCAGCCGAACCCGCTCCGGCGCCGTGACGAACTCCACCGCCGTCTCGGCGCTGAGGATCGCCGAGCCGAGGTCCATCAGCACGAGCACCCCGTCTCCGGAGTCGGCCTCGTCGATGGCCGCGGCGATCGCCACGGCATCCGTGCCCAGATCGTCGTCGGGCCCGCCCGCGGCCACGCGCACCGCGGGCGGCTGCTCCCCGCCCATCTGCAGGGCCAGATGCACGGCGGCCTCCGCGAGCGCGAGCGAGTGCGAGACCGCGACGATGCCGATCACTCCGCGCCCGCCAGTGTGTCGCGCAATGCCTCGAGCAGCAGGGTCGCCGAGGTCGCGCCCGGGTCGATGTGTCCGGCGCTGCGCTCGCCGAGGTAGCTCGCGCGGCCCTTGCGCGCCACGAGCGGTTCGGTGGCGTCGCGCCCGCGCGCTGCGGCGTCGGCGGCGGCGCGCGCGGCGGCGGCCGGTCCGTCGGCGACGGCGGCGTCCCACGCGTCGAGCGCGGGGGAGAGGGCGTCGATCATGGTCTTGTCGCCGAGCTCGGCCTTGCCGCGGGCGACGACGCCCTCGACGCCCGCGCGCAGTGCGGCGCCGAGCGCGGCGGCATCCGCCTCTCCGTCACCCGCGAGGGGCGGACCCATGCGCAGGAAGAGCGTGCCGTAGAGGGGCCCGCTCGCCCCGCCCACCGACGAGACGAGCGTCATCCCGACCGTCTTGAACAGGTCGGACGCGGTGGCCGGCACGGGGTCGAGCTTGGCGACGACCGCGTCGAGACCGCGCGCCATGTTCGAGCCGTGGTCGGCGTCGCCGATCTCGGAGTCGAGCTGCGTCAGCTCGTCTTTGTGCGCGTGCACGGCGTCGCGGAACGCGCGGATCCACGCGACGAGGTCGTCGGTCGAGACGGCGTCGCTCATGCGCCCCACCGCAGGCCGGGGGTGACGACCGGCGCGTCCCACAGGCGGATCATCTCGTCGTCGGCCTTCACCACGGTGAGCGAGGCGCCCGCCATGTCGAGGCTCGTGATGTAGTCGCCGATCAGCACGCGCTGCACGTCGACGCCCGCCTCGGCCAGCAGCGGGGCGATCTCGCCGTAGAGCAGGTACTGCTCGATGAGCGGGGTGCCGCCCAGACCCGACAGCAGAACGATCGCCGGGCCCACGGCCTCGCCGAAGTCGTGCACGATCGGATCGACCATGAGCTTCGCGATCTCGTGAGCGGATGCCAACTTCACCCGCGAACGGCCGGGCTCGCCGTGGATGCCGACGCCGACCTCCATCTCGTCGTCGGGCAGTTCGAAGGTGGGCCGCCCCGCGGCGGGGACCGTGCAGCTGGTGAGCGCGACGCCCATCGACCGACCGGCCTCGGACACGCGGCGCGCGAGGGCGGCGACGGCGGCGAGGTCGGCGCCCTCTTCGGCGAGGGCTCCGACGACCTTCTCGAGGATGACGGTGGTGCCGGTGCCGCGGCGACCCGCGGTCCAGGTGGAGTCGGTGACCGCGACGTCGTCGGCCACGACGACGGATTCGACCTGCACGCCCTCACCGGCGGCGAGTTCGGCGGCCATCTCGAAGTTCAGCACGTCGCCGGTGTAATTCTTCACGATGTGGAGCACGCCCGCACCCGAGTCGACGGCCTGCGTCGCCGCGAGCACCTGGTCGGGAGTGGGGGAGGTGAACACCTCTCCGGCGGCGGCGGCGTCGAGCATGCCGCGACCGACGAACCCGCCGTGCATCGGCTCGTGGCCGGAGCCTCCGCCCGAAACGAGGGCGACCTTGCCGGCGCGGGTCGGTTCGGCCCGCAGGATGACCCGATTCTCGGCATCCACCCGCAGATCCGGGTGCGCTGCCTCGATGCCGCGCAGGGCCTCTGCCAGCACGTTCGCGGGGTCGTTGACGAACTTCTTCACGCTGCCTCCTCGTTGTGGCGTCGACGGTTCGGGCCGTCAGTCACGACCCTGGTCGCCGCGCGGCGTCACGTCAAGGGTCGGTGCGCGAGAGGAGCGGGTTCGTCAGAGACGCTCGTGCGGGAGCACCTGCTTGATGCGCTCGAGAGGGTTCTGCGCGGGGGCCTCGTTGTACGCGTTCGCGAGTTCCTGCCCGCTGAGGGCGTGGATGGCCGCCATGATCTCGTCGGTGGCGCCGCGGCGCGCGCGCCCCGAGGTGGCGGGGCCGTGCGGTGAGAGATCGAGCGGCTTGCCGAAGCGCACCGTGATGCGCTCGGAGGTGCTCGGGAACTTCGCCCCCACGGGCATGGCCTTGTCGGTGCCGATCAGCCCGACCGGCACGACCGGGGCTCCCGTCTGCAGGGCGAGGAAGGCGACGCCGGTGCGGCCCTTGTAGAGGCGGCCATCGAGCGAGCGCGTGCCCTCGGGATAGAGCGCCACGGCGCGCCCGTCATCGAGGAACGCACGCTGCTGATCGAGGGCGTCGAGCGCCTTCTGGCCGGCGCCGCGCTCGACAGGGATCGCCCCGATGGCGGTGAAGAACTGCCGCGAGGCCCACTTCTCGAAGTACGCCGACTTCGCCATGAAGTGCACCGGGCGGGGAGCGGCCACGGGAATGGCGATCGAGTCGATGAACGACAGGTGGTTGCTCGCGAAGATCACCGGCCCCGTGCGGGGGACGTTCTCGCGCCCCTCGATGCGGGGCCGATAGACGGCGCGGGCAAGGGGGGCGATGAAGAACCGCCCCAGGCCGTAGGCCGCGCCCATCTGCTGCGGCGGTGCGGCGGGGGTCTCGGCGGGCACGTCGGAACTCACTCGACGAGGCTACTCGCCGCAGCATGCCACCACGTGCATGGGGGCGATCGGCACCGCTCTCTCAGCCCCGCCAAAGCCGGATACGCGAGGATGGGGCTTCCCCGTCTTCTTCGAGAGGTCACCTGTGCGCTTCCGCCCGATCGCTTCCCTGTCCGTCGCCGCCGCTGCGGCGTTGCTACTGGCCGGGTGCGCCGGCTCGCCCGACGCCGCGGAGACTCCGGATGCCACGGCCTCCGCCGACGCCGGCCAGTGCCAGAGCGCTCTGACGGACGCTCCTGCGCCCGACGGCCTCGTCGTCTCCGGCGACTTCCAGGGCAAGGTGAACGTGACCCTCCCCTCGGGGTACGCCCCCACCGAGCTGCAGCGCACGACCCTCGTCGAGGGCTCCGGCCAGCAGGTCAAGGCCGGCGACGTCCTGAAGGCGAACTACACGCTCATCGACGCGGCTTCCGGCCAGGTGCAGCTGCAGTCGCTCGACACCGCGCCCGCCGGCATGGACACGCTGATCAACTCGCAGCAGATCTTCGGAGCCGCCCTCGAGTGCGAGAACATCGGCGCGCGCACGGTCTCGTCGTTCCCCGCCGGAACGCTCGGCGAGGGCTCGCCCGCCTTCGTGCTGGTCGCCGACGCGATCTCGGAGTTGCCCACCCGCGCCGACGGTGCCGAGGTCGCCCCCGTCGACGGCATGCCCACCGTCACCTTCGACGACTCGGGCGCCCCCACCATCACCATGCCCGACGCTCCGGCCCCCACCGACGTGCGCATCGAGAACCTCCGCCAGGGCACCGGCGACGTCGTCAACCCCGGCGACCAGGTCATCGTGCAGTACACCGGTGCGCTGTACGACGGCGGCACCGTGTTCGACTCGAGCTGGCAGCGCGGCGAGCCCGCCCAGTTCGTCACCAACCAGGTGGTCGACGGCTTCCGCCAGGCGCTCGAGGGACAGACCGTCGGCTCGCAGGTCGTCGTCGTGATCCCGCCCGCTTCGGGCTACGGCGATCAGGCGCAGGGCGAGATCCCCGCGAACTCGACGCTCGTCTTCGTCGTCGACATCCTCGGCGTCCAGCACGCGACCGCCGCCGGATAAGGAGGCCGCGTCCGGCGCCCGGCACCCGACGGGCACCGGCTCGGTAGGCTGACGGGATGCGCCGCGTCCTCATCCTCGGGTCCACCGGTTCGATCGGCACGCAGGCGCTCGACGTCATCCGGGCCAACCCCGAACGCTTCGAGGTCGTGGGCCTCGCCGCCGGCAGCGACCGTGCCGGCGTCGAGGCGCAGGCGCGCGAGTTCGGCGTCGAGCACCTCGCCCTCGGCGCGGTCGAGGCCGAGCAGCTGGTCCGCGACGTCGAGGCCGACGTGGTGCTCAACGGGATCACCGGCTCGGTCGGGCTCGGCCCCACCATCGCCGCGCTCGAAGAAGGGCGCACTCTCGCCCTCGCCAACAAGGAGTCGTTGATCGTCGGCGGCGACCTCGTCACCGCGCTCGCTGCCCCGGGACAGATCGTCCCCGTCGACTCCGAGCACTCAGCCATCGCGCAGGCGTTGCGCTCGGGCGAGGCGTCGGAGGTGCGCCGGCTCGTGCTCACGGCATCCGGAGGCCCCTTCCGTGGACGCTCGCGCGATCAGCTCGTCGACGTCACCCCCGCCGAGGCGCTCGCCCACCCGACGTGGGACATGGGCCGCGTCGTCACGACGAACTCCGCGACCCTCGTCAACAAGGGCCTCGAGGTGATCGAGGCGCATCTGCTGTTCGACGTCGACTACGACCGCATCGACGTCACCGTGCACCCGCAGTCGATCGTGCACTCGATGGTCGAGTTCGTCGACGGCTCGACGATCGCGCAGGCATCGCCGCCCGACATGCGCCTGCCCATCTCGCTCGGCCTCGACTGGCCGCACCGCGTCGGCGGCGTCGGAGTGCCCCTGGACTGGACCCGCGCCTCGCAGTGGACCTTCGAGCCGCTCGACGAGGAGGCCTTCGGCTCGGTCGCGCTCGCCAAGCGCGTCGGACGCGCGGGGGCGACCTACCCGGCCGTGTTCAACGCCGCGAACGAGCAGGCCGTCGACGCGTTCCACGAGGGGCGCCTCGGCTTCCTCGACATCGTCGAGCTCATCGAGCGCGTCGTCGACCGCCACGAGGCCCCGGCGCAGCTCACGCGCGCGTCGCTCGCCGAGGCCGAGACCTGGGCGCGCCGCACCGCCGACGAGATCATCGCCGCGCGCTGACCCCGGGGGTAGGAGGTCTCTGAGCTTGTCGAAGGGACCGGGCGTGCGTTGGACCCTCGCGTTCGGGAGGTCCCTGAACTTGTCGAAGGGACCGGGCGTGCGCTGGACCCTCGTGTTCGGGAGGTCCCTGAGCTTGTCGAAGGGACCGGGCGTGCGTTGGACCTTCGCGTTCGGGAGGTCCCTGAGCTTGTCGAAGGGACCGGGCGTGCGTTGGACCTTCGCGTTCGGGAGGTCCCTGAGCTTGTCGAAGGGGCCAGGCCCCACGGTGGCCTGGGTGGCTTCGACAGGCTCAGCCACCTTGCGTTCGCGCGTGCGCCGGCCCTTCGCGTTCGTGAGGTCCCTGAGCTTGTCGAAGGGACCGGGCGTGCGTTGGCCCCGGTGGCTTCGACAGGCTCAGCCACCTTGCGTTCGCGCGTGCGTTGGACCTTCGCGTTCGGGAGGTCCCTGAGCTTGTCGAAGGGACCGGGCGTGCGTTGGCCCCGGTGGCTTCGACCGGCTCAGCCACCTTGCGTTCGCGCGTGCGCCGGCCCTTCGCGTTCGTGAGGTCCCTGAGCTTGTCGAAGGGACCGGGCGTGCGTTGGCCCCGGTGGCTTCGACAGGCTCAGCCACCTTGCGTTCGCGCGTGCGTTGGACCTTCGCGTTCGGGAGGTCCCTGAGCTTGTCGAAGGGGCCGGGCGTACATGGGTCCCGGTGGCTTCGACAGGCTCAGCCACCTTGCGTTCGGGCGTGCGTTGGACCTTCGCGTTTGGGAGGTCCCTGAGCTTGTCGAAGGGACCGGGCGTACATGGGTCCCGGTGGCTTCGACAGGCTCAGCCACCTTGCGTTCGCGCGTGCGTTGGACCTTCGCGTTCGGGAGGTCCCTGAGCTTGTCGAAGGGACCGGGCGTGCGTTGGCCCCGGTGGCTTCGACAGGCTCAGCCACCTTGCGTTCGCGCGTGCGCCGGCCACGGTGGCTTCGACCGGCTCAGCCACCTTGCGTTCGCACGCGCGCCGGCCCCGGTGGCTTCGACGGGCTCAGCCACCTTGCGTTCGGGCGTGCGTTTGCTCCGGTGGCTTCGACGGGCTCAGCCACCTTGCGTTCGCGCGTGCGTCGGCCACGGTGGCTTCGACGGGCTCAGCCACCTTGCGTTCGCGCGTGCGCCGGCCACGGTGGCTTCGACAGGCTCAGCCACCTTGCGTTCGGGCGTGCGCCGGCCCCGGTGGCTTCGACGGGCTCAGCCACCTTGCGTTCGCGCGTGCGCAGTCCCGGTGCCTTCGACAGGCTCAGCCACCTTGCGTTCGCGCGCGCGTCGGCCCCGGGGCCTTCGACAGGCTCAGCGACCTCGCGTGCGAAGGGGCGCGGCCCTCGCGTTCTCAAGCGGGGAAGTCAACCGGGCGCTCGGGGTCGGACGACGGCGTGCTGTCGGCCGGGTACGGCACGGGCCACTGGGGGTCGGGCACGGCCCAGCCGGCGGCCCGCAGGGCACGGCGGGACAGCTCGCGCGCCGAGTAGGGCGTGCGCACTCCGCGGATGTCGCGGTAGTCCTGGTGCCCGGGGCCGGCCCAGAGGATCGCGTCGCCCTCGCCGACGAGTTTCACGGCCTCGAGGATCGCACGCTCGGGCGGGGTGAACTCGTGGATCTCGGCATCCGGACGCGCACGACGAGCGCCTTCGACGAGCACCTCGCGGATCGTGTCGGGATTCTCGTGACGCGGGTGGTGATCGGTCACGATGAGGATGTCGCTGCCCTCGACCGCGGTGCGCCCCATGTCGTGGCGCTTCGTGGCGTCGCGGTCGCCGTCGGCACCGAAGAGCATGACGACCCGGCCCGGCGTGACGCGGCGCACGGCGGCGAGCGTCTTCTCGAAGGCGTCGGGGGAGTGACCGAAGTCGACGTAGACCGCGGGACCCTCGGGGCACGAAACCAGCTGCGTGCGACCCGGCAGTGACGCGTCGATGCGCTCGCCGTCGAGGGTGCTGAACACGTGCTCCCAGGTGTAGCCGACCTCGAGCAGCATGACGATCGCGAGGCCCGCGTTGGCGGCCATGTGCCGGCCGATCACGGGCACGACGGTGGTCAACGAGCGACCCTTGCCGTTGCTGAGGATGAACTCGGTGCCCTCCTGGCGCTCGTCGACGATCTCGACGGTCCAATCGGCGGATGCCGCGGAGGCGGCGTCTTCGGCGATGGCCGGGGTCGCGATGGTCACGACGGGGATCTCGGCCCGCGCGGCGATCTCGGCGCCCGAGGCGGAGTCGAGGCACACCACACCGCGGCGCGCGCGGTCGGGGCGGAAGAGGGGGAGCTTCGCCTCGAAGTACTCGCGCATGTCGGCGTAGTCGTCGAGGTGGTCGTGGGTGAGGTTAGTGAAGCCCGCGACGTCGAAGACGAGGCCGTCGACGCGGTGTCGGGTGAGGGCCTGGGCGCTGACCTCGACGGCGACGGCCTCGACGCCACGTTCGCGCATGAGGGCGAGCAGGGCGTGGAACTCCGAGGCCTCGGGCGTGGTCAGTCGAGAGACGATGACCTCACCCGCGATGTGGCGCTCGGCGGTCGACGACAGTCCGGTCACGACGCCGAGCTGGCCGAGGATGCCCTCGAGCAGGTGCGAGACGCTCGTCTTGCCATTGGTGCCGGTGGTCGCCAGCAGTTGAGGAAGCCGGTCGTCGGGGCCGGTGCCGTAGACCCAGGCCGACAGGTCGCCGAGCAGCGCGCGCGGGTCGTCGACCACGACGATGGGAAGCCCCGTGGGGGCGGCGATCTCGGCGCCCGCGTCGTCGGTGATCACGGCGACGGCGCCGCGCTCGGCGGCGGTGGCGGCGAACTCCGCACCGTGGCGGTTGACGCCGCGGATCGCCACGAAGGCCTCGCCCGCGCGCAGATCAGCGGTGGCCAGCGTGATGCCGGTCAGGGTCGTACCCTCGACCTCTCCCACGGTGCGCACGCCGTAGCGGCGGGCGAGCTCGGCGAGGTCACGGCGGGGCGGACGCTCCGGTCGGAGGACGGGCGGCAGGTTCGAGGGGGCGTCGGAGGACATCCCCACCATTGTCTCATCCGGGGTCGCACAGACACCGCATCGCGGCCGCACGGGCGGTTCAAAGGCCCGCGGCGGTATCGTCGGCGGGTGACTGCGATCGCGTTCCTCATCGGCGTCGTCGTGCTCGTCGTCGGACTCGCCGTTTCGATCGCGCTGCACGAGATCGGACATCTGCTGCCCGCCAAGCTCTTCGGCGTGCGCGTGGGCCAGTACATGATCGGCTTCGGACCGACGCTGTGGTCCAAGCGCATCGGCGAGACCGAGTACGGCTTCAAGCTGCTTCCCCTGGGGGGATTCATCTCGATGGCGGGCATGTACCCGCCGGCCCCCGACGACGGCACCCCCGAGAAGAAGCGCTCGCGCTTCTTCGCCACGATGGTGCAGGACGCCCGCGACGCGAACGCCGAGACGTTGATCGCCGCCGACGACCGCGTCTTCTACAAGCTGCCGGTCTACAAGCGCATCATCGTCATGCTCGGCGGACCGATCATGAACCTCATCCTGGCGTTCGTGCTCTCTGCCATCGCGCTCAGCGGTATCGGCGTGGCCACGGCCACCACGACCGTCGCGGCGGTGTCGCAGTGCGTGATCCCGGCCAGCGACAATCGCACCGACTGCACCTCGACCGACCCCGTCGCCCCGGCCGCCGCGGCCGGCATCCAGCCCGGCGACAAGATCGTGTCGGTCGACGGGACCCCGGTGTCGACGTTCGCAGAAGCCGCGGCGATCATCCAGAAGTCGCCGGGCCAGGCGCTGTCGGTCGTCATCGACCGCGACGGCACGCAGCGGACGGTCAGCGTGACGCCGGCGCAGACCGATCGCGCCGTCACCGACGCGCAGGGCAAGGCCGTCACCGACGCCTCCGGCGCGCCCGAGTACGAGACCCTCGGCTTCGCCGGGCTCACCGCGCAGCAGACTTTGGTTCCGCAGCCGATCTGGGCCGGCCCCGAGGCGACCATCCAGCAGGTGGGCAGCGTCGCGCAGATCATGACGCAGCTCCCGGTGCGCGTCTACGACACGGCCGTCGACCTGTTCACCGGTCAGCCGCGCGACCCGAACGGTCCGCTGAGCGTCGTCGGCGCCGGGCGCCTGGCCGGCGAGTTCGCCGCCATCGACGCGCCGATCCTCGATCGCGTGGGCGCGATCATCGGTCTGCTCGCGGCGCTGAACATCGCGCTGTTCGTGTTCAACCTCATCCCGCTGCTGCCCCTCGACGGCGGTCACGTCGTCGTCGCGCTGTGGGACGGCATCAAGCGCTGGTTCGCGCGGCTGCGCGGCACGGTCGCCCGGCCGGTCGACGCGACGAAGCTGGTGCCCCTGACCTTCGTGGTGGTCGTGCTGCTGGTGGGCATGGGCGGGGTGCTGTTCCTCGCCGACGTCTTCAACCCGGTGCAGCTGCTCTAGCGCCCCGCGCCGCGGGTGGCGGGGGCTTCGACGGGCTCAGCCACCCTGGGAACAGAGGTCCCTGAGCTTGTCGAAGGGCCCGGGAGTTCGCGGGTGGCGGGGGCTTCGACGGGCTCAGCCACCTTGAATCAGAGGTCCCTGAGCTTGTCGGAGGGCCCGCGAGTTCGCGGGTGGCGGGGGCTTCGACGGGCTCAGCCGCCCTGGGAACAGAGGTCTCTGAGCTTGTCGAAGGGCCCGGGAGTTCGCGGGTGGCGGGGGCTTCGACAGGCTCAGCCACCTTGGTACGCGGGTGGCGGGGGCTTCGACAGGCTCAGCCACCTTGGTACGCGGGTGGCGGGGGCTTCGACAGGCTCAGCCACCTTGGTTCGCGGGTGGCGGGGGCTTCGACAGGCTCAGCCACCTTGGTACGCGGGTGGCGGGGGCTTCGACAGGCTCAGCCACCTTGGTACGCGGGTGGCGGGGGCTTCGACAGGCTCAGCCACCTCGGCGCGCGTCAGAGCGCGTGGGCGATGAGACGCTCGAGGGTGCGCATGCCGTCGCGCGACAGGATCGACTCCAGGTGGCCCTGCACGCTCGCGAAGCCGGGGCCCCGCAGCGCGTAGACGTCGCCCGTCTCGGCATCCGCGGCGATGTCGACGCCCGGGGCCGCGGCATCCGTCGCCCGTGCCGTGAAGGTGTTGTAGAACCCGATCGAGGCGGGCTCGCCGAACACGTCGACGCTCTTCTGCAGACCCTGGTGGGGCTGCGCGAGCGGGGCGAGGTCGAGGCCGAGCCGGTCGGCGAGGATCTGGTGGCTGAGGCACACCGCGAGCAGCGGGGCGTCGTTCGTCAGCCGCCGCGAGACCACGTGGCGCATCGCGCTCATCCGCGCGCTGTCGTCGCGCGGGTCGCCGGGCCCGGGGCCCGACACGACGAGGTCGGCGCCGTCGACGTCGGCATCCGACGCCTCCGCCCAGTGGACGATGCGGGTGTCGAGGCCGAGGTGACGCAGCTGGTGCGCGAGCATCGTGGTGAAGCGGTCCTCGGCGTCGACCACGAGGGCGGTGCGACCGGCGAAGGGACCCGATCCGTCGGGGTCCTGCGGGTTCATCCAGAACGGCGCGAGGCGTTCGTTGCGGGATGCCAGCAACTCGGCGATCGCGGGATCCTCGGCCAGCGGCCGACGTGCGGTGGCCGGGGCGTCGGGATCGGCGTCGGCGGGGGCCACGGGCACGTCGCGGGGGATGGCGCCGATCGCACCGAGCACGCCGGCGGCCTTGCCGTGGGTCTCGCCGACCTCGCCGTAGGGGTCGGAGTGGCGCACGAGGGTGGCTCCCACCGGCACGCGCAGGCGGCCGTCGACCAGATAGGCCGTGCGGATGAGGATCGGGGCGTCGAGGTCGTGCGTGGGCCCCTCGGCGTTGCCGTTCGGGGTGAAGAGCGCGGCGACGCCGGAGTAGTACCCGCGCGGCGTCGTCTCGTGGCGCGCGATCACCGTGCACGCGTTCTGCATGGGCGAGCCGGTCACGGTGGGGGCGAACATCGTCTCGCGCAGGATGTCGCGCGGGTCGAGGTCGCTGCGGCCGCGCAGCATGTACTCGGTGTGGGTCAGGCGCGACATCTCTTTGAGGTGCGGGCCCGTGATGCGTCCGCCGTCGCTGCAGACGGCGCTCATCATCTTCAGCTCCTCGTCGACGACCATGAAGAGCTCTTCGGTCTCTTTGGTCGAGCGCAGGAATTCCGCGAGGGTCTCGGCGGTCGCCCCGCCGGCGGGGTGACGGAAGGTGCCCGAGATGGGGTTCATCGTGACGATGCCGTCTTTGGCGCTCACGTGCGCCTCGGGGCTCGCGCCCACGGCGATGTGCCCCTCGGTCACGACCGCGAAGGTCCAGTAGGCGCCCTTCTCGTGCTCGAGCAGAGCGCGGAACCACGTGAGGGCGGCGACGCGCGGATCGACGTCGACGCCGGCGACGAAGTCGCGACGGATCACGAAGTTCGCCCCCTCGCCGCGACCGATCTCGTCGGCGATCACCCGGCGCACGATGTCGGCGTAGTCCTCGTCGGCGAGGTCGAAGCCGGCGTCGTCGAGCGGCACGGGGGAGGAGGGCAGGACGGCCATGGCCTCGGCGCGCGGCAGGGCCACCCGCTCGTCGATCACGAGGCACCGCAGCGGCGCGCCGTCGTCGTGACAGACGAACCCGCGCTCGCGCACCTGGCGGTACGGCACGAGGGCGAGCACCTCGCGCGGCGCGCCCGAGGCGTCGATCAGCGGGATGTCGGCGAGCAGCTCGACGTCGACGACATCGCCGGTGAGCACCTCGACCGACTCGCCGTCACGGGCGATGAGGGCGAAGGGGGCGGATCCCGCCGCGAGGTCGGCGAGCAGGGTGGAGGGGTCGGGCCCGGTCATCGAGGTACTTCCGTCTGTGATCGTGGGTCCAAAGCGGCCGCCGGAAACAACAAGACCGCCCGGATCTCCAGGGGAGGGGCGGTCTGCGCATGCGTGCTCACCGCCTAGACGGTGGGCCACCAAGACAGGGGTGCATGCATGGCGCCGAACCTACCACAGGGGGCTCTCGGCGGCGGTTCAGGCCCCGTGCGGTGCGGGCGGCGTAGGCTGAGCCCGTGCCTGCTGTGAACCTCGGAATGCCCCGCGTGCCGGAGACCCTCGCGCCTCGTCGCAAGACCCGTCAGATCCGGGTCGGCAAGGTGCTCGTCGGTGGCGACGCCCCCGTCAGCGTCCAGTCGATGACCACGACGCCCACCACCAACATCAACGCCACGCTGCAGCAGATCGCCGAGCTCACGGCATCCGGATGCGAGATCGTGCGCGTGGCGGTGCCGTCGCAGGACGATGCCGACGTGCTGCACATCATCGCCAAGAAGAGCCAGATCCCGGTCATCGCCGACATCCACTTCCAGCCGAAGTACGTGTTCCAGGCGATCGACGCCGGATGCGGCGCGGTGCGCGTGAACCCGGGCAACATCCGCAAGTTCGACGACCAGGTCGGCGCGATCGCCAAGGCCGCGAAAGACGCCGGCGTCTCGCTGCGCATCGGCGTCAACGCCGGATCGCTCGACCGTCGCCTGCTCGAGAAGTACGGCAAGGCCACGCCCGAAGCCCTCGTCGAGAGCGCCGTGTGGGAGGCCTCGCTGTTCGAAGAGCACGACTTCCACGACTTCAAGATCTCGGTCAAGCACAACGACCCCGTCGTGATGGTGAAGGCGTATCGCATGCTCGCCGAGCGGGGCGACTGGCCCCTGCACCTCGGTGTGACCGAGGCCGGCCCCGCGTTCCAGGGCACGATCAAGAGCGCCACGGCGTTCGGCATCCTGCTGTCCGAGGGCATCGGCGACACGATCCGCGTCTCGCTGTCGGCCCCGCCGGCCGAAGAGGTCAAGGTCGGCCACCAGATCCTGCAGTCGCTGAACCTGCGCGAGCGCAAGCTCGAGATCGTCTCGTGCCCCTCGTGCGGTCGCGCCCAGGTCGACGTGTACACGCTCGCCGACGACGTGACCGAGGGCCTCAAGGACATGACTGTTCCGCTGCGCGTGGCCGTCATGGGCTGCGTCGTCAACGGACCCGGCGAGGCGCGCGACGCCGACCTGGGCGTGGCCTCGGGCAACGGCAAGGGCCAGATCTTCGTCAAGGGAGAGGTCGTCAAGACCGTTCCCGAGAGCGAGATCGTGGCGACCCTCATCGCCGAGGCGAACCGCCTCGCTGCCGAGATGGGTCCGGATGCCGCGACCGGGACGGCCCAGGTCATCACGGCCTGATTCACCCGGGCGCGACGCCCGGCCGCCGAACGCACCCGCGTCCGGGAGCGACCCCCGCGGTCCGATAGCGTCGGGATTCTCATGACCGAGACTCCCACCGCCTCCCTCGCTCGTCCCCTTGTCGCCGGGGTCGTCACCGCCCTGGTCGGTTTCACCAGCACCTTCGCCGTCGTGCTGACGGGTCTTCGCTCGGTGGGCGCCTCGCCCGCGCAGGCGGCGAGCGGTCTGCTCGCGATCACCCTCGTGGTCGGCATCGGCTGCGTGATCCTCGCGTCGCGGTATCGCATCCCGATCACCGTGGCGTGGTCGACGCCGGGTGTCGCGCTGCTCGCGGCCACCGGCACGGTCGACGGCGGCTGGTCGGCCGTGGTGGGCGGGTTCTTCGTGTGCGCGGCGCTGATCCTGTGCACGGCGCTGTTCCCGCCGTTGGGGGCGCTCATCGCGCGCATCCCGCCCTCGATCGCGCAGGCGATGCTCGCGGGGGTGCTGCTGCCGCTGTGCGTCGCGCCTTTCGTCGGCCTCGTCGACGACCCGTGGGGTGTCGCGCCGGTGCTGATCGTGTGGCTGGTCGCCTCGCGGGTTCTTCCCCGATGGGCCGTGCCGCTGGCGTTCGTCGCCGCGATCGTCGTGGTGGCGATCGAGCTGGCGCGCACGGGCGTGAACGCGGATGCCGCCTCGCTCCTGCCGCATCTGGAGTTCGCCGCCCCGACCCTCACCCTCGGCGCCGTGGTGGGCGTCGGGCTACCCCTGTTCGTGGTGACGATGGCGTCGCAGAACGTGCCCGGCGTCGCGGTCATGCGCAGCCTCGGGTTCACGATCCCGTGGCGCCCCGCGATGCTCGTCACCGGCCTCGGCTCGGCCGCGGCCGCGGGCTTCGGCGGGCACGTGATGAACCTCGGCGCGATCAGCGCGGCGATCGCCGCCGGCCCCGACTCGCACCCCGACCCGAAGAGACGCTGGGTCGCCGGAGTCTCGGCCGGGGGCACCTACCTCGTGCTCGGCGCGCTGTCGGCCGCGTTCGCCGCGATCGTGCTTCTCGCCCCGGCGGGGGTCATCCCCGCGGTGGCCGGCGTGGCCCTGTTCGGTGCGTTCGGCTCGGCCGTGCAGCAGGCCATCGACGACCCCGGCGAGCGGGTTCCCGCCGTGGTGACGTTCCTCGTCGCGGCATCCGGGATCGCCGTCTTCGGGGTCAGCGCGGCGTTCTGGGCCCTGCTGGCGGGGCTCGTCATGCGCACCGTGCTGCACGTGGGGCGGCGTCGCGCCGTGTGACCAGGTTGACCAAGTGCGGTTGACCGATGTCGGAGGTGGGTGCGAGTCTGCTCTCATGAAGACGTCGCGAGTGAAGGTGCAATACGCCAAGACGCATCTGTCCGCCCTCATCGCCTCCGTGCAACGCGGCGACGAGGTCGTCATCGCGCGGGGCGATACCCCGGCCGCGCGGCTGGTCGCCGTCGAGCCGCCGGCGGAGCGGGAGTTGGGCTTCGTGGCCTACGCGATCCCGGAGTCGTTCTCCGACCCCCTGCCCGAAGAGGAGCTCTCGGCCTGGGAGGCCGGTGCGTGAGGTATCTGCTCGATACGCACACGCTTCTCTGGGCGCTGACCGCCCCGGATCGCCTCGGCCCGGCCTCCTCGACGATCCTTGCCGACCCGTCGTCGACGATCGTCGTGTCCGCCGCCTCTGCGTGGGAGATCTCGACGAAGCAGCGGATCGGCAAACTCCCGCACGCCGACGCGCTCGTCGGGGGCTACGCACGCCATCTCGATCGCCTCGGCGCGGAGAGGCTCCCGATCGACGAGACGCATGCGCTCCTCGCCGGAGCCCTGCAGTGGGATCATCGTGACCCGTTCGACCGGATGCTCGCCGCGCAGGCGATGGTGGAGTCCCTCACGCTTCTCAGCAGCGACGACGCGTTCTCTCGGCTGGCAGGCCTCGCCGTTCAGTGGTGAGACGTGAGCGGTCGGACTTTTTCCTGTGAGCCCGCGCGCAGGGAGGTGATTCTGCCGCGAGAGCTGGTGAATGCTCGACTACTTCTGTGCTTCGTCGGAGGGCGTGACTCTCTCCGAGTGGTTTCATGAGCCCGCGGCGATCCGGCGAACGCCCGGTGCACGCCGTCGCTCTCCTTCCGATCCCCCGCACCCGAGGTGGCTCCATGTCCCGCTCGACCTCCGGACGCCCGGCCCGCGCCCGAGCCGGTCTTCTCGTCGTCCTCGCCCTGACGCTGACGTCGACGGGGTCGCTGGTGCGCCGGCCGCGCGGAGGTGGCGCGCGCCGTGTTCACCGCTGAAGCCGCGCCGAGCCCGACGCCCACGCCGAGCCCGTCGTCGAGCACCGGTCCCGGTGCGGGTGCCGGCACGGGTGGGGCAGGGGCCACGCCGACCTCCGCCCCGGCCACGGGATCGCCGGCGGGTGCCCTCGCGGTCATGGGAACGGATGCCGCGCCAGCCGGACCGGTGACGGCTGCGTCGCTATTGCTGGGCGGCGGGGCGGCCCTGATGGCCGTTCGACGGGCGCGGACCGCACGACGGACCGCCTCGCGTCGATAGAGGAGCGACGGAGGGGGCCGAAGCGCGATGGCGAATCGGCCCCCTCCGTTCGTGATCGCACGGGACGTGCGAGCACGGCCGTCTCGAGAGCGACGGACCCGTCACCTTTTCGTTATCGAAACCGCCACGTCGGTCGTGAACCGATCGACGGATCGTGGACATTACAGAGTGTGGATGACGACGACGCCGGGCTGTGGACCCGGGTGCGCCAAGGCGACGAGCTCGCGCTCGCCGCTCTGTTCGATCGGTACGACGCGCGGCTGTTCCGGCACGCGTCGCGCCTGCTGACCCATCGGGAGGACGCCAAGGACGCCGTGACCGTGGCGTTCTTCGAGCTGTGGCGCAAACGCGCCTCGGTGCGTCTGGTCGACGGGTCGCCCCTGCCGTGGCTGCTGACGACGGTCGCCCACTGCGCGCGGAACCTCGAGCGCTCGAGCAGGAGGTACCGCGCCCTGCTCGATCGCGCACCGGTCGCGGCGACCGCGACGTCGGGACACGACGACAGCGGAGTGCTCTCGGCGCTCAAGCGGTTGCCCGAGCGCGAACAGGCGGTCGTGGTGCTGTCGGTGCTCGAGGGCTACCCCGAGCGCGAGATCGCTCAGGCACTCGGCATTCCGGCCGGAACGGTGAAGTCGCGGCTGTCCCGCGCGAAGGCGAAGTTGCGCGACGAGCTCGCGCTGGAAGGGGTCCGGGCATGATCGACCAGCTGACACCCGACGAGCGCGCCGCCCTGCGCGCCCGCATCGTGGGCGGAGCCCGCGACATCAAGCCCGCGGGTGCCCACCGCGGCGCCTGGATCGCCGGATCCGTCGCGGCCCTGCTCGTGGTCGCGCTCGCCGGGGGAGTGGCGGCCACGACGACGCTCAGCGCACCGCCGATCGCGAACACCCCGTCGCCCAGCCCCACGGCCACCGTGGCGCCGGTGCCGACCCCGACGGCCTCGCAGACTCCGACCCCGACGGCGCCGCCGGCGCGGATCGTGGCACAACCCGCGTCGCGCTTCTCGTTCGGCTGCGCCGACGTGGCTCCATTCGTCGCGTCGTTCTTCGGTGGGGAGGTGCCCGAGATCGCTTCCACGATTCCGCGTCTCACGGGGAACGCCTGGCTGCCCGGGCCGATGCAGTACTCCTTCGAGCAGGCGGGCGCGCTCTACTGCGAGTTCGGTGAGCTCAACGGGCGCTCGGCGGAGGTTTCGATCGTTCCCGACGCCGAGGGCGTCGTGGAGCATCATCGTGCCGTGCTCGGCGACACCTGTAGCGCCGAGTTCCCGTGCGAACTCATCGAGGGCGCCTTCCTCTCCGTCGTGGGAACCTCGGATGGCGAGGTCGGGCGAACGCCCGAGGACGACGCGCTGAGCGCGGTCGCGGCCTCGCAGATCGGCGATCTCATCCGCGCGTCTCCGCCATCCGCGTCGCGATGGGTCCCGCCGACCGGGTCGAGGGCGCTCCCGGGTGAGTGCGCGACGGTCCTTCCTCCGGAACGGTTGGGACCGATCGTCGGCATCCCCGGCCTCAAATCCGTCGAAGACGGGTGGGGAGGATGGAGCGTGCAGGCATGGATGCTCGACGGCTACTGGGACGCACCTCTCTGCCACTACTACCCCGCGAGTGCCACGAACGATCTCGACACGGAGTCGGTTCGCGTGACCTGGCTGCCGGGCGGCGAGTGGGCCTTCGACGCCGCGGTCACCGGCCAGCCGATTTCGGCGACCGGCGGGCGAACGACCGACGCCGCGCGACTCAGCGAGGGGCCGCTGGGCGGGGGCACCGTCTACTACGCGGACGTTCTCGTCGACGGGAACTGGGTGCGCGTCGCCCTGCCCTGGTCCATGACGGAGGGTGATCGTCCCGCGGCGGTGAAGAGCATCGCCGAGCTGGTCTTCGAGGGCGTCTACGGCTGAGGCCTAGACTCGTCTCTCGTGGTCACCCGTCTGTCGAACTACTTCCTCCGCACGCTCCGCGAAGATCCCTCGGATGCCGAGGTCACGAGCCACCGCCTGCTCGTGCGCGCCGGTTACATCCGTCGCAACGCCCCGGGCGTCTTCGCGTGGCTCCCTCTGGGTCTGAGGGTCAAGGCCAAGATCGAGGCCGTCGTCCGCGAGGAGATGGCGAACGCCGGAGCGTTCGAGGTGCACTTCCCGGCGCTGCTGCCCCGCGAGCCGTATGAGGTCACGGGACGCTGGGAGGAGTACGGCGACGCGCTGTTCCGCCTGCAGGACCGCAAGGGCGCCGACTACCTTCTCGCGCCCACGCACGAGGAGATGTTCACCCTGCTGGTGAAGGACCTGTACTCGTCGTACAAAGACCTGCCGCTGACGATCTATCAGATCCAGGACAAGTACCGCGACGAGGCGCGTCCCCGCGCCGGCCTCCTCCGCGGCCGCGAGTTCACGATGAAGGACGCGTACTCGTTCGACGCGACGGATGCCGGTCTCGACGCCTCGTACCAGGCTCAGCGCGACGCTTACGAGCGCATCTTCACCCGCCTGGGCCTCGAGTACGTGATCGTCGCCGCCGACGCCGGCGCGATGGGCGGATCGAAGTCGGAGGAGTTCCTGCACCCGACCCCGATCGGCGAAGACACCTTCGTGCGCTCGGCCGGCGGCTACGCGGCGAACGTCGAGGCCTTCACGACCGTCGTTCCCGAGTCGCTGCCCATCGAGGGGCAGCCCGAGGCCGTGGTCTTCGACTCGCCGAACACTCCGACGATCGCGACCCTCGTCGACCACGCGAACGCGCACCTCGAGGCCCCCGCGCCCGGCATCGCCGGTCCGGCCACCGCCGAGGCCACCCAGTGGACGGCCGCGCACACGCTCAAGAACGTCGTGCTCGCCCTCACACACCTCGACGGCACGCGCGAGCTCGTCGTCGTGGGCCTTCCCGGCGACCGCGACGTCGACGACAAGCGCGTCGAGGTCGCCTTCGCCCCCGCCGAGGTCGAGGCGGCCACCGAGGCCGACTTCGCGAAGAACCCGCTGCTGGTCAAGGGCTACATCGGCCCCTGGTCGCCGACCGGTCCCGTGCTGGGCGAGGAGTCGGCGACGAACATCCGCTACGTGCTCGACCCCCGCGTGGTCGACGGCACGGCGTGGATCACGGGCGCCAACATCGACCAGAAGCACGTGCACTCCCTCGTCGCAGGCCGCGACTTCGTCGGCGACGGCGTCGTCGAGGTCTCGACCGTGCGCGCGGGCGACCCCGCCCCCGACGGCTCCGGCCCGGTGGAATTGGCGCGCGGCATGGAGATCGGCCACGTCTTCCAGCTCGGCCGCAAGTACGCCGAGGCTCTGGGCCTGAAGGTGCTCGACGAGAACGGCAAGCTCGCCACCGTCACGATGGGCTCGTACGGCATCGGCGTCACCCGCATCCTCGCGATCATCGCCGAGCTCAACAACGACGCCAAGGGCCTGATCTGGCCGGAGTCCGTCGCGCCGTTCGACGTGCACGTGGTCGCGACCGGCCGCGACGCCGTGGCGTTCGAGCTCGCGGCATCCGTCTCCGACCAGCTCGAGGCAGCCGGTCTCGACGTGCTCTACGACGACCGCCCCAAGGTGTCGCCCGGCGTGAAGTTCGGCGACGCCGAGCTCGTCGGCATCCCGCGCATCCTCATCGTGGGTCGCGGCGCGGCCGAGGGTCAGGTCGAGCTCTGGGACCGCCGCACGGGCGAACGCGACACCGTGTCGGTCGACGACGCCGTGGCGGCGCTCACGCGCTGAGCCTTCGCCCCGCCTTTTCATCGCGAGACTGCATCTCGCTGACGACACGGCTGCAGGTTGCAACCGACATGTCAGCGAGATGCAGTTTCGCGGTCTTCGACGCAGCAAGTCGGGGCGGGTGGTCAAGCGACCCGGCACGCGCGGGCGACTCGGTAGCGTGGATGCCATGATCGCCGCACCCCGCCTGTCGCTGAGCGACGGCTCCACCATCCCGCAGCTCGGCGTCGGCACGTACAAGGTGCCCGCAGACGTCACCGCCGGTCTCGTCGAGGGCGCGCTCGCCGCCGGGTACCGCCACATCGACACGGCCGCGCTCTACGGCAACGAGGCCGAGGTCGGCGAAGGGCTGCGCGCCTCGGGCCTCGAGCGCGACGAGGTGTTCGTCACCACGAAGGTGTGGAACGACGACCAGGGGTTCGATGAAACGCTGCGGGCCTTCGACGCCAGCGCCGCGAAGCTCGGTCTCGACCGCGTCGACCTCTACCTCATCCACTGGCCGATCCCCAGTGCCGACCGCTACGTCGACACCTGGAGGGCGCTCCAGCGCCTGCAGCAGGAGGGACGAGCGGCCTCGATCGGCGTCAGCAACTTCTCGGTCGTGCACCTCGATCGCCTGCGCGACGAGACCGGACTGCTGCCGGCCGTGAACCAGGTCGAGCTGCACCCGCGCTTCCCGCAGAACGAGCTGGTCGACTGGCACGTCGCGAACGGCATCGTGACCGAGTCGTGGGCGCCGCTCGCGCGCGGCGGCCTGCTCGACGAGCCGGTGCTCGCCCGCATCGCCGAGAAATACGGCAAGACGCCGGCCCAGGTCGTCATCCGCTGGCACCTCGATCGCGACCTCGTGGTGTTCCCGAAGTCGGTGTCGCTCGACCGCATCCGCGAGAACGGCGACGTTTTCGACTTCACGCTCGACGAGGACGACCACACCGTCATCGCGACCCTCGACACGGGCGAGCGCACGGGCCGCAACCCCGACCTCGACTGAGGCCCGAGCTCAGGCGTCGAGCCGTGCGTACCGCGCGCGGAAGACCGTGAAGACGCCGTAGGCGAGGAATCCCACACCGACGAGACAGGCGAGCACGGGGCCGGCGGGCAGGGCCACGACGGCGGCGGTCGCTCCGTCGAGCCCGCCCGCGGTGTCGGGCTCGACGGTGACGGCGGCGACGACCACGAGCACCCCCACGATCAGCAGGGCCACGCCCTTCGTGACGAATCCGACGACGCCGAGCACCGTGAGGGCGAAGCCGCCGGGGCCTGCCGGCGTGCGCACCTTGGAGTGGAACGACCGGCGCAGGCCCATCCAGACGAAGCCGACGCCGACCGCGGCCACCGCGAGACCGACCACGCCGAGCACGAATCCGCCGATCGGCCAGGTGAGCACGCCCTGGCTGAGGTCTTCGGCCGCCTGCTCGGCGCGTGGACGGGCGCCCAGGGCGACGGACGCCGACACCAGCCCGATCGCGACGAAGACGAGGCCCTGCGGGGCCTCGGCGAAGATCCGGCCGATCCGGCGCCACACCGAGAGGTGACGCGGGGCGAACGCCTGCAGCAGGTGCCAGGCGCCGAGGGCCACGAGTCCGACGGCCAGGGCCCACAGAGCGGCGGCGCCGAGGGGCGCCGCGGCGACCGCGCGGAACGCTCCGGTCTGATCGCTGTCCTCCTTCGCGCCGAGGCCGACCGCGATCACGAGCCCGCCGATGAGCAGGTGCAGGATGCCGTTGGCCGCGTACCCCGCGCGCGCGGCGATGCGGAACGCGGGGTTGGCCTCCGCGTCTCGGGCGGCGGCGCGGGCGGGGGTGGACACCTCTGCACCGTACGCGGTTCCGTGCCCCACCCCGCGCCGGTTGCGCCGCGCGGCTCCTGGGATGCTTGACCCTGACACCGTGTGAGGGGGGATAACGGAATCATGTTGTCCATCGGAGCGTTCGCGCAGATCGGCCAGGTGACCCACCGGATGCTCCGGCACTGGGACACGGCGGGTCTGCTCGTGCCCGCGCACGTGGACGAGTTCAGCGGCTACCGCTCCTACGACCCGTCGCAGCTGGAGAGGCTGCACCGGATCGTGGCTCTGCGCCAGCTCGGTTTCGGCCTCGACGACGTCGCCCTCATCCTCGATCAGGGGGTGGATGCCGACCGCATCGCCGGTCTGCTGCACGCGCGTCGCGCAGAGGTCGAGCGAGAGCACCGGATCGCGGCCGCTCGACTCGTCGACGTGGAGCGGCGGCTCCATCTGATCGAGAGAGAGACGCGCATGCGCGAGATCGAGACCATCCAGAAGCCCCTCCCCGCCGTCCGCCTGGCGGCTCGGCGCACGATCGCCCCGTCGTCGGCGGCCATCGCCGACATCGTCGGTCCGGCCTTCGACGAGGTCGCCGCGGTGATCGGCGACGTCGGCGGTGCACTCGAGACCCCGATCGCGCAGTACACCGCGGTCGAGGACGGGCTCGAGATCGTGGCCGGGTACGTGTACAGCGGGGCGGCGCGGGAGGGGATAGACCTCGTCGATCTGGCCGCTGTCGATCAGGCTGTATGCGGCATCCACCTGGGCCCCATGGACGGCATCGCGGAGAGCTGGCAGTCGATCCACTCGCAGATCCTCGCGCGGGGGTTCGTTCCCGCGGGTCCGTGCCGCGAGCTGTACGTGCGGGCCGAGTCCGACGATCAGTCCGACTGGGTCACCGAGCTGCAGCAGCCGGTCGCGACCGCCTGACCGTGCCACTCTCCGACCGCCGGGGGAGCGGCCGACGGCACCCGCCAGCGAGCCGGTAGCGCACGCGGCGGCCCGCCCGGGTCGCCGCGCGACGGTGCTTATCATTGCCTGATGCCCGCGACCCGCCGACCGCACCTGCGCCGGTGGAACGCCCTCCCCGCGCTCGTGCGCAACGCGCCGCCGCGGGTGCTGCTGCTGGTCGGGGCGATCGTGGTGGCCCTGGGCGTGCTCATCGTGTCGCGTCCGCTCACCTCCCTCGTGCTGCTCGGCGTGTACGTCGGCGCGAGCGCCGTGGCCATGGGCGTCGTCGAGCTCGTGGGGCGGCCCGCGGGCTGGTGGCAGCGCGCGGTCTCGGCCGCGTGGATCGTCGCCGGTCTCGCCGTGCTCGTCTGGCTCGGCCGCAGCCTCGAGCTGCTTCCGCCCGTGCTCGCGGTGCTGCTGGTGATCGGTGGTCTCGCCTCGGTGGGGCGCGCGACCGGCGCGGGTCCCGCGAGCGCACGCATCCTCGCGCTCGCGTGGGGCGTCGCTCAGATCGCGTTCGGGCTGCTGTCGTTCACGTGGCCCGATGTCACGGTGCTGGTGCTGGCGGTCGTCTTCGGTGTGCGCACGGTCGTGTTCGGCCTGGGCGTGTTCTGGCGCGGGGTGGTCGGCATCCGGCGCCCGCGGCAGCGGAAGGAGCCCTTCGACGCGCAGCGCGCGGTGCGCCGACGGGTGATCCGCGCCCGCTGGGCAGCGGCCGGTCGCTACGCCCTGTCGCTCGTGCTCGTGGCGACGGCGGCGGGCGGATGGTGGCTCAACGACTGGCTCGACGACGGCGCCCCGGTGGTCGACGCGTTCTACGACCCGCCCGCGCAGGTGCCGAGCGGGCACGGTCGCCTCATCCGCTCCGACGCCTATCTCGGCCGACTCCCCGAGAACGGCGACGTCTCGCGCATCCTGTACACCACGCGCGACGCGCTCGATCGTCCGGCCGTCGCCAGCGCGCTCGTCATCGTGCCCAAAGACCCGCCCGCCGGCCCCCGCCCCGTCATCGTGTGGAACCACGGCACGACCGGGGTGGCCCAGGGCTGCGCGCCGAGCCTGCGCGACGCTTCGGCGACGAAGTGGTCGATCCCGGCCCTCGAACAGGCGCTCAAAGCGGGGTGGGTGGTCGTGGCATCCGACTTCTCCGGCCAGGGGGCACCGGGGGCCTACCCCTACCTGATCGGCGAGGGCGAGGCCCGCTCATCGCTCGACGCGGTGCTCGCGACCGCCGAACTGCGCACCGACCTGACGCTCTCGCCCGACACCGTCGTGTGGGGTCACTCCCAGGGCGGTCACGCGGCACTGTGGACCACCGCGATCGCGAAGGACTACGCGCCCGGCCTCGACGTGCTCGGCACCGCGGTGGTCGCCCCCGTCGCCGATCCGCCCGCGCTCGCCGAGGAGCTGCTGTCGGGGCCGCCCAACGCGATGCTGTCGGTGATCACCTCCTGGGTGCTGGTGCCCTACTCCGAGACGTACCCCGACGTGCGCCTCGACGACTACATCGCCGAGGGTTCGCGATCGATCGTGCTCGAGATGACGCAGCGCTGCCCGAGCGAGCCCGGCGTGGTCGTGTCGGTGCTCGCCGCCCTCGGGGTGTCGGAGGACAGGCCGCTCTACAGCGCCGACCTCACCGACGGGGCGCTCGGGGAGCGGCTGGCCGAGAACGCGATGACCGCCCCGTTGGGCACGCCCATGCTGGTGGCCTGGGGCGCCGACGACGAGGTGATCCCGCCGAAGCTGCAGCGCGACTACGTCGCGAAGCTCTGCACCGAGGGTCAGGACGTGCGCTGGGCGACCTACGCGGGCTACGACCACCTGCGCCCGATCCTGCCCAAGTCGCGTTTTTTGCCCGTGCTCTACGACTGGACGAAGAAGCTCATCGAACGCAAAGACCAGGTGATCGACGGCTGCGGCCTGCGCTGACACGCGCTCCGCGCAATACGGCGCCGGAGTGAAGATCGTGTGTCGTTCCCGTTCCGCGTTGGCGCAAGGGGGCCGTACTCATTACGGTCGGAGAATGCCCGAGAACACCGCTGAGCTGCGCCCCACTCACCCGCTCGCGATCGCGCCGGTCGTCGCCCCCGCGGCATCCGTCGACGGCTTCGCGAAGCAGTTCCTGCAGAACCTCAACTTCGACCAGGGCGTCACGCTGTCGAACTCCGACGTCAACGACCAGTACCTGGCCCTGGCGTACACGGTGCGCGATTACCTCATGGCGCGCTGGTTCGACGATCGCGCGCAGCAGAAGGCCCAGCAGAACAAGACCGTCTGCTACCTCTCGGCCGAGTACCTGCTGGGACGCCAGCTCGACAACAACCTCCTCGCCGCGCGACTGACCGACATCGCGACCGAGGCGCTCGCGCAGTGCGGCATCGACATCGACGACCTGCGCCAGGTCGAGATCGAGCCCGGACTCGGCAACGGCGGCCTCGGTCGCCTCGCGGCCTGCTTCATCGACTCGCTCGCGACGATGAGCATCCCCACCATCGGTTACGGCATCCGGTACGAGTACGGCATCTTCCGCCAGGCCTTCAACGAGGGGCAGCAGGTCGAGCAGCCCGACGCGTGGCTGCGCATGGGCTCGCCGTGGGACTTCGCCCACCCCGAGGCCGCGCAGACGATCTCGTTCGCCGGCACCACCGAGACCTACGACGACGAGGGCGTGGAGCGCACGCGCTGGGTACCCGAGTGGAACGTGCTCGCCGTGCCGTACAACATGATGGTCCCGGGCTACCACAACGGTCGCGTGAACACCCTCCGCCTGTGGCGTGCCGTGGCCACCAACGCCTTCGACCTGCACACCTTCAACTCCGGCGACTACGTCGAGTCGGTGCGCGCGCAGACCTTCGCCGAGAACATCTCGAAGGTGCTCTACCCCGAGGACTCCACGCCCCAGGGCAAGGAGCTGCGCCTGCAGCAGCAGTACTTCTTCGTCGCGGCATCCATCGCCGACTTCATCGAGAACGTGCTGCCCGACGACTTCGACATCGAGAAGCTCCCCGAGCGCGTGATCTTCCAGCTCAACGACACCCACCCGGTGATCGGGGTGCCCGAGCTGATGCGCGTGCTCGTCGACGAGAAGAAGCTCGAGTGGGATGCCGCGTGGGCGATCACGCAGAAGTGCTTCGCCTACACCTGCCACACGCTGCTGCCCGAGGCGCTCGAGGTCTGGTCGGTCGACCTGCTCGGTCACCTGCTGCCGCGTCACCTCGAGATCATCTACCGCATCAACGACGAGTTCCTGCTCGAGGTGCGCGAGCGCTTCGGCGACGACGAGATGCTCATCCGCAACATGTCGATCATCGGCGAGCACCCTTCGCGCTCGGTGCGCATGGCCTACCTCGCCACGGTCGCCGGGTCGAAGGTCAACGGCGTCGCGGAGCTGCACTCGCAGCTGCTGCGCGACAACGTGCTGAAGGACTTCGCCACCATGTGGCCCGACAAGTTCACCAACGTCACCAACGGCGTGACCCCGCGCCGCTTCCTGCGCCTGGCCAACCCCGACCTGTCGAGCCTCATCACCGAGGCCCTCGGTGCCGGATGGACCGTCGACCTCGAACGCCTGCGCGGCCTCGAGGCCCTGGCCGACGACGCCGACTTCCGCGAGCGCTTCGCCGCGGTGAAGGCCTCGAACAAGCGTCGCCTCAGCAGCGTGCTCGAGGCCCGCGGAGAAGCGCCTCTCGACGACGGTCACATGCTCGACGTCATGATCAAGCGCCTGCACGAGTACAAGCGCCAGACGCTCAAGGTGCTGCACATCGTCAGCACCTACGAGGGCATCGTCTCAGGCCGCCTCGACGTCGACGAGGTGCAGGCGCGCACGTTCCTCTTCGGTGCGAAGGCCGCGCCCGGCTACGGCATGGCCAAGCGCATCATCCACCTCATCAACGCCGTCGGCGAGGTGGTCAGCGCCGACGAGCGGGTCAAAGGCAAGCTCAAGGTCGTCTACCCGGCCAACTACAACGTGACCCTGGCCGAGCGCATCATCCCCGCGGCCGACCTGTCGGAGCAGATCTCGCTCGCCGGCAAAGAGGCCTCGGGCACGGGCAACATGAAGCTCGCCCTCAACGGCGCCCTCACCATCGGCACCGACGACGGCGCGAACGTCGAAATCCGCAAGCTCGTCGGCGACGACAACTTCTTCCTCTTCGGCATGAGCGAGCCCGAGGTCGAGGAACTGTGGGCCGAGGGCTACCGCCCCGCCGACTTCTACCAGAAGGACGAACGGCTGCGCAGCGCGATCGACCTCATCGCCTCGGGCGCCTTCTCGGGCGGCGACCGCACCGTGTTCGAGCCGCTCGTGTCGAACCTGCTGTACGAAGACCGCTTCATGGCGCTCGCCGACTTCTCGACGTACCTCGACGCCCAGGAGCGCGTCGACGCGGCCTACGCCGACCAGGACGGCTGGGTGCGCTCGGCCATCCTCAACGTCGCGCGCAGCGGCTACTTCTCGTCCGATCGGGCCATGCGCGACTACCTGGACCGCATCTGGCACGCCACCCCGGTGAGCTGACGCGGTTTCCGGATGCCGCGACCCGGGCGCTCGCCCGAGGTCGCGGCATCCGTCGTTCCGGCCCCTGAATCTGGGTCGGTGACGGGCGCGGTGCGTGCACAACTCCGGAGATTCGGATGCCGCGCCGACCGCGCACCCCGTCATCGCGCGTGCATCACCGCGCGCGGCGCCGTCATCTCCTGCGTTGTGCACGCGCGCTGGCGGAAAGGCTGCGAAGGCTGGCCGACCGGCGACGGCGTCGAGGGGCGACCTGCGCGAGAGTGGAAGCCTCTCGATCCCGGAGGCCCCGTGCGCATCAGCGACTTCCCCATTCCCGACACCCTCGCCGGCCGCGGGGCCCTCTCGCTCGCGCGGCAGTACCAGTCGCCCGCGATCACCGCGCACGCGCTGCGGTCGTGGTTGTGGGCCGAGGCGTTCGCCGTCATCGACGGCATCCGGGACATCGACCACGAGCTGCTGTACGTCGGCGCGGTGCTGCACGACATCGGCACCGTCGGCTCATTCGACAACCACACGCTGTCGTACGAACACGCGGGCGGGCACGTCGGCGTCGCGCTCACCGCGGGCGCGGGGTGGGAGCAGCCCCGCCGCGAGCGCGTGCTCGAGGTGATCGTGCGGCACAACTGGCCGCGCGTGGATCCGGCGATGGATGCCGAGGGGCACCTGCTCGAGATCGCGACGGGCCTCGACATCTCGGGCGCCCGCCCCGACGCGCTGCCCGAGGACTTCCGCCGCGAGGTGCTCGCCGCCCACCCGCGCGGAGCCCTCGCCGCGGAGTTCGGCGCGTGCGTGCTCGATCAGGCCGTCCGCAAGCCCGACACCGCCGCCCGACGACTCGTCGACGGGGGAGTGGTGGCCAAGCTCGCCGCGAATCCGCTCGAAACCCTCTGATCCCCGACGTCGCGGCATCCGGGATCGCCCGCCGAGATGCGAGCGGCCGGTTATCCCGGGTATCGTAGGAGGGTTGTCGGCGCCGGTCGTGCCGACGAAAGCTGAACAACGGAGGGCCTTGTGGACATCGATCTCGCACTACTCAAGACGATCGAACGCGAGAAGGAGATCCCCTTCGACGAACTCGCGCGCATCATCGAGCAGGCGATCCTGACGGCCTACGCCAAGCACATCTCGCCGACCGGTGAGATCCCCACGGGAGCGCGCGCCACTCTCGACCGCAAGACCGGTCACGTCGGCATCTTCACCCCCGTCACCGACGACGAGGGCGCGATCGTCGGCGAAGAGGAGCAGGCCCCCGACGACTTCGGTCGCATCGCCGCCTTCGCCGCCAAGCAGGTCATCAGCCAGCGTCTGCGCGACATCGCCGACGACGCCGTGCTGGGCGAGTTCCGCGGCAAAGAGGGCGACATCGTCGCCGGCGTCGTGCAGCAGGGTCCCAACCCGCGCATGGTGCACGTCGACCTCGGCACCGTCGAGGCCATCCTCCCGCCCGAGGAGCAGGTGCCCGGCGAGACCTACGCGCACGGCTCGCGTCTGCGCGTGTACGTGACCAGCGTCTCCAAGGGCAACAAGGGTCCGCAGATCACCGTCTCGCGCACCCACCCGGGTCTCGTGCGCAAGCTCTTCGCCCTCGAGGTGCCCGAGATCGCCGCAGGACTCGTCGAGATCGTCTCCCTCGCCCGCGAGGCCGGGCACCGCTCGAAGATCGCCGTCAAGGCGAACGACCCGACGGTGAACGCCAAGGGCGCCTGCATCGGAGAGCTCGGACGCCGCGTGCGCGCCGTCACCGAGGAGCTCGCCGGCGAGAAGATCGACATCATCGACTACGACGCCGAGCTGCCGCGCTTCGTCGCCAACGCCCTGTCGCCCGCGAAGGTGACCTCGTCGTTCGTGCTCGACGCCTCGACCAAGGCCGTGCGCGCCCTCGTTCCCGACTACCAGCTGTCGCTCGCGATCGGCAAGGAGGGCCAGAACGCCCGCCTGGCCGCCAAGCTCACCGGTGCGAAGATCGACATCCAGCCCGACAGCATCCTCGAAGACAACTGAGCGACCGATCGTCCCCACGATCGCGAGGTGTAGGATGGAACCCGTACGAACGTGCGTCGGATGCCGCGCACGTGCCCCCCGATCCTCGCTTCTGCGTGTGGTCGCGGACGGATCCGTCCTCGTCGCAGACGAGCGGGCGGTTCTTCCCGGTCGGGGCGCGTGGGTGCACGAGACGGACGCGTGTGTGAGCAAAGCGCTCGCACGTCGCGCCTTCGTACGAGCATTGCGTGTGTCAGGCCCGCTTGACACGCAGACCTTCGAATCACACCACCAGCGAAAAGGCTGAACGGCTATGGACACGAAGTGAACGGCTCGAAATGAGACCCGTCCGCAACTAACGGTCTGCCCTGTCCGGGGTAGGCCCTCAGACAGGAGAATTGTGGCAAAACCACGCGTGCACGAGATCGCTTCCGAGCTCGGCGTCGACAGCAAGGTCGCGCTTGCGAAGCTGAAGGAGCTCGGCGAATTCGTCAAGAGCCCCTCATCCACCATCGAACCCCCGGTCGCCCGTAAGCTCCGCGCTGCGCTGGCCTCCGAAGGCTCGTCTTCCTCTTCGGATGCCAAGCCCGCCGCTTCCGCGGCGCGCCCCGGTGCCCGTCCCGGCCCGGCTCGTCCGGCCGCGACCCCCGGCAACCGCCCGTCGGGTCCCACGCCCGGACCCGCGAAGCCTGCGGCTCCGGCCGCTCCCGAAGCGGCTCCGGTCGAGGCCGCCCCCGCGGCATCCGCCCCCGCGGCCCCGTCGGCGGCCAAGCCCTCGACTCCGTCGTCGCCGCCGAGCCCCGGTTCGACCCCTCCGACCCCCGGTGCCGCAGCTCCCGGCGCCGGTGCCCCCAAGCCCGGCCCGAGCTCGCCCCCGCGTCCGGGTGGAGCCCGTCCCGGCAACAACCCCTTCGCCTCGGCGCAGGGCATGGGCCAGCGTCCCTCCGGCCCCCGTCCGGGTAACAACCCCTTCGCCTCGGCGCAGGGCATGGGCCAGCGCCCGACCCCCGGCAACATCCCGCGTCCGCAGGCTCCGCGCCCCGGCGCCCCGCGTCCCGGTGCTCCGCGCCCCGGTGGTGCCGGTCGTCCCGGTGGTGGCGGTCGTCCCGGCGCTCCGTTCCAGCAGCGTCCCGGCGGTCCCGGTCGTCCCGGCGGTGCCGGTGGCGGCTTCCAGCGCCCCGGTGGCGGTCCTCCGGCCGGCGGTTTCGCCGGTCGTCCCGGCGGTGGTGGCGGCCGTGGCCGTGGCCCCGGCGGTGGTACCGCAGGTGCCTTCGGTAAGGGTGGCGGCAAGTCCAAGCAGCGTAAGTCGCGTCGGGCGAAGCGGCAGGAATTCGAGATGCGGTCGGCGCCGGTCGTCGGCGGCGTCAACGTCTCGAAGGGCAACGGCGAGATCATCCGCCTGCGTCGCGGTGCCTCCATCGCCGACTTCGCTGACAAGCTCGAGGCCCTGCGCGGCTACACCGTGCAGCCCGGCACGCTCGTGACCATCCTGTTCAACCTGGGCGAGATGGCCACCGCGACCGAGTCGCTCGACGAGGCCACCTTCGAGGTGCTCGGAGCCGAGCTCGGCTACAAGATCCAGATGGTCTCGCCCGAGGACGAAGACAAGGAGCTCCTCGAGGGCTTCGGTCTCGACCTCGACGCCGAGCTCGAGGCCGAGAGCGAGGACGATCTCGAGATCCGTCCTCCCGTGGTCACCGTCATGGGCCACGTCGACCACGGTAAGACGCGACTGCTCGACGCCATCCGCCAGACCAACGTGGTCGCGGGCGAGGCCGGCGGCATCACGCAGCACATCGGTGCGTACCAGATCTGGACCGAGCACGAGGGCATCGAGCGCGCGATCACCTTCATCGACACCCCGGGTCACGAGGCGTTCACCGCCATGCGTGCCCGTGGTGCGCAGGTGACCGACATCGCGATCCTCGTGGTCGCGGCCGACGATGGCATCATGCCCCAGACGGTCGAGGCGCTGAACCACGCCCAGGCGGCCAATGTGCCGATCGTGGTCGCGGTCAACAAGGTCGACAAGCCCGACGCCAACCCGGCCAAGGTGCGCCAGCAGCTCACCGAGTACGGTCTGGTCGCCGAGGAGTACGGCGGAGACGTCATGTTCGTCGACGTCTCGGCCCGAGAGAACCTCAACATCCAGGCCCTCCTGGATGCGGTCCTGCTCACCGCCGACGCCGGTCTCGACCTCACGGCCAACCCGAACAAGGCGGCCCGCGGTGTCGCGATCGAAGCGAAGCTCGACAAGGGTCGCGGTTCGGTCGCCACGGTGCTCATCCAGTCCGGAACCCTCCGCGTCGGCGACGCGATCGTCGCAGGAACGGCTTACGGCCGCGTCCGCGCGATGATGGACGAGAACGGCGAAGCGGTCGACGAGGCCTACCCGTCGCGTCCCGTCTCGGTTCAGGGCCTCAACTCCGTGCCCCGCGCCGGCGACGTCTTCATCGTCACCGAAGAAGACCGCACCGCCCGTCAGATCGCCGAGAAGCGTGAAGCGGCCGAGCGCAACGCCCAGCTGGCCAAGGCCCGCAAGCGCATCTCGCTCGAGGACTTCACCCGCGCTCTCGAAGAGGGCAAGGTCGAGTCGCTCAACCTCATCATCAAGGGTGACGTGTCGGGTGCCGTCGAGGCGCTCGAGGAGTCGCTGCTCAAGATCGAGGTCGACGACAGCGTCCAGCTGCGCATCATCCACCGCGGTGTGGGTGCGATCACCGAGTCGGACATCAACCTGGCCACGATCGACAACGCGATCGTGATCGGCTTCAACGTCCGTCCCGACACGAAGGCCCGTGAGCGTGCCGCCCGCGAGGGTGTCGACGTGCGGTTCTACTCGGTCATCTACAACGCGATCGACGACGTCGAGCAGTCGCTCAAGGGCCTGCTCAAGCCGGAGTTCGAAGAGGTGCAGTCGGGTGTCGCCGAGATCCGCGAGGTGTTCCGCTCCTCGAAGTTCGGCAACATCGCCGGTGTCATCGTGCGATCGGGAACGATCACGCGAAACGCCAAGGCTCGCGTCATCCGCGACGGTGTCGTGCTGGCCGATGGCCTGGCCATCGAGTCGCTGCGCCGCTTCAAGGACGACGTCACCGAGGTTCGTACGGACTTCGAGGCCGGTATCGGTCTCGGCAAGTTCAACGACATCCAGATCGGTGACGAGATCGAGACCACCGAAATGGTCGAGAAGCCGCGAGGCTGATCACACCTGGCGGGAGTCGCGTCTGCGGACGCGGCTCCCGCTTCGGCCTGCGGGGTGTGCATTCCCGAGAGCAGAGCGGGGCCCCTACCCCGATGCTCTCGGGAATGCACACCCCTCCGGCCTACGCTGGTGCGGCTGCCCGTGACGGGCCTCCCGCCCGGCAATGAGCCACGGGGGGACTCGACTCGCGGCGGTATGAAAGAACGAGAAGGAGAAGGCAGTGGCAGGGGAACGACAGGCCCGAGTGGCGGACCGGATTCGCGTGGTGCTCGCCGAGCGCCTCGAGAAAGGGCTGCGCGACCCGCGGCTCGGATTCGTCACCATCACCGACGTGCGGGTCACGGGTGACCTCCAGCACGCATCGGTGTTCTACACCGTCATGGGCGACGAAGCGCACCGCGCCGACACCGCCGCCGCGCTGAAGTCGGCGACGGGCATGCTGCGCAGCGAGGTCGGCAAGAACCTCAACACGCGCCTGACCCCGTCGTTGGAGTTCATCCTCGACGGCATCCCCGAGAACGCCGACCACATCTCGGCCCTCCTGCGCGAAGCGCGCGAGCGCGACCAGTCGGTCGCCGGTCTCGCCGCCACGGCCGCGTACGCCGGCGACGCCGACCCGTACGTCAAGCCGCGCGACGAAGACGAGAGCGCCGACGAAGACGACAGCGCCGACGAAGACAACGACGACCTTGACGAGGACGACGCCCCGCGCGCCTGACCTCGGTACGACACGGCCGGACCCCGCCTCATCGGCGGAGTCCGGCCGTTCGTCGTCTCGGCGGCATCCGGACTTCCGTCCTGCGGATGCCAGGAGTGACACGCCGGTTCGGGGCGCGGGCGGGGCGGTGTGTCGGAGGTCGGGTCCGCAGGACGGCGGGTGGGGTGCGGGGCGGGACCGTCGTGCGGATCGGGGGTGTGACACGCCGGTCCGGGCGGGGGCTGGGGCGGTGTGTCGGAGGTCGGGTCCGCAGGACGGCGGTGGGGTGCGGGGCGGGACCGTCGTGCGGACCGGGGGAGTGACACGCCGGTTCGGGGCGCGGGCGGTGTGTCGGAGGTCGGGTCCGCAGGACGGCGGGTGGGGTGCGGGGCGGGACCGTCGTGCGGACCGGGGGTGTGACACGCCGGTCTGGGCGGGGGCTGAGGCGGTGTGTCGGAGGTCGGGTCCGCAGGACGGCGGCGCCGGACGGGGGCCGGGTCAGGATGACGGGTGGCCGGGCAGGCGCAGGTGGGCGTCGACGGCTTCGACGAGGCCGTCGGCGATGAGCGAGTCGATCGCGCGGTCGCGCTGCGCGGCATCCGGCCACTCGGGGATCACCGCGAACACCGGAACCGCCGCGGGCGCCGCCTCGCGCAGGGTCTTGAGCACCGCCCCGCGGGTCTGGCGATCGCTTCCCTCATACGTGGCCTGCTTGCGTCGTCGGTCTTCGGATGCCGGGTACCCGGCCACCCGCCACGCGCACTGCGCCGCGAGGGGGCACGCCTCGCACTTCGGCGCGCGGGCGGTGCAGACGATCGCGCCGAGTTCCATCGCGGCGGCGTTGACGATCGCGGCCTCGGCTATGTCGGCGGGGAGTTCGGCCTCCATCGCCTCGAGGTCGCGGCGGTGGGGCGGACCCGGCTGCGCGCGGCCGCCGATCGCGCGAGCGAGCACACGTCGGGTGTTCGTGTCGACGACCGGATGCCGATCGCCGTAGGCGAAGACCGCGACGGCCCGCGCGGTGTAGTCGCCGATGCCGGTCAGGGCCAGCAGGGCGTCGACGTCGCGGGGGACCACGCCGTCATGGCGGTCGCGGATCTCGACGGCGGCGCGGTGCAGCCACAGCGCGCGGCGCGGATAGCCGAGGTTCGCCCACTGGGTCACGGCGTCGCCCGGGGGAGAGGCAGCGAGGTCGGCGGGCGTCGGCCAGCGCGTCAGCCACGCCTCGAGGTGCGGAACGACGCGGTTCACCGGCGTCTGCTGAAGCATGAACTCGCTGACGAGCGTGCCCCACGCGCCGAACCCCTCGCGACGCCAGGGGAGGTCGCGGGCCGCGTCGCGATACCACGCGATGAGCGGGGCGGCGAGTCCTGGCATCCGTCCAGCCTACGGTCGCCGGAGGGGGCCGGACTTCGCGCATGAACGCTGTCCGCGCCGATCCCGTTCCTGCGCGACGGGGAGCACTGCGCCCTGGCCGTCGCGGGGCGGCTGGAGGGGTCGAGTGTCGGTGGTCGACCGTAGGCTGGAGGCATGTCGAGTGAGAACCCCGTCGAGACCCTGCAGCGGAACCTGCGCGACCTGATGCGGCAGAACGCCCGCGCGGGCCGCGTCGTCGTGGCGGTCGACGCGCTCGATGCCGACGCCGCCTCGACCTTCGCCGATGCGTTCGCCGCCGCCATCGAGGTCGAGGGCACCGCGGTGTTCCGTGAGAGCCTTGCCGACCACGCCGACGACGTGCGCGACCGCCTCGTCGCGCCGTTCCGGTCGGGCGAGCCGTTCAGTGGGGCGTCGGCCGCGCCGGCCGACGCCGTGCTCGTCGTGTCGGGCCGCTTCCTCCACACCGTCGAGCTGCGCAAGCTCTGGAACTTCTCCGTCTGGCTCGAGAGCAACCCGCCCGTCGGCGCTGCGCGCCCCGAGCTTCCGGATGCCGAGAGGCACTACCTCAGCGAGTCGCGGCCGCGCGTCGCGGCATCCGTCATCGTCGAGAACTCCGACCCCGCGCACCCGGTGCAGGTGTTCGGAGACTTCTGCTGATGGTGCGTCCCGGAATCCTCCTGGTCGACAAGCCCGGAGGGATCACGAGCCATGACGTCGTGTCGCGCGCGCGGCGCGCGCTCGGCACCCGCAAGATCGGGCACGCCGGCACGCTCGACCCGATGGCGACGGGCCTCCTCGTGCTCGGCGTCGAGGGGGCGACGCGCCTTCTGACCTACATCGTCGGCGCCGACAAGACCTACGAGGCGACCATCCTGCTCGGAGTCGCCACCGACAGTGACGACGCCGACGGCGTCGAAACGGCGCGGGCGGATGCCGCTGACGTCGTCGCCGTGACCGATGAGGCCATCGCCGCCGGCATCGCCGCCCTCACCGGTGCGATCGAACAGGTGCCCAGCACCGTCTCGGCCATCAAGGTCGCCGGTCGCCGCGCCTACGACCTCGCTCGCGCCGGCGAAGAGGTCGAGCTGAAGGCGCGGAGCGTCACGGTGTCGCTGTTCGAGGTGCGCGAGATGCGCCGCGGTGAGGGCACGATCGAGCTCGACGTGGTCGTCGACTGCACGAGCGGCACGTACATCCGCGCCCTGGCTCGCGACCTCGGGCGCGCGGTGGGGATCGGGGGACACCTGACGGCGCTGCGCCGCACGCGCATCGGGGCGTTCGACGTCTCCGCCGCCGCCTCCGTCGACGACATCGCCGAAGACGCCCTCGTCGAGCCGGCGACCGCCGCGGCCGTCGTCATGGGCGTCCTCGCGGTGGGCGCCGACGACGCACGCGACCTGCGGCACGGCAAGCGCATCGACGGCGGCGGTCGCCTGACCGGAGCCGTCGCCGCCGCGATCGACCCCGACGGGCTCCTGATCGGCGTCGTCGAGAAACGCGGTACGCAGGTGAAGAGCGTCATGAACATGCCCGTGGAGGCCGCCCGATGATCCTGTGGTTCACCCTCGTGCAGGTGGGCATCGCCGTGCTCGCGGGAGTCGTCGCGATGGTCGCCGGACTCCTCGGCCGGCGCCCCGGCGACGTCACCGTGGGCTCGCTCGCGCTCATCGAACTGCTGCTCATCGTGCAGATCGTCGTGGCGATCATCTCGCCGTTCGCGGGCAACCCGCCCTCGGGCAGCCTGCTGGAGTTCTGGACCTACCTGGTGTCGGCCGCGCTCGTGCCCGTCGCGGGAGCCGCGTGGGCGCTCATCGAGCGCAGTCGGTGGAGCACGGTGATCATGGGCGTGGCGGCGCTGGCCGTCGCGGTGATGGTGTGGCGCATGCACGTCATCTGGACGGTGCAGCTCGCCTGAGCGCGGGCGGATCGGTGCGGGCCCGAGCGAACTAGAATCGACAGGTCATGGCATCCACAGCTCCCACCCGTTCCCGGGGGATGACCGGCATCGGCCGTGTCCTCGTCGTCGTCTACGGCATCATGGCCCTCGCCGCCACCGGTCGCTCGTTCGTGCAGATCGTCCGCGAGTTCGACGACGCCCCCGTCGCGTACACGCTGTCGGCCCTCGCCGCGGTCGTGTACATCTTGGCCACCCTCGCGCTGATCTTCTCGGCGCGCCCCGCCTGGTACCGCGTCGCGTGGATCGCGATCTGCTTCGAGCTCGTCGGCGTCCTCGTCGTGGGCACCCTGAGCCTCGTCGATCCGGCGCTGTTCCAGCACCCCACGGTGTGGTCGGTCTACGGGTACGGCTACCTCTTCATCCCGCTCGTTCTGCCGTTCCTCGGTCTGTGGTGGCTGATCCGGCACCGACGGACCGCGTCGTGATCGTCTTCCGCGACCCCGCCGAGGTCCCCGCCGGTTTCGGACCCTCGGTGGTGGCGATCGGCAAGTTCGACGGAGTGCACACCGGCCACCGCGCGGTCATCGACCGGGCTCGTGTCGACGCGGCCGGGGGAGCGAAGGTCGTCGCCGTCACCTTCGACCGCAATCCGCTCAGCGTGCTGCGTCCGGAGAAGTGCCCGCCCGATGTGATCGGACCGCACCAGAAGCTCGATCTTCTCGAGCGCGCCGGGGTCGACGCCACGCTGCTGCTCACGTTCGATGAAGAGCTGGCATCCATCCCCGCCGAGGAGTTCGTCACGCGCGTGCTCGTCGACGCGCTCGAGGCTCGCACGGTGCTCGTGGGACGCGACTTCCGCTTCGGCGCGGGAGGGATGGGCGACCCCGACCTGCTCGTGCGCATGGGAGAGGAGCACGGGTTCCGTGTCGACGTCGTCGACGACGTCCGCGCGGTGCACGCCGACCGTCGCGTGTCGTCGACCTGGATCCGCGAAGCCCTGTCGGCGGGCGATGTCACCACCGCCGCCCGCCTGCTCGGACGCGCCCCCTCGGTCTGGGGCGAGGTCGTGCACGGGCTCAAACGAGGCCGCGAACTCGGCTACCCCACGGCCAATCTGTCGCCCAATCTCGAGGGCTTCGTGCCGGCTGACGGCGTCTACGCCGGGTGGCTGGTGGATGTCGACGGCGGCCGCCGCACGAGCTATCCCGCCGCGATCAGCGTCGGCACCAACCCGACCTTCGACGACGTGCACTCCCGCCAGGTCGAGGCCTACGTCATCGACGAGACCGGGCTCGACCTGTACGGCCACCACGTCGAGGTGCGCTTCGTCGAACGGGTGCGCGGCATGACCGCGTTCGACGGCATCGACGCGCTGCTCGTGCAGATGGCCGACGACGTCGAGCGCTCGCGCACGATCCTCGCCTGAAGGGCGGAGCGGGCTGGGGCGCGGGCCGGGCTGGGCCAGCGGGCCGGGCTGGGCGCCGGGCCGGGCTGGGGCGCCGGTCGGGCTGGAACGGCTTCGGGGCGCGCAACGTGGCCCCGGGGCGTTGGCCGTGGCCCCGGGGCCATCTGCAACCGACGGTTGCGGCGTGCTCCCGGCACCGCGCGCGAGCCGAGCCGCCCCGAGACCACCGCGCCCGACCGGCCGCGGAACACCCGGCGCCCCGGGTCAGTCCCCGCGCCCCGCGTCAGTCCTGGCGCGACAGATGATTCCGGATGCCGAAGAACGCCGCCGCGCCGCCGAGCACCATCAGCGCGGCGGTGAACACCGCGGCCCGGTGGAAGCCGTCGAGGTCGAGCGATCCGCCCACCACGGCCGAGACCGCGGCGATGGCCAGCAGGCCCGCCACGCGGGAGACGGCGTTGTTGACCGCCGAGGCGATGCCCGACCGTTCGGTCTCGATGGCGCCGAGCACGGCGGCGGTGAGCGGCGAGACGGTGGCCGTCAGGCCGAGGCCGAACACCACGATGCCCGGCAGCACCTGCGTCCAGTAGTCGAAGTCGGCGCGCACGTTCAGCAGGAGCACGGCGCCCACGGCCATCACGAGCGGGCCGAGTGTCATGAACAGGCGCGGGCCGAACCGACCGGCGAGCGCGCCCATGCGGGAGCTGAGCCCGATCATCAACAGAGTGCTGGGCAGCGAGGCGAGCCCCGCGAGGGTGGCCGACAGCCCGGCCCCCTGCTGCAGGTACACGCCGACGACGAAGCCGTTCAGCGACAGTGCGGCGTAGACGAAGACGGTGACGAGGTTGCCCGCCCAGAAGTTGCGCGAGCGGAAGAGGTCGAGGGGCATCATCGGGTCGGGCGTGACGCGCTGGCGCCAGAGGAATCCGGCGAAGGCGAGGGCGCCGATGATCCCCGGAGCCCAGATCACGGGGGAGCCCCAGCCGAGGTTCGGCTGCTCGATGAGGGCGAACACGATACCGCCGAGGCCCACCGCGCACAGGATCGCGCCGATGACGTCGACGCGGGCACCGGGGCGGCGGTGGTCGCGATGGCCGAGCCGGGCGAGCAGCCACATCGTCACCCCGATCGGCAGCACGTTGACGAGGAAGACGAGGCGCCACGAGAGGGTGTCGACGAAGATCCCGCCGATGAGGGGACCGGCGATCATCGCGACGGTGGTCGCGCCGGTCCAGATGCCGATCGCGCGAGCCTGCGCGGGTCCGCGGAAGGTCGAGGTGATCAGCGCGAGCGAGCTGGGGACGAGCAGCGCCCCCGCGACCCCTTGCAGGGCGCGCGCGACGATGAGGAACTCCGCGGTGGGCGCGGCGGCGATCGCGACCGAGGTCACGGCGAATCCGATGAGACCGATGCGCAGCACCACGACGCGGCCCAACACGTCGCTCAGCGAACCCGCGACGAGGATGAACGCGCCCAGCGTCACGAGGTACGCGTCGACGACCCACTGCTGGGTGGTGAGTCCGCCGCCGAGGTCGCGCGCGATCGCGGGAAGGGCCACGTTGACGACGGTGCCGTCGAGAAACGACACGAAAGACGCCAGTACGGCGATGGCGAGCACGACGCGCTGCTCTCGCGTCATCGTCTCGGCCATGGCCTCAGCGTACGGCCGCCGTCGCCCCCGCGCGCGGGGTGGACAGGCACGGGGGTGGAGGACGCGGCATCCGGATCCCCGAGATGGAAATACCCCTAGGGGGTATGCTGTTGTGAAGGGCATGACCGGAGGAGCAGCCATGGGCGAGAACACCGATGCCGCGGCGAACGACACCGCCGAGGCCGTGCTCGACATCGAGGGCATGACCTGTGCGAGCTGCGTCGCCCGCGTCGAGAAGCGACTGGGCCGCGTCGAGGGCGTCGAGGCGGCCGTGAACCTCGCGACCGAGACCGCGCGCGTGCGCTACCCCGCGTCGCTCGACACCTCGAGACTCGTCGACGCGGTGCGCTCCGCCGGGTACGACGCCACCGTCCGGACGCGGAACGCCCCGCGAGCGGTGACGGCGGCTGCGTCGGCATCCGTGATCCCGGATGCCGCTGACCCGGTGCTCGCACCCGTTCCGGCCCCCGGCGGCCCGATCGACGCCGTCACCGGCCGGGCCCTGGCGCCCGACGCCGAACCGCACCCGGCGCCGGATGCCGCGGTCCCGGCGCACGGTGACGCCCACGACGACGCCCACGACGACACCACCGACCACTCTGGTGGGCACGTGCACGACACCGCCGACGCGCCCGGCTCCACGCCGCTGCGCGTGCGGCTGTGGGTCTCGCTCGCCCTCGCCGTGCCCGTCGTCGCGCTCGGCATGGTGCCCGCATGGCAATTCCCGGGCTGGCAGTGGGTCTCGCTCGTGCTCGCGACGCCGATCGTGCTGTGGGGCGGGTGGCCGTTCCACCGCGCGACCCTGCGCAACGCCCGCCACGGCGCGGCCACCATGGACACGCTGATCACCCTGGGCACCTTCGCGGCCTACCTCTGGAGCGTGTGGGCCCTCGTGTTCGGCACCGCCGGGGTCATCGGCATCCGCCACGAGGTCATGCTCTTCGGTCCGGTGCACGACGCGACCTCGGTGATCTACTTCGAGGTCGCGGCCGCGGTGACGGTGTTCCTGCTGCTCGGCCGCGTCATCGAGCAGCGCTCGACCCGCCGGGCCGGGGCCGCCCTGCGCTCGCTGCTCGACCTCGGCGCCCGCGAGGCCGAGCTGGCGGACGGTCGGCGCATCGACGTCGACGCGCTCGCCGTGGGCGATGTGTTCGTCGTACGGCCGGGGGCCACGATCGCCACCGACGGCGAAGTGCTCGAGGGGCGCGCCGCGGTCGACGAGAGCATGCTGACGGGCGAGTCGCTGCCCGTCGACGCGGGGCCCGGCTCGAGCGTCACCGGCGGCACGATCGCCTCGGGCGGCCGTCTCGTCGTGCGCGCGACCGGCGTGGGGGAGCAGACCCGCCTCGCCCGCATCGCGCGCCTGGTCGAAGACGCCCAGCTCGGCAAGAGCCGCGTGCAGCGCCTCGCCGACCGCATCTCGGGGGTGTTCGTGCCCGTCGTGATCGTTCTCGCGGTGCTGACCCTCGTCGCGTGGCTGGTCGCAGGCCAACCCGTCGCTGCGGGGTTCACCGCGGCCGTCGCGGTGCTCATCATCGCCTGCCCCTGCGCGCTCGGTCTCGCCACCCCGATCGCGATCCTCGTCGGTACCGGTCGGGGGGCGCAGCTGGGCATCCTCGTCACGGGACCGGCGGCACTCGAGTCGGCCGAACGCATCGACACGATCGTGCTCGACAAGACCGGCACTCTCACGTCGGGGCGCATGAGCGTGGCATCCGTCACCGTCGTCGAGGGGCAGGATGCCGCCGCCGCCCTGCAGCGCGTCGCCGCCCTCGAGCGCGGGTCGGAGCACCCCGTCGCCCACGCGATCGTCGAGGCCGCGGGTGACGGCGAGGTCGCCACCGGCCTTCAGGCCCTGCCCGGCCGCGGGATCACCGGGCTGGTCGACGGCGTGCGCGTCTTCGCCGGGCGGCCGTCGCTCGCCGCCGACCTGGGCGCCGCGCTCCCCTCTGAGCTGGCGGACGCCGTGGCCGCGGGGGAGGAGCGTGGCACCGTGATCGTCGCCGGCTGGGCCGACGCCGACGGCACCGCGACCGCCCGCGCGGTGATCGAGGTCGCCGACACCGTGCGGCCCGAGAGTCGTGCGGCGGTCGACAGCTTGCGCGCGCTCGGACTCGAACCGGTGCTGCTCACCGGCGACAACCCCCGCATCGCCCGCGTGGTCGCCGACGAGCTCGGCATCTCGCGCGTGCGCGCCGGCGTGCTGCCCGAGGGAAAGGTCGACGAGATCGCGGCCCTGCGCGCAGAGGGGCGAACCGTGGCCATGGTCGGCGACGGGGTCAACGACGCCGCCGCCCTGGCATCCGCCGATCTGGGGATCGCCATGGGCGGGGGGACGGATGCCGCGCTGCACGCCAGCGATCTCGCCCTCATGCGCGATGATCCGCGCGGCATCGTCACCGCCGTGTCGCTGAGTCGCCGGACGATGCGGATCATCCGCGGCAACCTGTTCTGGGCCTTCGCCTACAACGTCGCGGCCCTGCCGCTGGCGGCGCTCGGACTGCTGAACCCCATGCTCGCGGGGGCGGCGATGGCGTTCTCGAGCGTGTTCGTCGTGCTCAACAGCCTGCGCCTGCGACGCGCGGCGTGAGAGCGGGGCGCCGTCGCGGGCGCGGGTTAGGGTCGAGGCGATCCCTGGAGGTTGCATGTCCCCCCTCGCCCGCGTCGGAGCCCTCGGCGCCGCAGCAGCCGTCGTCGCCCTCGCCCTGACCGCGTGCGTGCCCGAGGCCGAGACCGGCACCGCGAGCACGTCGACCCCGAGCGCGGATGCCACGACCCCGGCCCCCGTCGCCTCGTCGACCCCCACGCCCACGCCTACGCCCTCCGCGACGTCGACGACGGCCCTTCCCGCCTCGTGCGACGAGATCTACTCGCCCGCGATGCGCTCCACGCTCGAGGCCCAGGTGCCGCCGCTGAACGACCCCGGCATCACCCTGCTGTCGACGGATCAGGCGCCGCTGCTCGAACTCCTCGCCGCGGTGCCGACCCTGCGCTGCACGTGGGGCGCCCCGGGCGACACCGGAATGGCGACCAACGTCTCGGTCATCGACGCCGCGCAGGCGGCGACCGTGACCGGTGCCCTCACCGACGCGGGCTTCGGGTGCGAGAGCTCCGGCGACGCCACGATCTGCCGCATCGACCAGCGCGGGGTCTCGCTCGACGACAAGCCCTACGAGCGCGGTGAGACGCAGGCCGTGTCGCCGTCGACGGGCCTGTGGATCAGCACTTCGTGGATCAACGTCAACCCCGACGGGTACACCGAAGACATTCTCGCCACGCTGACTCGCTGATCGGCTCGCCGAGCGGGTAGAATGGTCGCGACCCCGTCATCGTGTCCGTGTGAGCCGCTTCCGGCTGAAACCCGCGGTCGGGTCGCAGACCCGCCCCTTTTCGTGTGCGTCGTCCGCGACGATCTGCGGGGTCACTGATCCACCGGCCTCGCGCCGGAACGTTCCGGACCCGGTTCCGGACGAACGCTCAGGAGGAGCATGCCGACCACGGCAACCGCCGCCCGTAGCTCGAGCCAGCGGCGCAGGAAGACCACGTCATCCCGACGAGACGACGAAGCCCCCGTCATCCCGATCCTCGCCCGCAAGGTGCGCGAGGTCGAGGCGAAGGCTCAGCGCGGCAAGCTCGGGCCGACCAACCGCGTCAAGTTCCAGGTGATCGCCTTCCTCGTGCGCGAAGAGCGCGCACGCGTCAAGGCCGACACCGAGATCACCGACGCCGCCCGCGCCGAGCTGCTGAAGCGCCTCGACGGGGTCGCGACGATCCTCGCCAAGACCGCCGCGCGCGACACCTCGCTGATCCAGCTGCTCGAGGTCGACGCGGCCACCTCGCCGGTCGCTCGTCGCATGCGCCGCGACTGGCTGCTGGAATCCGGCGCCGAACTGCCGCCGGACGAGCTGATCATCACCGACAACGCGCCCAAGATCACCCCCGTGGTGCCGGCGGCGCTGGCCGAGAAGCAGGTCATCCCCGCGTCGATCGAGGCGCGTCAGATGGCCAACCCCTTCCTCGCCCCCGACCTCACCCCGCGCACGAGCGGTGACGCGCCGCGCCGCCGCCTCGACGGCTGGGAGCTCATGGGCCCGCTGTACAAGGCGTTCGAGACCGGCGCCGGCGGGTCGGCCGCGAGCATGGAGCTGCCTCCCGTCCCCGAGTTCGACCGGCTCTCGCCGCGCGGGCTCGAGGTCATGCCGCACCAGTCGCGCTTCCTCGAGGCCGTGCGCCTCGGGCACCGCTCGTTCCTGCTCGCCGACGAGCCGGGCCTGGGCAAGACCGCGGAGTCGGTGCTCGCGGCATCCGTCGCCGATGCCTACCCGCTGCTGGTCGTCGTCCCCAACGTGGTCAAGATGAACTGGGCCCGCGAGGTGCAGCGGTGGACGCCGCAGCGCCGGGCGACCGTCATCTCGGGCGGCGGCGCCGACATCGACGCCTTCGCCGACGTCTTCATCGTCAACTACGAGATCCTCGACCGGCACCTGTCGTGGCTGTCGTCGATCGGCCTCAAGGGCGTCGTGGTCGACGAGGCGCACTTCATCAAGAACCTCACCTCGCAGCGCTCGCAGAACGTGCTGGCTCTGGCATCCCGCGTCCGTCAGCAGACCCGCGACCCGCTCATGCTGGCGCTCACGGGCACCCCGCTGATCAACGACGTCGAGGACTTCGACGCGATCTGGCGCTTCCTCGGCTGGACCAACGGCGAGAAGCCCGGTCCCGAGCTCATGGAGAAGCTGGATGCCACGGGCCTGACCCCCGCCGACAAGTCGTTCTACCCCGAGGCGCGTGAGGCCGTCATCTCGATGGGCATCGTGCGGCGCAAGAAGAAGGACGTCGCCGCCGACCTGCCCGACAAGCTGGTCGCCGACCTGCCCGTCGAGCTCGACGACGAATACGGCCGCTCCATCCGCCAGGCCGAGCGCGAGCTCGGTGCCCGCCTCGCAGCGAAGTACCGTCGCATCATCGAGGCGCGCGGAGACCGCGGTCTCGCCCGCGGCGAGATCGACGAGGACATCGTGCGTCTCGTCGCCCACGGCGAGCTCGAGGAGTCCAAGGCCGCCAGCTCCGGCAGCGAGAACGTGTTCACGATGGTGCGCCGCATCGGCCAGGCCAAGGCGCACCTCGCGGCCGACTACGCCGTGCAGCTGCAGCGCTCGGTGGGCAAGGTCGTGTTCTTCGCCAAGCACATCGACGTCATGGACGCCGCCGAGGCGCACTTCAAGGCCTCGGGCCTGAAGGCCGTCTCGGTGCGCGGAGAGCAGACCTCGACCGCGCGCCAGGCCGCGATCGACGCGTTCAACAGCGACCCCGACGTGGGCATCGCCGTCTGTTCGCTCACCGCCGCCGGCGTCGGCCTCAACATGCAGGCCGCGTCGAACGTCGTGCTCGCCGAGCTGTCGTGGACGGCCGCCGAGCAGACGCAGGCGATCGACCGCGTGCACCGCATCGGCCAGGACGAGCCCGTGACCGCGTGGCGCATCATCGCCGCGCACACGATCGACACCAAGATCGCCGAGCTCATCGACTCCAAGGAGGGCCTCGCCCAGCGCGCCCTCGACGGGCTGGCGGTCGAGCCCGGGTCCAGCGACTCGGTGCAGCTGTCGGCGCTCATGCACCTGCTGCGTCAGGCGCTCGGCAAGGCCTGATCCCGTTCGTCACGAACGCCCCGGTCGCTTCGGCGCCGGGGCGTTCGTGCGTTCCGGCCGGGGTGCCGTCGTGCCTCGCGGCCTCGTGGCTCGCGCCGTCGTTGGCTCGGGCCGTCGTGCCTCGGGCCGTCGTGCCTCGGGCCGTCGTGCCTGGTGCCGTCGTGCGGACGTCGGGGACGACCCGCCGGGGCCGGACGCCCGAGGAACGGCGTGTCGCGGGTGGCGTCCGCACGACGGCGGTGGTGCGGCGTGCGCGGGGCGCCGGGGCCACGGCATCCGCCCGCTCTTCTTCGCCGTGTGGCAGCCGTCCCGCCCGCGGCGATAAGGTCGAAGACGGCAACGGCGCCGACCTCCACCCGAACCACAGCACTTGAGGACTCTGCCCATGAAGATCGGCATCCTGACCAGCGGCGGCGACTGCCCCGGGCTCAACGCGGTGATCCGTGGCGTCGTGCTCAAGGGCACGACCAACTACGACATCGAGTTCGTCGGCATCCGCGACGGCTGGCGCGGCGTGGTCGACGGCGACTTCTTCCCCCTCACCCGCCACGAGGTGAAGGGTCTGTCCAAGGTCGGCGGCACCATCCTCGGCACGAGCCGCACCAACCCCTACGAGGGAGCGCGCGGCGGGGCCGAGAACATCTCGAAGACCCTGTACGGTCACCGGATCGACGGCATCCTCGCCATCGGTGGCGAAGGAACCCTGGCCGCGGCCGATCGCCTGTCGAAGGACGGCATCAACGTGCTCGGCGTGCCGAAGACGATCGACAACGACCTGCGGGCGACCGACTACTCGTTCGGGTTCGACACCGCCGTGAACATCGCGACGGATGCCATGGACCGCCTGCGCACCACCGGTGACTCCCACCAGCGCTGCATGGTGGCCGAGGTCATGGGTCGCCACGTCGGCTGGATCGCCCTGCACGCCGGTATCGCCGCGGGTGCGCACGTCATCTGCATCCCCGAGGTGCCGATGTCGATCGAGGAGATCACCGAGCAGGTCACGCGCGCGCACGACCGCGGTCGCGCGCCCCTGGTCGTCGTGTCGGAGGGCTTCAAGCTCAAGGGCATGGACGAGGCGTTCAGCGACAAGGGCCTCGACGCCTTCAACCGCCCGCGCCTGGGCGGTATCGGCGAGCAGCTCGCCCCCGAGATCGAGCGTCTCACCGGCATCGAGACCCGCTCGACCGTGCTCGGTCACATCCAGCGCGGCGGTTCGCCCTCGGGCTTCGACCGCGTGCTCGCGACGCGCCTGGGCCTGCACGCCGCCGACGCGCTGCACGAGGGCGCGTGGGGCCAGATGGTCGCCATGCGCGGCACCGACATCGTGCGCGTGCCCTTCGCCGACGCCCTCGGCGAGCTCAACAGCGTGCCCCTGTACCGCTACGAAGAGGCCGCCGCGCTGTTCGGCTGAGCCTGCTGCGTCGACGCCCCGTCCTGCTGTGTGTGGGGCGGGGGCGTCGCGCTGTGTGCGGGGCGGGGCGTCGTGCTGTGCGGGGGTGCTGTGCGGTGTGGGCGTTCTGCGGGGCGGGGCAGGCGTTGCGCGCGCCGGGGCGTCCTGCCATGCAGGCGGGGCGTTCTGCTGGGTGAATCCCGGCCTTGCGCGCGCCGGGGCGACCCGCCATGCGGGCGCGGCCTTCTGTGGGGCGGGCAAGGTACCTTGTCCCACTTTGTGTCGATCCATGTCCCACTTTTGGCTGCCCAGGCGCCCTCCAGGCAGCCAAAATCGGGACATGGTGGCGACCTCGGCGCGACTTGTCGTGGCGGGCGCCCTGTGGATAACTGGGGACGGGGTCGGCGGAGGCGAGAAGCTGAGGGATGCCGCGTCCTCGACCTCTTCCCGGGCAGCTTCCCGAGCATTTCTCCGTCGGCGCCGCCGCTGAGCTGGGAGTGACGCGTGCTCGGCTGCGAGCCGCAGATTTGGAGTCGCCATTCCATGGCATCCGGTCGTCGACGACCGCTCTGCCTTCGTCTTTGATCGAGCAGTGCCTCACATACGCGCCGCGCCTGATGCCCTGGCAGTTCTTCAGTCACGAGACGGCGCTTGCTCTGCGGGGAGTATGCACTCCGGAGTGGCCGTACGTGCCGCGGATCCATGTTTCCGCACACCGGCCGGCGAGGGAGCCGCGGACGAAAGGAGTCATCGGCCACCGTCTGCAAGCGCGCGCACCAGCGTTCTCTGCGGGCCCACTCGACCTGCCGGTCGAGGACCCCGTGCGGGCATGGAGACAATGCGGGCGGCTCTGGCCCCTTGATGATCTGGTCGCTGCGGCCGACGCGCTCCTGAGCGGGCGGCCGCCGATGGCCGACGCAGAGCAGCTGAGGTCTGAGGTCACTGAGATGGGCGACGTTCGGGGCGGTGTTCTCCGTACGGCGGTCGACCTCGCCCGACCCGGCGTCCGGTCGCCGAGAGAGACACGTCTGCGCCTCCTGCTGGCCCGGAACGGGCTCCCGACGCCCGAGGTCAACGCCGACATCTTCGACTCGAGAGGCGTGTTCGTCGCGGAGATCGACCTCGCCTTTCCCCGATGGATGGTCGCCGTTGAATACGACGGACGCGTCCACGCCGAGGACGAGCGACAGTTCGCGCGGGATGCCGATCGGTGGGCCGCCATCCGGGCGGCGGGATGGGATCACGTGCGCGTGCTGAAACATCACCTTCGAGATGGAGGCGCTCCGGCCGTCGCTCTCGCTCGCGATGCGCTCGTCAGAGCCGGTTGGAGGCCGGGGCTCTCAGCCCATGTGTGTTGATCCATGTCCCGAAAAAGGTTGTCTGAGCCGTGCGCAGACAGCCAAAAGTGGGACACGGTCTGCACAAATCGGGACATGGGTTGTCAACGCAAGGCTGATCGCGGCCTGCGTCACTGCGGGGGCGGCACCGAAAGCCCCGCACGCCGAACGCCCCGCCGCGCGAGGCGACGGGGCGTTCGGCGCGGAGGGCGCGGGTCAGTCGGTGAGGCCCAGCACGTCGAGCAGCCATGCCAGCTCGAAGGCGCGCTCGCGCCAGGCGTTGTAGCGACCGCTCACGCCGCCGTGGCCGGCGACCATCTCGCACTTGAGCATCGCGTCGGCGCCGACCTCGCGCAGGCGCGCCACCCACTTGGCGGGCTCGACGTACAGCACGCGGGTGTCGTTGAGCGAGGTGACCGCGAGGATGCGGGGGTACTCGACGCCCTCGCGCACGTTCTCGTACGGCGAGTACGACTTCATGTAGGCGTACACGTCGGCGTCGTGCAGGGGGTCGCCCCACTCGTCCCACTCGATCACCGTGAGCGGGAGCGAGGGGTCGAGGATGGTCGTGAGGGCGTCGACGAACGGCACGTCGGCCAGGATGCCGGCGAACAGCTCGGGCGCGAGGTTGGCGACGGCGCCCATCAGCAGGCCGCCCGCGCTGCCGCCCTCGGCGACGATGCGGTCGGGCGTCGTGTAGCCGGCGTCGACCAGGTGACGCCCCGCGGCGACGAAGTCGGTGAAGGTGTTGCGCTTCGCACGCAGCTTGCCGTCTTCGTACCATTGCCGGCCCATCTCGCCGCCACCGCGCACGTGCGCGACGGCGAAGACGACACCGCGGTCGAGCAGCGACAGGCGGGGGACCGAGAACCCGGGCTCGATCGAGTGCTCGTACGAGCCGTAGCCGTACAGGTGCACGGGCCGGGGGGTGTCGCCCGGCTCGCCGAACGAGCGCTTCCACACCAGCGACACCGGAACCTGCGTGCCGTCGTCGGCGGGCGCCCACACGCGCGCCTGTCCGTAGTCGGCGGGGTCGAAGCCCCCGAGCACGGGCTGGCGCTTGCGCAGCAGCAGCTCGCCGGTCTCGATGACGTAGTCGTACACGGTGCCCGGGGTGACGAACGAACCATAGCCCAGACGCAGGACCGGGGGAGCGTACTCGGGGTTGCCGCCCGTGCCCACGCTGTACAGCGGCTCGTCGAAGGCGATCTCGGTCACGGCGCCGTCGGCGTACGACAGCATGCCCAGGCGGGCGAGGCCGTCGCGGCGGTAGCCGACCACGCCCCAGTCGCGGAAGGTGTCGACGCCCAGCAGCCGGTGGCCGGGGTGGTGCGCGATCACGGTCTCGCGGGCACCCTGGGGGTCGGATGCCGAGACCTTGACGAGCTCGAAGTCGAGCGCCCCGTCGTTGTGCAGGACGTAGAGCACGTCTTCGCCGTCGACCACGGCGTGCGAGGAGGAGTATTCGACGCCCTCGCGCCGCGGCCACACCACGCGGGGCTCGCCCCGGAGGTCGTCGGCGTCGAGGATCCACTCCTCGCTCGTGATCGACGAGCCCATCTCGATCATCAGGTAGCGGTCGCTGCGCGTGAAGTCGGCGCCGACCCAGTACCGGTCGTCGGGTTCGTGGAAGAGCTTCACGTCGGCATCCGTCGCCGTGCCGATCTCGTGCAGCCACACGGTGTCGGGGCGCCAGGCGTCGTCGACGGTGGTGTAGACGATGAAGCGGCCGTCTGGCGAGAAGGTCGCGCCCGAGAACGTACCGGGGATCTCGTCGGGCAGGGTCTCGCCCGTCACCAGGTCGCGCACGCGCACGGTGTAGCGCTCGTCGCCGGCGACGTCGATGCCGTACAGCATGCGCGTGCCGTCGTTCGAGATCTCGAAGCTGCCGAGCGAGAAGAACTCGGTGCCCTCAGCCTCGACGTTGCCGTCGAACAGCACCTGCTCGCCCGGGACGGGCCGGTCGGGCGACAGGGTCGGCGGCGTCCAGTCGTCGGGGGAGTCGAGCGGGGCGCGGCACTGGATGCCGTACTGCGCGCCCGCGACGGTGCGGCCGTAGTACCACCAGTCGCCGCGACGAGCGGGGACAGAGAGGTCGGTCTCGAGCGTGCGGCCCTTGATCTCGCCGAAGATGGCGTCGCGCAGCGGCCCCAGGTGCGCGGTGCGCGCGGAGGTGTAGGCGTTCTCGGCCTCGAGGTGCGAGATGACCTCGGCGTCGTCTTTGGCGCGCAACCACTCGTAGGGGTCGTCGAACGTGTCGCCGTGGTGCGTGCGCGGCGCGGGGCGGCGGGCGGCGACGGGAGGCGTGGGCTGCGAGGCGTGATCGGTCACCGTTCCACGGTAGTGCGCCCCTCCGACATCGGTCTCCGACGGCACCGGATGCCGCCGTGTCGGGCGTTTCCGTCGTGGGCCGTCCGCGCGCCGCGGGGGCCGACGCCCCGGGCGGGTGCCCGCCCCCGCCCGCGCGCGTTTGACCGCCGCCCCCACCGATGAAATGATGTCGAGGCGACACCGATGAACAGGTGTCGAACTCCAGGTGAACTCTTCGTTCGTCGCGCCGATCCCGTCGGCATCCCTTCTTCCTTCTCACGGAAAGCGAACGGTGGAGAGCGCAGCCCTCATCATCGTGCTGGTCATCGCGCTGGCACTGTTCTTCGATTTCACCAACGGATTCCACGACACCGCGAACGCGATGGCCACGCCCATCGCCACCGGTGCGCTGAAGCCGAAGGTCGCGGTCCTGCTGGCGGCCAGCCTGAACCTGGTCGGGGCGTTCCTGTCGACCGAGGTGGCCAAGACCATCTCGGGCGGCATGATCCGCGAGGACCAGCTCAGTCCCGACATCTTCCCGCCGATCATCTTCGCGGGCCTCATCGGCGCGATCACGTGGAACATGCTCACGTGGCTGCTCGGCCTGCCGTCGAGCTCGTCGCACGCCCTCTTCGGCGGCCTGATCGGTGCGACCCTCGTGGGCGTCGGCGCCTCGGCGATCGACACCGGCGTGGTGCTGAGCAAGGTCATCCTCCCGGCGCTCATCGCGCCGCTCACGGCCGGGATCATCGCGTTCGTCGTCACCAAGATCGCGTACGGCATCACCCGGCGGTACGACATGAAGGCGGACGGTCGGGACGGCTTCCGCTGGGGGCAGATCTTCACCTCGTCGCTGGTCGCCCTGGCGCACGGCACGAACGACGCGCAGAAGACCATGGGCGTCATCACCCTCGCGCTCATCACAGTCGGCTGGCAGTCGTCGGCGAACCCCGACCCGCAGATCTGGGTCGTCTTCGCGTGCGCGATCACCATCGCGCTCGGCACCTACATGGGCGGCTGGCGCATCATCCGCACGCTCGGCAAGGGCCTGACCGACGTCAAGCCGGCGCAGGGCTTCTCGGCCGAGACCTCGACCGCGGCGACGATCCTCGCCTCCAGTGCCCTCGGCTTCGCGCTGTCGACCACGCAGGTGGCATCCGGATCCGTCATCGGATCGGGCCTGGGCCGCCGCGGATCGACCGTGCGGTGGAACACCGTCGGCCGCATCATGATCGGCTGGGTGCTCACGCTCCCCGCCGCCGGTGCCGTCGGTGCCGCCGCTGCGCTGATCGTCGTCTGGCTGGGTGGATGGGGCGTCGCGGTCGACGCGGTGATCGCGGTCGTCATCGTGCTCGGCTTGTTCCTGCGCTCGCGTCGCGACTCGGTCACCTCGGCCAACGCGATGAGCGAGGTCGCCGACTCGGGCGCCGCCGTCAAGGTGCCCCGCAAGCCCGGCCCGACGCGCCGCCAGCGTCGTCTCGAGCGCGACAAGGCCGGAAAGGACGCCTGATGCTGATCAACTGGGAAGCCTTCCTCCAGGTCTTCGTCGCGGCCATCGTGGGCGCCTCGATCGTCGTGACCTTCTACGCGCTGGGTCTGCGTCTGCTCGTGACCGGCGGGCGCCCGCCCCTGGTCTCTCCGGCGGAGTTCACGGATGCCATCACCGTGATCTCCGACAAGCAGAAGCGCCGCGCCGAGAAGGCGGTGGCCAAGGCCGCCAAGAAGAACCCGCTCAGCGACGGCCAGAAGCGGCTGGCGCTCGTGGCCGCCTACGCGTGCTTCGCGGTGTGCGCCGCGGCGGTGCTGGGCGCGCTGCTGCTCATCCTCTTCAACCACTGAGCCGTCGACGCCGCTGCATCGGATGTCGCAGGCCCCTCCTAGGCTGAGCTCATGGCATCCGTGCAGTTCGGTCAGCACGCGCCCGCGGCGCGCGTGATCCTCCATCTCAGCGATACGCATCTGCTCGCCGGCGACCGGCTGCTCGGCGATCGCTACGACACCGCGCGGCACCTGCGGCGCACGCTCGAGGCCGCCGAGGCGACGGGGGTGAGACCGGATGCCGTGGTGTTCACCGGCGATCTGACGGACCTCGGCGAGCCCGAGGCCTATCGGGCGCTGCGCGTGGAGGTCGAGCCGTGGGCGGAACGCCTCGGGGCTCCCGTGGTGTGGGTCGCGGGGAACCACGACGAGCGTCCGGCGCTGCGCGAGGGACTCCTCGACGGGGAGCCGACGCAGGAGCCGGTGACCGGCGTGTGGGACCTCGGGGGGCTCCGCCTCGTCGCGCTCGACTCCACCGTGCCCGGGTGGCACCACGGCGACCTCGACGCCGCCCAGCTGGAGTGGCTGCGCGCCGAGCTGTCGACCCCGGCGCCGCTCGGCACGATCCTGGCGCTGCACCATCCGCCGCTGCCGACGCACATCCCGTTCTTCGACATCCTCGAGCTGCGCGACCAGCCGGGTCTCGCGGCGGCCATCGCGGGCAGCGACGTGCGCGCGATCCTCGCCGGTCACCTCCACTACTCGACGTCGGGCACCTTCGCCGGCGTCCCCGTGAGCGTGGCGGCGGCCTCCTGCTACACGATGGACCTGGCCCGACCGGGCGACGCGGTGAACGGCATGGACGGTGGCAGGTCGTTCCACCTGGTGCACGTGTGGGACGACACCGTCACCCACGCCGTCGTGCCCGTGGTCGACGACGAGGCCTCCGGTTTCTTCACCCCGGAATGGACGCAGCGCATGGCCGCCCTCAGCCCGCAGGAGCGGCTCGAGGCGTTCTCGCGAAAGAGGTGAGCGTGCAATAGACGCAACGGACGGTGACGATATCGTCACATGCCGCCGTGTCCAGCGAGCCCATCGCACGGGGTCGTTAGGCTCGGACCATCCCTGCTCGCCGTGACACCCACGAGGATTCCCACATGGCTTTGGACGCAATGACGCGCACCCGCACCGAGACCGATTCGCTCGGCTCGCTCGACATCCCCTCCGAGGCGTACTGGGGCATCCACACCGCCCGTGCGCAGGAGAACTTCCCGATCGCGAAGCGACCGATCTCGGTCTACCCCGACCTCGTGCGGGCCCTCGCGATGGTGAAGCAGGCGTCGGCTCGCGCCAACCGCGAGATCGGCGTGCTCGACGAGGCGAAGGCCGACCTCATCGACCGCGCTGCGCAGCGCGTGATCGACGGGGAGTTCCACGACGAGTTCACGGTGGGCGTCATCCAGGGCGGCGCCGGCACGTCGACGAACATGAACGCCAACGAGGTCATCACCAACATCGCCCTCGAGATGGCAGGTCGTGAGAAGGGCGATTACGCCTTCCTGTCGCCCATCGACGACACCAACCGCAGCCAGTCGACCAACGACGTGTACCCGACGGCGATCAAGATCGGCCTCGCGCTGACGCTGCGCAGCCTTCTCGAAGAGCTCGCGCTGCTGCGGCAGGCGTTCCTGAGCAAGTCGGAGGAGTTCCACGACGTGCTCAAGGTCGGGCGCACGCAGTTGCAGGATGCCGTGCCGATGACCCTCGGCCAGGAGTTCCACGGCTTCGCGACCACCCTCGGCGAGGACTACAACCGCCTCACCGAGAATGCGTACCTGCTCTACGAGATCAACATGGGCGCGACCGCCATCGGCACCGGCATCACCGCGCACGCCGGCTACGCCAGTGCCGTGCTGCGCCACCTGCGCGCGATCACCGGCCTCGACCTCGAGACGGCGACCGACCTCGTCGAGTCCACGAGCGACACCGGCGCCTTCATGTCGTTCTCGGCCTCGCTCAAGCGCAACGCCATCAAGCTGTCGAAGATCTGCAACGACCTGCGTCTGCTGTCGTCGGGCCCCCAGGCCGGTCTCGGCGAGATCAACCTGCCCCCGCGTCAGGCCGGGTCGAGCATCATGCCCGGCAAGGTCAACCCGGTGATCCCCGAGGTCGTCAACCAGGTCGCGTTCTCGGTCGTCGGCGCCGACATGACCGTCACGATGGCGGTCGAGGGCGGCCAGCTCCAGCTCAACGCCTTCGAGCCGGTCATCGCGCACTCGATCTTCCAGTCGATCACCTGGATGCGCCAGGCCATGTGGACCCTGCGCGTCAACTGCGTCGACGGCATCACCGCCAACCGCGAGCGCCTGGGCGCGATGGTCGGTTCGTCGGTCGGCGTCGTGACGGCGCTGACGCCGTTCATCGGCTACGCGGCCGCGGCGGCCCTCGCCAAGACCGCGCTGCTGACGCACCGCAACGTCGCCGACCTGGTCGTCGAGGCCGGGCTGATGACCCGCGACGAGGTCATGAAGCAGATCTCGCCCGCGCGCCTGTCGGGCCTGCAGGCCGTGACGGCGGCGATCCCGATCGTCCGTGCGGCCGACAGCGTCGTCGAAGAGGACTGAGCCCGCTCATCGCGAAGGGCCGGGGCGTGATCGTCCCGGCCCTTCGTCGTGCGGCGTCGCCGTCTGCGCGGCGCCGGGGCTCCGGCATCCGGAACAGACCCCGGATGCCGCGTCAGTCGAGGATGCGGCAGTGCGTGGTCAGCTCGCCGATGCCGTCGATCCCGACGGTCACGGTGGAGCGGTCGCGCAGGAAGATCTGCGGATCGCGCGAGTAGCCGGCGCCGCCCGGGCTGCCGGTGGAGATGAGGGTGCCGGGGAGCAGCGTCACCGACTCCGACAGCTTGTTGATGAGCGTGGCGACCGAGCGCACCATCTGGCCGGTGCTGGCGTCCTGCACGGTGTGGCCGTCGACGACGGTCCAGATGTGCAGGTCCTGCGGGTCGGGGATCTCGTCGGCGGTCACGACGAACGGTCCGGTCGGGGTGAAGCCGTCGAACGACTTGCAGCGCGACCACTGCGCCTCGGAGAACTGGATGTTGCGCGCGGTCACGTCGTTGACCACGGTGTAGCCCCAGACGTGGTCGAGCGCCTCGGCCTCGGGGATGTCGCGTCCCGGCCGGCCGATGATGACGCCCAGCTCGGCCTCGTAGTCGACGGCCTCGCTGAGCGAGCGGGGCCACGAGGTGGTCTCGCCGTGCGCGGTCAGGGAGTTCGGCCACAGCACGAAGACGGTGGGACCGGCGTCGGTCTTGAGCCCCAGCTCGCCGGAGTGCGCGGCGTAGTTGAGCCCCACGGCGAGGATCGAGGGCGGAGCGAGGACGGCGGAGGCGTACCGGATCCCCTGCAGCGGATGCCGCGGAGCCGACGCTGCGGCGTCCTTCACCCGCGCGAGCAAGTCGTCGCCTCCCGCGATGAGCTGCTCGAGAGTGCTCGGGGCGCCCGCGAAGAAGTCGTCGACGAACGAGAACTCCTCGCCGTGGACGCTGACGAGACGGGGGGCTTCCGCCCCTTCCTGTGAACGGACGTGGGCGAAGCGCATGCCTCCACGCTACCGGGCCTTGCGCGGTGGCGAGGGCCGCAAGCCCCGGATGCCCTGTCGGAGGCCGCCTCTAGGCTGTGCGCATGAGCACCCCCTCGCCGCTGTCGCGTCCCGGGTCGGCGGAGGCTTCGCGCATCTCGACCGCGCCGCAGCCCGCCGTGTCCGCCGCCCCGCCCCGCACGCGACGCGGGGGAGTGGCGCTGTGGATCGTCGCGGTGCTCCTCGTGCCCCTGCTGGCGCTCCTGGTGCGGTACTTCACCGGCTTCCTCGGCACCGCCGCGACCTTCATCGGGTTGATCCTGGCAGCGATCCCGTTCGTGATCGTGTGGTTCGCCGTGCGCTACATCGACCGGTGGGAGCCCGAACCGCGGCGCCTGCTCGTCTTCGCGGTGGCCTGGGGGGCGATCGCCGCCGTCACCATCGCCCTCGGCGTCGACCTCGTGATCACGCTCCTGGTGGGCCGGCTGCCCGAGGCGTTCAGCGCCGTCGTGCAGGCTCCGATCGTCGAGGAGGTCGCGAAGGGCCTGGGTGTGCTGCTCATCTTCGCGTTCGCGCGCCGCGCGTTCGACGGACCCGTCGACGGCATCGTCTACGGCGCGTTGATCGGCGCCGGCTTCGCGCTCACCGAGAACGTGCAGTACTTCGCCATCAGCTACCTCGAGGGCGGGCCCGGGCAGGTCGCCACGACGTTCTTCCTGCGCGCGGTGCTCTCGCCGTTCGCGCACGTCATGTTCACCAGCCTGACCGGATTCGCGTTCGGACTCGCCGCGCGCCGCGGGCTGCGCACCGGCGCGGCGCTGGGCTATGGCTTCCCGGGTCTGATCGGGGCGATCGTGCTGCACGCCCTGTGGAACGGCTCGGCCACCTTCTTCGACTTCTTCGAGATCTACGCCGCCCTGCAGGTGCCGCTGTTCGTGCTGTTCATCCTGGGCGTCCTGGCGCTGCGCCGGGAGGAGTCGCGACTCACCCGCGCCCGCCTCGGCGAATACGCAGCCGCTGGGTGGTTCACCCCCCAAGAGGTCGACATGCTCGCGACCGGTCCGGGGCGCAGGTCGGCGCTCGCGTGGGCGCGCACGCTGCCGGGCGACCGGTCGCCGGTGATGAAGTCGTTCATCGCGGATGCCACGGCGCTCGCCGCCGCTCGCCAACGGGCGATCTCGGGTCGAGACCCGCACGCGACCGCGGCTGAACGCTATCTGCTCGAGCGCACCACGGCGGCGCGCGCGACCCTGCTCTCGCGCTGACGCCGCCCGACGTGGCCGATGTCACCCGCCGGGGGTCTTGACACCGTCCGAGGTCGGGAGCACCATCGTGTCAGGCCAACTCAGCGCCCGGGAGACACGCAGGCATCGCCGCGGCACCGGGCGCTGAGTCTTTGTCCAGGGGCTTCGCCGATCGGTTCGGCGTGCTTGGATGGATGCATGACTGATCGCACCAAGCCGGAGTTCGACGCTCCCAGCGGCCCCGCCCCCTCCGACCTCGTCATCCGCGACATCATCGTCGGCGACGGCGACGAGGCCAAGCCCGGTGACACCGTCACCGTGCACTACGCCGGTGTCGAGTACGAGTCGGGCGAAGAGTTCGACTCGTCGTGGGGCCGTGGCGAGAGCATTCAGTTCCCCCTGCGCGGACTGATCCAGGGCTGGCAGGACGGCATCCCGGGCATGAAGGTCGGCGGACGCCGTGAGCTGGTCATCCCGCCGCACCTCGCCTACGGCCCCGCCGGAGGACACTTCCTCGGCGGCAAGACCCTCATCTTCATCATCGACCTGCTCAAGGTCGGCTGACCTTCCGTTCGTCACCGGACGTTCACGAACCCGAGGGGGCTGCGGCCTTCTCGGGTTCGTCATTTTCCACGATCGTGGAATACATTCGTGTGAATGGGAGTTGGCCCTCGTCAGGACGCCGAAACGGCTCCCCAGATCTCAAGGAGTGACATGACCGACACCACCGCCCTCGACATCCCCGGCTACAAGACCGGCACCTGGGTCCTCGACCCGAGCCACAGCGAGGTCACCTTCTCGGTGCGCCACATGATGATCTCGAAGGTGCGCGGCACCTTCGGCGTCAAGAGCGCTACCATCGTCGCCCCCGAGAACCCCCTCGAGGCCACCGTCGAGGCGTCGGTCGACGTCACCTCGGTCGACACCAAGGACGAGGGTCGCGACCAGCACCTCCGTTCGGCCGAGTTCTTCGACATCGAGACCTACCCGACGATGGACTTCCGCTCCACCGGCGTTCGCCTCGAAGACGGCGACTTCCTCGTCGACGGCGACCTGACCATCCGCGGCGTCACCAAGCCCGCCACCTTCTCGCTCGACTTCGGTGGCTTCGGCACCGACCCGTGGGGCAACTACAAGGCCGGCGCGACCGCCAAGACGGTCATCAACCGCGAGGACTTCGGCCTCACCTGGAACGCGGCCCTCGAGAAGGGCGGCGTTCTCGTCGGCAAGGACGTCACCATCGAGCTCGACCTGCAGCTCTCGCTCCAGGCGTGATCTTCACGAGGGTCCGGATGCCGCGGCATCCGGGCCCTCGTCGTTTCCGTGCGGTCCCGGATGCCATGGCATCCGGGACTGTCGTGTTTTCGGGGCGGTGCGTCAGGCGTGCGCTCGGCGGGGGAGTCGGATCCGCTGCTGCACCAACAGGATGCCGAGGAAGACGACGGCGGCGCCGACCGGTTCGTTCCAACTGATGGTCTCGCCCAGCACGACGATGCCCAGGGCGACGCCGACGACGGGCGTGATGTAGGTGACGGTCGACGCACGCGTGGGACCCCAGGCGCGCAGCGTGTTCTGGTTCCAGACGTAGGCGACGCCGGTGCCGAGCACGCCGAGGGCGACGATGCTCGCCACGACGGGCAGGTCGAGGCGAGGCGGCTCGGCCAGGATGAACGGCGACAGCAGCACCATGAGGGCGGCGGCGGGGCCGATGTAGCCGAAGGCGAAGGCCACGCCCGAGAGGCCGCTGTCGCCGAGGAAGCGCCGCATGTAGGCGAGGCTGAAGCCGTAGCAGGCGGTCGCGCCGAGCAGCGCGAGCTGGGCGATGGTGCTGTCGCCGACCTCGCCGACGGCCCCGGGGGCGATGATGATCGCCACGCCCGCGATGCCGACGCCGATGCCGACGAGCTGACCGGCGCGGAGCTTCTCGACGCGGAACACCGCCCAGGCCATCACCGCCGTCATGATCGGCGTGGTGGCGTTGAAGATGCTCGCCAGGCCCGACGACACGTGCTGCTCGGCCCACGCGAACAGCAGGAACGGTACGACGCAGAACGACACCGACAAGACACACAGGTGCGCCCAGACGCGCAGGGTGCGGGGGAGTCGCTCGCGTCGGATCGCCACGATCGCCGCGAGGGCGAGGGCTCCGAACAGCAGTCGGCCGCCCGCGACCTGCGCCGGGGTCATGCCGGTGAGCGCGACGGCGATGAAGAGGAAGCTCGACCCCCACACGATGCCCGTGAGCACGAACTGCACGGTGATCGAGACGGGGGAGGAAGCGGGGGTGGATGCCACGGAGCCGACACTACGGCCGACCACCGACATCGTGCGGGCCGGTCGGCTGCGACGGCCAAAATCCGCCGACGATCGGCAGGCGCGTGTCGGGCGGCGGGTCAGGGCTGCGGGTCGAGCGCGTCGTACGCGCGGAACCGCGGCGTGAACCGCACCAGCGTGCCGACGAGCCCGAGGATGACGACCCCGCCGAACAAGGGCGGAACCCACAGTGCCGTCAGCGTCGCCAGCGTGCCGGCGTAGAGGGCTCCGATGCGGGGGCCGCCCGCCACCACGACGACGAAGATGCCCTGCAGGCGCCCCCGCATGGCATCCGGGACTGCCGCCTGCATCATGGTCGATCGATAGATCGCGCTGACGTTGTCGGCCGCTCCCGAGACCGCGAGCACGAGCGCCGCGAGCACGATCAGCAGCACCGCCCCGTTCTCTTCGCCGGTGTCGGCGGGGCGCGCCCAGCCCAGGGTCGCGGCCAGGAGCACGACGCCGAACGCGGCGATCGACAGCCCGTACACCTGGATCGCGCGTTCGATGCCGAGCCCCTGGCGACGCACGCGACCGATCGGGCCCGAGAACAGGCTCGAGAAGAACGCCCCCGCCGCGACCGCCGCGGTGAGGACACCCGTGGTGATCGCCCCACCGCCGAGGAGGACCGCGCCGATCGCCGGGAACAGCGCCACGGGCTGGCCGAAGGTCATCGCGATGATGTCGAGCACGTACTGCAGGCGGATGTTCGGCGCGCGGCGCAGGAAGCGCATGCCGTCGCGGAGCGACTCGAGACCGGGCCGCACGATCTCGCCCTCGGGGCGGAGCTTGGGAAGCGACCACAGCCCGAGGAACAGCGAGGTCATGAGCAGCACGTCGAGGGAGTAGGTCCACGCGTACCCCGCGAACGCGACCAGGACGCCGGCGAGGGCCGGGCCCGCCATGACCATGATCCCCACCGTCACGCCCTGCAGCGCCGCGGCCGCGGGCAGCAGGTCGCGCGAGATCAGGCGCGGGGTGATCGCCGACTTGGTCGCCATGACGATCGAGTTCGCCGCGGAGTTCACCACGCTCAGCACGAACAGCCACGCCACGGTCTCGAGGCCGGTCCACGCGAGCACCGCCAGCAACGCCGTAGAGACGAAGGTCACCACGGCCGCGAGCAGCGCCACGGTGCGTCGATCGAACGCGTCGGCGAGCATTCCGCCGTACAGGCCCGCGACGATCATGGGCAGCAGCCCCGCCACGGCGATCATCGACACGGCGAGGGTGCTCTGGGTGAGCTCGAACACGTGCAGCATGACGGCGACGACCGTGAGCTGACCGCCGAGGCCGGCGAGCGTCGACCCGACCCACAGGCGCGCGAACGCGGGAGAGGTGGTCAGCGGACGGATGTCGATGAAGGCGCTCTGGCGCACGCTCATGCGTCGACCTCGATCCGCTTGGTGCGCGCGGAGTGGCCGCGCAGGATCTCGACGTCGCGCGGGGCCACCGCGAAGTGGGCGGCCAGGGCCCTCACGACGCCGTCGTTGGCCGCACCGTCGACGGCGCGCTCGCGGACGTGGACCACGAGCCCGTCGGCGGTGTCTTCCACGAGGGGGCCGCGCCGGCTTCCGGGTTTGACGCGGACGGTGAGCTGCACGGATCGAGGTTACGCCAGGCCTCCGACACCGTCGGTCGCGTGCGGCGTCGGATTCGCGGCATCCGGATCCCCTCGAAGAGCACGCTGCGGGGCCGGGCTCGAGCGTCGCCGACCGGTGCGGTCTCGGCATCCGGATGCTGGTAGACTCATGCGGTTGCCGTTCGATCGGCCGCGGATAAAGAGAGCTCGCACATCGTGTGACGGGCGCCGCGCAATGAGAAGGAAGGGGATCCCATCTATGGCACTCGAAGCAGACGTCAAGAAGGCGATCATCGAAGAGTACGCGACGCACCCCGGTGACACCGGATCCCCCGAGGTGCAGGTCGCGATGATGACGCAGCGCATCAAGGACCTCACCGAGCACCTCAAGATCCACAAGCACGACCACCACTCGCGCCGTGGACTCTTCCTGCTCGTCGGTCAGCGCCGTCGCCTGCTGGGTTACCTGCAGGATGTCGACATCAACCGTTACCGCTCGCTCATCGAGCGTCTCGGTCTGCGTCGCTAATCGCACCAGCGTTCTATCGCGCAAAACATTCTTGGAAGGCCGCCCCACGGTGTGGGGCGGCCTTCGTCATTCCCGGATGCGGGGAGAGAGGTCGCTGAGCCTGTTGAAGGGGCCGGCGGCTTCGACAGGCTCAGCCACCTGGGTCGCGCAGGGGCCGGTGGCTTCGACAGGCTCAGCCACCTCGGTCGCGAAAGGACCGGTGACTTCGACAGGCTCAGCCACCTCCGTCGCGAAGGGGTGGGTGGCGTCGACAGGCTCAGCCACCTTGGTCGCGAAAGGACCGGGGGCTTCGACAGGCTCAGCCACCTGGATTGCAAACAGGGTTCAGGATGCCGCGCGGGCGGCGACCAGGTCGGGGTGCCAGCGCTCGGCCACGTCGGGGTGGGCGCGCAGCCGTGACTTGAGCGCGTTCTCGCCGTAGGTCGCGTGGATGGGGTTCGACGGGTCCTGCGAGACGCCGCGGGCATCGGCGGCGAGCTCGGCGGGAAGCTCGATGATCGGCAGGCGCGCGTCGAGGGCCGGGTTGAAGAAGAACGGCACCGAGATGCGCTCGTCGGGGAAGCGCGGCGAGATCACCCGGTGGTTGGTCGCCGTGAGGTAGCCCTGCGTGGCGTACTCGAGCAGTTCGCCGATGTTGACGACGAAGGCCCCTGAGACCGGGGGAGCGTCGACCCACTCGCCGTCGCGCTCGACCTGCAGGCCGCCCTTTCCGGGCTCGACCCACAGCAGGGTGAGCACGCCCGAGTCCTTGTGGGCGCCGACCCCTTGCTGGGGAGTCGGGTCGTCCTTGCCGGGGTAGCGGACGATCTTGATGAGGGTCTGCGGGTCGCCGAAGTGGCGGTCGAAGTACTGCTCCTCGGCGCCGAGCGCGAGGGCCCAGGCGCGCAGGAGCTTACGGGCGATGCCGGTGAGGTGATCGTGCCACTCGGCCACGACCTCCTGCAGCTCGGGCTGAGCGGCGGGCCAGAGGTTGGGTCCGACGAGACGGTTGTAGCCGGGGCCGTCGGGGTCGGTCACGGGCTCGCGCTCGGGGCCGATGTCGATCTGCTCGCGCCAGTCGACGCGGCCTTGCGTCAGCTCGCCGCCGACGCGGGTGTAGCCGCGGAAGTGCGGGCTCGTGACGTTCTCGATCGACAGTTTCTCGGCCTCGGGCAGGGCGAAGAAGTCCTTCGCGGCCTGCAGCAGGCGCTCCTCAAGGGCGGGGCTCACGCCCGTGCCGGTGAGGTAGAAGAATCCGACGTCGTGCGTCGCGGCGCGCAGCTCGTCGCGGAACCGGGCGGCGGCATCCGGCCCCTGATCGAGGAGCGAGAGGTCGAGGACGGGGAGATTGAGCTCGGACATGGGTCGAGGCTAGATCGGCGCGAGATGGCGCGCGCGAATGTTGCCGCGGGTTACTTCCGAGGTTCTGAAGGCGACTTCAAGGTGCGCGAATCGACGAATGTGCGTAATCTGTCACAGTCAGGTGAGGCTGTCCTTACCTGATCCGCACCGTCGCGGCCCCGTCCTCTCACGAAAGTCGGAACACCCGCCCGTGCTTGCCAGCTTCTTCGCCACCTTCCTCATCGGCCTCCGCGAAGGCCTCGAGGCCGCGCTCGTCGTCGGCATCCTCGTGGCCTACCTCACGCGCGTCGGCCGGCGCGACGCGCTGCCGAAGCTGTGGACCGGAGTGGGCCTGGCGATCGCGCTCGCGCTCGCCATCGGCGCCGCGTTCACCTTCAGCGCCTACATGCTCACCTTCGAGGCGCAGGAGCTGCTCGGCGGCGGACTGTCGCTGGTCGCGGTGGCGATGGTCACCTGGATGATCTTCTGGATGCAGAAGGCCGGCCGCACGATGAAGTCGGGCCTCGAAGGCGGCGTCGACAAGGCGCTGCGCGGGGGCGTCTGGGCGCTCGTCGCGATCGGGTTCGTCTCGGTCGCCCGGGAAGGCGTCGAGACGACGCTGTTCCTGTGGGCCATGGTGCAGTCGTTCCAGGACCAGGCGATCGCGTTGATCGGCGCCGTCATCGGCCTCGGCGTCGCCGCGGTGCTCGGATGGTTCATCGCGCGCGGCATGCTGCGCCTCAACCTCGGCCGCTTCTTCACCTGGAGTGGGGGCTTCCTCGTCGTCGTGGCCGCGGGCGTGTTGGCCTACGCCTTCCACGACCTGCAGGAGGCCGGTGCCCTGCCCGGTCCGTTCGGGGCCGGCGCTCCCGTCGATCCCGCGACCGGACTCGTCGCGATCGGCTGGGCGGGTCTTCCCTTCGGCTGGGCCTTCGACGTCTCCGCCGTGATCGCGCCCGACAGCGCGCTCGCCGCGCTGCTGCAGGCCACCGTCGGCTTCATGCCGAAGATGACGTGGCTGCAGGTGATCGCGTGGGTGGTCTACATCGCCGTGGTCGTGCCGTTGTTCATCCGCGGCGTCCGCGGCAACCGCCGACCGCGCGCCGCGCAGGCCGCTGCAGCCGCGTCGGTCCCGGCCGCCCCCGCGGCCGCACCCTCGCCCGCCCCGGCCTCGCCGACCACCCCTGTCGCGCGGACCACCTCGACCGCGACCCCCGCCACGTCCTGACCCTTCTTCCGCGTGCGCTGGGCGCCGCGGCATCCGCCCCACATTCGAACGGAGCACCCATGAATTCGACACGCCTCCTCGCGGCCACGGCCGTGGCCGGCGCGGCCGTCCTCGCCCTCTCGGGCTGCGTCGCCAAGGCCGACGCGGCCGCCGGGGGAGCGCTCGCCGTCACCTCGACCGCGGACGACTGCGCGGTGTCGGCGAGCACGGCGCCCAGTGGCACCGTCGCGTTCGACATCGCGAACAAGAGCGACCAGGTGACCGAGTTCTACCTGCTGGCTTCCGACGGCCTGCGCATCGTCGGCGAGGTCGAGAACGTCGCCCCGGGTGCCTCGCGCACCCTCACGGTCGTCGCCCAGCCCGGCGACTACTTCACCCTCTGCAAGCCCGGCATGGTCGGCGACGGCGTCGGCAAGAAGAGCTTCACGGTCACGGGTGACGCGGTCGCGGTCGAGGGTCCGGATGCCGAGCAGAAGAAGCAGGCCGTCGACCTCTACGCCGCGTTCGTGAAGGACCAGACGGGCCAGCTCCTCCCCGCCGTGCAGAGCTTCACCGCCGCCTACGAGTCGGGCGACGACGCCACCGCCCGCGAGCAGTTCCCGCGCGTGCGGGCGTTCTACGAGCGCATCGAGCCGATCGCGGAGGCGCTGGGCGACCTCGACCCGCGCATCGACTACCGCGAGGTCGACGCGGTCGCCGAGGGCCTGGAGTGGACCGGGTTCCACCGCATCGAAAAGGACCTGTGGGTCCCCGCGCAGGATGCGCTCAACGCCGACGGCGAGACGCCCGCGTGGAAGGACTGGGCGCCCTCGACGCCCGCCGAGCGCGCGACCTACGGCGACAAGCTGATCGCCGACACGCAGGAGCTGTACGACTACGTGCACTCCGACACCTTCACGCAGACCCTCGAGGACCAGGGCGTGGCGGGCATCTCGAACGGCGCGATCGCGCTGCTCGACGAGGTCGCGACCGGCAAGATCAGCGGTGAAGAGGACTGGTGGTCGGGAACCGACCTCAACGACTTCGCCGCGAACGTCGAGGGCTCGAAGATGGCCTTCTCGCTCGTGCGCGACTTCGCCGAGTCGAAGGGCGACAAGGGTGCCGAGCTCGTCACCCGCATCGACGCCGGGTACGCCGACCTCGAGGCGGCACTGGCGACCTACGGCTCGCTCGACGCCGGCTTCGTTCCCTACAGCCAGGTCACCGAGGCCGACAAGCGCCAGCTCACCGACCTCATCAACGCCCTCGCCGAGCCGCTGTCGCAGCTGACGGTCACGATCCTGGAGTGAGCATGAGCGACGCCGAGAACGCTGCCGACGAGAAGACTTCGGATGCCGGTGGCCTGTCCCGCCGCGGACTGATGGGGCTGGCGCTGGGCGCCGGCGCCACGGGACTCGTCGTGGGCGCGGGCGGCGGCCTCGTCGGCGGGCAGGCGTTCGCGCGCGAGCAGCAGAAGGCGGTGATGGATGCCGCGGCGCCGGCCAGCGGCATCCATCAGCCCGGGATCACGACGGAGGTGCAGGAGCACCTGCACTTCGCGTCGTACGACATGATGGCGCGCACCACCCGCGACGACCTGGCCGAGCTGCTGTCGGACTGGACGTACGCAGCCACCCGCATGATGCAGGGGCTTGAGGTGAGCGCGAGCGGCGCCGTCAACGGCTCGCCCGAAGCCCCGCCCGACGACACCGGCGAGGCGCTCGGCCTGCCCGCCAGCAACCTCACGATCACCTTCGGCTTCGGTCCCTCGCTGTTCGACCAGCGCTTCGGTCTCGAGGCGCAGAAGCCCGCGGGGCTCGAGAGGCTCCCGGCCTTCCTCGGCGACGACCTCGACCCGCTCCGCTCCGACGGCGACCTGTGCATCCAGGCGTGCGCCGACGACCCCCAGGTCGCCGTGCACGCGATCCGCAACCTCAGTCGCATCGCCTTCGGGCGGGCGACCATCCGGTGGTCGCAGCTCGGATTCGGCCGCACGTCGAAGACCACGGCCGACCAGTCCACGCCGCGCAACCTGTTCGGCTACAAGGACGGAACGGCCAACATCCTCGCCGACGACACGGGCGCTCTCGACGAGAACGTGTGGGTGTCGGCGTCCGAGGGTCCGGCGTGGCTCGCGGGCGGGTCGTATCTCGTCGCGCGCCGCATCGCGATGCTCATCGAGACGTGGGACCGCACGCGCCTCGCCGAGCAGGATCGCGTCGTCGGGCGCGACAAGGCGAACGGCGCCCCGCTCTCGGGCGGCGACGAGTTCGCCGCGCCCGACTTCTCGGCCGTGGGGGCGACGGGCAAGCCCGCGATCGACGCGCGCAGTCACGTGCGGCTCGCGCATCCCGACATGAACGGCGGCATCCGCATCCTCCGCCGCGGATACAACTTCGTCGACGGCACGACCGATCTCGGACGCCTCAACGCGGGGCTGTTCTTCCTGTCGTTCCAGAAGAGCCCCGACCGCTTCATCACCCTGCAGAAGGCCCTGGCGACGGATGCCATGGGCGAATACCTGCGCCACGTGGGCTCGGGACTGTGGGCCGTGCCGCCCGCCGCCCCGGCCGGCACCTCGATCGGCGCGGGCCTGCTCGGGGCGTAGGGTTCCGGTCGGCTGGTGGCTGAGCGTGTCGAAGCCACCGGGCGCGCGCGGGTTCCGGTCGGCAGGTGGCTGAGCTTGTCGAAGCCACCGGGCGTCTGCGTGTTCCGGTCCCTTCGACAGGCTCAGGGACCTCGATACGAAGTCACCGGGCGTCTGCGGGTTCCGGTCGGCAGGTGGCTGAGCTTGTCGAAGCCACCGGGCGCGCGCGGGTTTCGGTCCCTTCGACAGGCTCAGGGACCTCGCTACGAAGTCACCGGGCGTTTGCGGGTTCCGGTCGATAGGTGGCTGAGCTTGTCGAAGTCACCGGGCGTCTGCGGGTTCCGGTCCCTTCGACAGGCTCAGGGACCTCGCTACGAAGTCACCGGGCGTTTGCGGGTTCCGGTCGGCAGGTGGCTGAGCTTGTCGAAGTCACCGGGCGCGCGCGGGGTTCCGGTCCCTTCGACGGGCTCAGGGACCTCGCTGGGTAGGTGGCTGAGCTTGTCGAAGCCACCGGGTCCCTTCGACAGGCTCAGGGACCTCGCCGGGCAGCTGCGGGCTCGCGGCCTGCGCCGAGCGCGCGATCGCGGAAGAGCCACGGCATCCGGGGCTCGACGAGCGGGCGGAAGACGCGCCGCACCGGGCGGCTCGACAGCGCCACGGCGATGGCGACGCTCGCGACGACGACGACCGGGATCCACACCCACATCGGCTCGAGCCCGCGCAGCACCCCCGACTGGCGGAACGGGTAGAGCACGAACGTGTGCAGCAGGTAGACGTACATCGTGGAGCGGCCGAGGTGCGTCCACCGGGTCTCGTGGCGCGGGATCAGCACGAGGAACGCCGCCATCAGCACGAGCGCGAGCGCGATGATCGCCAGGCGCACGGCGCCCGCCCACCACTGCGGGGCGTCGAGATCGACGTAGGCGTCGACGAAGAAGAACCACGTCCCCAAGCGCAGGTCCTGCCACGTGTCGACGAACACGAAGGCGAGCACGCCGGCCCCCGCGAGGATGCCCGCGGCGGTGACCCGCATCCATACCGGGCGGCTGGCGAGCAGGCCGAGGCGCGCGACGACGTCGTGCTCGCGCAGCCACCACCCGAGGGTGAAGAACGGCAGCAGGCCGAGGAAGCGCGAGACCGAGAAGGTCGAGTCGATGCTCGGCAGGTATCCCGCCGCGATCGAGATCGCCAGTGCCCAGACGACGGGCGCGCGCAGTAGGGCCAGATACGGCAGGGCGACGCGGAACAGCGCGAGAGCGAGCAGGAACCACAGGGTCCACGACGGCTGGGCAGGGTCGAGGTTCGTGCGGCCGGTGACGGCGAACTGCACGATCGTCCAGAGGGTCTCGAAGATCACGTACGGCGCGATGAGGTCGGTGAATACGCGCGCGATCCGCCGCCGCGTGGGCTCGGCCGCCGACGAGAAGTAGCCCGAGACGAGGGCGAACAGCGGCATGTGGAACGCGTAGACGAGCAGGTACAGTGCCTCCGCGGCATCCGAGTCGGAGGTCAGACGCTGGATCGCGTGTCCGAGCACGACGAGCACGATCGCGGCGAAGCGGGCGTTGTCCCAGAAGGGCACGCGCGAGGTCGCGGGGGTGGGGGTCGCGGCATCCGTCATCTCGGGCGACGCTAGTCGCGAGGCGGCGACGGGTCGACGGGGGCGGTTTCCGGATGCCGATGAGGTAAGCGGAATAAAGCTGGGCGTGGTGCGTTCCACCATGTATATTCAGATGCATACAAACGGAGGTCGCATCATGAACGAGACGAACACCTGGCCCGGAATGCAGTTCGGTGTCATGACGGTGAGCGACATCACCCAGGACCCGACCACCGGCACGACGCCGAGCGAAGCCCAGCGCATCAAGGACACGCTCACGATCGCCAAGCACACCGAAGAGGTCGGCCTCGACGTCTTCGCCCTCGGCGAGCACCACAACCCGCCGTTCTGGTCGTCGTCGCCCACGACGACGCTCGCGTACATCGCGGCCCAGACCGAGCGCCTCATCCTCACGACCTCCACGACGCTCATCACCACGAACGACCCGGTGAAGATCGCCGAAGACTTCGCGATGCTGCAGCACGTCTCGAACGGTCGCGCCGACCTCATGCTCGGCCGCGGCAACACCGGTCCGGTCTACCCCTGGTTCGGCAAGGACATCCGTCAGGGTCTGCCGCTGACCATCGAGAACTACGACCTGCTGCACAAGCTGTGGCGTGAAGACGTCGTCGACTGGGAGGGCAAGTTCCGCACCCCGCTGCAGGGCTTCACCTCGACCCCGCGTCCCCTCGACGGGGTGCCCCCGTTCGTCTGGCACGGCTCGATCCGCACGCCCGAGATCGCCGAGCAGGCCGCCTACTACGGCAACGGCTTCTTCGCGAACAACATCTTCTGGCCCAAGGAGCACTACCAGCGCCTCATCACGCTGTACCGCGAGCGCTTCGCGCACTACGGCCACGGCACGCCGCAGCAGGCGATCGTCGGCCTCGGTGGACAGGTGTTCATGCGCGCCAACTCCCAGGACGCCGTGCGCGAGTTCCGCCCGTACTTCGACAACGCGCCCGTCTACGGCCACGGCCCGAGCCTCGAGGACTTCAGCGAGATGACCCCGCTGACCGTCGGCTCGCCGCAGCAGATCATCGACCGCTACGCCGCGATGCGCGAGACGTTCGGCGACTACCAGCGCCAGCTCTTCCTCATCGACCACGCCGGTCTTCCCACCAAGACCGTGCTCGAGCAGCTCGACATCCTGGGCGGCGAGGTCGTGCCGGTGCTGCGCAAGGAGCTGCAGAAGAACCGCCCGGCCGAGGTGCCCGACGCTCCCACGCACGCCAACCAGATCGAGAAGATCTACGCCGGCGCGGCTCCGCGTCAGGCGGTTCCCGGTGCGAACCGCGGCGACAACATGGTGTCGGGCAGCCCCTACCAGGATGCCGCGCCCCGCTCGGGCAGCGCGTTCGGTGCGGCCGCGTCGAAGGTCGGTGCCTGAGATGGCGGCCCGTCGCATCGCGGTCATCACCGCCGGACTCTCGACTCCCTCGTCGACTCGCATGCTCGGCGACCGGCTCAGCCACGCCGTGCTCGCGGAACTGCGCGAGCGCGGGATCGATGCCACCGCCGACGTCTTCGAGCTGCGCGACTACGCCCACGAACTGACCGACAACCTGCTCACCGGCTTCGCCCCGCCCGCCCTCGAGCAGATGATCAACACGGTCGTCTCGGCCGACGGGATCATCGCGGTGACGCCGATCTTCTCGACCAGCTACTCGGGTCTGTTCAAGTCGTTCATCGATGTGCTCGACCCGCAGGCGCTCACCGGAACCCCCGTGCTCATCGGAGCGAACGCCGGCACCGCCCGGCACTCGCTCGCGATCGACTACGCGATCCGTCCGCTGTTCACCTACCTGCACGCCAACCCCGTGCCGACCGGTGTGTTCGCCGCCTCGAGCGACTGGGGTGCCAACGCCGACGAGGTCGCCCCGCTCGGATCCCGCGTCGACCGCGGCGCCCGTGAGCTCGCGGATGCCATCGCCGCCCGCGAACCCGTGCGCGACGCCGACCCGTTCGACCCCTCGTCGTACCTCGGCGAAGGCCGCTCGTTCGGCCACCTGCTGGGTGGTCTGTCGGGGGAGTGACCCTGTGACGGAGCCCCGTCGCCCGTTCGTTCGGGTGGCGGGGCTTCGTGCTGTGCGCGCGGCGGCGCAGAGTGAGCGATTCGCGCAGGTTCAGTTGTCATCGGGGGTTTCGGGCTGAGGATGTGCGGATCGCTGAGGGTGCGCGGATCGCGGTGTGCGGGCGTGACGGCGCAGGGTGAGCGATTCGCGCAACTTCAGTCGTCATCGGGGGTTTCGTGCTGAGGATGTGCGGATCGCTGAGGGTGCGCGGATCGCGCTCCGTTGGAGGCGGTCGGTGCAGCGGATGCGGAGCGGTGAGGCGACGGCATCCGTTCTGCCGCCTCGGTTCGACGGCGACGCGGGCCCCGGGGCGCTCGCACGCGGATCTAGGGTGGGAGCGAGCCGGAGGAGACCGAATGGATGCCACGCAGTGGGACGAGCGCTACCGCGCTTCCGCCGGGGGAGTGTGGGCGACCCAGCCTCCCGCCGTCGTCCGTGAGATCGCCGGCGCGCTCGCACCGGGTTCCGCGATCGACGTGGCAACCGGCGACGGACGCACCGCCCTCTGGCTGGCGCAGCGCGGCTGGACGACGACGGGCATCGACTTCTCGAGTGCGGGTCTCGCGCTCGCCGCTGCCCGCCCGGGCGGCGACGCGGTCTCGTGGGTGCGTGCCGATGTGCACGAGTTCGAGCCCGCGGCATCCGTCGATCTGGTGGTGTCGTGCTACCTGCATCTGCGCGACAACGCCGCGGCCATTGCGCGGATCGCGGAGTGGGTCGCCGTCGGCGGGACGCTCGTGGTGATCGGCCACGACGTCGACAACATCGCCGCGGGCGGACACGGACCCTCCGACCCAGCGATCCTCTACACGCCCAAGCTGTTGAGCGGCGCGCTCGACGACCGCTTCCGCATCGAGCGCTGCGAGCAGGTGACGCGAGGGACCGCCGATTCCGAGCTGCGCGACGGGCACGCGCACCCCGCGATCGACACGGTGCTGCACGCGGTGCGGGTGCGCTGAGAAGCGGCGGCCGGCGCTGCCGACCCGCCGGTGACCGGGGGCTTCGACAGGCTCCGCCACCTGGGGTGCGACGGGGCGGTCGATCCGCGCGTGACCGGGGGCTTCGACGGGCTCAGCCACCTGGGGTGCGACGGGGCGGTCGGTCCGCGCGTGACCGGGCGCTTCGACGGGCTCAGCCACCTGGGGTGCGACGGGGCGGTCGGTCCGCGCGTGACCGGGGGGCTTTGACGGGCTCAGTCACCTGGGGTGCGACGGGGCGGTCGGTCCGCGCGTGACCGGGGGCTTCGACGGGCTCAGCCACCTGGGGTGCGACGGGTCGGTCGATCCGCGCGTGACCGGGGGGCTTCGACGGGCTCAGTCACCTGGGTTGCGACGGGGCGGTCGGTCCGCGCGTGACCGGGGGCTTCGACGGGCTCAGTCACCTGCGCGCACCTCACAGCACGATGTCGTCGGCGCTCCGCAGCTCGCGTGCGGCGACCGGGCGCAGCCCGCGACGCACGAAGGTGTCGGCGTCGACGAGCGGGCCGACGTCGACGCCCGCTTCGGCCGCGATGTCGGCGATCGGCACCTGGAAGGTGCGGAACGCGCCGAGGGGCGGCACGACGAGGCCCTGCCGGGTGTCGACCAGCTCGCTCTGATCGAGCACAAACCCGGCCGCCGCGAGCGTGTCGCCCTGACGCCACGCGGCGATCTTCCAGAACCGCAGCGGTACCCGGATGCCGCGGTAGGGCGGGTCGTCGTCGGCGAGCACCGGCGCGGTGAACACGGCGATGCGCTGGTCGATCGCCTCGGCGTAGGCCAGCACGTGGTCTTCGAGTCCGAGCCAGAGCTCTTTCGACTGGTTGAAGCCGGCGGCCTGCGGAGCGGCGTTCGTGTAGAAGAACGTCGCCTCGGTGGCCTCGCGCGCCTCATTGGTGGCGCCCCAACCCGGATCACGGCGGCGCACGAGATGCCCGCGGTCGAGGTCGTTGCGGCTGTAGACCTCGGGCCCGGCCTGCGCCTCGGCGGGAGCACGCGAGTCGAGACGCCACTCACCCGTGCGCGGCAGATCGAGCAGGCTCGCTCCGTCGATCACCACGGCGGTGACCGCCGCGAAACGCCGCTGCTTATCGAGCAGCACGCTGAAGCGCGGGTAGTCGAGCCGCGTGGTGGGCTGCGCGGGAGAGGGGAGGGGCAGGGGGATGCCGAGGAAGTCCGGGTCGTAACCGTCGCTCATGCCTCCATCGTGCCGGTGACCTCCGACATCGCGACAGACTGGATGAATGGAACAGCACGTGAAGACTCGCCGCGACGCCCCCGCGGGGTTCTTCGCCGCCGAGGCCGCCGGGCTCCGCTGGCTCGCCGAGGCGGCTGGCGCGCGCATCGCCGAGGTGCTCGAGGTCGCCGACCAGCGGATCGTGCTGGAGCGCATCGCCGAGACGCGTCCCTCCGCCGAGGCCGCCGACGCGTTCGGTGCCGCCCTCGCCGCGACGCACGATGCCGGGGCCGAGGCGTTCGGCTCGCCCCCGCCCGGGTGGACGGGCGACATCTTCATCGGCAGCCGCTTGCAACCGGCGCGACCGAAGCCGTCGTGGGGCGTCTTCTACGCGGCGCAGCGCGTCGAGCCGTTCGTGCCGATCGCGGTCGCGGCCGGCAACCTGTCGGCATCCGGAGCCGAGGTCGTCGGGCGCGCGTGCGCGTTGATCGCGGCGGGAGCCTTCGACGACGACGAACCGCCCGCGCGCCTGCACGGGGATCTGTGGGCGGGCAACGTGCTGTGGGGCCACGAGGGGGTCGTGCTGATCGATCCCGCGGCCCACGGCGGTCACCGCGAGACCGATCTTGCGATGCTCGCGCTGTTCGGCTGCCCGTTCCTCGAGCGGATCCTCGATGCCTACGATCGCGCGCACCCGTTGCGCGACGGCTGGAGCGAGCGCGTGCCGGTGCATCAGCTGCATCCGCTCGCCGTGCACGCCGCCGGCCACGGGCCGTCGTACGGGCGCGCTCTCGTCGACGCCGCGGAGCAGACCCTCGCCCTGGGCTGAGGCGCCGAGCGCCGGCATCCGGGATCTCCGAACGGTCAGGAGCGCGCGGCCGCCCGCCGCTTCGCCCGCCGCGCGAGCACGAGGTCGATGCCGACGCCGATCCCCACGGCCACGACGATCGACACCACCACCGCCACCACCGGGCCGCCCGGTACGAGCGCCGCGACGACCGCGCCGATCACCGCTTGGTACGCCGCCCAGGCGAGGGCGGCGAGGGCTGCGACGCCGAGGTACCGCGCCGGATTCACCCGTGCTGCACCCGCCGCGAGGTTCACCGCGAGCCGCGCGAAGGGCACGAACCGCGCGGTGAAGAGCACGACCGCGGCGTTGCGCTCGAGGCGCGCTCGCGCCCAGTCGAGGGCGGCGGAGACGCGGGGTCCGCGCATCCACGCCCAGCGCTCGACGCCCACGAGGCGCCCCACCAGATAGCAGCCGAGGTCGCCGGCGAAGGCCGCGGCCCCGGCGACGACGATCACCGCGGCGAGCGGGGGAGTGCCGTGGGCGACGGCGAGGGCGCCGAACGCCGTGACCGCGGCCTCGCCGGGGATCACGACGAGGAACGCGTCGGCGAACACCAGCAGCGCCATCGCGGGAAGCGCCCACGGACTCGCCGCGATCGCCTGCAGCCACGCGTCGACACCGTCCATTCGGTCACTCTCCGCCGTGGATCGAGACGCCCCGCCCACGCGCCGGTGACGCCCGGCGGAGCATCCGGTGAACATCGCGAACGTCGGGGCCGAACGGCGCCCCGCGGGCCCCGGCACGCCTCACCCTGGTGTCGTGAGAGTCGCGCTGCTGGCCGAATCCTTCCTCCCGCACATGAACGGGGTCACCGGTTCCGTTCTCCATGTCCTGCGCCATCTGGCGGAGGCGGGCCACGAGACGCTCGTGATCGCCCCCAAATCCGGCGACGTGACCGCCGACCTGCACGGAGCCCGCACCGAACTGCTGCGCTCGGTGCCGCTGCCCTCGTACCCCGAGGTGCGCGTGGTGTTCGCCCGGGCGGCGCGTCTGGGAGCGCTGCTGCGCGACTTCGACCCCGACGTCGTGCACCTGGCTTCGCCGTTCGTGCTGGGCTGGCAGGGGCTCGCCGCCGCCGACGCGCTCAAGATCCCCTCGGTCGCGGTGTACCAGACCGACGTCGTCGCTTACGCCCAGAAGTACGGCCTGCCCCACGCGACCGCCCTCGTCGCCGGTCACGTCGCCCGCCTGCACCGCCGGGCGACCCTCACTTTGGCTCCGTCGTCGTCGTCGACGCGGCAGCTCGAGCAACTGGGCGTCGACCGCATCCGCCGGTGGGGGCGGGGAGTGGATTCTGTGCGCTTCGCCCCCGAGCACCGCGACGAGTCGTGGCGCGCGGAGGTGGCCCCGGCTGGTCAGCGCATCGTGGGCTACGTCGGTCGCCTGGCGCCCGAGAAGCAGGTCGACGACCTGCGGGCGCTCGCCGAGGTCGCCGACACCCGGCTGGTCATCGTGGGAGACGGGCCCTCGCGCCCCGCCCTGGAGAAGGCGATTCCGGATGCCGTGTTCACGGGCCACCTGTCGGGGTCGGAGCTCGCGCGGGTCATGGCCTGCTTCGACGTGTTCGTGCACCCGGGCGAGAGCGAGACCTTCGGCCAGACGATTCAGGAGGCCCTGGCCAGCGGGGTGCCGGTGGTCGCCACGGGCGTCGGCGGACCCCTCGACCTGGTGCGCTCGAGCGTCGACGGGTGGTTGTACAAGCCCGGCGACCTCGACGACATGCGCGCCCGCGTCGCCGACCTCGTCGGTGACGAGTCCAAGCGCCGCGCGTTCTCTCGCGCCGCGCGCGACGCCGTGCAGGGCCGAACGTGGGAGGCGCTCACCCGCGATCTCGTCGGGCACTACGCGGATGCCGTGGCCCTGCGTCGCGTCGACGACGTGATGCTGCGACGCGGGGTCGCGCGGCCCGCCGCGCCGGCGGCATCCGGAACCCGAGGGCGGTGGACCCGTTTCGTCGCCCTCGGCGACAGCCTGACCGAGGGACTGTGCGACGCCTCGCGCATGCCGAGCGGGCAGTACCGCGGGTGGGCCGACCGTCTCGCGGAGCTCTTGGCCCACACGAGCGACGCCGGACCGTTCCACTACGCCAACCTGGCAGTGCGCAGTCGTCGCGTGCGCCACCTGATCGACGAGCAGATTCCCGCGGCCCTCACGCTCGAGCCCGACCTCGTGTCGATCCTCATCGGGGCGAACGATCTGGTGGGCCCCGCCCCGGTGCTGTCCGCGCTGGTCGCCGAGGTCGAGTCGGCCGTGCGCGCGGTGCGGCGCACGGGAGCCGACGTGCTGCTGGTCACGACCTTCTTGCCGCGTCGGCCCGCGGCCCGCATCTTCGCCCGTCGCTTCGCCGCCTACAACGTGCACCTGCGGCGCATCGCCGCGCAGCAGGGGGCGATCCTGCTCGACCTCGAAGCGGTGGGCGAGATCGGCGAGACGTCGATGTGGGCCGACGACCTCGTGCACCTCAGCTCGGCCGGTCACCGTCTCGTCGCCTATCGCGCGGCCGAAGCGCTCGGAGTGCCCGACGCGCGCGCACTGCTGGGGCTCGACGAGGCCCTGCACGCCGACGATGGCGACCGGCCGGGCGGAACCTGGCTCACGCGCGACGCACTGCCCTGGGTGTGGCGGCGCGTGCGAGGGCGCACGGCCGGCGACGGCGTGCTGGCCAAGCACACCGGGTACGTCGAGCTGCCCACTCGCGGCGATCGCGAGCGTGCCGACGCGGTGTGATCCGCTGCGGGCCGGCTCGGTCGCTTAGCCGTGCGGATGCGTCAGTACCAGCCGGTCTGCTCCGAGTGCGCCCACGCCCCGCACGGTGAGCCGTAGCGGCCGCTGATGTAGGTCAGCCCCCACGAGATCTGGGTCGCCGCGTTGGTGCGCCAGTCCAGACCCGCGGATGCCATCTTTTCGCCCGGCAGCGCCTGGGGGATGCCGTAAGCGCCGCTCCAGGGGTTGAGGGCGTCGGCGCGCCAGCCCGACTCGCGGTTCCACAGCGATACGAGGCACGAGAACTGGTCGTCGCCCCAGCCGTAGCTGCGGATCGCGCCGCGCGCGTAGTCGCGAGCCTGGGACGGGCTCATGGTCGGACCCGCCGGGGCCGTGGACCCGCCGCCTCCCGCGTTCGATCCGCCGCCGGGGTGAGAGCCGCCACCGGAGCTGGACCCGCCGCCGGAGCCGGAGCCGCCACCGGAGCTGGACCCGCCACCGGAGCTGGACCCGCCGCCGGAGCTGGATCCGCCGCCGGAGCTGGACCCGCCGCTGCTCAATCCGCCGCCCGAGCCACTGCCGCCGCTGGAGCCCCCGCCGCCGGAGGAGGAGCCGCCCGAGCCACTGCCGCCCGAGCCGCTACCTCCCGAGCCGCTGCCGCCCGCTCCGCCGCCCGGGGTCGATCCCGACCCGCCGGAGCCCGACCCGCCCGCGTTCGCCCCGCCGCCGCTCGAGCCGGAGCCCGCGCCGGGCCCGCCCGTCGCGCCGCCGGGTGCGGCGGCGTCGCGCTGCGCCTTCTCGCGTTCGCGCGCGGCGCGTTCGGCGTCGGCGGTCGTCTTGCGCAGAGCGGCGAGCTGCGCGTAGAGGTCGTTGAGCCGGGCCTGCGCCGACGTGACGGTGGCCGCCTCGGCATCCGCATCGCTCTGCGCCGTCGCCGCGGTCGACTGCGCGTCAGCCGCCAGGCGTGCCGCTTCGTCGCGGGCCTGCTCGGCCTGCTCTCGCAGGGAGGTGGCGACGTCGGAGGCGCCGCGGGCCTCGCCGGCGGTGCGCGCGGCCAGCGTGGTGACGCGGTCGAGGATGCCGAGGCGCTGCAGCAGCGAGTCGGGATCTGCGTTCGTCAGCAGCTGCGCCACCAGCGGGCCACCGCCCACGGTGCGCATGAGGCGGGAGGCGCTCGCTCCGGCGCGCGTGCTCGCGGCGGAGAGCGCGGCGTCGGCCGCCTCGCTCTGGGCGGTGAGACCCTCGGCGCGCTGCGCGGTCGTCTCGGCCTGCAGGCGCGTGCGTTCCGCGAGGGCGGACGCATCGAGGGCGCGGCGCGAGGCCTCGGCCGCCGAGGTCTCCGCGGCGTCGAGCTCGGCCAAAACACGGTCTACGGCGGCCTGGTCGACCGCCGCGACGGGGGCGAGGGTCGAGGCGGAGAGGGATGTCGCGCTCGCCGGCGACGGGGCGATCACCGCGCCCAGGAGCACGCACGCGAGAAGCGTGTGACTACTGCGACGAAAGAGGCCCATGAGGTCACGGTAGAGCACTTCGCCGTGCCGTGCCCACCCCGCATGGGCGTTCGCTGGTAGGGTGAGGACCGAATGCCGTCTTGGCATCCGCTCAAATAAATACGAGCTCACGGAGCAGGCCGGCAGACGCTGGTCCCCTGTGGTGGACTCCCCGTCGTCAGCGCCGGGTGGTCGAGCACTGGTGGCCAGTCGCCGGGATTCCCTCGCCGATCGCATCGGCGTGCCCTTTCTGCCTGTTCCTGCTCCTTCGCATGTCAGCTCGTCGCCCACACGGGGCGGCGAGCCTAAACAAAGAAGGAGGGACCTCTTGGAAGGTCCAGAAATCACCGCCGCTGAAGCCGTTCTCGACAACGGCCGTTTCGGCACCCGCACCGTCCGGTTCGAGACCGGACGCCTCGCTCAGCAGGCTCAGGGCGCTGTCGCCGCCTACCTCGACGAGGAGACCATGCTCCTGTCGGCCACCAGCGCCGGCAAGCACCCGCGTGAAGGCTTCGACTTCTTCCCGCTGACCGTCGACGTCGAAGAGCGTTCGTACGCCGCCGGCAAGATCCCCGGCTCGTTCTTCCGCCGCGAGGGTCGCCCCTCCACCGAGGCCATCCTCGTGTGCCGCCTCATCGACCGCCCGCTGCGCCCGTCGTTCGTCGACGGCCTGCGCAACGAGGTGCAGATCGTCGTCACCGTGCTCTCGATCGCCCCCGGCGAGTTCTACGACGCGCTGGCCATCAACGCCGCGTCGCTGTCGACCCAGATCTCGGGTCTGCCGTTCTCGGGCCCCATCGCGGGTGTGCGCCTGGCGCTCATCCCCGGCCAGGGCGAGACCGCTGACCAGTGGGTCGCCTTCCCGACCGTCACCCAGCTCGAAGACGCCGTCTTCGACCTCATCGTCGCGGGCCGCGTGCTCGACGACGGCGACGTCGCCATCATGATGGTGGAGGCCGAGGCCACCGAGGGCAGCTGGAACATGATCAAGGGCGGCGCGACCAAGCCCAACGAGCAGGTCGTCGCCGAGGGCCTCGAGGCCGCCAAGCCCTTCCTGCGTCAGCTCGTCGACGCGCAGAACGAGGTCGCGCGCACCGCGGCCAAGGAGATCCAGTCGTTCCCCGTCTTCCCGGCCTACAGCCAGCAGACGTACGACTTCGTCGCCGGCCGTGCCTACGACCGTCTGGTGCCCGTGTACCAGATCGCCGACAAGCAGGAGCGCCAGAACGCCGATGACGAGGTCAAGACCTCGGTCAAGGAGCAGCTCCTCGCCGCCGTCGAGTCGGGCGAGCTGCCCGCCGTCGCGACGCTCGAGTTCAACGCCGCGTACAAGTCGGTCACCAAGACGATCGTCCGCGGTCGCATCCTCGCCGAGGGCGTCCGCATGGACGGCCGTGGCGTCGCCGACATCCGCCCGCTCGACGCCGAGGTGCAGGTCATCCCGCGCGTCCACGGCTCGGCGATCTTCCAGCGCGGTGAGACCCAGATCCTGGGCGTCACCACGCTGAACATGCTCAAGATGGAGCAGCAGATCGACTCGCTGTCGCCCATCACCAGCAAGCGCTACCTGCACCACTACAACTTCCCGCCGTACTCGACCGGTGAGACCGGTCGCGTGGGTTCGCCGAAGCGTCGCGAGATCGGTCACGGCTTCCTGGCCGAGCGCGCCCTCGTTCCGGTGCTGCCCAGCCGCGAGGAGTTCCCCTACGCGATCCGCCAGGTGTCCGAGGCTCTCGGCTCCAACGGCTCGACGTCGATGGGCTCGGTCTGCGCCTCGACCCTGTCGCTGCTGAACGCGGGTGTGCCCCTTCGCGCCCCCGTCGCCGGCATCGCGATGGGCCTCGTCACCGACGAGGTCGACGGCCAGACGCGCTACGCCGCCCTGACCGACATCCTCGGCGCCGAAGACGCCCTCGGCGACATGGACTTCAAGGTCGCAGGCACCAGCGAGTTCATCACCGCGATTCAGCTCGACACCAAGCTCGACGGCATCCCGTCGTCGGTGCTGGCCGCAGCCCTCACCCAGGCGAAGGAGGCTCGCCTCACGATCCTCAACGTCCTGAACGCCGCGATCGACGCTCCCGACGAGATGGCGCCCACCGCGCCCCGCGTCATCAGCGTGCAGATCCCGGTCGACAAGATCGGTGAGCTCATCGGACCCAAGGGCAAGACGATCAACTCCATCCAGGACGAGACCGGCGCCCAGATCTCGATCGAGGACGACGGCACCGTGTACATCGGTGCGACCGACGGCCCCTCGGCCGAGGCGGCCCGCGCCCAGGTGAACGCGATCGCGAACCCGACCAACCCCGAGGTGGGCGAGCAGTTCCTCGGAACCGTCGTCAAGATCGCGACCTTCGGTGCGTTCGTCTCGCTGCTCCCCGGCAAGGACGGCCTGCTGCACGTCAGCGAGGTCCGCAAGCTCGCCGGTGGCAAGCGCGTCGAGAACGTCGAAGACGTGCTCTCGGTCGGTCGCAAGATCCTCGTGCGCATCACGAAGATCGATGACCGCGGCAAGCTGTCGCTCGAGCCCGTGCTCGACGAGGACGCCGCCGCGACCGAGCCTGCCGACACGCAGAGCTCGGCCGCCGCGAGCGAGGGCCCCGAGGCTCCCGCCGAAGGCTGATCCTTCGCGTCGATCGGATGCCCGTCCCGCCTCGTGCGGGGCGGGCATCCGTCGTGTGACGCGAGTGACGCGTGGGGGAGTCGTGACGACGCCCATCAAGCGTTACGCAATATTTACCGCCGAGCCGGGCGAAACGACGGGCCGGTCACGGGGACCGCCTACCCTCGGAAGTACGTCGGGGGGGCGTGGTGATACGGGTCATCCGTACCGTCGACCCGGCGCCGCGGAGAGGGGATCTCGCCATGAGCGGCTCAGGCGTCGATGAGACGGCCACGCCGCGCCTGCGACGCGATCGAGCCCCGCATCCGTCGACCCCCATCACCCTGCAGGGCCCCGGCCTCGGCTCGCACGTCCGCGTGCCCCTGGGCGAGAGCGGCTTCGAGGTCTTCCCGATGTTCCTCGGGGGCGGCGAGTTCGGCTGGAACGTCGACGCGCGCGCGAGCCACGAGATCCTCGACACCTACGCCGAGCTCGGCGGCAACGCCCTGCACACCGCCGACAGCTACGCCGCGGGACGCAGCGAGTTCATCATCGGCGAATGGCTGCGCAGCCGTCGGGCGCGCGACGAGGTCGTGCTGACCGTGCGCGTGGGCAGCCACCCCGACAACCCCGGCCTCGACTCGGTCAACCTGGTGCGCGCGGTCGAGGCTTCGCTGACGCGTCTGGGCACCGACCGCATCGACGTGCTGTCGCTCGACGCCGTGCGCGGCGACGCCGCGATGCTCGAAGACACCCTCGCCACGAGCGAGTGGCTCGTCGAATCCGGCAAGGTGCGGGCGATCGGCGCCCACGGCTACTCGGCCGCTCAGCTCGTCGAGGCCCGCATCCTCTCGTCGGCCGGCTACCCCCGCATCACCGTGCTCGACGTGCCGTACAACGTGCTGCGGCGCGCGGAGTTCGACGGCGACGTGCGGCTGATCGCCCAGGCCCAGAACATGGCGGTGACGCCGTCCCACCCCCTCGCGCACGGGTTCCTCGCCGGCGAGACGCGCACCCGCGGTCAGTCGACGCAATCGGTGCGCGGAACGCAGGTCGCCGCGCACCTGAACCGTCGGGGCTCGCGCGTGCTGCGCGCCCTCGACGCGGTGGGCAGCGAGCTCGGGATTCCGGATGCCGCCGTGGCGGTCGCCTGGCTGCTCGCGCAGAAGGTCGTCACCGCTCCGATCGTCAACGCGTTCGCACCGCGGCACGTGGTCGAGTGCATGCGCGCCGTCGGGGTGCGCCTGAGCCGCGCTCAGCTGTCGGATATCGCCCGCGCCGCCGAGTGACCGCCCCCTCGTCGGGGTGTGACGTAGGCTGGACGGACCGGCCGGGGGACGGCAGATCGACGACGAAGTGAGCTGACGTGACGCACTACATCTACCTGGTGCGCCATGGCGAGCACCAAGACGCAGAGCACGGACTCACCGACGGCCCCCTCTCTCCGCGGGGCCAGCGACAGGCCGCTCTGCTGGCCGACCGCCTGTCGGGTCTTCCCCTCGACGCCGTCTGGCACTCGCCCCTCGAACGCGCCGCGCAGACCGCGCGGGCCGTCGCCGAACGCCTGCCGTCGGTGGCGCCGGAGTCGTCGGCCCTGCTGTTCGACTGCATCCCGACGGGCATGACGCCCGAGACGCCCGCGGCCTACGAGCCCTTCTTCGGTTCGGTGACGGATGCCGAGATCGAGGCCGGACGCGCGCAGATGGCCGACGCCACGGCGGAGTTCCTCGCGCGCAAGGCCGGCGAGGTGCACGAGCTGGTCATCACGCACAACTTCGTCATCTCGTGGTTCGTCCGGGAGGTGCTGCAGGCCCCCGACTGGCGGTGGATGACGATCAACCAGGCCTACTGCGGCCTCACCGTCATCGCGCAGAAGAAGGGCCGCCCCTGGACGCTGCTGTCGCACAACGACCTGGCCCACCTGCCGGTCGAGCTGCGCACGGGGCTTCCCGACCCGCTGCCGGTCTGAGCGGCGCGTCCGCCGATCGGGCGGAGTCCGCGTGCCCCACCGCGCCTAGGCTGGAGGCATGACGACACGCGTGGCCATCGTGGGCGGGACCGGCAAGCTCGGCGGGGTGATCCGCGAGGTGGTCGATGCCGAAGAAGGGTACGAGGTCGTCGCGGTCCTCACCTCGAAGTCGGCGATGAGCGAGCTCGACGGGGCCGACCTCGTCGTGGACGCCTCGACGCCCGCCGTGTCGATCGACATCGTGCGCGCGGCCGTCGAGCGCAAGATCAACGTGCTGGTGGGCACCTCGGGGTGGTCGAACGAGCGCATCGCCCTCGTGCGTCCGCTCGTGGAGGCCAGCGGCACGGGGGTCGTCTTCATCCCCAACTTCTCCCTCGGCTCGGTGATCGGCACCGCTCTCGCGGCCGCCGCGGCGCCCTTCTTCCCCTCGATCGAGATCATCGAGGCGCACCGCGAGACGAAGGTGGATTCGCCCAGCGGGACCGCCGTGCGCACCGCGGAGCTCATCTCCGCCGCCCGCGCCGAGGTCGGCCCGGTGGAGTCTCCTCACGTCGACCAGCGCGCCCGCGGGCAGCGCGTGGCCTCGGTGCCCATCCACTCGCTGCGGCGGCCGGGCGTCGTCGCCCGGCAGGAGACCGTGCTCTCGGGAGCGGGGGAGTCGCTCACGATCGTCCACGACACCATCGACCCGAAGGCGGCGTACGCCCCCGGCATCCGCATCGCCCTGGCGGCGGCACGTGAGGCGCGCGGCGTCGTCGTCGGCTTGGACAGCTTCATCGACATCGGCGTGCGCACCCGCCCCGCGAAGGCGGAGGCGCCCGTCGCCGACGGCGACGTGTCGGGTCAGGTCGCGAGCGTCACGAGCGCATGAAGGTCCGCGTCGCCGTCGCCGTGATGACGGTGCTGCTGCTGATGTACATCGTGCTCGCCGGACAGCGCGCCGTCGTGCTGCTCGGCAGCGGGCAGACCATCGGCGTGGTCATGGGCGTGGCGCTTCTCGTGCTGCCCTTGCTGGCGCTCTGGGCAATCGGCCGCGAGCTCTGGTTCGGCGTGCGGGCGCAGCAGCTGGGCGAACGGCTCGACGCCGAGGGAGGGCTTCCCGACGAAGACCTGCCCGTGCGTCCGAGCGGTCGGATCGAGCGTGCCGACGGCGACGCCCTCTTCCCGCGGTACCGGGCCGACGTGGAGGCGCACCCCGACGACTGGCGTGCCCGTTATCGACTGGCCCTGGCGTACGACGCGGCGGGCGACCGCCGGCGCGCGCGCGAGGCCGTGCGCACCGCGGTGCGGCTCGAGACCGCCGAGCGCCGCGCGGCCTGACGCGACAAGACGCCCTGGCCGCGCCGGGGCTCAGCGCGGTGGACGTGCCGTGCAGCACGCGCGTGCGGAGTGCGGAGGTCTCCGGGTCTCGTCGCGCCGGGCAGCCGTCGGCGAGACGGAGCTCGAGGTCGGCCCCGACGCGGAGGTCAGCCCCGCTGCAGCGAGGGCGACCCGATTCGGGCCGCCCTCGCCGCCGTCACGCGGCGTCGTGCGCCGGAACCGCCGAGGCCACGGCCTCTTCGACGGTGCGGTGGGTGAAGGTGAAGCCGCTCTCCTCGAGGACCGACGGCTTGACGTCGGCGTCGGAGGTGAGAAGGGCATCGGTGGCGTCTTTTCCGAGCGCGAGCTTGACCGCGAAGACCGGGGCGCGCAGGGCGTAGGGCCTGTTCATGCGTCGGGCGAGCCCGAAGCCCAGGTCGTTCGCCGTCGCCCGCGTCGGTCCGGTGAGGTTCACGGGACCGACGATGTCGGAATCGATGACGTGGCGGATGGCGCGCACCTCGTCGTCGAGCGAGATCCACGGCCACACCTGCGTGCCGCGACCGATGGGACCGGAGACGCCGAGCTTGGTGAGCAGCAGCAGGGGCTTGAGCACTCCCTGCTCGTGGACGACCGGGGCTGTGCGCAGCATGGCCACGCGCGCGTGGTCGCCGGCCTCGCGGGCGGCGGCCTCCCAGTCGACGCAGATGTCGGCGAGCAGGCCCGAGCCGCGCTTCGAGGTCTCGGTGAGCACCGCGCCGGGCTGGGATCCGTAGTAGCCCGTCGCGCTGGCGTTGATCAGCGCGGGGGCGTCGGCGCCGAGCGCCCGGACGGCGGCGGCGAGCGTGCGGGTCGGCGTGATGCGCGACCACAGCAGCGTGCTCTTGTACGACGGCGTCCACGGGAAGCGCCCGATCGATGCGCCGTTGAGGCACACCACGGCATCCGCCCCCGCCAAGACCTCCGGGTCGAGAGGCGCCGCGTCTTTCATCCACTGCACTTCATGCGACCCGGTGGGGGTGTGACGCACGAGAGAGGTGACCTCGACGCCGTCCGCGCGCAGCGAGTCGGCGAGGGCCGAGCCGATGAGGCCCGACGCGCCGGCGAGGACGACGCGTCGGGCGGGAGTCTCAGGCAAGCGTGGCCTCGAGGGTGATCTCGATGCCTGTCAGCGCCTGCGAGACGGGGCAGTTGGCCTTGGCATCGGCGGCGATCTTCTGGAAGGTCTCGTCGTCGAGTCCGGGCACGACGGCGTTGACGTTCAGGTGGCTGCCGGTGATGCCGGTGCCGGGCTTGAAGGTCACCGACGCGGTGGCGTCGACCGACTCGGGCGGGGTGCCGTTGTCGGCGAGGGCGTTGGAGAGAGCCATGCTGAAGCACGACGAGTGCGCGCCGGCGAGGAGCTCTTCGGGCGTCGTGACCGAGCTCGACCCTTCGCTGCGGGCCTTCCAGTTCACGTCGAACGTGCCGATGCCCGACGAGGTGAAGGTGACCTCACCCGATCCCTCGAACAGGCTGCCCTTCCAGGCGGTGGTGGCTTCGCTCGTGACGGCCATGGGAACCTCCGATAGTGTCCGCGACGGTCAGGGGCGACCGCGACGCGGCCAGCCTAACGAGGGCATCCGACACCCGGCGGGACTTGACAGCCCCTTCGTAAGCTCGCCGGTCAGGCGGCGGCCGGACCGCGCCGACCGACGAGGCCCGCACGCTGCAGCACGAGGTACAACTGGCATCCGAGGCACAGTCCGAACACCGCGTTCAGGAACGCTGCGGCGAAGGCCATCGCCGCGGCGATCGGCAGCGCCCAGGGGACCCCGGCGAGGTGCAGGAGCAGTCCCACCGCGGTGACGAACAGGCCGATGCCCTGGGCGAAGCGCGGCGGGCGCGGGTCTTCGAACTCGGTGGGAGGGGCCAGTCGGGGCTGCACCACGCGGCGGTACAGCACGCCCCACGGCGCGGTGCGGGGAGAGGCGACGCCCCACACGAACAGCGCGGCGATCACGAGCAGCAGCAGGAAGCCGGGGTCGGCGGCGCGGTCGAGCGGAGAGACCTGCTGCACGATCCAGCTCTCGGGCGCGAATCGCTCCTGCGCGAGTGGCTGGTAGGCGAACCACCCGATGGCGCCGCGCTGGGTCGAGACTCCGAGGAGGGCGAGGGCGGTGGCCACGAGTAGGAGGACGGCGGTGATGGATGCCGCGAAGCGGGGGCCGCGGGCGTCGATGCGCGACACGTCAGGCACGGGTGGACTCCTTCTGCAGGGTGTCGAGTTCGCGTTCGACGACGTCGCGGGCGGGAACGCCGCCGAGGCGCGTGCGCACGATTCCGCGGCGGTCGAGCACGAGGGTCGTGGGCGTCTGCAGCACGCGGAAGTGCTGGGCGATGTCGGGCCGATGGGTGAGGTCGACGTCGAGGTGACGGACGCCGTCGCGGGTGCCGGCGACGTCGGACAGCATCCGGTGCACCCCGGGGCAGCGCGAGCACATCTCGGTGCTGAACTGCAGCAGGGTGGCCTCGCCCCCGAGCGCGTCGACGCCCAGTCGCTGCGGGTCGACGATCTCGACGGAGTCGACGGCGCGGGCGCGGCCCTGACGACGGCGCACGACCAGACCGACGACCGTCGTCACGGCGACGAGCGCGACGAGCAGGAGGAGGGCGACGATCGGTTCCACGAGCGACAACGCTAATGCGCGTCGGCGGGGGAGGGGCCGATGAGTCCCTCCATGACGGCGATGCTCGGCGCCCTCTCGGCCGAGGGCCGCAGCCGCGCCCGTCCTCCCCAGCGGCGACCCGCGGCGCACTCTCCACGGATCGAGCCGTGGGCCCCGTCTTCACGCTCCGCCCGGGTATCGTGAGGGCCGTGACCGCCGAGATCCCGACGCCCTACGAAGACCTGCTCCGCGACGTGCTCGCCACCGGCGTGCACAAGTCCGATCGCACCGGAACCGGCACGACGAGCGTGTTCGGTCGACAGATCCGCTTCGATCTCGCCGAGGGGTTCCCCCTCATCACCACCAAGCGCGTGCACCTGAAGTCGATCGTCTACGAACTGCTGTGGTTTCTGCGCGGTGAGTCGAACGTGTCGTGGCTGAAGGACAACGGCGTCACCATCTGGGACGAGTGGGCGGATGCCGACGGCGAACTCGGCCCCGTATACGGCGTGCAGTGGCGCTCGTGGCCCACCTCCGACGGCGGCACGATCGACCAGATCTCGCAGGTCGTCGAGCAGATCCGTCGCGATCCCGACTCGCGTCGGCTCATCGTGTCGGCGTGGAACCCGGCCGACATCCCCGACATGGCGCTGGCACCCTGCCACGCGCTGTTCCAGTTCTACGTCGCCGACGGCAAGCTGTCGTGCCAGCTCTACCAGCGCAGCGCCGACATGTTCCTCGGCGTGCCGTTCAACATCGCCTCGTACGCCCTGCTGACCCTCATGGTGGCGCAGCACACCGGGCTCGAGCCCGGCGAGTTCGTCTGGACCGGCGGCGACTGCCACGTCTACGACAACCACCGCGAGCAGGTCGCCGAGCAGCTCACGCGCGACCCCTACCCGTACCCGACGCTGCGCTTCGCCCGCACGCCCGCGTCGATCTTCGACTACACCTACGACGACATCGTCGTCGAGGACTATCAGCACCACCCGGCGATTCGCGGAGCCGTCGCGGTATGACCACCGTCGGCCTCGTCTGGGCGGAAGCCCACGACGGCGTGATCGGTGCAGACGGCGCGATGCCGTGGCACGTGCCCGAAGATATGGCCCACTTCCGCGAGGTCACCGGATCGGCCGAGGTCGTCATGGGGCGTCGCACCTGGGAGTCGCTCCCGCCGCGATTCCGCCCCCTGCCCGGTCGGCGCAACATCGTGGTGACGCGCTCCGCGGAGTGGGCGGAAGAGGGCGCCGTCCGCGCCGGGTCGCTCGACGAGGCCCTCGCCCTCACCACGGGCGATGAGGTCTGGGTGATCGGCGGGGGTATGCTCTACGCCGCCGCGATCGGTCGCGCCGACCTGCTCGAGGTCACCCGCCTCGACCTCGCCGTCGACGGCGACACGCGCGCCCCCTCGACCGAGGGATGGAGTCGGGTCGCGGCCGACCCCGAAGAGGGCTGGCACACCTCGCGCAGCGGCATCCGGTATCGCTTCGAGACGTACCGCCGACCGGGGGAATGACATGGCCACCGCGCTCATCACGGGAGCGAGCTCGGGCCTCGGCGCCGAGTTCGCCCGCCAACTCGCCGCGCGGGGAGCGGGGCTCGTGCTCGTGGCGCGCGATCGCGTCGCGCTCGACGAGGTCGCCGCGGGGATCCGGGCGGCGCACGGCGTCGACGTCGAGGTGCTCGCCGCCGACCTGCTCGACGCCGACGCGCTCGCGACCGTCGAGCAGCGCCTGGCGGCCGGAGGGATCGACGTGCTCGTCAACAACGCGGGCTTCGGCCTCGACCTGGCCTTCGAGAAGAACCCCGTCGACGACGAGGTGCAGCACCTGCGTCTGCACGTCGAGGCGGCGATGAGGCTCATGCACGCCGCCCTGCCCGCGATGCTCGAGCGGGGGAGCGGGCGCGTCGTCAACGTCGCGTCAGTGGCCGGGTTCGTGCCGCGCGGCACCTACGGTGCGGTCAAGAGCTGGCTCATCTCGTTCAGTAGGTGGGCGAACGTCGTCTACGCGCCGCGCGGTGTCACCGTCACCGCGGTGTGCCCCGGATTCGTCCACACCGACTTCCACGCCCGCCTCGGGCTGCCGCCGGGGCAGGAGGGCGTGCCGAACGGCATGTGGCTCGACGCCGCCACCGTCGTGCGCGAGGGGCTGCGCGACGCGGCCCACGGTCGGTCGGTCTCGGTCCCGTCGTGGCGTTACAAGGTGCTCGTCGCCGCATCGCGACTGCTGCCCGACGCGGTGGTGGTCGCCGCGGCGTCGCGCGGGCGCTGACACGGCCGTCGCGTCGAGCCCGGCCCGGAGCGGCTCAGCGGAAGCGGCCGAGCCGGATTCCGGCCAGGGCGAGCGCGCCGATCGTCTCGCCGTCGGCGATCGTGCCGTCGGCCACGAGGGCGAGCGCCTCGGCGAACGGCACCCAGCGGACCGCGTCGATGCCCTCCTCGGACTGCGACTGCGTGGCATCCATCGTCTTCAGTCCTCTCGCGAGGAAGACGTGCTCGGGGGCGTCGGCGATGCCGTTGAGGGCGTTCATCCGGCCGAGGGAAATCCATTCGGATGCCGTGACCCCGGTCTCTTCGAGCAGCTCGCGCTTCGCGGCCACCAGCGGGTCCTCACCGTCGGAACCGCCCGCGGGGACCTCGAGCGAGCGCCCCGTCGTGTACCGCTCGAGCTCGACGAGGCAGACGCGATCCTCCTCGTCGAGGGCCACGACGAAGACCGCCGGATGCTGCATCCGCACCACGCCGTAGATGCCGTCGCCGTGCGGGCCGGTCACCTCGTCTTCGCGCACGTGGATCCAGCGGTTCTCGTAGACGGTGCGCGACGCGCGGGTGGTCCAGGCCATGACGCCACCCTAGGACGCGGCCCGCGTCACGGATTGTTCACCGACGCTGTGGACGACGCCGAGGGCGGACCTTCGCGAACCGATACCCTGGGAGCATGACGCACTCCGGCAATCCCTTCGGTCAGGTGCTCGTCGCGCTCATCACCCCGATGACCGCCGACGGCGAAGTCGATTGGCCCGCCACCGAGAAGCACATCGACGACGTCATCACCGCCGGGGCCGACGGCATCGTCGTCACGGGCACGACGGGCGAGACCTCCACCCTCACCGACCCCGAGAAGCTGCGTCTCGTCGAGGTCGGCAAGAGCGTCTCGGCCGGTCGCGCGAAGATCATCACCGGCGGTGGCTCCAACGAGACCGCGCACGCCATCGAGCTCTACAAGGCCAGCGAGAAGGCCGGCGCCGACGGCATCATGATCGTCACGCCGTACTACAACAAGCCCACGCAGGCCGGCATCCTGACGCACTTCCGCCTGGTCGCCGACGCGACCGACCTGCCGGTCATCCTCTACGACATCCCCGGCCGCACCGGTGTGCCCATCAAGTACGAGACGATCCTGCGCCTGGCCAAGCACCCCAACATCCTCGCGATCAAAGACGCCAAGGGCGACTTCAGCGAGGTCAGCCGCGTGCTCAACCAGACCGACCTCATGTACTTCTCCGGCGACGACGCAAACGTGCTGCCGCACCTGTCGATCGGGGCCTCCGGCCTCATCGGGGTGACCGCCAACATCGCCGCCGCGCCCTACCGCACCATCGTCGACGCCGTGAACGCCGGCGACCTCGCCTCGGCCACCGCCGCGCACAAGGGTCTCGAGCCGCTCGTGCGCGCCGTCATGACCCACGTGCCCGGCACCGTCGCTGCGAAGTACATCCTGCACGGCCTCGGCCGCATCGGCAGCCCCCGCGTCCGCCTGCCCCTCGTCGGGCCGGAGGAGTGGGAAGCCGCTGTCATCGAAGACGAGCTGGCCCTCGTGAAGAACGTGGCCGGCGCCGACTTCTCCAACTTCCGCCCCGACCGCAACGCGGCCGCCGGCGGTGCCCTGCCGAAGGTGCACGGCACCACGAGATAAGCATCGGCGTCCGCCGAACCGCGGCCTGGGACGCCACACGAAGGGATGCCGCGAGGCGGCATCCGAGGAGGCTCATATGCCCACTACCCCGTTCGACCCGCCCGCGCTCGCCGCCGGCACCCTCCGCGTCATCCCGCTCGGCGGCCTCGGCGAAGTCGGTCGCAACATGACCGTGTTCGAGTTCGAGGGCAAGCTCCTCGTCGTCGACTGCGGCGTGCTGTTCCCCGAGGAGCACCAGCCCGGCGTCGACCTGATCCTGCCCGACTTCGAGCCGATCAAGCACCGCCTCGACGACATCGTCGGCGTCGTGCTCACCCACGGCCACGAAGACCACATCGGCGCCGTGCCCTACCTGCTCAAGCTCAAGGGCGACATCCCCCTCATCGGCTCGGGCCTCACGCTCGCCCTCATCGAGGCGAAGCTCAAGGAGCACCGCATCCGTCCCTACACGCTGACGGTGAAGGAGGGACAGCACGAGAAGGTCGGGCCCTTCGACCTCGAGTTCATCGCCGTCAACCACTCCATCCCCGACGCCCTCGCCGTCGCGATCCGCACGCCCGCGGGCCTCGTGCTCGCCACCGGCGACTTCAAGATGGACCAGTTGCCGCTCGACGGTCGCATCACCGACCTCCGCGCCTTCGCGCGCCTCGGCGAAGAGGGCGTCGACCTGTTCCTGGTCGACTCCACCAACGCCGACGTGCCCGGCTTCACCCCCACCGAACGGGGCATCGGCCCGGTGCTCGACCAGGTGATCGCCAAGGCACCGCGCCGCGTGGTGGTGGCGAGCTTCTCGAGCCACGTGCACCGCGTGCAGCAGGTGCTCGACGCCGCTCACGCGAACGGCCGCCGCGTCGCGCTCCTCGGCCGCAGCATGGTGCGCAACATGGGCATCGCCGCCGACCTCGGCTACCTCAACGTGCCCGACGGCGTGCTCATCGACTACAAGAAGGCGCGCGACTTGCCCGACGACAAGATCGTCTACATGTCGACCGGTTCGCAGGGCGAGCCGATGGCCGTGCTCAGCCGCATGGCCAACCTCGACCACGCGATCGAACCGGGCGAGGGCGACACGATCATCTTGGCATCCAGCCAGATCCCCGGAAACGAGAACGCGATCTACCGCGTGATCGACGGGCTGACCAAGCTGGGCGCCACGGTGGTGCACAAGGGCAACGCCAAGGTGCACGTCTCGGGGCACGCCGCCGCCGGCGAGCTGCTGTACTGCTACAACATCCTCAAGCCCAAGAACGTGCTGCCGGTGCACGGCGAGTACCGCCACCTCATGGCGAACGCGAAGCTGGCGCGCGAGACCGGTATTCCGGAGGAGAACACGATCCTCGGCGAGAACGGCACCGTCGTCGACCTGCGCGACGGCGTCGCCAAGGTCGTCGGGCAGGTCGACATCGGCTTCGTGTACGTCGACGGTTCGTCGGTGGGCGAGATCACGGATGCCGATCTCAAAGACCGCCGCATCCTCGGCGAAGAGGGCTTCATCTCGGTCATCGTCGTCGTCGATTCGGCGACCGGCAAGATCGTGTCCGGCCCCGACATCCACGCGCGCGGCGTCGCCGAGGACGACAAGGTCTTCGACAGCGTCAAGCCGAAGATCGCCGCGGCCCTCGCCGAGGCCGCCACGTCGGGCGTCCGCGACAACCACGCGCTCTCGCAGGTCGTGCGCCGCGTGATCGGCCGCTGGGTCAACCAGTCGCTGCGTCGCCGGCCCATGATCGTTCCGATGGTCATCGAGGCCTGAGCGCCGACATCGCCTCACGAAGCGCCGCGGGTCCGCCCGCGGCGCTTCGTCGTTCCCGGCCCCCGCTCGGCGTCGACGCTCGCTATCATGCGGGCATGCCCGGTCTCCCGATCCGCGCGGCGATCGCCTCCGACGGCGCCTTCCTCGCCGACATGACGGTCGAGGCCGCCACCTGGCGCGCGGGCGCCGTCCGGCCCCGGCACGAGGTGCTGAGCAGCTCCGACCACCGGCGCTACGTCGCGGGGTGGATGCGTCCGGGTGACGCGGGCTTCGTCGCGGAGTCGCCGAGCGGCGAGCCGGTCGGGGCCGCCTGGTACCGCATGTTCCCGCGCGACGAGCCCGGCTTCGGGTGGATCGGCACGGGGGTTCCGGAGCTCATCATCGGCGTGCGTCCGCTCTGGCGCGCGCACGGGGCGGGCAGAGCGCTGCTCCAACGTCTCGACGACCATGCCCGCAGCCAGGGCTTCGCCCGCATCAGCCTCAGCGTCGAGCGCGACAACTACGCCGTCTCGCTGTACAGATCGGAGGGATTCGCCGTGGTGCGCCGGGGGATCGGTCGCGACGTCATGGCCAAGCGCCTGCGCTGAACCCCGCGTCGGTACGAGCGAATGTCGGAGGTCCGGCCTACCGTGGAGGAATGGCTCGTACCTCTTCACCGTCCGGCGGTCGCGCCCCTGCGAAGGGGTCGCCACGCGCCAAGGCCGCGGCGCCCGCGCCGAAGCGCTCGGCCCCGGCGCCGAAGCGGTACGTCGACGAGCCCGAGAAGCCCGCCGTGGTGGTGCGCGCGTGGATGGCGGTGGCCCACGGTGTGGGCGGCATGTTCCGTGCGTTCGGCCCCGAGAACCTCGAGCGCGACCAGCGCCGCGACGGCTTCCCCTTCTTCCTGGTGGTCCTCGCCGTCCTCGGCGCCGTGGTCGAGTGGTTCTTCATCGGAACGGATGCCGCGACCCTCATCAGCGCATACAGCTTCGGCATGCTCTTCGGGCGGGTGGCGTTCTTCCTGCCCGTGCTCCTGCTACTGCTGGCGGGCTGGCTCTTCCGTCACCCCGCCTCGGTGCACGACAACGGGCGCGTCGGGATCGGCTTCGGGCTGTTCGTCGTCGTGCTCTCCGGGTTCTTGCACGTTGCAGGCGGTCGTCCCGCTCCGAGCGCCGGCGGTCCGCCGGTCCTGAGCCCCGCCGGCGGCATCGCCGGATGGATCGTCGGAGAGCCCCTCGCGCTCGTCCTCACCGATGTCGGCGCCTACATCGCCCTGTCGCTGCTGGCCGTGCTGAGCGTGCTCATCCTCACCAAGACCCCGCCGAACCGCATCGGGCGTCGCCTGGGCGACCTCTACGCGTGGATGTTCGGGGCCGAGCGCGTCGAACGCGACGACACCGCGACCACCAAGGTGCTCCCCGCCGACGAAGACGAAGAATCCGGCGAGAAGTCGCTGCCGTGGTGGCGGCGCAATAAGTCGGGCCGTGAAGAAGACGTCGACGGTTCCCTCGGTTCCGACGACCTCACCGAGCTGCTGTCGCCCGGCACGCCGGTGGGCGGTTTCGAGTCGGCGGTCGTCGCACCCGAGCCCGCTCCTGCGCGCGCGCACGCTCCCACCCCGCCGCCCGTTCCGCCGACGCCCGACGCCCTCACCGAGGTCTTCGACGCCAGCGCCCTGGCCGGCGCGGTGTCGGGTCGCGGACTCCACGACGATTCCCCGCTCGAGACGCACGATGAGGAGCTTCCGGGCATCTCGGGTCTCGGGGGCGACTCCGCGGGGGCGCCGCCGTCGGCGAACTACCGCCTGCCTGCTGTCACGGCCCTCGCCGCCGGTACCCCGCCGAAGGCGCGGTCGGCGGCGAACGACGCGGTGGTCAAGGCCATCGAGAGCGTCATGGAGCAGTTCAAGGTCGACGCCCGCGTCACCGGGTTCTCACGTGGCCCGACCGTGACGCAGTACGAGATCGAGGTCGGCCCGGGCGTGAAGGTGGAGCGCATCACCGCGCTGACCAACAACATCGCCTACGCCGTCGCCTCGAACGAGGTCCGCATCCTCGCGCCCATCCCGGGCAAGAGCGCGATCGGCGTCGAGATCCCCAACGCCGACCGCGAGATCGTCACGCTCGGAGACATCCTTCGCTCGGACGCCGCGACCACCTCCACGCACCCGATGACCATCGGCGTGGGCAAAGACGTCGGCGGCGGATTCGTCGTGGCCAACCTCGCGAAGATGCCCCACCTCCTCGTGGCCGGTTCCACGGGTTCGGGTAAGTCGAGCTTCGTGAACTCGATGATCACGAGCCTGCTCATGCGGGCGAAGCCCTCCGACGTGCGCATGGTGCTCATCGACCCCAAGCGCGTCGAGCTGACGTCCTACGCGGGTGTGCCGCACCTGATCACCCCCATCATCACGAACCCCAAGAAGGCCGCCGAGGCGCTGCAGTGGGTCGTGAAAGAAATGGACATGCGGTACGACGACCTCGCCTCGTTCGGCTTCCGCCACATCGACGACTTCAACAAGGCGGTCGTGGCGGGCGAGATCAAGCTGCCGGCGGGCAGCGAGCGGGTGCTCAAGCCGTACCCCTACCTCCTGGTGGTCGTCGACGAGCTCGCCGACCTCATGATGGTCGCCCCGCGCGACGTCGAGGATTCGATCGTCCGCATCACCCAGCTGGCCCGCGCGAGCGGCATCCACCTGGTGCTGGCAACGCAGCGCCCCTCGGTCGACGTCGTCACCGGTCTCATCAAGGCGAACGTGCCCTCGCGCCTCGCGTTCGCCGTGACCAGCGTCACCGACTCGCGCGTCATCCTCGACCAGCCCGGCGCCGACCGCCTGATCGGTCAGGGCGACGGACTCTTCCTGCCGATGGGCGCCTCGAAGGCCGTACGCGTGCAGGGCGCCTGGGTGAGCGAGCAGGAGATCGAGAAGGTCGTCGCTCACGTCACCCAGCAAGCCCGTCCCGAGTACCGTGCCGACGTGCAGGCGACGGCCGAGAAGAAAGAGATCGACGCCGACATCGGCGACGACCTCGAGTTGCTGCTCGCCGCCGCCGAGCTGGTCGTGTCGACGCAGTTCGGGTCGACCTCGATGCTGCAGCGCAAGCTCCGCGTGGGGTTCGCCAAGGCCGGCCGACTCATGGACCTCCTCGAGTCCCGCGAGATCGTCGGGCCCTCCGAAGGCTCCAAGGCGCGCGACGTGCTGGTGACCAACGAGCAGTTGCCCGCCGTCATGGCGCGTCTGCGCGGCGACGATGCGCCCCCGGCCGCCCCTGCGGCGAGCGACGACGACCGATACGGTGAAGATCCGATCGAGGCGCAATTCGAGGGTCTCCCCGTCGTGAACGCCGACGACGACGAGGGCAACGAAGACGCCTGGCAGCTGACAGGACGCGACTGATGGCCGTTCACCCGCAACTTCCCAACGCCATCACGATCGCGCGCATCATCTGCGCGCCGATCTTCCTGTGGTTGCTCCTCGCCGACGCGGGCGCCGACGGCGGTCTACGGTGGGCCGCGGCGATCCTGTTCATCGTCGCCATCGCGACCGACGGCATCGACGGCTACATCGCCCGCAAGTACAACATCGTCAGCGACCTGGGCAAGCTGCTCGACCCGATCGCCGACAAGGCGTTGACGGGGCTCGCGTTCGTCGGGCTCTCGATCCTCGGCGAACTGCCGTGGTGGATCACGATCGTCGTGCTCGTGCGCGAGATCGGCATCACCGTGTACCGCTTCATCGTCGTCAGCGATCACGTTCTCGCCGCAGCGTGGATGGGCAAGCTCAAGACGGTGTTCCAGGCCGTCGCCCTGTCGATTGCGCTGATCCCGTTCGCGACCTTCTCCGATTCCGCCGTGTGGCAGGGCGTCGCGTGGTGGGCCGGCGTCATCACCATGACGATCGCCGTCCTGCTGACCATCGCTTCCGGAATCGACTACGTCGTGACCGAGGTGCGCGCCGCGCGTCAGCGGCGCGGCACGCGATGATCGACGGGGTTCCCGACGATCTCGACGAGACCGTCGTGCGGACGCCGTTCGAGAGCGCCTCGCTGCTGCTCGACCGACTGGCCGAGCTCGGGTGGACCGTCGCGGTCGCCGAGTCGCTGACCGGTGGGCTCGTCGTCTCGTCGCTGGTCGATGTCCCCGGTGCCTCCCGCGTCGTCCGCGGGGGAGTGGTCGCGTACGCCACGGATCTGAAGCACGGGGTGCTCGGCGTCGATCAGGCCCTGCTCGACGCGCACGGGGCGGTCCATCCGCGCGTGGCGCGGCAGATGGCTCGGGGCGTGCGCGATGCGCTGGGCCGTGACGGCGTCGCCGCCGACGTCGGCATCGCGACCACGGGGGTGGCAGGTCCCGACGAGCAAGACGGCCAGCCGGTCGGCACCGTGCACATCGCGGTGTCGACGCCGCTCGGCACCCGGGTCGACTCGCTCGTCATCGCCGGAGATCGAGATCGCATCCGCCGCGAGACGGCTCATCTGGCCGTCCGCCGGGCGTTGGCGGCCCTCTGAAGCGGGCATCACGGAAACCGCGCGGAATGCGGGGAACAAATGATGTCACATCGCGGTTTCGTTGAGCGATTCCCATCCTGTCCACAGCGCGCGGCGTTAGGGTGACCACACGGTGTTTTTCAGTTGTCCAGTCGGACAGCGACGGAATCAGCAGTGAGGAGGGCCCCCAAATGATCCTGGTTCGTCAAGAGATCGGCGAAGTCCTGCGTGACCTCCGCCAGCAGAAGGGGCGCACCCTCCGCCAGGTCGCCAGCCGGGCGAGTGTTGCTCTGGGCTACCTCAGCGAGGTCGAGCGCGGCCAGAAGGAGGCGTCGAGCGAGATCCTCGCCTCCGTCGCCGAAGCGCTTGATGTTCCGATCTCCACCATCATGCGTCAGGTCGGCGACCGTCTCTCGGTTCTTGAAGGCCTGCAGACCTTCCCCGACGTGGTCCCCGACGAACTCGTCGCCTCGGTCGAGCCCGAGCTCTCGCTGCGCTGAGTCGGCGCCGCCCATGCGTCGCAGTGAGTTCGATCGCGCCGTCTCCGACGAATTCGGGGCGCGCGGAGGGTCGCTTCTGACCGACCTCGTGTTGTCGGCTGTGGGGGGACGGACGAGTGCGGACGCCCTCGCCGCCGGCGTCGATCCGCGCGACGTGTGGCTCGCCCTCTGCGAAGAGACGGACGTCCCCCGCGAGCGGCGTTACGGCGTCGGCAGGCTCGAACCCCGCCGTTCGTGAGTGACACGCCGAACCCGCCGGTGTTCGGTTCTCGATCGACTCGGGTCGGCGTGTCATCGAATCTTCGTTCGATTCCGTCGTAGGCTTCTTCACAACAGGGTTTCTGTCGCGTTCATCCCCATTTCGAGGGGTCTCCGGAGTCAATGTCGGAGGTCCTCCCTAACGTGGTCAACGTCGAACGACACTCTGAACGCCTTGTCGTGTGATCCCACCGTCGGTGGGGGCGCGACAGCCTATAGGCGACCGGAACGCGAGAGAAAGAAGACGTCATGCCCTCACCCGCAGAGCGCGAAAAGGCCCTCGAGTCGGCGCTTGCCCAGATCGATCGGCAGTTCGGAAAGGGCTCGGTCATGCGACTGGGCAGCGACGAGCGCGCGCCCATCGAGACCATTCCCACCGGTTCCGTCGCCCTCGACGTCGCCCTCGGCATCGGCGGGCTTCCCCGCGGCCGCATCATCGAGATCTACGGCCCCGAGTCGTCCGGAAAGACGACTCTGACGCTGCACGCGATCGCCAATGCGCAGCGCGCGGGCGGTATCGCCGCCTTCATCGACGCCGAGCACGCTCTCGACCCCGAGTACGCCAAGAAGCTCGGCGTCGACATCGACGCCCTCCTGGTGTCGCAGCCCGACACGGGCGAGCAGGCGCTCGAGATCGCCGACATGCTGATCCGCTCCGGTGCGATCGACCTCGTCGTCATCGACTCGGTCGCGGCGCTCGTTCCCGAGGCCGAGATCAAGGGCGAGATGGGTGACTCTCACGTCGGTCTGCAGGCCCGCCTGATGTCGCAGGCCCTCCGAAAGCTCACCGGTGGCCTGAGCAACACGAAGACGACGGCGATCTTCATCAACCAGCTCCGCGAGAAGATCGGTGTCTTCTTCGGTTCACCCGAGACCACCGCCGGTGGAAAGGCGCTGAAATTCTACGCGTCGGTGCGCCTCGACATCCGTCGTATCGAAACGCTGAAGGACGGCACCGAGGCCGTCGGAAACCGTACGCGCGTCAAGGTCGTCAAGAACAAGATGGCACCGCCGTTCAAGCAGGCCGAGTTCGACATCCTCTACGGCGTCGGCATCTCGCGCGAAGGAAGCCTCATCGACTTCGGCGTGGAGCACGCCATCGTCAAGAAGTCGGGCGCGTGGTACACCTACGAGGGCGAACAGCTCGGTCAGGGTAAAGAGAACGCGCGTAACTTCCTCATCAAGAATCCCGACATCGCGGCCGAGATCGAGAACAAGATCAAGACCAAGATGGGTATTGGTGGGGTTCCGGCCGTCACCGAGACGGAAGACGAGCTGGCTGCACGCCGCCCGGCCTGATGACCGACGATCAGCGAAGCGGGGGTCGTCGCCCGTCCAGTGCGACCGGCGACGACCTCGCTCCCGTCATTCCCCTGTTCGGTGGTTCCCGCAGTGCGTCGGCGCAGGGTTCCGGCCCCGTTGTTGCGCGCTCATCGCAGCGTGACGACGTTCGGGATCAACCGTCAGGCGTGTCGGTCGGTCGCCCGTTCCTCGACGTGTCCGACATCGCCGACTCCTCTGACGAATCCGTCGAGACGGATGACGAGGTGCGCGAGAGGGCGGAGGCCGCGCTGCTGCGCAAGCTCCGATCCCGCTCCCTCTCTCTCGCCGAAGCGCGCACCGTGCTGCGCGGTGTCGAGGGGGCAGACGAGATCGTGATCGAAGAGGCCATCGAGCAGTTCGTCGACCTCGGCTACCTCGACGACGCCGCCTTTGCCGATCAACTGGTGATGTCGGCCGTCGAACGTCGGGGCGAGGGGCGCCGCGCAGTCGCCGAGACCCTGCGCAAGCGAGGGATCCCGCGAGACGTGGCCGACATGGCCCTCGAGGCTCTTCCCGACGACGACGCCGAGCGTGCGCTGGAGTTCGCCCGGTCGAAGGCGCGGTCCGTCGGTGGCAAAGACGACGAGGCGTCGCTCCGGCGCCTGGCCGGCCAGCTCGCTCGGCGCGGCTATCCGTCATCTGTGGCTCTCACGGCGGCACGGACCGCGCTGCGTGAGGTCGGGATCGGGGCGGGGCGTTCTCGACCCGGTCCGCGTCCGATGCCGGGTGTGCGCTTCACCCCCGACGAGTAGAAGCGCCGCACCGTCGACCAGTGGTCGGCGAGTGTGGGGTGCGTCCGACGCGTCCGCGAGCGTTCGGTGCAGCGGGCCGGCGTCACTGCCCGCTCGGCCGAGTCCCGAGAGTCAGCCGCAGCGGGCGGGACTAGCCGCCCACCGGCCCGCTCCGGCCGGTGCGGCGGACGGTCGTCACCGCCCGCTCGGCCGAGCCCCCAGCCGGGAGTCGTCGCTTCTGCGCCCCTCCGCGATCAGGCGCCCCAGCTCGCGACGGGTGGCAGCCCCCACCTTCATCCTCGCCTGATACACGTGCGACTCGACGGTGCGGATCGACAAGAACAACCGCGTGGCGATCTCGCGGTTGGTCAGCCCCTCGTGGGCCATCAGAGCGATCTCCCGCTCGCGGGGCGTGAGCTCTTCCGAGTGCTCGGGGGTCGCCGAGCGCGACGCCGATTCGGAGGACTCGTCGTTCGCGCCGGCGGCTCCGGAACCCTCGCCCGACCACAGGGCGTGCAGGCGCAGATCGTCGACGGGGAGCTGCCCCTCTTCCGGGGTCCGGGCGGACACACGGCGCACCGCTTCGCTCGAGAGCGGGAGGTCGGTGACGGCCGCGAGTTGCACGAGCTCGTCGATCTCCTCGGCTGTGGCGGCGGAGAAGGCGATGAGGCGGAACAGGTCGCGAATGCGGAACGCCGCAGCCGTGCCGCCGCGGGAGAACTCCGCCGTCGCTCGGGCGGCCTCACGCGCCTCGTCGAGACGCCCCTCCGCGGTGAGGATCGTGGTCTCGACGTACGCGATGCTGCGTCGCAGCAGGGGCACCGGGCCCGGACTCAGGCTGTCGATGATCGCCCGGGCCTCGTCGACGGCCCCCGCCATGGCCAACTCGTCGGCGACGCCGAGCGCGACCATGGTGCCGTCCGTCGGCGACACCGGCGTAGCGCTCCGGGTCGCCGCCGTGATCAGCTCGCGCTGCGACCGAGCTGGTGACCCCTCGGCGGTGTATGAGATGGCGGCCGCGATTCCGGCGATGGTGAGATCGGCCACCTCTCCCTCGCGGGCCGTCGTGGCCAGTTCGCGTTCCAACCGGCGCTGCAGCAGGGTTCCGTCGGCACCGGCGAGCTGATGACCGGCCAGCATGAACATGATCGCCGCGAGGCGATCCTTCGCGTCGATGCCCTCCGGCTGCGGTCGCGCGTCGAGGATCCGTTCGGTGGCGCGATAGTGGCGCTGGGCGACTGCCCACCGCCCGCGAACGGCCTCCGACGTCCCCGCGGAGACGACGGCGCGGAGGTGCTGCACCGGGGAGGCATCCGTCTCGCCCATCGCGGCCGTGGCGGCGTCGGCCGCCCCCGTCCAGTCCATGTCGGCGCCGAGCTGCGCCGAGTCGGTCAGCAGTCGCTCGACCCGCGCGTCGGCACACGAGGATCCCCGAACGGCGTCATCCGGGTCGTCGCAATTCTCGCTCTCGACCCTCGAGCGCGCGAGGCGGCGCTGGGCGTCGGCGTCGGCATGCTCGGCATCCGGCCACGACTTCGCCACGACCCGCGTCGCGAGTGCGGCCTCCAGCCGCAGGAGGGGGTCGTCCACCGCGTTCAGACCCGCCTGCGCGTACGCGGCGGCGTGCGCGGTGTCGCCCCGGTCGTTGGCGTCTCGAGCGGCATCGCGCGCGATGCGGGCGCGGATCGCCGGGGGAGTGGAACCCTCGGCCGACGAGTCGCTGCCCTGGCGGTGCCACCGCTCGGCGATCGAGACGGCGATGGCCGGGCTCCACCACACGTCCGCCTCGGCGAGCATGCGCGCGCCCGCCGCTTCGACGAGGGAGTCGACGCGCGCGCTGCCCAGTTGCCGCTGCGCTTCGACGGCCAGCAGGTCGTTCACCGTCAGGCGGCGGTGCGCGGACGAGTCGGCGTGCATCTGTCCCCCCTCGAGCAGGGCTGCCACGCTCTCCGCGTCGAACAGGCGCGTGGCGACCGACAGTTCAAGGTGGCGCAGGCGGCGGATGCCGGCGAGGCTCTCGAGGTCTGTGCGGGGCATGTCCGCCACGTGGCGCTCGAGGGCCAGGGCGAGGCGGCTCTGCCGGGCCACGTTGCGCAGCGCCGTCAGCGGGTCTTTGCCGCTGCGCGCAGCGTCGGTGGCCTCGAGGACCAGATGACGCATCAGCGTGCGTGAGCCGTCGGCGCGCCAGACCAGGCCTGCCCGTGTGGCGCTGTCGAGCAGGTGGGCGTCGGGGAAGAGGTCGATCAGCGCGAGGGCATCGTCGTCGTTCAGGTCGTGGAGATCGACACGACGCGCGAACCCGTCGAGCCACAGGTCTAGCATGGCGCGACGGACCACGTCGGCGTCGTCGGGATGGTCGACCGAGCGCGCGCGCGAGGTGCGCAGGCCGATCAAGGCGGTGAGGCGGTTCGACGCGACCGCGCGGGCCAGGGCGACCGCCGTGGCCGTGTCGAGCGCATCCACGTCGTCGAGGATGACCACGTCGCGGACGGGCTCCGCCGGGCGGCCGGTGCGCAGTGCGTCGAGCTCGGGGTGACCGGTCGCATCGAGGACGCCGAAGGGCACATCGGTGAGCGTCGCCGATGGTCGCAGCACGACCACCTGCACGCCGTGGCGCTCGAGCTCGGCGGCGACCGCCCGCAGAAGGTAGCTGCGCCCGCTCCCGCGCGGGCCCGCCACCATCGTCGATCCGCCTGACCGCAGCCGCGTCGCGATCATGTGAGCGTCACGGTCTGCTCCGATGAGACCGCGCGACCACCTCGTCGTCTGTTCCCCCCGCATACGTACTCCCCCCAGAGATAGCCCGCAGGCGGACGGGCGTTGCGTGTCCACCAAACTACCGACACCCCCGACAGAAGGAAGTGCAGATCGCGCATCGCACTGCCGGTTTCCGCCGAAAACTACTGAGAGGGCTACTTAGGTGATTCCTATGACCGCGGCTCGAACGGCCCGGTGGAGGCGGCGTTTAGACTTGCCTCCATCATGACCACCCCCGTTTCGACCCCGACTCTGATCGCGCCGTCCGCCGCCGCACAGGGTGCGGCTGGGCCCCGTACCTACGAAGTGCGCACCTTCGGGTGCCAGATGAACGTGCACGATTCCGAGCGACTGTCGGGCTCGCTCGAGAGCGCCGGATACGTCCGGGCCGATGCCGGCGCCGAAGCCGATGTCGTCGTCATCAACACGTGCGCCGTGCGCGACAACGCCGCCGGCAAGCTCTACGGAACGCTCGGCCATCTGAAGTCGCGCAAGGACTCGCGCGCCGGCATGCAGATCGCCGTCGGCGGGTGCCTGGCACAGATGGACAAGGACGCCGTCCAGCAGAAGGCCCCGTGGGTCGATGTGGTGTTCGGCACCCACAACATGGGCTCGCTGCCCGGCATGCTCGAGCGCGCGCGTCACAACGGCGAAGCCGAGCTCGAGATCCTCGAGTCGCTCGAGATCTTCCCCTCCACCCTCCCGACCAAGCGCGACTCGATTCACAGCGGATGGGTCTCGATCTCGGTGGGATGCAACAACACGTGCACGTTCTGCATCGTGCCCAGCCTGCGCGGCAAGGAGAAAGACCGCCGCCCCGGCGACATCCTGAACGAGATCCGCCTGCTCGTCGACGACGGGGCGATCGAGGTCACCCTCCTCGGCCAGAACGTGAACTCGTACGGCGTCGAGTTCGGCGACCGTCTCGCGTTCGGCAAGCTGCTGCGCGCCGCGGGCGAGGTCGAGGGACTCGAGCGCATCCGCTTCACGAGCCCCCACCCCGCCGCTTTCACCGACGACGTGATCGCCGCGATGGCCGAGACCCCGGCCGTCATGCCGCAGCTGCACATGCCCCTGCAGTCGGGCTCCGACCGCATCCTCAAGGCGATGCGCCGCTCCTACCGCAGCGAGAAGTTCCTCGGCATCCTCGATCGGGTGCGCGAGCGCATCCCGAACGCCGCGATCACGACCGACATCATCGTCGGTTTCCCCGGCGAGACCGAGGAGGACTTCCAAGAGACCCTGCGGGTCGTCGAGGCCTCGCGTTTCTCGAGCGCTTTCACGTTCCAGTACTCGATCCGCGAGGGGACTCCCGCGGCGACGATGGCCGACCAGGTGCCCAAGGCCGTCGTGCAGGAGCGCTACGAGCGACTGACCGCTCTGCAGGACCGGATCGCGGCGGAAGAGAACCGGAAGCAGCTCGGTCGCACCCTCGAGGTGCTCGTGTCCGCGGGCGAGGGCAAGAAGGATGCCGAGACGCACCGCCTCACCGGCCGCGCCGAAGACAACCGCCTCGTGCACTTCGAGCTGCCGAAGGGGTCGGCGGTGCCGCGCCCCGGCGATGTGGTCTCGGTCACCGTGACCCATGCGGCTCCGTTCCACCTGCTCGCCGACGCACCCGACGGCGCTCCGCTGCGCATCCGCCGCACTCGCGCGGGTGATGCGTGGGACCGCTCGCAAGCGGAGTCGTGCGGCGTCCCCGCCCCGGCGGGCGAGGCCGGTGCTCCGCGTGCGGTCTCTCTGGGGCTCCCCACCCTGCGCGTCGGCGTGTGACCGGCCCGGCCCTCTGGGCCGTCGTCGGCGCCACCGGCACCGGCAAGACGGGTCTGTCGCTCGACCTCGCAGAAGCCCTCTCCGCTTGTGGGCGCGCGGCCGAGATCGTGAACGCCGACGCGATGCAGCTGTACCGCGGCATGGACATCGGAACGGCCAAGCTCCCCGAGGGAGAGCGTCGCGGCATCCGTCATCATCTCTTCGACGCCCTCGAGGTGACCGACGAGGCCGCGGTGGCCTGGTATCAGGATGCCGCGCGCACGGCGATCCGCGAGATCCACGGCCGGGGCGCCGACGCGATCCTCGTCGGCGGGTCGGGGCTGTACGTCTCGAGCGTGCTGTGGGACTTCCGTTTCCCCCCGCGCGACGAGGCGCTGCGCACCGCGCTGGAACGCGAACTGGAGGAGCGCGGCCCGGGTGCGCTCTACGCGCGCCTGCGGGAAGAGGATCCGGATGCCGCTGAGCGCATCGATCCGCGCAACGGGCGTCGCGTCGTGCGCGCGCTCGAGGTGCTGGCGCAGGGCGGCCGGACGCATGGAGGGGCTCTTCCCCAGGCGCCGGAGTTCTGGCATCCACAGACCCGGATCATCGCCACCGCGATCGATCGGGCGGAGCTGGTCGGTCTTCTCGACGATCGCGTGGAGGCGATGTGGGCCGCGGGTGTCATCGCCGAGGTCGAGGCGCTCATCCCCGCGGGAATCGAGCACGGCGTCACCGCCGGTCGCGCGATCGGGTACGCGCAGGCGCTGAAGCAGATCCGCGGCGAGGTCACCCGCGACGAGGCCGTCGCCGAGACCCAGGCCCTCACCCGCCGCTACGCGCGTCGCCAGGTGTCGTGGTTCCGGCGCTACGCCGAGGCCGAGTGGGTCGACGCGCGGACGGTGGATGCCGGCACACTGGCATCGGGAACGGAGGAACGCACATGACGGTGGACATCCGTGCTTTCAGGCTCGCCGACGAAGACGCCGTCGTCGCCCTGTGGGAGGAGGCGGGCCTTACGCGCCCGTGGAACGACCCGCGCGCCGATATCCGTCGCAAGCTCACCGTGCAGCCGGAGCTGTTCCTCGTCGCGGTCGACGGTGATCGGGTGGTCGGCAGCGTCATGGCGGGCTACGACGGCCACCGCGGCTGGCTGTACTACCTCGCTGCGGCGACCTCGCATCGCGGGCAGGGGATCGGGCGTCGCCTCGTGACCGAGGCCGAACGGCTGCTCGAGGCGATGGGCTGCCCCAAGGTGCAGCTGATGGTGCGTCCCGACAACACCGCCGCCCGCGGCTTCTACGACGAGCTCGGCTACGAGCCCTTCGACACCTGGGCGACGGGCCGGCGGCTCATCGTCGACGGGCCGGGTGGCCCCTCGTCGTCGGCCTGAGGGGCGCTGCCGTCAGTCGCGGACGCTGATCCCGCGATTGGCCGCCAGCAGGGGAGCGAGCTGCTGCAGCTGCAGTGACGAGATCGTGGCCCCGCGCAGGGCGGAGAGCCCCGTGAGACCCTCGAGATCGGCGCCGCGCAGATCGACGTGCTGCAAGGTCGACTGTTCGACGATGAGCTGCGAGATCCGCGTGCCGGGGGCGGCGAAGCGGGTGACCTTCGACTGCCCGAGGTCGAGCTCGTCGATCGTGCAGTCGGTGAACGCGATGTCCTGCAGGTGGGCGCCGCGCAGGTTCACGAATCCGAGGCGGCAGTTGACGAAGTGCACGCCGTTCCACGTCGATTCGTAGGCCTCGACCGACCCCGAGCGGGTGCCCTCGATCTCGAGATCGCGCCAGCTCGCCCGCGCCGCGCGCAGGATGGGGACGTCCCAGCCGCTCCAGGCCGATTCCGTCACGTTCGCGTACCGCAGTGAGACCTCGGGGGCGCGGACGCCGACGACGCGGCACAGCGCGAGGTCGGCGCTCTCGAGGTCGAGTCCGTCGAGGCGCAGATCGCGGAAAGACAGCCCTTCGAGGGAGGCTCGGGGCGTCAGCTGCGACGGGTCGCCCCGGTCGAGATCGTCCAGCGGCGGCCGGTCGAACGACGGGGCGACGAGGGCGGGGATCTTCGGCATGAGAGCTCCTGGGACGAGGGGAGGGCCGGGAAAGCCTAGCCGCCGCCCGTCCGTAGACTGGAGGCATGGCGACTCTCCCGTTCACCAAGGGCCACGGCACCGGCAACGACTTCGTGGTGGTCGCCGATCCCGACGGCGAGCTCGACCTCTCCGACGCGCAGATCTCCGCGCTGTGCGACCGCCACTTCGGCATCGGCGCCGACGGCCTGCTGCGCGTGGTGCGCTCGCGTGCCATCGACGAGGGGGCGGATGCCGCGGCATCCGGGGCCGAATGGTTCATGGACTACCGCAACGCCGACGGCTCGAAGGCGGAGATGTGCGGCAATGGCACGCGTGTCTTCGCGCGGTACCTGAGCGACACCGGACTCGCCTCGCTCGACGGGGGACTGCGTATCGGCACGCGTGCGGGGATCAAGACCCTCACGCGCAGCGACCGCGGTTACGAGGTCGACCTGGGTGAATTCGCGATCGAGCCGGGCGAGACGCTGGTGCGCGCGAAGGGACTCCCGGTCGCACGGCCCGGCGTCGGTGTCGACGTGGGCAACCCGCACGTCGTGGTCGCGCTCTCGTCGGACGCGGAGCTCGAGGGCCTCGACCTGACCTACCAGCCGCTGCTCGATCCCTCGCCCTCGCACGGCGCCAACGTCGAGTTCGTGGTACCCGCCGACCCGCTCGTGCGCGACGGTGTCGGAGCGATCCGCCTGCGCGTGTTCGAACGCGGTGTGGGAGAGACCCTCAGCTGCGGCACGGGCGTGGCCGCGGCCGCCCTGGCCGTCCGCCACTGGGCGGGATCCGCCGCACCGGATTCGTGGGTCGTCGACACCCCGGGCGGCACGCTCGGCGTGCGCGTCGCGAACGGACGCGTCTTGCTCTCCGGCCCGGCATCCCTCGTCTTCACCGGCGAAGTCGCCCTCGCCTGAACCCGGATGCCGGCCACCCGGCCAATCGGTTCGGTCCGAGGGGTCGTCAGGGGACGATGTCGATGAGCTCGCTCGGCGGCGAGCCGTGCTTGCGCACCCGCAGCACGCGGAACCCCTTGGCGGTCGCGGCGCGTTGCACGCTGTAGCCGGTCGGGAACGTCGCGGCGAGCCACCGCTGCAGAGAGTCGGATCCGAGATTGCGCTGCACGACGAACCACCCGTCGCTGCGCTCGGAGAGGCGCGGGATCCAGTGCTCGAGCATGCCGTGCAGTTCGTTCTTGCCGACGCGGATGGGCGGGTTCGACCGGATGGTGCGGAACGACACGTCGTCGGGAACATCCTCGGGGCGTACCGCGTTGATGTTGGTGATGCCGAGGGACTCGGCATTGCGCCTCACGAGATCGAGAGCACGCTCGTTGACGTCGACCGCCCACACGGTCGCGTGCGGTGACGCGAGCGCCAGCGACAGCGAGATCGGGCCCCACCCGCACCCCAGGTCGAGGAAGTTCCCGCCGGCGGGAGCGGGAGGGGTGTTCGCGAGGAGCACGGACGTACCGGCATCCACATGGTCGGGACTGAAGACGCCGCCCGCCGTGACCACCTCGAGTTCGCGACCGGCAAGCGTCACGCGGATGCGGCGGAGCTGCTCGGGACTCGACGGCGACGCGCTGAAGTAATGCTCGCTCCCCACCACGTCAGGATATCGGACCGGCCCCCTGGGTGCTGGGCCGGATAAAGTGCCAGAACACGCGGGAACACCCGCGACGAAAGGAACCCATGACCGAACAGACCACACCCCCGAGCACGGACGCGTCGCCGGTTGACCCGGTGGACCGCGTGCTCTCGCGCGCCGAAGCGCACCGCGGGGTCCGGGTCTTCGGTGCGGCACAGGCTCTGCAGGACGCCACGACCGCGTACGGCGGCGACGCCGACGGCGACCAGTGGGATCGTGAGGAACGCGCCGCCCTGCGTCGCGTCGCCGGGCTCTCGACCGAGCTCGAAGACGTCACCGAGGTCGAGTACCGCCAGCTGCGCCTCGAGAACGTCGTGCTCGTCGGCGTGCACCCGCAGGGCGAGCAGGCGGATGCCGAGAACTCGCTGCGCGAGCTGTCGGCTCTCGCCGAGACCGCCGGAGCCGTCGTCCTCGACGGCGTGCTGCAGCGGCGCCCCCACCCCGATCCCGCGACCTATGTCGGTCGAGGCAAGGCCGCGGAGCTGCGCGACATCGTCGCCGCGGTCGGGGCCGACACGGTCATCGCCGACACCGAACTCGCCCCCAGCCAGCGCCGTGCTCTCGAAGACGTCGTCAAGGTCAAGGTGATCGACCGCACCACCGTCATCCTCGACATCTTCAGCCAGCACGCGAAGAGCCGCGAGGGCAAGGCCCAGGTCGAACTCGCCCAGCTCGAATACCTCCTCCCACGCCTGCGCGGCTGGGGTGACTCGATGTCGCGTCAGGCCGGTGGACAGGTCGGCGCCGGCGGCGCCGGCATGGGATCGCGTGGTCCCGGTGAGACGAAGATCGAGCTCGACCGTCGCCGCATCCGCACGAAGATGGCGCTGCTGCGCAAGCAGCTTCGCGACTTCGCCCCCGCCCGCGAGGCGAAGCGCGCCGAGCGCAAGCGTCACACCATCCCTTCGGTGGCCATCGCCGGGTACACGAACGCCGGGAAGTCGAGCCTGCTCAATCGCCTCACGAGCGCGGGAGTGCTCGTCGAGAACGCCTTGTTCGCGACCCTGGATGCCACGGTGCGACGTTCCGAGACGAGCGACGGTCGCGTGTACACGTTGACCGACACCGTCGGCTTCGTGCGCAATCTGCCGCACCAGCTGGTGGAGGCGTTCCGCTCGACGCTCGAGGAGGTCGGCGACGCCGACGTCATCCTGCACGTGGTCGACGCCTCGCATCCCGACCCCGCTGCGCAGCTGATGACGGTCCGCGACGTGATGGGCGACGTCGACGCGAACTTCGGCCAGGAGATCGTCGTCTTCAACAAGGCCGATCTGGTGAGCGAAGACGACCGTCTCGTGCTGCGCGGCCTCGCACCGAACGCGAAGTTCGTGTCGTCGCGCACCGGTGAGGGCATCGACGAGCTGCGGGCCGCGATCGAAGACGCGCTGCCCCTGCCGGCCGTCGAGGTGCAGGCGGTCGTTCCGTACGACCGCGGCGACCTCGTCTCGGCCGTGCACGAGAGCGGGCTCATCGTCGCGCAGGAGCACCGCGAGAGCGGAACGTTCATCCACGCGCACGTGGGGGCTCGCCTCGCGGCCGAGCTGTCGGCCTTCGAGACCTGACCACCGGCATCCGGAAGGCCCTCTCGCTGCGGCGTGGGGGCCTTCCGTCGTCGAGGGACGTGTTTCGACAGTGGAGCTTCTCCCCTCGGCGGGGGAGCACAGCGTGCCAGTCTTCGACGGTGCCACCGTTCGTCCCGATCCTCGCCGCCGTCGAGGAGGCCGCCCGGCGCGAGGGATTCGCGGTGGATGCGGCGCAGCTGGCGGTCGCGCGACGGATGGCGCTCGCCGCGACGCGCGCGCTCGAGGGGAGACCGACGAAGGGTGTGTACCTCCACGGCCCTGCCGGGCGCGGCAAGTCCTGGCTCGCCGATGCGGTCTACGCGGCCGTTCCGCCCGGTCGGGCCGCCCGTGTGCACTTCTCGGGCTTCTTCGATGATCTGCACCGGCGCATTCACGCGCATCGCCCGGAGCCGGATGCCATGGCTCGCGCGATCGACGACGTCGTCGGCTCCGACCGTCTGGTGTTTTTCGATGAGCTGCACGTCCACGATCCCGGCGACGCGATCCTCCTCACGCGCCTGGTCGAGCGCCTCGTCGACCGGGGTGGAACGCTGGTGGCGACGTCCAACTACGCGCCGTCCGAGTTGCTTCCCGACCCCGTGTGGCACCACCTCTTCGAGCCCGGGATCGCGCTGTTGACGACCCATCTCGACGTGATCCCGCTCGAGGGGCCGATCGATTATCGAACCCTCGCACCCGCGATGCGTCAGGGGTTCCGCGCGGGCACGTGGTCGACGGGAGCGTCTTCGGTGATGTCGGGGTCGTCCCAGCAGCTCGTCGTCCGCGACCGCGTCTTCACCGTCGCGTCCGCGGGGGAGGGGGCGCTCGTCGCGACCTTCGATCAGCTCTGCGAGACGCCCCTCGCCGCGTCGGAGTACCGGCACTGGAGCCGGCGGTACCCGCACTGGACGATCATCGGCGTTCCGCCGCTGGACGAGGTCGGCCCCGCCGCACAGCAGCGCTTCGTCGCCCTCATCGACGTCCTCGTGGACGCCGACGTGCGCCTCGACGTGCAGGCGGTGGTGCCGGTCGACGAGTTCGTGCGGCGCTGCGCGGGGCGACCCGATGCGTTCCGCATGGCGAGCCGTCTGCGACTGCTGCGCTCCCTCTAGATCGGTCGAGCTCGAGAGCCGGGATGCCGGCGTGGATCAGTCGAGCTGGAGGGCCGGGATGCCCGGCGTCTCGAACCCGAACACCGCGCCGAGGAAGCCGAGCTCGCGCTCGAGCGAGTCGATCACGGTCTCGGAACGACGGAAGCCGTGGCCCTCGCCCTCGTAGAGGACGTACGCGTGCGGCACGTGATGCGCCGCCAGCGCGTCGCGGATGGCATCGGCCTGCGATGGCGGGACGACGCGGTCTTCGGAGCCTTGCAGGATCAGCAGAGGAACCCGGAAGTGCTCGGGACGCCCGAGAGGGGACCGCTCGATGTAGACCGCTTCGGCCTCGGGGAGCGGGCCGATGAGCCCGTCGAGGTACCGCGCTTCGAAATCGTGGGTGTCTTCGGCCAGGGCGCGGGCGTCGCCCACGCCGTACCGCGAGATACCGGCAGAGAAGACGTCGGTGCGCGTCACGGCCGCCAGCACCGTCCAGCCGCCCGCTGAGCCGCCCGCGATGGCGATCCTCTCGGCATCGGCGAGCCCTGCGTCTGCCAGAGCGGATGCCGCCGCTGCCACGTCGTCCACATCGACGACGCCCCACTGGCCCTTGAGGCGGTCGCGGTAGTCGCGTCCGTACCCGGTGGAGCCGCCGTAGTTGACGTCGAGCACGCCGATGCCCCGGCTCGTGAAGAACGCCGTCTTGGCCGAGGGGGCCGGCCCGACGTGCGAGGTGGGTCCGCCGTGCACGAGGACGACGTAGGGAGGTCGCTCTCCGGCGGGCGCGACGACGTCGGGGTGGGTGGGCGCGTAGGCGAAGGCGTGCACGGTGCCGTGCGGCCCCTCGGTCTCGAGGGCCCGAGCCGTCGGCATCCATTCGTCGCCCCACGACCCGGCGCCGCCGGTGACGAGGTCGACCGCCCCGGTGTCGAGATCGACGAGCCAGAGCCCCGACCGCCCACCGGCGTCGGAACCCGACACGAGCACGCGGGCACCGCGGACGTCGTCGATCGCCGCCCCCGCCACGACCGGGACGTCGACCGGGCGCACGCCGCTGGGCGCGATCTCGACGATCTCGTCTGCGCCGTCGGTGCGCACCGCGACGACGCGACCGTCGGAGGCTACGCCGAACCATCGGGTACCGAGGACCCAGAGCCCGCCGCCCGTATCGGCGTCGGCGGGGGCCAGGGCTTGCGCGTCACCCTCGAGCGGACGGCGGAAGAGGTTCCAGCGACCGTCGGGATCGTCGGCGTAGAGCAGTTCGTCGTCGGCGATCCACACGGGTTGGAGCGGTGCGCGGCGCGGGCCACCGGCAATCTGCCGCACCTCCCCGGTCGCGAGGTTCTTGACCTCGATCGAGGTGGCGTCCCAGGGCATGTCGGGGTGGTTCCACGCCACCCACGCGAGGTGGCGGCCGCTCGGCGAGAGCGCCGGCTGGGCGAGGAAGTCGCTGCCCTCGGCGAGGACGTCGCTCGACCCGTCGAGCGGGATGCGCACGATCGCGCGCTGCGGAACGCGGGACGAGCCGTGGGTCTCTCGCACGGCGAGGAGCACGCCGTGCTCCCACCGCAGGCCGCCGTGGCGCACCGCCTCGTCGGCGGGGGTGAGGGGCCGGGCGGCGTCGCCCGGACGGAGGGCGTACACGCGCTGATCGGTCTTCTCGACGTAATAGAGCTCGCCGTCGTCGGACGCGGTCCAGGCGCCTCCGCCGTACTCGTGCACGGCGGAGCGGGCGTTGGCGGGCGCGGGGAGCACCGTCTCGACCGCGCCGTCGACCCGGCGACGCTTGACGGCGACGCGGCCGGCCTCGTGCGGCACGGATTCGCCCCACCACACCTCGTCGCCCACGAGCCGAGCCCCGTCGACGCGCGGTGACGCCTGCGCGACGGACTCCGGCGTGATCGGGGAGGGCCAGGAACCGTAGGGGAGGGTGTCAGCCATGCCTCCACCCTAGGCAGGGCCTCCGACATCCGCGGATGCCGTCACGACGGCGGGGCGGATCTCCGGATCCGGCGCGCCGGGCAACGTGTGACGACGTCGAGGGCCGGATGCCGCTGTGCGGGCGGGCGTCCGACCCCCGGTGCCCTGTTCAGACGGCGCGGAGAACCGCGACCACGCGACCGAGGACGACGGCATCGTCGCCCAGGATCGGCTCGAACGCGCTGTTGCGGGGGAGGAGCCACATGTGGCCGTCGCGGCGGCGGAAGGTCTTCACCGTGGCCTCTCCGTCGAGCATCGCGGCGACGATCTCGCCGTTCTCGGCGTTCGCCTGCGACCGGACGACGACCCAGTCGCCGTCGCAGATGGCCGCGTCGATCATGGAGTCGCCCGAGACCTTCAGCATGAACAGCTCGCCCTTGCCGACGAGCTGACGGGGGAGGGGGAAGATCTCCTCGACCTGCTGATCGGCGGTGATCGGCACACCGGCGGCGATCCGGCCGACGAGGGGCACGAGGGCAGCGTCGCCGAGCGCGGGCGCGGTGTCGGCGGGGTTCTCGGCCGCGGCACCGGGGAGGTCGATCAGCACCTCCATCGCGCGCGTCTTGCCGGGGTCGCGTCGCAGGTAGCCGCTGAGTTCGAGCTGGTTCAGCTGGTGGGTGACGCTCGACAGCGACTTGAGTCCGACGGCGTCGCCGATCTCGCGCATGCTCGGCGGATAGCCGTGCCGGGCGATCGAGCGCTGGATGACCTCGAGGATCGCGAGCTGCTTGTCGCTGAGGCTCTTGCGTCGCCGGGTCTGCGGCCGCTCGCGGCCGGCGGCGGTCGTCGCGTCGGTCATCTGTGCTCCCCTCGCGCCGCGGAAATCACGGCGGAAATTCGAATGTCGGAGGTTGGTGGTGAGGTCTCCGTGTCGAAACCGTATCCGGTGGACGACCCGAATGACACGGAGCCTCGCGCGTGTCGCGTTCGATCGGTCTCCGAGACACGGGGTGTTGACACATCGAAAGTATCGAAGATAGATTCGGAATACAGATTCGCACCACCGTCCTCCCGGCCGAGGGCGGGGTGCGAATCTCTCCACCAAGGAGCACATCATGAGCAGCATCGCCCTCACCGCACCGACCACCCGCCTGCGCATCACCGCCCGCGGGCGCCGCGTCGTCGCCTTCCTCGTCGCCCTTCCCCTCGCCATCGCGCTCGGCATCGCGGTCGTCGGTGGCGGGTCCGCCCTCGCGTCCGGCGAGGCCGGCGCCCCCGCCGGTTCGTTCGCCGAAATGACCGTCATGAGCGGCGACACGCTGTGGTCGATCGCCGAAGACCTGGCGCCGGCAGCCGACCCGCGCGACGTCGTCGCCGAGATCACGCGCCTCAACGCCCTCTCGGGCGGAAACGTCACGGCAGGACAGCGCATCGCCATCCCGGCCGCCTACGCCCCCGTCGGCTGACTCGCGAGCTCTCGCCGCGAGCTGTGGTCGTGATCCACGGCCGTCGTCGCCGCCTACCATGGGTGAGGTGACTGTGCGCCTTGACGACCTGCCTCTCCGCGACGATCTCCGGGGTATGACCCCGTACGGTGCCCCGCAGGCGGCCCTTCCCGTCGCGCTGAACGTCAACGAGAACACCCACCCGGTTCCTCAAGAGGTCGCCGACGACATTCTCGACGCCGTCGCCCGGGCCCTGCGCGACGTCAACCGCTACCCCGACCGAGAGTTCACCGGTCTGCGGGAGGCCTTCGCCGGCTACCTGGGTCACGGGCTGTCTCCCGAGCAGATCTGGGCGGCCAACGGCTCGAACGAGGTCCTGCAGCACATCCTCCAGGCGTTCGGCGGCCCCGGCCGCACCGCGATGGGCTTCGCCCCGACCTACTCGATGTACCCGATCCTGACGCGGGCCACCGGCGCCTCCTGGATCGCGGGCGAGCGCGAGCACGACTTCTCGCTCACCGCGGAATCGGCCGCCGCGCGGGTGCGCGAGCGCCGCCCCGACATCGTGTTCCTGTGCGCCCCGAACAACCCCACCGGAACGCCTCTTCGCCTCGACGTCGTTCAGGCCGTCTACGACGCCACCGACGGCATCGTCATCGTCGACGAGGCGTACGAGGAGTTCGCCCCCCGCGACGAGCCCTCCGCGGTCTCGCTGCTGCCCGGTCGCCCGCGCCTGGTCGTCTCGCGCACGATGAGCAAGGCCTTCGCCTTCGCCGGAGCGCGCGTGGGCTACCTCGCCGCCGATCCCGCGCTCGTCGACGCCCTGCGCCTCGTACGGCTGCCCTACCACCTCAGTGCGCTCACGCAGGCGGCGGCGACCGCCGCCCTCGCGCACGCCGACACGATGCTGTCGATGGTCGACGCGATCGTCGCCCAGCGCGACCGGATCTCGGCGACCGTGGCCGCCCTCGGCTACACCGCCCACGAGTCGTGGACGAACTTCGTGCTGTTCGGCGGGGTCGACGACCCTGCGGCCACGTGGAAGGCCCTGTACGACCGGGGAGTGCTGATCCGCGACGTCGGGATCGCTCACCACCTGCGCGTGACGGCGGGCACGGCCGACGAGACCACGGCGTTCCTCGACGCACTGGCCTCGGTAGGATCGCGGTCATGACCGGCCCCGCCTCGCCCCGCACCGCCTCGATCACCCGCGAGACGAGCGAGTCCCGCGTCGAACTCGAGCTCGACCTCGACGGCCGCGGCACCAGCGACATCTCCACGAGCGTGCCGTTCTTCGACCACATGCTCACGGCGTTCGCGAAGCACTCGCTCACCGACCTGCGCGTCCGCTCGACCGGCGACACCCACATCGACGCCCACCACACCGTCGAAGACACCTCGATCGTGCTCGGTCAGGCCATCCGTCAGGCGCTCGGCGACAAGTCGGGCATCGCGCGGTACGGCGACGCCCTCGTCCCCCTCGACGAGGCGCTCGCGCAGGCCGTCGTCGACATCAGCGGGCGTCCCTACCTCGTGCACACCGGGGAGCCCGTCGGGTTCGAGCACCACCTCATCGGCGGTCACTTCACCGGATCGCTCGTGCGGCACTCGTTCGAGGCGATCTCGATCCACGCCGGTCTGACGGTGCACGTGCGCGTCCTGGGCGGACGCGACCCCCACCACATCGCCGAGGCCGAGTACAAGGCGCTCGCCCGCGCCTTCCGTCAGGCGAAGGCGCTCGACCCCCTGGTCGACGGCATCCCCAGCACCAAGGGAGCGTTGTGACCTCGAAGCCCGTCGTCGCGGTCCTCGATTACGGGTCGGGCAACGTCCACTCGGCGGTCAAGGCGCTGGTCGAGGCTGGGGCGGACGCCCGCCTGACCTCCGACCGTTCGCTCCTTCTCGACGCCGATGGACTGCTCGTGCCGGGAGTCGGTGCGTTCAGCGCCGTCATGGGCGCGCTCAACGCCAGCCGCGGCGGCGAGATCATCGACCGACGCCTCGCGGGAGGTCGGCCTGTGCTCGGCATCTGCGTCGGTATGCAGGTGATGTTCGAGCGCGGGATCGAGCGCGGCACCGACACCCCGGGTTTGGGGGAGTGGCCCGGCACCGTCGGCGAGCTCGCCGCACCGGTCCTGCCGCACATGGGTTGGAACACCGTCACCGCCGGAGAGGGCTCGCGCCTGTTCGAGGGCATCGAGAACGAGCGCTTCTATTTCGTGCACTCCTACGCCGCGCAGGAGTGGTCGCTCGAGGTCACCCCGCCCTTCCCTCAGCCCTCGGTCACGTGGTGCACCTACGGTGCGCCGTTCATCGCCGCCGTCGAGAACGGGCCGCTGGCCGCGACGCAGTTCCACCCCGAGAAGTCGGGAGAAGCCGGCATCCGCTTGCTGTCCAATTGGATCGGCGGCCTGCGCGCGACTACTGTGTGACCTCGTGCCCCGGCTCGGCGAGATGCGCCGAAGGGTGCGAGGAGCCATGAACGATTTCGCGTCCACGCCCGAACTTGTGCTGCTTCCCGCGGTCGACGTCGCCGACGGCAAGGCCGTCCGTCTGACCCAGGGTGAGGCCGGTACCGAGACCAGCTACGGCGACCCCGTCGACGCCGCCGCCGACTTCGCTCGCCAGGGTGCCCAGTGGATCCACCTGGTCGATCTCGACGCAGCCTTCGGTCGCGGCAGCAACGCGAGCGTCATGCGCAAGGTCATCAAGCAGGTCAAGGGTGTGCAGGTCGAGCTCTCCGGCGGCATCCGCGACGACCGTTCGCTCGAAGCCGCTCTCGAGAGCGGTGCGAGCCGCATCAACCTCGGTACGGCAGCTCTCGAGAACCCCGAGTGGGCGGCCGACGTCATCAACCGCTACGGCGAGGCGATCGCGGTCGGCCTCGACGTGCGCGGCACCACGCTGGCCGCACGCGGGTGGACCCGTGACGGCGGCGACCTGTGGACCGTGCTCCAGCGCCTCGAAGACGCCGGATGCAGCCGCTATGTCGTCACCGACGTGACCAAGGACGGCACGCTGCGCGGCCCGAACATCGAACTGCTGCGCGAGATGACCCAGCGCACGCCCAAGCCGATCGTCGCCTCGGGTGGCGTCTCGAGCCTCGACGACATCGCCGCGCTGCGGGAGCTGGTGCCGCTCGGCGTCGAGGGCGCGATCGTCGGCAAGGCTCTCTACGCGGGGCAGTTCACCCTCGCTGAGGCGCTGGATGTCGCCGGACACTGACGATCCGCACGACCACGCTCACGGCGCCCACGCGGATTCCGCCGGCGTCCCGTGGGAGGGCCGCCGATTCGAGTCGAACCCGCACTCCGGTGACGACGGATCCGCCGACCCGGCGCTGCTGGCCGCTCTTCTCGCGTTCCGCGCGGGGGAGGGCGATGCACGCTCCATCGTCGACGCCTACCGCACGGCGCGTCTGCTGATCCCGCTGGTCGCCGAGAAGGGCGATCACGGTGTCGGCGCGCACGGCCTCGAGGTCGACAAGACGCAGGAGCTCTCGATCGTCACGGTCGCCGCTCCCGACGGTCGCAAGGTGCTCCCCGTGTTCACCTCGGTGACGGCGCTGCAGACCTGGGACGCCAAGGCCCGCCCCGTGCCGGCGGACGGTCGGCGCACGGCTCTCGCCGCGGCATCCGAAGACACCGAGCTCATCGTGATCGACCCGGCGTCCGAGACGGAGTTCGTCCTGCGTCGACCCGCCGTATGGGCCATCGCCCAGGGCGAGCCGTGGGAGCCGGCGCACACGTCGCCCACGATCTTCACGGGTCTGCACGAGAGCATCTCGGGCGAGCTGGCTGTGCTCGACCTCGCGGTGGAGTCGGGCGATCCCTCGGGGCGCCTGCGCGGACCGGAACTCGTCGTGCACCTTCAGCTGATGTCGGGGCTCGAGCAGGAGGAATTGGATGCCGTGCTCGCACGCCTCGCGCGCCGGTGGGCGGCCGATGACCGCATCGCCGTCCTCGTCGACTCCCTGACGGTCAAGCTCCACCGCAGCAGCGAGGCCTGATCGCTCGGCTCCCGGTCCCTTCAACAGGCTCCGGGACCTCCCACCGCCGTCATGCCCCAGCGGGTGTCACGGAAGAAGGCGGCCTGCGGCACAGGGCGCAGTGATGCCCCCTCCCCAGGGCAATCGGGGAAGGGGCCCCGCTCCTGCCTTGGGAAGGGGGAATCACGGAGCCCGGTACCCCCAGAACGACGGAATTACGTGACGGGACCCGTCCACTTCTCGCCCGGCCCCTTACCAATGGGGTCCTGGATCGTCGACGCCTCGCGGAACGCGAGTTGCAGGGAGCGTAGGCCGTCGCGCAGCGAGCGCGCGTGCATGTCGCTGATCTCGGGGGCGCCGGCGGTGATGAGTCCGGCGAGGGCGTTGATGAGCTTGCGGGCTTCGTCGAGGTCGAGCTGCTGGCCCGGGTCGTCGGCCAGGCCGGTCTTGACGGCGGCAGCGCTCATGAGGTGGACGGCGGCCGTGGTGATGACCTCGACGGCGGGGACGTCGGCGATGTCGCGGGTGGCGGAGGACGCCGCGCGCTCCTGTTCCTCCCAGCGGGCCAGACGCTCGTCTTCTGCTCCGTGGCGGTGCGCGGAGTGGTCGTCGGTGGGCATGTCGGGGGGAATCGTGGTCACGGGGTTCTCTCTGCTAGACTATGGCGGGCTTCGGAGTGTTTCACTCCGTACGAAAGAGGATCACATCCCACCCGCGCTTGCCGCTCCAGGCTACCGGGTTCCCGCACTCCGCTCCGTGTTCCACGGGGTTGCCTGGGTGCAGAAGCCGGTGCCGAAAGCGCCGTGCCGGGTGGCGTGTCTCTCCTCTTCGCCCGCGATTCCGACGGATCGCGGCGGCCACCACCCGTATGAAAGAGGAGTTCCGCATCAGCGATCCCCGCACCAACGAGCGCATCCGAGTCCCGGAGGTCCGTCTCGTCGGACCCAACGGCGAGCAGGTCGGCATCGTCCGAATCGAAGCTGCGCTGCGCCTGGCCCAGGAAGCGGACCTCGACTTGGTCGAGGTTGCGCCGAGCTCGAAGCCGCCCGTGGTCAAGATCATGGATTACGGCAAGTTCAAGTACGAGGCCGCTCAGAAGGCCAAGGAAACGCGTCGTAACCAGGCGAACACCGTGCTCAAAGAGGTGCGGTTCCGTCTGAAGATCGAGGCTCACGACTACATCACCAAGCTCAAGCGCGCCGAGGGCTTCCTCCAGGCGGGCGACAAGGTGAAGGCCATGATCCTGTTCCGCGGTCGCGAGCAGTCGCGTCCCGAGCAGGGTGTCCGTCTGCTCCGCAAGTTCGCCGAAGACGTCGCCGAGTTCGGCACCGTCGAGTCGAACCCCACGATCGACGGCCGCAACATGGTGATGGTGGTGGCTCCTCACAAGAACAAGTCCGAGGTCAAGACCGAGCAGAACGCGCAGCGCACGGCGAACCGTGAAGCCGCGCGAAGTGCCGCTCGAGGCGATTCGGCACCCACAGACGAAGCTGCCCCGGCGTCCGCCGAGTAAAGCTCCCCGACTCCCGCTCCGCCGGGAACCCCAACGAAGGAAGACAGATGCCGAAGCAGAAGACCCACTCGGGCGCCAAGAAGCGCTTCAAGCTCACCGGTAGCGGCAAGCTCATGAAGCAGCAGGCCGGCATGCGCCACAACCTCGAGGGCAAGGCCTCCAAGCGCACCCGTCGCCTGAACCAGGAGCAGGTCCTGGCCAAGGGTGACTCCAAGGTCGCCAAGAAGCTCCTCGGCCTCTGAGCGCCGACGCACGTTAGGAAAGAACAGAAATGGCTAGAGTCAAGCGGGCAGTAAACGCCCACAAGAAGCGTCGCGTCATCCTCGAGCGCGCGTCCGGTTACCGCGGTCAGCGTTCGCGCCTGTACCGCAAGGCCAAGGAGCAGGTCACCCACTCCCTGGTCTACGCGTACCGTGACCGCCGCAAGCGCAAGGGCGACTTCCGTCGTCTGTGGATCCAGCGCATCAACGCCGCATCGCGCGCCAACGGCATGACGTACAACCGCTTCATCCAGGGCCTCGGCCTCGCGGGTGTGCAGGTCGACCGTCGCATGCTCGCCGAGCTCGCGGTCAACGAGCCGGCCGTGTTCGCCTCGCTCGTCGCCACGGCGAAGGCTGCGCTGCCCAGCGACGTCAACGCCGCGAAGACCGCGTAAGACACGTCTTCCACGAAACGGGCGTCCTCTTCGGAGGGCGCCCGTTTCGCTGTTCCTGCGCGGCATCCCGGTTCGCATGCCGTCGGCGTCATACACTGAGTCCGTGCTCGAGAACCCCCGTTCGCCGCGGGTGCGCGCCGTGGCCAAGCTCAGCAAGCGCGCCGCCCGTCAAGAGACCGGTCTCTTCCTGCTCGAGGGTCCGCAGGCCGCCCGTGAGGCGCTCGAATGGGCGCCCGACACGGTGCTCGAGCTGTACGCGACGCCCACGGCGCTCGAGAAGCACGCCGATGTTCGCGAGCTGGCCGAGCGCGCCGACGTCGACCTGCAGTACACGACCGAGGCGGTCCTCGACGCGATGGCCGACACCGTCACGCCGCAGGGCATCGTCGCGGTGGCGCGTCAGGCGCCGACGGCGCTGAAAGACCTGCTGGCGGGCCGCCCGCGTCTGATCGCGATCTGCGAGGAGGTCCGCGATCCGGGCAACCTCGGCACGATCATCCGGGCCGCCGATGCGGCGGGGGCGGATGCCGTGATCCTCACCGGCCGCACGGTCGACCCCTACAATCCGAAGGTCGTGCGCTCGACGACCGGCTCGCTCTTCCACGTGCCGATCGCCGTCGATCTCGAGTTGGCCGACGTCGTGGAGCGCGTGCACGAGGCCGGACTCCGCGTGGTCGCGGCCGACGTCGACGGCGCGGATTTCCTGGCGTCTCGCGAGCTCCTCGCGGAGCCGACGGCGTGGTTGTTCGGCAACGAGGCGCGCGGCCTCGACGAGACGGCGCTGGCTCAGGCCGACCTCTCGCTGCGCCTGCCGATCTACGGTCGGGCGGAGTCGCTGAACCTCGCCACGGCGGCCAGCGTGTGCCTGTACGAGACCGCTTTCGCGCAGCGCGCAGGTTGAGGCGGCTGTTACAGAACGGTTAAGGCGTGCGCGGGAATGTGGTCGGCCACCCTTCCCCCTCATAGGGTGAACACATGGCATCCGTACCCCCGGCGAGCTCCGAGCCCCTGGTCGTCGTCTCCGACGTGCAGAAGCACTACGGGCAGTTCCAGGCCCTGAAAGACATCGACCTCACCGTCGACCGCGGCGAAGTCGTCGTGGTCATCGGTCCTTCCGGTTCGGGCAAGTCGACCTTGTGCCGCACCATCAACCGTCTCGAGACCATCACGAGCGGCTCGATCACCATCGACGGCAAGGAGCTTCCCAAAGAGGGGAAGGGCCTGGCCGAACTGCGTGCCGATGTCGGCATGGTGTTCCAGTCGTTCAACCTCTTCGCGCACCTGACGATCCTCGAGAACGTCACGCTCGGCCCCATCAAGGTTCGCAAGATGAAGAAGGCGGATGCCGAGAAGGAGGCCCGGGCGCTCCTGGAGCGCGTGGGCGTCGGGCATCAGGCCGACAAGCTGCCCGCCCAGCTCTCGGGTGGTCAGCAGCAGCGCGTGGCGATCGCCCGGGCGCTCGCGATGAAGCCCAAGGTCATGCTCTTCGACGAGCCGACCTCCGCGCTCGACCCCGAGATGATCAACGAGGTGCTCGACGTGATGGTCGGCCTCGCCAGCGAGGGCATGACGATGATCGTCGTCACCCACGAGATGGGCTTCGCTCGCAAGGCCGCGAACCGCGTGGTGTTCATGGCCGACGGGCAGATCGTCGAGCAGGCGACCCCCGAGAAATTCTTCACTCAACCCGAGTCGGATCGCGCAAAGGACTTCCTCTCGAAGCTCATCACGCACTGACGCGTTCCTCATGACGGCGTCGAACGAGGAGGTTCTTCCGCCGAAAGCTGATCGACCGTTCCCCCGGTCCCTTTCGCGCGCCGTCACCCCAGACCTTTCATCCGCACAGCACACGTAACCAAGGAGACATCACATGCGTAAGACACGTTTTCTCGCCGGCGCGAGCATCATCGCCGCCGGCCTTCTGGCTCTGACGGCCTGCAACAGCGGCACCCCGGGCGCAGCACCCGGTGACGGTGCCTCCGACGGCGGCAGCGACGCACCGGTGTACGGCGCGGTCGCCACCGACGTCACGATCGAGAACAGCCCCACCTTCACCAAGATTGAGTCGGCCGGCAAGGTCGTCGTCGGTGTGAAGGAAGACCAGCCGGGCCTCGGCTACCTCGACCCGGTGACGGGCGAGCGCAAGGGCTTCGACGTCGACGTCGCGCGTTGGATCGCCGCATCGCTCGGTTTTGACCCGGCGGACGAGTCGAAGGTGGAGTACAAGGCCATCGCCTCGGCCAACCGCGAGCAGGCCCTCATCAACGGTGACATCGACTACTACGTCGGCACCTACTCGATCACCGACAAGCGCAAGGAGCAGATCTCCTTCGCCGGCCCCTACTTCCTCACCGGTCAGGGCCTGCTGGTCGCCGCCGATGACGACACGATCACCGGCAAGGACTCGCTCACGGCCGAGACCACCGTGTGCTCGGTGACGGGTTCGACGCCGATCCAGCGCATCCGCGAGCAGACTCCCGCGAAGGTCGTCGAGTTCGACACCTACTCGCAGTGCGTCGAGAAGCTCAAGAACGGCGAGGTCGACGCGGTGACCACCGACGAGGCGATCCTCCTCGGCTACGCCGCTCAGGACCCCGACAACCTCAAGATCGCGGGAGAGCCCTTCAGCGAGGAGCGCTACGGCGTCGGCATCGCCAAGGGCGACACCGCTTTCCAGGAGTTCGTGAACACGATGTTCACTGACGGTGGATCCACCTGGGAGGCCATCTTCGAGAAGAACCTCGGCGCCTCGGGCGTCAAGGGCGAGCAGCCGGCGGTCGACCCCGTCAGCTGAGCACCCGTGCGGGCGGCGCATGCGCGCCGCCCGCACTGCCGAGCTCCACGCGACAGACCCGCGACAGAACGGACCGCTTCCGGTGAATCAGATCTTCGACTACCCCGACCTGTGGGGACAGGCGCTGTGGGGGACCGTCGTGCTCTTCGTGGGCGGCGGACTCATCGCCCTCGTGCTCGGCTTCGTCGTCGCGGCGATGCGGGTGTCTCCCGTCCCCATCGCGCGTGCTGTCGGCGCGGTCTACGTCAACTGGATCCGCAACACCCCGCTGACGCTCGTGCTCTTCTTCTTCGCGTTCTGCGTGCCGTTGCTCGTCGACGTGCCCCGCGGCAGCTTCCTGCTGCTGGCCGTGTGCGGGCTCGGCGTCTACACGGCCACCTACGTGGCCGAGACCATCCGCTCCGGCATCAACACCGTCCCGGTCGGTCAGGCCGAAGCGGCCCGTGCCCTCGGCCTCGGATTCGGGCAGGTCATGTCGTTGATCGTCCTGCCCCAGGCCACCCGCTCGGTCATCCCCCCGATGATGAGCGTCTTCATCGCCCTGCTCAAGAACACCACCGTCGCCGCAGGCTTCTCGGTGGTCAACCTCGGCAACATCCGCGCCACCATGAGCGAGAACGGCGAGAACCAGCTCGTCACGATCCTGCTGGTGATGGTCGTGTTCGTCATCCTCGTGCTCCTGCTTGCCGCTCTCCAGAACGCCGCCGAGAAGAAGTGGAAGGTCGTCCGATGAGCTCCTCCGTCCTGTACGACGTGCCGGGCCCGCGGGCGCAGCTGCGCAACCGCATCATCGGCGCCGCCACCCTGCTGCTCGTCGCCGCCGTGATCGGCTTCGTGATCTGGCGGTTCATCGACACCGGGCAGTTCTCCGCCGCGAAGTGGAACGTCTTCACCTACTCGGCCATCTGGGAGCGCTTCGGCCAGGCGACGCTCGCGACGCTGGCGGCGTTCGCCGTCGCCGCGGTCGGGGCGCTGATCCTCGGTTTCGTGTTGGCCATCGGGCGCATGTCCGACCACCGCTGGGTGCGGCTGCCCGTCGGCTGGGTGGTCGAGATCCTCCGCGCCGTCCCCGTGCTCGTCTTCATGCTGCTGCTGTACTACGGTCTGCCGGTCATCGGCATCAAGATGTCGTCGTACTGGGCCGTCGTCATCGCGCTGATCCTCTACAACGGCTCCGTGCTGTCGGAGGTCATCCGCGCCGGCGTCGAGTCGCTGCCCCGCGGTCAGAGTGAGGCCGGTTACGCGGTGGGTCTGCGCAAGGCGGGCGTCATGCGCCTGATCCTGCTGCCGCAGGCGATCCGTGCCATGCTCCCCGTGATCATCGCGCAGTTGGTGGTCACCCTGAAGGACACCGCGCTCGGCTTCATCATCACCTACCCCGAGCTGTTGTACTTCGCCCGACTCCTCGGCTCGAACGGCGAGTACGGCTCTCCGCTGATCCCCGCCGCGATGATCGCCAGCGTGATCTACGTCGCGATGTGCCTCGCCCTGTCGTTCGCCGCTCACCGCGTCGAGGTCGGCCTGCGCCGTTCGCCCAAGGCGGGCAACGTCGCCCCCGCGGAGCCGGCGGGGCAGACCGGCACCGACACCGAGCTCATCGTGGCCCAGCGCGGTCTCGGCAGGAACGGTCCCGGCTCGGCGTCCTGACCGCCGAGCCGAGCGTCGGAATCACCGACGGGCGGGGGAGTGTCCCCGCCCGTCGGTAGACTCTCATCTCGTGTCCGACGCACCCGAGATCACCCCCGAGGCCGTCGCCTCCGCGGTCGATGAGGCCCTTGCCGCCATCGCCGCCGCCGCGACCACCGCCGAGCTGAAGTCCGCCCGTTCCGCGCACACGGGGGAGCAGTCCTCCCTCGCCCAGCTGAACGCCCAGATGCGCAACGTCGCCCCCGAGCACAAGGCCTCTTTCGGCAAGCTCGTCGGGCAGGCCCGTGGGCAGGTGAACCAGGCTCTCGCCGCTCGCGAGGCGGAGCTGGCGGCCGCCGAGACCGCGGCCCAGCTCGAGGCCGAGCGCATCGACGTGACGGCGCTCCCGCAGCGCGCTCGCGTCGGGGCTCGGCATCCGATCACCCTCCTGCAAGAGCAGGTGTCCGACATCTTCGTCGGCATGGGCTGGGAGATCGCGGAGGGGCCGGAGCTCGAGCACGAGTGGTTCAACTTCGACGCGCTCAACTTCGACGTCGACCACCCCGCACGTCAGATGCAGGACACCTTCTTCGTCGATCCCGTCGCGCGCCACCTCGTGCTCCGCACGCACACGAGCCCCGTGCAGGTGCGGTCGATGCTCGAGCGCGACCTGCCGATCTACGTGCTGTGCCCGGGCCGGGTGTACCGCACCGACGAGTTCGACGCCACGCACCTGCCGGTGTTCACGCAGTTCGAAGGACTCGTCGTCGACAAGGGCATCACCATGGCCCATCTCAAGGGCACCCTCGACCACGCCGCGCGCGTGCTGTTCGGGCCCGAGGCGAAGACGCGCTTCCGCGCCAACTTCTTCCCGTTCACCGAGCCGAGCGCCGAGCTCGACCTCTGGCATCCGACCTTCAAGGGCGGCGCCCGATGGATCGAGTGGGGTGGCTGCGGCATGGTGAACCCCAACGTGCTGCGGGCCGCGGGCATCGACCCCGAGGAGTACTCGGGCTTCGCCTTCGGCATGGGCATCGAGCGCACGCTCATGTTCCGCAGCGACGTGCAAGACATGCGCGACATGGCCGAGGGCGATGTCCGCTTCAGCGAGCAGTTCGGAATGGTGGTCTGATGCGCGTCCCGCTCTCCTGGTTGCGCGAGTACGTCGACGTCGCGGCCGAGGCCACGCCCGAAGACGTCCTGGCGGCCCTCGTCTCCGTCGGCTTCGAAGAAGAGGACGTGCACCGCTTCGAGCTGTCCGGCCCCATCGTCGTCGGGCAGGTGATCGAGTTCACCCCCGAGCCGCAGTCCAACGGCAAGACCATCCGTTGGTGCCAGGTCGACGTCGGCCCTTCGACAGGCTCAGGGACCGGTGAAAGGGACATCCGCGGCATCGTCTGCGGTGCGGGCAACTTCTTCGAGGGCGACAAGGTCGTGGTGACCCTGCCCGGCTCGGTTCTGCCCGGACCGTTCCCGATCGCCGCGCGCAAGACCTACGGTCATGTGTCCGACGGCATGATCGCCTCGGCGAAGGAGCTGGGCCTCGGGAGCGAGCACAGCGGCATCCTGCGCCTGGTCGAGCTGGGCATCGACGCTCCCGTCGGAACCGACGCGATCGCGCTGCTGGGCCTCGACGACATCGCCGTCGAGATCAACGTCACCCCCGACCGCGGCTACGCCCTCTCGCTGCGCGGCGTCGCCCGCGAGTACTCGCACGCCACGGGCGCGGCCTTCCGCGATCCGGGTGCCGGCCACGACGCGGCCGTCGCCCGCACGCCGGAGGGCTTCCCTATCGCCGTCGACGACGGCGCTCCCATCCGCGGACGCCAGGGTGCAAGCCAGTTCGTGGCGCGGATCGTGCGCGACGTCGACCCCTCGCGACCGACGCCTCCGTGGATGATCACGCGGCTGTCGCTCGCCGGCATCCGTTCGCTCGGGGTGCTCATCGACATCACCAACTACGTGATGCTCGAGTTGGGCCAGCCGATCCACGGGTACGACCTCGACCGACTGCAGGGCGGCATCACCGTGCGCCGCGCGGCGCAGGGCGAGAAGCTCGAGACGCTCGACGGCCAGGTGCGCACGCTCCACGCCGAAGACCTGCTCATCACCGACGAGTCGGGCCCGATCGGCCTCGCGGGTGTCATGGGCGGCGGCCCCACCGAGATGAGCGACGCCACGCGCAACGTGCTCATCGAGGCGGCGACGTTCGACCAGGTCTCGATCGCGCGCACCGCCCGCCGGCACAAGTTGCCGTCCGAGGCCTCGCGCCGCTTCGAGCGCGGTGTCGACCCGCTCGTGGCCCACGTCGCGGCCGAGCGCGTCGCGTCGTTGATGGTCGAGCTCGCCGGCGGAACCCTCGACACCGAGCTGGGCGGATCCCTCCCGTCGACCTACCGTCGTGACCCGATCACGCTGCCGGCCGGATTCGTTCCGGGCCTCATCGGCGTCGCGTACACCGACGACGAGATCGTGCGCGCCCTGCGCCTGATCGGCGGCACCGTCGAGGAGCGCGAGGGTGGGTGGGCGGTCACCGCGCCGTCGTGGCGCCCCGACCTCACCGACAAGTGGACGCTGGCCGAGGAGGTCGCGCGTATCGAGGGGTACGACCGCATCCCCTCGGTGCTGCCGACTCCGCCGTCGGGCCGCGGCCTCACCTCCGCGCAGCAGGGACGCCGCCGCGTCGCCAACGCGCTCGCCTCGGCCGGATTCGTCGAGACGCCGTCGTTCCCCTTCACCACCGAGGAGCAGAACGCTCTGCACGGCTCGCCCTCGGGCGACTCCCTGCCCAGCGTCAAGCTCGCGAACCCGCTCGACGGCCTCGCCCCGTTCCTGCGCCGCTCGCTCGTGCCGGCCCTGCTGCAGGTGGCGCATCGCAACGTGTCGCGCGGCATCGTCGACCTCGCGCTCTTCGAGACCGGGACCGTCTTCCTGCCCAAGCCGGGCGTGCAGTACGGCACGCCGTCGGTGCCGCCGTTGGCGGTGCGTCCGGATGCCGCGACCCTGGCCGCCCTCGACGCGTCGATCCCGCCGCAGCGTCGGCACGTGGCCGTTCTGCTGACCGGTCACACGGTCGCGAAGCAGCCGGGTCAGCCCGCGGTCGTCGCGGACCTCGCGGATGCCGTGGACGCCGTGCGCGTGCTGACCGCCGCCGCCGGGCTCGACATCGAGCTCGTGCAGGCTCAGCGCGCCGCTCTGCACCCGGGCCGCACGGCGCGGGTGCTCGCCTCGGGACACGACATCGGCTACGTCGGCGAGCTGCTGCCCGCGGTGTCGGCTGCGGCCGACCTGCCCGGGCGAGTGCTCGTGGCCGAGCTCGACCTCGACGCGATGCTCGAGCTCGCGCAGTCGCGCGTCGTCGCGGCATCCCTCTCGGGTTTCCCCGCCGCCACGCAGGATGTCTCGCTCACGGTTCCGATCGACGTCGCCGCCGGTGACGTGCGCGCGGCGCTGCTCGAGGGTGGGACTCCGCTGATCGAGGGCGCTCGCCTGGTCGACGACTATCGCGGCCAGGGACTCGCCGAAGGGACGAAGAGCCTCACGTTCGCGCTGCGGTTCCGCGCCGACGACCGCACCCTCACCGCAGCCGAGGCCACCGAGGCCAAGCTCGCCGGTGTCGCGGTGGCCGCCGACCGGTTCGGCGCGGCCATCCGCGACTGAGCACCATCACGACCAGGGGCGCCGCCGGCTCATGCCGCGCGGCGCTCCGGCGTTTCGGGGGTCAGCTCATCGCCCCCTTCGCGGACGCTCTCGCGGGCCGCGGCGATGGCCCGACGCCCGCGCGTGACGAGCATGCCGACCACGGCGCGCACCCGCAACCACGACGCGTCGCGCACGAGCAGCAGGTCGAGTGCGATCATCGCGAGCGAGAACGGCCAGAGTCCGAGCAGCAGGCCGATGCCGAAGTGCGTGAGCGAGAGGCCCGCGACCGCGACGTAGCGCGACGGCTTCCACAGCAGCGCCACCGGGAACGTGAGCTGCACGACGAGAGCGAACCACGTGCCGACCATGATGAACGGGGTCACCTGCCACACCGCTTCGCTCAGGGCGGGAAGCACCTGGAACTCGGTGAGCGAGAGGGCGTAGTAGAGGGCGGTCCCGGAGATCCATTCCTCACCCTGCAGCTTGAGGATCGACGACACGAGGTACACGAGCAGGATCTGGTAGCAGCACAGGATCAGCGCGGTGTTGTGCAGCAGCGGCGAAAGCCACTCGGGCACGCGACGTCGGAGCGCGTCGAATCGTCCGGCCCGCTCGCCGCGCCTGCGTCGTAGCCAGGCGTCGACGGAGAAGTGCCGGCTGAGGTCGGCGAACAGCGCGAACACCAGCACGATCCGCATGAGGGTGTCGCCGCCGTTGGTCAGCAGCGTCGTGTTGGCCGAGAGGCCGACCCAGAACAAGAGCAGCACGGGCGTCACCCAACGGGTCTTGAAGCCCACGAGGAACAGCAGCGCCAGGGCAATGAGCGCGAAGTACGCCAGGTCGAAAAGTACCGGATCGTCCTTGGCGAAGATGAGTCGGAAGGGCTCCCACCACCCGCGGCGACGCGCCTCAGGTTCCACCCACCACGATCCCGCCCCCCACAGGTAGTGCCGGTCGGCGAAGCTCGGCAGCAGCACGAGCAGCATCGCCACCGCGAAGATGATCCGCAGCAGCGAGAAGCCAATCGTCGCGTGCTTCGCCGACGTCAGCCAGTCCTGGAAGCCGGTCCACAGCTGCACGGGGGAGAGGCGCTGTCGCCACCCCTGACGTCGGGTGAATTGGATGGTCATCGCCGCTCCTCGCCGGTGTAGCGCGTCTGCACGTCGGCGAAGATGCCGCGCACCGATGGGTCGTCGGCCTGCTCGGCCGCACGCCATCCGAAAGTGAGCTCGTTCAGGTCGAACTGACGCTCGTCGTCGAAACGGTGGAGGAACTCATTCGGGCGGTCGAACTGCGCTCGCCACCGCACCCTCTCCACGTCGCGCCCGAAGTACGCCTCGGTGAACGCGGTGGAGAAACGGTTCAGCATGTAGTCGTACCGCACGAACGGAACGGACGACCCTTCGCCGCTGTCGCCGAGACCGTCGAGTTCGGCGCGCAGCTCGGCATCCGGGATCGCGGTGAAACCGCCGTCGGAGGAGCGTTCGATGAACGAGTCCTGCACCCGTTGCTGCTGGGCGGGGGTGAGTTCGTCGTAGCGCTCGAGGTAGGTGCTCAGCGCGTTGATGCTGTTCTTCGAGATGCGCGACGGGGTCGGGATGCCGCGCACCGCGGCGAGCTCCATGTCGGTGACGTCGATCCAGTCGCTCGCCTGCAGGTCGCCGTTGTCATCGCGCCACTGCGCCTGCACCTGCAGAGCACTGTTGACGCGGAGGATGTTCGGCGCGAACACGTCCCACCGCTGCGAGAAGTACGGCGCGAAACCGTCGCTCACCATGGCCCGCGCGGGCGATGGGGGAGCGGTGAACGTCGCACTCACGAACACGTACGCCCCCACGACCGCGACGGCAGCCACCGTCGCGATCGCGGGCGCGAGAGGCCCCCGCTCCGCCGGAGCAGAGCGGGGGGCGGGGGCCGGCCGCGTGGTGCGACCGGCCCCTGTCTTCTTCGTGGTCATGTCAGCCGCTCAGCGAGCCGTCGACAGGACCATCGGTGCCGGCTGCTCCCGGCGAACCGTCCCGGCGATGCGGCGAGGCCGATCGCGAGCTGCGTCGGGCCTCACCCCGCGGGGCGGGTGATCCCTCCGCGGTTCGCGGGCCCGCCGCGGTCGCACTCATCGTGGTGGTCGAGGTCGCCGTGGAGGGGCGGTCGACGATCGACGGTGCGGGCGAGACGGGCGGTGCGGTTCGGGCGACGGATGCCGCGGATGCCGAGGCCACGGCAGGGCGCGTGCTGCGGCGACGAGCGGCCATCAGACCGGATCCGACCAGGAGCATCGCACCGGCCAGGAGCGAGAACGTCGTGGCGCTGCTGCCGGTGTCGGAGCCGGTCACGGCCAGCTGCGAACCCGTGCGGGGAGCGGCGTAGCCCGCCGGGGTGCCCGAGCGATCCGAGGAGTCGGTCGAGTCGGTGGCGTCGTGCGAGTCGGTGGCGTCACGGGAGTCCGTGGCGTCGTGCGAGTCGGTGGAGTCCTTGGAGTCGGCCGAGTCAGTCGAGTCCTTGGAGTCGGTCGAGTCCTTGGAGTCGGTGGCGTCCTTGGAGTCGGTCATGTCCTTGGCGTCGGTGGCGTCGTGCGAGTCCTTGGAGTCAGTCGAGTCCTTGGAGTCGGTGGCGTCGTGCGAGTCCTTGGAGTCAGTCGAGTCCTTGGAGTCGGTGGCGTCGTGCGAGTCCTTGGAGTCGGTCATGTCCTTGGAGTCGGTGGCGTCGTGCGAGTCCTTGGAGTCGGTCGAGTCCTTGACGTCGGTCGAGTCCTTGACGTCGGTCGAGTCCTTGACGTCGGTCGAGTCCTTGACGTCGGTCGAGTCCTTGACGTCGGTCGCGTCATGCGAGTCCTTCGAGTCGGTCATGTCCTTCGCGTCGGTCGCGTCGTGGGAGTCCTTGGAGTCAGCCGAGTCCTTGGAATCCTTCATGTCCTTGGAGTCCGTAGCGTCCCAAGAGTCGGTCGAGTCCTTCGCGTCCCACGAGTCCGTGGCATCCCACGAGTCCTTGGAGTCGGTCATGTCCTTCGAGTCGGTCGCGTCGTGCGAGTCCTTCGAGTCGGTCATGTCCTTGGAGTCGGTCGCGTCGTGCGCGTCCTTCGAGTCGGTCATGTCCTTGGAGTCGGTGGCGTCCCAGGAGTCCTTGGAGTCGGTCATGTCCTTGGAGTCGGTCGCGTCGTGCGAGTCCTTCG